>JANPIM010000024.1:0-1782 GCA_031425015.1 Segetibacter sp. | reverse complement strand
CACATATTGCCGGGCCATTGTATGGAGCATTATTTATAGAGGGTGGTAATATATGGTTGGTGAATGATTCATTGTATACCAAGAAGGCCGGAGCTAAGTTTACTAACAAGTTCTTAAGCCAGCTGGCGGTTGACGTGGGAGTAGGGTTGCGACTAGATATCACTTTGTTTGTAATACGAATGGATGTTGGCTTTCCAATACGCAAACCATGGGCGGTCCCGGCGAATGTTATTAACCAGGTCAATTTTGCGAACAGTGTTTGGCGGCGACAAAATTTGGTATTTAATTTGGCGATTGGGTACCCGTTCTAAAAGGTTTCTCGCAACGTACGCAAAGGGCAACGGTCGCAACGAAAAATACAGAGGGTAGCGTTGCGTTCTTTGCGTGTATTTCCTTTGCGCTCTCTGCGTGAAATTGTATTGCGCTCTTTGCGTGGAACTGTATTAATCGCTGGCACAATTTTTTATTTATTATACTGAGATATATTGTTCATTTAAAAACACTGAATCATGGATAAACTAGAAATGAAAGGCAAATGGAACGAATGGAAAGGCAAGCTAAAACAGAAGTATGCAGACCTAACCGATGACGATCTGAAATACGAGGAAGGAAAAGAAGACGAAACCTGGGGAAGAATTCAAAAGAAGACCGGCCAGGTAAAAGATGACGTCGTTAAATGGTTAAAAGACCTGGGGTAAGACTTACTTCTAATATTATGTCCATACGGGTCAACGGGAGATGACCTGTATGGGCATTTTTTTTCACGATCTTAATGGGTTTAGAAATTTCCTCTTAGACTGCTTTCACAGATTTCAAAGGCACTAACATCAGCTCGCCACTTGGAAGTTCGGCAATATAATTATCGGCTGTGACTGCAAGCGGTACCAAAACAGTATTGATGGCAATTGTTTCGTTTGTCTTTGTCTTTAATGGTTTTGTAAGTTGTAGTCTGCCTGTAAGTTCCTTTGTTACTGGTGCAGGACCTGTCTTCATTATTTTATTTACAAAAGGTAAAGGATCAATCGCACCTCCATAAGTGTAGATACCAAAGTGTAAATGTGGTGACGTCGCCGCCGCATTACCAGTACTCCCTACAAGACCTAATGTATCGCCTTTTTTTACCTGCTGACCTTCTTCCACCAATTGTCGATCAAGATGTGCATAGTATAAACTAAAAGGACGATCGGTCACTCTAAGGTGAATCGTCTTGCCACCCAAGCCTCCGTCTTTTACCGAAGAAATAATTCCATCAGCAGCAGCGATTGCGGGAGTTAACCTGGCCGCAAAAATATCGATGCCTTCATGACTTCTTTTACCATTGTCGCGGCTATCACCCCACACACTTCCAACTCTTGCTTTGTTGCCGGCAACGGGAAATCCAAGTGAGGGAGCTACCGAAATAGCAAGGGTATACCCAACTGCAGTTTCAAGCTCGGGTTGTACACGGAGTATATACTGACCGGTTTCATTTACATCAAAGCCAAACAGGGTATTTTCTGGAGCAGCAGCGAGAATATGGTCTTCCGACTCCCCATTTATTTTAAAAATATCTGCATAGATTATGGTCCCACTGATTTTTTCTGCAAGATCAAAATTGATCCGCTCTCCCCGGCGTGCCGTAAATGAAAAAGCCAGGGCCCGTGCTTTACCTCCTGGGAATTGACCTTTTAAACTATAGGGGAGTTGGATGAGTTGCGGTGTTTTCAAAACAGTTTTGGAAACAGTGAGCCACTGTTTGCCAACCGTATTGTCTTCTACTTTCTTCGCGTATTCTTCGTGTGG
>JANPIM010000023.1:0-124032 GCA_031425015.1 Segetibacter sp. | reverse complement strand
ATAGTTGCATGTTTAAGGCTTTACTTTCATCAAATGTGAGGTTGTATACCGATAGTGCAAGAGGTGAATTACTGAATTTGTTGAGTGGTGCCAGAATATTTCTTTTAACTTCTACCTGGGAACAGTTTCCAATAAGTATTTTGGAGGCGATGGCATTTGGCATTCCTTGGGTATCAACTAATGTAGGTAATTTGGAAGAATTGAAGGGCGGTCTGATCTATTCTAATGAATTTGACGCTGCAAAGAAAATTGAGCAACTACAAAATGAACCAGAACTACATCAACGCCTTTCGGAAGAAGGGAAACTGCAAATCCGGGATAAATTTAATTGGCAGGTGATTGTTGAGCAGTATGAACAGTTATTCATCAAAACAGTTATTAATCTCGGTTGATCTAAAAATGATCTCCATAATCATCTCTGCCAAAAATGCTGCAAGGTTTATTGCTGAAACAATCGAATCTATCCTAAAACAATCGTTTGGTAATTGGGAGCTTTTAATTTTTGACGACGGTTCTACAGATGCAACCTTACAAATTGCCCAAAGCCTTGCGGATCCTCGTATCAGGATTTTTTCTGAAAGTGTTTCCAAAGGGCTTCCGGAAAGACTGAATTTTTTGATAAGTGAAGCGAAAGGAGAGTTAATTGCGCGCATGGATGCTGATGATATTATGATGTTTGACAGACTTGCGATACAAGTGGCATTTTTAAACGAGCACCCGGATGTAATGGTGGTGGGGTCTTACGCCGAATGCATTTTGGAGGACGGCACAACAGCTGGCGTCAGAAAAGTGTCTGGTGAAGCGCATTCAGCTTTTCAACTTTCATTTAAAAACGACTTCATCATCCACCCCACTATTATGGCTCGAAGGGAGTTCTTTGAGAAGAACAAATACAATGGGGATTTAAACAGGGCAGAAGATTATGAACTTTGGCTGAGAACTTTTGATCAGTACCTATTTAGAGTGATCCCAAAGCCTCTAATTCAATATAGAATTTATCCAACTGAATACAAGAAGCTGGTTATGAGTCATAGAGTCGGTTTGAAAGCTATGAAACTGAACAAAAGTAAGTTTTCAACTTTCGGATATTTTGCGGCAACATCTTTTTTCCTATTCAAATTGCTGTACCATTCTACCATCGCCAAATTACAAAGAAGCGGCGCTACCCTAACCTTGTAGTCAGAATCGCTATAGAAATTTATGAGCACATCAATCAATGCACATTATGTCGTTTACGCCCGAAAGGGATAATACCAGCCATTAAAACATGTTGTTAGCCCCCTATAACCAGGCGCCCGTACACGTAGTAAAAACGGGCACTCGCGAAATTCATTGTTTCCAGATTGGCAACCATGAGCAAAATAATATTGACACTGAAGTGGTGCAGTCATTCGGCGAGGAATGGACGAAGTTCAACTCCTTTTCTGAAAATGAAATTTCCAGAACTGGGGACATGTATTTTGACATTATAGATGATGCTATCATCAACCAATCAACCTATGGAATAGATGTGGGATGTGGCACCGGAAGGTGGACGAAGTATCTGCTGCCAAAAATTGGTTTTATGGAAGCAATCGATCCCAGCGATGCCATTTTATCTGCTAATACATTATTAGGAGATGCACCCAATGTAAGGCTAACCAAAGCGGCTACCGACAACCTGCCATTTGCCGATGAGACATTTGATTTCGGTATGAGTGTAGGTGTACTGCACCATATTCCTGATACAAAAAAGGCGCTGACTGACTGTGTAAAGAAGATAAAGATTGGCGGGTATTTTTATGTGTATCTCTATTACAGCCTGGATAACCGGGGAATGATGTTCAAGTTTTTATTTTGGCTGGTAAATGTATTGCGGATGGCAGTTAGTTCTTTACCTGCCTTTCCTAAGAGAGTAGTTTGTGATTTTCTGGCGTTGGTTATTTATTATCCACTTGTACTCATTGGTAGATTGTTTCGTGCTATTGGGCTACCAAAAATTGCTTCAAAAATTCCGCTTGCCGGTTACCAAAACCAAACATTTTTTATCATTCGTAATGATGCTTTGGATCGTTTCGGCACAACACTCGAGCAGCGATTTTCAAGGAAAGAAATAGAGGCAATGATGACAGAGGCAGGACTTACGGAAATTGTTATCCCTGACACGCTACCGTATTGGCATGCTATAGGAAAGCGAATAAAATAAAGAATAGAATTTATGTGTGGTATAGCAGGTAGTATTTTTGGGGTCAATCAACATGCTGCAGAAATATTGGAATCATTGCGGCACCGCGGACCAGATGTGCAGCAAGTGCATGTAGCTGACCACGTCACGTTCTATCATACCCGCTTGTCCATACAAGATTTGTCTGCTAAGGCAGATCAACCCATGTGTAAGGATGACCTGGTGATTATATTCAACGGCGAAATTTATAACCACAAAGAGCTGCGTAACAAATACAGCCTTAGCTGTGAAACGCAGTCGGATACAGAAACCATTTTGCGACTGTATCAAAAAGTGGGGCTATCCTTTCTTGATGAGATGGATGGAATGTTTGCAATAGCAATTTATGACAAAGCAAAAGGCAAGGTTATCATCATACGGGATCGTGCAGGAAAAAAGCCATTGTATTATTTCTACGACGGTGGTCAAATGTTTTTTGCCAGTGAGCTGAACACACTGAAGAAGGTATGTCCACTCGAGATAGAGGAGCAGCATTTTGCAAGCTATGTAAGGTTGGGTTATTTCTTCCGCCATCAAACTCCTTATCGTAATGTAAGTGAACTGTTGGGTGGTTCCTACATAGAGTTTGATATTGAAAGCAGGAAGGTGCGTGAAACAAAATGGTGGGATATAAAGGAATTTTATCAGAAGCCAGTCATCATTTCAGAGGGAGAGGCTTTACAACAGTTAAAGAGCCTGCTTACTACTGCTGTACAGCGCCGCATAGAATCTTCAGACCTAGAAGTAGGATGTTTTTTGAGTGGCGGTATTGATAGTGGCGTAGTGGCAGCTTTGGCCACGCGCATAAAGCCAGATTTAAAAACCTTTACCGTAACGTTTGACGGGGCGTATAATGAAGGACCGCTTGCAAGGTTGGTTGCAGATAAAATTGGATCTAAGCATACAGAAATACCCATTCATTTTGATGATCTTTCAACGAACGTGGAGCAAATTATCAGTAATTACGGAGAACCATTTTTCGACTCTTCGGCCATTCCCACCTGGTATGTGAGCAAAGAAGCAAAGAAACATGTTACCGTAATTCTTAATGGTGACGGTGCCGATGAATTATTTGCGGGTTACAGACGATATGTGCCTTTTGCTAAGTATGACTTTTTTGATTCATCTTCCTCCATCAGAAAAATTGCTGGTACTCTAATTAAGGTATTACCGATTGCACATCAGAAAAAATCGTTGTACAATTATTTATATCGCCTCGTCGACCTGGCAAAGTTTTCAAAATCAGGTTTATATTATTCAGCAGGATCAGATGTGATAGAAGGCTTTACAAAAGATGCGCTACACAACCACGAAGAAAATGAATTGGTCGATCGTTTTATTTCGGACAATATAGTTGGCGTAAAAGGGGGATTAAATAAATTAATGCTGCTCGATTTTAAAATTAACCTCTTTGGTGATCTGCTGGTGAAAATGGACATCGGTACCATGGCGCACGCAATTGAAGGCAGGAGTCCATTTTTATGTAAAGAATTATTAGAGTGGGTACCCACTTTACCGCCTCATTTAAAAATCAGCGGAACCACTACAAAGTATCTGCTACGTAAGTTTTCCTCCGAATTGCTCCCAGGTGAATTGGTAAACCAACCTAAACGAGGATTTGAAATTCCGCTGAAGAATTGGGTTAATGACAATCTCAAAGAATTAATTGGAAGCTATCTGCACAACGCTGATAATATTTACACCCGCTTTTATAAAAAGGATTTTGTGGAAAAACTTTTTAATAATAAAATTCCGATATCAGGAGAAAAGAGGGCCAAAATTTTGTGGCAAATATTCTGTATGGAAGTGTGGTATAAAAAGGTATATAAGTGCTAAAATTAGTCCGAATTACAACGGTTCCTATGTCGTTGCAAATTCTATTGAAGGGACAGCTCAACCACATGTCTAATTATTATGACCTGTTGGCAATTTCATCCGACGGACCAGACTTAAAGGCAGTTGCAAAAGAGGAAGGTGTAAGAACCAGGGCTGTGAATCTAAGCCGTGTGATAAGTCCGTTTAGAGATATTGTTGCGCTTATTAAGCTTACCCGAATAATACGGCAGGAGCGCCCTTTTATAGTGCATACCCACACTCCAAAAGCTGGTCTTTTAGGCATGTTAGCAGCATATTTTGTAAACGTACCTGTGCGTTTGCATACCGTAGCTGGTCTGCCCCTGATGGAGGCAACCGGAGTAAAACGAAAGGTGTTGGAACTAGCCGAGCGTGTCACGTATGGCTGTGCTACAAAGGTGTTCCCCAATTCTAAAAATCTAGCCACTTTTATTATCGAGAATAGATTTTGTACTCTTTCAAAAATTAAGGTGATCGGAACAGGAAGCAGTAATGGAATTAATACCACTTATTTCAATTTAACCCCCACTATAGAGCAGCAAGCCAAACTGCTTAGATCCTCTCTTGCATTACACGAAAAGGATTTTGTATTTGTATTTGTTGGCCGACTGGTTTCTGATAAGGGAGTAAATGAATTACTACAAGCTTTTCAATTAATTAAGCATGGGCATTCTTTCGTCAGGCTATTATTGGTAGGTCCATTCGAGCATTCTTTAGATCCCCTGAATAAGTCTTCTTTAGAGATAATTGAAAGTGACGAGGATATTATTACCTGTGGCTTTATTAAAGATATTAGGCCTTACCTGGCACTGAGTAACGCCCTGGTGTTCCCATCGTACAGGGAAGGGTTTCCGAATGTGCCGATGCAAGCAGGTTGTTTTCATTTACCCTGTATCGTTTCAGACATCAACGGCTGCAATGAAATAATTGAACATGAGGTGAATGGCTTACTTGTGCCAGTTAAAAATGTACAAGCCTTAAAAAATGCGATGGCGCGATTACTGGCGGAACATGTGCTGTTGCAAACGCTCAAGAAGAATGCCCGGAGAATGATTGTTGAACGGTATGATCAGAATATATTTTGGGATTTATTATTGAAACAATATGAGCAGGAGCAGATGAATTATGAATTATCTCAAAACGCTGAATCAGTAAATGTCTAAAGAAGTTGTAATTATCGGCTATGGCGGCCATTCATTTGTAGCTATCGACATTTTTTTATCTACCGGCTATTTGATAAAAGGTTACTGCGATTCGGAAGAGAAGAGTTTAAACCCATTCAATCTGCAATATTTTGGTAGTGAGGAGACATATTTTTTGAGCAATTCAGGATCAGGTGTAAATGCGTTTGTTACAATTGGAAATTCAAGAATTAGAGAAAAGATAATTTCTGATTTATCCCTTTCTAATTCTGTAGTTCTGAATGCAATTCACCCAAAAGCCATCATTGCTAACACCGTTGAACTAGGAAAAGGAATTTTTGTAGCTGCCAATGCAGTAATTAACCCGGTTTGCAAAATTGGAGATGGAGTAATTTGTAACACGTCTTCCTCAATCGATCATGAATGCATTATAGAAGATTTTGCACATATTGGTCCGGGTGCCGTTTTGTGCGGGAATGTGAAAGTGGGAAGACATTCTTTTATTGGCGCAAACAGCGTAATAAAGCCAGGAATTACGATTGGCGAAAATGTATTCATTGGGGCGGGCTCTGTAATAGTTAAAGATATTTTGGATGGTGGAATTTATTATGGAAATCCTGCTACTAAGAAAGTTTAATTTTTCAATATTTTTCAATGGTTAATTTAGACATCAACCAATTCATAAAGAATCATATCACCGGCAGACCAGAAAGTTTTTTCCTGAATGATATAAATTCGAATCATTCACGCATCACTTCTGAAATAGAAAATAAATCTGTGCTGGTTATTGGTGGAGGCGGCACCATTGGTTCCAATTACATTAAATCAATTTTGCCTTTTCAGCCCAAGCGTATCGTAGTAATTGATACGAATGAAAATGGTTTGACTGAATTAGTTCGTGACATCCGCAGTACACCTGGCTTATTTGTACCGAAGGAGTTTATCACTTACCCGGTTAACCTTGGAGATCAAATTTTTGAAAAGATCTACGCTTATTACAAGCCGTTCGATATAGTTGCCAACTTTGCTGCGCATAAACATGTGCGTAGCGAGAAGGATATTTTTTCCGTAGAGGCAATGATCCAGAATAACCTTTTTTATGCGTACAGATTATTGCGCTTAATTGAAGAAGACAAGCCAGCGCATTTTTTTTGTGTGAGCACCGATAAAGCGGCCAACCCGGTTAATGTAATGGGCGCCACAAAAAAGCTGATGGAAGATTTGGTCATGCAGTTCACTTCTTCTTTGACCTGCACTACAGCGCGTTTTGCCAATGTTGCCTTTAGCAATGGAAGCTTATTAGACGGTTTCCTGTACCGAATGCGCTATGGTCAACCACTCTCAGTACCGGCAGATGTAAAGCGATATTTTGTTTCGCCGGCGGAGTCGGGTGATATCTGCATGCTGGCTTCTATTCTCGGCAAAACAGGGGATATCTTTTTTCCAAAGTTGAAGGAGGATGAATTGACAAGTTTCCTGGATATCACCCAAAAGTTTCTAGAGCAAAGTGGGTTCGAAATGGATCGGTGCAACACCGAAGAAGAAGCAAAGGAAAAAGCGAAATATATCGCCCAAACTAAAAATTACCCGGTGTATGCATTCAATTCTGATACTACCGGCGAAAAATTGTTTGAAGAATTTTATACCCCCGATGAAGTAGTGGATTGGAACACCTACAACGCACTGGCAGTAGCCAAAGGAAAAGCGGTAGCTACTAGCAGTACTGATATCGCCGCAGTTCAAGACTTGCAATCACTCTTTCAACTGCCCGGTGTACAAAAGGAAGATGTTGTTCGGGTACTTGCAAAGCACATCCCAACATTCGACCATGTGGAAAAAGGCCTCGGCTTAGACAGTAAGATGTAGCAGCTAAACCAAGTAACAAATCGGTTTGGCCATTCATCCCAACCTCAAACTTCAAACCTCAAACTTCAAACCTCACCTCCAACCTCCCCATGACCCTCTTATCCGGCCCTAATATTTCAGGCAACGAATGGAAGTACGTAAAAGATTGCCTCGATACCGCATGGGTATCCTCAGTAGGTTCGTACGTAACCAGGTTCGAAGAGATGATGGCTGAATTTACCGGGACAAAATACGCGGTGGCCACTTCAAGCGGCACCACTGCCTTGCATATTTCGCTGATGCTGGCCGGAGTGACAGATAAAGACTATGTAATCGTGCCCAACATCACTTTCGTAGCATCGTTGAATTCTATTTCTTATACAGGCGCTTCGCCTCTTTTAATAGATATAGATGAAAAGACATGGCAGATGGACCTCGACGTGCTAGAAAACTATTTATCGGCTAATACGTTAGTGCTGAACGACATCTGTTACAACGCTACAGACAACCGGGTGATGCGTGCAATAATGCCGGTCCATGTTCTGGGTAATATGGTGAATATGGAACGATTGTTGGCTATTGCCGCACAGTATCACCTGGAGGTAGTAGAAGACGCCACGGAAGCACTAGGCTCTTATTATAAAGGAAAACACATTGGTTCTTTTGGTTTGATGGGATGCTTTAGTTTTAATGGAAATAAGATAATAACCACGGGTGGTGGGGGAATGATTGTAACGAATGATGAACACCTGGCAAAAAAAGCGAAGCACCTGACAACACAAGCCAAGAGTGATTCGTTTGAGTACATTCATGACGAGATTGGATACAATTATCGTTTGGTAAATGTTCTGGCGGCAATAGGTGTCGCACAAATGGAACAGCTACCTTCGTTCATTAAAAGGAAAAAGGAAATTGATCAATTGTATAAAGAACTCCTCTTGGGTGTGGATGAAATAATTTTCCAGGAGGTGGACGAAAATGTGGATGCCAACTGTTGGTTGTTTACCTGTAGAACGGTTCAGCAGGCAGCGGTTTTAAAGGCACTAAATGATAATGGCTTTCAGTCGCGGCCATTTTGGAAACCAATGAATCAATTAACGATGTTTGAAAAGGTACCGTATATTCATGAGCGAAATGTGTCTGGCAAAATTTACCAGGAGTGTTTAAGCATCCCATGTTCTACGTACATAACCAACCAGGAGATAACCCAAATAAGCACCCTTATAAAGCAAGTATTCGTATGAGACGTTTCGTGAATTATTTTGTTATTAAAAGGCTCTTCGACATAGGGGTGTCCTCGTTTTTGATACTGGTATCTGCCCCGGTTACCCTTGTTATTATGGCGCTGTTAAGGGTTACAGGTGAAGGGCACGTTTTCTACTTGCAAGACCGGGTAGGCTATAAAAATCGCCGATTTAAAATTTGGAAGTTTGCTACCATGTTGGTGAATAGCCCGAATTTAGGCACGGGCGATGTAACGTTAAGAAACGATCCGCGGCTTTTACCGATGGGTAAATTTTTAAGGAAAACAAAGTTGAACGAATTGCCGCAACTGGTTAATTTGTTTAAAGGCGACATGTCGCTGGTAGGGCCAAGGCCACTGATGCCCAAAGGTTTTGACCGCTACTCTTCATATGTGCAGGAAAGAATATATAATGTGAAGCCAGGCATCACCGGTATTGGATCTATCATATTTCGCGATGAGGAAGCAATCGTTTCTCAAAGCGCCAACTACGAAGCAACTTATCAACGGATCAACAATTTTAAGGGTAATTTGGAACTTTGGTACCAGGATAACAGAAGTACAGCAACCGATGGGAAAATTCTTTTTTTAACGGCCTGGGCAATTTTGTTTCCTGAAAATAAGTTGGTGTACCGATTTTTTCCAACTTTGCCTGTAATGGATGCAGATAATTTTATTATCGCTCCCCTCCAGTCTGGTACCCGGCAAATCCTGAGAAGTAAAGCAGTATAGATATTGAAATAGAATGAAGTGATGAATTTGTAGCGAAGAGCTTTAGATAACAGATTTAAGAATCCCCATTATTGGGGATTTGTTATTTGGGGCAGGCCTTTCAGCCTAAATTCATCTACCCCTTATTTTATTTCAATTTTTAAAATGTTTTCTACTCAAATGATGTTTGTTTCAAGTCCATTACTATATATTTGAAAACCTATCCAATTATTCTCCTGCCCGTTTTGATGCGTGTTGATTGATATGTGTACCGAACATCTTCCCGGCTTGCAAACCAGTTTTTGCATCACTTCTATTTTACCATAACACGCTTTTATGAAAAAAATCTATTCGCTGCTTGTCTTACTTTCCATTCTTTTTACATCCAATTTATCTGCGCAGGTAACCACGAATAGTGGTTCAGGTTTGAACGCCAATTATCCATCTTTGGCTGCGGCAATTACTGCGCTCAATGGTGCTACTATTACCAGCCCGGTAGTAATCACTTTGGCGGGTAACGAAACAGCCCCTGCGGGTGGCTATTCAATTACCGCTACAGGTACCAGTACAAACACTATTGTTATTGCGGGGAGTAGCAGTACGATTACATCACCAACAAACCATGTTGTTGGTAACCTCAATGACGCCATCTTTAAAATTATTGGAGGAGACTGGATCACCATTCAGGGCTTTACCATGGTGGAGGACGCTGCAAATATTGTAACCGTTGCGGGTACGAATACCATGACAGAGTGGGGAGTGGCATTGCTTTATGCTACTACCACCAACGGAGCTCAAAACTGTACCATTCAAAATAATACAATCACGCTGAATAGGACTTATCAAAACACTTTTGGTATCTACTCAAATTCAGCCCACTCTGCGACTGCCGTTTCAAGCAGTGCCTCTGCAACTACTACCGCAGGGGGTAACAGTGGATTAAAAATTTATAGTAATACCATAAGCAATGTAAACAATGGAATAGTTGTAGTTGGTCCTACTGCGGCGGCTGATTTTAACGCAGGAATAGATATTGGTGGCGCCTCTGCTGCAACGGCAAATACGATTTCCAATTTCGGAACCACAGGCACATTCTCTTCATACATTGCAGTTTCTGGTACCGTCTTTGGAATTCTCGTGCGAAATTCCACTACCATAAACGTATCATATAATAGTGTTACTAGTTCTAATGGAGGTAATACGGTAGGTTCATTACGAGGAATATATATCCCTTCCTTTTCAGTGGCACCAACGGGTACATTTACCCATTCCATTAACAATAACACTGTAGCTATGACTACTGGGGTTGTTGCTGGAGCAGTTCAAGGAATTAGTGTTGAAGCCACCACTGGAACCGCCACTTCGACAACTAATATAAATGGTAACAATTTTACGGCAATTGGATACAACGTGGGATCGCCATCAGGTGTTGGAACAGGTATAATCAATGCTATGGCTAACCTTGTAATAAGTATCAGTAACAATACATTTACCAATATTACCTCTACAAGTACAGGTTCATTTACATTCATCTCAAATTCAGTTACCGTACCAGCTGGTGGTACAGAAACCATTTCAAATAATTCGATTGTAACTGCTTTTAGTAAAACTGGTGCAGGCGGTACAGTAACAGGAATTACCAGGGGAAGTTCCTCAACTACAGTTACACAAAATTGGGCCAATAACAACTTTTCGAATATGACTGTTACAGGTGCCACAGCCCTGACTTTTATCAATAATACGGATGGAGGTACAGTCAACCATAATATTATCGGTAACACATTCAATAATATTGTTGGAGGCACTGGCGCTATTATTGGAATAAATTCCTCTTTTGGTGGCGCAAACGGTGGAAACGGTAACCAAGTAAGTGGTAATACAATATCAAATATTACTAGCGCAGGTTCTATTTCTGGTATAACCATTGGGTCTTCCGGTACAACAAGTACAGTTTTCGGAAATACTATCTTCGGTCTTTCCAGCACAGGTGCAAGTGCTGTACAAGGAATAACTTCTGCATCACCAACCAGTGCTAATATTTACAAGAATAAGATTTATGACCTTACTGCAAACAATGCCAGTGGTACAGTAAATGGTATTCTAATAAGCGCAGGTACACTTCATAACGTTTACAACAATTTGATAGGGGATTTGAAAACTCCTGCATCCAATGCAGCCAATCCTTTGGTTGGATTAAATATTACAGGAGGCACTACCGTTAATGCCTATTTCAACACGGTGTTATTGAATGCGACTAGCTCGGGCGCATTGTTTGGTTCAAGTGCCCTTTCTGCTTCTACCACCCCTGCGCTTACTTTAAACAATAATATTTTTGTAAACAATTCCAGTGTTACGGGACTTGGGGTGGCCGTAGCCTATCGCAGATCGACAACTACGCTCACCACTTATGGTGCTACATCCAACAGCAACGACTTTTTTGCTTCACCCATATATACAGATGGAACCAATACAGATGCAACCATAGGAGCCTACAAAGCAAGAGTTGCTTCACGGGATGCATCTTCAATTTCTGAAAATCCAGCTTTTGTAAGCACCTCAGGCGCCAACGCTACATTTCTACATATCAACACAGTTACACCAACACAGCTTGAAAGTGGTGGTTCTGCTGTTTCAGGAATTACAGATGATTTCGACGGAGACCTACGTAATGTTTCCACACCTGATATCGGTGCAGATGAATTTGCAGGAGTTGGACAGGATTTAAGTGGTCCTACAATTACCTACACTGCGTTAGGCAATACGTGTGCTGCAGGTAACCGGACACTGACTGCAACCATAACGGATGCAAGTGGAGTTCCAACTACTGGTGTAGGACTGCCTACTTTGTACTTCAAAATTGGCATAGGCGGTGCTTATGTATCCTCACAAGGCACATTTGTAAGTGGTAACCAATATTCATTTAGCGTCGGTACTGGATCTGTAGCCGGTGACGCAGTTTACTACTATATAGCCGCGCAGGATAATGCTGGAAATGTAAGTGTTTCTCCATCTGGCGGTGCTGCTGGATTTAGTACCAACCCTCCTGCTGCTTCTACGCCTCCAACCACGCCAAGCACCTATAACGTGCTTCAATCACTCACGGGTACTTATACCGTAGGAGCAACCGGTAACTATACTACATTGACGTTGGCTGTTGCTGACTACAACACCAAATGTTTAGGCGGTGCAGTTACGTTTAGTCTGTTGAATGATTATTCTTCAGCCGGCGAAACATTCCCCATTACATTTAATTCGAACATTGGGGCAAGCGCTGTTAATACATTGACGATCAAGCCTGGAAGCGGATTTACTGCATCTATTTCAGGTTCACTGGCAAGCGGCGCATTGATCAGGTTAAATGGGGCCAGCTACATTATTATCGATGGTAGTAATAACGGATCCACCAGCCGAGACTTAACGATAACCAATACCAATGTGACAGCTCCTACTGCTGTTGCACTAGTAAGTTTGGGAACTGGTTTGGGTGCTACAAACAATGTGATCAAAAATTGCAACATTAGTACCGGAGCACAGACAACGTTAGGTTATGGTGTTTCAATCGGTGGGTCAACACCAGGCACAAGTGGTGCGGACA
The DNA here is from genome assembly GCA_031425015.1 of Segetibacter sp. Taxonomy (GTDB): domain Bacteria; phylum Bacteroidota; class Bacteroidia; order Chitinophagales; family Chitinophagaceae; genus Segetibacter. Next base: position 111,439 of record JANPIM010000023.1, on the reverse strand, counting down.
ACGATATCAATACCATTCAAAATAACAGTTTCACTGCTAGTGCTGTTTCGATCTATGCAATTGGAACCGCAACGGGGTCGGCAGGAGGCAATGATAACCTGAACATAAACAATAACGTTTTAACTTATAATGGTACGTTGTCATCAGCCATTGCAATGCGGATTGGGAATACGTTGAATTCATCTATTTCTCAGAATACCATTAACTATGAAACGAGCTCCACTTCAGTTGCGGGTATCTCGCTGGAGTCGGGAACAAATAATACGGTAGTGAGCAGAAACACGATAGAAAAATGCAGAACTACCAACACTACAACCATTTCCATAGCAAGAGGTATTGTACTTGCCACTAACCTGGGAAGCAGTGCCCTCACTATTGCCAACAATGTAATCACAAATGTCTTAACATCATATGCTACCAGTAATGTGGGAAGCAGTCATACAGGTATATTGTTTGGAGCAACGGGTGTGGGTACTAGTTATACAGCACCTACTGGGGGCATCAACCTATACTACAATAGTGTGAATATGAGTGGTAATTATGATCGAAATTTGAATGCATTGAACTATGCGATATTCTTTGGGTCGGCGGTTACTAATATGGATGTTCGCAACAATATTTTTGCCAATACCACCTTCAATATTAATGCATCCGGCACAGCTTCTAAATCCTATAGCATTTACTCACAATCAACAAGTACTGCATTTACTATTATCAACAACAACATATACTTTGCTTCAGGTGGGCAGCAAGTATTAGGTTTTTTAAGTTCAGACAGGGCAACAATTGAAGATTGGAAATCAGCAACCACGCAGGATAATAATTCTTTTGCAACGGATCCGCAATTTACCAGTGCAAGCAATCTTACCATTAATAGTGGTGTCACTCCAAATGCAGTAGAATCCGGTGGAGCAGTGGTAAGTGTCACTACTGATTTCAATGGCAACGCTCGTCCGTTTCATACAGGCACACCTAATGGTGGCGGTACAGCTCCAGATATGGGTGCTTATGAATTTGATGGAGTTCCTTTAGCACCATGTACTACACCTGGTGCGCAGCCAACAAGTTTGTTGCTAAATTCAACGGGTCAAACAACGGTTACCGGTTCATATACTGCAGTAACGCCTGCACCTACCAACTATCTTGTGGTGAGGACTACCAGTTCAACCCTCGCAGCTTCTCCAGTTAACGGAACCGGTTATTCAACGGGCACCAATGCATTTTTTGGTGCAGGTGGATTCGTAGAATCGGTTGGAAGCGGTACATCCATTTCTTCAACCGGGCTTACGCAAGGCACAACTTACTATTACTGGATATTTTCTTTCAATACAGGTAACTGTAGCGGTGGTCCTAATTACCTCGCCGCTTCTCCTTTAAGTGGAAGTGTGATGACAAATGCATTGTTTACGTCTATTGCCACCGGTAATTGGGAAGACGGAACTACCTGGAACCAAAGTGGCGCAGTGCCGGCTTCAAACAGCGACGTAATCATTGCCAATACACACACCGTAACAGTAAACGGTGCCGCAGCAAATGCTGCTACAGTTACGATAAATAGTGGTGGCATTTTGACCGCTTCCGGTAATACACTTACGGTAGGCGGTGCGTCTACAACGGGTATAACAATCGCTAGCGGTGGTATTTTTAATGCAAGTGGATCTACCATAAACATTGGCCCTGCAGGTGGCGGTAATAGACGATTAAGTAACTCAGGAACATTATCGGTTTCTGGGGGTATTTTAAACATCAACGGAAACCTGGTGGTAAACTCAGGGGCTACCTTCAATCAAAGCGGTGGTGACATTAACGTGGATGGAAACAGTGGTGTCGTTGGAACGAGCGTGGCATCATCTACGGCAATGGTTCTTATCAGTTCAGGTTTAGGTACTGTAACAGGGGGAGTGATGACGATTGTAGATCCTAACTTTAATTCTGCAGGCAAAGCATTCGACTACAATGTAACTACTACATCCAATGCATGGGGAATAGCGCACACGTTACGTTTAGGTGATGGTACAAGTGCTGAAGCATCAGCGAATGCGAGTGGTTTTATCCTTGAACAATATACGGGCACAGGCAAATTAAACCTGGGTAATCTTCGTATAAGTGGCGGTAATGCAACCAACAGGTGGGCCTCGTTAGGTGCCTGGAGTACATTTGTTGCGGGCACACTTACAGTTGATGCTAACGCTGAGATAAGACTAAACAGTACATCTACGTCACCTGTGTTAAGTGGTGATGTTGTAAATAATGGTACTATTACTTCTACGGTAACTGTGATTTTGGCTGCCACTTCAGGTACTTCCACAGTTGTTAATCCGAACGCACAGTTGATTTCTGGTGCAGGTGTTTTCAGGAACAGTGCTACCGCCTCCACCGCAAGTTTTGTTGGTGTCACAGTTAACAATAGTAACTTGTCAGGGGTGTCTTTCGCAGCAGGATTGAATCCTTCTTTGTCAGGTACACTTACACTTACTGCAGGTAAACTGAATATAGGTACGAATACACTAACGCTGAATGGTTCGCTTTCTGCATCTGCTTCAGGAACGTTAACCGGATCCGCTACTTCCAACCTAAGCGTTGGCGGTACAGGAGCTCTGGGATCTATATTTATGGATCAAACCACTGATGGCACCACCAACGTTCTCAACAACTTTACATTAAACCGCATCACGTCAGGTACGGCTACATTGGGTAATAAATTGGTGTTGTTGGATACTTATACGCCAACAGCTGGTGTGCTTACAACAGGCAGTTTCTTTACACTGCGTTCTACAGCAACCAAAACGGCAAGAATTGCTGCAGGTGGTACTGCTTACATCAGTGGTAACACCACAATAGAGCGCTTCATTCCAGCCTCAGGCCGTCGTGCATGGCGCTTGCTAGCTACCCCAGTTACGGCTGCTTCAGCTCCAACCATCATGAACAGCTGGCAGGAAGGTGGCGCGCCAAATGCTGATGCCAACTTTGGTACACACATTACACAAGCTGGCGGTGCAGCTACAAACGGGTTTGACTTATCAACAGTTTCAATCAATTCTTCTATTCGTTTTTGGAATGGAACAATCTTAACTACTCCGGCCAACACGGATGTAACTAAAGTAAGTGACAACGGTGCAGCTTACTTCCTGTTTGTACGGGGTAACCGCGCCATCGATATTAATAATACATCAGCAAGTGGCAACACTACACTGCGCATGACAGGTGTTCCAAACCAGGGGCCAGTTACAGCAGGTGTAGCAGGAGCAAGCTTCTCACTTATCCCTAACCCTTATCCTTCACCGGTTGACTTTGAAGCTATACTTGCCGCCAACGCAGGTTTGATTGGTGGTGGCAACGCAACCTACTATGTGTGGGACGCAACTCTGGGTACTGTGGGTGCTTATCGTACGGTAGAAAGAACTGCTCCAAATACTTACCAGCAAACACCTTCGGGCGGTAGTACTACAGGCGACAATAGCTCACGCTACATTCGCAGCGGGCAGGCATTCTTTACCAATGTAAATACTACGGTAAACTTTACCGAGAGTATGAAGACTGACCAGCTTCCTTCCTTCAATGTGTATCGTACCAATACGGGTACTGAAGAACTTGAAGTAAATCTAAACATCGTAAATGGCACGACCGTGTTAGCAGATGGTGTAAGAGCCAAGTTCGACGATAATTTCTCTGCTTCTGTAAACGGCCAGGATATTACTAAGCTGAACAACTTAAATGAGAACCTGGCAATTGCCCGGGATGCTGCAACACTAGCTGTGGAGAAGCGCCCAATCGTTCAAGCAAGAGATACCGTGTTTTTAAAGCTTACCAATACTGGAGTGAAGAATTACCAGTTTGCTTTAAATGCGGTGAACTTCAGCACGAACAGTTTAGAAGCCTTCCTGGAAGATGCTTATCTGAACCAAAGAACGCCGGTTAGTTTAACGGGTGCAACAACGATTGATTTTGGCGTAACCGCTGATGCAGCTTCAGCTAATCCTGATCGTTTCAGAATTGTATTTGCACCTTCTACCATTCTTCCTGCAAATTATACTACGGTAAAAGCCAGCCAAAAAAATGCAGGCGTGCAAGTAGATTGGACGGTGGGCGGAGAGAGAAATGTGCGCGTATACGAAATAGAGAAGTCTGCAGATGGCGTACAATTTACCAAAGCAGGCACTGTAAATGCACGGGGTAACAATAACAGCACCATCAGCTACGATTGGTTTGATGCTTCACCAGTGAACGGAATGAATTACTACCGCATCAAAGCAATTGACATTAATACTGCCGCTAAATTCAGCCAGGTAGTAAATGTAATAATTGGTGCTGGTAAAACAGAAATCAGTGTTTACCCTAACCCGGTAGTTGGAAATAACATCAGCCTTCAATTGAATAGCCTGCCTCGCGGACAGTACACAATCCAACTATTCAATAACCTGGGACAGCAAGTGTATCAACGCAAAATTGAGCACCTTGGCGGATCGGCCACACAGACGTTGAATTTTGAGAAGGTGATGTCAAAAGGCGTTTACCAACTTCAGCTATCAGGCGGAGAACTTAATTTGAAACAACAATTGATTTTTAATTAAATTTATTCAAACCCAAAACAAACTAAGATGACAAATAAATATTTGACGATACTTTGCCTGGTAGTTATGTTGGCCTTCCCGGTTTTGGCCCATGCACAAGGACCTGACCCAGGCGGTGACCCTGATGTGCCGATTGATGGTGGGTTAAGTTTGCTGTTGGCTGCTGGCGTAAGCTATGTAGCTAAGAAAGGGTATGATGCACGTAAGAAGAAAATGCAGAATACTCCACATACAGATAAATAAGTCCGTTATTCGGTATATAAACGATAAAGGCTCCAGTACATGGGGCCTTCATCGTTTTAGGTAATCACCTTCAATGGAATTAACCGGGGTGAAAATACCAGGTACTTATTTCACACACCCATGAGACAATGGTGATTCACAAAGTCACTGGTATCTTCCCGCACATTAAAAGGAGACGATATATTTGTCGGGTTTCACATCCGTTCCCCAAAAGTAAGTGCCATTACAAAAGGGTTTGGATTAGAAAAGATAGGCAGGTAGTAAGTATTGTGGCTTTATTACCTTTTCAGTTTTCAGAGGGTTCTAGTTCATTTTGGGATTGACATGGCGAAGCTGTTTAGTACGTAGACGAGCTATTTCAAAAAAGTGCTTTGTAAGCTGGCGAGGTTCTACCTTATAACTTGCAGTAAGTGATGTTTCCAGCGGTTAGATTTTTTAAACAATTGAACAGTGTACCAACCTGGTTAATGAGGCAGTTTAGTTGAATTGTATTTTTAATGACCTGCCAATGCGACTGTTATCTTTAACGGCTCGCTTAAAAAAAAGCGATTAATTTGCGGCCACAATTTACCAGCTACTTATTTATGTTTAAGCTTAGAATATTCCTCGCATTGCTGTTGCTTGTTTTTACCGTGAATACGAATGCGCAAATACCTTCGTTGCCAACAAACTTATCTAATGTTCGTTCGTCGGATATACCGGATGAGCGGGTGGCGCAAATTGTAGCTTATTTAAAGGAGAATAAAATATCTGACCAGCAGGCATATGAACAAATGTTGTCTCGTGGAATGCTTACAAGTGAAGCAGCTGCATTACGCAACAGGCTTCAAAAAGGGTTACAGGAAAGCACCTCACAATCTCTGCCTACCGACAACAAATCATCGTTGGATAATTCGGATAAGACCCGCTACAATGAAACACAAGCATCTATTGCAGAAGTAAAAAATCCGCAAAAAATATTTGGACTTGAAATATTCAACAACGGTTTATTGGCTTTAGAGCCTGATATAAAAATTGCAACGCCAGTCAATTATATTGTTGGTCCGGACGATCAATTGATCCTGAACATTTATGGGTATCAAGAGGCAAACTATAACCTGACGGTGACAAGAGACGGAAGCATCCTAATTCCGAACATTGGCATTGTGTATGTGGCTGGATTAACGATAGAACAGGCCACTGAAAAAATCAAAAATAAGCTGGCGAATTCGGGCTACAATCTCATTAAATCGGGTCTTACTAAAATAAATGTCTCCGTTGGAAGAATTAGAAGTATTCGGGTAACGCTACTGGGTGAAGTAAAGAAACCAGGTTCGTACACGCTGCCTTCGTTGGCAACAGCCTTCAATGCGCTCTACCAGTCGGGCGGACCTACAGAAATTGGTTCGCTCCGTAAGATTGAGATCATACGTGGAGGAAAAAAGATTGAAACGCTGGATGTATATGACTTTTTAGTAAAAGGAAATCAACAGTCTAATGTATTGCTGCGCGATCAGGATGTTATCCGCATTCCGGCTTACGATATCCGTGTTGGAATGGGTGGGGAAGTAAAAAGGCCTGGTTTGTTTGAAGTACTTCCCGGGGAAACGTTCCAAACCTTGTTGTCATTTGCAGGCGGATTTTCGGACAGTGCATACACCGCCAGCGTTACAGCCTACAAATCAACTGACACCGAAAAGCGCATTGTTGATATTGACAAAGCCCAGTTTGCATCTTACATGCCGGGACGTTCCGAAAGTTTTTTGGTGAAGAAGTTAGTAGAACGGTATACCAATCGCGTGTCGATAAATGGGGCAGTATACTTGCCCGGGGATTATGAGCTGATACCTAATATGACTTTGTACGATTTGTTGACAAGAGCCCAGGGTTTAAAGGAAGATGCGTTTGCTACCCGCGGCATTGTTATTCGGTACCGTGGAGACCTTACACCTGAGTATGTTGCCTTTAATCCTGCAGACATCATGCAGCAGAAATCCAATTTAAATCTGCAGAGAAATGACGAGGTAATCATCACCTCAAATACGTTACTAAAAGAACAAAAGCAGGTAACCATTACCGGTGAAGTAAGGAGAGTAGGCGCTTATCCTTTTGTAGAAAAGATGAGTTTGAAAGATTTGATTTTGTTATCCGGCGGGTTTACAGATGCGGCTTTGCCACAAAAAATTGAAATTGCGCGCCGAATAAGAAATGTCAATTTTGGTATTGATGATATTAAAATAGCTGAGGTGATTGAAGTGAACTCAGTTGCTGATTTGGATCAAAATGCGAAAGATGTAGAGCTGAAACCTTTTGATGCAATTGTGGTAAGAAAGAGCCCGGGTTATCAGCCACAAGTAAATGTCAGGGTAGAAGGAGAAGTTGTATTTCCGGGCCCGTATGTTTTACGCAACAAGACTGAGAAAATTAGTGAGTTATTGAATAGGGCAGGGGGGCTTACAAAATATGCCTATAAGCAAGGAGGTTATTTGAGCAGGAAAAATTACAGCAGTGTAGTTAATGAGCTAAACACCGAAAAGGTTAGCAAAATACAACAGCAACTAAAAGATAGCACAGGCAAAGTTGCTGAAGAGGTATCCCGTCCGGTAGATCAGATAGCGATTAATATCAGTTCTATTCTAACCAATCCAGGCGGTAAAGAAGACATCGTGTTGGAAGACGGAGACATACTCACCATTCCGAAAGAAAAAATGGAGGTAAGGATTAGTGGAGAAGTGTTATTTCCAACCAGGGTTGTGTTTGAAGAAGACATGAACTTGAAAGATTACATTGGAAGGGCAGGAGGTTTCACCGATAATGCGCGCCAGGCAAGGGTGTACGTCCTTTATCCCAATGGAAATGCCGCCAAAACCAGCAACTTCATCTTCTTAAAAAGCTTTCCACGGGTAACGCCCGGATCCGAAATCATTGTTCCTAAAAAACATGAAACTGAAAAACGCCGGCTATCCACGGGTGAGGTAATTGGCATTACCGCTGCGCTTACCTCGTTTGCAGGTGTACTGCTTTCGTTGATTATCAACCTAAAATAACAAGTACAATTAACCAATTGTGAGCAGTACATGGTGTTGCGCTCTGTGCGAATTTAGTTTTTTTGCAGTGGCAGTGCCAGCACCTCGGTTCTTTCCTGAAAATTATTTTGTTCTGTTTTGGTGTCTGAAAGTACATTGATTGCTTTGTTGGCAAATCGATCTGGTATATTGGAGGATGCTACCCAGGAATTGTTTTTTACTGCAGAGCCTTTTGCTTTTTTGTCCAACGTTACAATGTAGAATGGCTCTGGTGTTCCAATGTAAGCTCCTTCTACAGCTACTTTTAGATTGACAACGTTATCTGACTGCCTTGCACCTGTACGTCTCAAGGTGATAATCTTTGCCTGGTCAACCTTATTAAATAGTTCGTATTTCCATCCCGCTACGGCCTCTATTTCCTCTTTAAGTTGCTTAAAGCTGATATTGTTTGCATTGATCGATTTGGCCTCTTTAACTCCTTCATATAGTTTGACAATATTATCGGCCGTTATTCTGATGGTTGGATTGATTGCACTGGATTTTATGATGCCTCCATTTGCATTCGCTACAAATTGATTGTTCAGCACAGTTGTAGAGGGTGCATTGCTGTAGACGCCTGCAAAGCTTCCCCAAATAGGCTGCACACCAAAATCGAGGAAGGTATTTTTGCTGACACTGATAGATGAGCAGGTCTCTAAAATTTCAATCCCATGTTGTTGAATATTGCTTAGCGCATTATTTTGAATGAGTGCATTTTTCGTGTTCCTGGCTAAGATGCCTGACAAACCGCATTGGTCAATGGTGTTACCTTCAATCAGTATTCCTGATATCTGTGATGTAGGATCAAAGCCAAGTGCAATACCGTAATTCGAAATATTTCTTATCTCATTACGAAACAATTTTACATTGCTGATGGGCCATTCTTCCACCATTATTCCCACTCGAATCTTGTTGGTAGCATCGGCAGTGTTGTAAATAGAGTTATCCCGCACACTTACATCTTCTGAAAAAACAATATCAATACCCGAAATATAGTTTCCTGTTTTAGCATCTCTATCGTTATAAACCAGGTTAGAGTCGATCAAGGCTTGCGTTGCTTTCACGACTGTATCAGAAAATCCGAAGGTTATTCCTCCACTACCTGCACAGTTTCTGATTTTGTTGCCTCGGATTAAAGCATTCCGCGAATATTCAACGTAGATGCCATTATCTCTTGCATTTTCTACATAACAGTTTTTGATCGAAACGCTATCGCAATGATAAGCCCAAATGGCGGCTAGCAACGAGCCTGAAGCGTTCACTTTATCCAGTCTTACATTGCGTACAATGTTAGGGTCTGCGTATTCCGTCCCCACCCGTATGCACGCACGTCCACCCATAAAGGCGATGTCGTGAATATAAATATTGCGGGCAGCACTACCGCGGGTTCCTATAAATACACCGTCTGATTTACCGGTATAATTCAATTCAGCACCAGCACCGTATAGTTCGAGGTTGCTTCCGAGATAGGCTACTCCGTTATGCTTGTATTTACCGGGTGGAAAGTAAATGATGCCCCCACCTTCCCCAGCTACCGCATCAAAAGCTTGTTGTATTGCAAGCGTATTTTCTGCCTTGTTACTATTTGCACCAAAAAAAGCAACATTTACTTCTTTGCACACGCGCCTGTAAAACTGGTTATTCTTTTTTCTGTAAATACCTACTCCCGGAATTACATCTTTGTCTGAAACCAGGGTTCTATTTCCCTTCATTTTTATGGGAAGAAACAGGGCAGTACTTTTTGTTATTTCATCATAAAGGAAGAGCGTATCACCACGTTTAGTGGCGGTAGCTGTATATGCACCTCGTCTTCCATCATCAAAAAATTTATTGCTGGCCGCATATTGATATTTGGCTTGGCTGCAGCCCACCAGGCAGGTTAAGATGGACAGGGTAAGCGGAAAAATTCCTTTCAGTAATGTGATTGAATACATCGGTTACAAATGTAGGCAAGTTAGCTTCGCACAAACATCCGTACGCTGCCAGTAGTGATTGTAATTGTGTGATTTGAAATTTTATTCAATATTTGCGTCGATTTTTTACGCATTGGTGGGCACTGTTTGCGGTATCCATTCAATAGGGTATGGGAGTACAACAAGCTGTAAGGATAATTTTCTTGACCAAACTAGTAAAGAACAACCGGCAAATAAACACGTAGTTAAATTATAAAATTCATGGACGATCAGAAACAGGTTTGGTTAGATTTTTCAAAGACGATTAGCGTAGACCACATCAAGAAGTCCTTTCATAATCCTTCTACTTTCCAGGCTGAATTCAATTCGATTCTTCAAAACATTGTAGAGAAAAATAATTTTAGTAGTGCCATTGAAATTGGCTGCGAAGCCGGTATTAATCTAATGCTGCTGAGCCGGTATGTAAAAAAGTCAACTTTTTTCGACTACGACGATACAATACTTGAGAAAGTTAAGTTGGCAACCGATGGACTGAAACTTGAAAACTGCGAATTTATTTGCGAAGACATGTTTGTTATGGGTTCAATAGAAGATGAAACCTATGACCTCGTTTTCAACTCTGGCGTTATAGAACATTATACCAAAGACGTTAGAACGGCCGCCACAAAGTCGTATGCAAGAATAACAAAAAAGGGTGGCTACGTTATAATAGCTTATCCTAATCATCATTCATTACCGTATAGATTGTCTTACCTGATGGGCCGGGCAATTGGTAAAAGTGTATGGCCCTTTCCTAAAGAATACAAGTTCTATTCAATGAAAGATGAAATGACGGCAGCAGGCCTGGAGTTTCTTACCAGAACAACGGTAGACCGGTTCACCATTTTCAATCGCTGGATCAACCGTTATAAAATTACACGAGGGTTTTTTCTATTCCTGGATAAGTTCTGTCACTTTGGGGGGTACTTAACCATTTGTATAGCAAAGAAACCTGCTTAGCGAAACCGCACCGGCATTCTGTCCATGGGTTGGCTGCAAGGGACTACCATTGCGTATGATTTCCCTTAAGGGTTTAAGATTTTACTGCATATTTGCCCCAATTTATTTGCCTTTAAATACAATCGTTGTCAATGCCCGCTTAAATAGGTATTGATATGTTGAATTGTTGGAGCAGGGTTTTTAAAAATTTACTGTGACTTACGGGGCGAAGCTGTGCCACAGATGTTGTATAGTAATCGACCAGCACTAGAAAAAAGAGAGCATATTGAACCAATCTAAACTTTGTAAGTACTTTATAATCTGTCACATTAACCTGCATAACCGGGTCGCCCACTAAATCACTATTTATCGTACGGAATTACCTTTATTACTTACTCTCGCAGTTTGCAAACCTTCTTCTTCCAGCTATCATCATTCCGTATGTGGCTCGGGTACTTGGTGTGGAGGGTGTAGGTTTGGCGAGTTTTGTTCTTACCCTTACTCAGCTGTTTCTGCTGGCAAGTTTTGGAATGATGAATTATGGTAACCGCAGTATTGGATACTATAAAGGGTTATCCTTTTCGAAACGTGTTACCTTTTCGAATCTGGCATTATTGCAAGCTGCTACTTCTTTGATTTCCCTTGTTGTTTACTTAGCAGTAATCCTTGCTTTTTTCCCGGGTCAGTTTGCGCTGTTTATTATTTCTGCCATCACCATAGTTGCCAGTGGTATTGATTACAGTTGGTACTTCGTCGGGTCCGATCAAATTAAAAGTGTTGCCTTACGCAATATTTTAGTGAAGGCATTTAGCTTTCTCCTTATTGTACTTTTTCTAAAAGATAGCAGCCAGATTAATTTATACCTGTTATTAACCACTGCCAGTTACCTGGGGGCGAACCTTTTAATGTTATATTATTTACCCCGGTCATACAGAAAAATATTTTATGTAAAATATATTTTTAATAAACATGTAAAGTCCGCGTTACTCATTTTTATCCCGCAATTCCTTGTATTAATATATGGTTCGATTGATAAAGTGTTATTAGGTACCCTGTCTAATAAATATTCACTAGGACTATTCGACTCGAGCCAACGGATCGTATTGTTGCTTGCAACACTAACCGTTTCTCTCACTCCTATTATGATCTCCAAATTATCGGAGTTGTCACGAGGTGAAAACAAGGAGTCTATAGCCTACTATGCCAAAAAATCTTTGGAATTTGTGATGTATGTTTCTTTTCCTATTGCATTTGGGTTAGCTGCAATTGCGCCAAAATTTATTCCCTTTTATTTTGGTGAAAAATTTATTGGTGCAGTACCCGTTATGATTTTGCTGGCTCCCGTTGTTGGACTAGCCGGAATTTTGGATGTATTTCTGCACCAGATATATATATCACTAAAACGTGACAGGTATTACCTGTTTTCAGTATGCCTGATGGTTGTACTTTCTGTGATACTAAATTTAATATTAATACCTCAACTGCAGCATAATGGCGCCGCAATTGCCAGTAGTACAACTTACTTTTTGGTTGTTATTACCAAATTTTATTTGGTTAGGGACGTCATTAAAATAGCGGAAGTGTACAAAAGCATTTTGAGAACTTTATTTGCAGCCGCCTTCATGTATGCAATTATTTACTTTTTTGAAATTTCCGAATCTTATCCTATTGCAATAGTAGCAAAAGTAATTGTGGGGTTTGCCAGTTATATAATTTTAGCCAAGGTGGTAAATATCGAGATGCAACAAATTTTGATTAATAAATTAATGCTTCAGTATAGAAGCAAGTTTAGAAACCCATGAAGAAAAAGGTGCTATTAGTTTTTGGAACCCGGCCTGAGGCTATAAAAATGGCCCCGGTGGTAACTGAATTTAAAAAACATTCCGATGATTTTGAGGTGAAGGTTTGTGTAACTGCGCAGCACCGGGAGATGCTCGACCAGGTTCTTTCATTTTTTGATATAGTGCCCGATTATGATTTGAACCTGATGGTACCCGGGCAAACGCTTTACCAACTTACGGCTAATGTAATTAATGGCATGAAAGACGTGTTGGAAGATTTCAGGCCAGGATACGTGTTGGTTCATGGCGACACAACCACTTCTACCGGTGCAGCATTAGCTGCTTTTTATTCAGGTGCTAAAGTGGCGCACGTAGAGGCAGGGCTAAGAACTTTTAATAAACACTCGCCATTTCCTGAGGAAATGAACAGGCAGATAACCGGGCGATTGGCCGACATTCATTTTGCTCCTACCGAAGAATCAAAACAGAACTTGCTCGCTGAGAATATAAATAGTAATGCCATAGCAGTAACCGGCAATACAGTTATTGATGCACTATTTTATGCCTCAGGCAAGGTTGATGAAATAAATGATCCCGAGATAGAACGGCTCAAAACAATTGTGGACACTTCTAAAAAAGTAATACTTGTTACAGGACATAGGCGCGAAAACTTTGGAGAAGGATTTTTGAACATCTGCCATGCGATAGCTGAAGTTTCAAAGCGGGACGATGTGCAGGTAATATACCCTGTACACCTGAACCCAAACGTGCAAAAGCCGGTGTATGAAATATTGGATGGGTGCCAAAATATCTGTTTGATTGAACCGATTAGTTATCCCGCATTTGTTTGGTTGATGAAGCAATGTTATTTGATACTTACCGATAGTGGTGGGGTACAAGAGGAAGCGCCTAGCCTTGGAAAACCTGTTTTGGTAATGCGTGACACTACCGAGCGCCCCGAGGCGGTGCAAGCAGGAACGGTAATTTTGGTGGGCTCTAACAGGGCAAAGATTGTTACCGAATGCAATGATTTATTGCAAAACATAAGCAGGTACAAGTACATGCAACTCCTACATAACCCATACGGTGATGGGCAGGCGGCCGGGAGAATTGTACAGTTCATTAAGCAGCAAGATTAACCATGAACGGAAGAAAAATTGCCTATTTTATGCACGTTCCATGGAACTGGATAAAGCAAAGGCCGCATTTTTTTGCTGAACACCTAACTAAAAAATTTCACTTAGAAGTTTTTCGGCTACGCTATTATGGTAAAAAGAAATTGGCGCAGAATGCTGGAAATATAATGCAGCATAATATCTGGCGCCTACCCAGCAATAGGTTCGGCATTATTCGGTTTATTAATAATTGGTTGATTAGAATACAGGTCAAAGATGCATTTGAAAATTTTGACATTATTTGGGTAACAACGCCGGCATTTTTTCCATACCTGACCAAAACGGTAAAGCAAAAAGCCATAGTATATGATTGCATGGATGATATTCTGGCGTTTTCTGCTATCGCAAATAATAGGTCGATGTACAATCAATATTTTTTGTACGAAAAAGAACTGGTATCCCTTGCATCTACTGTGATTTGTTCCTCAGAATATTTAAAAGCGAAACTTGTAGAAAGGTATTCAATAGGAAATGCAGATCATATACATGTGGTGAATAATGGAATAAATATTTATCAACCGCAAGAAACTATGGTGCTACCTGCTTCACTTACTGAAGCGTACAATAGTCAAGCAAAAATTCTCACTTACATAGGTACCATTTCCGATTGGTTTGATTTTGAGTTGGTGCTGCAGGTTTTGGAGCAGCACAGCGAATTATTGGTTTATTTATTTGGCCCTGCTGAAGTCAAAATTCCGCAGCACACCAGGTTAAAGCACTTCGGACCCATTGACCACAAATCTGTTTTTGGCATAATGGAGAAAGCGGAAGTATTGATTATGCCATTCATTGTAAATGATTTGATAAAGTCAGTAAATCCTGTAAAAGCTTACGAGTATATCTTTAGCAATAAGATTGTATTATTAAATGCCTATGGTGAAACTCAGAAGTTTGGAGAATTTGTTTACCTGTTTGATAGTAGGGAAGTTTTTAAAGAATATGTATCATCCTATATAAAAGGTAAACTCGCACCAAAAAGAACAATACAGGAATGCCATGATTTTGCATTGCAGCATACGTGGGATAAGCGAGCTGAAAGATTATACAAGATATTAGACGGTAAATTACATGATTAAAATTATACAGGAGTAAAAGGGCTATCACAAAAGGCACCCGGTTCATTTAATTAGTTCGATTTATCAATTATTATTTTAGAAACCTATTTTTTTGCAAATGGATTACAATAAAGAAGTGTCAGTTTCTGATTTTAGAAATATGGTACTAAGAGGCGCACGGTTTTTGAAAAAGAATATTCTTGTTCTTTTTATTGGGGGATTTTTATTTGCTTGCCTGGGTATTTTGTATGCTTGGCTTATGAAACCAAGTTACACTGCAGAAATGACTTTTGCTGCTGAATCGGATAAACAAGGGATGAATGCCTACTCGGGCATAGCTGCCCAGTTTGGTTTTGATTTATCATCGGGTGGTGGGTCAGTTTTTGAGGGTGAGAACCTTATGCATTTTTTTAAAAGCCGCATGTTAGTTGAAAGAGCCCTACTTACTCCAGTCGAATTTGATGGCCAAACCAAACCTTTGATCTATCGCTATATTTCAACGAACAAGATGGACGAGAAATGGGCAGAAACTCCCCTAATGAAAGGGGTATTTTTTACGGCGGGTCAGCCAGATGGAAATAGAGCACGAGATAGTGTTTTGAATAGTATCGTTAAAGATGTATCAGCCAAACTGGTGGTTGATAAAGTTGACAAGAAAAATAATATTACTGCGGTTCGGTTTTCCGGTTCAGACGAGTTTTTTGCAAAGACTTTTGTAGAGCAATTGGTTAGTAATGCCCTTAATTTTTACATGGACTACAAGAGTAAAAAATCGCGACAGAATGTACAGATATTACAAAAGCAAGCAGATTCTGTTAAAGCGCTTTTAACCGGTGGCATCTATGAGATTGCTTCTACCAACGATTTAAATCTTAATCCCCTTAGACAAATAACACGCGCACCCATACAACGGAAGCAGGTAGACGTACAGGTGAATGGTAAACTGTATGAAGAGATTTTAAAACAGTTGGAATTGGCAAAGATCACGATGAGGAGGGAAACGCCCTTGGTACAGGTTATAGATGTACCGAGATATCCGCTGGAAAAGAAAAAAATGGGAAGATTAAAAGGTGCTTTCATTTTTGGTTTTGTGGGAGTAGTGTTGACGCTGGTATTTTTAGTGGTCAAAAGAATATTCAGAGGTTAAAGCGTATGGAAATGGTGATACCTGCGAATCAACTTACGCCGGCACGCTCACTAGCAGGGCTGAAGAACAACGTCATCGTCAGCCTCCTGGTGTTTTACTCAATTATACCTGGAATATCAAAATTGTTACAGGTAAAATCGCTTTTTGCGCTTAATGCACCGATCATATTTTTATTGCTGTTACTGATAGCCAGTAGTATTAGAATCAAAGCATTTGATTTACCTTTTCTTGCTTTTTTTATTTTAAGCATACTGCATACTATTTGTGCACTTATTTTTTTCCCAGCTAATTCCGTACAGTTTTTTACAGGGTTTTACATTTTTACTTTTCCTTGCCTGGGGTACTTTGTAGGAAAGGCTATTGAAGAAACTGGCACTCTGCAAAAGTTTCTAATTATTGTAGGAATGGTTCACGGGGTATTGGGGGTTATTTTATATCCCTTTTTTCCCTACCACGAATATGTTAAAGACGTTTACGATATCATTAATGAAGCGCCTATGTATGGACGAATGGGGAGCGTTTCAGGTTCACTGAATTTTGGTGTGGTGATGATACTGGCTTTTGTAGCCATGTTTTTTAAACAGAATAAACAGTTCAAAGATTATTTTGTGTTGACTTTTTTTTTATTGTGTGTGTTTTTTTCATTGCAACGAAGTGCCTGGATCGGAATTGTAATCACTATTTTGTTTGGCGCACTCTACAGCGGTAAAGTCAGGGTTTCATACAGGATGTTCTTCTCAATAATGTTTTTCTTCGTTTTAGGTGGATTGTTGGTATACCAGTTTTTTCAATCGGATATTGAAACGGAATTATTCTTTGACAGGTTTTCGCAATTTGGATCTGGTGCTGTAAATGAGAGAAGTGATTTGTGGGAAAACGGGTTTAATAATTTTATGAATAACCCGATTGGCTATGGTGTAGGTACAGCTGGGCAGGTAGCAAGGGTGGAGGAAATTGCTACATCAAAAGTTCTTTTTGTCCCTGACGGAGATTTTTTTAAGATATTATCAGAACTTGGGTTTATTTCATTCCTTTTTTTTCCTTTTCTTTTTTCAATTCTTGGATTTATATTATTGTCGAAAACATCGCCCGAAGCTAGACTCTTACCGGTTGTTGCAATGTTATCGGTGGTGCTTTTTCAAATGATAGGTTCTAATGTATCAGAGTTCTATTTTGTAAATTTTGTGTTCTGGCTTATCTGTGGGTTCTTTTTCAAAAAAATTGCAGTGAGTAGGTAATGCTGGGAATTGTTATTTTAAATTATAATTCCTTCGAGCACTTGTATAATTTGCTTAAGGAACTAAAGGAGATAGCTAATACCTGGCCTGTGGTTGTGGTAGACAATCGCTCGGAAGAAGCAGGTTTTCAAAGGTTGAAAGAGTTTATTCATTCAGAGTGCTCCTCGGTCAATTTGCTACGCAACCCGAACAACCTCGGTTATTTTAAAGGTAACCTGGAGGGAGTAAAGTTTCTAAAAGAGCAGTTTAGTTGTACCCATGCGTTAATTCTAAATCCAGATGTAGGGAGCGACGATTGGAGAGGTGTGATTTCAACCGGTATGGAACATTTTCAAAAGGATATTTTTATAGCGGGACCGCGAATTGTAATTCCCTCCTTTACAGATGTGTCCTCCCCAATACTGCGTTTTACCACTTTATCAGAGGCCTTTTTCAATTTTGCTTTCCCCTTAAGCTACATTTTAAGAAGGTACCTTATTGCCAGGAAAAGTAGAAGAAGCCAGTACGTTTTTGCTGTAGAGGGTTCGGCCTATTTTATTGATGTAAAGAAAATGATTGCTATACAAGATTACTTTAAAGATATTTTTTTGTACGGCGAAGAAATAATTTATGGTAAGGTGGCAGAGCGCAACAGCTGGAAGATTTACTACGACTATAACATTGTGATTAAGCATTTCCATCCTCCAAGGATGACGGGTAGTAGCTACGAATCGTTCTACTATGAGAGTATCAAAAAGATGTTGAAAATGTTCGATGCAAATCCCATTGGTGAAGCACTTTTGTTGTTTTCTTTTCGGTACAAAATGTTTATCCGATCTATCGTTTCAAAATTTTTATAAATAACAGTGGTTAGAATACGAAAGTGCAGCCGCTGGGGTAAAGATTTTCCAAACCCTGCAGCTGCTTTCTCGCGTTTTTGTCTGTGGTGACAACATCTGCGCTCCCCTTTAGGTATAAAAGCTCTTTCAGTATCCATTTTCGATTTGATTATAAAGAAGTGGAGACAATACTATAAAAGAAGGACGTATCTTTCCACGTTTCCCATACTTTTCAGTTTTATTGGATTGAGACAGAAGAGAAAAAGCACAATAAACGAGAAAACGGAATCAAAACATTAAGTCAGCCTACCATGGTCGAAGTCCAAAAAAGAAAGCTTCATTTTATCCTTACCCGCTTGCCTTACCCCCCGGTGGGAGGCGATAGACTGAAAAGCTACAATCTCATAAAAATTCTTAGCAGGCATTTCAACCTGCATATTGTTATTATAACAGATGAGAAAGACAGTGATGAGAACACCGAGTTTTTAACGAAGTATTCAGCTCACTTCCAAATTTTTCATTTTCCAAAGTGGCGCTTTTTATTCAATGCCTCTTTCGCTTTTTTAGGCAATGAGCCCTTGCAGTCCAAATATTATCAATTTTCGAAAGTTGAGCGGTATCTAAAAAAGCACATTGACCAGGATGACCTGCTGATTTGCTGCCTCATCCGAACTGCTGCGTATTCTTTTAAATACCCAAACGTAAAGTTGTTAGACATTGTAGACTCAATATCAATCAACTACAATAGATCAATCGAAAAAGTAGAATCTTTTTTTTGGAAATTGATTTACCGATTTGAAATGCCACGGGTAGAAGCTTACGAAAAGAAATGCTTGCAAAAATTCGACTCTACTTTCTTCGTAAATAGCTTCGAGGCTGAACACTGGAGTAAGTTTGGAAACGTAGCATGGGTACCCAACGGCGTTAATCCTGATATCCTCAATTACCATTTTTTCCCCGACAATAAATACAAAAAGGTGATTACCTTTTTTGGCAAAATGGATTACCAACCAAACGTAGATGCGGTAAAGTGGTTCATCGAAAGATGTCTTCCTTATGTTGACAAAGCCTATTCTTTTCTCATAGTGGGTAGCAATCCGTGTAAAATTATTACCCGTCTTGCTGCAAAACACGACCGAGTTTCATATACTGGTTTTGTCACTGACCCGTATTTCATCCTTGCTTCATCAGCAATGGTAATAGCGCCGATGCAAACAGGTGGCGGCATTCAAAACAAAATTTTGGAAAGCATGGCCCTCGGTTGCATTGTTGTTACTACCTCTCTTGGCGGTAACCCTATAAAAGGTGCAATCAATGGAGAACATTTGTTAATAGAAGATGATCCTTACAAAATGGCCCAGGTTATAAATGAAGTTCTAACAGATCCGGGTTCGTTCGATTATATGGGTAAAAATGCCAAGGCTTTCATTCGTCAAAACTTCACCTGGGATATTTATGAAACGCGACTTCTTTCTTTAATTAGCTCTTTAGGCGTAAAAGTTGCAACAGAAGCCATGTCCTATAAACTACAGGACAGTGAGCAATCCTAATCTGTAGAAACAAGAATTTTATTGACCTTAAAACATATGCTTTTTATGGCTTATGTTTGGGAGCTTTTTTGGAGGGCATGCAATATTTTTGCATTTAAGTTCGTCATAGGTTCGTTCAATCCATGTTAAGACAGGATGTTCGAATTCAATCATTCATAATCAGGATAATTATTCAATGAAAAAAGCATTAATCACCGGAATCACCGGGCAAGATGGAGCCTACCTGGCCGAACTTTTATTAGATAAAGGGTACGAAGTGCATGGCATTAAGAGAAGAAGCTCTTTGTTCAATACAGATCGTATCGATCATTTATACCAGGATCCACATGCAAAAAACAGGAACCTCGTACTTCATTATGGCGATTTGACCGATTCAACTAACCTTATCCGTATCATACAGGAAGTTCAGCCGGATGAAATTTATAACCTTGCTGCTATGAGCCACGTGCAGGTGAGCTTTGAAACACCTGAGTATACAGCCAACGCAGATGGTATCGGAACTTTAAGAATATTGGAAGCCGTTCGTTTGTTGGGCTTAACCAAAAAAACAAGAATTTACCAGGCGTCTACGTCTGAATTATACGGGTTGGTGCAAGCAGTTCCGCAAAGCGAAACCACGCCATTCTATCCACGTTCTCCCTATGCGGTAGCCAAAATGTATGCGTATTGGATCACGGTAAACTATCGTGAAGCTTACGGCATGTATGCCTGCAATGGTATTTTGTTCAACCACGAATCTCCACTACGCGGCGAAACATTTGTAACCCGTAAAATAACTCGAGCTGTCGCCAAGATAGCTTTAGGATTGCAGGATTGTTTCTACCTGGGTAACCTTAATTCCAAGCGCGACTGGGGACATGCAAAAGATTATGTTGAGGCCATGTACCTCATCCTGCAGCAGGAAAAACCAGAAGACTTTGTGATCGCAACAGGGGTTACCACGTCAATCAGAGATTTTGTGATTATGGCTTTTGATAACGTCGGTATTGAACTCGAATTCAAAGGTGAAGCAGAAAACGAAACTGCAGTTGTTGTGGCATGCCGCGACAGTTACCAGGTTGCCCCGGGTACCACGGTGCTTAAGGTTGATCCACGCTATTACCGCCCTACAGAGGTTGACTTGTTGATAGGCGACCCGACCAAATCGAAAGAGAAACTTGGATGGACTGCAAAATACACACTCCCTGAGCTGGTAAAAGAAATGGTAGATTGCGACCTTCAATTATTTAGAAGTGATTTAATGCTAAAAGAAAGCGGTTTCGAAATAAAAAATCAATACGAATAATTTTATTGAGCCGGGCCGGAGGAACTTGCATCGTCGGCCGTTGCGTCGCACTCTTGTACAGTAATATTATATTCAGCGGCGGCGGCAGATCAGGCAGCAACGGTGGAACAAACAGTATCAAAGCCTGGCGCAAAAAAAGTAGCAAAAACAAATAAATGGAGCTTACTGATAAAATTTACATTGCCGGTCATCGTGGGATGGTCGGCAGTGCTATTCATAGGAACCTACTGGCAAAGGGGTATTCAAACTTTGTTCTAAGAACATCTAAGGAACTAGACCTAAGAAACCAGGGTGCCGTCGCAGACTTTTTTGAAAAAGAAAAGCCGCAGTATGTTTTTGTAGCTGCGGCAAAAGTAGGTGGCATCAATGCAAACAACCAGTATAGAGCCGAGTTCATCTATGACAATTTGATGATTGAAGCCAACATTATTCATTCAGCTTATAAAAATTCGGTAACCAAACTTTTTTTTCTTGGTTCCTCCTGCATTTACCCCAAGCTGGCTCCTCAGCCGCTTCAGGAAGAATCACTTTTATCAGGTTACCTGGAGCATACCAACGAGCCCTACGCAATAGCAAAAATTGCTGGAATAAAATTGTGCGAAGCTTACCGGGATCAGTATGGCTGCAACTTCATTGCTGCCATGCCTACAAACATGTATGGTCCAAACGATAATTACGACTTAAAGAATAGTCATGTACTTCCGGCCCTAATCCGCAAGATGATCATGGCTAAAAGAACGAATGCTGAAACCGTGGAAGTATGGGGAACCGGCTCTCCGAAAAGAGAATTTTTGTATGTAGATGACCTGGCAGAAGCGTGCTATTTTCTAATGATGAATTATAATGAACCTCAATTTGTAAACATTGGTTCAGGAGTAGATATTTCTATTTACGAGCTTACCGAACTGGTAAAAGATGTGGTTGGTTTTACAGGTGCAATTCAAACCAATCCTCAAATGCCAGATGGTACGCCAAGAAAGTTAATGGATGTTTCCCGCATCAATGCATTAGGTTGGAAAGCGACGACACCGTTAAGAGATGGGATTATAGCTGTATACAACGAAGTTAAAGATCGCGAGTGGGATTAGGGGAAGCAGGGCGGAAACCACGGTTGCTGATTATACTGAATCGATTTGTAATAGGTGGACAAGCAGTTGATACCATTCCCCTGGCTTTCGAATTACAAAAAGACTTTGACCTCCTGATAGTCTATGGCGAAAAGGAGAAGGACGAAATTGAACCGGGATTTCTTTTACAAGAATATCCCGGTTTGCATTTTAAAAAGGTTAACCAACTGCGGCGAAACATTAATCCGTTTGTAGATCTTTTTGCTTTTTTCTTACTGCTCAATACAATCCTGCGATTTAAAGCAGACATCGTACACACGCATGGTGCTAAGTC
This sequence comes from Segetibacter sp., assembly GCA_031425015.1. Lineage (GTDB taxonomy): Bacteria > Bacteroidota > Bacteroidia > Chitinophagales > Chitinophagaceae > Segetibacter. The sequence goes on along the minus strand of JANPIM010000023.1, from coordinate 89,240 downwards.
AGGGTTTTTAGGCCGGCTTGCTGCTTTCTGTGCTGGAGTTCCGGTAATCGTTCACACTTTTCATGGCCATTTTTTTCATTCCTATTTTTCTTCGTGGATGTCGCGACTGGTCGCATCTATGGAACGGTTAATTGGTAAAACTACAACCGCTGCCATCGCATTAAGCAATGCGCAATTAACTGATCTTGTACAGGAGTACAAAATATTGCCGGTTCAAAAATTACGGGTCATACCACTGGGTTTTCACTACAATTCAGCGGTAAGTAGTGAGGTGTTACGCCAACAGTTCAGGCAACAATATGGGTTGCACGAGTCGGATGTAGCGATTGGTATTGTTGGTAGAATTGTCCCGGTAAAAAATCATTCTTTTTTTGTTGAAATCATAAAAGAACACCAGCAACGTTTTAGGAACGCTACTGTGGTGTTTTTTGTAATTGGAGATGGGGAACTGAAGCAAAAAGTTCAATCGCAACTAAATGACAGCGGCATCCAGTTCACCGAAAGTAAAGTGTCAAACGAAATCAGGGTTGTTTTTACCTCTTGGCTGCAGCATATGGATGAAGTAATGAGCGGGCTAGACATCGTGGTGTTAACCTCGCTAAATGAAGGAACTCCCGTTTCGATGATAGAAGCACAGTACTTTAAGCGCCCGGTAATATGTACCAATGTGGGTGGAGTAAAAGACACGATGGAAGATGGTAAGACAGGGTATCTGATTGGACAAGGCAACGTGAACCAATTTGTGGACAGGGTAGAAATGCTCATCAAAAACCCATCCTTGCGCTACCAGATGGGTGAGTATGGGCAAGCCTTTGTAAAGACCAAATTCTCCAAGATAAAAGAGACGAATGCAACACGTGAATTTTATTTTTCTTTGCTGCGCCAAAAGTGTGTCATCTAAACGGAACCAGAACGAAAAACTACGTGCTGCACAATTATAACAATCAATGAAAATACTTGTAACCGGAACGGCTGGCTTTATTGGTTTTCATGTGGCTAATCGGTTGATTGCACGCGGTGATGAGGTAATGGGTCTCGATGGGATCAGCAAGTATTATGATGTCAACTTAAAATATGCGCGGCTGGGTGAGCATGGTATACAGCGGTCGGCGGTGTCGTATAATAGCTTGGTGAATAGTGATCTCCACAAAAACTATTCGTTTATACAATTGGAGTTGACAGACAAAGAAAACATCGTCCGCTTGCTGAAAGAGGAGCAGTTTGATGTAGTAGTTAACCTTGCTGCACAGGCGGGTGTTCGGTACTCTATCACCGATCCTGACGTGTATGTGCAGAGCAATATTGTAGGCTTCGTCAATGTAATTGAAGGATGCCGTTATGCAGGAGTAAAGCACCTGGTATATGCAAGCAGTAGCAGTGTTTACGGGTTGAATGAAGCAATCCCATTTTCTACCAGTAGCAATGTAGATCATCCCATTTCGCTGTATGCGGCCAGTAAAAAAAGCAACGAGTTAACTGCGCATGTTTATAGCCATGTGTTTAATCTACCCACTACCGGCTTGCGGTTTTTTACTGCCTACGGCCCATGGGGTAGGCCAGATATGGCGCTGTTTCTATTTACCAAATCTATACTCGAGGGCAAAACAATTGAGGTATTCAACGATGGTGAGATGGTTCGGGATTTTACTTACGTAGATGACATTGTAGAAGGTGTGATTCGGGTAATCGATAATCCACCAATGGGCAATCCAAAGTGGAAGGCAACTGATCCTGACGCTTCATCGTCTTCAGCTCCGTACAGAATTTATAACATTGGCAACAATTCGCCGGTAAAGCTGCTTGATTTTATTGAAGCAATTGAGGCAGAACTTGGCATGAAAGCAATCAAAAAATTTTTACCATTGCAGCCGGGCGAAGTTCCTACCACCTACGCGGATGTTTCGGACCTGGTAGCAGAACTCGGCTATCAGCCAAACACCCCGATCAACGCAGGGGTAAAAAATTTCATTCACTGGTATAAAAACTATTATAAACTATCATGAAAAGTATATTGATTACCGGCGGAGCCGGCTTTATTGGCTCGCATGTGGTGCGGCTATTTGTAACCAAATACCCCGACTACAAAATCGTTAACCTTGATGCGTTAACCTATGCCGGTAACCTGGAGAATCTTTCGGACATAGATCAGTCAACAAACTATATTTTTGAGAAGGTAAATATTCTTGATGTACAGGAATTAGAGCGAGTGTTTACTGACCATGAGATTACAGATGTAGTCCATCTTGCAGCAGAATCGCATGTCGATCGATCCATTCTTTCTCCGCTCGACTTTGTGTACACAAATATTGTAGGAACTGTAAACCTGCTGAATGCAGCTAAAAAGTTCTGGAAAACAGACCTGCAAAATCATCTTTTCTACCATGTTTCTACCGACGAAGTGTATGGGGCTCTAGGAGCCACCGGATTTTTTACGGAGGAAACACCCTACCATCCAAACTCGCCTTACAGTGCAAGCAAGGCATCTTCTGACCATTTTGTACGAGCCTACGGCGAAACGTACGATCTGCAATTTGTCATCTCTAATTGTTCCAACAACTATGGTCCGTATCACTTTCCAGAGAAATTGATTCCTTTATTCATCAACAACATTATTACCAAAAAACCTTTACCCGTTTATGGGGATGGATTATATACGCGTGATTGGCTCTTTGTAAAAGATCATGCAACAGCAATAGATGCTGTGTTTCATAACGGAAGAAAAAGTGAAACTTATAACATTGGTGGTTTCAACGAGTGGAGAAATATAGATTTAGTGAAATTACTCATCAAACAAATGGATGAAAAATTGGGCAATGCACCAGGCACCAGTGATAACCTGATAACCTATGTAAAAGACAGGCCGGGCCACGACAGGAGGTACGCTATCGACGCAACCAAAATCAACAAAGAACTTGGTTGGAAACCATCAGTAACCTTTGAAGAAGGCTTAAGCGAAACCATTGATTGGTACCTTTCAAATGAAACGTGGCTTAACAATGTTACCTCCGGAAACTATAAACAATATTACGAGCACATGTATGCTGACAGGTAACGTAATATGGTGACCTTGCACAAAATATATTTGAAACCAGAAGTTATTATATGAAGGTTGAACGAACGAAATTGGAGGGTTGTTTACTTATTAGAGATACAGTTTTCAGAGATGAGCGTGGTTACTTTTTCGAAAGTTTCAATCAACAGCGTTTCAATGATCTTACCGGGGCAAATGTAGATTTTGTACAGGACAATCAGTCCCGCTCTACCAGGGGCGTTTTGCGAGGGCTGCATTTTCAATTGGGTGAATATGCACAAGCAAAATTGGTTCGTGTATTACGCGGTGAGGTGCTGGATGTAGCAGTTGATATTCGTCAGTCTTCCCCTACATTCGGCCAGTATGTTGCTGTGCTGCTTTCAGAAAATTCAGATACACAATTTTTTGTGCCGCGTGGTTTTGCCCATGGATTTATCGTATTGAGCGAAACGGCTGACTTCTTCTACAAGTGCGACAACTTTTACAATAAAGCTTCTGAAGGCGGCATCATATACAACGACCCACAACTTAACATTGATTGGCAATTGCCGACCGATGCGCTTATTGTATCAGCCAAAGACAAAGAATTACCAACGCTAGAAAATACCGATCGGCTCTTCGATTAAAAACCACACCTAACATGAAAGGAATCATACTTGCCGGAGGATCCGGTACACGTCTTTACCCTATTACAAAAGGCATTAGCAAACAACTGATGCCCGTGTACGATAAGCCAATGATTTATTACCCGTTAAGCGTTTTGATGCTGGCAGGTATTCGCGAAATCCTCATAATTACTACACCTGAAGACAGCGAACAATTTCAACGACTGCTTGGCGATGGTAAAGAGTTTGGTTGTCACTTAGAGTATGCCGTTCAAGCGGTTCCTAATGGTTTAGCCCAAGCCTTTGTTATCGGTGAAAAATTTGTTGGCAAAGAAAAAGTTGCCTTGATTTTAGGAGACAATATTTTCTATGGCAGTGGGTTCAGCAAATTGGTTCAGTCTTTTAATAACGTGGAAGGTGCGGCTGTTTTTGCCTATGAAGTAAGCGATCCTGAGCGCTACGGTGTGGTTGAATTTGACGACAAGTTGAATGCAGTGAGCATTGAAGAAAAGCCAGCAAATCCCAAGTCAAATTTTGCCGTTCCCGGATTATATTTTTACGATAATACCGTAGTTGAAATAGCTAAAAATATTAAGCCTTCATCAAGGGGAGAATACGAAATTACAGATGTAAACAGGTATTACCTGGAAAACGGGAACTTGAAAGTTGGTGTGATGGATAGGGGAACAGCATGGTTAGATACCGGCACGTTCGACTCTTTAAGCGATGCCTCAGAATTTGTGCGCGTAATTGAAAAGCGTCAGGGGCAAAAAATTGGATGTATTGAAGAGATAGCATACCGGATGGGATTTTTGTCGCACGAAGAATTGATGACGGTTGCAGAAAAGTATATAAAGAGCGGCTATGGTCAGTATTTAAAAAAGGTGCAGCTGCTGCCATAATTGGGAAAGCTCCTTACATAAAAGCTTATAGCTTAATGAATAGCATTGGAAACCGGCACTTGCCGGTTTTTTTAATTTTCTGAACTTTTTAATTTTTTGGCTGTTGATTGTGTGTGAAAACCATTTATAAATGGTCACACAACTGTAAACAAACCTCTTATATGAACGCTTTTACCATTAAGGATCTTGAAAACTTATCAGGCATCAAGGCCCATACAATCCGTATTTGGGAACAACGGTACACTTTTATAAAACCGCAACGGACAGGCACTAATATTCGCTACTATAGTAACGATGAGCTTAAAATAATTCTAAATATTGCGCTTCTTAATAAATATGGATTTAAGATTTCGCATATAGACAAAATGGATCAGGACCAGATTTTGGACAAGATCCAGGGTTTACAACTGGCAGAAGCGCGGCAGGAAAGGGTAATGAACGACCTGATTACCTATATGGTGGAAATGAATATGGATGCCTTTGAAGAGGTATTGGATGAATACATTTTTGACAAGGGCGTTGACAAAATGATCACCCAGCTATTATTTCCTTTCCTTGAAAAAGTGGGAATTCTCTGGCAAACAAACCACATCTACCCAGCACAAGAGCACCTGGTCACCAACATCATCCGCCAGAAATTAGTGGTAGGAATCGAAGGTGCCAGCAGCCTGCGTAAGATCAACAAAACAGTTATTCTTTACTTGCCCGAAAATGAGTTTCATGAGTTGGGCTTGTTGTTCATTAATTACCTGTTGAAGATTCATGGTGTAAAGTGCCTGTACCTTGGTGCTAGTGTTCCGCTTAAGGATTTGAAATTTATTGTTGATCTGAAAAAGCCAGAGTACATACACACACACCTGACTTCAGTAGCCAACAACTTCAATTTCGAAAAGTATTTAAATAACCTGCACACGCGGCTACCAAACGAGCCTGTATACATATCCGGAACGCTTACTTCATCTTATAAGAAGAGCATTCCTCCGAATATAACATTCATGAAATCTCTTGCACAGGTAGTTGATCATATTGCTGCCATTACGGAGTAAGATCAACAACTATTCTTCTCATAGCCGGCTCTCAAGCCGGCTTTTTTGTGCTATGTCGAAAAATTTTTTAGTTGAATACAACCGGCCTCCATGCGACTTCGTATGTACTTTATCTTGTTTAAGTTTCTAAAAACATCTTTAAACAAAAATAATTTCGCGTTGTTATTTTTGTTTAGCTTCGCATTATTAAAAGTAAAACAAAAACCATGTCTTCAATTGAATTCAACCAAATGCTACTGGCAAATTCGGAAGCCCTGCGTCCTTTCGCAATTACTCTAACACGGGACCATGAGACAGCGCAGGATTTATTTCAGGAAACTTTGTTTCGAGCCCTCGCCAATAAGGACAAGTACAATGTAGGTACTAACCTGAAGGCATGGTTATATACCATCATGCGGAATATTTTTATAAATAACTATCGCCGCAAAGCAAAACAAAACACCATTTTTGATAATACGCCAAACGACTTTCTTCTTGATTACAACCAGGTAACTACAACGAATTCGGCCGTTTCTAACCTTCAGCTTAAGGAAATTCAGGAGGCTATTCATAGCTTGCCTGATATTTTCCGTAAGCCGTTTCTTCTGTATTTTGATGGGTACAAGTACCACGAAATTGCAGACATGCTTAAAGAACCACTTGGTACCATTAAAAGCCGCATTCACTTTGCGCGCAAGTTGATAAAAGAGCAAGTGCAACGTTTTTAATCTAATTTCAGCAGATGCCCTTGAAGAAAGTAATTGTAATTGGGAGTGGATTTGCTGGCTTGTCGGCTGCGTGCTTTTTGGCTAAAGCTGGTTTCCAGGTTAAAGTTCTGGAGAAACATGCGATCCCCGGCGGGCGTGCAAGAAAGATGGAGGCAGAAGGTTTTACCTTCGATATGGGACCAAGCTGGTATTGGATGCCCGACGTTTTTGAACGTTTTTTTAAGCAATTCAATAAAGAAGTAAGTGATTATTATTCGCTTACCAGATTAGATCCTTCATACCGGGTGTACTGGCCAAACCAAGCAGTAGATATCCCCGCTGATTTTGAACAGTTAAAGCAATTGTTTGATTCAATTGAACCGGGCAGTGGAAACCAGTTAGTAAAATTTTTGGAAGAGGCTGCCTACAAATACAAAGTGGGTATGCAAAAGCTGGTATACAAGCCAGGTTTGTCTCCCATTGAGTTTATTGATTGGCAGGTAATAACCGGTGTATTCAAGCTGGACGTGTTCAGTAGCATGAAAAAGCACGTTGCCACTTATTTTAAAGACCAGCGCCTGCGCGAACTCATGGAATTTCCAGTACTGTTTTTAGGCGCATTGCCAGAAAACACGCCGGCGTTGTACAGCTTGATGAACTATGCCGATATTAAAGGCGGTACATGGTTTCCCAAAGGCGGTATGTTTAGTATTGTTGAAGGAATGTACACGCTGGCAAAGGAGCTTGGGGTGGATTTTCACTTTAATACCAACGTTACCTCAATCACAGTAAAAAATGGAAGAGCAGAAAATATACTAACGAGTAATGGTATTTTTGAGACGGACATTATTGTTGGTGCGGCTGATTACCATCACATAGAAAATAAATTATTAGCGACGGGTCTTCAATCCTACACTGAAAAATACTGGGACTCACGGGTGATGGCGCCTTCATGTTTGCTCTACTATATTGGCTTGAATAAGAAACTAAAAAACGTATTGCATCACAGCTTGTTTTTTGATGTCCCCTTTCAGCAGCACGCCAAAGAAATATATGAAACAAAAGAATGGCCTGCAAAGCCATTGTTCTACGTTAGTGCCACTTCGGTTACTGAACCATCTTTGGCACCGGAAGGCTGCGAGAACCTATTCTTCCTTATACCGGTTGCTACGGGGTTAAAGGGTGATACCGAAGAACTGAGAGACAAATATTTTGAACAGATCTGCATTCGTTTTGAGGAGCGAATAGGAGAAAATATTCGGGATACTATTATTTACAAAAGGAGTTTTGCTATCAGCAATTTTGTAGAGGATTACAATTCTTTTAAAGGAAATGCCTACGGTTTAGCGAACACTTTGATGCAAACGGCTGTTTTAAAACCGTCGGTACGTAGCAAAAAGGTAAATAATCTGTATTATGCAGGCCAGTTAACTGTACCGGGGCCTGGTGTACCACCTGCTTTAATTAGTGGTGAGCTGGTAGCCACCCTGATACAAAAAGAACTGACTAAATTAGAACCGGTTTTGTAAAGTTTTTTATAGTCGAATAATCAGAATTTAAATAGCTTCCTTATGATGGAATCGTTTCACGAAGTAAGCAGGGAATGCAGTAGAATAACTACAGAGAAGTACAGCACTTCTTTTGCTTCAGCAATCAGGTTGTTGCATAAAGAGTTGCGCACGCCTATCTACAATATTTATGGTTTTGTCCGCTTTGCCGACGAAATAGTGGATACGTTTCATGGGCACGACAAAGAAGCACTGCTGCAGCAGTTTCAGGATGAAACTTACGCAGCAATTGATCGAAAAATCAGCCTCAATCCAATCCTTCATAGTTTCCAGGAAACTGTAAATGCTTTCAATATCCAAATTGATTTGATTAATGCCTTTTTTAAGAGCATGCATTTGGATCTCAACAAGAAAAAATATGATAGCCACGAGTACAACGAATACATTTATGGAAGTGCTGAAGTGGTAGGCTTAATGTGTTTACATGTATTTTGCGAAGGTGATGAAAGAGATTTTGAACGATTGAAGCCTTCTGCAAGAAAGCTGGGGGCAGCATTTCAAAAAGTAAATTTTTTGCGAGACCTTAAGGCAGATACGGAAGGGCTAGAGCGCATGTATTTTCCCGGTTGTGATTTCAATAATTTTTCAGAAAGGCAAAAACTGCAAATCGAAAAGGACATTCAAAGCGACTTTGATGAATCCTTTGCGGGCATTCTACAATTACCCGTAAAAGCGCGGTTCGGTGTGTATGTTGCTTACAAGTATTACCTCTCATTATTCAAAAAAATAAAAAAGGTTCAGGCGCAGAGAATTAAAGATGAACGCATCCGTATTCCTAACTATGGCAAGGCACTTATTGTAGCCAAAGCTGGCGTTCGCAGTCAATTTAATATCCTGTAGGTTTCCCTTATTTTTACCCAATGGAAGAAGTGATTTTAGTGAATGGGCAGGATGAACCCCTTGGCACAATGGAGAAAATGGAGGCCCATTACCAGGCGGTACTTCACCGCGCATTCAGTGTTTTTTTATTTAACGATAAAGGCGAAATGTTACTACAACAAAGAGCCAAATCTAAATATCATAGTGGTGGTTTGTGGACGAATGCCTGCTGTAGTCATCCGCGGCCAGGCGAAGAAACGGCACATGCAGCAAGTAGAAGATTAAGCGAGGAGATGGGTATCAGCACTCCATTGCAGAAGATATTCGACTTCACTTACCACGCATCTTTCGACAATGGTTTATCTGAGCATGAATTTGACCATGTTTTTACAGGCAACTATACGGGTAAAATAAAGCCAAACAAAGATGAAGTGCAGGATTACTGTTTCAAATCGATGGAAGAAATCGAAGCTTCTTTACAAACACATCCCCATAAGTATACGGCCTGGTTTCACATTGCTTTTCCTAAAGTTGCAGGATGGTTAAAAAGTCCTATTGCTCAATAAAACAATCGCCATTAGCCTTACTTAATGCAATTACTTGTTTTTTTAAGCCATGGCAAAAATCTTTAGTGTTATCTCAACTTAATGACGGCAAAAGCAATAATAATCGGAGCAGGTATGGCAGGTCTAGCCTCCGCTATTCGCCTTGCAGTAAAAGGTTTTTCTGTAGAAGTATTTGAGAAAAATGCCCATCCCGGCGGAAAGTTATATGCGTTTGAAATAGATGGATTTCATTTTGATGCCGGTCCAAGTTTATTTACTCAACCTGAAAATATTGAAGCGCTTTTTGAAATGGCAAATGAGCCAATGCAAGAATATCTGCAATATGAGCAGGTACCAGTAGCATGCAAATATTTTTACGAAAGTGGAGCAATTGTAAATGCCTATGCTGATGCAGAAAAGTTTGCGCAAGAACTGCAAACCAAACTTGGTGAAGATGCGGCTAACGTCACTTCATATCTACAGCAGTCAAAGCAGTTGTACGATAAAATTGGTAAGATTTTCATCAATACAAGTCTGCATAAAAAGGAATTGTTTTACCAGGCACCTATTGTTCCTGCATTAGCCGCTACACGTATAAAGTATCTTTTTCAAACCCTACACAGCTTAAATGCTGCACATTTCAAACAGGCGGAAACCGTTCAATTATTTGATCGGTTTGCTACCTACAATGGTAGCAATCCTTACCAGGCGCCGGGAATGCTTAGTTTGATTCCACACCTGGAGCAAAACGAAGGAACATTTTATCCTAAGGGCGGAATGATCAGTATTACCAATGCGTTGGTAAAATTGGCTACAAAGCTTGGAGTAATATTTCATTACGGTGCTCCAGTGCAGCGTATTATAGAGCACGAAGAAAAAGTGATTGGGGTAGTGGTGAAAAACGCGAATGTTATGGCTGACATTGTAGTATCAAATGTAGATGCCTACTTTACTTACAAGCTTCTTTTGAACAGCGATGCCAAGGCAAAAAAGATATTAAAGCAAGAGCGAAGTAGCAGTGCAGTAATTTTTTATTGGGGAATGAAAAAGTCATTTCATGAATTGCAATTGCATAATATTTTCTTCAGCGGCAATTACAAGGAGGAATTCAGACACATATTTAAGGCTAAGACTTTGTCCAACGATCCTACCGTGTATGTGAATATTACAACGAAGATGGAAAATGGACATGCACCGGCCGGTAAAGAAAATTGGTTTGTGATGGTAAACGCGCCGGCTAACACTGGGCAAAACTGGGAAGGGTTAAAACAATTTGCAAGGCAATGCATTATCGACAAACTTTCGCGCATTTTAGGAGTGGACATTGGTGAACAAATAGAAGTGGAGGAAACCCTGGACCCTGTAAAAATTGAATCACAAACCGCTTCATATATGGGCTCGCTGTATGGAACAAGCAGCAACTCTAAATTCGCTGCGTTTCTCCGTCATCCAAATTTTACTTCAGCAATCAAAGGATTGTATTTTGCCGGGGGCAGCGTTCATCCTGGTGGGGGAATTCCTTTATGTTTACGAAGTGCGGCAATTGTAACCGATATGATTGTAGCCGATAGCCGGAAAATGCTTCACCATCATTAATGTATAAGATCAAACTTATCTAGTCACCAACCGATAGTCTATTAGGCGGATTTGCACATGAACACGGTATTTAACAGGCATTCTATTTCTAAATTCAACATCGCAACTTTTGTTGCCTTGCTCTTTCATGTTAGCGGCTTTATCGGAATGTTTACGAGCAGCCGCCAATGGTTTATAGACAATACTGCGCTAAATCTTTTACTCATGTTTGGTTTAATCATTTGGACGCATGAAAAAAAGAACACAGGGTTTATTGTGTTTATAGTTACCTGTTTTGTTGTTGGCATGGTAACCGAGATGATTGGAGTTAATACCGGTATATTATTCGGCCAGTATGTGTATGGCAGTGTGATGGGCATAAAAGTAGTGAACGTGCCTTTGCTCATTGGCATCAATTGGTTTGTCATCATGTACGCATCGGCAATGGTTGTAACTAAGATGCACGAATGGATAGAAGTGAAATATGTAACAGTTGGCAACGTAATGTCTAAGAAAGTTAAAAACCTCTCCATCATTTTGGATGGGGCGTTACTAGCTACCTTTTTTGATTTTGTAATGGAGCCGGTAGCGGTGAAACTTCGGTATTGGCTATGGCTGGGTGACGGTTCGATACCATTTCTTAACTACCTGTGTTGGTTCGTTATCAGCTTGCTACTACTAACTGTTTTCACGAGGTTAAGGTTCAAAACCTACAACCAATTCGCAGTACATTTGTTAATCATTCAGCTCTTGTTTTTCGGAGCTTTACGCACATTTTTATGAACTGGTTACTATATTTATTCGTCACCTTGGCAACGTTTTTTTTAATGGAAGTAGTAGCGTGGGCTACGCACAAGTATGTCATGCACAAATGGCTTTGGTTTTTACATGAAGACCATCACGTTAAGCAACCAGGTTTTTTTGAGAAAAATGACGCCTTCTTTTTGATATTTGCTATCCCAAGCTGGCTGTGCATTATGCTTGGAAGTATGAATGGAAATTATTGGGTGGTGAGTATAGGTGCAGGCATTGCGGTGTATGGTTTTGCTTATTTCGTTGTCCACGACGTTATTATACATCAACGTTTCAAAATATTTTCACGCAGTAATAACCGGTTTGTAAAAACGGTAAGATGGGCTCACAAAATGCACCATAAGCATCTTGGTAAAGAACATGGTGAAAGCTTTGGAATGCTTATTGTAGCAAGCAAGTACTGGCAAAAAGTGAAAAATGATGAGCAAAGGATTCGTGATTTCAAGTCTTCCGCTCAATAGCTTTTACAATTAAATTTATTTTGCACTAAGGCCATGAGTAATCATGGCCTTAGTCATATTTTCACCGCATAAAACGCTGAGATGCAAACTGCTGAAGACATTAGGTTATTGAATGAACGCATACAAAATGCGGCAATTTTTGTAGACAGGCTTAGGCTCGAACTTTCCAAAGTAGTAGTAGGTCAACTGTACATGGTGGACCGTTTACTGATCGGTTTACTTAGTAATGGACACGTATTATTAGAAGGTGTTCCGGGTCTTGCCAAAACATTAACGATTAAGTCGCTGGCGCAAGCAATACAGGCAAAGTTTAGCCGTATCCAATTTACGCCAGACCTGTTGCCTGCTGACGTAATTGGTACGATGATTTACAACCAGCAAAAGCATGAGTTTGTAATTCGTAAAGGACCCATTTTTGCAAATTTTATTTTGGCTGATGAGATCAACCGTGCGCCGGCTAAAGTGCAAAGTGCGCTATTGGAAGCGATGCAGGAAAAGCAGGTAACCATTGGTGATGAGACGCATCGATTGGATGAGCCTTTCCTGGTGCTGGCTACACAAAACCCATTAGAGCAGGAGGGAACGTATGCACTACCGGAAGCACAGGTAGATCGGTTTATGCTGAAGGTTGTGGTGGGTTATCCTGATCGTAACGAAGAGCAACTAATTATAAAAAGGCAGGTGCAAGGGCTGGAAGTGCCCAAGATAAACCAGGTAGTAAGTGTGCATGAAATTATGCAGGCACGTAACCTGGTCCGCGATATTTACATGGACGATAAAGTGGAGCAATACATCATTGACATTGTTTTTGCTACCCGTTATCCTGAGCAATACAGGTTAGAAAAATTGAAGCCCCTGATGAGTTATGGAGGATCGCCGCGGGCTAGTATAAACCTTGCGTTGGCGTCGAAAGCGCATGCCTTTATGGGCAAGCGCGGTTACGTAATACCCGATGATGTGAAAGCAATTTGTAAAGATGTAATGCGACACAGGATTGGATTAACCTATGAAGCTGAAGCGGAAAATATTACTACTGAAACGATAATCGATGAGATACTTGCTGTAATACCTGTTCCCTAATGACTAGTGTTGTGCCTACAAGCCACTGATGCCTGAGAACTAGAGTATTAGTAATTACATTAAACACAAAGCTGAAGAAGATCAAAGGTTTACTGATAAAGTGATTGCGACGCAACGATGACGCTATGAAAAACTTAGTTGGTATCTAAAACTTATTTATCTCATCAGAAAGAAAAAACATCTATCATCTCACCAATGACAACCGCAGAGATACTTAAGAAAGTCAGGGAGCTTGAAATAAAAAGCAAGCGCCTTACGAATCACCTGTTTACGGGTGAGTATCACACTGCGTTCAAGGGTCGTGGAATGTCGTTTAAAGAAGTGCGTGATTATGCGCCGGGTGATGATCCGCGGTTTATTGATTGGAATGTTTCTGCACGCATGGGCCATACGTATAGTAAGGTTTTTGAAGAAGAGCGTGAGTTAACAGTGTACTTGTTGGTTGATATTAGTGCCAGTAATTTGTTTGGTACATTTCGCCAGAGTAAGAAGGACCTCATCACTGAAATGTGTGCGGTACTGGCATTTTCTGCTATTAGCAACAATGATAAAGTGGGAGTGATTTTATTTAGCGATCATGTAGAGAAATTTATCCCTGCAAAAAAGGGCAGAGATCATGTGTTATACATGGTGCGTGAATTAATTGATTTTGATGCACGGTCTTCTGCTACAGATGTAGTGAAGGCCCTGCGTTTTTTAAATAATACAACCCGGCATAAGAGTATAGTATTTGTACTAAGTGATTTTGCCGATGCAGGATATAGGGATGCACTACGGGTGGCCGCAAAACGCCATGATGTAATTGGTGTGCAGGTTTATGATAAACGTGATGAACAATTGCCACCAGTTGGATTGATACAGGTGATAGATTCTGAAACAGGAAAAATTGTTTTGCTCGATACGAACGATCCATACACGCGGCAGCGATACTCTGATCAATTTCAGCAGGTATTGCAAGATGCTAAAACAGCTTTTAGAAGCGCCGGTGCCGACCTTATGCAGGTATCTACCGGTGATGATTATGTAAAGCTTTTACAACAATTTTTTATCAGGAGAGCTTAATTGAAACAACTAAGATTTTATACCACTATAGTAGTCACCATCGGGCTACTGTTTGTCAGCAGCATTGGCTGGTGCCAGCAGCCTATGGCCGGTGTTGACAGAAATAAAATAGTGATAGGTGAACAAATACAATTGGTGCTTGCAATAGAAAATGCGGGTTCAATACCAGGTTGGTTCAACCTTCCCGATAGCAGTAATCATATAGAAGTAGTGGAGCGCCAAAAAATAGATACCATTAAAATTGGCAACATTGTAAACTATAGCCAGAAGATTACGATCACTTCTTTTGATAGTGGCCAATGGCAAATTCCTGCATTGAGCATAGCTGGTGTAGCAAAAACTACACAGCCAATCGTCATAGACGTTTTGCCGGTGGATGTGTCGCACATGCAGGATTATAATGAGATAAAAGACATTGTAGAAGTAGAGCTATCTACTCCATGGATCATTATTGCAGCGCTTGCCTTGCTTACCGTCCTGGCGTTAGCCATTATCTACTTTATGTATCAACGAAAACAACGGCGGGTAGTTGTTGCACCCGTTCTAAAAGGGAAGCAAACGCCATTGGAATGGGCACTGGCAGAACTCGATAAACTGCAACAACAACAACTCTATTTGCACAAGCAGGTAAAACAACATTATAGCACTCTTACGGATATAGCCCGTTCTTATTTTTTCCTGCAACTGCAGCATGCATCGCTGCACCAAACTACAGATGAATGGATGGTTAGTCTGCAATCAGTGCGGGCTGATACAGAAGTGAAAACATCTTTTTTTCAGTTGTTACGCCTTGCTGAAACCGTAAAGTTTGCTAAGTATATTCCGCCGGCAGAAGAGAACGAGAAATCTGTTGATGTAGCCAGACAAATTATTACCAATGTAGGTGCGGCGGAAGCGCATGCAGCGTATCAACCTAAAGCCAAGTAATGCTGTACGACTGGTTTCAACATATAACTTTTGCCTACCCACTAGCGTTTGGACTGCTACTCATCATTCCGTTACTCGCGTTTTGGTACTACCGAAATATACAGGAGCGACAGGCCTCAATCATTATCACTACTACCCAGTATATTTCCGGCGTTCGCAGTTTTAAAACATGGTTCAGGCATTTCCCCTTTGTGTTGAGGTGCCTTTCTCTTGTGGCAATTATCATTGCATTGGCACGGCCACAGCATAAGTTTACAGAGCAACAAACAGAGGGTGAAGGAATAGACATCGTATTGTGCTTTGACATAAGCGGTAGTATGAATGAAAGAGACTTTCAGCCAAATCGTTTAGAAGCGTCAAAAGAAATGGCACAGGGTTTTGTGAACGAACGTCCCGGTGATCGTATAGGCGTGGTAATATTTAGCCGGCAGAGTTTTACGCTTTGTCCGCTTACCACCGATAAGAACACAGTGCTATCCCAAATTAACAGCATTCGAAGCGGCTATCTCGAAGAGGACGGAACGGCCATAGGCTCGGGACTGGCAACGAGTGTAGACAGGTTGAAAGATCAAAAGACAAAAAGCCGCATTGTTATTTTATTGACTGATGGTGTAGATTATGGTGGTATGATTCCGCCTGACATTGCAAAGGAAATGGCGAAGTTGTATGGCATTCGGGTGTACACAATTGGCGTGGGATCTAACAAGGAAGTGGATGAAATGGTGGAGACGCCTATGGGTAGAACCAATAACCGGAAGAAGCTTGAATTTAACGAGGTTTTATTGCAGGACATAGCACGTGAAACCGGCGGGCAATACTTTCATGCTACAGATAAGGAAGTATTGAAAAGCATTTATGCCAGCATAAGTCAGCTTGAAAAAACCAAGATACAGGTTACTACTTACGACCGATTCAACGAGAAATTTTTTCCCTTTCTACTTGTTGCCGTTTTACTACTGATAATCGAAATAATTTTACGCTTTACCGTTTTCAGGCGCTTTCCTTAGTGGATAAAATTTTTGATAGGTCAGGAACGTACATTCTTGTTTCGCATGCAAATGCATCTAACTATCTTAGCTTATCAAGGGGTAGGTACAAAAAGCCGGAAGGCCAGGTAAATGTTATTGAATGAAGGCGCTCATATATAAATCAACCGGTAGCTGGTATATAGCAAGGAACGACGCAGGTAAAAAATACAACGCACGTTTAAAGGGCTTGCTTAAGATGGACAACATTACCTCTACCAATCCCATTGCAGTAGGCGACACAGTAGAAATGGAAATAGAAGATGGCGCCGAGGAAACAGGCACCATTTCATTCATCTACGACCGGCGCAATTATATAGCACGGGTATCGCCGCACAATAAATATCAGCACCACATTGTTGCTGCCAATCTCGACCAGAGCTTATTGTTTGCTACGCTAAAGGATCCTAAAACCTCGCAGGGTTTTATTGATCGCTTTTTAATCACGTGCGAAGCATACCATGTACCCGCTATTATCATTTTCAACAAAAGTGATGTGTATCGAAAAAAGGAGATGGACAGGTTTGCAGAACTTCAAGAGATGTATGAAAATATTGGATACAAAGTTGAGCTCACAAGCCTGGTAAAAAGAGAAGGACTTGACGAGCTTAAAAGCGCATTAGAAGACAAGACAACTTTACTGAGTGGACACAGTGGCGTCGGCAAATCATCACTCATCAATGCTATTTTTCCGGAACTTAATTTACGTACTGCAGAGGTTAGCGGATGGAGTGGCAAGGGTATGCATACCACCACTTTTGCTGAAATGTTTGATCTGCCAAATGGGGGGAAGGTAATTGATACACCCGGCATTCGTGAGCTGGGTTTGGTAGGGATAGAGAAGAATGAACTATCGCATTATTATCCTGAAATGCGTGCCAGAATGAGTGGCTGTCATTTTCACAATTGTGTGCACATCAACGAGCCGGGGTGCGCAATAAAGGAGGCCATCAACGCTGGCGAAATACATGTTGACCGGTACGTAAGTTACCTGGCAATTTTAGATACGATGGAAACAAAATCTTACTAGAATAATCTTTGCTCAAGCAGCACCGCTAATTCATTTACTACTTCATTATTCTTGCGGTCGTTGGTGCAGATAGACACACCATTGTAGATGTTATAATGCAAAGAAAGCATGTGCCCTTTGTAGTTAAAATACCAGTCTACGCTATCGCTGTTGTCATCTTTGCTGCTGAATTTAATCTTCAGATCTTTTGCCAGCATATTGGCAATGTTGAAGAACTTCTTCATGCCGCAGTTGTCATCAATAACGGCTTCAATACTGCCACTGGCAGTAGTTAAACGGTAACTCATAGATTGGATATTTATATGGTGCAATCATCAGGCAATTAAGCCCTAAACTTCTTCGCTTTCTTGGCAGCTTTTATTGCCTTTGCATCCCCACTCAACAACCGCTCCGCGCCAATGTTCTTTCCATTTGTGGGGCAGCCTTTTCCGGTAGAGCACGAAAACATGGCTACCATACTACCTGCTATTACTGCTGTCAACAATACCTTCTTCATGCTTTAAACTTTTAGGTACTAAATGTAATTGGAAATACCCAAACCTCCAGCACAGTACCAACAAACGGCATTTGGCGCTATTTTATTTTACCGCTTCATTATATTCTTCAAACCACGAAGCATACTGCACATAATTGTTGGCTATCCTATCTATTTCGCCGCTAATCTTTTCGGGCGATATATCCTTCACCTTCCTTGCCGGAACGCCTGCATAAATACTTCCTGCTTCTACAATTGTTCCTTCTAATACCACCGCTCCTGCAGCAATAATCGAGTTGCTGTTCACCACGCAGCGATCCATCACAATAGCGCCCATCCCTATCAGCACATTGTCATGCACCGTACATCCATGTACAATTGCACGGTGGCCAATAGATACATTGTTGCCAATGTTTGTCGGGTGCTTTTGATACGTACAATGTATGATTGCACCATCCTGCACATTCACTTTTTCACCCATTTTTATATAATGCACATCGCCGCGAATGACCGCATTAAACCAAACACTGCATGCATAACCCATTACCACATCACCCACAATGGTAGCGTTAGGCGCCACAAAACAATCAGATCCAAAGGCAGGTGTTTTACCCAGTACCGGAAGTATAAAAGCCATAGCAAAATATTTGCTGGTGAAGTTATTATGCAATCAATGACAACTAGAAAAATTATGAGCCCTGCAATAGAGCAATGATTAAGCTTTACTTGCGTCGCACTCTTGTACGGTAGTGCAGGGTTGAGCAGAAACTCATGTATTTCCGGGAAATGCTATTGCTAAAGTAGGTTGTTCCGTTTTTTTAATTGCTCAATATCATCTTGGTCTTTATACCTGCCGGCAGCTTCTTTAGCTTTTAGTAAATGGTTTAGGTGAATGTATTTTACCTCCACATCATTTTGTGTGAAGGATTTGCACAATGGATAAGCTTCTAAAAATTCAACACCCTTAATCTTATTCAGTACTTCAATTTTGTTAGGTTCAACTCCAATACCCCAAACATCATATTGATTTCCTAAAAAATCCCTTTCAGAAAAAATCGGTGCTCCAAATTGTGCATATGCAGATTTCAGCTTTATATAATTGTCAGCTGTTTTGTTTACCCATACATCCATGTCTGCAGTACTCCTAATGTAACCATGAAGAATAACAGCATATCCTCCTACCAGGATGTACTCTACATGGAATATATTCAATGCTTCAATAAAATCTTGGAAATCATCGTTGAATAAGTTTGCCATTATCGATGTTTTCTTGCGCTTACAATGGTTCTGTCAACTTTAGTTTGCGGTGTTACCCCAAATATTTGGTTAATGATAAAACAGGCCGCATTCAATCTTTCATCCGGGGTCTTATCAGCCCAATATGTGTAATGGTCATTTGCTTCATCAAATGTTGAAGTAGACACGTTCGACCGATCCATTTTATAATATTCCGCTTCCATTCTATAAAAGTAAGCATATCAACATTCAACCTTGTTTGTTCCCGCCAATCTTCACAAGTGGTAGCAGAACCTCATTCATTTACTTTTGCACAAACCTTCATGCAATGACCACGCGGCAGTTATTTCTATCTCATGTTGCCCAAACTTCACCGGCTCCAATTGCATTGGAAATAGTGAAAGCACAAGGCATACACATGTGGGATGTTGCAGGCAAACAATACATCGACCTGATTGCCGGTTTTAGCGTTTGTAATATTGGCCACAGCAACCCTCAGGTAATAGAAGCGGTGAAACAACAGGTAGATCGGTACATGCACCTGATCGTCTATGGAGAATTCATTCAATCGCCGCAGGTGGCCTATGCAAAGTTGTTGACCGATCATCTGCCCTCAACGCTCAACTGCGTATACTTTACCAACAGTGGTGCCGAGGCAACCGAGGGTGCAATGAAACTGGCCAAACGGGTAACCGGCCGTTCAAAGATCATCGCCTGCAACAATGCGTATCATGGCAGCACACAAGGCGCCCTTAGTGTAATGGGTGACGAATACTGGCGCAATGCTTTCCGTCCCTTATTGCCGGGCATTCTGCACCTGGATTATAACAGTAGCGAATTAATAGAAGCCATTGATGAGAATACGGCTTGTGTCATCATCGAAACCGTGCAGGCAGAAAGCGGTATCAATAAACCTAATCAAGAATGGCTGTCCAACCTGCGTAAAAAGTGTGATGAACACTGCACGATATTAATCTTCGACGAGATACAAGCTGGCTTTGGAAGAACGGGATCGCTCTGGGCTTTCCAGCAGTACAATGTTGTTCCGGATATTTTGTTGCTGGGAAAGGCCCTTGGTGGCGGCATGCCGATAGGCGCTTTCATTGCAGCTCATGCATTGATGAATACCCTTACGCTTAATCCTGTGCTAGGTCATATCACCACATTCGGTGGTCATCCGGTAAGTTGCGCCGCAGGTATGGCGGCACTAAAAGTGTTGCTGGCAAACAATTGGATGAATACTGTAGCGGAGAAAGAACAATTGTTTATCTCTCTGCTTCATCACAAAAAAATAAAGGCCGTACGGTCCGCTGGCTTATGGTTGGCCATACAGTTCGATGATTTCGATACCTGTAAATCTGTAATAGATCTTTGCATTGAAAAAGGGGTCATTACCGATTGGTTTCTATTCGCTCCTAATTGCCTGCGCATAGCTCCTCCACTCATCATCACCCCAGAGGAGATTAGACATGTCTGCTCCGTAATTCTTGAAAGTATAAATATGCTGTAGCGTGCAGGCAGTCACACTTTGGTTTTTTAAGACGTTCAATCAAAAATAGATTTGGCGAAACAGTCACACTATTGTTACTTTGAAAAACAAAGTACTTTTATGACTGAGGCAAAACAGCATTTAGAAGCCCTGCAAGATATAAAGCAGATGATGGAGCGCAGTAGTCGTTTCATTAGCTTGAGCGGATGGAGTGGAATAGCTGCAGGCGTATGTGCTTTGATAGGGGCTTTGGTTGCCAACAGCATACTACATTCTGATCCGGCCACATCAACCAATGGCAGGTACAGCAACGGAGCTTACGTTTTTGATCCTTTAAATCAAAAGCTGTTCCTTGTTGCCGTCCTTACTTTCTTATCTGCATTAGTGCTTGCTTTTCTGTTTACTTACCAAACCAGTCGCAAACAAAATCTATCGGTTTGGGGCACTTCTGCCCGGCGCCTCATGCTGAATGTTAGCATTCCCATGGTGGTAGGAGGCTTGTTTATTTTCAAGCTTTTGGAAATAAGTGCTTTTGGTTTAATTGCCCCGGCCTGCCTTATTTTTTATGGACTTGCTTTGGTTCATGCTAGTAAGTATACCTTGGGTGAGATACGGTATTTAGGTTATGGTCAAATTATTTTGGGCCTGCTGAACTGTTGGGCAATTGGGTATGGACTGTATTTTTGGGCAGCTGGCTTCGGCATACTGCACATAGTTTATGGGTCATTAATGTTGTGGAAATACGAAAGCAAGTAGACAAGCTGAGTGCAAATGAAAAATCCCATTGAACATCTCAATAAAATATTTGATAGCCGAATACGGCTGGGGATAATGAGTGCCCTGATGGTAAACGATGAAGTAAATTTTAACGACCTGAAAGAGTTGATACAAGTAACCGATGGCAACCTTGCCAGTCATTTAAAAACCCTTGAAGACAGTGGCTATATGAAAGTTCAAAAGGGATTTGTAGGACGAAAGACAAACACAACCTATACAGTTACCAAGGCCGGAGAGAAAGCATTTAAGGCTCACCTACAAGCCTTGGAGGAAATGATCAGGAACATGGGGTAATTTTTTTTGCTTTAATACTTTGAAATGCAAAGTACTTTTTAATAAAAAACTAGAGAATGCAAACAACTTTCACGACAGCAAGGTGGCCTCTTATGGTAGGAATACTTTTAATTTTCCCGGCATTTTATCTATTAACATCCACCTGGTTGTTCAATAGTCTCGGTATTAGTTTACCCAGGCAAATAGTTGCTCCATGGCTTGATCCACCCTGTATCAACGGGCATTTCAGTTTCAATATAAATATGCTATTCATATTTGGACCTGTCATTGCCATAGTTGTCAACTTGAGGAACCTGTTTGTGCTTTACGTCCTATCATCAGAGGAACAGTTGGATGTTTCAGCATCCATTAATAAGTACTCATGGAGCTGGATTGTTGTCATCGTAGCAATGTTCTGCCTCGCTGCTACCGGTATACATCTCATCACAGGAAACTGCTGCTAATTACAAACCAATAAAACAACTTATTATGTCGCCCATCTCTCTGCGTCTTAAAGACAACGTATACATTACAGGAATATCTTTGATTGCCCTCTCCCTCATCATTTTTCTAATACCTACATTCAGCAATTCAGCTACTGATGAAACAATGGGCTTTTTTGCCATCAACTTTTTACTATCTGTGCTTTATTTTATTGTGGGTATTGCCAGCGGCAGATTTAGAAAAGGCACAGGACGTCTTCATTTGATCTTCTTATTTCTCATACTTGCTTTAATTAGTGCTTATTCGCTCAACCGGGAAATGAGCGTATTTCAACAGTCAACCACCTGGATGTGTATTGTTTTGGTAGGCTGTTGCGTCAACTATATCGGTTTTGCTTTATTTGCTGCGGCACCAATAATCTTGAAGCATATCATGTGTTGCGTATTAGGATTAGCAACGGTGCTTTTTGTTTACTTAAGCGCGTATCTATTGCCCTTGTATGGAGTAGGGTTTGCTGCCTTCCTGGTGCTTGGTATCTCGCTCCATACTTTTATTCCACTACTATTTACCATCTATACTATCGTGCTGTTGCGACGGGTTGTAATCACTTTCCCCAAAGGGCTGTATAGCTATTTTACTGGCATTATACTCGTGCTCGCCTTCGCACTCATTTTTATACTAAAGTGGAACAGTACCGTATCTACCATCAACAACGAGTATCGAAAGCAGCTGGTAGATGGAGACGGCAATCTGCCTGCCTGGATAAGAGTTGCGCAAAGAATAGAAGCAGGACCGATTACAGAAAGGATTTTGAAAGCAGGTCTTTCGTATGCAGTACCGGCAGAAGATGTAAGTTTTTTACGCATGCCTGAACGAAACTTTGGTGAGGAGCAAAAGCATGATCCCTTGGTGATGATGAGCAGTATGACCACAGAGCGGGTTCAGTTATCAAAAGAAGAAAGGATCAACATTCTAAAGTCATTGTATGATAGTCGCCACCAGGCAGAGGAGCGATTATGGTCAGGTGAAAACCTGGTAACCACCCACGTAGACACAAGATTAAAACTTTGGCCTGCATTACGCATCGTCTATACAGAAAAGATTATTTCAGTCACCAACAAAAACACAAAAGGCTGGGGGCGTTCTGAAGAAGCAATTTATACGTTTCATTTACCCGAAGGTGGCGTGGTTACCTCATTATCGCTTTGGATTAATGGTAAAGAAGAGAAAGCAATATTAACCAGCAAAGAGAAAGCAGCTAATGCTTATACCACTATCGTTGGAGTTGAACAACGTGATCCATCTGTAATACACTGGCAAGAAGGCAACAGGGTTTCAGTCCGTGTATTTCCCGTTTTGGCAGGTGAGACCAGGCCGTTCAAAGTAGGCATTACAAGTCCAACAACTTTGAACACCGGCGATATTGTGTACGATAACATTTGGTTTGATGGGCCTTCTTTTGCCAGCGCAAAAGAGGAGATTAAAGCTGATTTGGTCAATGCATCAGGTGTTTTGGTTCCTGCTTCTTTTAATAAAACGGGGGATAATCATTTTGAGCGAAGTGGAAAGTATAACCCTGACTGGAATCTTTCATGTACTGCACAACCAATTGTTCAAGATGCATTTTCTTTTGATGATCATGTTTACTCAGTGTTGCCAAATGTTATTGAGCGACAGTCGGCAGTTCTAAGCAAAATTTATTTAGACATCAACAGCTCATGGACAGAGGATGATTTTGCCTCCGTGTGGGAGTTGGTGAAAGATCGTGAGGTACTTGCCTACAGAGATGGGGAGATAGAACGCATCACCGAAAAGAATAGAAATGACATGTTTGCGGCATTGGGAAAAGAACGTTTTTCAATATTCCCTTTTTATAAAATCAAAGAGCCAACGCGTTCGCTTGTTGTGAGTAAGAGTGTAGAGATGTCACCCAATCTTGATGAACTATCCGAAAGTACTTTTTTGAATAAACTTGAAAACAAATTTGATCCTGCAAATCGCTATAGATTATTCAACCTTTCAAGTACGATCTCCCCCTACCTTGCTTCACTCCGCGAGAAAAGATATTTCCATTACGAAGCCGGCTCAACGAAATTGTTGCAACAACTGCTTCAGGAAAACAAGTTTGTTGCATTGTCAGAAAATGACGAGGAAGTAATTATCCATTCAGCCGGCATTAAGCTGGTAAAAAAGCCGGGAACACTAGAGCAATCTGCTGCACCTGATCACTTAATGCGTTTGTTCAATTACAACCATATCATGCAACAATTAGGGGAGCATCCCATGCATGATGAGGCTTTTACGGAAAAGCTTACCGAGGTTGCAAGGCAGAGTTACATCGTTACTCCATTATTCAGTTTAGTAGTGCTGGAGAGCCAAAAGGATTACGATCGGTTCGACATAAAACAAAAAGATAACAGTCTGCAAAACGCCTCTATGAAATCTACAGGTGCAGTTCCTGAGCCACACGAAAGGGCACTTATCATTCTTGCGATTGTTGCATTACTGTGTGCAAGGTTCCCTTACCTGCTAAAGTTTTTTGTATGGAAGGCTTAGTTCGTTACAACTTGTTTACAAGTAAACAGGTATCGATTAAAGGATGGATTTGGCTCCTTGTAATTGTCTACGCTGCCATCTTCTTAGGGGGTTTACGGAGCTACCTTCAATGGCAATCCGTTAATCTCTTGCTAGGTGTACTTAGCCTTGGCATTTGTTCAAACATAAACCGTCAATTTACCGGTAGTAAGCGGTTTGGTTACCTGGCGTTTGTTTTATTAGTGCTACTCGTTATCATGCCGGTGAAAACGATGCTGTACCTGGCAGTGTTATCCGGTGTTTGCTATCTCATAGAAAGTTATTACGGGAGATTAAATGCACTACCATGCTTTTCGCTTTTAATCATGTCACCCTTCTTTCAATACCTATCCAATGTGTTTGTATTTCCAATACGACTGCAGTTAAGTGAGTGGGCGGGTGCACTATTGAATACGATGGGAACTGAGGTAATTGTTGCCGGAAATATACTTACGGTGAACGCACAAGAGTTTAGTGTTGATCCAGCCTGCATGGGAATCAATATGCTGGTGGTGTCCCTATTGTTGTCGCTTATGCTGATTGGCATTTACCAAAGAAAGTACGGGCAGCAACTTAGAAGCATAGCAATCGTAGCAATTCTGTTATTCACTTTTGTATTAAATATTGTAAGCAACCTGGTGCGAATACTTTTATTGGTTAAGTTTTCAATTTTACCAGGTGAAGTGATGCATGATGTGACCGGGATGGTTTGCCTGCTGCTGTATGTTTTTGTACCTGTAGCAGGGTTGATTAAAATGACCGTTCCCAAAATTGGTGTAAACGAGTCGGAAAAAAAGCAGCAGCTTAGCGTTTCATTGTTGCCACATATCCTGTTGGCTTGTTTGCATCTGCTGCTCACTTTTAAAGTGGTTAGTTTGGCTTCGCCTGATAGCTTACCAGACCCTTCAGCATTCGTTCAAAAAGGTTACGCTGCGGAGCCATTGGTCAAGGAAGATGTGTTGAAGCTAAAGAATGATCATGCGCTTGTGTACATAAAGCCAATTCGCAATTTCTTTAATGCCGACCATAACCCTATGATCTGTTGGAAAGGAAGCGGGTATGAACTTAGAAAAATTAATACCGTTATGGTTGGTGGCATTCAAGTGTATACAGCTACGCTGGAAAAGAAGGGTGATCTGTTGTACACGTCATGGTGGTACGACAATGGGGAAAAGCGTACCATTAGCCAGGCATCGTGGCGCTGGAATATGGCACGTGGTTCCGATGCTTATGCCATCATCAATGTTACTTGCGATTCTCCAACTATGTTAGCGGCTGAAATAGAAAGGGTATTGTCGATAAACAAATTCATTTTTGGGAAACATTCTGGCTGAAAGTTTAGAAGGCAATTCAAGAACTTCATCCTTATTGCTAAAGTAAAAACACACCTTTTACAATTACCTACCTTCGCCGCTATGGCGAATACTACTATTGAGACTGCAGATATACTGAAGCGGTTGAAGATTAATGAATTGAACGAGATGCAAAACGCATCGATTGCAGCGAGCGATGAAAACGATAACCTGATTATCCTTTCGGCGACGGGATCAGGAAAAACAGTGGCCTTTTTACTGCCAGTAATAAAAAGGCTGGACGATGCTAAAGGAATAACGCAAGCTATGATTGTCGTTCCTTCACGTGAGTTGGCCTTGCAAATTGAACAAGTTTTTAAGTTGATGCAAACGCCGCATAAAGTAACCTGCTGCTATGGTGGGCATAAGCGCGAAATAGAAGAAAATAATTTAGTGGAAGCGCCAGCTTTAATCATTGGTACACCGGGCAGAATTGGCGATCACATTCGCAGGGGTAACATTAAAACTGACGCCATAGAGACTCTTGTGTTGGATGAATACGATAAATCATTAGAGTTAGGTTTTTTGGAAGAGATGACTTTTATCGTGAAGAGTTTGCCCGCATTGAAGAGAAGAATATTAACCTCCGCTACAAAGGCTGATGAGATACCTGCCTTTATTGGTATGGAGCAACCACACACACTCGATTTTTTAAAGGAAGACGACGACGATACTGCACTGGCAATTCAATCAGTAATGAGTGAGGATGATGACAAGCTCGATACATTATTCAGGCTGATTTGCCACCTCGGCAACAGGTCAACCATTGTATTTTGTAACCACCGCGATACCGTAGAAGAAACAAGCTCCATGCTGCGCGATAAAGGAATTGTCAGCACATATTATCATGGTGCATTAGAGCAGCGAGATAGGGAAGTGGCACTGGCCAAATTCAGGAATGGCAGTGTAAATGTATTGGTGACAACTGACCTTGCTTCAAGGGGTTTAGACATCCCCAACATCCGCTACATTATTCATTATCATTTACCTCCTACGGAAGATATTTTTACGCATAGAAATGGAAGGACTGCAAGGATGGAAGCAAGCGGTACTGCGATTCTGGTAATGGGTCCTGATGAATACACTCCTCCATACATTTCTGCTACGGTTGAGCCTATAGAATTACCTGAAGAAATACTGATACCAGAAAAGCCAAAATGGACAACATTGTTTGTGGGTGCTGGTAAAAAAGACAAGCTCAACAAGATTGACATTGTAGGCTTTTTAAGCCATAAAGGAAATTTGAAACAAGAAGATATTGGGTTGATAGAAGTGAAAGATTTCTTTTCGTTTGTGGCAGTACGAAAAAGTAAAGTGCCCAATACACTCCAGCTGATCAAAGATGAAAAGATCAAGAATAAGAAGGTGAAGATTGATGTAGCGAAATAAGACAAGCACATCAAAAAATTAAACCAGAAAAGTTCAATTGTACCTTGATGCTGAAATCAATACAATAGAACTTTTAATTTTCAGATTAAGCTTCCGTTAGTCTTACCTGTTTCGTTCCAACTTTCAAATCATAGTCTACACCAATTTTCAGCGCATAATTTTCCTTCTCGTGGCTAACAGGAAAATTGAACGCGATGGGGTAGCTATATTCTTTTACCACATCATGAATTGCTTCATATACGCTTTTGCCAAAGGGAACTACCGTGTCTTTGCTGTCGGTAAATCCACCGATAATTAAACCTGCGAGTTTATCCAATCGACCCGCCCGTTTCAGCTGGTAAAACATTCTGTCAACGTTGTAAATGTATTCGCCCACATCTTCCAGAAATAAGATTTTTCCAGCTGTTTTTATGTCGGATGCAGTGGCAAGTTGATGAACAATTAAAGACAGGTTACCGCCAACAAGTGGTGCTACCGTACTGCCGGGGTAATTATAAGTATGAGCAGCGCAAGTATATTTTGCATGCTTGCCGGCCAATGCACTGCGCAATGATTGTACATATACATTTGTAAACTCACCCTCGTTAAAGGCTCCCGCCATGGGTGCATGTAAACTTGCAATACCGGTCTTTTTTAGGATGTATGAATGCAGCACCGTTACATCGCTGAAGCCGATGATCCATTTTGGATTTCGTTTGAATTTTTTAAGGTTCAACTGATCAACAATCCGGCTTAGACCGTATCCTCCCCTGGCGCACAATATCGCATGTATGGAATCGTCATCTAGCATTTGTTGCAAATCGTGCAGACGTTCTTCATCGGTGGCTGAAAAGTAATGGTGCTGGCTGCCTACAGTTTTTCCTACTACTGTTTTGTATCCCCAGCTATGCAAGGTTTCAATACAAGTTTGCACCTTTTCAATGGGCATAAAACCCGCAGGGCACAAAATGCCAATTGTATCTTTTTTATGTAAATAAGGAGGATTAATTGCCATGCGGCAATAATAGTGAAAAACTAACGGCGACGGATGGTGCTGTCTCTTAGGTTGTCAGCAGAAGCAAAAGAATTTGAGTCAGTTTTGCTATCCTGCACTACTTCCAGGTCATGACCATACCTGGGTATTTCTGCTTCAGCCAGGGTTACCCATTCTCTGCCCACTGCCAGGTTGTAGGGAATTCCCATTTTAAACGCGCGGTTATCTGCAATATGTCCTGCCGGAAAATTGAAACAAACAGGATAATTGTAGTTTTTCACTTTATCCCAGATGATATCTTCAATCCGCATATTAAAGGTCTCTTCCTGTTCTTGCTTTACTGCAGTGAACTGGCCTAAAATGAGGCCAGCAAGATGATCTAGTTTACCGCTTCTTTTCAAAGCCATCATCATACGATCAATCGAGTATTTGTATTCACTTACATCTTCCAGAAACAATATTTTACCCGTAGTATCTATATCGCTTTTACTGGCCGCGCAGGCATGTACCAGTGTGAGGTTTCCGCCCACTATTTTGCCAGTTGCTTTGCCTGTTCTATTCATTACAGAACTGGGCAATTCAAACAAAACTTTATGTCCAAATAATGTATTGTACAATGATACACAAGACTCATCTTCTATAGAAAAGCCATTGCCCATATCGCCATGAATGGTAGGAATATTAAGGTTGCTATGTACATGCATATGCACCACGGTAAGATCGCTGTAGCCAACAAGCCACTTCGGGTCTTGTTGAAATTTTTCCCAGTTTAGTCCGTCAATAATACGCATCGTTCCGTAGCCGCCTTTGCCAAAAATGATCGCGCTAATGTTAGGGTCATCCAGTAGTTGCTGAAAGTCGATCAGTCGCTCCGGGTCAGTGCCACCGAACCGCTGCCATTTTTTTCCAACCGTTTTTCCAAACACTACCTTCAGGCCCCAATTACGTAAAGACCTTATGCAAGGGGCTAATTTTTCCAATTCAACCGGTCCTGCCGGGCAGGTGATTGCTACGGTATCTCCTTCTTGTAAGTATCGGGGAATATTTGTGGAAGAAAAGGGCTGATTAGCGCTTTTCCCTTCACCAATAGGACTACTGAATGCTTGCTTTACCGACAGTGCAGCTAAGCTTGCGGGTATAAACGCACGAAAGAAGTGTTTGCGGTCCATGAGAGATAAGCAGTTGTAATAATGCAGTAAAAATATAATTTATTAATTCGATATCACTAACACCTTTGTGTGATTTTACAAAAAGCCTGTTCATTCTACAAAAGCAGCCTTAAACAATCACCTGGTCATTGCCAAATGAGTATGAAGCATGAGTTTTAAGTTCTGCAAATGCTTCTGATGCTCATTTCATATTTTTGAGGCCATTTATTTAATCCATACACCAGGGAACTGAAGCAGTAAGTGGTTATTACAGCAGCGCACCCGGGCCAAAGTTTTCCGGGAATAATTATTCAGACAAAGTTTTAGAACATGACTCTACCCAAAAGATATTTGATCACGTCTGCATTGCCCTATGCAAACGGGCTGAAGCACATAGGACACCTTGCTGGAGCATACCTGCCAGCCGACATTTATGTACGGTATTTGCGTGCTCAAAAGCGAGATGTTGTTTTTGTTTGCGGAAGCGATGAACATGGCGCTGCTATCACCATCCAGGCCATGAAGGAAGGAACTACTCCACGTGAAATTGTAGATAAGTACCACGCCATTCTAAAGCAGAACTTTAAGGATCTGCTGGTGAGTTTTGATATTTATCACAGAACTTCTGACCCACTTCACCACGAGACGGCCCAAGAATTTTTTACTGACCTGCATAGCAAAGGAGCACTGGAAGTAAAAGATAGCGAACAGTTTTTTGATGAACAGGCAAATACGTTTTTAGCTGATCGGTATATTGTAGGCACCTGTCCCGTATGTGCCTATGACAATGCCTTTGGAGATCAGTGCGAAAAATGCGGCACTTCCCTTAGCCCGGAACAACTCATTAACCCACGCAGTACACTTAGTGGAAATCCTCCTATCAAAAAGCAAACAAAGCATTGGTACCTGCCACTCAACAAGCATGAAGATTTTTTGCGTGATTGGATTCTGAAAGAACATGGTGGGGATTGGAAAGCTAATGTTTTGGGGCAATGTAAAAGTTGGATAGATGCCGGCTTGCAACCCCGAGCAGTTACCCGCGATTTAGATTGGGGCGTACAAGTGCCCTTAGCTGAAGCAGAAGGAAAGGTATTGTATGTGTGGTTTGATGCGCCTATCGGGTACGTAAGTGCAACCCGACAATGGGCGAAGGATAATGATAAAGACTGGAAGCCTTACTGGTACAATGAAGACACCAAACTGGTGCATTTTATTGGTAAGGATAATATTGTGTTTCACTGCATCATTTTCCCCGTTATGCTTAAGCTGCATGGAAACATTGTACCGGAGAACGTACCTGCGAACGAGTTTATGAACATGGAAGGGGATAAGATGAGCACCAGTCGTGGATGGAGCATAGAAATGGATGAGTATGTAAATGATTGGATAAAACCTGAGAATGGTGGCGAAAGCATGGCGGATGTTTTGCGTTTTTACCTCACTGCCATCTCACCGGAAACAAAAGACAGTGAGTTTACATGGAAGGGTTTCCAGGATGCAAACAATAACGAACTCGTAAGCACATTTGGAAACTTTGTCAATCGAACATTTGTTTTGATGCATAAGCTTTGCAAGGGTAAAGTGCCACCATTGCACACAAGTGTAATGGAAGTAATAGACGATGCAATGCTTGCCGACTTTGCCCGGGCAGCTAACAAGGTGCAGGACTTGTTGGAATCGTATAAGTTTAGAGATGCTTTGTTTGAGGTAATTGACCTTGCACGCAAGGGCAACCAATACCTGCAAAAGAAAGAGCCATGGCAGTTGGTAAAAAAATTGAATGATGATCCTGAGCAACAAAAAGTAATTGATAACTGCCTACACATTTGCCTGCAGCTTTGCGCAAACCTTGCCGTTTTAATCAATCCATTTTTGCCCGCTACTGCTAAAAAGCTTTGCTATAAAATGAAGGTGGTAGATAAGATGCTCGACTGGGAGAATGCAGGTAAAACTAAATTGCTGAGTGTGGGTTATAGTTTACGCGAACCGCAGTTATTATTTAGAAAAATAGAGGATGAAGAAATAACAACTCAACTGGAAAAATTAAAAATAAAAAGTAGAAAAGTGGAAGACGAAAAAGCAAGCAACGCAACCGGTAATACAAGTGAACCACAGGCTACTGAAAACCCCGCGGTAGAAGCACCAGTAGCATTGTTGAAACCTGAAATAGTATTTGATGATTTTGCGAAAATTGATTTGAAAGTAGGAACAATTATTAGCGCCGAAAAGGTGCAAAAGGCAGACAAGCTATTGAAACTGGAAGTTGATCTTGGATTTGAAAAGCGCACCATTGTTTCAGGTATTGCCATGCATTTTTCGCCGGAAGAAATTGTAGGAAAACAAGTAACGGTAGTAGTAAATCTTGCTCCGCGAAAAATGAGGGGAATAGAAAGCCAGGGAATGATTCTAATGGCAGAGGATAAAGCAGGCAAGCTACATTTCATTAACCCGGAAACTATGATTGATGCGGGTAGCGGAGTAAGCTAGCTAATTGATGTGTTTAATATAAAGGCCCGGTGCAAACCGGGCCTTGCTTTTTAGAATTCTTTATGGAGTTGGTTAGTGCAGGTGATGGTTACTCCAACTAAATCAATCTGCTTTAATACTGCACCAGCACAGGTATTTGCTGCGTCTGCTCTTCCATAATTACCTGTAGCGAATACATGCCAGCTAATGTGTACCTGCCCAACTGCACATCAATTACATTGGTACCCTTTACCGCTTTTAGATGTACCTGCTTCACCACTTTTCCATTCATGCTGATCATTTGTAGAATTACTGGCTGCTCGCGGTTGGTTACCAATTGTACCTGCATCATGCCACCAGCTTTTACCGGGTTAGGGAAGATTTTTTCAACAAAGGTTTTTGTGGCCTTGATATTTACTGCTATCACGTTAGAGGTACGCTTTGTACCATCTTTATCCACCAGCACCAAACGGTAGAAAGTATTACGCTCGTAATACGCAGGTTTATCATCCGTGTAAGCATAGTTAAGTGTTGCGCTGGAGTTACCTGCGGCAGGCACCGTTGCAATGGAGATAAAGCGCTGATTATCCGAGCTTTTTTCAAGCAAAAAATGACTGCTGTTACTCTCGCTTGCTGTTTGCCATTTCAAGTTTACGATAGAACCTTTTACATCTGCTGTAAAGGCCGCCAGCTGAATGGGCAAAGCCACCTGCGTAGAACCTGTGTAAATGTAATCTCCATCTGTATTGCCGGTACCATTGGCAGCATTTCCTACGTAATAGAAGGTGATCTGGCTACCTGCAGTGCCTGGCGTTACCGGAGCGGTCCAGCGTAAATTGGTATATGTATAGCTAGCTTGTAAACCCGTTACTACTGCACTATTGTTGTGGCTCAGTTCTGTACCGTTTGGGCCAGCATTTGCGTTGGTACTGGTGAATGTTCCTACGTTTTGGCCAAGGTTATTTCTTGCTGCAATTGAAAAGCCCCAACGACGCCTGTTGGCTGCACCGTGTGTAATGGTAAGGGAAAAATTATAGGGTGTACCTGCAGTATAGGTGCCTACCGGCAAACCGGTAGCGGTAACGCTACCCCCGCCAGAATTGACTGCAAAGTCACCATGACAACTTGTGCAATTACTGCCATTTGCACCCGTATATCCTTCTGGTGGCTGAAAAGAATAATTAACTCCCGCATTGCCGAAAAGAACAAGTAACGTGATAGCAGAAAGAAGATAGGTAAATTTTAAAAGCATATAGATTTGATTTTTTGATTGTACAATGTTGGAACAGTAAGTTATAGAAACTTTTTAGTAAAGAAGCACGAGAGAGCAATTGACTGGAAAATGCTGCATTGCCTGGTGGTTAGCGTTTCAATCGTTAAACAAGGAACCAATCCATCCCGGTTTCAACCCACTTCCAGCCATCTTGGAAAATGACTACCTACTTAATCTTTAATCTTAATAAGGATTTTTTTGTGGGCTGCAACAGGCTTCATGCAAGTAAGATATGGTTTCGATATTGCTACAGGATGCCACACGAATTTTTAGGGACACACTGAATTATTTCATACTTTCACAATTAGTTGTTTAACTAACTAATTTGTGCATTCCTCATTTTTATTCAACCGTACAAGTGAGTGACACAACCGGGGTTGAAAAGTGAATCAACGCCGGTAAACAAAAAAGATCAGCTTTATTATGAAACGTACTATTAAGAAAGTTGCAGTATTAGGTAGTGGTGTAATGGGAAGCCGCATTGCGGCTCATTTTGCAGGCGTGGGTTTGCAAGTTTTATTGCTAGACATTGCTCCCAAAGAACTGACTGAACAGGAACAACAAAAAGGCTTGTCGCTGGAGCATGCGGCTGTAAAAAACCGCATCGTGAATGAGGCGTTGGCGGCTGCTTTAAAGAGTAATCCATCGCCAGTGTATAGCAAAGATGTAGTGAAGCGAATTAGCACGGGCAACTTTACGGATAACATGAAAGACATAGCAAGCTATGATTGGATAATAGAAGTAGTGATAGAGCGGTTGGATATAAAGCAGTCGGTGTTTACCGAAGTGGAAAAATACAGGAAGTCGGGAACGCTAGTGACGAGTAATACATCGGGCATTCCTATTAGCATGATGGCGGAAGGAAGAAGCGACGATTTTAAAAAACATTTCTGCGGTACCCACTTCTTTAATCCGCCGCGGTATTTGCGTTTGTTAGAGATCATTCCTACAAAATACACCGACCCTGAAGTGGTGCAATTCCTGCTGCATTATGGCGATGTTTTCCTGGGCAAAACAACCGTGCTGGCCAAGGATACGCCAGCGTTTATTGCCAACCGTGTCGGCGTTTTTAGCATCATGGCCATTTTTGATTTGGTAGATAAAATGAACCTGAGTATTGATGAGGTGGATGCGCTTACGGGGCCTATCATTGGTCGGCCTAAGTCGGCCACATTTAGAACTGCGGATGTAGTGGGAATTGATACATTAGTGAAGGTAGCAAATGGTGTAGCGGACAACTGCCCTAATGATGAAGCGAAAGATAAATTCAAGATTCCATCGTGGTTGGAAAAAATGGTGGACAGTAAATGGCTCGGCGATAAAACAGGCCAGGGATTTTTTAAGAAACTGAAGGGCGGTGCGGAGAAAGAAATTCATGTACTTGATTTGAAAACATTGGAGTACGGTCCACGCAGCAAACCAAAGTTTGCCAGCGTGGAAGCGGCAAAGCCGGTAGAAGATTTAGCTACCCGCATAAAAATGCTAACCAATGCAACGGATAAAGCTGGCGAATTTTATAAGCAGTTTCATTACAACTTGTTCAGTTATATCTCTAACAGAATACCTGAGATCAGCGATGAAGTGTATCGGTTAGATGATGCGATGAAAGCAGGATTTGGATGGGAGATCGGAGCGTTTGAATCGTGGGATGTATTGGGTGTAGCCAAGATGACTGAGGCGATGAAAGCGGCTGGTTACCCGGTAGCTGCATGGGTGGATGAAATGCTTGCGAAAGGCATTCAGTCGTTTTACAAAGTGGAGCAGGGAAAGCGCATGTTTTATGACATTACTACACAAAATTATAAAGCCATACCAGGTGGCGAAAGCTTTATCATTCTTAGCAACAACAGCGATAAGATCGTTTGGAAGAACAGTGCCTGCACCGTATACGATATTGGGGATGATGTGTTTGGATTAGAGTGGCGCACGAAAATGAACAGCATTGGTGGCGAAGTATTGGAGGGGTTGAATAAAGCCATCAGCTTGTCGGAAGAAAAAGCAAAAGGACTGGTAGTAGCAAATGATGGCCCCAACTTTAGCGCTGGCGCCAACGTAGGAATGATTTTCATGCTGGCTATTGAGCAGGAGTACGATGAGTTGGATCTTGCCATTAGAATGTTTCAAAACAGCGTGATGCGGGTGCGCTATTCATCGGTACCGGTAGTGGTAGCGCCACATGGATTAACGCTTGGCGGTGGATGTGAGATGAACCTGCACGCGGATAAAGTTTGTGCTGCTGCTGAAACGTATATTGGACTGGTGGAGCTAGGTGTAGGGTTGATTCCGGGCGGTGGAGGAACAAAAGAATTTGTGCTGCGTGCCGCAGATGACATGCATGAAGATGAACCTGAAACCATCACGCTGAAGAACCGTTTCTTTACGATTGCCACGGCAAAAGTGGCAACCAGCGGACAAGAAGGTTTTGACTTAGGCATTTTACGGAAGGGACAAGATGAAGTGGTAATGAACCAGGGTCGAAGAATTGCTGAAGCAAAAAAATCGGTAATTGAATTGTACGACCAGGGTTATGTAATGCCAGTACAGCGCAAGGATATAAAGGTGTTGGGTCAATCGGCCTTGGGTGCTTTGTATGCCGGCATCAATGGAATGCAGCGCGGAAATTATGCCACCGAACACGACGCACTGGTAGCTCGTAAGTTGGCGTATGTAATGTGCGGTGGAGATTTAAGCGAACCTACGTTGGTAAGTGAGCAATACCTGCTTGATCTTGAAAGGCAGGCGTTTTTAAGTTTGTGTGGCGAGAAGAAATCACTGGAGCGAATTCAAAGTGTTTTAAAAAGCGGGAAGCCACTGAGGAATTAGTGTTTGGGTGTGTTGGATGATTAACAACATGCAGAGGAAGCGTCGAAGATGAACCTATTGCTGAAGACATTATCAGGTAATTAAAGCTTGCCACAGTTGGAGGTAAAAATATACATACCGCATCCCGCTTTACAAGAATATGTCCTGAACATTTCAACGGTGAACGCTGTATTGCCCGAAGGCATTGAAGTGGCAGTTACCCCTTATCCTCCTACGCCATTTCAATCGCTGATGTTCTACTGCAATAACCCGGTATCGATGGGTAAAATAGATGCAGAGCATTTTGACAAACAACCGTCTACCGTTTTAATTGGTCCCCAATTTTCGCGTGTAAATATTAAAGTGCACAGTTACCTGCAGTCTATTCGTGTTGATTTCTTACCCGGTGGTCTGTATCGTATGTTGGGCATTCCGATGAATGAATTATTTGACAGAGGGTTTGATGCCTTTTATTTCTTTGGGGCCAGGTTGAAAAGTATCAACGAACAACTGCAGCAGGTAACCGATTTAGAACACGGTAGAACCATAGTAGAAAACTTTCTTTTAAGTCAATTAAAAAGCACCAAAGCGCTATTGCCTATCGACCACGCTTTGCGCATGCTGTTGCATCATAACGGTGATATCACTATGGAAAAAACGGCTGCACTTTCCTGCCTGGGCATAAAGCAGTTTGAAAGAAAGTGCAAAGAAAGATTAGGGATGAATCCTAAAACGTATGCCCGCATTTTAAAATTTTCGAAAGCCTACAGAATACATGAAGCCTCTCCTACACTGAGTTGGACTAAAATAGCATACGAAGCGGGCTACTACGACCAAATGCACATGATCAAAGATTTTAAAGTCTTTGCCGGAGTAAACCCTTCGGTTATTGAACACCAACTTCGCTCCACTCCATTGCGCATGCAAAAAGACCTACGCTGGTAAGTTGTCGATTTTTTACTATGCAGCGGGCAGGTGGCCAGCCTACTTTTATTGAAAAAATTATGGCAACAGTATCAATGAAAAGCATCGCCCTGTTATTATTACTTTGCAATATTTCTTTTGCGCAGGATGCGGCAACCAGCGACAAAGACACATCACCGCTCCAGGCATTGAAAGGATTTACCCAAACATTTTACTATAGCCCTGGGCAGCTAGATAGAGCAACCGCCATTGCAGAATCAATAGAACGTGCCGGTGCATTTTTTCAGGAAGAGATAAAGTTTACACCCAAATCAACACTGTACATACTTGCACCGCAACACTGGAAAGCGGTGGCAGCTAAACCCCTGCAAGACGTTTATGGCTTCCCCCATAATATTGACCATGAGCGCCTGGTAGTTGCCGCTGAAGACAATGATTTGTGGCGTAGCTTTTTGCCGCCAGTTGAGAAATTGCCTGCACCATTAGCGGCACAGATTTCAAAAGCATATGGCAAGCCGGATGGTTCGCACAGCATGATGCCATTCTTCGATTTACTTGCCCTTCACGAATTGGGACACTCGTATACCTCACAAGCAGGATTGAAAATGCAACGCAACTGGATGGGCGAACTATTTGTGAACATAATGCTGCACACCTACGTTGCCGAAAAACACCCCGAGCTTTTACCTGCCCTGGAAACCTTTCCAAATATGGTGGTAAATGGGGGAACAGCAGAATTTAAATTTACCAGCCTGGAAGATTTTGAAAGGTTATACGCAACGCTGGGTATGGGTCCAAAAAATTACGGATGGTATCAGTGTAAATTTCATTCAGCTGCCAAAGACATTTATAATGCAGGTGGTAAAAGGGTGTTGAACAAGTTATGGAAAGCATTAAAAAAGCACCAGGAAAATTTGACGGATGATGAATTTGTAAACGTGCTGAAAAAGGAAGTGCATCCGTCGGTGGCCAATGTGTACGTGCATTGGAATAAGGCTGAATGATGGCGTGCATTTGCTTCAATGGTTTTGTATGAGTGGGCAACACTTCCTGTTTTATGGTTTAATGGATAGCTGAGGTGAAAGCAATTTCATCTTCAGCTTTATTCATCTAGTCTATTTTTTGGGATGGCTACTTCGTCTATCTAATCGCTGCGTTTGTATAAAATATTTTTGCCGGTAAAGTGATTACCGGTATTTTACTTCTACAAAACTATTAACTGTGTCAACTGTACTAGAGCTAAAAGGCATCACCAAATATTACGGCAAGATTCACGCACTGAATAATGTTTCGTTGAGCATTCCTGAAGGCTGTGTGTTTGGGATTTTAGGGCCAAACGGAAGTGGTAAAACAACCATGCTGGGCATAGTCATGGATGTACTGAAAGCTACTTCAGGCACCTTTGAGTTTTTTGGTAAATCAGCGACTGCCGAGTTACGCAAAGACATTGGAACCCTGCTTGAAACGCCCAACTTTTACCAGTACCTCTCCGGCGAAAGAAACTTAAAGATAGCAGCAGAGATAAAAGGCAAAGGACAGCAAGACATAGACACGGTGCTGAAAAAAGTAAACCTTTTCGAGCGAAGGACCAGCAAGTTTAGCAGCTACTCTTTAGGTATGAAGCAGCGGCTGGCCATCGCTTCTGCATTGCTGGGCAATCCGAGTGTGCTTGTTTTTGATGAGCCTACTAACGGACTTGACCCGGTAGGGATAGCAGAGATAAGAGAATTGATTAAGCGGCTTGCGGGAGAAGGCAAAACAATCATTATGGCCAGCCACCTGCTGGATGAAGTGGAAAAAGTTTGTACGCATGTGGCCATATTAAAGCGTGGCAACTTACTAACCGCCGGCCCGGTTGATGAGGTATTGGTGAATGAAGATATTGTAGAAATTTCAGCCGCTCACCTCGACAAATTACAGCAGGTTTCAAACGCTTTGCCTGCGTCGTTATTTATAAAACAAGTGAATGGTTGCCTGCAGGTGCACTACCCGGTCGGCACTGCAAACCTTGAAGCAATTAATAGAATTTGCTTCGAACAAGGAGTGGTGTTGAATCATTTACAACTGAAGAGAAAAAGCCTGGAGACGAAGTTTTTTGAACTAACGAATGAGTAGAAGTAAGTCAAAAATCAAAAGTCAAAAATCAAAAATCAAAAAAATGGAGCAGCTCAAATGCCCTTTATCCATGTCATCTGCGTTCATTTCTAAACTATAAACTCCAAACAATAAACTATAACTCCTCATGTTACAACTGCTGAAAGTAGAATGGATGAAGGTAAAAAACTACCGTACATTCTGGGTGCTATCTATACTGTACCTCGTAAGTATTTTTGGGGTAAACTATACCACTTACCGCGTTCAGGAAGCAAGGCCAAAGAAGAGTGATATGGCTGATATGATTATCGGTAATCCCCCGTTTCAATTTCCCGATGTGTGGCATACGGTGAGTTATATGAGTAGCTGGTTGCTGTTTTTACCTGGATTGCTAATGATCATCTCTTTTACTAACGAGTATGCCTATAAAACGCATCGCCAGAATATTATTGATGGCTGGAGCAGGATGGAATTCATTTCAGTAAAGATTGTTTTGGCTATTATCCTTGCTATTGTTTCAACCGTGGCAGTGTTTATCACTGCATACCTTTTCGGCATTGCAGAAGGCGTAACTCCGGTTAGTTTCGAAAAAGTTGAATACATCGGTTACTTCTTCGTTCAGGCACTTAGTTATTCGTCTGCAGCATTGTTGCTTGCACTGTTATTCAAGCGTTCCGGCATTGCTATTGGCGTGTATTTTTTGTATACCATGTTTATAGAAAATATGCTTGCAGGACTGTTGAATAAATATGCAGATAACGTGGGTAGATACATGCCCCTTGAAACAACAGACAATCTGATACCCTTTCCTTTCTTTAAAAATATTGTGGGCCAATTCAGGGCATCTTATAATGTGCCGCTACTACTTACGATGTCGGTCGTTTATTTGACGCTGTACTATTTTATTACCATAAAAAAGTTTAGAACGGACGACTTATAACAGATGGAAATGTTGGGTGATGAAATTTTAGGCACTTAAGATTTTTTAACTAATTCGTCTAGTGCAGATTGTAAAGAAGGGTATACAAACTGGAAGCCAGCTGCTTTTATTTTCTCGCAACTCACCGTGGTACTTTTTAAAATTTCGATACTCATTCCACCTACCATTGCTTTTATTACAAAGGCAGGTACATGCATCGAAACAAAAAACTTTCCGCGAATGCGACCTGCCAGTTCCAACGTAAGTTCTTTGTTTGACACCGGCTCCGGCGCAACGCCATTATAGGCTCCGGTCATATTCTCATGATCAATTGCATAGTCGAACATACGGCATAGATCATCAATATGAATCCAACTAATCACTTGTTTGCCGCCACCTAAAAAGCCGGCAATCCCCATGTTAACCGGCTTGGTAAACTCGGGTAGGGCACCGCCATTTCTACTTAATACAATACCCGTTCTAATATAAACGAGCCGAACGCCAAGCTGTTGTACAGGCAGCAGGCTGGCTTCCCATTGCTTGCACGTGTCTCCAAGAAAAGAGTCGTCAGCCGACATTTCTTCCGTGAAAGCTTTCTTGGTTTTTGACATTCGCGTATCATCTCCATAATATCCAATGGCAGATGAACTGATTACCGCTTTTATTTTATTGGGAATTTCCTTCAGTGCTTTTACAATTAGTGCTCCGCTTTTGGTTCTACTTTCTAATATTTCCTTTTTACGCTCATCGGTCCACCTTTTATCGGCCACGCCGGCACCGGCAAGATGAACGATGTAGTCTGCTGCAACAATTGCTTTCGCATCGATGGTTTGTTGTTCAACATCCCACACGGCGTAAGAAACACTACTGCGTGTAGATGCAGTTGCCTTGCGCGACAGTATAATTACCTGGTGACCCTTTGCTACAAGCAGATTGGTTAGTGCAGAGCCAATAAGGCCTGTACCGCCGGTAATAATAATGGTATACATGTATGCGTCGATTGATTTAAGCAAACATACCAAACATAATTACAAAGGGAATGTTTGGCCGGGCGGGTAGTAATCAGCAATTACTTCGTTACAACTTTCTCGATGCGGATGATCTTACCAATTTCGTTTACACCTTCCAATACAATCCGGAAGGCTTTGGAAATGTCATTGTTGTAAAATTGAATTTTCACTTTGTTGGTGTTCGCATCCGTAAAGATGAAAGGCTGCCAGTAAAGTGTGGTTCGATAGTCTGCTGTGACGTCGGCCGATGCTGCACGATCGCTATAGTTGGGCGAATAGAATTCTTTATTGTTTGCGTAGCCAACTACTGTTGACCTGGACAACCCAACACCAGCAGGTGATTTGGGCGCATCGCTTCCTTTCTTGGTATACACTGCAATGCCTCCGCCGGCGCCTCCGCCACTGGCTGCCATAAAGGGTGGCCTGAACACTTTGATGTAAGCGATGTCGTTTACGTTGATGGTAGATAATGTTTGTGCATCCACCGGCATTTCATCGAGGAAGAGACTGGTTTGCGAACCGCGCCAGGTTACCGAAGGGTTTCCCATGGGATCGTTCACCATAACTCCTGCAACCCGTCCTTGCAAAAATTGAAAGATGTTCATGGCAAGGCTATTGTTTCCATCCGTCATATCAAATGACTGCGCATCTCCGCTGAATAAACCGGAAGCATACTTTTCGTCTAATTGATCCAGCCTTGATTTTACCTTAGTGCGCACTGTTACTGTTTCCAATACATTTCCTTTTACATTAAAGTCGCTTTTGTATTTTGATAATTCAGTAGCCAGCAGTTTTGCACGGTCGAGCGTGACCATGGACGGTGGTATATAAAAAGGAAGCGTGGCAGGGTTTACCAGCGGTTTTCCTTTTGCAAAGTTGTTTTGGAGCAGGATGCTTGCAGTGGTTTCCAGTTTCCTGTTTTTCTGAAACTGGTAATATACTTTTACAGTATCAAAAAAGTTAATCCGGGTGGCAAACAAATCTGCTCCAACCTTAGGTATTAAAATAACTGACTTTGAAGAGTCCTTTCCCTCTATTATTGCAAACACTTGTTCGTCCTCGTTTAGTCTTAAACCATTGGGTAAACCAAACACTTTAGCTTGTAATTGCAGCGGAGCATCTGGTTGAAAAAACAAGCGCGGTGTTTTCTTTCTTGCTACATCCGACCAGTTGTATTTTCTCCATCCGTGGGTAAGCATTACCAGGTCGAGATGTGCCGCTATACTATCCGAACGTTTGGAAAAATAATAAGCGGGCTCGTGTACATATCCTTTCACATCACCCGTTAAGAGTAGCCGCGAAACGATGTTATCCTCATTGGGTACTTGCGCTATCAATGCATCGGTTACCGATACTGACATGTTGGTTAGCAGGGTGTCTTCTACCTGTATTTCAATCACGTTGCGACTGCGTTTTTCAGTATTCACAATTGGGGTCGATAGATTCGCATCTAATAAATGAAGGTCATTGTTGATTAACACTATTCTTTCTGCCAGTGGTTCCCAATTGCTGTTAAATAAGGTGAGCTGAATAATTCCTGTTGGCACTTTCTTTACCGACATAACGCCACTTGTCAGCGACGAAGTTTGCAGCATTACTTTGGCTTTATACACCGGTGATTGTGCTACATGTGCTATCAGGTGCAATGTCTGCATTTGTTCGGGCGCACTTTCTGTACGCGCAACTTTGTAAATGATTCTGTCGTTCACGAGGGTCACCTGTAGAACCACACCTTCAGACCGGACAGCGGGCAAAACAGTTGTCTTTTCAATACCAGTGGAGTCACTCCATGTTGCGGTATAAGTTTCGCCAGCCTCTGGCATTAATACCATGCGGCCCATGCCATTGTGCACCGAAGAAAAAGTGGTAACTACATTGCCTTTGCTGTTGGTGATGTTTCCTTTTACCGCTATAGGCAAACCAGCATTGTCATTGGCTTTAAAGGCAACCACCGACTCTAACCCGGTTACAAGGTTTCCGCCTTCAGGAAAGAAAGCAATGCGTGTGGTGTTATCCGTTTGAATTTTTTTTACGTTGCTCTCCGTTTCGCCTGCCCGTCCTAGTATGGTAATGGGTTTTTGAACCACGTACGCCGTATCGAAGTTCAGCATCCAGGTAGTGTAAGCGCGTATGGTAATATGGGTTGCCTGCCAGGTC
Organism: Segetibacter sp.; assembly: GCA_031425015.1. Lineage (GTDB taxonomy): Bacteria > Bacteroidota > Bacteroidia > Chitinophagales > Chitinophagaceae > Segetibacter. The sequence goes on along the minus strand of JANPIM010000023.1, from coordinate 46,290 downwards.
GGTGGAATTTCAAACGAACCTGCAGCGGAGGCTTCTATAATGGGATAAACTTTGCGCTCTATGATTTTTCCATTCGCATCAATCATTTCAGCATAAAAATTACTGCTGCTTATTGCCGGGCTAAAGCCTTCAAAAAGATAGCCTTTGAACCAAATAGTTTCTCCTGCACGGTACACAGGTTTATCGAGGTGCAAGTGAATTTTTTGTTGTGGATACAACTGGGCATATACTTGCATCATTGAATCTACTGACTGGGTATACGCGGTATTCAGGATAAAAACGAGCAGGAGGAGCGACAGTAATCTTTTCATTGCAGTGATAGAAAGGTAGAAGCGAATATATCCAAAAATCTAGGCGCCTTATCGCTGAAGGTGTAGGTATTGTGTTAAAGGATAAGCAGCGATGTAACTGTAGGTAAGTGGTTATCCGTGAACGTTCATCCGGGCTGATTTACTATGGGTCATAAGAAAATAGTCATAGTGAGCTAACAAAAATTGGAGATTGGGATCAGTAGATTTTTGCCTGTGTACAGGTTATAAGAATGGGTTATGTTGTTTTTCATACCCAATTGTAGTTGCAGGTCCGTGACCGGGGTATACAGTTACATCATCCGGCAGTACAAATAATTTTTCCCTAATGTTCTTCAGCAGCGTGTTGTGGTCTCCACCCGGAAGGTCTGTTCTGCCGATGCTTTCGCGAAAGAGTACATCGCCCCCAATTACAAATCCTTGTTCTTTATTGTAGAAGCACAAACTTCCCGGTGAATGACCTGGCGCAAGTATTACGTGCAACTGATCGGCGCCTAAGCTGATGATGTCATGCTCGTTAATGAAGTGCAGTTGCCCATCGTAATTGTCAAATGGAAGTCCCCACTTCTCACCCGATTGTGGACCAAATGACAAAACAACTTCTTCATTCGGATGAATAAACAATTCAAGTCCATACGTTTCAGCCACCCATTTGTTTCCGAATACATGGTCGAGGTGGCAGTGTGTATTGATGAGTTGAACAACCTTCAAACCTTCGTTAGAGATGTATTGTTCCAGTTGTTTTTTTTCGTTGTTGGAATAACATCCGGGATCGAAAATAATTGCCTCTTTTTCCTTGTTGAAAACAACATAGGTATTTTCCTGGACAGGACTGAATGTAAAAAACTTGACGGTAAGCATTAGCGTATCTTTAACGGCAGTATTACAATGTTTTTATACTAATTTTAAAACTCTAAAGAACGGGTATGCAAATTAATAGTATCAGCAACAGGTTGTTGCTTTTTCTTTTTTTAATGACGGCTGGAACGGGCGCTTTTGGACAGGTGAATACGGTAGAGTTTGGAAAAAATCGAATTCAACATAAAAAGTTTATTTGGAAATTTTATCAGTCTCCAAATTTCAATTCTTACTTCAACCAGGGTGGTCTTGAACTGGGGAAATTTGTGGCGCAGGTCGCAGAAGATGAGTTGTCGGGCATTGAGAATAGTTTGGAATATGCACTGCAACGCCGCGTGAATATTGTGATCTACAACAACTACAACGACTACAAAAGCACCAACATCGGTTTGAATACTGAGATCATGAATCCCGGCGGCCTGACTAAGCTGGTGAATAACAAAATGATCATTTACTTTGATGGTAACCATGCAAACCTGCGCAAGCAAATACGCCAGGGTATTGCAAGGGTATTGCTCGATAATCAATTGTTTGGTGATGACATAGGTGAGTTTGCCAGCAACCAGGCTTTACTTGATTTGCCAACCTGGCTTACCGATGGTTATGTGAGTTATGTAGCAGAACCATGGAACACCGAAAAAGATGATGAGCTGAAGAATGCGATGCTCAGTGGCGAGTTTCGCAATTTCTACCAGTTTGCTTTTAAAGATCCTGCCCTTGCCGGCCACGCTTTTTGGTACTACATAGCTGAAGTATATAAGAAGGAGAATGTTGCTTATTTTCTGTATCTGGCTCGCATCTACAAAAACCTGAACAGTGCATCTCAGCGGATAGCGAAGAAAAAATTTAAAGAAGTGCTGAGTGACTTCATGACTTTCCAGGAAGAGAAATATTATAAAGACATTCGCCAGCGGCGGAACGTGCCGAAGGGTACGGTTTCGGTTACTGAAGAGATATCAGAACGTAAGGACTTCTTTCGTTTCCAAGCCAATCCTAACCCACGCAATGTGTCCTACGTTGTTGCGCAGTTCAATAAAGGAATTTATTCTGTTGGCTACTACGAAAACTTTGAACTGCAGAAGACGCTTGTGAAGTATGGCGTGCGTTCTTATCGCAATCAAATCAATCCAAATTACCCGCTGATGGCGTGGGATGGTAAAGGCACAAGAGTATCCACTATATATTGTGAAGATGGCAAGATTAAAATGTTTGTGTATGATGCGATTGCGCGTTACAAACGCGATAAACAGGTAATAGAAGGAGTGGACCAGATACTCGATGTACAATACATGCTGGATCAAAACACATTGCTATTTAGTGCCGTTAAAAACGGGCATACTGATATTTATTTGTACAAAATTGAGCAGAATAAATTGGAACAATTGACCAACGATGTTTGGGACGATTTGAATCCAACGTTTGTTTCCTTCCCAAATAAAAGCGGTATCATCTTCTCCAGTAACCGCCCTGCTCCGGAAGCTCCAACTTCTGACACTGCGTTACCAAGCAAGAACAAGTTCAACATTTTTATGCTGGACTACTTTACCAAAAAGCAGGTGACACAGTTAACCAACATGAAGTTTGGCAATGCGGGTACGCCCATGCAATACAATGTTAACCACTTCACTTTTGTAACGGATGAAAATGGTATTGGAAACCGTTGGGCAGGTTTCTTTAGTACACAGCGCGAAGGTTTGGATACGCTGTTTTTTATTGGTGATGAAATATTGCGTAACCCGTCTGACAAGGACCTGGACTCTACGTTGGTAGCATGGCGCAAGAACGAGCCTGACAGCATTAGCATGTTCCAGATTACGAAGGATTCTACTTATACTTTCCCGATTACCAATTACCAGAGCAGCTTGTTGGAAACACGCATAGCCGGCGACCGCGGACAGGTAAGTGAAGTACAACGCCAGGGCGATTATAAATTCTTATATAAACTGCGCGTTGATTCGCTGGCACTGCGTAACCGAAATGTGAATGCACGGCCAACAGAATTCCGCAGGAAGGAAATGGCTGAGCGAAGGGCGCAGGAAGGCAGGGCTACTATCAGTCAGCGAACAGATACAATCCCTGCTAAACCAAAGGATATTTTCCAAAGCGAGTTTGACGATGAGAAAAAGCCGCCTGCAACACCGGCACAACAGAGTGGAGAGGTAATGGAGCCATCTGTTTTAAGCAGGTCAAAGTTGTTCAACTATCGCTTAAAGTTTAATACGGAGAACATCGTTAGCGGTGTATCGAATAACGTTTTGATCAATCGTTATCAGCCGTACACGGGTGGCTCAGGCCCTATACAATTGGGTAGTGGCTCTAATTTAAATTTTACATTCAGGGCACAGGTTAGCGACTTGATGGAAGACATAAAATTCAACGGCGGCTTTAGGTTGGGCACCAACCTGCGCGATAATGAATACCTTTTTGGATTTCAGAATTTCCGCAAAAGGTTCGATTGGGGGCTGCAGTATTACAAATCCAGCAATCGCAATTTCGAAGCAAGGACTGTGAATGGGACTTACCCGCTGCAGCTAAATACTTCTATCCTTCAATTCAATGGCAGCTATCCTTTTAATGAAGTAAAGAGCCTACGTGCAAACATTGGATATCGCAGGGATAAGTACATCATCAAGGCGTTAAATATTGGTTCAAACCCAAGCCGTCCCGATCCTTTCGGTTTAAGCTTCCCCGACGCAGTTACGCAGTATGCTTTGGGTAGAATTGAGTATGTACATGACAATACGATTACACCGGCCCAGAACATATGGAATGGTTTGCGCTATAAGGTTTACATGGACATCAACATGCCGGTGCAGGATACCGTTAATCGCGGAAAGTATACGTACAATTTTGGGTTTGATGCAAGGCACTATTATCCCATACACCGCAATTTTATTTGGGCTGTTCGAGCAGCTGCAGACGTAAGCTGGGGTAATCAAAAGATCGTCTATTACCTGGGCGGCGTTGATAGCTGGATCAGTCCAAAGTTTAATAATGGCAACCCGCCGCAAGATCAGAATTATGCCTTCCAAACACTGGCCGTTAATATGCGTGGATACAATCAGAACCTGGCAAATGGCAACAATGCTTTTGTTATAAACAGTGAATTGAGGCTGCCGGTTTTCTCTACGTTCTTTAATAAGCCAATCAACAATGCTTTTCTTCGCAACTTCCAGTTGGTTCAGTTTTTTGACCTTGGTACTGCGTGGAATGGAGTATACAATACCATCAAGCGTCCATCAGTAATTTATGGGGGAAATGACCCCAATAACCCGGTAATCCTGCGAAAGAAAGCGGGTGGCATTGGACCGTTTGCCGGAGGTTATGGCTTTGGTGCCCGCAGTACTTTGTTGGGTTACTTCCTTAAGTTTGATGCAGGCTGGCCAATGAATACCTTCTTTGCAGAAAAGCCAACCTTCTACTTTGCACTTGGCTTTGATTTCTAAATCATACAATTTTAAGCAACGATGCCTGGCGATTGCCGGGCATTTTTGTCTGTAGGCTTAGTCAACCGATCAGTAAAAAACTTGTTTGAAGTTGAAATCAGTCGACTAATACGCGCTGGTGTTTTTCCCACCTTCGTTTATCAAAATACTTTTGAATGCGGATGGATAATGCAACCGACAGTACAGCTACTATCATTCCAGCAGCAACATCTAATGGAAAGTGCTGGCTGAGGTATACACGCGTATATCCTACAAACACTGCGACCAGCACACAAACAATCGAAATACCTGCAGAGCGAATGAGTAACGCTATTAAGAGTGCAAAGGTGAATGCCGTTGCCGTATGCCCCGATGGAAAACTCCCATACGAATGGACGTCAACGCCTGGCACAACATGCACGCTAACATCTTTGTCAATGTTCATTGTAATGGCAATTTCCTTATCTCCTCGAACAGCAGTGGTTGTTATTTTTTGCCCAATGGGTACGCCATTAATGATACTATACATTTCATTGTACGTAGTAACCGGCTTACCGTTGATTGCTTTAATTCCATCATTAGGTTCTACGCCAAGGGCCACCAATTTTATCGCTTCTGCGGGACGGGCAGTATTAGGCAAAATGAGTTGTTTTCCTACTTGCGTAAAAAGAGTACTAAGTAAAAATGAGCTGATGATTATGGGAAACAGGTGCCTGCGTTTGGTATAGAGGATTGCAGCTAGCCAAACCAACCAAAGCATACCATCACCTGCATACGTGCCGTAGTTGAAAAGAAAATCACCTATGGATGAAAGGTCAGTATTCAGTAAAAGAAAAAGCTCATTTTTACCCAGGTAAAACGAAAAGAAAAACACTGCGGCTGCAATCGCAGAAACGCAGATGGCGGCTAATCGAAAGTTGCGGTAATTAAATCTTGTAGTGGTAAACATCAATTGAAATAGCCTGTTACGGGAGGACAAATCTACTTACAAAGGCTTAGAGATCTCGCGCCGATACAGGTTGCCTTCCCAACATCAACGGCTGCATTACACCGGCTTCGTAAAAGTTCGCTTCAAAATTCGTTCATGCCGCTTTACATCCGCATCTGCATAAATAGGATTTCCTTCCAGCACATGATCCACCAGTTGTTTTGCAAAGAAAGGTGCCAGTGAACAACCCTTTGTACCCATGCCATTTAAAATACCCACGGCAGCATGTTGCGGATGCAAACCTACAAAAGGTCGCCGCTCCATATTGGCTGGCCTGTCTGCTGCAAAATGATCCACAATGGTAAAGGGAAGTTTGATAAACTGCTGAAGAAACGCGGTTGCACGTTGTCTGAATGCTTCAGTCGGATCGAGGTTTTCATACTTCCACTCGTAGCTTGAGCCAATCCAGAACAAGCCCTCTTTCCATGGCACAATAGACAAGCCATGTTTGTAAATATGACTGGTTTGCAAATCGGGAATGGATACAATTAAGGCTTCACCTTTCATGTGCGCATATGGCAACTGAAAGAAGTATGGATTGTTGAACCCGGCAACGCCATCACAGAAAAAAATTTTTCGGGCCCTTATGTTTTGATAGATCACATGATCATCCTGAACAATACAATCTTCCGGAATGAAATCCGCTTGTAGCAATGCATGCTGTTCCACCAGTTTGTTTCGCCAACCATCTTGCATGGCATGAAGGTCGATGAGGAGGCAAGGCGAAACTTTTCCAACAGAGTAGTGAAAATTGAAGTACGGCTTCCAATGGGACGTATTGTCGATCGTATGCAGGTATTCTGATTCTTCCACCACTCTTGTGTCAAATGATTCCTGCATTTGCAATGTTGGGTGAAAGTCCAACACTGAAGTGGTTTGAATCAGTGCCCTGCTAATGGCATTACTCAATGATGTGTAAGCATCCAGCGCAAATGGAAGCAGTTCTTCTATGCGCCAGGTGCGCACAATTCTTCTACCCGTTACTGGATTAATGATGCCACTTGCTACCCTTGTAGCCGTATGTTTTTGTGGTTGATCAATCACCAATACTTTTCTTCCTGCCTGCAAAAAGTAATAGCTCAGCCATGTACCACAAAGGCCCTGCCCAACAATGATGTAATCGTATTCGTTGTTACTTAAAGTGTTTGTTTCATTCATAAAAACGTAAAGCTACCGCTGATCTTTTTCACTATTCTACATTCTTCACCTGAACTTTTATGCCTTCACTATGGCTACTAAACGATGGGGCATACATGCACAGAGCCGTTGCAATACCCACTGAAAAATTGCCGCCGTGCGTAACAAACAATGTGTACTCAAATACATATGTTCCTTTGGGCATATAGCTAATGAAGAAGTTGGTAGATGCATCGCGTGTACTCTCATAATATCCGAGCCCGTCCTGCCATTTATAGCCGCTGAGTACATTCACCGGTTCCATGCCGGCGGCACGCATATCTTTCAAATGGATGTATTCGAGGTTGCGGTCACTCCTAAGTTCAATACGTACTTTTATTTTATCTCCTGCTAACAGTTGCTGGCCATCATTTACCGGTTGCAATACTGCTCCGCTTGCGGTATTAGTCTCTTTAAAAAGTTTTTTGTTAATGGTGAAAGGACTTTCTGATGCCGCAGGAATTTTATCCAACTGCTCAAAATATTGCCAGTACACCGCACCCCACGATGGCGTTGTTTCCTGTACGTTCGATGTGGTGGTTACTGAAATGTTTCCCATAGCAGCATTTACCTTTTTTCCTTCAATGGTCTGCTTCAGGTAACTACTCCCAGCTTCTGTTTTGCTGGCTGATGAACTGGTAACGAGTGTACCCGTGTTGATAGTTACCTGCCTGTTGGCATTCATCAAATTTGTGCCTGTGCTTATCAAGCTATAACAAGCATCCGCAGTGGCTTTGGTATTGTCCCAATGCGTTGTTTGCTTTTGTTTCATCAACCATGTTTTCATATCATCCAACCTGTTCGTGTATTCTTTTACTGCTGTTGTTTTTGCTACTTCATCTACCAGTTCTATCATCAAAACCTGTTGCGCTACCGGTGCCTGGTACCAATAGTAACCACGCACATTGTCTTTCCAATACATGGCGCTGTCAGCATCCATTACTGCATTTTCAAAAAGAGAAGGGATTATTTTGCCGGTAACAAATGCCTGCTGATTATCGCGGTAAAGCACGGAGGCAATCATTGCTTTAAAATAAAAACCCTGTTGCGGCCAATACGTTTTGGCCAGGCTTAAATAGTAGTCATGTTCAGGAGCCTTCTTGTCTGTTTTAAAATAGCTACGCATGTATAAATATTGCAGCTGAATAGCAGACAGGTTGTTTGTTTTTAAATCTGTTTTCTCGTTTAAGCGACTGTAATCGTTGGCTAATTCCTTATCAGCATACTTTAAAGCATTCGATGTAATGGATTCTAAATCAGCAGCTACTTCTGAAGGAATAGCATCCAGCTTCTTCAATCTGCCTATGTTGGTAAGAATATATTGTGTAATGTGCCGGTCTTCATTGCCTCCTTTAAACCAGGCAAATCCCCCGCTAGCCATTTGCATTTGCTTCAGCTTTTCTACATTCTTTTTTATTTCAGTTGAAAGTTTAAGCACCTGGAACAGCAGCGCAACATTCTTTCTTTGCTGCGCTTCAGATTTGGCTTGAAGCACCCACGGTGTTTCCTGCAACAACAAACTTTTTAGTTCCTGGTTTTTTTGAAGGTTACTTAATAAAGCCGTGCTGTCTTTCATCCATTCATTGAAAACTTGCTGTATGCGTGGATGGCTTTTTACAATGGAAGCGGCAAGTGCATTTGCATATATGCGGTTGAATGTTTGCTCCGAACATTCGTATGGATATTCCATTAGGTAAGGCAGCGCCTGTACCACATTCCAAATAGGATTGCTCGTGTATTCGATGGTAAGCGATTCATGTTGTAGCGTAGTACTATTGCTGTTCAGCAAGTTTTTAAACTGGAATTGTTTCGTTCCATTTCCGCGGGTAAACAACGGCAGGCTTTCGGTCACCAACATGCGATTGCTCAACACCGGAATGGTGTTTTCTTCTCCGTCGCTGTAGGTGGCAGCTTTGGCAATAACCCGCCATGTTACCGGGTTCGTAAATCCAATGGGCACAGTAATGTCGAACTGCACAACCGTACTTTGGTTGGCTTCCACAATAAATTTTTTGTTTGCTGTTTTGTTTTGAAATGAAGCATCGATTGCTGCTCCGGTAACTGCATCCACCAACTGCAATGATGCATTGCCCGAAAGCGCATCGGTACTCAGGTTACTAATTTTAGCGGCAAGTGTAACTTTATCTCCTTCTCTTAAAAACCGTGGCGCATTCATTTGCACCATCAATGTTTTTTGACTAACCACGGTTCTCTGCAACATGCCAAGGCGTGCATTCTTGTCGTGCGCCATCATCTGCCATTTCCATTGCGTTAGCGCCTCGGGCAACGTAAAGTTGAAGGATAAATTTCCGCTATCATCCGTACGTAACTGCGGCAAAAAGAAAGCAGTCTCATTGAAGTAAGTACGTACTTTAAGCGGCGCTGCTTCCTTTTCTTTTAGAGCGCCATTTTTAGTGGTAACAATGACAACTCCATTTGCGCCTCTGGCGCCATAAAGCGCAGTTGCTTCAGCATTCTTCAATACTTCAACGTTGCTAATGTCATCAGGGTTTACCTCGCTCATGTTGGCTACCACCTTTCCATCTACAATTACTAACGGGTTGTTTGAGCCAGTAAGTGATGACGTACCTCTGATTGTAACCGAAGTGGTACTTCCAGGCATTCCCGTAACGACAACCTCATCAAGCCTGCTACTCACGTTCAATCCTGCGACGCTGCCTGCCAAGCTTCTTCTTTGGTACACCTTATCGTATTCCTCCTCTACAAAAAAGCTTTCGTAGCGGATTTTGTTTCGTTTGAGAGATTTGCGCAATGCATCCCTAAGGTTCAGATCAATTTCAGGATACTGAAAATAATTGTTACGTGTAGCAGCGTAAGTGTAGTTCTCGTACGATGCGCCTGTTCTAAAGTTTCTAGCTGTGTTAAACTGGCTGAAGCCATAGTAATGAGAAGGGAATGAAGGCCCGGTCCATTGGTGTGGTTTAAATTGGTCGAGTGAGGCGTCGTACATAGAGGTAAGGACTTCTGCTATGGCGGCTTCCTTGTTCGCACCCTTTATTTTTACACTCCATGTTTCATTGCTGCCGGGTTCCAGTTTGTTTCTGTACGTGATCACTTCTATGTCGAGTGGCTGCTCTGCTTTTTCTTGCACAATGCGTTGGCTCCATGTGTAACAGCGATTGTCCTTTACAAAAACAAAGTTGACGTTCATTGGCTTGTTGTCGTTTGCTTTTGGTAAAATGCTGATGGTCTTTACCTGTTGGTTGATGTTATGGTAAATAAATTCGCTTTGTGTAGTGGCATTCTTCTTACCTGATTTCTTTTGTACTTGTTGTATGAGGAATACATTTTTAGCAGGGCTGCCGATTAAGAAAGTTGCCTGTGTTGCCTCAGTTGCAACGTTATTGACAGTGCTTGTAAACAAGTAATTATTACTATTGAAAACGCCAGCCTTGCTACTGTAGATTTGTACATAGCGGGCATCTTTAATTTCATTCCCAACTTTGTCTTTTGTAGTTGCTTCCACCAGGTACCACCCACTGGTTAACTTGCCTGACGGAATAACAAACTTGCCGCTGTCTTTGGTGTTGATTACTGCTGTAAATATGGTGGCACCTTTTTTCCAACGATATGGATCATTCTCGTTGTTGTATTCATCCTGCGGAAAGTATCGCTTAAATTCTGCTTTACTATAAATGAATTGATCCGGCTGCTCCCAGTAACTTTTTTTGATAGGCTGAGCCGGTGATTGAAGTGGATAGATAGCTACCTGAACTACTGCTGGTTGTTTATCTCCGGCAAGGTTGGTGGTGGTTACGAAAAGATTTTTCAATTTATCTGCCTCGGCTGTTGCTGCTACATTTAATGACAGGTTCAACGAGTGATAGGCGACAGAAATGGTGGTTGTACCGCTTCTTGTCTCGCCCGATTTATCCGTCACATCTGCTTGAACTTCAAAATCGAAAACAGGCATGTTGTCTTTGGAAATTTCTTCATCAGCCTCCGCTTCAAATAGAACAATAAAATTCCCCATGGCATCGGTGACTGCTTCTCCTGTGGCAATAATGGTTTCGCGACTCGTTGGCCTGTAGCCACGCCACCACATCCATGGGTATAGAAACCTGCCATTGCGCGTTACGGTATATTTCACGGTGGCGCCATCCGTGGCATTCCCCGCATATGCTTTTGCCTGGATGGTTACCGCTACAGAGTCGCCCAACTTGTACGTTCCGGTTGGCTTTTTTAAGTCAACTGAAAAGGTAGGCCGCTTGTATTCTTCCACCGAAAATTCATGCTGAAAGTCGTCATCATCGGTTTCAAGCTGCAACGAGAACGCACCGGTTAGTGCATTTTGCGGCAACACAAATTTTCCTGCAAAAGAACCATATTCGTTTGTAAACACTAACATCGAATCGAGCTCCCTGTCATTCACATCTTTTAGAAAAACAAACACGCTATCCTTCGTTTTTAAAGTAGTGATGAGCTTGGGCGTTTTTGTTTTCCTGTCTTTTGTCATTACCAGTATTTTGAAAAATACCGTTTGCCCCGGCCGGTAAATACTGCGGTCAAGGGAAAAGAAAGCTTTTGTATTGTCTGCTTCATAATCTTCATCTTCCTCCTCATCGCTGTCATTTGTTTGCGTAGAAAAGTACTGGGGCTCTGTGTCGGCAAGCCGGTCGTTTTTATAGAGTACATCCAGCAAAATGTTCCTGGAATATTTCTTTGCAGCGTTCAATTTCAAGTAGCCATTCTTGTTGGTTGTATAGGTTGAAATTGAAGTATCATTTTGGCGACTAGTATTGTTCCAGTACGTTTCACGCGCCGTTACCCTTGCACCTGGCAATGGTTGTCCAGTTGTTCTGTCCAGTACAAAATGATCCAGCTCGTTATTGGTATAACTGATGTTCGATACGGTAAATTTTTGCCACGCCAGTTTGCTACTTTCTACAAATGATTGCGCGGAGGAACTCAGTAAGTAATAAGACCCAGCAGGTAGCTCGTCTATCTTTATTTCTACACTGTGTTTCTGATAATCGTTGGTAGCCGGCAGCGCTTGTTTTTGCTGCCTTAGATAAGGTAGCTGTTGCGCAATAGAGAAGACTGTCTTGTTGCCCCGGTTGTACATTGCCACCGATTGTAAAGAATCTTCTACAGCACCTTTCGCCTCAATTATCCTGTAGTAGAGTGTGTCAACATTTTTATATTCTACCAATGTTTTAATGGGCTTGCCGGGTACAACTACTCCTTCAGTTTTAGTAGTCAGTTGTTTTGCAATGATGTTTTGATGCAGCTTAAAAAGATTATTGTGCCCTTGTGTGCTGTCGGTAAGGGGCAAGAATCTTTTTATGATGGCAAGTGATTGCAGATAGTCAAACCGATTGGCCGTGTCGGTAAGAGGGCGATACATACCAGCACGTGAAGCATAATATTCAGCCAGTAAAAACCAGGCTTGTGCAGCAAATCTGTTGCTTTCGTACCGCTGCGTTATTTCTTTTAAGGCACTGAGGTAAAGTTTGTCTTTAGCGGAAAAAATGCCATGCTGCTTTACAAATTTTATCCGGTCAATATCTACATCAATCAGTGCTGCGGTGTCCTTTCGCTGCAAATGAAATTGAAGGAGATCATGGTATAGTATTAAGGCATGCCATTTGAAAGACGTGGAGTCTTTGGTTTTAAATTGATGCGTAACAAATATTGGAATATGCCCCAATGCTGCAGTGTCCATAATTGTAAACTGATCTGCAGGTTTGGTGATAGAAGATTCATCTGACTTATAAAAAGTCAATGCCCGCTGCGCCAGCAAATCATACAAAGTAGGCCTAAAGAAGTTTTCTGAATACTGATTTAGGATAGCTTCAAATTGCCCGATTGGAATGGCTTGCAATGCGCCGGCATTTTCCAAAGAGGTAGCGTGCCACTTGCCTATCACTTGGTGTAAGTCATCAATGGTCCATGTTAGAATATCTTCTTTTTTAAAGTTTTCAGTTTTGCTCCTGTTGTAAATTCTCCATCGTTGGCTTTGCAGAAAGCTGGAGTATTTATCGGCAATCAGGGTTGCGAGTATCGCTTTTGCAGCCACGTTGCTTGTCTTGTTTCTCTCTGCTACAAGCAAATCGATCTCTGCATTTATGTTGGCTTCTTTAAACCGACGTTCAAGCACGAGACGGTACATCAATGCTTTCAATAGTTGGTCTGGTTGGTTCGCTTTATCGGCTCTTGTGTACAGGGCATTTACTTTAGTCAGTGCCGACTGCGGCAATGACGATTTCCAATAGAGGGTATCTATTTCGAGCCATTCTTTTGTATAAGATGTATCCTGTGCCTGGATTGAAAAGTGTACAAGCAGGGTGAGCAATGCGAAAGAAATCAGTGATTTTATCATGCAGTGATTTGAAGGGTACAATGTACAAGGTTTGCCTAAGCCAGATTATAATTCTGGTCATTTTACATAAACAGCATAAAAAAAGCTCACAGCCTTTTCAGACCGTGAGCTTTAGAACCCCCAAAGAAACTTAAGCAGTAGTTAGTATGGTTGCGGCTATTCGATAACCAGCGGCAATCTCAAATTTTTTGTGGTCTTTGCAAATACCTCTTTGTGGGTATTTTTTCGAATAGTACCGGGAAAAAACGGTCTGAGGTAACGGACTTATTTCTAATGTCGGCCTTTTGGCCTTAAATATAACCCCACAATAGCAGTCGCGTCTTTGCTGGTTTGTATGCACAAAAAAACCCGGTGGTTAACCGGGCTCTCATGTTCTTTATTTTTTCAAGGCCTCAGCCATTGTTTTTCCAATATCTGCCGGGCTATCTACCACGTGAATGCCACATTCGCGCATGATTTTCATTTTTGCGGCAGCAGTATCATCTTCTCCACCCACAATAGCACCAGCATGTCCCATTCTTCTGCCCGGAGGCGCTGTCTGGCCTGCAATAAATCCAACCACCGGTTTGGTTCCATTTTCTTTGATCCACTTAGCGGCTTCTGCTTCCATTCCGCCACCAATCTCACCAATCATGATGATACCTTCTGTTTCGCTATCGTTCATTAGCAGCTCTACCGCTTCTTTTGTAGTTGTTCCAATAATCGGGTCGCCACCTATTCCAATTGCAGTACTAATTCCCAAGCCGGCTTTTACTGCCTGGTCAGCCGCTTCGTAGGTTAGGGTTCCTGATTTTGAAACAATACCAATCTTTCCTTTCTTGAAAATAAAGCCAGGCATGATACCCACCTTAGCTTCGTCAGCTGTAATCACACCAGGACAGTTAGGCCCAATCAAACGGGTGTTGCTGCTTTTCAAAAAGTTCTTCACCTTCACCATATCCTGTACCGGAATGCCTTCAGTAATACAAACAACCAACTCAATACCTGCATCGGCTGCTTCCATAATAGCGTCAGCTGCAAAAGCGGGTGGTACAAATATGATACTCACGTTTGCGCCAGTAGTTTTTACTGCATCTGCAACCGTATTAAACACTGGTTTGTCCAGGTGAGAATGACCACCTTTGCCCGGTGTCACTCCACCAACGACATTGGTGCCGTATTCTATCATTTGTGTAGCGTGAAACGTACCTTCTGTACCTGTAAAACCCTGTACAATTATTTTAGAGTTTTTGTTTACTAATACACTCATAGTAAAGATTGATGTGGTTTAAGTTCCGGCACCTGCCGGGGAGCCGCAAAAATAAGGGAAATGAATCCGCAACTAAAAGGTTTTTAAAGGCTCGGATATTGAATTTCTGCAGATTTCAAGTTAGTTCTGCGCACCATAATTCTTCTGCGCACCTAAGTTGTAACCTGGTTCCTTTTTCCGTGGTACGCTAAAAAAAGAAAGCACCCGGAAAACTCCGGATGCATTCTATTTCCCTTTAAAACATACCTATGCGAAAACTACAATTTGTAAAACTGGCGGCTACGAACCCCATACATGGTTGTAACTCTAAAGAAGTAAGGTCCAGGCAGCAATCCTCCGACAGGAAGTACGGTGTAATTATCGCCCTGCAATAATACTTTTGAGATACCCCATTTCTTCACGCCGTAAATATCATAAATCGCCAGTTGTGCAGTTACATTGTTATGCTGGCTCCATGTTACAGTGTTTATTTGTACAGTAGCAGGATTTGGGTACAGTTGTTTGATGATGATTGGATCGGCAATGGTGTTTATACTATCCTGTACTCTTACCGGCGAGCACCAAGAGCTTTCGCATCCACTCCTTGTTCTTATTTTAAGGCAAACCGTGTATATGCCCTGGTGCAAGTAATTCTTTACAGGAGTGATTACGTTGCCGGTTAACATTGGCGAACCGTCACCGAAATCCCACTTCCTTTCAACAATTGAATCGTTGGCTGGCGCCCAGCTCATGCCACTTCTGAATGTTACCTGTTTTAAACCGGTGCGTGTGTACTCATACCGAGCCATGCAATTGGCATTAGTAGGAGAGGTTGCAACTTGCAGGCAAATGGTTCTTTCGCAACCCAGTCTTGATACGATGCGAAGGCAAACAGTATAAATACCGGCACTTGTATATTGATGCGCTGGATTGATCACATTTCCGGTGAGCACACTGCCATCGCCGAAGGTCCAGTTGCGTGCTACGATGCTATCACCAGGCGCAGTGCCCGAGTTGCTACTGTTAAATTGAACTTTGTTATTGGCGGACGGCGCAAAAGTGAACGCCGGGCTGCAATATACCTGGCCAGCAAGTGGAACTTGTATCACTTTGCAGGTAGTATCGCTGCATCCACCCCTTGTACGAATGATCAGGCAAACGGTGTAGGTACCAGGTGTGGTAAATACAAAGGTTGGATCGATAGGGCCTCCAGCATACGCGGCATTTCCAAATTTCCAGATCCTTTCGCGAATGCTGTCACCAGCTGCTGTTGTTGAAATATTGCTGTTGAATTTAATCGGGTATCCCGTGGAGGTTGGTGGTAATGGTGCAAAATTGAAGTCAGCTTTGCAGTGGGTTCTGATTTCAATGCTTTTACAATACTCCTTGATGCAACCACCTGCAGTTACAATTCTCAGGCATACGTTATACAGTCCGTCTCTCGCATACAAATGATCGGGTGAAACGACATTGCCACTTAGGGATGATCCATCACCAAAAGTCCAGGTGCGTGAAATTATTTGATCATTTACTCCTGCTGTAGATCCTGTGCTGGTGAATAGTACCAGCCGGTTATTTCCAATGGAAGGTGAGGCTGTGAATGTGGCACTACATAGTGTTACCTGCGGTGCAATCGTCACAGTTTTGCAGTAATGGCTTTCACATCCGCTTGCTGTCCAGATGGTGAGGCAAACCTGGTAAACGCCCGGTTGCCGATAGTTGTGATCAACAATTATTGCATTTCCATTGGTGGTGTCGCCGTCGCCAAATATCCAGCGTCTGCGGGTAATTGCATCGGTAGCTGATATACCGCGTGATGTGCCGCTATTGAAGATAAAACTGGCCGGAGTTGATCCGCCTGTTACTGTAAATACTGCTTCACAGCCGGTTGCCGGTTGCGGATTGCACGATAGCAAGAAATTGCTTTCTACTATTCCACTTGGTCCAACCTGGGGATTGTTGACCAAAGGAGACTGATTGCAATCCAGGGTGGTAACTTTTACCCGTGTAATGGCGGATGTAGTGCAAGACAAGGTGTCTTTATAAAATCCATTTGCGTTGGTGATTTTTGTATGCGCTTGCTGGCAATTGGTTGAGTTAAGTGCGTCAATAGAAACCGTTACAGGCCTGTTTGGCGCAGCAGTTCCGTTTGCAAAACGAACATATCCCTGCACAATTACAGAAGATGACTGAGCCAAGGTTGTTGCTGTCATTAAGACCAGCGAGACGAGGATTGGATAGAAATATTTCATTGTTAGCGATTTGGTTATTCCAGAGGTAGATACTGCTCTTGTTTTATCCGCTGCCCAAAAGAGTGAAATATTTTTTTCAGGGTTTTTCAGCACCATTGACGGCGCTGTTTTTATCATCAATCATCCGCATGTTCTTGGCATCTTGCAAAAAGTCGGAGGCAAAAATGAAGTTGTTCAATTTTTCATCTTTATTGTAAATGATTTCCTGGTTGGAGCCTTCCCATTGCTTATGCCCCTGGTACATATAGACGATTTTGTCGCCAATCTCCATCACACTATTCATATCGTGTGTATTGATGACCGTAGTGATGTTGAATTCTTTGGTAATATCCTGAATGAGTTTGTCAATCACCAGTGAGGTTTGCGGATCAAGACCAGAATTTGGTTCATCGCAAAAAAGGTATTGTGGATTGAGTACAATGGATCGTGCAATGCCTACGCGTTTTTTCATTCCACCGCTAATCTCTGCAGGAAACTTTTTGTTGGCCCCCTCCAGGTTAACGCGGTTTAGTACTTCATTTACCTTTTTCTGTTTATCACGGGTACGCAACCTGGTAAACATATCCAGCGGAAACATAACGTTCTGTTCCACTGTCATACTATCGAACAGGGCAGAACCCTGGAAGAGCATGCCAATTTTTTGGCGCAGTTGTTTTCTTTCATCGGTTGAAATCTCGGTGATGCTTTGGCCATCGTATAGTATCTGGCCGTTATCTGGAGCAAAGAGTCCGACGAGGCATTTCATCAACACTGTTTTTCCGCTACCGCTGGAACCAATGATAAGGTTGCACTTACCGGTTTCCATTACCAGGTTTACGTCGTGTAAAATGGTTTTATCGCCGAAGCTCTTCTTTACATTTTTTGTTTCAATCATACTCTATAGTTACAGCAACAACGCAGCGAGTGCATAGTCAGCTACCAATATTAAAATACAGCTAACAACTACAGATGTTGTGCTTGACCTTCCTATTTCCAATGCTCCGCCGCTCACATTATAGCCATAGTATGCCGGTACACTGCTGATGATAAAAGCAAACGTGTAGGCTTTTGATAAGGCAAAGAATACATTATAAGCAGAGAAATTTTGTCGTAGACCCACATCAAAAATATCTGTAGAGAGAATGCCTGCCATGGATGCGGCCGTTCTTCCACCCCAAATACCCAAAAACGCCGAAAGGCCGATGAGGCAAGGGACCATTAGTAACGCCGCTACTATTTTGGGTAAAACCAGGTAGGCTTTGGTGTTGATGCCCATTATTTCCAGTGCATCTATTTGTTCGCTGATGCGCATGTTCCCAAGTTCGCTGGCTATTTTACTACCTACCACCCCTGCAAGCACTATGCTAACAACCGTAGGGGAGAGTTCAAGGATCATACTATCCCTTACTATTTGGGCAATGGTGCTTGCCGGTACCAATGGGCTCACCAACTGGTAAGCTGTTTGCACCGTTGTAACCGCACCAAGAAACAGCGATATAATCACTACGATGGGAAGCGAGCCTATGCCAATCTCCACGCATTGGTGCATAAACTCTTTCCAGTATTCCTTTCGGTTCTCAGGGCGGGTAAACATCCCTTTTAGCATCAGGAGGTACTCACCAAACTTTGTAAAAAACTTCATTGACTGTGTGGACTTTTTAAATCTTATTTTTCTTTCTCTTCCACCACCGGGTTTTAATTACTTCCTGGTCGGTATGGGCGGGCGTTTTCATTTGTGCATCCAGCACGGCAATCAGCGCCATGTTAATAATGCTTCTTACACTACTACCCAGTTGTAAAACGTGTACCGGCTTTTTCAGGCCTAATAAAATCGGGCCAATTGCGTCGGCACCACCTACTTCTTTCAGCAAGTTGTAGGCAATATTACCGGCTGCAAGATTTGGAAAGATAAGCGTATTTACTTCTTTGTCTACCAACTCACTAAAAGGGTAATTATCCCTTAATATCTCTTGGTTAAAGGCAAGGCTTGCCTGCATTTCTCCATCCACAATCAGGTTAGGGTCGGCTTTTTTAACCAGGTCTCTCGCTTTGGCAACCAATGACGCTTCAGGAGAAGTACTGCTGCCAAAATTGCTATAGCTCAGCATAGCAATGCGTGGTACAATATTGAAAGCCTTCACTTCATTTGCTACCATTAAGGTGATCTCCGCTAACTCTTCCGCAGTAGGGTTAAAGTTTACGGTGGTATCGGCTAAAAAGAGTGGCCCTTTTTTAGTGATGATGATATACATCCCAGCAATTTTCTTTACGCCTTCTTCAGTACCAATTACCTGTAAAGCAGGCCTGATAGTATCAGGGTAGTTTTTTGATAAGCCCGAGATCATCGCATCTGCCTCACCCGTTTCAACCATCATGGCACCAAAATAATTTCGGTCCTTCATGGCTTTTTTACTTTCGTAATAGTTAAAGCCTTTGCGCTTGCGTTTTTCAAAAAAAAGCGCGCCAAACTGGTTTCTCTTTTCTTCGGTCTCCTCGCTGCGCGGATCAATGATGGGTAAATCAGCCAGGTCGATTTGATTCGCCATGGCTATTTCATTGATCTTTTTAGGATCGCCTAAAAGAATGGGGTAGGCAATTCCTTCGTCGTACACAATTTGTGCTGCCTTCAATATCTTCAGGTTATCTGCATCCGCAAACACCAATCGTTTTGGGTTGCTTCGCGCCTTGGCGCCAATAACCCGTAGCAACTGGTTATCCAGTCCAAGTCTTTTATTCAGGTCAACGATGTAGGTATCCCAATCCCTGATGGGGTGAAGTGCAACACCGCTTTCAATAGCTGCTTTTGCCACCGCGGGTGCCACGGTACTCAACAACCTGGTGTCTAAAGGCTTTGGAATGATATACTCAGGGCCAAAAGTGATATTCTTCTGGTTGTAGGCCAGTGTAACAATTTCCGGTACCGGTGATTTGGCGAGGTCGGCTAAAGCCCGTACCGCTGCCAGCTTCATGGCTTCATTTATTTGGGTAGCCCGCACATCCAGTGCGCCACGAAAAATATAGGGGAAGCCAAGAACATTATTCACCTGGTTGGGGCAATCACTTCTGCCTGTTGCCATAATTACATCTTTGCGCGAAGCCTTGGCAAGATCGTAGGGTATTTCAGGATCGGGATTGGCCATGGCAAAAACAATCGGATTTTTTGCCATGCTTTTCACCATATCGGCCGATACCACATTGCCAACACTCAGGCCGAGAAAAACATCCGCCTCTTTCATGGCTTTATCCAGCGTAACATCTGACCGCTTGATGGCAAATTTTATTTTTTCTTCATCAAGGTCTGTTCGACCCATATGCAATACACCATCTTTATCAAACATGATAAAGTGTTCGTGCTTTGCACCCAACGACACATACAACCGGACACACGCCATTGCAGCTGCGCCGGCTCCATTTATTACAAACTGAACTTTATCAATTTTCTTTCGCTGAATTTCTAGTGCATTTATTAATGCCGCGGCGCTAATAATGGCAGTACCGTGCTGGTCATCGTGCATCACGGGAATATTCAACCTTTCGCGCAGCTTCTTTTCAATCACAAAACACTCAGGTGCCTTTATGTCTTCCAGGTTGATGCCTCCAAAGGTGGGCTCCAGGGCTGCTACGATCTCTACAAACTTGTCCGGGTCTTTTTCGTTGATCTCAATATCAAATACATCGATGTCGGCAAATATTTTAAAGAGAACACCCTTTCCTTCCATTACCGGTTTACTGGCTTCTGGTCCTATATCGCCCAGGCCTAAAACCGCGGTGCCATTGGTAATTACCCCCACTAAATTTCCTTTGGCGGTGTATTTATATGCCTCCTCTTTGTTCGCTGCTATTTCTTTACAAGGCTCTGCCACGCCAGGGCTATATGCCAGCGAAAGGTCACGCTGCGTTTTTGCCTCTTTCGTTGGTATCACTTCTATCTTGCCGGGGCGGCCCTGGGAGTGGTATTCGAGTGCCTGTTGTCTTCTCAAATCTTTTTGCATACGCTAATTAAGGGGCGCAATTTACAACAAACCAATTGCCGTGGAAGTATGAGGTTATCTCCTCTATGATTTTAAACGATCAACAATCTCATGAATGTTTATGCGACAAGTTATTGTAAAACGGAATGTCGAAAAACCCACAATGGGATGAAGGACGGAAGCAATCCTTTCACGTTACTTCAATATCTTTCACGCTCAATTAAAAAGCATGCGGTATTTATTACCTACACTAGTTTTCGCAGTATTTGCCTTTAGCCTGGCCAGCTGCGAGGAAGAAAACGCTGACGTAACCTCGTCGGTAAATAAAGATGGCTCAGTAGAGACGGCTGTACAGATTACACACGTGGATAGTACCCATGATTTGCTGATTACCACGCATAAAGTGTGGGTGCGCAACAGTGAGTATAAAACCGTGCAGTACCACGATACTATTCCGGCCCTTGGGTCGGCATGGCAAACCGCTGAGAATGAAGACGGCGATGAAAAGCAAGTGAACGTGAAAAAGGAATACGAAATATACATTACCGTAAAGTAAACACCATGAAGAAGAGTAAATGTGTGCAGCTGGTGCTGATTACTGCAGCACTTGCATCGTGCGGACGGGAGGAAAAGGAGTGGACCAGTGAAAATAAAGTATACATGCGGAGCGACACTACTGCGCCGTACTCACATGCGCGCCACCATGGTATTTCGCCGCTTTGGTTTTTTGCTTTCAGGCCGTTTGGTAGTTATAGCAATGGAGTTTACCAAAGAGGTGGATATTATTCATCAGCTTTATCGCAACGCTCTAATTTTGGCAGTAATGCTACAAAAGCTGGTATAAGCCGCGGTGGTTTTGGCCGGAGCGGTTATAGTGTCTCATCATAAGTAAATTGCTGCACTTTTTGTCGATGTTCACTTCGTCGAGTAAAGTTATAGCTGTACAAGAGTGCGACGCAACCACATTTGAGGCAGGCACTGCTGCTGGTCACCAAATAATTCTTCCCAAAAAATTCAACATGCAACGAATCAATATAGCAGCCCGCAACAACTGGCAGGCGACCGTAGAAAACCTGGGCTTTGGCTTTCACACAACCGATGTGCCTTATTGGGACGAAACGGCCTACTACAAATTGACGATGGCGGAAGTGTTGCAAATTGAGAAAGCAACAGCTCAATTATGGGAGATGTGCCTGGAAGCGGTTCAACAGGTTATAGACAACAACCGGTGGGAAGAGCTGAAGATTCCGGCATGGATGGCACCTTACATCAGGCAAACGTGGGACGATGATCACCCTGCTATTTATGGCCGCTTTGATCTGTGTGTAAAAAATGAACAGGTAAAGCTGCTGGAGTTTAATGCCGATACGCCCACCAGCCTTTTTGAAGCCGGCATTGTGCAATGGTACTGGCTACAGGATTTTGATAAAGAGAAAGATCAATTCAACAGTATTCATGAAAAGCTGATAGGCTACTGGCAATACCTGAAACCTTACCTGCACGCGGGTAAAGTACATTTTGCCTGCCTGAAGGAAACACTGGAAGACTTAACCAATACTGAATACCTGCGCGATTGTGCCATGCAGGCGGGACTGGACACCAAACTGGTTTTTATAGATGAACTGGGTTGGGATGATGGGAGGATGTGCTTTGTGGATATGGAGAACGAATCGGTGCGCAATATTTTTAAACTGTATCCTTGGGAGTGGATGGTAGAGGAAGAGTTTGGTGAAAATATTATTGCGGATAGCAACCGTGCATTTTGGATAGAACCTGCCTGGAAAATGATTTTGTCGAACAAAGGCATCCTGGCCATTTTATGGGAGTTGTTTCCCAATCACCCGCTGCTGTTGGAAACGTATTTTGAGAAGAAGCACCTGCACAGTTTTGCCAAAAAGCCCCTGCTTGGCCGCGAAGGTGCCAACGTAACACTGGTAGATGACGACCGTCTTTTGCTGCACAGCGATGGCGCATATGGAAAAGAAGGATACATTTTCCAGGAGCTATTTACATTACCTGAATTTGGGGGCAACTACCCGGTAGTAGGCAGCTGGATTATTGGACAGGAGCCTGCAGGAATTGGTATACGCGAAGCGAATAACCTTGTGACCGACAATAAAAGCCGTTTTGTACCACACATCATTGAAGGGTAATTCATTGATCAATTAATAATTTTTTACGGTAGGAGTTTTTTTTTGGGTACCAGCTTTGGTGTTTTATGGCAACATCGTTGCTACGCTCAGTTCGTCTGTAGTGCGGGTGGCATCAGGGCTGCGCGGTTCAGGGTCTGGCCCTCTTCGTCCTCCTCGCCATACCGGCTCACATCGTTATATTTGCCGCCTGATTGACTAAAAGCAATGTGCCAAAATCAATCGTTGGACCACCAACGGATACCCAACTTCGAACTCTAAACGTCAAACATCAAACATCTATATGTACAGATCTCATACCTGCGGACAATTAACGCTGGCTAACGCAGGGAACAAAGTAACCCTTGCTGGGTGGGTACAAACCATTCGAAAATTTGGCAGCATCACCTTCGTCGATCTAAGGGATCGTTATGGCATTACTCAATTGCTGTTTAATGAAAACCTAAACGCAAGGTTAGATGAGCAGCCTCTGGGTCGCGAGTTCGTAATTCAAGCCACTGGCACCGTAAACGAACGCAGCAACAAAAATCTAAACATTGCCACTGGCGAAATCGAATTATTGGTGGATGATTTTACGGTGTTGAATAAGTCAGCCGTTCCCCCCTTCACCATACAAGATGATACCGATGGGGGCGATGACCTGCGCATGAAATATCGCTTTCTTGATTTGAGGCGCAATGCCGTAAAAAAGAACCTTGAGCTACGGTACGCGGTCAATCGCGCAGCGCGCAATTACCTGCACGAGCAAGGGTTTATAGATATTGAGACCCCTTTTCTCATCAAATCAACACCCGAGGGTGCCAGGGATTTTGTGGTGCCGTCGCGTATGAATCCCGGTCAGTTTTATGCATTGCCACAAAGCCCGCAGACGTTTAAGCAATTGCTGATGGTGAGCGGGTACGACCGCTACTACCAGGTAGTAAAATGTTTTAGAGATGAAGACCTGCGGGCTGATCGTCAGCCGGAGTTCACCCAGATAGATTGTGAGATGGCTTTTGTAGAGCAGGAAGATATTTTGAACATGTTTGAAGGCCTGGTGAAGAATATATTTAAGGAAGTAAAAGACATCGACTACACCGACACCGTTTCGCGCATTACATGGGAAGACGCCATGTGGCATTATGGAAACGATAAACCGGACATTCGTTTTGAGATGAAGGTTACTAACTTAAAAGTGCCGTCTACGATTTTCATTTCTAAACAAGCGGAGGTTGCCCAATCGCCGCTTGCAAGCGAAACAGGATTTAAAGTGTTTGACGAAGCCGAAACGCTGTTAGCCATTGCAGTACCTAATGCTGCTGATTATAGCCGCAAACAAACCGACGAATTGATAGAGTGGGTAAAGCGTCCACAGATTGGCATGGGCGGACTTGCATTTGTAAAAGTGAATGCAGATGGTACCATTAAAAGCTCGTTCGATAAATTTTTTGATGAAGCAAAGCTTAAAACAATATCCACGTATTGCAATGCGCAGCCAGGTGATTTGATCTTAATACTTGCCGGTAGAGAAGAGCGTACGCGCAAAGCTATTAGTGATTTGCGCATGTACATGGCAGAGCGATTGGAACTGCGCAAAAAAGATGTTTTCAAATTATTGTGGGTACTCGACTTTCCATTGTTTGAATATGCAGAAGAAGATAACCGGTGGGTAGCACGTCACCATCCGTTTACCTCACCAAAGCCTGACCAGATTGCTACAATGATCGAGAACAATCCTGCAATCGAAAATGCAGCTGAGTACCTAAATCACCCTTATGCAAACATAAAAGCGAATGCGTACGATATGGTGCTGAACGGAAACGAAATAGGCGGCGGCTCTATTAGAATTTACCAAAGAGAACTGCAGGAAAAAATGTTTGCTGCCCTTGGCATGGATGAAGCAGAGCAGCAACATAAGTTTGGTTTTCTGCTTGGCGCATTTGAGTACGGAGCGCCACCACATGGCGGTATTGCTTTTGGGTTCGACCGGTTGTGTTCCATTTTAGGAGGAAGTGAAAGCATTCGCGATTTCATTGCGTTTCCAAAAAATAACAGTGGCAGAGATGTGATGCTGGACGCGCCAAGTGCCATTGATGACAAACAATTTGAGGAGTTACAAATCAAGTTGAATTTAAAGTAATACTGTTTTGGTTGTGAGGGCATCGTAATCTAAAAGGTTACGGTGCTTTTTATTTTAAGCCCAGAACAATTATTGAAAATAAAGACATCGGCGAAGCGATTGGCGCTGGCAAATTCTTCAATTGATTTAAAACTATTGACTTCGTTATTTCGAATTTGATAGTAGATATAGTTACAATTTTTTTAATTTCGTAATGATGTTAGTCAGTGGTTAAGACAAGTCATTTATAATCAACAGGTACGGTTTTTTCTATTGCATCTCTAACCTAAATCTTCTAAGAAATGCCGTTCGACGATCAACATAAGGGTAATTCGCAATCGATGAATAGGTATGTACTTTTCGTATTACTATTTTCAATTTTCGTTGCAAGCCTTTCCTTTCTCAACAGGTATTTCGTGACGCATTGGTACTGGCTACTTGCTATTCAATTATTTGCATTTTTGATTTTGGGTACAATTCATATGTCCGCAGCCGAACATGCTCAGTCAACCTATTTTTCAAAAAAGAATGACCAAGGCCTTCGGAATACTATTATGCTGTCAGCACTTCTTTGTACGGTGGTTGCTATATTTTACCTGGTAATTAAGGTGCGGATTATTTACCTGTGTGTTCCGGCAGCAGCTTCATTTCTGCTTCCTTATTTCAGCCGGTATACTTTTAAACTGTTCGAAGATATTCCCGAGCTGAAATACCAACTGTGGTTTAAGCGGGATAACCTGATTGACAGTAAAGCATTTGTATTTCTTGCCAGCGTTCCAATAAAATGGAAATTGAACGTGTCGATGTTTGATAATAGCGTAACGGTATTTAATCGTACTGTCCCGGCACAAATGGAGTTGGGAAAAGTATTTCATTATCTTTTAGTGCAGGAAGAACAAAACGGGGTAGTTATAGAAACGGAGGATGAGATTGGCCAAGAAATCGGCTGGCAATTTTACTTGGAAGAATGGCAGGGCTACAAATCAAAGTCGCTTAATCCAGAAGCTAATTTTTGGGAGAATCAAATTAGTCCTGACGCTACCATTATTGCCAAACGGGTAATGGTGTCTAATGAAAACGCTACAGTAAATCAAAATTCAAAACAGCACCATGAGTTATATCAATATTGAGGAAAGAAATAGAAAGAAGAGAACATTTATTATGATGTATGCGGCCAGCATGTTGGTGGTCATCATTATCTGTACAGCATTTTTAATTCCTTCACCTAACCTCGGTGACGTTGCGGCAACGGGGAACAATAATTCACTTTCGCCAGCTGCAAACAATGCTCAATCAAATGATGGCAACGAAATAATGCAGGGCTTAGTCATTCAAATAGATTCGCTGGAAACACAAATGAAAATAAGGGAGGATAAGATTAGCCAGCTAGAGCAACAGTTAGTTGTGGCACAGACTTCAGAAGCGACTCTTCCGAAGGAAGAAACTAAAGTGGAGCCAAGAAGTAGTCCTACTGTTTCAACGAACAATGCCGAACTAAGGCTATTGAAAAAAGAAAACGATAAATTAAAAGCACAGGTTAAGGCACTACAGGATTATGTACAACAATAAACGGTTTCCAAATTTTACCGCTCTTCCTGAATAACGGGTGCTAATAGAAACGGCTGCGCAGGGCAGCCGCTGAATATTGTCAGGTCCAAAATATTTATTTACTGAAATCTTTCTCAGTGTTTTGAGGCAATTACCTCAAACGGTCTAAGCTCTTAATTAGTTTTTGGTCTTTACGTATTCCCCTCCATGCCAGTATAAAAAATACAATCATTAAAATTGGTAGCAGGCTTCCCCATGCATATGAGCCAGTGGCTACGGCGTTGTCCGTTTTAAACTTGTCGAGTTGAAAAACTTCCAGTGCAATCAGGCCTATTGACCCCAGCAATCCCAAAATTGAAAGATTGATTTGTAGCGGCCTGTTCTTAAAAAGAAAAATAGCAGCTGCGGCTATCAGCCCAATAAGCACCGATACTGCAAACAGCAGCAGGTTTTCGGTAGCCATAAAGTTGCGTTCAACCGCATCCGGTAGTGTAGCTGTAAACAAGGGAACCTGGGTATAGCCAAAGGCAGTTAAAGCTGCCAGCAAAAGCCAAATCGTTTGTATTCGTTGGATCATTCTTTATCTATAATTTATTCGTGAGTAAAAAACAGCCGATTGTTGGAATGGATTCCTTCAAGAACTGAACCATAGCCATCACACTATACCCAATAATTAGCCGAGTTCAGGATACAATGGAAACTGCTGCATAAACTCATTCACCTGTTTGCGAATAGTGGTGAGGGTATTTTCATCATCAGCATTCATCAGCACATTATCAATGGCGTTTACAACAAACTGCATATGTTCTTCCTTCATTCCACGCGTTGTGATGGCTGGTACACCTACCCTGATACCGCTAGTTACAAAAGCGCTTTTATCATCAAAGGGTACCATGTTTTTATTGATGGTAATTTCTGCTTTGTCTAATACCGCCTCTGCTTTTTTGCCGCTAATGTTTTTGTTACGCAGGTCAATCAGCATCAAATGGTTTTCGGTACCACCGCTAATAATGGTGTACTCTTTTTCTACAAAGGCCTTGGCCATTGCTTGCGCATTGGCAATAACCTGCTTGCCATACACCAAAAATTCATCGCTTAAAATTTCGCCGAAGGCAATGGCTTTAGAAGCAATTACATGCTCCAGCGGTCCGCCTTGTGTACCAGGAAATACAGCCATATCCATCAGGTTACTCATCATGCGGGTATTGCCTTTCATATCTTTTACCCCCAGGGTGTTTTCAACATCCTTTTTCATCAGGATGATGCCACCACGTGGACCACGCAATGTTTTGTGAGTAGTACTTGTAACAACATGGCAATGCTCAAATGGTGAATTCAACAAACCTTTTGCGATTAAACCGGCAGGATGTGCCATGTCGCATAAAACAAAAGCACCTACTTCATCTGCCACCTTCCGGATGCGTGCATAATCCCAATCGCGGCTATAAGCACTTGCTCCGCAAATAATCATCTTTGGTTTCACTTCCCGTGCCTTCTGTTCCAGCATTGCATAATCTACCAGGCCTTCTTCGCGGGTCACTCCGTAAAAATGGGGTTGATATAATTTGCCGCTAAAGTTTACCGCACTTCCATGCGTAAGGTGACCGCCCATACTAAGGTCCAAACCAAGAATGGCATCCCCGGTTTGAAGCAATGCAAGCATAACTGCTGCATTGGCCTGAGCCCCGCTATGCGGTTGCACATTGGCGTATTCACAATCAAATATTTGTTTCAGTCGATCAATGGCAATTTGTTCCGTTTGATCTACGATTTCGCAGCCACCGTAGTAGCGTCTGCCAGGGTATCCTTCTGCATATTTATTGGTCATCACATTGCCCATGGCCTGCATTACCTGCAAGCTGGCAAAGTTTTCAGAAGCAATCAATTCAATACCATGCCGCTGGCGCTGAAGTTCCTTTTCTATTAAGTCGAATACCAATGTATCTCTTTGCATCTAAGTTGGTTTGCGGGCAAAATTAGGTAATACGTTTGGCAAAAAGCATCTGTTCAATACTATTCAAGTTGATTTCATTGCTGCGCTAGACAAGCGTTTCTAACATTGGCATTTCTTTACCGGGGATGGGTTTCCTTCGATTTTTAAAAAAGTACTACTTTGCACCCTTGATGAAAAAATTGGCCCCGGAATGTTTTAGCAAAATGACCGTAGGGAAGTAGCAGGAAGGATTCGTCAAAAAAAGGATTATCAATGATAGCAATTATACCTGTGGCCGGTGCGGGAACGAAATTACGGCCACACACTTATACGCAACCAAAGGCCTTAATACCGATCGCCGGAAAAACAATTCTCAGTTTTATTGTCGATCAATTGCATGAAGCCGGTATTAAAGAATTCATTTTCATCGTTGGCTACCTGGGGGAGAAAATTCAGGATTATGTAAAGATTTCGTTGCCTCACATTAAGAGTCATTTTGTTTTTCAGAATGAACGACAGGGTACCGGTCACGCCATAGAATTAACCAAGAACATTGTTGGAACAAGCGAAGTATTCGTTGCCCTGGGTGACACTATTTGCGAATTCGACATCAAGGAAATTGTAAACAGTGAGTATAGTATGCTCGGTGTAAAAAAGGTAGATGATCCGCGCAAATTTGGGGTAGCCGAAATTAATGAAGATGGTTTTATTGATCACGTTGTGGAGAAGCCATCGATCCCAAAAAGTAATATGGCATTGGTTGGTTTGTATAAAATAAAGGAGACAGAATTTTTATACGCCTGCCTGCATCACCTATTTACGGAAGACATAAAAAGCCACGGCGAATACAACCTGACTGATGCCCTGGATTGCATGATACAACGCGGTGCCCGCTTTAAAGCCTTCAAAGTAAAAAACTGGTTTGATTGTGGTAAAAAGGAAACCATTCTCGAAAGCAATGCAACATTGCTGAAGAAATCGGGCGGTAATGTACCTGATGGGCACAAGTTTGAAAATACCATCATTATTCCACCGGTAAGTATAGCGCCAAATTGTTCCATCCGTAATTCCATCATTGGTCCACACGTGGCCATTGGCGCCAACACCAATATTCAGCACTCTATTTTAAGAGATAGTATCATTGGTTCTTACACCAATCTTTTTGAGGTAGTACTTGATAACTCACTTATTGGCAGCGACGCATCCGTTCGTGGCCTTAGCCGCAGTTTGAATATTGGCGATAATACCGAGATTGATTTTGGATAATTTTTTGGTACCGGCATTTGTACTTTTATCATCATCGTTGCGTCGCAATCCTTTCATCTTTTTTCTACTATGTAGCTTTGTTAAAAGCGGGTAGTTTGGCGTGTTTGACTTTCTTGAGTTTTGCTATGGCAAGATTTTAGGTAGTTTAGTAATTCCTCATAAACAAAAAAGTACATGAAAAAGGCCAAATTGTTAGCCATCGTGGCTCCTCTATTTTTTATAGCTACATCAGTAATTGGACAAGAAGGAAAAACCGCTACCATCAGCGGCTATGTAAAAGATGCCGCAAACAAAACACCTTTGATAGAAGCAGTAATTACCATCACATCAGATTCATTTGAGGGTTCAAAGCTGGCGCTTACGGACTCTACCGGCATTTATAGTGTAAAAAACCTGCCCGCCGGTAACTACACCATTGTATTTGAAATGGAAGGTTTCAAAAAATTTAAACAGGAGAATATAGTTTTGAAAGAAGGCATGCGATTGGGTATAAGCTTTGAAATGGCAAGAGAAAACATGCGGAAATCGAAAGTGGTGGAAAAGATTGTTATTGACTAAGTCCCCTAAAGTGGTGGTAAAATAAAACAGGTGGAAGAAAACTTCCACCTGTTTGTCATTCTATCCTTTCCGTAGCGTCCATTTCCACATTTCTTTCCAGGTTGGTTTTTTTCCGTACATCAATATGCCGGTTCTGTAAATTTTAGCGGCGAGCCAAGTGGTTCCAATAAAGCCACCAATCAGTAAGGCAAAGCTTAGTGCCAATTGCCAACCCGGTACGCCGTAAGGCAATCGGCCCATCATTACAATAGGAGAGGTAAGCGGAAACAGGCTGCCGAATAAAGCCAGTCCACTAGTTGGATCGTTTACCGCTTTGGTCATAATCACTATTCCAAATATGATTGGAAACGTAATGGGAAGCATAAGGCTTTGTGCATCCTGTGGGTCTTCGTTTACCGCACTACCCACGGCTGCAAATAGAGAGGAATACAATAGATAGCCGCCAAGGAAATAAAATATGAAGCAAATGAATATAAAGCCGATGTTGATTTCCTGCAGGCTCGTCATGAGTGAATTGATCATTCCACGGGTACCTCCATTGGCCATCTCGGCACCGGCGGCTTGCACCGAACTATCCCCTGCCATCTGTTCCATTGCCCCCGGAAATATTAGCGGTAATAACATTTGCAGCGAGAACACCAGTACGCCCCAAATAATGAATTGCAATAAGCCAACACCGCCTATTCCGAGTATTTTACCCATCATTAATTGAAAGGGCTTTACACTGCTCACAATTACTTCGGCTATACGATTGGTCTTCTCTTCCATTACTCCCCGCATTACCATAGTACCGTAAATGAAAAGAACGAAATAAATGAGGAAGCCCGAAATCATCCCAACGCCATAAGCAATACCCGCCACGTTTTGTTTTTCTTTGTCTCCATCCAGCGAGGTAAAATTGATGTTGCCCTTGCTTTGAATGCTGTCCAACGTTGCCTGGTTAATGTTAAGTGATATAAGTCTATTGTTCTCCAGTGCATCGTTCACCCGCCTTTCTATTTTACTCTGGGTAACCATACCCATTGTTTTCCCGGTGATTACTTTAAGGCCTCCCGGCTCCATCAAAGTAGAGGTAGCAGGTATTGAAATAAACGCGTCATATTCTTTTGATTTCAACTTTTGTTTCATGCCTTCATCCGTGTCGGCAGGCACAAACTTGAAATTCATCTCGGATTCTTTCGCATCAATTTTTCCTTTAAACAAATCGGCACGGTCCAATACAGCTATGTTGAGTGCGCTCTCTGTCTTTACAGAAAAGTAAATGATCATTGCGTAAAAGCCGAAGATGATGATCGGCAGTAAAATGGTTGTTAGCAGGAACGTTTTCTTTTGTACACGCGACAAAAATTCGCGTCGGGCAACTAAAAATGTTTTAGACATGGTTATAATGAGTTAGTATGATTATGCAATAGTTTGAAACTGGCGACTTGCTTTGGTTCCTTCAACAAGGTTTATAAAAATATCATTGAGCGACGGCAAGATTTCATTGAAACCTTCTACCTGTATATTTTGGTCAATGAAATATTGAAGCACCTGGTTGCTCAACTGCATCTCGTTGATCTTTACGGTAAGCGTGTTGTGCTTCTGTTGTATTACCTGGAAGATATTGTTGTGAATCGCTTCAGGAACTTCGGACACCTGTATGCTGAAGATGTTTTCTTTATAGTCTTGTTTGATTTTTGCAACACTACCGTCTAACACTTTTCTTCCCTGGTTCACCAGCACTATGTGATCGCAGATTTCTTCTACCTGCTCCATTCGGTGCGTACTGAAAATAATCGTACTGCCACGTTTGGCCAGTTCAAATATTTCGTCTTTAATCAGGTTTGCATTCAGTGGATCTAAGCCGCTGAACGGTTCGTCTAGAATAATCAGTTTCGGTTGGTGCAGAACTGTAATGACAAACTGCAATTTTTGGCTCATTCCTTTACTAAGGTCTTCCACCTTTTTGTTCCACCAGCTTTCCATTCCCAGGCGTTCAAACCAATATTTAATTTGCTTTTCTGCATCACTTTTACCCAATCCTTTAAGCTGGGCAAGGTATAGGGCCTGCTCTCCAATCTTCATCTTTTTGTACAACCCTCGTTCTTCAGGCATGTAGCCAATATGCAGGCTATCGCTCAGCTGGTTGAAAGGTTGCCCGTTAAAAAGTATGCCGCCGGAGTCGGGGAAAAAGATACCGGTGATCATTCGGAGCAACGTTGTTTTGCCCGCTCCATTGGGGCCGAGCAATCCGAAAATACTACCCTGGTCTATCGTGAGGCTGATGTCATCTACGGCCTTTTGGGTGGCGTAGTACTTTTTAAGATTGCGCAATTCGAGTAGGTGCATAACGTAAGCATTGTTTTGTAGGTTAAATGTAAAAAAAGCGATGGTACAGAGTTTAGTTTATTATATGAAACGGCATTTCACCTGTACCAATCTTCTTTCAGTCTTATCGTTTCCGCGGGTTTATGCAATAATTTCGCGGCTGATAAATTGAAAGTAAATGAAGATATTCAAAAGTACAGGAGTGATCTTAATACTGGTTGCAACTTTACTAGGCGCCAGCAGCTGGGGGTTCCTGGTGCACCGCACCGTAAACCAATTGGCCGTATACGAATTACCCGGGCAATTGCGCCTGTTTTTTTACACCAATATGGATAGCCTTGTATCGCAATCCGTGCGGCCCGATGAACGTCGCGGCTCGGATGCAACAGAGGCATCCAAGCATTTTATCGACCTGGAAATGTATGGTGACTCTGCTGCTTTCAAGATGCCGTTGCAATGGGATGCAGCGGTGTCTATGTTTACAAAAGATACCCTGTTGAAATATGGTTATGTTCCCTATCACGTAGTGTATATGAAAGAAAGATTAACAGCAGCCTTTAAAGAGCGTAATGCTGATAGCATTCTTTTTTATGCAGCTGATATTGGGCACTACATTGCCGATGCGCAAGTGCCATTGCATACTTCTGTTAACTACGATGGGCAACTAACCAATCAGAAGGGACTACATAGTTTATGGGAGAGTTTGGTTCCGGAACTGGAGTTGGCAAACTATCAGTTATCCTCCAGGCACAAGGCGACTTATTTGCGCAACCCGGCGGAAGCCATCATGAGCGCAGTGCGCCATGCACACACGTTACTTCCAGCATTGTTCGAAAAGGAAAAAGTGGTTTCGCAGCAATTCCCTGATAGCATTAAATACATAGTGCAGATGCGGCGGGGAAGAGAAAGTAAAAGCTACTCGCCCGAATTTGCACGGGCGTATGCCAAGGAATTGGCACCTGCCATTAATGAGCAACTCATTGCCTCTTCAAACCTGTTGGCAGACTTCTGGTATACCAGCTGGGTAGATGCTGGCAGTCCCGATTTGTCAGCCATCTACACAGCAAATGCTGATAGTAAAAAAATGATGAAAAAAGAACTAAGATCCTTTAAAAGAAATAATCTAATTAAGAACAATATGCTGCTCGCACGAAAGCGCGCAGTAGAGAAAACGCAAGAATAGTTATGAGAAATGTTTTGCTTTCAGGCGCTGTTGCTTTGCTGCTGGTGAGTTGCGGCCAACAGAACAATACTCCTGTGGCCGCTAAACCAGTTAGTGCAGCTTCAGATCCGTTTACCCATGGTAAAAATTTGTTTTTGCAAAACTGTGCTTCGTGCCATGCGGTTAAAATAGACCTGGTTGGGCCGGCACTTGCAGGCGTTGAACAACGCTGGAACGACCAACAAAAGTTGTATGCCTACATCAGGAATGCGCCTAAGTTTATTTATGAAGACAAGTATGCACGTGAGTTGTGGGAGAAGTACAACAGAACAATGATGACCCCATTTCCTGATTTAACCGATGGAGACATTGATGCCATTTTGGAGTACGTGCGGGTGAGTTCGAAGTAAACGAGAAATCGATCTACAGTTGCTCCAGCATTGCTACTACACCTTCTCTTTTTAAAATAAGATAACCGAGGCGATCGTTGCTGATTCCTTCTTGCAATTGGTAACTGAATACCAACTGACCGTCATCCACATGCGTTTCAAAATAGTTGAACCGAATGTTTGAAAATTGCTTTAATCCCTCACCTATTTCGTATAGGTGGGTAGATAAGATGAATAGCGTGTTCTTCATTTTTCGAAGTCCTTCTATCACCGCAGTGCTGCACTTCATGGCGTCTTGCACGTTGGTTCCCTTAAATAATTCGTCGATCAAAATCAGCCAAAGGCGCCCGTCATTTATTTTTACAATCGTCTTTTTAATGCGCTGCACTTCATTAAAGAAATAGCTCTCACCGCGGCTAATATTGTCCTCTACCTGTATGTTGCTCAGCAGTCCATCAAACAAACTTACCTGGAACGATTCTGCCGGTACACCCATACCAATATGCGCCAGGTAAACCGATACCCCCACTGCTTTTATAAAGGTGCTTTTGCCAGCCATATTTGCACCGGTAAGAAACTGGAAATTGGTTTGTTGATTCAATTCAACGTTGTATGATACCGGGTTCGACAGTAGCAGGTGGTAGAGGTTACGCGCCTGTATAAATGGTGTGTTCGTTTTTTGGATTTCGGGGAAAGTAAAGCCAAGCTTCTGGCAGGCCATTGCCATTCCGTAGTAGGCATCCAGCTTGCTAAAAATGTCAATTAATTCCAGCGCCTGGGCTTTGAAGTTTTTGCGTAAGTAATAGCCTAGCGTAAGTATGTGGATGGTGGAGGGCTTTTGCTGCTTATCCCAAACCATCATTTTTTCAATGATTGGTGTGTTGGTTAAATGCTTTACCTGTGTGAGCAAATGGTCTAGTAAGGCAGGCTTCTCCTGATCGTTATCCAACACATCAAGCAATTGCCGAAAGCCAATGCAGAAATCGATGAAGTGAGTAACCGAGTATTTGATGAATGAAAAATCGTGCGGGTTAATAAACCGGTACAGGTTTGCATTTACGGGGTTTGGATGGTGCGGAATATCTTCAATAGGGGTGTCGTAAAATTTTTCGACTACCATCACTGTTCCGTTTGTAACAATGGTGGGCCAATTTGCAACATGTCGAATGATCAGCTTGAGTGTCTGCTGTGTTTCATTAATTTTTTGAAGGTCATTCAAGGGATGGGATAGTAAATAGCGCAGCCACTCTTTACCACCAATCGTAGTCGTAAAATTTATGTGATTAAAAACTGACTGTTCCTCTTCTGAATGAAAAATAGATAAGTCGCTAAGGGTTGTTTTGTCTGCCTGCATGTACAAAGAAGGTTAAGAAGAACTTGAGTAAATCGAACGATGTAACGTCCAAAGAGCAAGCTGGTTTACCGGTCAAATTTCAGCCGCATTCCTTTACATGACTCATCCCATACACCATTTCCATAAACAAGGTTTCCGTTTACAAAAGTGTGCGTGATAGCCGCTGGAAAAGTATGCCCTTCAAAAGGGCTCCAGCCGCATTTGTACAAAATGTTAGCAGGTGTAACCGGTGTAGTGCTATTGAGATCAGCAATCACCAGGTCAGCATAATATCCTTCGCGTATAAAGCCTCGTTCTTTTACCTGGAAACAGGTGGCCACGGCATGGCTCATTTTTTCAACTACTTTTTCAATCGTTATTCTACCTTCTTTTACATACTGAAGCATCAATGGTAAGGCGTGCTGCACGAGTGGTAAGCCTGCATGTGCTTTTTCGTATGCTTCACTTTTTTCTTCAATGGTATGCGGCGCATGATCGGTGGCAATTACATCCAGCCTATCATCGAGCAAGGCTTGCCAAAGTGCCGCTTTATTGTTGGGTGATTTGATGGCCGGATTACACTTGATTTTGTTGCCTAAACGAGCATAATCATCACTCGTAAAATAAAGGTGATGTACGCATACTTCTGCAGTGATCCTTTTATCTTTTAGCGGCAACATATTGCTAAACAACTGTAATTCTTTTTCGGTACTGATGTGTAGAATGTGCAGCCTTGTGTTGTGTTTTTTAGCCAGCTGTATGGCTCTGAACGATGACTCGAAACAGGCTTCTTCGTTTTTGATGATGGGATGATCTACAGGCTCGAGTACTTCTTTAATCGCTTTTAGGCGCTTTAAATTATTGCTAATGATGGTTTCATCTTCGCAATGGGTTGCTATCAATACTTCAACACCACCAAATAGGTGTTCGAGCGCCAACGGGTTATCAACCAATAAATTTCCAGTGGAAGCGCCCATAAAGATTTTGACGCCACAGATGTCATTCTTCTTGGCATTCGTTTGCAAAACATCCTGCAAATTGCTGTTGCTGGTACCCATGTAAAACGAATAATTAGCCAGTGCCGACTGGGAGGCGATACTGTATTTTTCTTCCAATAACTGCTGTGTAAAAGCAGGCGGCATAGTGTTCGGCATCTCCATAAACGAAGTAATTCCACCAGCTACTGCAGCTTTTGATTCGGTATAAATATTTGCTTTGTACGTCAGGCCGGGTTCTCTAAAATGCACCTGGTCGTCGATAGCGCCAGGTAATAAGTATTTGCCGCTGCCATTAATCTCTAAAGTCTTTTCTTTGACTGAAATTGATTTTCCTATTTTTTCGATGCGCCCATTCCTTATCAAAATATCACTTTCAACTACCTTAGCTTCATTTACGATCGCTATATCTTTAATTAAATAATTCATAGTTCTATTTAAAACGGTATTCATGCAAATTAAAAAGTTTACGAGCTTCTTGCTTTTTTTATTCCCGATCGGTTTGTGGGCCCAAAGCACCTACTTAATGCCGGGTACCAAAGACTACATTTTGGTAGACAGGATGGAAATAAAATCGGCTAACCCGGCTCTAAATTACTCTACCATAAAGCCCTACAGCAGAAAGTTAGTGGTCAAGGAAGTTGAAAAGCTGGATAGTATGTACCAACTCAATCACAACAATGCGCCACGGCTTACACCCATCGACCGATATAACGTTGAGCGGTTTTTGATGGCGAATAGTGAGTGGTCACGACCACGGGAGTCATTCATGAGCAAAAAGCCGCTATTCAGTTCGTTTTATAAGAATAAGGCAAATATGGTTCAGGTAAATAATGAACATTTTTTTCTTGCAGTGAACCCCCTCTTTACTTACCAGCAATCGTTTGAAAGTGGCAACGGGCAAAATATTTTTTATAATAGTCGTGGAGTTGCTTTAAGGGGGCTGATAGATCGGCGCGTTGGGTTTCATTTATACCTTACTGAAAACCAGGAGCGGCAACCATTCTATGTTCAGGAATACATTGAGAAAAATAGGGCGGTACCGGGAGCAGGCTTTTATAAACCTTTCAAAAATACGGCGGTCGATTACTTTGATGCACGGGGTAGTATAACCTGGAATGTGGCCCGTTTTATTGATATGCAATTTGGGTACGATAAAAACTCGATAGGTGTGGGCCACAGAAGTTTGTTTCTGAGTGACTTTTCTAACAATGCCACTTTCTTTAAAATCAACACGAGGATATGGAAGTTTAATTACCAGAACCTGTATATGGAATTGGTGCCCCAGTTTTCGCGCAATAGTGGCGACAACTTACTCTCCAGGAAATATTACCGCATGAATCACCTGAGTGTGAATCTAGGTAAGACTGTAAATGTGGGCCTGTTTGATGCGGTGGTTTTTGGACGTAAAGACCATTTTGATTTCCAATATTTATTGCCTGTTATGTTTTTAAGAACGGCGGAACAGCAAGTGGGGAGTCCGGATAACGCCCTGATGGGTGTAGATGCTAAAGTGAATATATTCCGTACATTCCAGGTGTATGGTCAATTAATGTTTGATGAGTTCAAGCTAAACGAATTAAAAAGTAACAGGGGCTGGTGGGCAAATAAATATGGTTACCAACTGGGGGCCAAATACGTAGATGCGTTCGGCATCAACAACCTTGACATACAACTGGAAGCCAACCGTATCAGGCCGTTCACTTATTCTCACTACGATTCTGTAGCTAACTATACGCACTACAATATGCCCCTGGCACATCCACTGGGAGCCAATTTCCAGGAGTACATTGGCATTGTCAGGTTTCAGCCGCTACGGAAGTTATACCTGCTTGCAAAAGCTATTTACTATAAGCAAGGCCTGGATTCGGCGGGTGTCAATTATGGCAGCAACCCTTTTCGCGACTACAGAGACAGGGAGATTATTGGCCCGGGTCAACGGCGTGATTATGGCTATACCGTCGGCGCCGGCAATACCGTTAAGTGCTTGAATCTTACGTTCCTCGTTTCGTACGAAATAAAGGAAAATATGTTTTTTGATGTAACCGCGCAGATGAGAAATATGAAGTTTGAATCAGGCGGACGTAGGAACACAAATGTTGTGAGTGCCGCCATCCGGTGGAATATGCCAAGAAGAATGTTTGATTTCTAAAGAAAGAAAATGCAGGAACAAAAAGAGGAGCATCGTTTGGTGCTCCTCTTTTTGTTTGAATAAGTGTTGCTAGTCTTCAAGTATGATTGAGAAAACAATCATTCTCGATTGCAGTTTATCCAACACATTACTATACTTAAGATTTGCATCGCGGCTATGTATGTTAGATAATCCTGTACTGAATTTTAGCTCTGGTGAAAAAGTAACGAACGGAAAAAAGAAATTAAAACCAATACCGGTTTCTATACCAAAGTCACGGGATTTAAGCTTAACCAAATCTTCAGCATTTCTAGCCGTCGAATTGCTGGCCAGGTCTATATCGTACTTAACGCCGCCCAATAAGTAAGTTCTGAAGTTGCCAATGCGGTCGCTATTAAATTTTACCTGCAGGGGAAAGCTGACAATTGTAGAGGGGAGAATTTTCTTTTCTACAGTTTGTCCTTCAAAGTTGGGATACTTGAGATCGTAAGTAAAATACTTTGCACCGCCAATTATCAACTGCGGGTTTGCTCTTAAAGAAAAACGCGGAGATAGCTGCAAAGTGGCCAACAGTCCAAGTGCAATGCCTCCGCTGCTGCCGGGCTCTACTGCAAGTATGCTATCGTTTTGTAAAAACTTAGTATCCTTACTCGGGTGTAAATAGGAATGGTTGTAGCTGATGGACATACCGAAATAGTAAGGCCAGTTATCATGTTCGGGGCGGTTC
Source organism: Segetibacter sp. (assembly GCA_031425015.1). Classification (GTDB taxonomy): domain Bacteria; phylum Bacteroidota; class Bacteroidia; order Chitinophagales; family Chitinophagaceae; genus Segetibacter. The sequence goes on along the minus strand of JANPIM010000023.1, from coordinate 7,162 downwards.
ATTTCCCGGTATTGACTATGCACAGTTGCACACGTGCATACCAACGCCATCAATAAAGTTATTTGCTTACTAAGTACCTTCTGCATACTGTTGCTTAATTAAAATCAGACCAAATGTGTGGGTACAGTTTCTTCAAATACGATGTGTTGCTTTTTAGATAGATGCAAAAGGTTAGAGGTTGCAATATAAACTACTCACGAACGGCAGCCTTCAAAAAAAATGTTTTTGAATTTTCTTAACAGGTTCACCCCGGAGGCTTTAATCATTTGGATTGAAAGCGCTTAGTAGAATATAAACGCATCAACACCATGGCTTTATTGTGTTGACTTACTTTGCTTTGCTTCCGCAATAAATCGTCGCAATGCTAAAAGTGAGTTGTTTTTTGTACGTGTTGGTATATCCCGCACTCCGGAGGATAGCAAGAAAGTCATCCCCTTCAGGGAACCGCTGCACTGAGTCATTCAGATATTGATAGGCATCTTTGTTTTTAGCAATCATCTTTCCAACACCTGGTGCAATTACACTCATATACAAACCGTAAAACGCTTTAAAAACGGGTTGTTTTGGTTTTGAGAATTCCAACACAACCAGCTTGCCTCCGGGCTTCAATACCCGCAGCATTTCTTTTAGGCCTTTTTCTAAATGTTCAAAATTCCTTACTCCAAAGGCAACCGTAATTGCGTCAAAGGAAGAGTCATTAAACTGGATTGTCTCACTATCACCCTGCACCAATTCGATCGCATTATTCAGCGCAAGCTTATCCAGTTTTTTTCTACCAAATTCCAGCATCCCTTCCGAGATGTCTATACCGGTGATTTTTTTCGGCTTTAAAATTTGGTGTGTGAGAATGGCGACATCACCAGTGCCGGTAGCCACATCTAATATGTATTCTGGCTTCAGTTCCTTTAATTCTTTAATGGCTTTCTTACGCCAGCTAACATCTATTCCTGCAGATAAAAAGCGGTTTAAAAAGTCGTACCGGAAGGCAATTTTATCGAACATACTTGCCACCTGCTCTTTCTTTGTCAGTTCACTTTCTTTAAAAGGAACAATTGTATCGTGCGCATATTTCGCCATGGGCGCAAAGATAGTACTACCATGTTTGCAGCTTTGTAGTTGTCTAATTTTTTACAGATCATCCTTTACCTACCGCGCCACAAAGCATATATTTTTTTCAAACTGCGAACGATACTGATCCCTTTCGCAATTGAGGGAAGAGATCCCTTGCTATTTTCTTCAGGCACTACAAATCGGTTGATGAGTTTTTTGCCACCTGATAAAGCGGCGTTCGTTACTCTTCCTTTCAGAAAACCAGGAATTAATGTGTTTGCACCTGCCGCGGCAAGTTCAGCCGGTATTTCGTACAGTTTCAGAGCCAATGCCTGTTTGCGCCTCTCCATTCTTTCGCGCACAATAAACTTTTCTACCGTTAAAGTTTCCAGGTTTTTTATGTGGCTAAAATCTTGTTCCATAAAACATAATTAATTTGAGAAGATTGATTCCACTACTTTGTTCGCCACTTTCTGCTTGAGTTTTTTATGGTGCAGGTACACCAGCAACACACCAACCAATACATAAAAGATCAGCACACTACCGAACCCTGCCCAGTAAGCACCCAACCATATCGATAAATAATAGCCTGAAAGGAAGGTGAAGATGCTCATGATTAGGAGGGAGAGAAATGCCAGCGGAACAAAGATGTACACTTTGGATATAAGGATGGCCACTCTTTCAGAAGCCTCAAGCTTGGCTAATAATATAGTGTCTTGAATGTACTTTTCGGTTAGGTCTTTTACTTCTGCGACGAAGCCGGGGCTGTTGATTTGCATAAAAGGGATGATTTCTACTAGCAGATGATCAATTATCAAACCATCGGTAAAATTACAGCTTCATCTACTCACACTGGTATAGTTTTTATATCAAGATCAGCGGGTTAGCATCTGTTCTGCCCTCTTTTTATATGGACATACCCGTGGTTAAATTCGATCCTGAAGAAAATAAAGTAGTACAAACCTCAACACCCGCGGTTAAGGGGTTGGAGCCACTGAAGATTGACCATAAAATCAATCGCTATTTTTTTCTAGCTATCATTATCATATTTGCTTTACTGCTTTACTACAGCCTTTCCCAGTTCTTCACTGCGTTTTTAGGTGCCGTTATATTTTATGTGCTCAGCAAGAAGCGCATGGACAAACTAATAAAGAAAGGTTGGAAGAAACCTGCCGCAGCATCGGTGATCATATTTATCTCTCTTATTATCATCATCGTACCCATATCTGTTGCTGGTTACATGATGTATATGAAGGGTAAGTATTATATAGCCAACCCCGAATTGTTGGTTCAAAGCCTGGAGCGGGTGCAGGCCAAGCTTCAGCAGAATTACAATGTGGCTGTGCTATCCAGCGAGAATATCATCAAGATAAAAACCTTTGCCACCAACGCCATTACCAATTTGCTGAATGAGAGCTTCAGCTTTTTCGCAACCATTTCAATGCTTTATTTCTTTTTGTATTTCATGTTGATCAATGTAAACCGAATGGAAGCAGCCATCATTTTTTTCCTTCCATTTAAGCGCGATAAGATTGAGATGTTTGGAAAGGAACTGGTGGCATTAACCTTTAGCAATTCTATTGGGGTACCTGCAATTGCACTTGCGCAAGGCATCATCGGTTACATCGGGTACTTAATTGTAGGCTTACCCGAAGCGGGCTTTTGGGCAGTGATGACTGCTTTCGCTTCAATCATCCCGATAGTAGGTGCTGCATTGATTTGGGGCCCCGCTATCATTTATTTATTTGTAATTAATCATGGCTGGCAGGCTGGTTTTTTAGCGGTTTGGGGGATATTGGTTATTGGTGTTTCTGATAACGTGGTGCGTTTTGTTCTGGCTAAAAAAATGGCGGATGTGCATCCAATTATTACTGTGTTGGGGGTAATAATGGGGCTTCAATATTTTGGTATTTCAGGTTTAGTGTTTGGGCCTGTACTAATCTCTTACTTTATCATCTTACTTAAGATTTACTACCTGGAATACCAAAGTGGCATTCCAGTCATCAAAAAGCGACGGAATGTCCCCATTCGATTTAACTTGCCTTTTTTAGGAGGACAAACCAAAAGGAAAAAGATACCGAATGCGAATATTAGAAGTAACGGATAAACAAAATGCCACCGCGTTCCTTGAAGTGAACGTTTTAATGAATCAAAGTAACCCGCGTTATATCCGGCCAATTGATAATGAAGTGAACGATGTTTTTGATGCAGCTAAGAATAAAGCATTTAAGCACGGAACAATCGCTCGTTGGCTTCTCCTCGATGACTCGCAAAAACCCATCGGTCGAATTGCCGCATTCACCAGTAAGAAGTACCTGAACAAAGGCGATCAAATTCCTGTTGGATGCGTTGGATTTTTTGATTGTATAGACAGCCAGGATGCAGCCAATTTTCTATTCGATACAGCAAAGGCATGGCTTCAAGGTCAGGGCATGCAGGCAATGGATGGTCCAGTAAACTTTTTAGACAGAGATAAATGGTGGGGCTTGATGGTTGAAGGATTTGAGCAGGAACCTATGTATGGGATTTCGTTCAACCCTCCGTATTATCAAAAACTTTTAGAGAGCTACGGTTTTCAAAATTTTTATAACCAGTATTACTACACTTTGGCGGTATATGGCACTCTTAGCGATAAGTATCCTGAAAGGCATGCGAAATTTGCATCTAAGCCGGATTACGCTGCACGCTATATTGACAAAAATCAATTGCAAAAATTTGCGCAGGATTTTTCTACTGTTTACAACCTTGCCTGGGCTCAGCACGATGAGGGCAAGGAAATTTCACCCGGGCAAGCCCTGAAGATTTTTAATAAGATGAAACCGATTATGGATGAAAAGTTGGTTTGGTTTGCCTATTACAAGGACGAGCCTATCGGCATGTGGATCAACATACCGGATCTCAATCAATATTTTAAATACTTCAATGGAAGGTTTGGTTGGTGGCAAAAACTAAGGCTGTTGTGGCTGCAAAAAACAAGGCCAAGCAAAAGGATAAATGGGGTTGCTTTTGGCATAGTACCTAAATACCAGGCGCTGGGCATTGATGCATTTATGATTTATTCCGGAGCGTTGGAAATAAGAGCCATGAATAAGTATGAGCGTATAGAAATGGGTTGGGCCGGAGATTGGAATCCGCGAATGGTTGGGATTTACAAAGCAATTGGGGGCACTCAAAGCAGGCGAATGGTTACCTATCGCTACAACTTCGATCGTGCTATACCATTTGAACGACACCCGGTGGTTGGGCAATAAAAATAAGGTTGCCGGAGTAAAGAACTAGGTCGTTAAACCAAGCTTTGCATTGAGAACACTGCAAGTCAAGTCAGGAATAAAAATTTGGCCGCTACGATCTATTACCTATCCATTGCATTGTTGTAAAAGTGACTACCCACTTCACTTGCCATGTTTCATAAACTATTACTGGCATAATTTCGGAGGTATACTGCCATGCTTACCTTAACACATTCACTAAGTTCTAAGCTGTATCACTTCAACCTATCTTTATGCTTAACGTTTTTACTTTGATGAAATATATTGTTGCATGCATTCTTCTTACCCTTTCGTTTGGCATTGCTTTTAGCCAGGAGAAACATTTTGTGTTTATACAATCTGAAAACAGACTTCCGTTTTATGTTTCATTAAGTGGAAAGAATTACAGTTCCACTGCGTCTGGTTACATTATCATACCGCAGGTTAAAGAGGGTAATTACAACTTTGCAATTGGGTTTGCTAACGACCAATTTCCTGAACAAGCCTTTGCTTACAACATTGGTAAAGATGTCGGTCTGTTGTTTAAAAATTTTGGTGATAAAGGTTGGGGGTTGTTTAATCTGCAAAGCATGACTCTCACAATGGCTACTGAAGTAAAGAATGCAGACGTTGCATTTACAAAGCCTACCGTCGAAGAGGACAAGCCTATTTCTTTTGATGTAAAGAAAGAAGTAGTACTTCCTCCAATCATTCAGGTTTCCCCAAATAATCCGGATTCTAACCTGGTCAAAATACAGGCTAATGGAAGTAATGGATCTGCTGGAAGCGAAGACATTAAAATAAGTTCAGAAGTGCAAGTATTAAAACCTACCATAGATGTCACTGCAAAGGAAACGGGAGCAAAAGAACCGAATGTTGGAACCAAAGCTAACATTAGAAAAATTGCCGAAAGGTCTGAAGATGGAGGCGTATCTATTACCTACACCGATAGGAATGGAACACAAAGTGACACAATAGATATTGTAATACCAGTCAAGGGTGGGGATGAAAAAAATAGCGAACCACTTGTTACCAGTGAAAAAAAAGAAATAGCACATTTAGGATTGAAAGAAAAGACTGACACTACAGATGTTCAGTCTCAAAACTCTTCTAAAAAATCATCGGCATCCGAAGCGGAGTTTTTAACAGGACAAAAAGAGATGCCTACTGATGCTGAAACGACCAAGGCATCTGTTGTAAGTACTGAGGCTCGCACCGATTGCAAAAGCACTGCGTTAGAAGATGACTACTCCAAACTTCGTCGAAAAATGTCAAGAGAAACAACGGATGACGATATGATGAAAGAGGCGATTAAAGTATTTAAAATAAAATGTTTCTCCACTAACCAAATTAAAGCGCTTTCTACGTTGTTTTTAAGTGACCAGGCGAGGTACAACTTTTTCGAAAGCGCTTTTCAATATGTCGCTGACCCGGAACAGTTTGCTGATCTTTCGAAAGAATTTATAGATGTTAGCTTTGCAACTAGGTTCAAAGCAATGATTACAAAATAATTCGCATCATTTTACATGAGGTATTTTCTTGAAGTAGCATATAAAGGCACCAACTATGCAGGTTTCCAGATTCAGCAAAATGCCAATACCATCCAGGCCGAAGTTGAAAAAGCTTTGGCTATTTTTTTTCAAAGATCTATTTCGCTTACGGGCTCATCTCGAACAGATGCAGGAGTTCATGCTCTGCAAAATTTTTTTCATTTTGATTTTGAAGAAACTATTGGTGAACGCGTCCTTTACAACTTAAATGCAATTCTCCCAATAGATATTGTAGTTAAGTCCATCGTTCATGTTCATGATGAAAGCCATGCTCGCTTCGATGCCGGCAGCAGGGAATACAAGTACTTTATATCCCCTTCAAAAAATCCTTTCCTCGCAGATCGTTCATGGTTTTACCCTTTTAAAGTCGATATAAAAGTATTGAATGATGCAGCTAAATTGATTCTGGAGAATAGAGACTTTACGTCTTTTGCAAAGCGGAATAGCCAGGTGCATACACATCAATGTACAATTCAGGCCAGCAATTGGTATTATGAAAATGATTGCTTGGTTTACAATGTAAAAGCCAACCGATTTTTAAGAGGTATGGTACGAGGATTAGTAGGTACTATGATATTAGCCGGTAGAAGTAAGATATCCCTTTCGGCTTTCGAAAATATTATACATTCTTTAGACCCTGCTAAAGCAAATTTTGCTACCCCGGCTCATGGCCTGTTCTTGGCAAAGGTTGAATATCCTTTCTTCCTAAATAAAACATTCTTATAACTTGCATATATCATCATCATATAAATATGAAAAGAGAGATTGTTGAGAAAAGCTTGACCCCTATATTTGCACCCCGCTGTTAAAAAGCGGGTAGTTCTTAAGAAGATAACAAAGCAGGCGAGCTCAGATTTCTTACAATTATTGACTGTAAAAGGGTAGATAGAAGTTTTGGGTAATGGTTTGTGTTCGACTGGTAAAAAAAGGTTTGGCTTTCTAAGAGACAGAAAAAATATTTTGCAAAAACTCCTTTAAAGAGCAAAATAGTTTTGGTGAGAAGTTAAACGCGGTTATCTTTGCACTCCCAAATAAAAAACGTGTAAAAAAAGCTCTTCAAAAGGTAGAAATTATAAGGTGAGACGAGAGGGTCTGCAAGGTTCAAAACCTTATCACTTGCAAGCGGGGTTTAATGTCGAATTGGCTAATTGCCAAATTGTCTAATTGGCCTTCAAGTTCTTTGAAAGATTGGAAAGTAACAGCGTGAACACTCGAGTGATTGAGTGGACACACAGGTAAGAAAAGCGAGATAATATAAAACAGAACACAAGACGTTAGTTTTTTAAAATTTGAGAAATTAATAGTCAGTGGTCA
>JANPIM010000022.1:0-1608 GCA_031425015.1 Segetibacter sp. | reverse complement strand
CTATACTTCGCCATGAAGTCGCGCCTGACAAGTAAAAGCAGAAGGTACCTGTATGACCACAATTCTCCAACGTCGACTTGTGCTTTCTCGCTGCCTGCATGCAGCCTTTTCTCAAGGGATGGCATCACAACATTATCACGGGAGAATGACACTCTTTGTGCGACTTTCAGCCGATTTCATCACAGGCTCATCTTACGCTAACTTTTTAAGGGCATCTCTAAAAGCCCATCGTTGCGACCGAGCATTTAGGTATAGAAAGTGGATGGGATTTGCTTCCTAACTGGAGCGCGATGTGATGGGATGCCGACTAATGAGCAAGTATGTGCAACCCAATGAGAGCGGCCTTTTTGACAAGGCCATGCGTCTGGAAGAATTGCACGCCATGGGTGACCCACTGGCGCGTCTGGACGAGGTCATTGACTGGACCGTGTTTGAAGCGGTCTTCGAGCGCCTCCCCAAGGCCGAACCCAAAGGGCCGGGTGGCCGGCCCGCCTTTGCCCCCGCGATGATGTTCAAGGCGCTCATCATCCAGAGCCTTTACCAACTAAGCGACGCGCAACTCGAGTTTCAGATCACCGACCGCCTGAGCTTCAAGCGCTTCCTGGGACTAACCGATGCGGATCAGTCGCCGGATGAGAAAACCTTCTGGGCGTTCCGCGAAACGTTGACCACAAACGAACTGATCGAACCCTTTTTTGCGAGCTTCCACGCGGCGCTTGAAGCCAGGGGCATGTTTGCCCGCAAAGGCCAGATGGTGGATGCCTCCTTTGTCGAAGTGGCGCGGCAGCGCAACTCGCGCGAAGACAATGCCACGATCAAGGCCGGCGGAGTGCCCGCCGCGTGGCAGGAACAGCCGCCCAAGGCCCGCCAGAAGGACGTGGACGCGCGCTGGACGAAAAAGAACGGCGAGCGTTACTACGGCTACAAGAACCATGTGAAGGTGGATAGCCGAAGCAAGCTCATCGAAGGCTTCACGGTCACGGATGCCTCGGTGCATGATAGCCATGCCTTGGAAGAACTGATCGCCGCGGGCGACCCCGTTACCTATGTGGACAGCGCCTATACCGGACCGCGCTGCGAGCAGATCTTCGCGGAGCGGAAAGTGGAGGCCAAACCGATCGAACGCGCCTATCGGAACAAACCGCTCAACGGCCGTCAGCAGCGCAGCAACCGTGCGCGCTCGAAGATCCGGGTCCGGGTCGAGCATGTCTTTGCCACCATGCGGATGTGCATGAGAAGCGCGTGGAACCGCTGCATCGGCATGACCCGCAACCGGGCGGCGATCGCGCTGACCAACCTGGTCTATAACATGGTGCGCTTCGAGCAAATCGAGCGCCTAGGGCTCAGGAACTGGAGGACGGCATGACCGCACTGGCGGCAAGCCACGACAACAGAGCTTCGGATGCCTGTTTTGCCGTCCCTGGCACGCCATATCCTGCGCCGGGTCCGGCCTCCCCCGCATCCCACTTTCCCTGACGCCTCTCTATGTCATGCAGGATGTTAGAAAACGCGGGTTAATAGAGGTGCCCTTATACTGTATACGTGGATAGCCGCTGCCTGTTCAACATCGCGCGTAAGATCGCTGCGTGTGCCACGGACCTCGACAAT
>JANPIM010000021.1:0-1673 GCA_031425015.1 Segetibacter sp. | reverse complement strand
CACTGATACGCTTTCACAAAATGGAGCTCAGCCTTGAACTGGCATTTGAATTCAGAGGAATCATTTGCGAAGTAAGAATGGAACAATCCGGTAACTCTGATGCAGACCTGGTATTTATTGGTTATAGCCCAACAATTTTGCTTGAGAACGGCCAGCACCTGGCTTCGTTCTATAAAAACGATCTGAAAAAAATAGTACAGCAGGTAACAAAACCGCTTAGCCAGGTAAATTGCAATGTGAATATCAATAACCAGTATAGCAAACAGATCACGTATATATGCCAATACAGGGAAAGTGGTTTTCATTTCATCAACAGGCTTTCCGGTGAGTTCAGCGAATTCTTTTACTATGATGGCAAAGACCTGAATTTTGGTAAACCGTCGTCTTCAAAAACTGTTGAAATCACTTATGGCGAAGATGTAAGCAGTATGCAAATGACGTTACAGGTGCAGCCTATGAATTTCAGCAACTATGCCTACATGTCAAAAGAAGACAAAGTAGAAAAATACGATGCGCCTGCAAGTGTGAATGGTTTGGGACAATACGCCAGTTATGTTTTAAAAGAGTCAAATAACCTGTATTCCGAACCGGTGAATTTACCCATAAGGCAACGTATTGAAAGCAAATCTGACCTTGAAAATTTTGTAAAGAAGCAAAAAGCTGCGATGGCGGCAAATCTTGAAGTATTGACGGGCACCTGTTATAATCCCGGGATATCGATTGGTTCTGTTATCGACGTAAAAGTTTCAAAACTGCAGGATCTTTCATTTGTTAAAGAAGATTATGGAAAATTCCTGGTAACAGCCATTGAACACTATGTAAATGAAAATGGCAAGTACTATAATTTGTTTGAAGCCATTCCCTCAAGTGTTGAGGTATTGCCCAAAGCCGATATTATAATGCCAGTGGCCGAACCGCAGATAGCAACTGTTAAAGACAATAAAGACCCGGATAATATGGGCCGTGTAAGGGCACAAATGCTTTGGCAAAAAGGGAATGACATGACAGACTGGATAAGGGTGATGACACCAGATGCAGGAGGCGGAAAGGATGGCGCAAAAAACAGGGGATTGGTTGTTGTTCCCGAACCCGGAGATCAGGTGTTAATTTGTTTTCGGTACAATGATCCTGACAGACCATTTATTATGGGTAGTATGTTTCATGGCAAAACCGGTGGTGGAGGCGGACAAGGAAATAATACGAAGAGCCTGAACAGTAAAAGCGGGCATACAGTTACGCTTGATGATGGAGCCGGGATAACGATAGTAGATAAATCGGGAAAAAATTTAATTGTAGTTGACGGTACAAACACAATAACGGTAGTTGCGGATCTAAAAATAGAATTATCAAATGGCAAATCTTCCATTACAATGGATGGAGATACAATCACCATCTCCGCCGCACATGTTGATATTGAAGGCACGGCAGATTCAACCATTCACAGTGGTGAGCATGGACTTTCTGCCGCTTCTGGTGGCGACGTTTCCCTTAACGGTACAAAAACTACTGTATCCGGCTCGGCCGAAGTAACAGCTACAGGGGCTAAAGCTACAGTAAATGGTGATGCAGAAGCCACGCTCAACGGCGGTGGAAAAGCAACCGTAAGTGCCGGTGGAAAAGTAGCCATCCAAGGAGCCATTGTAGCCTTAAATTAAACTTTGTATAATCAATCA
>JANPIM010000020.1:0-1825 GCA_031425015.1 Segetibacter sp. | reverse complement strand
CCGGAGGCCATTCTCTAAAGTGATATACGGATGCAGGTACCAGCTTTTGTACCTATGGCGGCATCGTTGCGTCGCAATCCGTTTATCGGTTGTACAATTTTCAGCATAGTTCCTGGCGTATGATCAAGCCACGTTATTTCTATATTAAACTTAGCAGCCGGCAAAAACCTTCCACGTTTACAAATACTTTTGCAGCATGCGATCTATGAAGTTTTTAAAGACGATTATTTGCTGTTTGTTATTCACCCAAATAAACGCGCAAAAACAGCCTGTAACAAAGCAAACGGAACCCGGCAGGCCAAAGCTGGTGGTAGGGCTCGTAATTGATCAAATGAGGTGGGATTATCTTCAGCGATTTGCCGACAGGTATGGAAGTGGAGGTTTCAAGCGATTGATGAAGGATGGCTTTAATTGCAACAACAATTTCATCAATTATGCTACTACACAAACAGCTGCAGGGCATACTAGTTTATACACAGGTTCGGTGCCGGCCATACATGGCGTGTTAGGTAATAGCTGGTATAGCCGCGAACTAAAGCGTAATGTTTATTGCACAGAAGACACCAGCGTGGTAACTGTTGGCAGCAGTTCCAATGCGGGCAAAATGTCGCCGGTCAATATTCAAACTACTACCATTGGCGATGAGCTAAGACTGGCAACAAACTTTAGAAGCAAGGTAATTTCGATTTCTATAAAAGATCGTGGTAGCATTTTAACCGGGGGTCATTCTGCCAACGCAGCGTATTGGTTTGACAACTCAGTGGGTGGATTTATTACGAGCACGTATTACATGAAAGAGTTACCGCAGTGGGTACAGCAATTCAACAACAAAAAATTACCCGATCAGTATTTACAGCAAAACTGGAACACACTTTATCCAATAGAAACCTACCAGCAAAGCACGGGCGACGCACAGCCCTACGAAAAGATAATACCGGGCGAAGACAATACCTTTCCACATATTACTGCTGCAATTCAAAAAGACAAATACAACAGTTTCCGGCACATGCCACAGGGAAGTACGTATACTTTAGAGATGGCAAAGGCAGCCATTGAAGGAGAGCAATTGGGTCGCGGCGCGTTCACTGATTTGTTGGCGGTTAGTTGCTCTTCGCCTGATTTAGTTGGCCATGAGTTCGGACCAAATTCACTAGAGTTGGAGGATACCTACCTAAGGCTTGATCAGGACATTGCGGCCTTCTTATCCTACCTCGATAAAACAATCGGAAAAGATCAGTACACCCTATTTCTTTCTGCTGACCATGGAGTTGCAGAGAATAGCACCTTTTTACGCCTAAATAAAATTCCATCGCCGGTATTAACCAATGGTGTGCTGGAAGCACGAATCAATCAAGTGTTGCAAAGTGAATTTAAAATATCAAACGGCATCAGTAAAATCATCAATCAGCAGGTTTACCTAAATCACCCCGCCATACAAGGCCAGGATGAACCAGCTGTCCTCAACGCAATCACCAAAGAACTGCTATCCATTCCTGCAATGGCAAATGTGTATACCCTGAAAAATCTACCCACTGCTACGATGCCTGAAAGGCTGAGAGAATTGGTTACGAATAGCTACAATCAAAAGTTAAGTGGCGACATCTACTACGCCATCAAACCACATGCATACCAGGGCAGTGACAAGGGTGCATCGCATGGTTTGTGGTACAATTACGATACGCACCTCCCACTTATTTTTTATGGTTGGGGCATACAAAAAGGAAGTACCAACCGCCGTACCAATATTACGGACGTTGCAGCTACACTGGCTGCGTTACTCAAGGTGCAAATGCCCAGCGGGTGCATTGGTGAAGTGATAGAAGAA
>JANPIM010000019.1:0-3180 GCA_031425015.1 Segetibacter sp. | reverse complement strand
ACAGAGGGCTTCCTGCCATCAACATAGATTGAAATTGGTTGTTTGCGGCTCACTGCTGGTTTCCATAACAGGTCAACCCGGTTGCCATTTACCACTGTTTCGATCCTGGTCCCTTTCACTATGAAGTCTTTTCCTGCAGTTAAGGTTTTTACATACCGGTTAACCGGTTGGGTATCTTGCAGCGGAGCAAAATAATTTTTTATAATGGTGGCCATCAGGTAATTGCCGTGATCATTCAGGTGAACACCATCTACCAGCAACTCGTTGATCTCGAGGCTATTTTTTTTAATGTATTCCTTCCAGTTAAATCTCACATCAATTAACGCAAGGCCATACTTACTGCAGATGGAAGGTAGCCATTGCTGGCTGTGAATGTCGTGCCACTCCTGATTTTGGCCCGCCATATGGTCGGTTTGCAGGGCAATTTCAGCAGTCGTTCTCCGGCGTATTGTTTGAATTATTGTTTCATAATCTGTTTCATTTCCATAGTCATGAAAAAGAATGAGATCAGGGTAACATGAAACAACATCATTCTCGGCCATCAGCTTTAACCTCTCAGCACTAAAGCCTCCGATGGCCTTGTTGATGAAAGTAATATTGGCGAAAGGAAAGCGCTTTTCAACAAAATTTTTAACATCCTTCCACCACACCTGTTCGCTGATAGATTGACCATATACTAAAATCCTCACATTTTTTGGTTTAGCCTTAGTGGCGGATGATAGTAGCCAGGCCGTTCTTGCTATGCCCTTCCTAAACTGGGCTGTGTCCTTTATCCCAGGTACAGGAAAATAAGATTGACTATTTGCTGTAGCAATACAAAAAGCAATGAATGAAAAAGACATAAAGTACTTCATAAAAATTATTGATCGGTGGGTTATTCCTGTTTCAGGTTTAGTGCGTTCATTTAATCAAATTGTTTTAAGCCGGTTTGTTCTTTCATCAAGGATCACCTCTCAAGCTCAGCCCATTGAAGGACAACTGGACCGATCAGTCCGGCTTCCAATAGCGGAGCCTCGGCAAACGGTTTCATCCAGGCATGTGGCAAACGTGAAATATTGGAGCGGCTATACCTATACTGCACCGGTTGATTTGCATCGCCAATCAAACCATTGTTGATGGAATTTACTACTTCAATAACCAATTGATTTGTACCGGGAATCAATTCTTCCTTAAGGGCAAACAAATGTGCCGGATGCCAATGCTGTCCCAATCGCTTTCCATTCAGGTACACATCGGCAATTTCTTTTACGCACTACCTGTCGTAAAGGAAAAGGTCACAAAAAGAATTAAAAATTTCATACGATCATGCATAAAATTGATTAACAACATTTTTAATATACAAAGACAAAATGAGTTTGCCAGTTGACATAAATATGTGCCGGGCAAGATCAATCATTCGGTAATTATTATTTCATCAGCGTTTGTTCGGTTCACAAACAAAATACCGCCTGTTTCAAGTTCCTGCCATTTAAAACCCGGTGCATTGTCATTTATCATTTCACTAACAGCCTTGCCGTTAAATAATACCCTTAATGGTTTTTGTGTTAACCTGATCACTTCACGCCCTTGCTTATCATAGGTGTTGTATTCTAATTTTACCGAAAGTACATTTTGATCAAACCTGTGCTTTTTATAGGGGCTATTCTTATACTCCGCAAATTGAATTACTGAAGTTGAAGAAAGAATGTGATCTTCATCGGAAGGGGCTAATTGAGGTATAACTGCAAAAGCCCGCAGGTAGTGTCTTACATAATCGCCATACCCATCGGTTAACCAATTCTCATCCTGCGGATACCTGTTTTTCCCATCAGTATCTACCATATAGGTAGCCCAGTTCAAAGTACGGATGGCATTTTCTGTGTAACTGCTGTCACCAGTAAGAGCAACGTATTGCAGTTCGGCTGAAGCCTGCCTTGAGGAATGGCTATTACCCGGTGTTTGATATGCTGTTTGCTCATTTACTACAACAACACCATACTTTTCCCATGACTTATTTCCCAGGGTTGCATACACCCATTTAAAAATGTCTTTTACCTGTGTTTTCCATTGAGGGAAGTATTGCGGATGGCTCATCATGAACTGTGCAAAGGTGACGGCATTGATCTGTGTGTCGCTCCATCCGGGGATGTCTTCAAAAAATGGCCCCCAGCGATTGTTTTGTAAAGGATATTTTTTCATCCAGGCGAGTATGATATCAACTGCTTTTTGATAGGCCTGTATATCGCCCTTTTTCATTTCAATTAACGACAAAAACAATTCAAGTGTACCCGACCAATTGGTGGTATACTTGCTTAATTGAACATCTTTTCCGCTACCATGGTTATCTTTTAATTTACCTGCGCTATTATTCAATGCATGCACCTTAAATGGCAATGGCGATGCGTCGTAAGTGCCTGTACTTGTATGCCGGGCAAGTGTGTTAGCGATTTTAACGGCAGACTCCAGGTAGATACCGCCTGGCGTTTGGCCATGATTCCTGTTTCCAATCAGTTTGTGCAGCTGTACCAGTTCATTTCCGAAAGAACCGGCTTTATCAGGCTGTGTATAATATTTACCAATAACCATATCACCATCGTAGATGCCGGAATAAATTAAAGTGTTGTAAGGGTATGGAATATTGGGCCAGGCAGCGGTAGAAGGAGATAAGCCATGGCTCAAGTAGTAATCCGCCATAAATTTCATATTCTCTTTTATGCGTTCATCCCCTGCATACAAGTATAACAAACGCCATGACGACAGGGCCATTTGTATCTGGTCGCCACCAATACCCCGCAGGTCATTTACGCCGGGGGTCCATACCTGGTGATTCATGTAATATGGCAGGCCATTCATGTCAATACGCATGGTGTCCCAAAAATGCCAGACAGACATTATTGCATTGCTGTAGGCTTTGCCATGTTCCGCTGAAAACCACGGAATAATTTTTCCCTCCGTATCGGTTTTTATTTCATGATAAATAAGCTTCTCGGTTTGTGCAACAGCAACGGAAAACTTACTAGTAATGATGAAGATCAATAAACAGTTTTTCATAATCTTTTTTGAAGCAAAGCGTACTAAAATATTGTTTCGCCGGTAACAGCATTTATAACTACTGTTGAATTTTGCGGCAAATCCAACAAGATATCTTTTCCACTTTTTAAGTGTATATTGCGCTGACCACCCTTAGCCGTATGTATGCTA
>JANPIM010000018.1:0-42521 GCA_031425015.1 Segetibacter sp. | reverse complement strand
AATCCTTTGCAATGATGCAAGGAGAATATGGCTACAATAGTAGCTCATTCTGGGAAATTGTTCCCACCATAACTTTTTTGCTTTTCATCATTGCCTTGATTGCTAACTGGAAAACCCAACGAAAAAAGCTTATTCTCTTTGCTCTAACCTTGTTTCTAATGGCTGGTATATTGGCGGCATTTTTTCTAGAACCTATTTTTGCAGACATCATTAAAAAAGGTTACAGCCACCAAGTTGACAAGGCATTACAAGTCCAAGCAAAAAGGTGGTACATTTTTGATTGGATGGTGTGGATATTAAGTTTAGTCGCTGGCTTGACGCTTCTAATTGCATTGACGAGACCTCCAAAAAAAATGTCCGAGGAGAACAAGGTTTAAATATGTTTCGTTGTACGGTTTCGTCATGACCTTAAATTCAACGGCAGACAAAGACTCATTTGATAATTTCAACTTTTGACTGACGACAAAGACTCTATTATTACGTTCTGACGAAATCGCCCTACCTACAACATGGGGTTTTGTGCAAGTGCTTGACGTTTAAACTTCGGGTGTTTGCATCGCTGTACTGTGGTTCGGTCTGGACGGAATTCTGTTGGACTTTTAGTATTTAACTTGTACTTTATTTCTTTAATGGGCTTCAGTTCCGGGCTGGATAATCGACAATGCCCTGCTTGCACCAAGCCCCGATCGTTAGCTTTCATTTCAAAGCAACATTATATCCCGAAAAAATGAAAAATATTAAAAAATATTTCCTCGAGTACCTCCTTATCATAATTACAATTTTATTTACCATGTCAGGTTTTTGGAATATCTTTTTTGGCACTGATGCCAAACCCAATCGCTATCAAATAATTCACTTTATCATTAATTTCACTTGGCTGTTTTTGATGTTGTACCAGCTCAGCCTTATCGGGAATAACCAAGCCATAAAACACAGGCGGGTCGGACTCTCTATTTTGTTTTTTGGCCCGTTGTTAGTTGCTCAAGCAGTTGTATTAGCCATTCACTCAGCTCACAAAAGACTCGGTTCGGCTGAAGGAGATTTTATGATTGTCCAAAATGCATCAGCACCGGTGGAAATAGGTCTAATCATTTTATTGGCATTTATTCTGAAAAAAAGAAGAAAGATACACGGAGCCTTTCTTATTGGTACTGTAGTATTAATGTTTGGTATAAGTATTTTCTTTTTGCTGCCTGCCGTTGCTCCGGAGCTGATTGACTATGGAATGTATATTACTTTATTCGTAGGCTTTCTCTTTTTCCTGAAGGATAGAAGGAATGGATGGCCGACATTAGTATGCAGTTCGGTATTTATTATAAATGACTTTATTTTCTCAATCCTGAATAAGCATGGCTTTATTAAGCCACTAACCAATTTCGTAGGATCACTTAACCCACTTATTTCTTTTTTGTTGAGTTTCATTGTTCTTCTGGTTTTATTGATAGCTACAGGAATAACAAATAAAAGGCGTGTAGCTACTTTTAAATGAAACCATTCTGCCGGGATTCTAAAGCCAAGACCCCGTTCTGCGGGGATGTTCCAAGGTTGTTCAAAGTGTTTAGCGCAGCGTAACCTTGAACTTAGGGATAAAAAGAGGTCGCAGACCTTATGCCTTTGAAAAAGGCATTGACCAAAGTTGCAAACGCTTAGTGCACCTGCTATCTTACCACAAAGTTTTTGTCCCGCTTTGGTCACCTGCACGGGACCCCGGCGTGTAAGTAGCCCAGTATTTCATGCTTGCAAATAACCCTACACTTATTATTTTCACCGTTAAAACCTAAACCACTTATGACCAAACAATTACTTTCAATATTAATACTACTGATTTCTATAAACCTGGCTAATGGACAAGTAGCCAGAACTTCTGAATTGTTTCTGACTTTGAAGAAGCAGGATAGCATTTTCTTTGAGCGCAGCTTCAACTTATGCGACATGGAATATTTAAAAAAGGCTGTTCATGAAGATTTAATGTTTTATCACGACCGAAGTGGTATTCAAACCAGGAAAATATTTTTAGCAAACACTAAAAAATATATTTGTTCAGATTTTAATAAAAAACCCATTAGAAAAGTGGTAGAAGAAAGCCTGGAAGTATTTCCAATGTATAATAATGGCATTTTATACGGAGCGATACAAACAGGAGTTCATGACTTTTACATTAGAGAAAAAAATAAAGCAGATGTACATACAAGCAGCGCAAAGTTTACCCATTTGTATTTGCTGGAAAACGGAAATTGGTTGCTTAGAGAAGTTTTGAGTTTTGACCACAATGAACCCGGGGTTGTTAAGGGTGTTAAGTGAAGCGTCACCTTTAACTTATGTGTAACCTGAGGTCTCCCTGGTTGTTTGAATTGTTCCCACGGATCACTTCAAACTTCCATGATAGCAGGATTGCATCCGGCATTAGAGATATGATGGACATTTGCTATTATACTGAACAGTTTTGCACAATTGCCTTTCACAGACCTACATAAATGAAAGGTGTGAGTTACACTTCGCTAAACTTAAACCAACGGGGAACTATACTAAAGATGTTCAATCATCATTTGCGAATACAATGCCCAGGTGATCATTAAAGATCTTCTGAAACAATTACCCGGCATCGCTATATCAAAAGGCAAGCTCCGTACTTCAATATGAGTGCCCGGCTGACCTGATCTAAAACATCATATCTACCCTTATAAGCATATCTTTACCGACTTAAAGTACTACATGGAAAAACGGTAAGAAATTACCCTACAGCCATAATAAATAATCTACTAATCTAAAATGTAATTGTATGTCGAAAAAGTCAGCTGAACCAAAAAAGAATAAGCCTACGAAAAAGAAAAGCTCAGCACAGAAAAAAGCGGATCCAAAGAAAAAAGCACGCTAAGATTTAAAAATAAGAAGCCCGGTTAACAACCGGGCTTCTTATTTAAAGCAACTCGCAAAGCCCGCCAGGTTCAGTCTTCCGTCTTGCTGGTGTTCTTCACATGCCACCAATGCGCTGCTATAAAACCCCGCTACGACATTTCACCGTCGGCTAATAAAAGCTTTCTGATCGATTGTTATATGCTCTTGTTCTTTTGCTCAACCGGAAGTATTATTGTAAACGTTGCTCCTTCGCCGGGCGTTCCGCTGGCAATGATGTTGCCGCCGTGCCGCTCTGCTATTTTTCTGCAGAGTGACAAACCTAAACCTGTGCCTTCATATTTGTCTTTCGAGTTTAAACGGGTGAAGGAATTGAATATTCGTTCGGAGTCGCCAGGATCAAAACCAATTCCATTGTCCGAAAAAATAATGCGGGCAAACTGCTTTTTGTTAGTAGTAACGATTTCTGAATTGAATGTTATTTGCGGTTGTACTCCTGCTTTCGCAAATTTTATGGAGTTATTAATAAGATTATAGAATAGTTGATAAAGCAACACAGGAGCTCCCTCCACCACAGGGAGATTATTGAACTGAATGATTGCGTTGCTACTTTGCAAGGTTACTTCCAAATCGGTTTCAATGCTTTTTACCACCTCATTAAGGTCTACCAGGGATGGGGTTTGCTCATCTGCATTAATGGTTGAATAGGCCAGCACCCCATCTATCATATTGAACATGCGGTTTGTGGCCGCATGAATTCTTTCAATAAAACGGGTTCCATTCTCATCCAGTTTGCCATGAAGGTTTTGCTCCAGCCGGTTGGTGAAGGTTTTTATTTTTCGTACCGGTTCTTTCAGGTCATGGCTGGCAACGTGTGCAAATTGCTGCAGGTCCTCGTTGCTGCGTTGCAACTCGATGGTGCGCTGCCCTACCTGCGCTTCCAGCTTTTCCGAAAAGGTTTTTTGCTCCTGTATATCCGTGCAGGAACCAAACCATTTTATAAGCTTGCCCGAATGATCGTGCACCGGCACCGCCTGGCCAATAAACCAGCGGTACACATCAATGTTGTGTTCTTTTAATCGAAACTCACGCTTATAGGGTATTTCCTGCTGAATGCTTTGGTAATAGGCATCCAACAGACCTTGCAGGTCATCAGGATGGACAAACGGCGTCCAGCTTCCGTCTCCAAAGCCATCCCGGTAGCCAGTGTATTCGTACCAACGTTTGTTGTAATAGTCAATGAAACCATCGGGCCTTGCGGTCCATAGTATTTGCGGCACGAGGTCGGCCAATTGGCGGAAGCGCTCTTCGCTTGCCTTAATAATTTCCTGCACTACTTTTTGCTCGGTAATGTCTAAACCTAACCCTACAATACCGGTTAGCTTACCCTCTGCATCGGCGCGGGGAATGCCGTTCCAAAGTACCCAGCGATATTCGCCACTGGTGTTTTTTTGCCGAATCTCAAAATGGTATGGCTTGCTATTTTGCACCGCCTCTGTATAAATAGCATACATGGGTGCTATGTCATCAGGGTGCGTTACTTCCTCCCATTTTTTGCCAAATCCTTCTGTCTGACTTAAACCCACAAACTCGAGCCACTGCCGGTTTACAAAATCAATGTTTGTATCGGCATCAGCTGTAAAAAGAAAAGCCGGTGTATCGTTGGCGAGGGTGCGAAAACGCTCTTCGCTGATCTTTAAATTTTCTTCGGCCAACTTTTGTTCATGAACATCAATACCTACACCCACATAGCCATTAAAATCTCCATTGGACAAATAACGGGGATTGCTTTTAATTATGTGATACCTATATTCTCCATCATACCGCTTTACCCTGATGGCAGGTATTACATATGGTTGTTGGCCTTCAAAAGCAGGAACATATATATCCATTACAATAGGCACGTCATCCGGATGAATAATACCGGCCCATGCTCTGCCATTCGCTTCCTCAAAAGTTTGCCCGGTATAATTCAACCACGTTTTATTCCAGTAACTAACAGAAGCCAACGGATCGGGTTCGATAATAAAAACAAACATGGGGCTTTCATCGGCGAGGTTGCGGAAACGTTCTTCACTTTCCTTGATTTTTTGCTCCGCTTTTACGCGCTCAGTAATATCCATTACAATTCCGGTTATCCCGGTAATGTCTGCATTCGCATCCCTGGTAACCTCAAAATGTAAACTATAAGTTACCAGCTGTCCCTTTATTTCTAGTTCAACATCGCCGTCAAAAGATTTACCCGTAACTAGTACCTGGGATTTTATATCAGTCAGAATTTTAGCAGTATGCGGCACATGTAGCTCCTCGTCTGTTTTGCCAATGATATCTTCTGGCTTAAAACCCGGATGACTATTATATATCCAGGTATGCATCAGGTTTTTATCCTGGCGAAAAACAACCTGGTTGCTTCCGATAAATGCAAGCCTGAAACGTTCTTCGCTTTCTTCAATTTTCTTTCGCGCCAAAACCTGTTCCGTAATATCTACACCATGCACCAAAATGCCCTCTACTTCTCCAGCACCGTTACGAGCCGGCTGGTAAACAAAGTTCATGTACATTTCTTCCAGCTTTCCACCTCCCATATCTATGTTCACAGGCATTTCATTACCAATAAAGGGTTCTCCTGTTACATAAACATTGTCAAGAAGTTCTAAGAAACCTTGTCCCTCCAGTTCAGGCAACGCTTCCCGAATCGGTTTTCCTACAATATCTCTATTGCCGACAAACTGCAAATACATTTCATTAGCCAATTTATATACATGCTGGGGGCCCCGAAGAATACAGATAAGAGCCGGAGCCTGCATAAACAGGTTGTGAATAGTTGTTTCGGTTGCCCGGCGCAATGCTAGCAGATTTATTTGCGAAGCCACTCTTGCCAATAACTCTTTTGCAGAAAATGGTTTAACCAGGTAATCATCTGCACCAATATCGTAACCTTCAATTTTGGATTCTTCCCCTGCACGGGCAGAAAGCAGTATAACCGGAATTTGAGCAGTTGCCGGATTTTCTTTTACTTCTTTTACCAACTGAATGCCGTCCATAATCGGCATCATTACATCGCTCAATACCAAATCGGGGTTACCCGATTTTATTTTGTGCAGCGCATCCACGCCATTATTTGCCGTAATAACCTTGTATTGTTTTTGAAGCAGCGACTTGATGTAGGTTCTCATGTCCGCATTATCATCCACAATCAAAACCGTGGGCGCATTTTCTGCAACCTGGTGTTCTCCATTTCCGTTCGGGGAAAATGGCTGTTCGATAAGTGAAGCGGCTTCTTCCAAAAAAGCATTGGATATAGAACCGGTAAAGTCCACCCCTTTCTCCACCACATTTTCTTTGGGCAAATGGTTTTTGCCGGTAGGAATGCGCACTGTAAACGCTGTGCCTTTTCCTAATTCGCTGCTCACTTTAATATCCCCACCGTGCAAACCCACAAGCTCCTTCACTAGCGACAGTCCAATGCCCGTTCCTTCGTACGTTCTGCCGGTAACATTTTGCACCCTGTGAAAGCGTTCAAACATTTTTGGAAGCTCGTGTTCGGGAATACCAACACCGGTATCTTTTACTGTTAAAACAACCTGGTTGTTTTGTGTGGTTAATAAAAGTTCAATGCTACCTTCCAGTGTATATTTAAAAGCATTGGAAAGTAGGTTAAGCACAATCTTTTCCCACATTTCATTATCAATAAAAACGGGTTGTATAACCGTGTCGGTCTTTACATGAAAAGCAAGTCCTGCACTTTCAATGATGGAACGAAAGTTTGAAGCAAGGTCGGCAGTGTATTTTGTAATGTCGGTGAGACCATATTGGAGTTTTGCTTTCCCGGCTTCAATGCGGCTAAAGTCCAACAGGTTATTTACCAATCGTAGCAACCGCAACGCATTGCGATGGGTGGTTTCCACGGCTTCTTTGTCACCCTCTTCCCGTTTGCCATTCTTAAGCATTTCTTCCAACGATCCAAGCATGAGTGTAAGCGGAGTACGAAACTCATGGCTTACATTAGAGAAGAAAGCCGTTTTTGCTTTGTCAATCTCAGCGAGTGCTTCCGCCTTTTTGCGCTCTTCTTCATAGGCTCTTGCCTTTACTAAAGCATTTTTAATGGCTTCGGCTAAAAGCTCATAAAATAACCGGTACTTTTCATCCAGACTTCTGCGTGAACTAACGCCTGCTACGAGTAAATATTTATCATTAGTAGTGCCAGCCAACGTGATGGGAAAAATCAAAGCCTGATGAGGTGCTTCGGGATAAGGGCCGCAGGTAAATGTGCCGAAAATCTTCCCCAGGTCATTCACCTGTAGCACTTCTTCTTTCTTAATTACTTCGGCAAATGGCCAGTTACAGGATTGTTGTGGCTGAAAGTTGATTTTTGTGGGGGCAAGAGTTGAGCAGGCATCTACACCTACCGAGCCTTCAAGGACCGCTTCCGTCCCATCATCAGCAATAGAATACACTAACAAAAAAGGTATATCCAGGCTGAAATCTTTTAAACATTCTGCTACAAGCGCCGATGCTTCGGTTGTAGTTCTGGCATTAACGGTGTGGTCGGGTATGTTGTGTAAAATATTTAATCGTCTTTCAGCAAGTGTCTGTTGCGTCTGTTCAATAACTGGATGAAACAGCCCGCCCACACTGCCTGATTCATCAAGGATTGGACTAAAAGAAAAGGTGAAAAAAGTTTCCTCCGTATAACCATAGCGTTCAAGAAAGATGCGCTGGTTTTCTAAAAAGCGGGTTTCTCCCAAAGAGGCTTCTTCAAACGCTTGGCCAATGACCGGCCAGGCCGATATCCAGCATTCCTTAAAATCCTGTCCCATAGAAGCCGGATGCATATCGCCAGGTATTGGCCAATAGCCATCGTTATAAATCTGCACACGGTGCGGGCCCCAGGCAATGGCTATGGGAAAATTAGAAGCAATACACAAGCTTACTGCTGTTCTTAAACTTTGTGGCCATGTATCGGGAGAACCCAAGGGTGTTGTAGACCAATCCTTGGAACGAATAAGGCTGCCCATTTCGCCACCACCTGTTAAAAATTGGGGAGCAGCGTTTTCAGTGTTTGGTCCAAAAGGTAAATTCATTGGGTAGCTTAGGAATATAGACGTTTTGCAAATTAGGGTATTATCTAATGAATACCGTCTGTTTTATAGGTAGAAATTATAGTTTAAAAAATAACTGTTGGCAGGTGTGGCTTAAAATGTTTGGAAGCTATTGGAGGTTGCCTTTTTATGGCAAGGAAATAGTTTTCATTTTCCATTGCAGGAGCTATTTCCTGAAAACTATTAAGGGTTTAGCGCTGTTGGTTCCGCTTGGGCGTCCCGGAAGGAAGCTTTGGCCTGTGAGCAACGCAGGCTCTTACGCCTATGCATTAACATCAAGCCATTAGGAAACTCTTGCGACCAAAAATGGAGATGGATTTTTCAGACGGCGATATTGAATACCAATAAAAGGGATTGACAATCAATAAGGAGTTGCTAATTTTAGTTTTGTTTTATAACAAAAATATGGGCGTTGCTTATGTTGAAGAACGACCCTAACATTCATTGGCCAACCTTGAGGGAAACATACAGTAGAATATTTATACAATTAAAACTATTGGTATGAAACATTTACTCTTTTCCTTCTTCACGCTAATTGCAATCACCTCGTTACCCCAGTCTTCTGACTACATTGTTGGTGACCTCCATGGCAAATGTGCAGGGTACGTATATATTAATAGTTGGGGTAAACTTATAATCACCGGCAAGGTTGGTTATCGTATGGACGATATAAAACAAAACCCACTAGCATATGATTTTGGTGAATATCATGATAGCCTTGCTTTTTTCAGAATGGAGCCTAAAGGCCAACCCAAAAAGTATTTGTATGGTTATATGAATGAGTATTTCACCGTTATTATTCCTGCAACGTATAAAAGTGCAAGTAATTTCAACAATGGCATGGCGCTGGTTTCTGACGGCGACAGAAGCTTTTATATTGATAAAACCGGAACGGAAATATCAGCATCGCAGGCATCCAATTTCCGCATGGTGCACGATACTATGATTGCAGCTACCGGCGGTGACTACGACAGCATTTCTATCATTAAGACTGAAAATACCACAAGAGTGTATGTTCGAAACCTAAGCAAAGACGAGGACAAAGAACGATTAAGAAGGGAGAAGGACGCAACTAAGAAAAAGAACAAAGAAGACGAGGAAAAGCACCTTGAGCAATCACGGCAAAAGTGGCATAAAGAAATGCTGGAACTATCCTCACGACTGTCGAAAGCACAGACGGAGCAAAACGCCAACCAGTGTGCAGCATGCAGCGGCACAGGTGTATCAGGAGGCGGCACGCTGCAATGCGGCTCATGTGGTGGCTCCGGCGGCACCAGTTGTTTTGCCTGCGGGGGCACAGGCAGAAGGTATAGCAATGACAGAACCAACAGCCAGTATTGCAGCTCCTGCAGCGGCTCAGGCAAAAAAACGTGTAGCTCCTGCAATGGTACTGGTAAAAAAAAGGTGGAAGGTATGCGCTGCAGTGTCTGCAAAGGCACTGGCAAAAAACAGTGATTTCATTCTTCGTCACGCTAGGGTCTACTGTAAGGTCAAGGCGTGTGAGCAATGTAGGTTCAATCGAACGCAGGATGGCATAACCAGGGAGACTCCGCAACCACGAAAAAGCCAGTTTTACCAAGAAATAACTTCTTTTTACTCGTCGCAATGACCTATACGTTTTTTCCGTCCTGGCTCTTGCAGCATTGTCGGTTCGGGATGTTTTCTGTTCCGGCTATTAACTATGATTTGGGTAAATAAAAAAGCAGTTGTACTTTAAAATTCTATTTGACTTAATTCGCAGCTGAACTTTACCAGAGTACTCTTACAAAGCAAGCCATTCACATTGCCTGCAAGCTTTGACAAACCCGATAATTCAAAAAATATGTTACACCTTTTATGGGCCTTACTAAATATCGGACTTTGTATTTTTTTCCTCTTTATTTGTTTCAATGCGACCAAACTCATTAAAGAAAAGTTTGGGATAATAACTTCTATCTTTTTTCGTATTCGGACTGCTATCGTTTGCTGGACGATCCGGTACAAAAGAAGACAACGAGAAGCCGAATTCTAACCAACTAAAAAGCTGGAACTTCACTTCCAAAGACAGTTTGGATGACGGTTCGAATGCTTTTATAGATATCGACTTAAGCAATACTTTGATTTCAAAATATAGTTTAGGCATTAGTTACGGCAAGGACAAACAACGTCAAAATAATATTCCTGTAAGTGCCAATAGTTGGACAACAGGTTTGGAAAGTGGAACGAGTTGGAAACCTTTATCGATAGTTATAAACCGCACGGACGACAATCTGAAATTTGACTACGAAGTGGCTGGCGCCATTGAATGGAATTTAATGGGAACGACGATCTATTCTCAGCCCAAACACTGGAAAGGAATTGCCATTCTAAAATAGACCACGAGGCAGCAAACGGTTTTGTGCAATTTGCGCTTTACACGAAAACAATTATCCCTAATACTTAACCATTTAGCTCCGTAGCCCCGACATAAAAGTCGTTAGGTTAGCTCTGTTTGAGACCCTGTTGGTAGAAAGACCGCTACATAGATTTTAAAAGCTTAGTAGGAGGCTCCTAACAGGCAGCCTAAAGGTGGGTACCAACGGAACCGGCAAACACAAACCGTCTGAGCAGCTTTAAAACAGGATTCTACTTTGGGGCAAAGAGTTTTACTCAGCCAGTTTAATAAGAGATTGCTTCCTCGTTCCTGGTCGCAATGACAAAACAAATCTCTCCCTTTGGGACCTTGTTAGTTATGTAAGGTCTTAATGAAGGGTTACCCTATTTTTCTACGTCAATGAGGTAATTACAAAAAAATCAAAACCTATACATTTCAATATATTATACATTATCTTTAAATTGACTTATGAAAAATAGATAGGTATTGAAAAATCAAAAAGACAGCCGCTCAATTAATGTAGCTATTTCTTAACTCAAACACTAATTATGAAACAGAGCAATGTCATTAACCTGGTATGCATCGCACTGATGTTTGCTCCTTTCATATCAGTTGCTCAATCTTGTGAAGGAAGTTTATCACCGGTTCGTTTTTCGAAAAGCAGCACCTCCATAAGTCCGAATGCACAAATGATACTGAATGCGGTTGCCACCCAAATTAAGGACCAACCCCAATGTAAAGTGAGAGTTACAGGGAATGGCAGCAGTAGCAAAATGTCAACCCAAATTAGTTGGAGCCAGGTAAATTCAGTAATCAATTTCCTGGTAGAAAAACAAGGCATAAGTGAGAATAGGTTTATTTTTCATTATGGTGAACAGGGTGATGAAAACCTTGTTGACTTAACATTCACCGAGGAAGAAGGGCCACAAAATGTGCCGCCACCATTCCCCAATTTACGCCCCAAAACACTAAGCGACCTTACAAAGAAACCAGCAAGCGCGGGTAAACAAAATGTACCTCAGAAAGGTAAAAAAAGCTAAGACACTAGCATCTGAAAAAACGACGTTTATCATTTATAACATTGATGCCAATAATTTAAATTTTTGTACTTACACTTTTTAAAATGCTCCTCTGCATCGCTTAGCCAGCTTATTTGTTTTTCCTTCCATTCATTTACAGGAATAATTTCTATCCCATTTTTCTGTTCATTTAATCTTGCACCTGTTATTACTTCCATCTGTGTTTTAAATAATGTTGGCGGAATATCCGCATCCCCGGCAGTTACATTTTCCAGGTTTACTTTCTTGAAAACACGTACCAGGTTATTTTGATCCCATGTTAATACTTTACTCGCATCGTCATTAAAAGTACCTCCGTAAATTAATGAAGAATGGAGTAAGGCAGGCCCAACCTGTTTTCCTCCAACAATATCCCAGATATAAGCTTTGTTAGTACTATCGCGGCTCTGGCCGATGGTAATACACAATTGTCCGATTGAGCTTGCAATTCCATTTGAGAAAGACTCAATGTTACCCGGTATTTTTAATACCACTTCAAAGCCATCGTTCAATATTTTACCCCACCCAAATCCAGCTTCATCTATTGAATCCACGCCCCAATGCTGTATTAGTTGGATGAGTGCAGTATTATATTCCTCATCCCGCATGTCTCGGTTTAAATCCAGAACACCGGGAACGGAATCAATAAACTGGCCAGTTCTCAAGTCCCATCTATAAAACACATTTTTATTCTGCAGGTAAATGCTGTCTCCCTTTTTACTGAAGGCAGCATCTTCTACATCCGAGCTATTTTGTAAAAGACTGTTCAGGTAATACGTAGGAAGGTAACTATCGCTATGTTTTAAAAGATCGTCCTTAGAACCGGATAATGCTATTGCCTCGGCCATAAATAAAGAAGCACTTAATAAATCATTTTGCAACCTCGCTACCCTACTGCTGCTTATATAATGCTGTTTATCCAATTCATTTCTCTGCCTTCCCTTCCAGCTCACAAATAATATTGACGCACCGATTATAAAAATAAAAACAGCAGCAGCAGATACTAGCTTAAGATTTGTTTTTCGTTTCCATGCATTTTCACTCTTCAATAGATAATCAAAGCTTTTTTTATAGTCTTTTGCATAGCGCCTTGCCCATGCACTTTGAGGTTTAGATGATTTATACCATTTTACTAATGGAACCAATTCCTTTTCAGTTAATAAGTCTTTTACCCCTTGCTCGTGTAGCTGTTGTGATTCTGACAACCTTATTAGCATTTTTCCTCTTTCCGCTTCTTCGGCTACCCAGGTTCTTAAACGGCTCCATCGCCTCACCAGGCTTTCATGCGATATATCCATCATCAGCCCTGGATAAAGATCTGTATTGGCCGGAGGCATAATGAATGATGTGTCATTATCTCTAAAATGATTAATTACCTCATCCACATCTTTCTCCGTTGCTTTTATAGATGCTGCAATTTCATACAGGGTTTGCAACTGCGTAGGTCTTCTACCTCCTTTTTGATCAGTGCTCGCATCCGTTAATGCCTGGAATACCAGCTTAGCAATCTTCTGCCTGAAAGTTTCTTGTACTTTCCCATCCCCCAGAGCAATATATTTTCCCTCAGCATGATTGGCTAAAGCTTTTTCCATTCCACTACATGCTTTGTAATGCTCGTAGTCAATTTGTTTAAGGTCAATATTCTTTGCAGCTTCCTGGAACGTGCGCATTAATGCATGTTGCAGCACGGGTAACTGATCAAGGTCTTGTTTTGCTTTACTCTCTTCAATCTCATTTACCAGGAGTTCTACCAGACCGGGTTCAATCTTTTTTTCAGCAAGTTTTATAGGATTCTCAATTACTTCTTTTATCTGGTTGCGGCTTAGTTGCGGAACCAGGTATTGTCCTTCATTTATTGCTTCAGGCAGACCACGAATCTTTACGGTATCACCTAGAAATTCTGAACGCATTGTAATGACAACATAGATGGAGCCTGCTTGATTTTCGGCCGCCTTCAACAACAGGTTTACAAATTGAACTTCTATTCCGGGTCTTCCCAAATCATCCCTATTGAATCGAAAAAGTTCTTCAAATTGATCAACTATAATCAATAAGTTTCTTTTTTCATTTTTTAAAGCATTTGCCTCATTCAGTAAATCCACTACCCCAAGAACACCATAAATCGTATTGCTTAAAAGAGGCTCTATAATAGTAAACTCATCAAGTATCTTATCGTTCGCACTGCTTTGGCTTTTTATTCTAGCCAATGCGAATGCAAGATTCTCTATTGGGTTTTTCCCGGGTCTGCAAATGGCTGTATCCCACTTTGTACCTGCTTCATACAAATACCCGGCAAACAGTTGTGGCAACAACCCCGCTCTTACAAGCGAAGATTTGCCTGTGCCTGAACTTCCGATCACCGCAAGAAAGTGGTTCTTTTTTAGCCGGTTAATCAGATGTTCCGCCTGCCCGTCACGTCCATAAAAAAGTTGAAATTCAGATGTTTTGAAAGGGCGAAGACCAGGAAACGGATTGTTCCTGATTTCATTTTTAGATAGATAACAAATTTGGCCTTCGGGCGTAAGGTCAAGGTAAAATTCATCCAGTTGGAAAACAGGTTGTGAAGGGCTTTGGTTGCTATTGTTCATTTGTAGCGATTGTGTGAGGGTAAGCAATTCTAATGATTGGCCGTTTTGTCAAATCAAATTTTAAAAATGATATTAGGATCGATACACTCTTTCATCACCCACCCTGATTTTGTTTCTCCTGCAATAACTTTTTAAATGCTAAAACTCCTGCTTCCAATTCTTTCTCACCCTTTATAGATAATATTTCGTTAACTGAGACATCCCTGTCAATTTTCTTTTCCATTTCAGGTTCTTCTCTACCGTCTACGCATACTGCTCCAAATTTGTTGGATGTTAAGATTGCCCGTTCCCGCATTTTGTACCAAATCGAATCGGAGTTTGTTCCGTAAAAAATAAAGGCAGCGTTACATTCCTCTATTGCTTTTTTCTGAATTTCAAAGCTCTCGTCTGCAGGATCGCGAATGGCAAACTTTTTATCTTCCTGCAAAATTTTTCTTAGCCTTATTCTTAAATCGTTCTCATTATCATTTTCAAAATCGTAGAACATAAATATCTTTTTGACCGGAGAAAATGGAGCGGACAGATGATTGATTGTTTG
Source organism: Segetibacter sp. (assembly GCA_031425015.1). Lineage (GTDB taxonomy): Bacteria > Bacteroidota > Bacteroidia > Chitinophagales > Chitinophagaceae > Segetibacter. The sequence goes on along the minus strand of JANPIM010000018.1, from coordinate 28,029 downwards.
CTCCTTTGCTACATCAAATCCTTCTATTAAATTAAACACTGCCTGCCTGTCTTCACCCACAACTGATGGTAACATTTTCAGTTTGATTTTGAAAGCCTCATCAATGGTATCCAAACCGTCTTTTATAGTTGGGCCTGCCAGCCATAAAATATTTCTTATCAGTGTAGACCCGGTTTTTAATCTTACCGATTGTTTGTATTGGCTTTTAAACTTGTCACTGTTTAGATCTTCAGGCGAACCTGCTATATGAATAGCATAGATGCACTGGTTCATCAATATTTCAATGTCCTTTTCCTGCTCACTTAGGCTTTTGTTTTTTATTTCGTCTGCCTGTAATATACCAGGAACGATTTCGTACGGCCATTGCGGCTTATCATATTTTATTTTGCCTTCTACTTCTACAATAAATGCTCTTCTCATTGCCAACCCCTCAGGCGAAGCCGGTATGCTAAGAAATATTTTCTTTGTATTTCTCAACTGCTCAATCTCCTTCGCCACGTTAGATTGCTCGCCTCCGTTGTCCACAGCTGCAGACCTCGCAATGTTTATCTTGGTAATGATATTTTTGGCGACCTCATTTATCTTTTCCTGTATCTCTGAGAAATACCGGTCTTTTTTAACGCCGGCTTCGGCTAATGGAGTGTCGATTGTAGGATAACCTTGCAGCTTAGTTATCTCGGGATAATTATTGAGGACGCAGTATCTTAAAAAAATGGGGATCACCGTTGATTGTCCCTCATGATGCCTCTTGAGCGCTACAGATAATTCGTTATTTTTTATGTACGGAGACTTTAAAAAATCCTGGCTTATAAAAAGCAAAACGATATCTGCGCAGTTCAGGTTCCTTTCAATTTGATCATTCCATTCTTGCCCCAAAGTAATTTCGTTATCCTTCCATATATCAATATTGGGGCAATCGCTATCATTTAGAAATTTGTAAAACTCATTCAAATATTCTCTGTCTGCATGTGCATACGATATAAACAATTTTACTTTTTCCATACAAGAATTTGAATTTTTTGAAGGTGCCTGTCGCATTCAACACGCTATACAACTACATTAAAATAACGATTATGGCTAGTTTCTCATAATATGTTTTCAAACCTTCCTGTCATTCATGGTGTTCCGCTGTTTGTTTCTGATGGTCTTCTAGAGGGCGAGTGTGCAATGAATGATAAATGTCACTCGTCAGCCAACCGACCTCGACTAGAGCCTTCAGGTGTTCCGCTGCAAGCCAAGGTCAAGTTTACGTTACGGATAAAGGCGATAGCACACTTCTAGAATAATAACCACAAATGATCGGGTTTAATCAGGCTACACAAACAGTGTGGCTTGTTCATCTATGCCAGATTAGGAAAATAGGCGACCTTTAAAAAATCTAAAGAAGGATTCTCATCAACTTATTGTCATGGAAAAAAAAGTGTACACAGCATCGCGGGTATCAGAAGGAAATCGACTATTTCCAGCAGAAATTCATATTGAAGAAGCAGAAATCATGTTGAAAATCCCTGGCTTGTTTAGTGGTAAATCGAGGCATATAGTTTACCAACAGATTGAAGGGGTTAATATTGACACGCCTATGATTGGCTACTCAACCATCACCTTTGTTGTTGGCGGCGAGAAAATTGTAGGTCATGGATTTACAAAAGCAGAAGCCCAGGAAATAAAGGAAATTTGTTCAGCTAGAATTCTAGCTACCAGCCCCAAAAGTCAAACCGAGTTAATTGCAAATGCAGTTTCCTCTACAAAAAATAGTGAGCCGATTAGCATTGCAGGAGAACTCATAAAATTGAAAGAGTTGCTGGATGCAGGCATCCTTACACAAGAGGAATTCAATCAGCAAAAAGTAAAATTATTAAACCAATAAGGGAAATTAGTGTGCGCGTATTGGCCGCTGTTATTACAGTGTCAAACAAACCAAATAATATTCAACACAAGCTTTGATACACTGCCAGCCTGATAATCGCAACCAGTCGGCAGTAAACGAGGGCAGCAATTGTGGCAACCGATTTTCTTCTAAAAGGCAGAAAGGATAGCATTTAAACAAGCATTGGTTGGCGTACACACTATGAATACGAAAACTTGCAGGATAGAACACAGACAAAATGTTTAGACACCAGGGTAAGACGCGCACTTTAAGCCACAACCTCAAAATTGCTTCCCTGTTATCATTTGTTGCCGGCTTCGTAAACGTTGCAGGATTTTTTGCAGTACAGCGTCTAACTACGAATGTAACAGGTCACTTTGCATTTTTTGTAGACGAAATTTTCAAACTGGATTTTTGGCAAGGATTTGTCTATTTCCTTTACATCTTTTTCTTCTTTCTAGGCTCATTTGTTTCAAGCTTTCTTGTTGAATTTATTTCAAAGAAGGGTGACCGATTTATTTATGTAGTTCCTGCGTCCTTAGAATGCGTAATCCTTATTGGTATTGGTCTGTTGGGAAAGGATATGATCTTAAAAAGCCCGGATACCATTGCTTATTGTTTACTGTTTGCAATGGGCTTGCAAAATTCTTTGGTCACCACCATCTCAAGCGCACGGGTAAGAACCACCCACCTTACAGGACTTTTCACCGATTTAGGAATTGAGCTATCCCAATTATTTTTTTACAAGGCCAGGGAGCAAAAGCACAAACTTGTTTCCTCCATAAAACTTAGGTTAACCATTATCAGTTTCTTTTTTATTGGTGGAATTATAGGCGGAATTCTGTATTCAAAGTTTGGGATTACTTCACTACTTTTTGCCGCAATGGCTTTGATGTTAGGATTAATTTACGACAACTTGAAATTCAAAATTATTTTGCTGAGAAGAAAGTTTAAAGGCAGTGAAAAACACACGACATAAAATATTTGCCAGTAGAATGAAAATTCGTGATGGAGCGATCTTTTTTATACTTTCATCACCAGTGTGGTATGAGCTTTTCCAATCAGGTCTCAGGATTTCGAAAACAGGTAAGTTACAGGGTGATAACCTTGCCTTCCTTCGCGAGGAACAACAAGACAACTAAAACTAACTGCAACATCTACGCTACATGATAAACCTTAAACCAACAACAAATATCAACCTTCAAGTAAAAGGGAATTCATACATCGCAAAGCTCAAACACATCCTTCCGACGTTTTTTATTATGGTATTTTCAACGGTCATTGGACTTGCAATTTTCCGTTGGCTTTTTTGTATTCAATTTTTATTACTTGATATTAAAGAAGAAGTCTGGGAGTTATGGATACCCATCATTTTCCCGTGGATACCCATTACGATTTGGATGAGACAGCGGTTTAGAGTGTTGACTTTTGAAATGAATGAAGACAGAAAAAGAATTCCTTATCAAATGATTTGTTGGTTTGTTATGACTGCTATGCTTTTAGTATCGCAAGCATATCTTACAACCGCGACAGGAAAACTCCAAACACTGTCCACCATACAGGACATTGAAAAAAGTGAAGGATCACGCTTTTACAAACTGTCCAATTTTAGAATAGCACCTGACTATGATGGTTCTTTTACTGACTTTACGACGAGTGGCAAATACAGTCAATATCTAAATATTGATGTCTTCTTCGCAACACCAATTTTAAATGATACAACCGAACAGATTACTTCCATTCCCAGGTATTGGTATGGGTTGAAATACCACAAGCAGATCAGCAACAAAATTAGCGATGAGGAAAAAGACAAAGCGTATGACTCTTTTTACAACGAATGCGTTCAAAAATTAAATGACCATGATTTTCACTCGTTAGACCATTTTGAACGCCTGCCGAATTCAGACGATCGAAAACATTATTTAAAAGCAATTGAGGCAAGAACAAATGAGCCAGCTAATAAAAGCTTTATTGTTCTCAAACCGATTCATGAAAAATATGAAGAAAGAAATGGAAATAAGTTTGCCTGGATTTTCGGTTCTTTTGCTATTGGCCTTTTCACTTTATTACTTGCATTGATACTTCCAGGTTACAGTGAAACAGAACGAAAAAAGTTCTTATTGGGCCAAAAGCCAGAGCAGGATGATTTAGCTGACATGTTAGATTACCTAATTCCAAAGGAGGAGCATTTTGTAACATCTATAATTATTGATGTAAATATTCTTGTTTTTCTTTTAATGGCGTTTAGTGGCATTAACATTTTAAGCCCCCATGGAAATGAACTTTTGGACTGGGGTGCAAACCGGCGGACAGAAACAACCAACGGAGAATGGTGGCGTTTGTTGTCGAGTATGTTTTTGCACGGAGGTATTATGCACTTACTGCTAAATATTTTTGGGCTTGTTCTTGCCGCGCTGCTGGTTGAACCTCTACTTGGACGAAGAAACTATTCTATCCTTTATATTTTGTCAGGCCTTTGTGCAAGTGCAGCAAGCATAGGGTGGTATACTAATACCGTAAGTGTTGGAGCATCCGGAGCCATTTTTGGTTTGTACGGCGCAATTCTGGGCTTGCTGCTTACCGATGCCTTTCCCAAAGACAGCAGAAAAGGACTATTTAAAATGATCGGGGTTTATGTGCTTATAAATTTGCTGTGGGGTTTTACAGGAGGCATTGACAACGCAGCACATGTAGGTGGACTTTTAAGCGGTGCAATTTTGGGGATTGCTTTGTATAAGCTAACCAATAAAAAAAATGGATATGCAGAACAGTAAAAGAAATGCCTTCTAAATATTTAGAATTCCTGAACACTTTATATAGTAGGGAGAAGTAAACTATTCTTAACGTTTAAACCCTAATTATACAAGGTACAAATGGTCACAAAATTTTTTACGACAGCTATTGCAATTCCATTTTAATCCCTATACATTTACAAACACGGATAATTAGTATTGTAAAAGCAGTACAGAAACATCGCAACCCAACTCCCCTTTTTAAACCATCAATTTGCGTGATGGAATAGCCCACAGGAATTAACCGTAAAAGATTGATTGCTGAAATGGAATGATTGTTTCACAAAAGATTGCATCGCTGGCCTACAGGTGCTGTACGCAAGACTGATTATTTTATTTTTTCTAATTCTTAAAAACTAAAAGTATGAGTACAAGAACAAATGAAAAATCCAATGTCAAAGTGAGCCCATCCTTATTAAATGACCCGTTGATGTCTGGCAATTTTACCGGTGTGGCCGAAACATTTTCGTCTGGTGCCGAAACCGAAGTGGAAGATGTGGAAGGCTATAGCTTGCTTAGAAAAGGTGACGGTGACAAAGAAGTAAGAAACCGCACAACTGAGAACGAAAACGAAACTGGATCACGTGTGTATGAAGAGTCTGGCAGCTCGTCCGGCACTGAAAGCAACGAGGCACTATTGGATGCCTTTTATGCCAGCTACAGCTCGCTCATTCCGGAAGCAAAGGCCCAGATGACAGAAGTAATTATTGGCGCCGATAACCGGGTACGCATCAATCCCACCACAAGTTACCCTTGGAGGGCCATTTGTGCGTTGAAAATAACTGCCCAAAACGGAACGAGGTGGATTGGTACCGGATGGCTTATTTCGCCACGCACAGTGATTACTGCCGGACACTGTGTATACATGCACGACCAGGGTGGATGGGCAAGAAGTATCGAGGTAATTCCTGCAATGAATGATGCCATACGGCCTTACCAGTCTGGCGTTAGTGCCAATTTGCGTAGCGTTACCGGCTGGACCCAAAGTAAAAACCGGGAGAATGATTATGGGGCAATTATACTTCCCGCCAACTACCGCCCCGGCGACCAGGGTGGCTACTTCGGTTATGGAGTAAAAGATAACGCCTACCTCATGAGTTCTATTCTAAATATTTCCGGTTACCCCGGCGATAAAGGTGGAAATCAACAGTGGTTTATGGCAATGAAACCAAAAGCCCTATCCAGTCGTGTAATTACTTACGACATAGATACCATGGGTGGGCAAAGTGGCGCACCGGTATGGGTGAAAGTAGGCGACGCACGAACCTGTGTGGGCATACACACCAATGGCCATACATCAGGTAATTCCGCTACAAGGATTGTAACAGAAGTATTCAATAACCTGCAGGCATGGAAAAGCCAGGGCATGTAATTCTCATACTAAGAAGTGTAAAATACAGCGCGCTGTTTTTGCTCTTCTTAGTTTTATTTCCAAACTGCCGAAACCAAAATAACCGCATGGAAAGAAAAAGTATAAACGGACTAGTTACAGATGCTGCAGGAAAACCAGTTCAAGATGCGGTAATAATGATTGTTAGTGCGCCCACTGATTTCAATGATATAGCCTCTATTTCAGGAGAAGATGGGGCTTTTAGTCTTTCCAACATTACCGTGCCTGGTAGTTATGTTTTGCAAGTGCAACATGAGGGCAGATCAATAAAGAAGCAGGTGGAAATTTTAAACGCGGATAGTACCATCAGAATATCACTCTGACCAGTTGATTGACAAAAAACAAGTAAAGAGTGTTTGCTTCACTTTTACGAAAAGGCTGAACAATTACACAAAGGGAGTTTAAGTACCCATCTGTGGCGGACAGCAAAACCAACATAACTGTTTCAGCGTACCAAAGCATTTAACCAAAAACTACAGTGAAAATTTAAAGGAGACTTAATACTGCTGATTTTACTGCCGATAAATATTTTTTATTTTAGATCAATTAATCTTTTAGATCCAACGATTGTCTTCCTTTTGAAATTAACCTTATGAATACTTTTATCCATCCTATTCCCTTTGATCTGATCATTAATTGTAAAAACAACAATCGAGCAAGCCAAAAGCAGCTGTACTTCCTGCTTGCACCTGAATTATACTCAATTTGCAACTGCTATTGTTACCGGGATGAGTCCGATGTGATATTGGCACTTGGATTTGTAAATATACTCAACCAGCTGGATACGTATTCGCTTTCTGAACCCTTTAGAGCGTGGGCTGCAAACATTGTAATGGAAACCATTAAATCAGCATATCCATCCCGTGTTGAATTAACCGCCCCATCATTACTATTCAATCTATAATTGGTTGTAAGCAGTCTTCAAAACTTGACGCACGGGTGTCCATTCTATTTCAGGATAACGAGCAGTATCAAGGGGCAACAATTTAGGCAAGCCGGTAAACATGTTGTGCAGGTATTGCATTCCCTGCCACGGCGGAAATACTTCTTTAGGCTGGGGAACAAGAAACCGGGTTAACCGTATCATACCGGCAAAGGCACCTAAACCACCTACGCGGAGTAATTTAAAATGCTTTCCCGTGGCTTCATCTGCTGCGCTTAGTAAACCACGCGCACTTGCCACCTCCCCGGCAATGCGCAGGTACCGCGGCGTAGAAGGATCCAATGCGGCAAAAGCCGTATATGCAGCCGTATTGTCAATGGTCGTAAAATCCAAAGGCTGGTCAGCATCACCCCAAAAAACTACACGCTTTATGCCAGGTATAATAACGGGCGCCTGGCCAGTGAGCAAATCGGAAAACATGCCATTGAAAATCGTTGTGGCTTTTATGGCCGCTTTGTCTAACACCATTGAAAATTCACGGCGAAGATCGAGGTTCCTGTTACTGCCAATTGGTAGCCTTGTATAGTCAATACTAAAGTCAGAAGGTATAAACCGGGGCACATTAGCCGCTATTGCAGCTTCCAGTAAGTTTGATTGAACGCCTACAATTACATCGGCCAGCCCTGATAATGCAGACACCACACACCCGGCACCAAGGCAAGCTGCTGTTAGTTCGTGTAGGTTATTATAGTCAACTGCTGCTACCGTAACTCCTTTGGCTCGAAATCCTTCAATCAAAGGGCTTGCACTACCCTTACGAACGAGAGCTGTAACCGACGCTTTCCTTAGTACCAGGTACTGAATAATCCGGTGGCCTAGATCACCGTTAGCCCCTGCAACTACCACTTTGAGAGGTGACATTTCACTACCTGCTGTATCGCTCATTGTATAAAGTTTTTCTGTTGTTAGCACGTTCATTCATTCAACACCTTATTATCCTCAATTGACTGACTACTACATTTAATACTATAGATTGTTGAGGCATCCACAAAAGAAACTGGATGACCGCATCACAATATGCCAGACCTAAGCCGGCAGTCAATAATTGGTTATCAAAAGATGGGGGGCACCACATTTGTATCAGCTGCATCCAATCAAATGGGGGTGTTATTGGTGGGACTTCTGCTTGGTTCGGTAATTATGTTTTTGATTTGGATGCTCAATCGAAAGCCTGGGAAAAGTGCCACGGTCACAGAAAATTCGCACACAGTTGTAGAGAGTATGCGCAAAGTATTCAAAATTGTTTTTGCCGAGGGGCAGTTTAATGAACTCTACAATTTTGAAGAAACCAAAAAGATTTTCGGATTTATTCCATCAACAAAACGTGCATTGGTGGTAATAAAAGCGAAGGTTTTAGTGGGATACGATTTCGAAAAATGTGTGTGGGAAGTAGATGAAAATCAGCAAAAGATAAAGATGATCTCATTTCCTCAACCAGAAATCTTAAGCATTGAACCTGATTACCTGTACTACAATTTAGACGAGGGAATTTTTAATCTGCTGGGTCGCGAAGACCTGACAAGGATCCAGGTAAATGGCAAGAAACAGGTAGAAGCAGCTGCCATCAAAAGCCATCTACCCAAAATTGCTGCAGATCAAATGCGCACGCTACTTACCGAAGTAGTGCAGTCCAGGAACTGGCAATTAGAAGACAGTTATAAAATAAGCGAGGGAGATCTGAAACCCATTCCACGACTTGAGACAAAGCCATTCTGAATAATTTTTTGGGCTCGTGCTTGCTAAATAAAGTGACGCCGGCACTTTTTGCTACTCCATTACTTTTATTAATCTTCCTTGTCGGGCATGAACCAACTACAGGTAATATCCGCTGTGGGCATCGTATGCCCCATACCCGGCTGTTTTGTACTTTCAGAAAACTTGTCATACATTAACTCCTTGTAATTAACCAAAACAAACTAAACATGAAAAAAATTTTGATTGCAGGGCTTGGACTCTGTCTTTTTGTGGCTTGTAAAAATGAAAACACTAAAAGCACCGATGAAAAAACGGAGGCAAGCGCAGTAAGTACCCCTGCATTAGCGTATACTACCAAGGAAGTACCAACCTGGGAGCGCGGTAACGATGATAACGTAGCCATCGCAATGAATACGCTTAAAAGTTATGAAACGGGCAACGTAGATAACATGCGGCAATACCTGGCTGACTCTGTTGAATTTAAAGTTGATATGTGGGAATTTAATGGCCCTGCAGACAGCCTTATTAGCCAGGTAAAAGCGCACAGAGCAACCTTCTCTGCATGCGAAATCCGGATGGATGATTATGAATCCGTGATAAATAAAGACAAAACCAGAGAGTACGTGTCACTTTGGTACCTGGAAAAAACGACTGATCTTAAAGGCAAAGTAGACAGTGCCATCACGATGGATGATATCAGAATAAAGAATGGCAAAGTCGTTTCTATTGATTCTAAGGTCAGGCACTTTGCACCCGCTAAACCCATGTAGTACTTTAATGTTGTTAGCTGTTACAGCAAATTAAAGACTCTGCTTCGCAGGGTCTTTTTTTTGGGCCTTGCTTTGCGAAACAACAAGTTTTTTTGATTAAACGTTAGTGCGATTAAATCTAAGTATGATCGCCACTACCTTATATTTCACTAATGTGTCGTCAATGGCTGATTTCGTAATTCAATGTAATATTTCGCAATCGCAAGTCGATACCCGTTTTATTTCGATTACGGGTACTTTAACTGAAACTCAATTACAGTCTGCCCTAAACAATTTTAGTGCGTACCCTCCCTCCGGATTACCAACAACCAATAGAAATTAGTGCCCGCTTCTCTTTCTTCCTTCGCTATTATCATTGGCGTTAACAATGAATCGCCTATACTCAATTACACCTTCTTCCAATAAACATTTCTACAACTTTGTTTTCGCATTTTAAGCTCAAGCTTTTTTTGTAATCGATTTTATTGAAACAAATTGTTGACTATCATTCATAAACCTAATTGCTCTCACAAATTCAGGCATTCCACATATTAAATTAATTTATAGCGGTTCACTAATTGCAAAGACTACTTACAGATTGCCGGAATGCCGGGAATTGATTTCACTCTTTGCCCCGCAGCTGCGCATATCTTATATTTTTAAAACACCACATCGTGTACCCCATGTTTACACCAAAGCTATCTATATTGTTAGTAGATGATGATATTGACGACAGGCAAATGTTGAAAGAAGCGCTTACAGATTTGTTGCCTGACTTTTCTGTTATTCTGGCTTCGAATGGCAATGAATGTATGAATCTTCTAAAGAATGGTTGCCAACCAGATCTTGTTTTTATCGACTTGAATATGCCAATGAAAAATGGATTGGAATGCCTCCGCGATATTGACAACAAAAAACTATTACCCGCAACTCCAGTAATTATTTACTCCGCATCGCATCAATTAAAAGATATTACGGCTGCCAGCAACTACGGCGCAAGATTTTACCTTGTAAAGCCTTCAGATTATAAAATATTAGTACAAGTACTTCAGCGCGTGTTATATTTATTGGGCAGGCCAATAACAGAACAAACGCTGCGCGAAAACTTTGTTTTAGCCCACAATAAAATGACGGTCGCGTAAACAGTAATCTTTTAATTACAGATGACTATTTTTAAGATTTAATTTTATTTTAAGTACGCAGATTACGTCTGATAATGTCTAAACATTTACCGGTTGTGACACCTTTCGGTTCGACTGAAAGTTGGAGAAATTATATTGGACAGGATCGAAAAAAAGTTAATTAGATCATACTCAAAGTATTCTCATGCAATATGCACATAGGCGGCCTTTACGCTTAATGCAGTAAACAATTAGGCGATATCGCCCATTGATAGTAATGTAAAGCGTTCAGGGTACCAACCTGTAAACTGGTTGTAAGTAGTCGCGATACCCTTGTCTATATAAACATTTAAGGCCTAAATTGCGGTACAAAAATTCCGTACATGAGAAAAACGCTACTCCTGCTATTAGCCGGGTTTGTTGTACTTGGATCTATAGCCTATTACAAGTACTCAGCATCACCGGCCCTTTTATCTGAAAGCTATAACGAGGAAGAAAGTGAAAACAAAGCTGAAAACCAGAGAGAACGTTTTGACCAGCTTTTTGAGGAAATGAAAGACCCTGCTTTAGGGTACGTACCCAATGACAGGTTAGCGGTTGCAATCGAGCAAACTAAAGCATTGCGCAATAGTGCACTGGCAAGAACCGATGCCATGACCTGGATTGAAAGAGGACCAATTTATGACTCACTAGGTCCAAGTAACGGTAATGGACGTGCCGGTTACTCATACACCTCAGGCATCATTCAATCGATGCTGCTCGATACCATTACAGACCCAACCGGCAATACTTTGTTTGCAGGCACCAATTCCGGCGGGCTTTGGAGATGCACCAATTTTCTTTCAGCAGATCCACCGAACTGGCAGCCAGTGAACGATTTTATGTCGAACCTTGGGGTAGCATCAATTTGCCGCAATCCACTTTCGCCCAACATAATGTACGTGGCCACCGGCGATGGCAACACACGCGATGTACGAGGTAATGGTATTTGGAAATCTGTAGACAATGGCGCCACGTGGACGGTTCTCCCCTCTTCAGTGAATTACCGTTACTCTTACAAAATATTGTGTGATGCTGAAGGAAATGTATTTGTAGCAACTGCCGGCTCTGGGCTTATTCGCTCAACTAACGGTGGTGCTAACTGGACATCAATTGGCCCCTCTGGCAATACAGCTTCCAACAGTTCATACGTAACCGATATCGAAATAAGTACCACGGGAAGATTGCACGCTTCATTTGGACTGTCTGGTATTAATGTGAGGCACTACTATACTGATTTTCCCGGCCTTGTAAGTAGCTCATCAGGTTGGAACCAAAGCTATGGTATTCGCATCGCCTCTGTTGCTGCCACCAGGATGGAATTGGCTACACAGGGAGACGTGGTTTACGCGGTAACAGTGAACAGTGCGAGCAATATGGACAGTTGTTACAAGTCTACCGATGGAGGAGCAAACTTTGATAAGATGAATAATAGTGCATACACTACGGGTTTAGGTAGTTCGCAAGGTTGGTATGCCATTACCATTGGCATTGATCCGGATAACCCGAACACTATTATTATTGGAGGCTTAGATGCTTATAAATCCACCAACAGCGGCACTACCATAACCCGCCTTACTTATTGGGTAAACAACAGCCCATACGTTCATGCGGATCATCATGAAATGGACTGGTTTAAGAAAGATGGTGAAAGCCGAATAATAATAGGCTGTGATGGTGGTGTCTTCCTATCGCGCAATGGGGGAAACAACTGGCTAGATCGCAACCAGAATATGGGTATCAAGCAATTTTATTCGTGTGCGATTCACCCGGCCGCAGGTTCAAATATGCTGTTGGCTGGTTCGCAGGATAATGGTACGCACCAGATTAATACTCCGGGTAAAACACACTCTAAGGAGGTAACCGGCGGCGATGGTTGCTATGTTCACATCAATCAGAAAGACCCACAGATCCAATTTGGCTCTTACATTTATAATCAATACAGGAGAAGTGTAAATGGTGGTGCCACCTGGTCTTCACTTAATTTAAGCTCTACTGCAGGTTACTTTATTAACCCATTCGACTACGATGATTCGTTGAATGTAATGTTTGCAAGTAATGCCAACACCTCCTCTCCTAATAATCAAATTCGCATTTGGCAAAATGCCAATACGGCCGGCTCAACTACTTCTATCACCGTAGCAATTGCAGAGTTGAGTCGTGGTGGCACCGCAAATGCTACGGCATTTAAGGTTTCTCCCTACACACCTAAAATGCTTTATGTAGGAAGCAGCAGAGGCACACTTTTAAAAATCGTAAACGCAAATAATGTAACGAATTCCACGGTCTCCGATTCTGTTACTGACATCGGTTCGTCTTCGTTTCCAAGCGGAACAATTAAATGCATCAATACGGGCACCGATGATCAAAACATCGTGGTAACCTTTACCAGCTATGGTGTAAACAATGTTTGGGTAACCAACAATGGAGGAGCGACGTGGTCAGACGTAGATGGAAACCTGCCGGACATGCCTGTCTGGAACGCTACCTTCTTTCCGGGAGATAACAGCAAGATTATTTTAGGCACAGAAACCGGTGTGTTTACTACCTCCGAAATTAATGGATCCAACACTGTTTGGACCCCTAATCCTGGCTTCCCAATGGTACGAACTTCTATGCTAAGGGTTCGTAAAAGCGATAATACTATTGTTGCCGGCACTTATGGACGCGGCTTATGGACAGCTAACCTAAACCAGTTTCTGCCTATTACGCTTTCTGCTTTTAGCGGACAATTGGATAACAAAACCGCCTTGTTGAAATGGTCGACCAGCAATGAACTAAATGCGCGGAATTTTGACATTGAAAAATCAACAGATGAAATTCATTACAAGCGGATAGGCACAGTAAACGCAGCAGGAAACAGCAGTGCCCGTAAAGATTATTCTTTCCGCGATCAAAATTTAGCGCAGCACAATTACTACCGCTTACGCATGAATGACCTTGACGGCAAGAACAAAATGAGCCAGGTAGTTCTGATTAAGTACCAGGCACCTACACAAAGCGTAATCGTTATAACCAATCCGTTTAGAGATCGGCTCGATGTACAATTGGCACGCCCGGGTAACCAGGCAAAACTCCAGTTGATTAATATGAACGGTTCGGTGGTGGCAGAAAAAATTATTACTAATGCAAGTGGCCTGATTAGCTGGCAGTTTAACAGTAACGTTAGTGCAGGTGCATACATATTGCGTTCGCAAATAGATGGGAAAACATTTACCAACAAGGTCATAAAGAATTAAACATCAGTTTAGAAAGGCTGGCAAATCGCCAGCCTTTTTTTATGCTCCCAGTTTTTCTAGCATGATTATCGCTTCACACAACCAATAACCTTTTAGAAAAACTGCACATGAAAAATCTCAACTTATTTATCCTTCTATTTTCAATAGCAATCGCTACAACATGCTGTGCTCAGCCAGCCTTTGTTCAAAAAGTTCAGGCATATACCGCTACCAAAAAAATAGGCAGACTGCCGGTAAACCTTGAAGGGATGGAAGTGACGCCGCAGCCACAGACTTTCACTACGGTTTATGTAGAAACGAAGGGTGCACGTCCAACATGGTTGAGTGCTACGATCAACAACCAGTTGTACAACGTCGTTGCTTCAGGCATAAAAAGCCCTGAGTTTATTGGCACCAATAAAATATCTAATCAAAAAGTGGTCATCCAATCCAAGCCCGGAAACCAACTTTGGCAATTAGAGCTAGAACCTAAAAATGGTAAAGTAGCTAAAGCGATCAGCAGCAAGGATAAAATAATCATCAAGGGCAAGAATCAAAATAAGCACTTTGAAATTAAAGTAAAGAAAGTAACAGAGTTGGAATTACCGGATGCGTCGTAGAGGACAGTTTAAGGTTTGAGGTTTGAAGTTTGAAGTTTGAAGTTAGAAGTTGATTGAAGCATGCAAATACATGTGATTTCGGACATAAGATGAAATGGAAATTGCTTTTCTACATCAACTCAACGTTTCGAACCAACAACCTCAAACCTCAAACCTCAAACCTCAAACTAAACCGGCTGCTTTGCCTTCTTTATTGCTTCCTGCATTTCATCTGCATCTGCCGAAGGCTTTTCCTGTATATTTTCAAGCACGGGTATGTATTCAAAATGGCTGAAGATGGGAAAGTGATCTGAACCGTTTTTCTCCAATCGTTTCATGTTGATCAATCCAAAATGTGCAGAGCAAAAAATATAATCCAACGGAAAGCGCATGAACCAGTAGAACGCTGAGAACGTGCTGTAAAAACCTCTCCCCCGGCGCGGATCGAGTAAGCCACTCGTCTTGCGAAAAAGGGTAGTAACATAACTCCATGCTACATCATTCAGGTCACCCATTACAATTACCGGCAACGTTGTCTTCTTCACCCTAAGCGCCACCTTCATCAGCTCTTTATCCTTTGCAGTCGAACGGTCATCTTCACCGGGCACAGGCGGTTTCGGATGCAGTCCCCAAACTTTTACCGGTTGCCCCGATGGTAATGTAAGCACCGCTTCCAGTGACGGGACATCATTTTCCACCAGGTATTGAATGGCGCCTTCCTGCACTTCAAGCCGCGAATAAAACAACATTCCATACGTATTATCCAGCGGTTCTTTCAGGCAATTGGGATAGTCTTTTTTTAATACATCCATGGCCCTCTCCCAGTTCTTATCTGTTTCTAATAAAAAAACAATATCCGGATTACTCTGCCCGATTTGTAGCAACATTCTATCATAAGCATGGTTGTCCTGGAAAACATTCGCACTAAAAACCTTCAATTGATTTTGCGCATCTTTAGGCTGTACACTTTTCATTTCTTTGGGAGAAAGTAAAGTGTAAGGCAGAATTTTATACAACAGGTAAATTGAACAGAGCGCAAGCACAGCCGTGGTGATTACGTGAAAATTTTCATTGTATTCGATGGTAAAAACCAGGCTCACCAGTGCCGCGCCGCAAAGCCACAGCTTTTGATAACGGGGATATTCCAATATTCTAAACACCCAGTAATCATTTTTTACCAGGGGAAGTAATACAGCAACGATCAACAACCAACACAGTACGAAATGTATGATCTGAACAATACTCATTTTGACATTTTAGTTTTATGGCTTGGGTTAAATACTATCGCGATTTATTTTTTATTCCCCAACTGATTGAAAAGGAATATATTGATGAAGCACTTAAAAGATTTGTGCCAAAGTGTGAAAGAAATCCCACGAACAATTGATGATGGGGTCTGTTACGATGCATGAATGGACACGCAGGGTTTGCGTGGACAAAGAATAAGAAACTATGCGGATTTTGCTTACCGGTGCCACGGGGTACATTGCCCAAAGACTACTACCCGTTTTACTGGAAGCTGGGCACGAAGTGATTTGCTGTGTGCGCGACAAAAACAGGTTCAGCACAGAAAATTATGCTGGCGGTAAACTGAGCGTGATTGAGGTAGATGTACTCAGCAAAGAAACGCTGGAAAATATCCCAACTAACATTGATGCGGCCTATTACCTCATTCATTCCATGTCTTCCTCTACAGGCGATTTTAGTAGCATGGAAAGTACTTCGGCAGAAAACTTTGCGGAGGCCATCCAACGAACACAGGCGCGGCAGATCATTTACCTGAGTGGTATTGTAAATGAAAAACAACTGTCGAAACATTTGCTTTCGCGAAAAAATGTCGAGAACATCCTGGCTGATTGTAAGGTTCCCTTAACGACGCTCAGAGCGGGTATCATTGTAGGATCCGGTAGTGCCTCCTTTGAAATCATACGCGACCTGGTGGAAAAGTTACCGGTAATGATTGCGCCCAAATGGCTCAATACTCTTTGCCAGCCAATAGGTATTCGCAACGTGATGGAATTTCTCTCCGGGGTTTTATTGAATGAGAAAACATACAACAACAGCTACGATATCGGCGGACCCGATGTGCTCACCTATAAACAAATGCTGCTTCAATTTGCAGCCGTGCGCAAGCTAAAAAGAAGTATTATGGTAGTGCCGGTAATGACGCCAAAGCTGTCGTCTTACTGGTTGTATTTTGTCACCTCCACTTCGTACACGCTTGCAAAAAACCTGGTAGAAAGCATGAAGGTGGAAGTGATTTGCTCACCCAATAATTTGGCAGAAATTCTGGGTGTCGATTTGCTTCCGTACAAAAAATCCATCGCCATGGCTTTCGATAAGATTGAACAGAACCTGGTAGTCTCCAGTTGGAAAGATGCACTCACCAGCAACATTTTAGGCAAAGGAATATCACAACACATAGAGGTACCGGTTAACGGATGTTTTAAGGATGTACGCAGTACAAAAATCAGCAACCCGGAGATAGTATTGGATAGAATTTGGGCAATTGGCGGAACTACCGGCTGGTATTATGGTAACTGGATGTGGTCCATTCGCGGCGTGATTGATAAGATGGTTGGCGGTGTTGGTTTACGGCGCGGAAGAAAAAGTGCCACACGCATCAACGCAGGCGATACACTAGATTTCTGGAGGGTACTATTGGCTAGCAAAAAAGAGAAACGATTGCTGCTATACGCAGAAATGAAATTGCCTGGCGAAGCCTGGTTAGAATTTAAAATCAACAATGAAAACATATTGGAGCAGACTGCCACGTTTCGTCCGCTGGGTATTTGGGGCCGATTGTATTGGTATTCCGTTTTGCCATTTCACGGTTTTATTTTTAAAGGAATGATGGACCGAATAGCAGCGGCTTCACCTACTAATGCAAACTTGTAACATCATTACTTAGCCTCCTCCAATGAAATCAATCCTGTTGTTGCTCTGTGTTCCGCTCAGCGTTTTCTCGCAGGACATATCCGGCGTATGGACGGGCATATTGTACAACGACACCACCCGGCAATCGCTGCAGTATGAACTCGCCATCAGCGAAACAAACGGCAAGTATACTGCTTACTCCTACACTACTTTCATCATTGACAATGCACAATTGGTGGGTGTTAAATCCATCAAAGTTTTTAAGAAAAAAGATGAGTTCTTTTTTGAAGATGACGCACTGCTTTACAACAACTACCCCATATCTCCACCCAAAGGTGTAAAGCAGGTAAGCGCTTTAACCTTGTCTATGCAAGGCGACCTGCCCATGCTTACCGGCAAGTTTATTACTACACGTACGCGGCAATACGGGCGGCAAGTAACAGGAACCATTCAATTAGAAAAGCGGCGCAATACAGACACTACAAAGCTGATGGCTTCTCTTGATAGACTTGGCATGGCAGGCACCTTAGCTTTTGTAAAAAACAAACACTTAGATACGCCCAATATTGCAGCTGCAAAAGACAACACTAAAAACACCTTATTTATTCCACCCGTTAAAGTAGAAATACAGAAGCAGCCGGATCCGATGCGCGAAATAGAAAAGCGAAAAGTTGAGACCATACAAACCATCAACTTCACCTCCGATAGCCTGCAGCTTACGCTGTACGATAATGGTTATGTAGATGGCGATTCAGTAAGCCTGATCATGAATGGGAAAATTTTGCTACAGCACCAGCGATTGTCAACAAAGCCAATTGTCACTACCCTAAAAACTATTCGCGGCAGCGTGGACTCAATTAACCTGATCATGTTTGCAGAAAATCTTGGAACCATTGCGCCGAATACTGGTTTACTCATTATACAGGATGGAACAAAGCGATACGAGGTAACCTTTTCCGGTGATTTGTATCGCAACGCTGCTGTGTTATTGAAACGAAGAATTCAATAATCAACCTGCTCTCATGCCTGGCATGTCCAATACGTAAAACTGCCTCCTTTTTATAACAAACCCTTCGTGGTAAAACCAAATATATTTGCGACAGTTCCCTATGGCATACTAATAGATGCACTAACGAAATCACTATCATTATCCCGACAAACACTCGTGCGAAAAACTCCCGGTTATAAAATCATCAACGCCTGGCTTGCCTCAAAGGATTTCAAACCATTTCCCTTTCAGCAGGAAGCATGGCAACAAATACATGAGCGCAATAGCGGGCTGGTAAATGCACCAACCGGATTCGGAAAAACGTTTTCTGTTTTTTTGGGTGCACTCATCAATTTCATCAACGATCATCCCAAAGACTATCAAACAAAAAAGAAGAACGGTCTGCAATTGCTTTGGGTGACGCCGCTGCGTGCCTTGGGTAAAGACATCGCACGAGCCATGGAAGAAGTAATTGCTGAACTCGGCATGAGCTGGCAAATAGGCATTAGAAACGGAGACACCAATACCAACGAGCGGGCACGGCAAAAACGCAGTATGCCGGAGGCACTCATCATTACACCGGAAAGCCTGCACCTACTGCTGGCGCAGAAAGGTTATAAAGAAACCTTTAGCACCTTAAAAATGATTGCTGTAGATGAGTGGCACGAACTACTCGGAAGCAAGCGCGGTGTGCAGGTAGAACTTGCGATTAGCAGGCTGGTGAAGATTGTGAAGAACAGTAGAGAAATGGAGAACAAGGAAGTCGAAAGTCAAAAAGCAAAAGTCAAAAAGCAGGAACACTTAAAAAGCAAATTCTCGCATGCTAACAGCCTATCTGTCTGGGGCATTTCGGCTACCATTGGCAACCTTGAAGAAGCAAAAGAAGTACTGCTTGCACCGCTGCAGTTACTGAACATAAACAACGGACTGGAGAACGAATCAACCAATCAACCAATCAACCAATCAACCGAGCAACCAATCAACCGAGCAGTCATCATCAAATCAAGCCTGAAAAAAAATATAGCCATTGAATCAGTGCTGCCCGATGAGATAGAAAAGTTTCCATGGGCAGGACACCTTGGGCTGAACCTCGCTGATAAAGTAGTGGACATTATTCGCGCCAATGTTACTACGCTCATCTTCATCAATACCCGTGGCATGAGCGAACGCTGGTACCAAACATTGCTGACGCTTGCACCAGATCTTGCCGGCGCCATAGCCCTACACCATGGAAGCATTGAGCAGGAACTGCGCATGTGGGTAGAAGATGCGTTGCATACTACCCGCCTTAAAGCAGTGGTGTGCACGGCCAGTCTCGATCTTGGTGTAGACTTCAGGCCCGTAGAAACCGTGATACAAGTTGGCTCGCCAAAAGGTGTTGCACGTTTCTTACAACGTGCCGGACGAAGTGGGCATCAACCCAGCAAAGTGAGCCGCATCTATTTTGTACCCACGCACTCATTAGAGTTGGTAGAAGCAGCTGCGCTGAAACAAGCCATGAACGATGGAAAGATTGAAAGCAGAGAACCCCGCATTCTATCATTCGATGTACTTATTCAATACCTCTGCACTATTGCCATTAGCGAAGGCTTTAGCCCCGATGAAGTTTTTGAAGAAGTGAAAAGCACTTACTGTTATTCAGATATCACCAAAGAAGAATGGACGCAGTTGTTGCACCACGTAGTGAGTGGAGGTGTTGCCTTGCAGCAATACGATGAGTACAAAAAAGTGGAGATTGGAAAAGACGGTTTATATCGCATCAAGAACAAGCGGATGGCCATGCGGCACCGCATGCACATTGGCACCATTGTAAGCGACCCCATGCTGAAGGTAAAATTCATGAGTGGCGGATATGTGGGTGTGATAGAAGAATGGTTTATCAGCAGGCTTGAACCAGGCGCAGTGTTTACCCTGGCGGGAAGAAATTTGGAACTGGTAATGATTAAAGACCTCACCGTACTGGTAAGAAAATCTACCGCGAAAAAATCGATTGTACCCAGTTGGCAAGGTGGTCGTATGCCTTTATCATCCAACCTTGGAAGCGTGTTGCGCGGCAAATTAAATGAGGCATTCAATAACCCTTCTGACATTGAACTACAAGTTTTAGAGCCTCTGTTTAAAACACAAGAACAACTATCGCATGTACCAAAGGAAAACGAATTATTGGTAGAGCAAATTGAAACAAAAGATGGGTTTCATCTTTTTGTCTACCCGTTTGAAGGCAGGCTGGTACACGAAGCAATGGCCGCGGTGTTGGCCTATCGCATTAGTCTCATCACTCCAATTACTTTTTCTATTGCCATGAATGATTATGGTTTTGAGTTATTAAGCGATCAACCTATACCGGTGGATGACAGCAATGTGTACGAACTCTTTTCAACGGATAACCTTTTCTCCGATATACAAAAAAGCGTGAACTCAACCGAAATGGCCCGGCGTAAATTCAGGGACATCGCTGTAATTGGCGGCCTAATTTTCCAGGGCTATCCCGGTGAACATAAAAAGGCACGGCATCTTCAATCGTCCGCGGCTTTACTATTCAATGTTTTTTCAGAATACGAACCGGATAACTTATTAATCCGGCAGGCTTTCAATGAAGTAATGGAACAGCAAATGGAGGAGCAACGCCTGCGCTCCATGCTGGAACGCATCCAGCAATCGGCCATTATTCTTACCTACCCTACCCAGCTAACACCTTTCTGTTTTCCCATAAAAGTAGATAGCATGCGCGAAAACATGACCAGTGAAAAGCTGGAGGACCGCATCAGGAAAATGCAGGCGCAGTTAAATGATTAATGGGAATACTCCGTAATAATGTCCATTGATGTTGGTGGAAATAATTTTACTTAATTAATGCTCCAACGTTGATAGACCTAACTTCTTGCTGCGAAACTATTTAAGCCATTCAATCGTCGAAAGTGTGTAGCAGTAAAGGTTTCAACGTTCAACGCACAATAAAAAAAATTTTGCCTCATCGGTTTCCGGTGTTATAAAACACTTAAATTACAGAACATAAAATCTATGATCAATGAGAAAAATGACAACATCCTTAGTGGGATTAATGATGCTGCTGGCAGCTTGTTCTAAGAAAGACATCAATGTTTCTGAAGAGCAACCGGTAGCTGAAGGAATCGAAGTAGGCCGCCAGTGCGTGTCGCAGGAAGTATTAGCAGAACAAATTGCTGCCGACCCAAAACGTGCCGCCAATCTTGAACAGCTGGAACAATATACAGCAGCGTATAGAGGGCGGCAAGTGGAAAACAGCAGGTTGGCGGGCACGCTTTATATTCCTGTGGTGATTAACATTGTGTTGCCTAATCCTAACCAGGTTTCGGATGCGCAAATACGTACGCAAATTGATGTATTGAACAAAGACTTCACAAAAACGAACAGTGAATTAGCAAACTCAACCGTGTATCTGGCCGGATATAATTATAACAATGTAGCAAATCCCGATATCCAGTTTGTTGTTACCAATATTGTTCGCAAGGTTGGTGCCACCGCAACTTTTGGCAGCAATGATGCAGTAAAGAAAACAAGCCAGGGTGGACAAGATCCTACAGAAGCAACAACAAAAATGAACTTTTGGGTGTGTGATTTATCGAGCGGGTTATTGGGCTACGCTCAGTTTCCGGGTGGAAGCGCATCTACAGACGGGGTAGTAGTAGACTACCAGGCATTTGGCACGATGGCGAGTTATCCAATGTACAGCGTATTTAATCTTGGTCGTACTGCTACGCATGAAATCGGCCATTGGGTAAACCTACGCCACATCTGGGGCGATGCACGTTGTGGCAATGACCTGGTTGCTGACACACCTGGACATGATGATGCAAATGGTGGTTGTCCCGCGGTTGGGTTAAAAAGCCGGTGCGCCGGTAAGCCATTGGAGCAATGGATGAACTACATGGACTACACAGACGATCGTTGCATGTACATGTTTAGCGGCGGACAAAAAACAAGAATGGATGCAGCTATTGATGGCTCACGTGCTGCGTATGTAAGAACTTCTGCACCTACTTCAATTTTATAATTATCCTGATTGATTATAATGAAACAGGCTGCCTGGTTGGGCAGCCTGTTTCTTATTAAAGGACAGTATATGTTACTCTATTTCTCCACCTGCATCTTTCCATGCCTTCCATCCACCATCTATAGAATATACATTTGTATAGCCCATCTTCTGCAAGTTATCTGCTGACAGTGCCGATCGGAAACCACCACCACAATACAAGATGAGTTCCTCTTCTTTTGCGGGCACTTCTTTTACAATGTCACGTTCTATTACACCACGCCCAAGATGCACGGCACCCTTAGCGTGACCCGCTGCCCACTCATTGTCTTCGCGTACGTGAACCAGGGTCGCACCTTGCCTTACACGCTCCATGGCTTGTTGCACGTTCAATTCTTTTACGCGGCTCTTTGCATCGTTTGCGAGGGCAAGAAATTCTGCTGAATGATCCATAGCGGTATGATATTAGAAGATGAAAGAGAAAAGTAATACCAAATACTGATTCTAATGTAGGAGTTTTGCGCAAAAAACCAAGGAAATATCTCCTTAGAGAATTTATTGACGAAGACAAAAACACCGTACTACTGCAGTGCATCGTTGGAAAGTACACGCCCATTCAACGCGCTAAAGGGATTATCCTTCATCATTTTTTTAAACCTTTCAGCGGTTCTTTTTACTGCTTGTTTATTAAAACTAAGGTGTGCCTTTCCGATGGATGACAGGCCATTGATTCCTGAAAGACCCTGCATCGTCCAATTATAATTGCGCTTGTTTTTGCGGTACCAATTGTCTCTTGTGATTTTTCTCGGCGGAAAGATATAGATGTCACTTTCCTTTAGCAGGTAATAGCTCGTGTCAACAGCTGTAATGCGCAGTGCCCAATCTTTGAGCAGTTGTAAAGCTGAATCAGTGGAGGGATCTATAACGTAGCACTGAACAGTACCATTTACATGAACCGGCAGCACGGCGGCTACGTGATAGTTCCAGTAATTGATAAGACTGCCAAGATTTCTTTTCAAAAAATAGCCACTGAAAACCCAGCCCTTGAAGTTGGGTATATTCCATGCATCGAGTAGCATGCAGAGTGCGTTCGCCCGATCCTCACAATCATTGTTTCCATCCGTCCATCGAGACAACGGAGCATCCTTAAAAAAATTGAAAACCTTCTGAGCCAGTTCCATGCTTATCCAATTACTGTCATCAGTTTCATCAGATAAAACTGTATCGAATGCAACAGTAGGTGGTGAATTCAACATAGCATTTTCCGTATTGAGTTAAGATGAATGTAGAACCGAAAATTTTAATTGAACAAGTCTACTGTTGTTGTTGCTTCTGCTGTACTTCCAGGTAATGGCGGTATGAATTAATTGGCTGACCGGGATTTTTTGATTCGTAAGTAAATACCGGAAGACCGGGCCGCTCATTTATGAGTTTTGATTCACCATTGGTAATCTCTACAGAAACTTCCAGGGTATGTTCGCCGGAACCCTTGTAGGTTCCTTTCACCGGTGTGCAATCGTAAAAGTTTCTACCCGTAGCAATCTTTACATGTTGGTCGTCTACAATGCAGTTGTTCGTGGGATCTAATCCAATCCACCCATAAAACGGTACATACATTTCTATCCAGGCATGGGTGGCACCTTCGCCGCGCATCTCTTTATTTTTTGGGCAAATGTACCCGCTTACATACCGCGCAGGAATTTGGAACATGCGTAGAAAAACGATCAGCATATGCGCAAAGTCCTGGCAGACCCCAGCCTTCAAATTCCAAATTTCCTCCGGCTCTGTTTCTACACTTGTTACGCCTTTTTGGTATGTAAATTCCGTGTAGACGTATGCCGACAGCATCAAGGCAGTTTGAAAAGGTGTTCGGGAAAAATTGATCACTTCGCTCAGCAATCCTTTTACTTCATGGTAAGAAGCAAAAGCTTCTTCTTTTAAAAAATCGATGAAGGCAACCTGGTGTTTCAGGCCGCTCAAATATTGCCATTGATCTGGTGCGTTTACATCATCAACCGGAAGCTTTATTGGCTTGGTAGTTACTTGTGCAATGGATTCTATCAACAATTCATTGTGTGGCTGAATGACAGAAAACACGCCCACATGATTTCCGAAATAGTCTGTAAATACCTCTACGGTTGGATTGTGCGAAATCGTAACCTGGTGCTTCCTCACTTCGAGGTTGTTGTCAACCATCGGGTAAAGCATTACCTGGTTCATACAATCGATTACCGTAGATGCATACGTGTACCGGGTAACGTGTTTTATGGTATAGTCAGGCATATCTTTTTTTAAGATGTTCCAAAATAATATTTGTTGAAGGCACCGGCAATCTCTACCAAATAGGTTCTTGTCTGAAACAAGAAGTCGCTTAATTGAACGGCATCTTCTGCCGGTACATTACTGTACTTAACATGGTTGGATACCTTACCAACCAGGTAATCTAATTGCGCATAACTGTCAGGCAAACTTTCTGTTTGAAGCATGTGCAACAGGTTGTGAAGCCTGTCAAGGTTATACATAATGGAATGCGGAAAGTTGGTATTGTACACCGACAGCTGCAACACATTTTGTACATTGAATTTTCCTTTAAACGTCTTCACATAATTTTCATAACCGTACAAAGAATACAACAGGTAGCGCAAGGCAGGTGCTTCACCTGCTTGTTGCCTCTTAGTGTTGACATCAGTAAGCTTGATGCGTAAAATGTCTGCTGTTTGAATGGCCCGCTCCAGGCATTTTCCAATGTTCAGGTAAATGAATCCTTCATCGCGGGTCATGGTTGTATTGACCGTACCCGTATACAAAATGCTGTAGCGCATCAACTGGTCAATGGCCGTTACAGGATCACCCGAAACCACTTGCTTTTCTATTGCCGGCTCACGAATAAAATGGTAAAAGTCGTTGAGGCATTGCCACACCTCTTTGGTAATATGGTCCTGAATACACCGGGCATTTTCGCGTGACTGCACCACATAATTATAAGCCGAACCTCCTGATGCTTTTTCAAAGATCAGGTGACCCAGCACTTGCCTGGAGTTTTTAGACAAGGCTTCTATTTCTTCCAGCTTTAGTTGCGCATACAAATGCAAAAAGGGCTGCCATGGAAATACCTCAGCTTCATCCTGCGAAGCAATGTAGTTGGTACGAAGCACCTGCAACATACTGTTGGTGCGTTCCATGTATCGTGCAAGCCAATAAATTGTTTCAGCCACTCTGCTTAACATGTAAGGGTAAATTCTTTAATCATAAATAAATCTTCAAAACTGAAAAAGTGAAACGTGACAAGCGAACCGCGCTTCTTCATACTTCCCACTTCCCACTTCAAATTTTTCAACCTCAAACCTCAAACTTCAAACTTGAAACTCGACCACCACTATTCATTCAACACCCACGTATCCTTACTGCCACCACCCTGCGATGAGTTCACAACCAATGAACCTTCCCTCAATGCTACGCGTGTCAATCCGCCGGGTACAATGTCGATTCCCTCTGGGCCGTACAAGGCAAACGGTCTTAAGTCTACCCGGCGCGGTTGCAACACACCATTGATATAACATGGTGTCGAGGAGATGCTGATTATAGGCTGCGCAATAAAGCTTCGTGGATCGTTTGAAACTGCCTCTCTAAATTTTTCAATGTCTTCGCTAGTGGCACTGTTACCCATCAGCATACCGTATCCACCTGATTCATTGGTCTTTTTCACCACCATTTTTTCAATGTTATTGAACACATAGTTGAAGCTTTCTTCTTCAGCCATTTGGTAGGTAGGAACATTCTTAAGAATAGGTTCTTCGTTTAAGTAATAACGGATCATAGCGGGCACATAAGCATAAATGGCTTTATCATCTGCCACACCGTTACCTGGTGCATTCACTAATGCTACATTGCCTTTCCTGTAGGCCCAATACAACCCAGGAACGCCCAACATGCTATCTGGCCTAAACACGAGTGGATCTATAAACTCATCATCTACCCTTCTATAAATTACATCTACCTGCTTTAGGCCCCTGGTTGTTTTCATGTACACATGATGATTGTCCACGATCATGTCTTTACCTTCTACCAGCTCTATTCCCATCAAGCGCGCAAGCGTGGTGTGTTCAAAATAGGCGGAGTTATAAATGCCCGGTGACAACAACACTACCGTAGGATCACTGATCTGGCGATTGGCAAGCGATTGTAAATTCTTGAACAACAGGTCAGGATACTCCTTGACCGATCGTACATTATTCTGGCGGATAAGATCAGGAAAGATGCGGTAAGTCATGCTCCTGTTTTCAAGCATGTAAGAAACTCCTGAAGGGGTACGCAAATTATCTTCGAGCACGTAGAAAGTGCCATCGTGATCACGAATTAAATCGACGCCCGATACATGCGTATACACATCGTACGGCACATCCACGTTCATCATTTCACGTAAAAAATTAGGGCAGGAATAAATGAGTTGAGCAGGAATGATCCCGTCTTTGATGATGAACTGTAAATGGTAAATATCCTTTAAGAAAACATTGAGCGCTTTGAGCCTTTGCTTAATACCCGCTTCAATAGTCAGCCACTCACTGTTGGTAATGATGCGCGGAATAACATCAAAGGGAAATATCTTTTCTATACCCTCGCCGCTATTATACACTGTGAAGGTGATGCCCTGGCTCATAAATAGTTTCTTTGCCAGTTCATCTTTATGCGTCATCTCAACCGCAGGCAAGTTTTCTATAGCCGCTACAAAGTTTTGGTAATGATTGCGAACGCCTTTGTTGCTAAACATTTCATCCCAAACATTGGGCTGTTCAAGGTAAGCATGCAGTAAAGAACTTTCGCTCATAAGTAAAAGGTTTAGATACACAGACTTATGGAAGCAATCCGTATAAAAATAGGGAATTGAAGTCAAGAAAATGCAAGCGAAGGAGTAAAAAAGGCGTAGGACTAAGTACAAGTTTCAATTGGTAGCATAAATTGTAAGCAGTCAAAATACACCCCACTACCCCCTCCGAAAATAGTTAGGTACAGTAGACAACAGAAAAAAACCCACTTCATTGAATAACTTTTTTGGCAGGTATTTTTGATGCCATATCCATTGCGGCTAGCCTGTTCTTAAAAAAGGTTATTTGGGGAACAATAATCCAGCTTTGCATTATCCGTCAGTATTATATCTCGGGTTTAGCATCCTTTTTCTCTTCAGCATTTTAAAAAAAAATTCTTTCTTTATTGACACGCCCGACAAATGAGAAAATCTTATGCCTATTGTAAGGAAATGTTTCCAACTTCGTCAATAAAGAAAAAAGCATGAAACTACTCAGCTCCTTTCTTTTCATATTACTTTCCGTGACATTTACAGCTAATGCCCAAACTGATAAAAGGCTAAAAGAATTCAACCTAAATAAAGTTAACCTGGCTGTGCAAGGCTACGACCCGGTGGCATATTTTAAACAAGGGAAAGCACTCCAGGGAGCTAAAGAACTCGCGTTGATATATGACGGAGTTACCTATCATTTTGTATCAGCACAAAACAAAGAAAGCTTTAAGGCTGCACCAGCAACCTATGAGCCTCAATATGGTGGCTGGTGTGCCTATGCTATGGGCGCCACTGGTGAAAAGGTAGAGGTAGACCCGGAGACGTTTAAAATTATCAATGGCAAACTTTACTTGTTTTACAATAAATATTTCACCAACACCCTAAAATTGTGGAATAAGGATGAAAAGAATTTGCATGCAAAAGCGGATGTTAATTGGTTGAAA
>JANPIM010000017.1:0-345274 GCA_031425015.1 Segetibacter sp. | reverse complement strand
CTTGAAGGCAAACATAAAATGAGTGTACTAAATGCTGTAAAATGTAAATTGTTAGCAAGGGTTGTTTCGGTTGTGAATAACAACAGAGAATATGTGAAAAAAGCAGCTTAAAAAAGGTTTGTTTTTATCATAGAAATCAAGGGTTGAATAGAGTTGATTAATGGTGAAGACATTGCTTTAGCTCGAAGACATATTATAGGAATTGAAGAAATTAAGCGGATGACTGTGAGTGCACTTGTTGACACAGGTTCGTACATGCTCGCAATCAATGAAAATATACAGGAACAGTTACAATTACCGGTAGTTGAAAAAAGAAAAGCACAACTGGCCGATGGAAGAATTGTAGAATGTGACGTAGTCGCTCCTCTCGAAATAAAATTTAAAAACCGTCGCTCGAGCTGTAGCGCCATGGTTCTTCCCGGAGATTCGGAAGTATTGCTCGGAGCTATACCTTTAGAGGACATGGCTGTACTCTTTCATCCATTGCGGCAGGAGCTCATTGTAAATCCGGAACACCCCTACTTTGCACAGATGAAGATGAAATAAGAGGGAGCCAGATTTCATCAAGCTTATGAATTATTGCATAAAAATTACTCTCTTTCATAATTCCCTGCAGCCACCTTCCCCAACATTGTAGCCAAACTATACCTCGCATTGCGACTTTGCACAATAGTTTTACTTGGGAGTAGTTAGCAAATAACCGCAAAGATTTTTTAGTTCCTCTAATGCACAAATGCCTGGAGGGTTCCGACGCGTTTCCAGATTGCGAACAAAATTTTACCACTGGAATAAGATTGCTAAAAGAAGGATAGTATAAAAGACACCTGCCTTTAAACAAATTATAAAGAATATCATTACCCAACCCCTTTTCATTGTGTAGAGAGTTGTAAATGTTTATATTACGATAAATAAATAAGCAACATTGATGGGAGGCACCCAAAGCACAATTTATTTATTGTTGATCTCGCTAGGCGCATTAATGATGATGAGTATTTTTCACTTCACCATCTATCTGCAGCAAAAAGACAAGGCGTTTCGAAATTATGCAATCTACCTTCTGGTAATGGCAGGTTTCACCTTAGTTCGGCTCTTGGATGAAAGGATCAACTCATTCCTGCCGATATCCTATTATAATGTGGAAACACTTGATCCTATACTTTCCAATATTGCTTTCTTGATGTATGTGAACTTCCTGGGTGTCATCTTAAAAATTACAAAAGAGGAGGTCTTTTTTTATAAGTGCTGGAAAGTGTTACAGGTATCTATCACTTGTGCTTTGCTGTTGTATTTTATACTAAGAGTTACAGGCGACCAGTTTAACCTGGCAAGAGCCGTTATAACTGTAGTAAGTTTTTCCGGGATGTCGTTTGGATTGCTAATGACCGTGCGATTGATGAGGTTAAGAAAAGAAATCTTTTATCAACTAATAATTGCTGGTACTGTCGTATCGGTTATAGGTGTGACTTCAGGACTCATAGCAAATGTGTTTGTGTATAAAGACAATCTTGCCTTCGGCGGATTGTATTTCTTAGAGATTAGTATGATGGCTGAGGCTATTTTTTTATCCGCTGCATTAGGTTACCGTATCAAGACCGCCAATGCTGAAAGAGAAATATTTCAACGACGCCTTTTGGAAGAAACACAAAAAAGAGAAGCACTGGCGCTGCAAACAGCTCGTTTTTTAAAGGATGAACTTAACATTAAGGCTATGCAACACCGCATCAGCAAAGACTTGCATGACGACGTAGGCTCTTCACTTAGCAGTCTTCAAATATATAGCTCGCTGGCTACTACGCTAATGGATAAAAAGCCTATGGAAGCAAAGAAAATGCTTCAGCAAATAGCTTTGAACACAGTAGAAGTAATGGAAAATATGGAGAATATTGTATGGGCAATGCAACCACAGGAAGCCAATAGCCATACCATAGAAGCCCGGCTGAAAGACATTGGCTATCATCTTTTGACCATTAAAAATATTCATTGCGATTATTTTTTTAGTGAAGGGATAGAGGATGTTTGTAAAGGGATGGAGTTGAGAAAAAATATTGTACTGATTGCAAAAGAAGCCATTAACAATATTGCCAAATACAGTAATGCAGAAAAAGTACAAGTTTCAATCACGACAAAAAACCATCATATAATATTATCCGTAAACGATGACGGCGATGGCTTTGATTTAAACAATTACAAAGCAGGCAATGGCCTTTCAAATATGCATGCAAGAGCTAAGGCGATTGGCGGTAGTACAAATATACAATCCACAGTTACGCAAGGCACAACCATCACATGCACTATTCCAGTCACTAATTCTAGTGATACTTTGTGACTCTAATTTTGTTGAAATTTACACCATGATATCTGTAGTCGTGTATGACGATAGTGAGCCCAGGAGAAAAAGCCTCGAAGCATTACTAATGCTCAGCGAAGGGGTGGAGTGCGTTGGTAGTTTCAGCGATTGTAGTAAAGTGTGTGCAAACATGAAGGAATTACAACCTTCTTTGGTGCTCATGGATATAGAAATGCCAAACATTAGTGGCATTGAAGGCGTGAGGCTCATCAAAGAAAGCTACCCACACATAAAGGTGGTAATGCAAACTGTGTTTGAAGATGAAGAAAAAATATTTGCTGCACTACAGGCGGGTGCCGAAGGGTATATCCTAAAAAATGCACCAGCTGAAAAAATAATACAAAGCGTAATAGAAGTAAATAATGGTGGCGCGTTCATGACACCAAGCGTTGCACTAAGAGTAATGAAGCATTTCAATAATAGCACTGTTTCGCAAAACAGTGAAAACAATCTGACCCCAAAAGAAAGGGAGGTGCTTAAAAATTTGACGGAAGGGCTAAGCTATAAAATGGTGGCAGACCGAATGGGTATTAGTTACTTCACTGTAAACTCTCACATAAAAAAAATCTACGAAAAACTACATGTCCATTCTGTTGGTGAAGCTATTTCGTATGCTATGAAGAACAAAATAGTGTAACACACAATGATATTTTTGAGATGTTTTCTTTTTAGTTCGTATTGCTAACCTTCAACTAGCTCTTTTCAGAATTTCGAGACAATCTCCTAAAGAACAAGCATCATCAACGCAAATCAAACTACTACTACCGATGGAAATTTAACTGCTAAGTTTAGTCAGTGCTTATACCCTTAATTCCAACTTACCGTTTCCAGTAAGCTAAATACCGCAGCAGCAAATTTTATTACAGTCGTATTACTTTTCTATACCTATAATTAGCGATTGCACGCGCAGGCTATCTTTTTCATTTTTGTTAGGCAATCAAAAATGACAAAGATAAATGACTCAAAAACACCTCCTAACCAAGTGGATCTGTTGTTTGCTTACGCCCTGTTTCATTACTGCTGCCACTGCACAAGAAAATACCAATGCTGCCAACGAAAAACTGGTACCGAGAGAACTGGCAATACCAACCTCACCCCTATTCGATCTATTGGGTGCGGCGCCTAGCCAGGTGGCCCGTAGTGCTGACATCAAGAATTTTAAAGTAGACTGGTCGCTAAAGAACTGGCGGGTTAATCCTAACCTGGCCATACAGGCGCAACCCGTATGGGAGCTTTTTTACAACAAAAAGAATCTGACCAAATACCAACAAGCAAGCAGATTTCAGCGGATGATGGCTTCGCTGGATCTATCTATAGGAACAACATTGGGAGATAACAACGAAAGGCGTATAGGCGGCGCAGTCAAAATGAATTTGTACAAGCAGCGCGACCCTTTATTAATGCAAGGTGTATACGACGACATTGAAAAAAACTTCGTGGATGAAATGGTAGAACTGAAAAACAAAGAAAGATCTATTCTACTTGCAATGGATACCATTACCAAACCTTCAGATCTCGCTGCAAAAAAAGTTGAACTAAGAAATAATGATGTGCAGATCACCAGTTTTTATAGCAGGCGAAATACAGCCATACAATCAAAGGCACTGCAATATGCAAGTGATAATTGGAACGCTAACTATATAGACTTTGCTTATGGTAAAATATTTAGCTACACTACTGACAGTGCAAGTTCTTTAGGTAAACTGTCGCTTAACCGAAATACAGGAAATGCATTATGGTTAAATTTCGGATTTGGTGTTGGTAAAAGAGGTTTGATATCGGGCCTTGTAAGAACAAGCTTTTATGAGGAAGAACTAACATTCAACACAAAGAATAATACTACGGGAATTGAAACTACTCAACAAGAAATTGCTGCAAATAAGCTGTACACATTCGGCATAAACTTCCGCTATGGTGGCCCTATCTATAACTTTTTTGCGGAGTTTATAAGCGAAACAAAATCGCTCAAAACACCTGTGGAAGCTTTGAATGAAGTCCTCTCGTTGCCAAATGGAAGATCACTAGTAATGAGCACCGTAAAATGGGATGTAGTGCAACCATACATAATAAACTTTGGCGGTGACTGGCGCATTAGCCGCAACGTGGTTCTAAACTATGGAATGCGTTGCGTACTCGATGATAAATTTAAAACCATTTCTTTTTTACCAATAGCGAATGTTAGTTGTATGATGAGGTAATTAAATAATACTGCCAAAGAAAATATATTTCGAAATATAATTAAACAAATAATAAAACTTAAAAAAATGAAACTACGCTTAAATCTTTCACTCATCTTTATTGGGATGCTCGTGACATCCACACTATTTGCCCAAGCACCTAGGGTAGGAGATCGGGTTAATGTTCAATCAAATAAACCAGTGCTGCCACCTGGTTCACTCACTTCATCCATTGATAGAACAGCTGAGGCTGTTGTGGCAGCGCAGGCTTTAAAAGACGCAGGGAAAACACTTGCACAAGTTGTATGTGAATTAAAGAACAATACGTTTTTTAAAGCCGAGAATGTATTGAAAGCTACAGCCACAGTATTTGGAAGTACCGAAGCCGTGATTATATTAAACATGAAAGGCTGTTGGACTCCAGAACAAATATCAAGGGGATTGCAGGCAGCCTACAATTATTCCATTGACCAGGTAATAGGTAAGCTAAGAACAGCAGGCTATACTGCACAGCAGACTTTTGATTTGCTTTTTCGCGTCTATGCCCTGGGCGTTGATCAGTGCGCAGTAAATCTAAAGAACGCAGGATATAATGCTACCCTTATTATGCAAGCTATTTTTAGCACACAAATGTATACGGCAATTGAAATAGGTAATTCCCTTAAAATTGCAGGTTTTGCAATAAACGAAATTGCAGTTGCATATAAAAATGGACTTAATCTGGCAGGTGATCTAGCAGCCAAATCTCTTAAAGGTTTGGGTTATACTGCTATACAGATAGGAGATGCATTAAGGTCTACATATAATCAATCATTCGAAACAATTGCAGGTTGGTTAAAGGGAGCCGGCTATGGAAAAAATACCCTTGTAGAAATGGGTGTAAATGTTTTTAATGTTTCAGCTGAACTGGCTGCGAAGACCCTTCAAAATTTAGGATATACTACAGCAGAAATTGCGGATGCTTTGATGAAAGGGATGCAGGCAACAGTAAAAGATGTAGTAATAGCTTTGAATAAATTAAATATAGGACCTGAAGCAATAACTAACGCATTAAAAATAGCAGGGGCAGATGGAAATAAAACAGGCAATGCATTAAAAGAGGTCCTTGGCAAATCGGCCAATGATGTAGCAGCTTTAATGAATAAAGCCGGGTATGGTGCATCAATTATTGCCAGTGCATTATCTGATGCGTTTGGAATTGCAAATGATGTTGTTCAAGGAATACTAAATGCATTAGGGATCAGGTAATGAATTTCTGATGTGTTTTAATATTTATACTTTGTGCAAACTTTATACTTTGTGCAAACATGTTTTAATAATTCAATTTTCATCTTCTAAATTAAAATAGGAATTAATAAAGATTTTATTGTGTAGGTATATTTTGTAAGCATCAACAGTGTTTTCTTCTATATTTTTTAATTTATTTTTTTCTATAAAAAGTTTATGGATTGTTTAAATTATAAGTTAAGCACCCTAATTAAAAAAAGCACGAACGAGATAAATTTTTTATTCATCTACGTCAATATAAATTCAAATAATAATTATGAACATTAAACAAATTGTTTTATTAGGATGGTTAAATATTATTTCCATTTTTTTGTTTGCGCAGGTACAACCTGTTAGTGGAAACCAACCTAATATAAGAAATATCAATACAGGTAATCTACGGGTGATGACAGCAGCAAAGCCAACCAATGAAGTGAACTGCTTTGCAAATTTTCAACCTCTAAATACAGGAAATAGCAAGATAAATGCTTACCTCATCAGTTTATTAATGCATTATAATTATCCAAGAGCTCTTTCGGGCATTGATGAAGAGAGTGCAAGTGTTAATCTGGAAATGTTTCAAAATGAAGCCGTATTTCTAAGAAAGTATAAAGATAAAGTAGCTCATTATTTTACAAATCCAATTATAACATCGGTAAATAATGGCCGGGCTTCAAATGGTTATGATCCTGAAGCCATAGTGATTTCCACAGAAGAATATATTATAGTAGCATTTAGAGGCACCGACAGGATTGCATTTAAAAGTACTCAGTTTCCTTACCTTGAAATGATAAACTATGAAGCAGGAGAATGGGTGAATACTGATTTTGATGCGATTAAAATAAATGCACCATATTCTTTGCCAGGCCAGGTTCATAGGGGTTTCAACAATAGTGCACAATCTATTTTGCCCAGGCTAGCCGATACGTTGAGAAAATATGAAGTAAACCGTAAAAAATTATGGATCACTGGTCATAGCCTGGGTGGGGCCCTGGCGCAATTAACGGCCACTTATTTAAAAAAACAGTACCAGTTTAATGCTCATTGTATATATACTTATGCTTCTCCTCATGTAGGCGATGCCAATTTTGTAAGCGAGATAGACAGGATGTTTCCAGAAACAACCATTCAACGCTTTGAGTTTATGACCGATCCGGCACCTTACCTACCTCCGGTGGCCATGGGTTATAGCAGGGCAGGTAGCAGAAATTTTTATTCTAAGGAAACCGGAAGTAACTATCTGTTCAATACAGGTGAAGTCAACGGGATAAGTTTGGATGTATGTTTTCATAACTCCGAATGGTATGCCCGTGCTGCTTACCTGGAGTTAACCGACAATAACAATGCGCTCAAATCAACTATACCTGATTGTCCTCAAAGGCCAAAAGTGGCCTGTCTCGAAGATTATCATTACAAGCTTGCAGATGGTATGACGGCAGTTGAAATTGCAGAAGCTGCCCTTTTAGATATAACCAATAAAATAGCAAATACTATTGGCGTTGTTTCTGCAAATATCACCGGGAATGCATTAGTGACCGGTACCGGCACATACAAGATCACTTGCCTGAAGGATGGTAAAAACCTGGCAGTTCAAGGAACAAGTGGCAATAATGGAAGAAGATTGATTTTGTGGCAGGAAGACAATGGTAATAATATGCGGTTTGAGGTTTTTAAAAAAGGAGCTGGCTATGGATTGAAAATGAAAGGAACTAACCGGGTTATAGATGTCATTGATGGAAATGTTGATAATGGAGCACGCATACAGATATGGGACAATAATCTTACTTCGCTTCCATTTCAAAATAATCAAATATGGTACTTGTACCCGGTAGGTGGCAACCGCTATGTATTACAGAATGAAAAAAGTAAAAAGGTGCTGGATGCTGATAGTCCGAGAACAGGTGAAAATGGCTGTGAAATAATGCAATGGGACTATCGTAAAAATGCAACAAATCAAGTTTGGGTTTTTGAAAAAGTTGGAAATTAATTCTGTGCAAAACGCCGGAACAGCTTTAAATAACTATTTATTATACCTCTTCATTTTTTTATGACAAGATTCTATAACTCTAATTGCAGATATAGAATCTTGTCATAGTTGATGAGGTCAGCTGATATGTGCAACTTCCATATACTTCTAATCTCTTATAATTCTCGCTCATAAATCACCGCCGCCCCCTGCCCCACGCCAACACACATGGTAGCCAAACCATACCGCACGTTGCGCCGTTGCATTTCATATAGCAATGTGGTTGAAATGCGAACGCCACTACAACCCAGCGGATGGCCAATAGCTATTGAGCCTCCATTCACATTAACCTTATCAGGGTTAAGGCCGAGCTCACGCATGCAGGCCAATGCTTGCGAAGCAAAAGCCTCGTTCAATTCAAAGAGGTCAATATCATTTACGGTTAGGCCGGCACGCTTCAATACTTTCTGCACCGCAGGTATTGGACCAATACCCATAATTGCAGGATCTACTCCCGCTATTGCCATCGCTTTTACCCGCGCCATCGGTTGCAAAACATATTTACTTACTGCTGCTTCGCTTGCCAGCAGCATGGCTCCAGCCCCATCATTGATGCCCGAGGAATTACCAGCCGTTACCGTTCCATCTTTCTTGAATGCAGGTTTAAGTGACGCCAGCTTTTCCAGTGAGGTGGCCCGTGGATGCTCATCATCGCTAAACATTATAGACTGTTTGTTCTCCATTATTTCTACGGGAACTATTTCGTGCGCCCATTTTCCTTTTGTTAGTGCCTGCTGGTAGCGCTGCTGGCTTTCCATTGCAAAAGCATCCTGGTCTTCGCGGCTTATATTGTATTGCACGGCTACATTCTCTGCGGTTTCACCCATGTTGAAAGGGTGGTATTTTTCCGCCAGTTTTTTGTTGATAAAACGCCAGCCCAATGAGGTGTCGTGTACTTCTATACTTCGGCTAAAGGCGCTTTCACTCTTTGCCATTACAAAGGGTGCTCGGGTCATGCTTTCTACACCGGCGGCTATGTATAAGTCACCATCCCCACACATGATTGCCCTTGATGCATCCATGATGGCTTGCAAGCCGGAAGCACAAAGGCGGTTAACGGTAATGCCGCCAACAGAAGTTGGAAGTCCGGCCAACAACACAGCCATTCGTGCTACGTCGCGGTTGTCTTCGCCGGCCTGGTTGGCAGCACCCGCTATTACATCTTCAATAGCATTTACATCAATATTTGGATTGCGTTTTACCAGTTCTTTTAGAACATGCGCCAGCAGGTCGTCGGGGCGAACAGTGGCTAACTTACCACCAAAGCGGCCAATAGGAGTCCTGATAGCATCGATGATATATGCGTTCTGCATGAGTTATTTTTTTTGGTAGTCAGCAAGTGAACATAATGCAGCATTGATTGCGACGCTCCGTTCATCTTCCAATTCTTTATTGAACTTTTGGCGCTGCAAATTAAAGCAACTTTTATACTTGATGTTGAAGGCTATGTTTGCGTATCGTAAAATTAAGCCGTGGGGTTTAGCAACTTGCCGAAGATTTTTTTAGTAAAAGCTGACGTGAATTTCAATTTTCCAAGTAGGATTTGGGAACACGGATGACGCGGATGTAACGGATTGTCACGGATTTTTCAACACCGATAGGTGGGGTTAACCCAGGCTAATCAGAAAGTAAGTAGTGAATATAAATTTGGGTAATCGGAAATCAAACCATCTACATTTAAAGCTAATAGACGTTTCATTTCTTCTACCGAGTTTACCGTCCACGGTATCACTATCATTTTTTTTCCATGGCATTGATCCATCAACGCCTGGTTTACCAAAGCATAATTTGGACTGTACACATTGGGTGTAAAACCGAGTTCAGTTATGTGTTCCAGTAATGTTTGTTTGTCATTAGCCTCCACCAAAAAAGATGTAGTTACCGAAGGATATTTACGGTGCATGACCTGCAACGCCCTGGGATCAAAAGATTGAATGGTGACACGTTTTGCAATGCCTTTTTGATTGATGACTTCCATTACCAAATCAACAAACGCTTCTATTGCGGGATGCTTAATGCCATCCGTCGCCTCCTTCGATTTGATTTCGATGTTGTAAAAAATAATTTGCTTTTTTGCTTTAGATGCCTTTTCTGTTTCAATAAACAATTCGCTTAGCAATGGTTTGTACGCAGCTATTTTTTGCTGTTTAGGAAAATCCGGATGCGGCTTTAGTCCCACATCAAATTTGCGAATGCTGTCGTACGGCATGGTGTACAGCAACTGTTTTTCACCTTCTGCTTTGGTCAACGTTTTGCCTTGCGGCGTAGTGGTAATATGGTAATTAAAATAGGGATCGTGCGAAACCACTACCTGGTTGTCTTTTGAAATAACCACATCCATTTCAAGTGTGGTTACTTTTAAATCGATTGCTTTTAGCATTGCAGGAATGGTGTTTTCCGGCATCAAACCACGACAACCACGATGGCCTTGTAAATCCATTTTAATGTTTTTACTTGAATACTTAGAGCCTGCACAGGCAGCCATGGAGCAACACAAAGCAACCACCCAAATACTTTTATTCATTGATTACTTTTTTAGATAATTGCCCTGTTTTAAAATACCTGCCC
This sequence comes from Segetibacter sp., assembly GCA_031425015.1. Lineage (GTDB taxonomy): Bacteria > Bacteroidota > Bacteroidia > Chitinophagales > Chitinophagaceae > Segetibacter. Next base: position 334,890 of record JANPIM010000017.1, on the reverse strand, counting down.
ACACCTTATATCCTTCTGCATTTAGGTGCAGCCCGTCTTCCGTATAGTTTTTATTCAGCTTTCCATTGGCATCTAAAAAGTGGGGGTAAATATCAATGATGGTGGTTCTTTCTTCCTGCGCCATCTTCTTCAAAGTCTCATTGATGTACAAAATATGTTCGTCCTTGTTGTATTGATTCTTGGCTGGCTTAAATTCGTTGTTCACCGGCAATATTGTATGGAAGTAAATGTGGGTTTTAGGCGAGTTGGAATGTATGGCCCGGATGATCTTTTTATAATTCCGTAAAATCACGCTGTCCGGTATGTTTCGCGCAATATCGTTGATACCAATCAGTACAAAAACTTTAGCAGGCTTTCCTTCAATCACTTCTTCTAAACGTTCCAGCAAACCAAAAGTAATGTCGCCTGAAATGCCCCGATTACGCATGTTTTTGTTTGATAGTAGTTCTGCCCAATCTACACCCGCGGTAATGCTATTGCCTAAAAAAATGATGTCGCGTTTGCTGTTAGGATACGATTTAAAAAGGCCAGCTTTTAAAGCATAACCACCAGGCCGAAAAGTACTATCCCACGTGGTGGTTTGTGCAGAAGCCGTAATATAAAAGAGGACCGCAATGATAGCCGCTTGAATTTTCATAGAACTAAATTTAAACCGTTTTCATAGTATGTGAAGCGGTGTATGTTTTTCCAAAGCGATCGGTTGCTACTACTTTAATGCTGTTGGCAGTAAGAGGAACACTGGCCGCAAACAGGTGGTTCGTTTTCTTTGGCTCGGCAAAGCCACGTGGTTTCGGCAAATCGGGCCCCAACATTTTTTTATACGCTACCGGGTCAAAACCTTCTGTTTGTTCCAAGGCTCCATGGGGTACCTCATCAATAAAATATTGGGTAGTCCATGCCGGATCGTAGTTCCAAATATTTACCAATACTTGCTTGTTGTTACCTGCTGTACCGACTTCATGAATTTTCATTTGGTAGTCGGCGGGTTTGCCAGTAGCCTGGTAATGCCAGCTCAACTCTTTTCCTTTCACCTTGTAGATGGCGTAACCATTCGGTGTGCCGTCTGCGCAAATGTCTCCTGTCCACCAAGCGCCGCATACGGTACCATGGTTGTGCTCGTAAATGTTATTGTCCATTACATTCTCATGCCAATGCGTATGCCCCGACATGATGTGTACATTTCTATCTTTCAGTAATTCGTACAGTGCTTCCTTGTTTTTGGTGGCAAGGTGTACGGGAATGTGCAGGCAAACGATCACCAACTTATCCATCGCAACATGCGAAAGATCTTTCTTCAACCATTCTAATTGATTTTGCTGAATGTAGCCATCATAATCCCTTTCTGTCCCCAGGTAACGCACATTGTCCAGCACTACATAATGCGCCTCGCCCCTGTTAAACGAATAATGCGTGGGGCCATACGTTTTGCAAAAAGTATCATCAGAAGTTTCATCGCCACCTTTGCGAAAATCCATATCGTGGTTGCCAATAACCTGGAAAAATGGTATACCCATTTTTGCTACAGCTTTGTCATAGTCCGCAAAATGCTCGAGGTTGTCCCAGGCAATATCACCCACCGTTATACCATGTATCAATGTATTGGCAGGCCGGGATTGCACATACTTTTGAACATCAGGAACCGATTGTTCCATCATCATTTTTACATCACTCGCATTTCTTACCTGCGGGTCTGCCCAGATTATAAACTCATGTTCATTATCATCTTTGGGTAAAGGTGTAAGTTCAAATTGTATTTCCTTATCCAGTTCTATATCCTGCAATAAGCGGTAATGGCGTGCAATGCCATCCTGCTGTATAAATGCATATCCCGCAGGGGTAGAAATAAAAAGGCTAACGGCATCGGGGTGAGGAACAAATTCGAAAGCACCCTTTCCACTGGTCGTAACTACTGTATAGCCATCGCTTACTACTACGTTTTTCACCAACTTACCGGAAGAAACAATTCGGCCTTTTATGGTTTTATTTGAAGGCAGTAATGCCTTAGCAGGTGTACATCGGTACAGCAGCATTCCGCCTGAAAACCAGGCAATGTTTTGTAAAAATTTACGCCTTCTCATGTTCATTGTGCATTCATTCTAACTGTTTGTACCCGCTGCATTCGTTTCTGCTCTGGTTATTCTTCCAGCGTTGTTCTTCCTTCTATTTCAGTAACCGCTGAAGTAAGGGTCATAGGTAGTGAAGTCTGCATGCGGGCACTCGTCCAGCGACCTGTTGATCTATTATAAGTTCCACCCAGGCTGGCAAAATTTGCAGCGGTAGGGAATGCAAATTTACCGGTATTAGATCCCTGGTTAAAGAAAGGCTGGTCTGCTAATGTTGTGGGATTCTTTTCATCGTAATAATCGGTATTGGTAATGCGGTATCCTCTTTCTGGCGGACCAACAGTATAAAGACTTCCCGCTCCACCATAAAAAATTACATCTACCGGTATGGTTGCAGCAACCGGATTGATCGTTTCGAAGACGGCTATACCGGCACCATTTCCGCTATTCGCCAGCAAGTTGGTGGTCTTAGTACCAAAGCCATCTCCATCTACATCTGTATACATTTTTCCAAACCATTTTGATGCGCTGGTATTGGTTGATCCTGCACCGGATATATTTTTATTGGCGCCAACATAAAAATATTGGCCCTTGGCGACGGTGCCGGTTGTAAGATTGAATTTATAGGTGCGCAATCCCCCGGTCGCCCATCCTTCTACTGGGAATCCAATGGGCGTGTTGGTACCTGCGTTATTGGTTGTAACCACAGACATCGGAGTAACAGCAAAATTCAAATCCCTGGTAGCCATCATCTGTATGTACTCATAATTGCCATCTGTACCTATCGGGTCTGCAAGGTATCCGGTGATGATTACGGGAGAAATTTTGGGAGCAGTGGCACTGAGTATGGTGATGTCAGCCAATACTCTTGGCCATAATTTAGGCTTACCGTCGGTGCCGGTAAAAGCAATACCCGTAAAGTTTGCCAGAAAAGGAAGCGGCCTGGTGGCGAAGGCTGCGGTAGCTTCAGTATGCAAAGTCAACACGCCAAAACCATCGTTTATAAGGCGGTCTCCGGCGTAGGTAGAGCCCGCCGGAATTGCTGGATCAAAGGTTACTTTCGTAACAGAAACCAGTATACTTTCAAAATCAGAAGGTCGATCTAATATTTGATTGGACTTTACCACCAGCGGCAATACCGCCTGGCCAGTAGCCACCTTATTTATTTTAGAAGTTGCTACTCCTGCAATCTGCAAAATGCCATCCATTCTTTTTAGCGTAGCTCCTTCTACACTTATCACGACTGAATCACCAGGAACATAATTAGCTGCCTCCGCTCCTAACTGAATGGATATACCTCTCAGCTGGTTCAACCTGCGTCTATCCTGCACTACCAACACACCCGCAGGCATGTTGCCACCTCTATGATCTGAAACTACAATGGCTGCAATTTTATCGGAGCCAAACATATTTTCCTTCGTGAGGGTAACGTCCTTGCCCTGGTAATTGGTTCTTAGATCGTACAACGAAATATAGGGACTAACAATGCCTCCGGGATAGTTGCCGTTCTTCTTACACCCAAAAAATACGAGGGTGGCGATGCATCCAACTAAGAATATTTTTATTGATTTCATCGAATGATTTTTTATCTGTTTAATAGATCAAATTCTGATTATGGCTTTTGCCACCATACCCTTGTAGCAATAACATCCGGCCCTTGAATGGCTACGGCTGCCTGGTAATTGGTAGGGTTGGTAGACTGTACATAAACCGGGTAAACCATGCGTGCAGGCATCACACCATTATTACGCAATCCAGCTCCTTGTGGTAATGTTGGAAAACCTGTACGACGATATTCAAACCACTGCTGCATATCTACCAAAAACAACGCATAGTATTTCTGTAAATGAATACGCTCCATACGCTGGTTAAAGGTGGTGGCTGTTGCCCATTGCATGTCGGCATTTTGCAGGTAGGTGGCAACCGGTACATTCCACGTAGGTATCCATTGCTTTATGGCTGCGTCTACAGCCTGGGTATACTGCGTTTCGGCACTGCTGGTAATGTATCCTTTTAATGCAGCTTCCGCCAGTATAAATTTCACTTCTGCAAAATTCAGTATCGTTCCTGCCAGCGGTTCTGATTGCAGCGAGAAGGCAGATGTCAAAGAATAGAAATAAGATTTCTTAGTAACCGTCGTTCCCGGTACATATCCGCTCGGCACCCCGCCAAAAGCGCCCTGGAAAGGAGCTATACCAAACCGGTTTATATTGGGTGCGTTACCCAGTGTTTGATCTATGCGCGGATCGTTCCAGTTTACCAGGTTGTCTATAAAATAAGAGGCAATACCCGGAAACCTGAAGTCCTGTTCGCGTACGGTTAATAAGGGTGAAGTGTAAGGTGGAACGCCCGTCCAACGCAGGATGGCTGATTCATCGTTGCTGGCGATGATCGGGTAATTCGCAGCATTGGTTTCTACAATGTCTTTTATCTTTTGCTGCACCATGGTGGCCACTTCTGCTTTGCCCGAAAGTCGCATCAACAAACGCAGGTGCAGCGAGTTGCCAAACTTACGCCACCGGGAAATATTACCATTGTACACCGGGTCGGAACTGGCAAGGATAGCAGTATTATTCGCCAGCAGCGTATTCGCTTTTTCAAGCATTTGAAAGATGCCTGTGTACACATCTTTTTGTTTGTCAAATGCGGGTTCCAGTATCCCTTCGGTTTTCCCTTTGTTCGATTGAGAGAAAGGAATATCACCATAAGTATCGGTTAGCAAAGAATAGATCCAAGCCTGTGCAATCAACGATATTCCCTGGTAAGAGGTGTTGAAATTTTGAGGCAGTTTAGCAAGCGTGTCAATATCCTTGAAGTTGGTTAGTTCGCTGTACCAACCGTTCCAGGTATAGTCGCTCAGGTTAGGTCGATAGTCATACCTGAATACCTGGCCTTCGCCATCGTTCAGGTTTACGGTTACCTGCATCAGCTCGTTCGTAAAGTTTCGGTTGCGGAGCATGTTATACGTCATAGTACTTACCAAAGCAGGGGCAAGCAATTGCTGCGGCGTAGCTTCTGTAATGTTATTAGGGTCGGTGTTGATTTCACTGAAATCTTTGGTGCAAGACGATAGTAAACAAACTATCATGAGTGCCGGCATCACCATTTTATTATATCTCGCGAGTATTGTTTTCATGTTAGAATATTTAAAAGCTTACAACAAGGTTTACACCCAAAGTGCGGGTAGATGGGAACTGTCCAACTTCAAAGCCACGGACGATATCGGTACCGGCAAGTGTTCCAAATTCAGGATCGAATGCAGGCCACGCAGACCAGATGAAAAGATCACGACCATACACCCCAAACGTAGCTTTTTGCAACCCGAGCTTTTTGGTTAGCCTGGCTGAAATGGTATAGTCTAATCTTGCTTCTCTCAGTTTAATAAAGTCGGTACTGAATGTACTTCCTTCAGCATTGTCTATTCCATAATGGCTGCGATAGTATTCATCAATATCAGTAGCGATGGTTGTATTCGGAACATATTTACCATTTGCATCCAGCACTACGCCATTACCAATGATACCATTGTAACGACCCGGAAGTGTATTCGTTGTTTTGCCCTGCTCTGCCAGTTTGTAGTGTGTAAGCGAATGGCCAACAGCTCCATATTGTCCATCGAACAATACATTTAAACGGAAGCCTTTGTAACTAAAAGTATTGGTAACTCCCAGCCTGCCTTTGGGAATGGTATTGCCAAGTGCTAAAACTTCCTGGGTGATTTTAGCAAAGCCAGTTCGTGCATCATACACCACATTACCCTCCGGATCGCGTTCATATCCACGACCATACAAATCGCCCATGCTGCCACCAATTTTTGCTACTATTTGACCACCACCAACAGAGCCCGCTTGTAACACCACAGAACTATCATTCAAAGCTGTTATCCTGTTTCTGTTGTTTGAATACACCACGTTGGTGCTCCAGGTAAAAGTGTTCGACAACTTTACAATGGTTGCGTTCAATGCTACTTCCAAACCTTGATTGGTTACGCGTCCCGCATTGATCAGCTGGCGGGTATAGCCTGAAGAACGATGAACCACACGTTCCAAAATCTGGTCTTTCGTGTTGCCCGTGTAAACGGATACATCGAGGTTGATGCGTTTGAACATGCGTACGTTCAAACCTGCTTCGTACGTTATGGTGCGTAATGGTTTCAAATCTGGATTGGCAAGTAGCCCCGGGTTTTGTAAACCACCGCTAAAAAAGCTTCCTGCAGATGCATAGTTATACGCGGTGAGATATGGATTGGTACCGCCACTGCCCACGTTAGAGGCAGAAAAACGAACCTTTGCATAATTGATCTTTGAAGGTAGTCGAACAGCATCCGATAATATAAAACTGGCACTCGCAGATGGATAGAAAAAACCAGCATTTTCTGTACGCAAAGGCGTCGCCAATACCGAGTTCCAGTCCTGCCGGGCTGTAAGGTCTACAAATAATAAATTCTTATATCCTGCTGATGCCAATCCATAAAAACTATTGATGGTATAGCGGCTGTTAAAAGGAATAGCAAGCAATGGGCCCATACTATTTGTCATGGTATACACACCGGGGCTCCAAAGTGAATCCGCTCTTACCTCGTTGCGGTTGTACCTGTTTTGCAGAGTGCTACCTCCCACCGAAACAGATAAGTCGAAATCACTTTTTATCTTCTTACTATACTTCAGCAAAAAGTCGGTGGTGATCTCTTGCGAAAACAAACTTTGCGTACGGAAGCTACCACGTTGAAACCTTGAGCCTGCATCGTAAGGGCGCTTCTGCGATCTTTCTTCGTACGCCATATCCATGGACGTACGCACCAGTAGGTTGAGGCTTTTTGTAAACTGGTAAGTGGCCTGTACATTCCCAGTTAGGCCATTACGATTATTGCTATTGATAAACTCGTTGGCAACTGCATAAGGGTTTTCAGGAAAAGTACTGAAGGGGTAAAATATCCTCCGGCCTTCCTGGCCACGTACCCAATATTCTTTTAACCAATCAAGGTCTGCATTGGGCTGCCAAAACATAAACCAATACATGATAGACTGGTTTCCGTAACCTGCACCTGGTAGGTTATCACTTCTTTTGTTGGTATAATTTATTTTAGAAGCAATCTGTAGTTTATCATTCACTTTACTATTTACAGACAGAGCCACTGTGTTTCGATTGTAACCGGTATTGGGTGTGATCCAATTGTTTCTTACATCTGTAAACGAAAACCGGGCGGTTGTTTTATCGGTTCCTCCATCTACACTTATCGAATTGGTCATGGTTTGACCGGTATTGAAATAATCGCGGATCTTTTTTGGATAGGGAACCCATGGTGTTCTTTCTGTACCCTGCTTCTGAGTTACAGGGTCATACTGGTAAAACATCTGCCCATTAAAGCGCGGACCATAAGCAGAGCTGGTAGCGCTTGTACTTACCATCCGGTGATGCGCCAAAAGAATAATACGGCGCGCCATCTAAACCCTGGCCATATTCGTACTGGAAATCGGGCCAGCGGTTTACGCTTTCCATGGATAGGTTTGAATTGAGTGAAATGCCCCAACCTTTTCGCTTTGAACTGCCTGATTTAGTTGTAATAATAATAGCACCATTTGCACCACGCTGGCCATACAATGCAGCTGCACCCGGGCCTTTCAGCACAGAGACCGATTCGATATCTTCAGGGTTAATGTCATTCAAACCACTGCCATAGTCAGCAGGCATATTATCGCTGCCGGTACCGTAAGTAGCCTCACCACCAATGGCACTTCGGCGGCCACTGCCTTGGTTTATTACAACTCCGTCCACTACTATCAGTGCTTCATTATCACCGGTCAGGTTATTTTCTCCTCTAAGAATTATTTTGTTTGAACCTGTGGGGCCACTGTTCGAACGCACTAAATTCAGCCCTGCCACTTTTCCGGATAGGGCGTCAGTCCAGTTGCTCGAAATGGCTTCGGTAAGCTGTTCTCCTTTTATAGATGTGATGGAATAACCCAGTGCTTTTTCTTCCCTTTTTATTCCAAGTGCGGTTACCACCACCTCATCCATTTGTGCTACAGAACCTACTAATTCGATGTTTATAGTCGTTTGATTTCCAACAACCTTTTCTACACTTATGTAGCCCACCGCGGAAACTACGATTACCTGTTTCGGGGCGGCCACAATAGAAAACCGCCCATTGTCTGACGTAGAAGTGGCGACCTTCGTTCCTTTAACTTGTACCGTTGCGTTGGCAACCCGTAAGGAGCCCTCAGACGATGTTACCAGTCCGGTAATGGTAGATTGAGCGTGCCCCCACAATGTGGCAAAAACAAAAATTGTGGCGAGCAATGCGGTGCGATGGTTTACACCACATCGTATGGCATTGGCAGTAAATCTCATAATCGATTTTGTATAGTTTTAAATAAATAAAAATGCAGATTATCTTTTGAATGCTTCTGAATGATTGATCGTTAATTGTTCTTTCTTCCATGTAAAAGCAACGCACACAATGGCCAATACACACGACACTAACAAAACATAAAAACCTCCATCCCATCCCCACTTGTCTACCACGTATCCCATGGCAGCGTTAGCGAAAACTGCTCCCCCTAAATAGCCAAATAAACCTGTCAGTCCAGCTGCGGTGCCGGCTGCTTTTTTGGGCACAAGGTCCAACGCATGTACGCCAATTAACATTACTGGCCCATAAATCAGAAACCCGATTGCTACCAACGCAAGATTGTCTACCATGGGATTTCCTGCGGGATTTTTCCAATAAACAAACACTGCAATCATTACCAAAGCCATGTAGATGATGGTAGCAGGTGCACGGCGACCATTAAAGATTTTATCGCTCAGCCAGCCACATAACAAGGTGCCGGGAATACCCGCCCACTCGTACATAAAATAAGCCCAGCCTGTTTCATTTAAGGTAAATCCTTTTGCCTCCTTTAAATAGGTAGGCGCCCAATCTAATACGCCATATCGCACCAAATATATAAAGGCGTTCGCGAAGGCGATGTACCAGATTAGCTTGTTAACTAAAACGTAATCCAGCAATATTTGCTTCGTGCTTAATTCCTTCTCATGTGACTCATCATAATCTACTGCAGCTTCGTGTTTATATTTTTCAATTGGCGGAAGTCCGCACGACTGAGGTGTATCTCTCACCAACAAATAAGTAATAAAAGCTACTACCAATGCCACAAGGGCAGGAAAGAAAAGTTTACCATGCCAGGTGCCAAAAATAGCTAAACCAGCAATGGCTAAAGGAGCCATGATTCCGCCGCCAACATTATGCGCAACATTCCAGATAGACATTTTGGTGCCCCGCTCTTTTACTGAAAACCAATGCACCATTACCCGGCCACAAGGAGGCCAACCCATTCCTTGAAACCATCCATTTAAAAAAAGTAAGCTAAACATGATGCCAATAGAAGCTGTGGCAAAAGGGAACAAGCCCATGGCAATCATAGTGAAGGCGGATAACACCAGGCCAAGGGTTAAAAAGGTACGGGCGTTACTACGATCCGATACGGTACCCATTACGAACTTACTGATGCCATACGAGATGGAAATGGCCGATAGTGCAATGCCTAAATCGGTTTTAGAATATCCCTGTTCAATCAGGTCGGGCATTACCATGCTGAAATTTTTACGCACCAGGTAATAACCCGCATAGCCAATAAATATTCCCAGGAATACCTGCAACCGGAGCTTTTTATAAGCCGGGTCCACCCTATCCAAAGGCACAGGAGGTTTATGCGCTGCAGGTTTCAAAATTTGAAGAACACCCATATGGCAAAAGAATGTTTTAATTCTGTTTCAAAATGTATTGCTGTGCAAGCTTCGTGTATTCTCTTACTTCATTTTCTATCCACTGTTCATCCTTCTTTAATTCACCGGCCATGATATTGGCCACCTCGCGGCAAATTCGGATGCTTTCTTTTGCATCCAGCAGCAATGCCCTTGTTCTGCGCGACAGTACATCTTCTACTGTTCTTGCCATTTCATTTTGTACAGCCCAAACTACCTGCGACCGATGAATTTTTAACGGCTCGCTTATCCAGATATTGGCTGTGCCATTCATGCTTTGTTTGAGCAATGCAGCATCACTTCCATAAAAATAAAAGGGATCGTTCCAGTTTACACTTTCTTCAAACCCATGAATGTGCAACTGGGCAGTGCCGGGTTTTCTTGATTGCCAATGCAAATGCTTTTCAATCCTGTTCACCATGTCTTCACCCATTTTGCGGTAGGTGGTCCATTTGCCGCCTAGAATGGTAAAAAGATTAGATGAAGAGACAAGTATTTTATGGCTGCGCGAAATTTCTTTTGTTGTTTGATCGCCCTGCTTAGGTGCAGCCAACGGTCGCAAACCAGCGAATACACTTAGTACGTCGGCCCTGGTAGGGCGAAGTGCAAGATATTTTCCCGCCGTTTCCAAAATAAATGCAATCTCCTTTTCAAGTGCCTGTGGTTCCAGCGATGGTTCTTCTACCAATGTATCCGTTGTTCCCAACACAATTTTTTGGTGCCAGGGAACGGCAAATAAAACGCGGCCATCACTCGTTTCAGGAATCATTAAAGCGTGAGCAGAAGGAAAGAATTTTTTATCCAATACCAGGTGTACACCCTGGCTAACGCAAATGCTTTTAACCGCAGTGGAGTTGTCCATTAATAAGATGTCATCTACAAAAACACCGGTGGCGTTTATAACTGCTTTTGCGTTTATTGAATAATTGATATTGGTTTCTATATCCTTTACGGAGGCTCCAATTATTTTTCCTTCTGCGTTTTTCAGCAGGCCATTTACTTTACAATAATTAATGGCGCAGCCGCCATTATCTATGATGGTCTGTGCAAGATTAAGCGCAAGCCTTGAATCATCAAACTGGCCATCGTGGTAGAGTACACCGCCTACCAGTTTATCAGGCTGAAGTCCCTTTAGTGCCTCCAATGTTTTTTCACGCGAAATAGATACAGAAGACCCCATGGAAAGTTTGCCGGAAATCCAGTCGTACAGCTTTAAGCCAACCGTATATTTTAGTTTATCCCAGTAGTTATAAATCGGAATAACAAAAGTCTGATTTTTTACGAGGTGGGGAGCATTCCTGCAAAGCAGGCCTCGTTCAATGCTCGCTTCGCGAACCAATTTAATATCGCCCTGGGCCAGGTAGCGAACGCCACCATGAACCAATTTTGTGCTTCGGCTGGAAGTGCCTTTGGCAAAATCCGATTGTTCAACCAGTAACGTTTTGTAACCCCTGGCTACTGCATCTAAAGCTATTCCCAAACCGGTAGCTCCACCACCAATTACTAATACATCCCAGGTGACAAAGGTGTCCGTCATTTGGCTTACTAAACTTTGCCTGGAAAGTTTCACATCTGTAACCAATTCACCCATTAATGTTTCGATTTATTTCGTTTTCCTGAAAATTGAATAAAATGAAAGCAATACTAACACAATTTGCAAGCAACTGAAACAATTTTAAAAAGAAAATAAAAGAATAATATTAAAATCTTTCACCGCTATTCACTATAATTTCGGGTAAAATATTTGGAAATCATGAACCTAACGGAGCGGCATCAACACATTCTCAATCGATTAAAAAAAGAGGAAAACGTAAATGTTATTGATTTGTGCCTGGAGCTAAATGTTTCATCCGTAACCATTCGAAAAGACTTAAAGCTTTTGGAGGACCGACAGTTGCTTTTTCGGACGCATGGAGGCGGTACACTCATCAACCCTTACACGAAAGACCGCCCGGTTACCGAAAAGGCGATGATCCGCTCCACAGAAAAGATCAGTATTGGGGCAGCAGCTTCGTTATTAGTAGAACAGAATGATTGTATTCTAATCGCTTCCGGAACTACAGTACTATCGTTGGCTTCCAATATAAAACCGCTTGAAAAATTGACAGTGGTGACTTCTGCGCTAAACGTTGCCCTTGAATTATTGAGACACCCTGAGATAGACGTCATTCAACTTCCGGGAACCATTCGGAAAACTTCTGCTTCAGTAACAGGTATGTATGCGGAGGCCATGTTAAAAGATTTTTCTTTCAGTAAATTATTTTTAGGGGTAGATGGAATAGATATAGACTTCGGTCTAAGCACTACCAGTATGACAGAAGCACAGCTAAACAAAAGAATGATTGCAGCTGCTCAGAAAACCATCGTACTTGCCGACTCAAGCAAATTTGGAAAAAAAGGATTTGGAAAAATTTGCGGGTTAGAAGAAATAGAGCAGGTAATTACTGATAGCAATATTTCGGCGCACATGGTAGAAACATTGCAAAGCATCGGTATAGAGGTAACCATTGTGTAGAAGTTATTTCCATTTATAAGAATGTAGTGTTGGCCCTCAGATTTTTTTTGGAGCGGGCATTGTAGCTTCATTCAGCTTTTGTTGTGTCACTCACTTCAGCGGTTGAAACCTTGATCAACGTCTTGCTTCCGGGCATCTTTTCCCAGCGCCAAATGACCTGGCACAATTAAGATGCTCTCACCAAGATCAAAACTTCAATAAAAGCCAGCACCCACAGCAAAGCTGCGGGTGCTGCATAAGTTAGCCCTGGGAATCAGACTTTAATCACCTTACCACTGCCGGATATCTTAGAATTTACTTTGGAAGCGGTTCCCTTGTAATAAACATTACCACTTCCATTAACCTTTGCGTCTAAACTGTTGTTGGCATACACCCGCACATTACCACTTCCGCTTACGGTTGCTGTTACATCGCTTGCAACAACATCCTGTGCATCTATGTTTCCACTACCGCTAATAGCGGCGGATACACTCTTTGCACTTTTACCGCCCAGATCCATATTGCCACTGCCGGATACAACTAACGCTGCGTCACCCAAAGACGTAAAGCTCAGGTTCATATTACCAGAGCCCGAGATCATGAAGCTATTCTTACCGCTAGTTTCAAAATTACCTTCACCTCTGATGTTTCCGCTACCGCTCAGTATTACGTTGTTAAGAGTGGTCGCAGAAACATGTACGGTCATATTCGTTTTTGTATTCAGGCTCGTTTTATTCTTTGTACGTATCACGAGATTTCCTTTTTCAACGACCGTTTCTATATACGGCAACAAATTGTCATCTGCCTCTATCGTCAGGCTGCCTGGTTTACCATACTTTATCTGCACATTCATACTTCCGCTAACCGTCAAACCTGAAAAAGTTCCTACATCACGCGTTTCTTTTTTGACGTTACCACTTCCTTTTATCTTTTCCCATTGAGCATTAACTGTGAGGGTAGCAACCGTGGCTACAAGTAGAAATAGCTGTTTCATTGTTTTGATTTTGTCGTGGAACGATATTTAAAAAGAAAAGTTACACTACGATGTACCCTTTGTTTCTACCGATTATGTAGATGTTAAAACTCACTAATTATCTCCGATTGCCTTCTGATTGCGAACCTTGCGGGAAGGTGCTACGAACGTCTTTAGCTACCTTTGGCGCATGAAATCGATCAGCCCAAACATTCGGCACATGAACCTGGATGAACTCACCGCCTACTTTGAAACCATAGGCCAAAAGAAGTTCCGTGCTAAACAGGTGTACGAGTGGATCTGGCAAAAACACGCAGCAAGTTTTGAAGCCATGACCAACCTTAGCAAAGAATTGCGCACCAAACTGGCTGAACATTTTTCCTTTCCTGCGTTAACAATAGAAACCACGCAATACAGTGCCGATGGCACCATCAAAAGCCGTTTTAAAACTGCTGACCACAACATGGTGGAAGGTGTATTGATACCCACCGAAAGCCGATACACCGCTTGTGTTTCCAGCCAGATTGGCTGCAGCCTTAGTTGCAAGTTCTGCGCAACAGGCTACATGGATCGCAAGCGAAATCTTGACTATGACGAGATCTACGATGAAGTAGTTTTAATCAACCAACAAACAGAACGGGTCTACAATAAGAAGCTGAGCAATATTGTATTTATGGGTATGGGTGAACCACTGTTGAATTATAAGAATGTATTGAAGGCCATCGAAAGAATTACTGCACCGGACGGATTGGGAATGAGCCCACGCAGAATTACCGTATCAACTGCTGGCGTAGCAAAAATGATCCGCCAGTTGGGCGATGATAAAGTTCGCTTCAATCTTGCGCTTAGTCTTCACGCCGCTAACGATCTAAAGCGCAATGAAATTATGCCCATCAATGAAACCAATAACATTAAGGCATTGATAGAAGCACTCAACTACTTCTACAAACAAACTGGCAACGAGATCACCTTTGAATATATTTTGTTTCAAAACTTCAACGACAGCATAAAGGATGCAGATGAACTCATAAAGGTTTACCGCCAGGTACCGGCACACCTGGTGAACATCATCGAATACAACCCGATTGATGCTGCTAAGTTTCTCAAGCCCGACGAAAACACCGTTGAAATATTTATGAACCATTTGGCGAAGCATAGAGTAAATGCGCACCTGCGCAGAAGCCGCGGAAAAGACATTGATGCAGCCTGTGGTCAATTGGCTAACAAAGACACCATCGGCGTTGCCGCACCATAATTGATAGAATACATCAGCAATCAGAGCCGCAGTCTAGCAATTGCGGCTTTGCTATTTACACCTTGTATTAAACATGGGATAGTATCCATTTTAAAAACATTAACGATTAACTATTCTTTGATTTTAAACTTCGCTTGTAAGCTCAGGTCTATGTACCACAAAACATTCAAGCTTAAAAACACTAACATGAAAAAAATCGCATTAGCAACAATAGCCCTCGCAATCAGCTTTGGATCCTTTGCTCAAAAACAACAACACAAAGGACAGCACGACAAATCTGAGAAGGAAGTTCAAAATGAAAAAAAGCACGACAAGGGCGACATGGATCGTCATGAAATGGCGGAGAAATTAAATTTATCTGACGCTCAAAAAGCACAGATGAAAGCACAGAACGTACAGTTCAAAAAACAAATGGACGAACTGAAAGCAAGCAATCTAACAGAAGATCAGAAGAAAGCACGTCGCAAGGAAATTATGGCTGCACGTCATGAGCAGATGCAATCAATTCTTACTCCGGAGCAAAAGGAAATTGCTAAGACAGAAAGAAAAGAACAAAGCGTAAAAGCTCGTAAGGAAAAACATGAGGAAGGAAAAGGCAAGGACAAAATGAAGGAAGAACTTGGCCTCTCTGATCAGCAAGCTAATAAATTAAAAGCCATCAACGAATCATTTAGAGATAATGTAAAAGCAATCCGCTCTAATGAGTCTCTAACTCAAGAGCAAAAGAAAACACAGATGGAAGCATTGCAACAAAAACATAAAGAAGAGATCCGGTCGTTGCTAACCACAGAACAGAAACAGAAGATGGACGACCGTATGAAAAACCACCTCAACCGCAAGGCAGTAAAATAACCCTTTACGTCATTGCATAACCTTAAGCCCGCCCCCGGCAGACCTTGTGTCTGCCTTTTTTTCGTTTACTTTGCCCTGGTCTCCTATTTACTGTTGTAAAACAGCAAGCCTAAAAAACTCCACATGGCAAAGCGTACAGATAACTTCAAACAGTTTGAAAAAAAACCGAAAGGAAGTGCAATCAAAGAAAAAATAAAGCAGGAAAAAAAGAAGGAAAAAAAGGAAAGAGCTGTGGCTATTGAAGAACACTTTGCGCGTAAGCGAGAAGATAGACTCCGGCAACGTGGCATTGATCCTGCTACCATCGTTACCGGTAAGCCTGGCAAATTCAATAAAGGAAAAACAACCAACAAGTATACACCAAAGGCTGCGCCGGTTCAACCTGAACATGCGAAGCCAGCCAAGTTTGAGCAACGCAAAAAGCATCCAGGCTCCGATAAAAACAAAGGTTTTCCAAAACGTGGAGGTACAGCCCCTGCCCCGCAGCGTGCTGAAAAACAAGTAGAAGGAGAAGATTTTAAAAGGCCATTTGACAAAAGTAAAAGTGCTAAACCGGAACGAACATTTGAGAAACGTGAGTCAAGGCCACCTACTCCTGGCAAACCTCCTTACGTGAAAAATATTGCTCCCAAAAAGTACGATACTCCAAAAGAACCACGTGAACCAAAGGCACCTTACACGCCAAAAGCAAGTACACCTCCGAAAGCAAATAGTGAAGCGCGAGTAGATAAATTCATCAAGCAGGATACAGTCAAAAAAGATTTTGACAAAAAGCCTTTCAAAGCACCTCAAGAAAATAAAACGAACGCGCCTCGCGACAGCGATAAGCCTGTGCGTGAATCTGCGTCGAAGCCTTACAATAGCGATAAAAACAAAGGCGGTAAACCTGTAGCAAAAGAAACCTCTACCGAATTAATGCCGCTCAACAAATACATTGCCCACAGTGGTGTATGTGCACGCCGCGATGCTGCAGAGTTGGTAAAGAATGGCAAGGTGACGGTGAATGACGAATTAATTCTTGATCCCGGCACCAAAGTTTCTCCCTACGACATCGTGAAGGCGTCTGGTAACACGCTTACTATCAGCAAAAATTTTGTGTACATTTTACTAAACAAGCCAAAGGACTACATCACTACATCCGAAGATCCGCAAGGCAGAAAAACCGTACTTGATTTGGTGCGCACGGCTACCGCAGAACGCGTTTACCCGGTTGGTCGTTTAGATAGAAATACCTCGGGCGTTTTACTGCTTACCAATGATGGCGATCTTGCACAAAAGCTCTCTCATCCTAAGCACGAGATAAAGAAAGTGTACGAAGTAAGACTGGATAGAAATCTTACCAAACACGATATGGAAAAGATAGGTGCAGGTATAAACCTGGAGGATGGAATGATTGCCCCGGATGTAATTGCCTACGCAGATTCAAAAGATAAAAGCATCATCGGCATCGAAATTCATAGCGGCCGCAACCGCATTGTTCGCCGCATATTCGAGCACATGAAATACGATGTAAAAGCACTGGACCGAGTCATGTTTGCAGGCCTTACCAAAAAAGATGTGCAGCGCGGTAACTGGCGTTTTCTTAAAGAAAAAGAAGTGCGGTTACTCAAGTACATGAACCAATCGTATGTAAAAGCTAAGGACTAATTTTTGTAGCCCGTCTGTATATCTTTTTTCAAAATCGTTGCGTCGCACACTGCATCAGCATCAGTCTATTCATCTTTTTTCATCTCCTGCCATGAAGCTCGATATCGTATTCGAAAACGAACATTTCGTCGCCGTTAATAAACCCTCCGGGTTATTATCCATACCTGATAGAATGGGCAAAGACCCATCCTTAAAAATGTACCTGCAACAGCGGTATGATACTATCTACACCGTTCATCGTTTAGACAGAGATACGAGTGGATTAATCGTTTTTGCAAAAGAAGAAACCACACACAAACATTTATCGCAAGCATTTGAAGGGCGTGAGGTACAGAAGTTTTACCTCGGCCTGGTAAACGGAACCTTGATGAACAATAAAGGCAGCATCGATGCTCCCATCATGGAACATCCCGGCAAGACGACTTTAATGATGACCAACAAAAAAGGAAAAGCTTCGCTCACTGACTTTGAAGTGCTCGAAGAATTCGGCCAATATTCATGGGTGCAATTTCAAATACATACCGGCCGTACACACCAAATACGCGTACACATGAAGCACGTTGGCAACGCCATTGTGTGCGATGAATTGTATGGTGATGGCAAACCAGTTTTGCTATCTATGATCAAAAGGAAATTTAAACTCAGCAAAGCAGACGATGAAGAACGCCCCATGCTGAAACGTTTGGCACTACACTCCCACCGGCTAATTTTTAAAGACGCACAGGGTAACAAACATGATTTAGAAGCACCACTGCAAAAAGATTTAAAAGCAACCTTGCAGCAGTTGAGAAAGCAAAACCACGATTTATAGGATTTTGGTAGATTAAGTTGAAAATTAAAAGAGGGTTACTAAAACGTAAATCTCGAAGGGATGAAAGGATTATAGATAAAAAATTGGTTCTAATGCACCCAATCCCGAAGGGATGAGTAAACTATTGCTTAAAAATCTTCCCCTCTTTCATTACAAAAATTACCTTCTCCATTGCATTTATGTTGGTAATTGGATCCCCCTCTACGGCAATGATATCTGCAATCTTACCCGCCTCTATTGAACCAAGTGTATTGGTGACCCCAAGCAAATCTGCTGCATTCCAGGTGGCGGCTTTAATTGCTTCGATAGCGGGCATTCCGGCCTCAACCATGTACACAAATTCCTTCCAGTTTTTGCCATGCGTAAACACCCCGGCATCTGTACCAAAGGCAATCTTCACTCCTGCTTTGTATGCTTTGGCAAATGTGGCTTGAATCTTTGTACCTACTTCAAGTGCTTTGGGCGTTACGATGTCAGAATAATAACCAGCAATTTTTGCAGAGTCTGCTGTTGACCTTCCAGCGATGATAGTAGGTACCAGATAGGTCCCTTTCTGCTTCATTAACGTGATGGCTTCATCATCCATGTAGGTGCCATGCTCTACAGATGAGATGCCGGCGCGAATGGCTCGTTTCATTCCTTCAGCACCATGGGCATGCGCGGCTACTTTAAAACCATAATCCTTAGCGGTTTCTATAATCGCTTTCAACTCTTCGTCTGTGAACTGTGCGCCGGTTGCATCTTTAGCCTGGCTTAGTACGCCAGCTGTAGCGGTAATTTTTATCAGGTCGGAACCATCCTTGTACCGCTGGCGGACCGCTTGCCTGGCCTCGTCTGCACCATTGATAACGCCTTCTGTGGGACCCGGATTTCCCATTAAATCTTTACGGTACCCATTGGTAGGATCAGCGTGGCCGCCTGTAGTGGCAATCGATTTTCCTGCGGTGAAAATGCGTGGACCTATAATAGTGCCTTTTGCGATTGCATTGCGAATTGCAATGTTTACACCGGAGCCACCAAGATCGCGAACAGTAGTAAAGCCTGCCATCAAAGTAACATGGGCATATTGAACTGATTCAAATGCGATGTCCGCCGGGTTCTTTATAAACTTGTCAGCGACGGCCCCTCTCCTCGTTTCGGATTCAATATGCACATGCATGTCCATTAAACCGGGCATCACCGTTTTGTTTTTAAGATCTATTGCATTCACCGAATTCACAAAGCCGTCCCGAAGCTCAACAATTTTGCTTCCCTCAATAATGACGGACATGTTGTTTAGCACCCGACTGTTTTTTACATCAATCAATTTACCGCAGTGTAAAATGGTTTGCTGCGCAGAAAGAGAAGATGTAATAAACACGAGTACTATTGATAGCAAGAATATTTTCATGGGAGCAGTTGTAGTTGTTGAATGCTCAAGCTAAGGAATAAAAGTATCCGCGGCGTTACCAATAATTGATTGTTGAGTCAATACAAAGAACAAGAAGCAAACGTTAGGTAGTTCTTCCTTTTTTAAGCGCGGCCGTTCCATATTTATTTTTTACTTCATCAATCGCTTTATACAGTTCATTCTTTTTTTCAGCATCATCAAACAAACTAGATTGAACCGGGTGGTTGGTTAGGTCAGATAGGCGAACACCCAAGAGCCTCACAGGTGTGCCGGCTTTATACAGTTTAAAAAACAGATCCTTTACAACCGCTATCAATTCATCATCGCGCAGCGTATAATCAATGGTTGTTTGCCTTGACACAGTGGTAAAATTTGGGTAACGAATTTTTACAGCAACACAGCCGGTAAGCTTGCCATCTTGCCGAAGTTCAAAGGCCACCCGTTCCGTCATTCTTACCAACTCTTTATGCATGGCCGCAGTATCTTCTAAGTTTGTCTCGAAGGTATTTTCTGTAGAGATAGATTTTGCTTCGTGAAAAGGTATCACCTCACCTTCGTGCTTACCCAATGCTTTGTCAAACAACTCTGATCCATATTTACCGAGGTATCTTTCAAGATCTTTCTTTGAAAAATTGAGAATGTCGCCAATGGTGTTAATTCCCAACCCTAATAAAGTTTGGTAGGTGTGATCGCCTACGCCGGGAATTTTATTGACTTTAAGTGGCGCAAGAAATTCTCTTTCTCTACCCGGTGCCACTTGTATGAATCCGTTTGGCTTTGCTTCGTCGGTTGCAATTTTTGCCACCATTTTATTTGACGCCAAGGCAAACGAAATGGGCAAAGTAGTTTTATCAATTATTTCCTGGCGCAATTCAATTGTCCATTGATAAGGATCAAAATATTTATCCATGCCGGTTAGATCAAGATAAAACTCGTCGATGGATGCTTTCTCAAATAATGGCGCTTTGGCGGCGATGATTTCAGTCACGATCCTCGAATATTTACTGTAATCACCACGACCGCTGCCTACCACAATGGCCTGCGGACAAAGCTGCATTGCCTTACGCATGGGCATAGCGCTGTGGATGCCGAACTTACGCGCTTCGTAGCTGCACGCTGCTACCACGCCTCTTTCGCTGTGTCCACCCACTAGCACAGGCTTACCCTTCAGCGAAGGATTCTTTAAAACCTCTACTGACACGAAGAAGCTGTCGAGATCAAAATGGGCAATATATCGTTGAGGGGTGGTCAATGGAAACAAAATCAAAAATCAAAAGTAGAGCGGGGGTGTGAGTTTTAAATTGTTTTATTTGGGGAGATGGTCCTAGTGTTGGCATGTTTATATAATGACGAAAAACCTGTCGAGCTATTAGCCTCATCGTTAGTTGACTGTCAATGCAATCAAGTTTTCATTCATTCTGAATTTTTATTTTTTCATTTTCCTTTCTCGATTATGAATTTCTACTTTTGACTTTTGACTTAATTGTACCTATGCAAGAAACATTTCTAAAGCTCAAATCAATTGTAGATGCGGTTCAACCGCTCACTGAAGAAGAATGGGAGGAATTTTCCGGCATTTGGCAGCCTTTTTCAGCAAGGAGAAAGACCATCCTTACCTCAGCCGGTGATACAGAACGGTACCTATATTTTGTAGCTGAAGGGGTACAAAGGGCATTTTATGCGAAAGACGAAAACAAAGAGGCCACGCTTGTATTCACCTATGCAGGTTCATTTAGTGGCGTTGCTGATAGTTTTCTATTGCAACAGCCTTCTAAATATTACCTGGAAACACTCACCCAAAGTGAGTTTATCAGAACAACCTACGTACAGGTAAATGAACTGATGAAACGATACCACAACTTTGAAACGTTCATTCGCAAATCGGTAGCAATAACCCTGGCAGGTACGCTCGAACGGCAGATAGAGTTGCAATGTTTTACCGCCGAAGAAAAGTTTAGAGTGTTGCTGAAGCGTAGTCCGCATGTGTTACAAATGATACCTCATAAGTACCTTGCTTCTTACCTGGGCCTGGATGCGACTACGTTTAGCAAGTTGTTGGGAAGCGTTAGGATTTAAACCAACTCAAAAGTAAAAATTGAAAAACTCCCCCTGAATAACACGGCGTTTTACAATCGTATTTTACATTCACACCTTCTACTTTTGACTTTTGATTTTTGATTTAGTCTTGTTCTACACCAACATTTTTCTTTTACCTTTTTTACAGCTTTGTTGAAAATTTAAAACAATGCCGACTTACAACACAACAAGATTACTGCGGGAGCTGCACGAAAAGACAGAAACCTTTTTACAAGAAGCCATTAGCGAGTGGCAAATGATGCCGGCGGAAGTATTACTAATGCAACCATCCGCTAACAAGTGGAGTGCAGCACAATGCCTGGAGCACCTGAATAGTTATGGGCGCTACTACCTTCCAGCCATAGAAAATGCTATAGTAGAAGCCCGAGAAAAAGGAAAGCTACCCGCTCCCTCGTTCAACAGTGGCTGGCTAGGTAACTACTTTACCAATATGATGAAGCCCTCACCTAAGATGAAAAAGATGGCTTCTCCAAAAGACCATTTACCAAAGGCTAATTTAAACGCAGTAGCGGTGATCAGTGAGTTTATTGATCAGCAGGAAAAATTGTTGAAATTGCTGGAGTTATCGAGGGATGTAGATTTAAATAAGACCACGGTAGCCATCTCCATAGCAAAATTTATAAAACTAAAATTAGGTGATGTGTTCCTGTTTTTGCTTGCGCATAATGAGCGGCATATCGTGCAGGCGGAAAATGCTTTGGGAAATGGGAAGTTTGAAATCCGGAAGTCAAAAGTCAAAATTACACGGACTGAATACCTTTAAAGTTGTTCCGCCTGGAGTTTGAATTTTGTCTCGTTTGAATTTTGAATTTTCATTTATTCATACAGCTCCAACAATCCATCAGGCAACGAAACGTGGACTTCCTTTTTCTTTTGGTCTATTTTCTTTAGTGTGTCCTGGTGGATGGGGATGAGTGCTTCTTTGTCTTTGTACATGATCATGCATAGCACCTGCATAGGTTGTTCTATTACTTCTATTACATCGCCAATGTGCTCTCCGTCGTTCATCATTTTGTAGCCGAGCATTGATATGGCAGAAGCTTTTGCAGCATACTTTTCAAAGTCGGCTTTCAATAACCAAACACTGCGCTGATTTAAACGGCGTGCAGACTCTTTCGTGTTGATGCCTTCCAACTTCAGGTACGTTTCTGTTTCATGCTTTACCCTGCCTGCTTCTATAAAGTATGGAATAAAACTGTCTTTACGTTCTTCGATAAACAAGGTGGTGAGCCCCTTAAGATCACTCCTTTTTCCCAGCGCATGCTCCAATACTACTTCGCCCAGCAATCCGTGCGAACCAACAATTTTACCTATACTGAAGTAGTCGTTCATGGTTGTTTGAGGTTTGAAGTTTGAGGTTTGAGGTTTGAGGTTTCGGGTTTGGTGTCGGGAGCCTAACATTAAACTCAAAACTTCAAACATCGAACATCAAATATTCAACAGTACAAGTGTGCGACGCAACGATGATGCCATGCAAAAACAAGTGTTGGGCTCATAAAAAAATCCCCAACACAGGGTTGGGGATTCAAGGCTGTTATTCACCACTGAGAACAAATTAAGCTTCTGTAGTTCCTTCTGTAGCTGGTGTTTCAGCAACGGGACTTTCAGTAGCAGGAGCTTCGTTTCTTGTCTCCACACGTCTTACAACTGGGGGAGTTCTTCTTGCTCTTTGGGTTCTGCGATTGTCGTCGCCGCGCTTTTTTACTTGTGTTTCATGTTCTGCATGCCATACCTGGAATTTCTCCATAGCGGTGGCTTCATCAAACAATCCAAGTCCAACACCACGTAATAGGTGTTTCAAGTAAAGCACTCCCTTGAAAGAGAGAATTCTACGAACTGTATCGGTAGGTTGTGCACCCTTGTGCAGCCATTCCAATGCTTTCTGACGGTCTAGCTGTACGGTAGCCGGTACAGTTAATGGGTTGTAAGTTCCTACTTTCTGTATGAACTTACCATCTCTTGGTGCACGAGCATCGGCCACTACTATAAAGTAGAAAGGACGCTTTTTGCTGCCGTGTCTTTGCAGTCTCATTTTAACGGGCATCTTAAATAGAAATTTAAATGCGGTGAAATAATTGGTTTCTGTCGGACGGCAAATGTAGGAGATTATGCAAAAACAACCAACACCCAATATTATTAAACTGTAAATATTAAGATTTGAGTTGCTGACTGTTGCTTGGCTCACACGCATCGTTTTTGCGATGCTTTCAACTTTAGCTTGTTACTAGCCGTTTATCAATGAATGTACACACCCAAAAGGTAATCATATTTGTGCTAGGTATGATTGCCGGAATACTCCTGATTGCCCAATTTGCCTTTGGGGAAACTCGCTAAAAACCCGCGGAGATGAACCTGCAAATTGGAAAGCTGCTGAAATATACAAAGCAACCCGGCTTCCAGTCCGCATGAGGTTGTTTGGCGAAAAGGTGCCACTGGAACGCCAGGAAATAAGAGAAGCTTTTGACCGAATCGTATGAAGTAAAGCTTGCCTGCAGATTAATTTTATAAAAAAAGGGAGCATTTAGCTTCCCTTTCGTATCATCTGACAACTTTAGTAAATATTATTGTTTGTAAGGTGCCACCAACGCTTCCTCGGCTATCTTTTGCTCCTTACGAATTTTATTAAACTCCTTGTACTTTGCCTCGCCGATTGCTTCTCTACACTTGGCATTTTTTGCCTCCATATTTGCTTTTAGCTGAGCCTCTTTATCATCGGCACTCAATGCCTCATTTTTCTTTATTTCGTTCGACTTTGCCGAAGCCTCCTGAAGGGCTTTTTTAAATGCAGCTATTTCAGTGTCGCTTGCGCCAACTTGCTTCAAAGCCTTCTCAATATTTTCATTTTGCAGCGCCTTCTGCTTCGCCTTTGCTTCCTTCTCGGCTGCCTTATTAGCTTTTACAGCATCCATAGATACTTCAGCTGTTTGTGCTGTTGCAGCAAATGCTAACACACAAACACTCAGGATAGTAATAAATATTTTTTTCATTGCTTTTATTTTATTGAAGATAAAATGATACCTGAACAAGGCCCCTTAAAATTGTTTAATTAACGTTTCATGCCCGGCATTTTGCCAAAACCCATTGGCATTTTATTCATCATCTTCATCATTTCCCTCATCTGGTCAAACTGCTTCATAAATGCATTTACATCGGCAATGTCTTTTCCGGAACCTTTGGCAATACGCAATTTGCGACTAGGGTTAATTTCGTCGGGGTTGCTTCTTTCAAAAGGCGTCATGCTTTTTATGATCGCTTCTATTCCTTTAAAGGCATCATCACTAATGTCTACATCTTTAATTGCTTTCCCTACACCGGGAATCATCCCCATCAAATCTTTGAGGTTACCCATCTTCTTAATTTGCTGTAGCTGATCGAGAAAATCCTGGAAATCGAACTGGTTTTTACGGATTTTCTTTTCTAATCGCTTCGCTTCTACCTCGTCGTACTGTGCCTGGGCTTTTTCCACCAGCGTGGTTATGTCACCCATACCTAGAATACGCTGCGCCATCCTTTCAGGATAAAATACATCGAGCGTATCCAGCTTTTCGCCACTACTTACAAACTTGATCGGCTTTTCTACGGTATACTTAATAGATAGTGCTGCTCCACCACGGGTGTCACCATCGAGCTTTGTAAGCACCACACCCGTAAAGTCAAGTCTATCATTGAAAGCTTTAGCAGTGTTCACCGCATCCTGCCCCGTCATACTATCTACTACAAACAGAATTTCTTGCGGATTAACTGCAGCCTTTATGTTGGCAACTTCAGTCATCATCACTTCATCGATTGCCAGGCGACCGGCCGTATCTATTATTACTACATTCTTATTCTTTGATTTTGCTTCCTTTATCGCATTCTGCACAATATCGACAGCATTCTTATTTTCTCTTTCGCTGTACACTTCAACGCCTACTTGTCCACCTAAAACCATCAACTGATCAATTGCCGCCGGCCGATAGATATCTGCAGCCACCAACAACGGACTTTTACCTTTAGACTTCAGGTAATTGGCAAGCTTACCACTGAAAGTAGTTTTACCACTACCCTGCAGACCTGCGATCAAGATCACTGCCGGATTCCCGGTAATGTTGAACGTACTTTCGGTGCCCCCCATCAATTCAGCCAACTCATCCTTTACAATTTTGGTCATTAACTGCCCCGGACTTACGGCATTAATCACCTTGGAACCAAGTGCTATATCCTTCACTCTATCGGTAAATTCCTTGGCTATTTTATAGTTAACATCCGCATCTACCAGCGCCCTGCGGATCTCTTTAATAGTGGCTGCAACGTTTAGCTCCGTAATCTTTGCTTCGCCTTTTAAATTTTTAAAGGCCGTATCCAACCGTTCGCTCAATGACTCAAACATGATATCTGTATTTTAAAGACGTGCAATTTTAGAAAAAAATAGTGAATACAACATCAGTCATATTCACTATAAAACCGCAAATATAGTGGCATTGCGGCAAATAATATGGTCTACTAACCGAGGTACACGCGAAGCTGCCTGCAACGGGATGGAGATCTCAATTTCGTAATGGCCTTGTCCTTAATCTGCCGAACTCTTTCGCGGGTCAGGTGGTAGCGTTCACCAATATCTTCCAGGCTGAGCGGATGATCTACACCTATTCCGTAGAAAAAGCAGATCACATCTTTCTGGCGTTCTGTAAGTGTTTGAAGTGAGCGGTCAATTTCCATCCGTAAAGATTCAAAATGGACAAGATCTTCATCGGTGTCCGGAGCATTAGAGTTAATAAGCACGTCAATCAAGGTATTCTCTTCGCCATCGGAAAGTGGGCTATCCACACTCAAATGCCTGGTCGACATATTGAGGGTTGCCGCAACTTCTTCCGTTTTAAGATCAAGGAGATCTGCCAGTTCTTCGGCAGTGGGTTCACGTTCAAATTCCTGCTCTAGCATTTGAAACGCTTTACTAATACGATTGGTTAAACCCACCTTATTCAGTGGCAATCGCACAATTCTACTTTGTTCGGCAAGGGCTTGCAGAATGCTCTGCCTGATCCACCAAACTGCATAGGAAATAAATTTGAAGCCTCTGGTTTCATCGAAACGTTGTGCAGCTTTGATAAGTCCTAGATTTCCTTCATTAATAAGATCTGGCAAGGTTAGTCCCTGGTTTTGGTATTGCTTGGCAACCGATACTACAAACCTGAGGTTTGCTTTGGTTAGCCTGTCTAATGCCAATTGGTCTCCTTGTCTGATTTTCTCCGCTAGTTTTACTTCTTCTTCCGGGCTGATGAGTTCTACTTTTCCAATCTCCTGCAGGTATTTTTCGAGGCTTTGAGATTCACGATTCGTTATTGACTTCGTGATCTTGAGTTGTCTCATACTCATGGGGACGATTTAAAGGTGATACAATAGTTTTGTCTCTAAAAAGATCTTCAGAAAAAATTCCGGGGGAGAATTATTAGCAATTTAAGTGATTCACTTTACACAATCCAAAAAAAGTTAATGGACGAAGCGGAAAGAGGGCATTACCTCCTTTCCATTTTTTTAATTGTAAGTAAACTATTCAGTTATAGAATTTGTAATCTAAAAAAAATGTTTTGGCTCTATCAGGAATTTAATATTATTGCAAACTTCGTTATACGACAAAAGGATTATTATGAGCAAGAAACAGATGTTTACTTTAGAATACCCGGTTAGGAGTTCGCCTAGTATTTTATTTGAATTCCTTAGCACTCCTGCCGGATTGGGAGAATGGTTTGCGGACAAGGTTGATGAAAATAAAGAACACATTTTCACCTTTACCTGGAGCGAATCTTTTGAGCGGGCTGAGTTACTGGAAATGCAGGAAAATAAATATGTTCGGTTTCGTTGGGTTGATTCACCAAAAGAAGAATATTTTGAATTTCAGATAGAAAAGTCGGAGGTTACTAACCAAACTATTTTAATCATTAAAGATTTTGCTGAGAAGAAAGAGATAGCTGATCAAAGTAGGGTTTGGGAATACCAGATAAAGGATTTGTTTCATCGTATTGGCGCCTAAAGCAGCCCAACCAAAATTTGGAAATCTTTTTTTAGTAAAATCATGATATTATCCCACTCAGTCAGTGGGATTTTTTTTGTGATTTTCACAAAGGGTCTCGTTTCAAGTGCGTAATCTTTGCCCTTTTCAATAGTGGTATAATGTTCATTTATTTCATGCTGCCACATATCTCCGCTGGTCTGTATACTCCACTCATCCAGCCTACCAATGTTGATAGCATGCTGCAATGTTTCTGCAAATTGCAACTGATATTTACCCTGCACATTCAGGGTTGTACTACAGTAATTACCCCACCAAAAAAGCGTACGCACAGCAAAGATATTATTGACTTTGAATAGGCGAGGATAGTCCAGAACGAGATAGGGTAAACCCAGATATTTTTCTCCCCGCGAAATCTTGGGTGCCACTTCGAAAGGAAGTGCCAAGGCACATTCTCTGACAACTTCTTGGTAGTAATCAGCGAGGCCCGAAAAGGTGGTGCCTACCACTTCGATGATCCGGTTTTTAGCCCGCATGACTTCCTCACTTTCCATTAAGTTTCGCTCGTAATTTGATAGCGTGTGCATGAATGTTTTTGTTAAAACCGATAGCCGTCTTTGGTTATGCTAAATGGCTGTACTGAATACTTTACTTTTGTTCGATTGCAGGTTAAATAATCTTTCGGTGATTAAAAAATTAGATCTATTACTCGTTAAAGCTTTCGTTGGACCGTTCCTCGTTACGTTTTTTATTTCACTGTTCGTACTAGTACTGCAATTCTTCTGGCTGTACATCGATGATCTTGTTGGTAAGGGGCTTGATTTGGTAACCCTCGGCAAACTTACCGGTTATGTAGCGGCATTCAATGTGCCACTTGCCTTGCCACTTGCATTGCTGCTCTCATCTATAATGACATTTGGAAATCTTGGGGAAACTTTTGAACTGGTAGCGATAAAATCTGCCGGTATACCGTTGCTACGTTTCATGCAGCCACTCCTGATTGTTACTGTTTTTATTGGAGGCATTGCCTTTCTCTTTGCCAATAATGTTATTCCTGTCGTAAACCTAAAGTTGAACACGCTGAAGTATGATATCATTGTTTCTAAGCCAGCATTCGACATTAAGGAAGGAATTTTTTACGATAAAATTGATGGATACGTTATAAAGATTGGCCGTAAATCGAAGGACGGATCAAATATTCAAAATGTAGTGATCTACGAAAAAAGTTTCGGCTTACAGGATTATAGCATGGTTGCAGAAAGTGGCGTAATGCGGGTGTCAGCTGATAAAAAGTTTTTAGAATTTGATTTAAAAAACGGCTGGCGCTACCAGGAAAAAGGTAACAGGCTTACCACGAATACCGAGTTTGTAAGGTTAGGCTTCAAGGAGTATAAGAAGGTGTTAGACCTTGGAAGTTTTCAGATGAACAAGACCTCCGACAGTGCTTTTAAGGACAACTATAAGATGCTTAGCATTCGCCAATTGAACACCGTAATTGACTCTTTAGACAAAAGCAGGAAGGCTTTCGAAAACAGGAACGAAACGCAGATGGGTGGATACTTTTCCTTCCCCCGTTATGAGGATACTGGATTGGTAAAGGTGAATGCAAAAGAATTAGGTACTGTAAAATCCATCCGCGATATCATACCCGACTCAGCAGATATACTGGTTACGGAAAGAGCTTTGCAACAAGTAAACGCAGCAATGTCTGCAGTAGAGATGCAGGCCAGTGAATTTGCTACTAAAGAGCAAGATTACCGCTACCACCTGATTGAATGGCACCGCAAGTTTACGCTATCTGTTGCTTGTGTGGTGTTGTTCCTTATTGGTGCTCCCCTTGGCTCCATCATCCGAAAAGGCGGATTGGGCTTACCACTCGTATTTGCAGTAGTTTTCTTTGTCATCTTTCACCTCTTCAATACGTTTGGAGAAAAGTTTGTAAAGGAAGGTGTGATGAGTGCGTTTGGAGGAATGTGGCTATCTACTGCTGTTCTTATTCCGTTTGGAATTTTCTTAACCTATAAAGCCATGCGCGACTCTACTTTGTTTAATAAGGAATCTTACTATCGCACATACAATAAGATCAGGAACCGGATTTTGAGATCAGGAAATAAACACGAAAAGCTAGCGCCGAATATTGAGCTTTGAGCCCTGACCTGCGGCATTTAATTGTATGCTTCCACGCACTACCTTGCAAGCCTGACTTTTTCAAAACAAACCTACTATGCAAATACAAACACGCTGGATAAAAGACCTGACTTTTGAAGGTATTGCTGATGAACATCGCGTAGCAATTGACACCACAATTGAAGGCGGAGGAAACAACACTGGCATGAGCCCTAAGAAACTATTACTCTGCAGTCTTTGCGCATGCAGCGGTATAGATATAGTACTCATTTTAAAGAAGATGAAAGTGGCCTACACCTTATTAGAAATTTTGGCAGAAGCGGAACAAACTACTGAAGATCCAAAAGTTTTTACCCATATCAATGTTACTTACATCACTGATGTAGCTGCCGAAGATGAAGCCAAATTCAGGCGGGCAGTAGAACTTTCTCAAGAAAAATACTGTGGTGTGTCTATTATGCTAAAGAAGCATTGCCCGGTAAATTCTTCGATTCAATTTAAGTAGCCAGTTTGCAAAACGCCCAGTATAATCTTAAGGTGCAGCGGTGGATTACCATCTTGTCTGTCGTGCTATTTCTGGCCAAAATTGTCGCATACTATCTTACGCATTCAGTATCCATTTTATCGGATGCTTTGGAAAGTATTGTGAATGTAGTGGCTGGTGGTATAGGCTTATATAGCCTTTGGGTAGCCGCAAAACCCAGCGACGAAGACCACCCCTACGGACATGGCAAAGCAGAGTTTATTTCCGCTGCTGTTGAAGGCACATTGATTGTAACGGCTGGCTTGCTCATCCTATATGAAACAGTGCGAACGATCATCGATTCTAAACCGGTTTCACAATTGGATTATGGCCTGGTATTAGTAGCCGCTACGGCCATACTAAACTATGTTGCCGGTATTCTTTGCATGCGCATCGGTACACGCAACAATAGCCTCGCACTGCAGGCAAGTGGCAAACATTTGGTTACAGATACCTATAGCACCATCGCCATCATTGCAGGATTAGCCATCATGATTTTTACGGGTTGGCTTTGGGTGGATAAACTGATTGCAACGGCTATGAGCTTGTTTATTATGTACAACGGCTACAAGATCATCCGGCTATCGATGGCAGGCATTATGGATGAACAGGATATGATTCTGCTACAGCGGATGGTTGACACCTTAAATAAACAGCGACGCATCAACTGGATAGACCTTCACAACTTGCGCATCATTAAGTATGGAAGTCAACTGCACATTGACTGCCACTTTACAGTGCCATGGTACCTGAATGTGCATGAAGCACATGCTGAAATAGATTCACTGGTAAACATTATTACTTCGGAGTTGGGAGACAGGATTGAGTTCTTTGTTCATACCGACGGATGTTTGCCGTTTAGCTGCAGATTGTGTAATAAGTTTAATTGCCCGGTAAGAGAGTACCCTTTTGAACACAACATAGAATGGACATTGAACAACTTGCTGCAAAATGAGAAGCACCGTTTAAAACAGGACCGCCTATAATTGGCTCAGCCTCTGTAGTCACTGCCCACCGAAGTGAGAAGAAACAACAAAGGCTGATAGATAGCATCGCGATCGTTCAACGAAATTATAAACTTATCGAGTTCTACAAAGTTTTCACCGAATTATTTTATGGAATAACTGGTTAAAATTTCGGTAGTGCTGGAAGCAGGTATTGAGGCCAATGGAATAGCATTTACGTTGTACACATTCTCTATTTGTCCCACACCCGCGGCGTAGTATGCATCTCCAGTCGCAACTACACCAAGACCACCGCTTACGCTAACGGTCAGACCAATCTTGATAACGTTGGTATAGTTCGTACCATTCACCGTTCTTGACAAACCCTTTTCCTTTAAAGTAAATTCTGAAGTGGCCGTAAGTGGTATCGGAAATTGTGGAGCTGTGAACCCGGTGGTAGATTGCCACTTAGCATTTACATCCGCATTATCTTTTAAATATAGTTGCTCTACGTTTGCATTGATTGCTTCAAACCTTCCAAAACTGTAATATTCATTTCCAGTTTTGTTTCGGAAATTATTTCCGCCACCAGAGTTGCTAATTACCCTGTACGTCTTTCCATTTATTGCAGTATCCCTACTGGTAACCGTAAGTGTGTAATTGGTAGCAGGCGATCCAACAGTTGTACTTCTATAGGTCCAGGTGCTGCCGGCAGTTAATGGTCCAAAGTCTACAGCAACTGTTTCTGTTTTCTTTTTACAACCAAACAATACCAACCCGGAAAGCAACAATGCGGAAGCAAGTAAATTCGTCTTCATTTTTTTGTTTTAAAGTAGAACTTTAAAGGTAGCTGTATTCAAAATGTTACCCTATTATCCATATACTTTTTTTAGCAGGTTAAAATCTCCCATCGCTATACTCACTATATTCGCAATCAATCTATTTGTGATTATTCATCCATAAAAAATTTACGATGCAGGCCTGGAAAGAATTTCAAGATCAACATAAGGACAGGTTTTTAAATGAGCTGCTCGACCTGCTGCGCATACCTAGTGTAAGTGCCCGCAGCGAGCATAAAGAGGACATGATAAAATGCGCGGACGCTGTAAAAGCACGTTTGCTTGAAGCTGGTGCCGACAAGGTAGAAATCTATCCAACAGCTGGTCACCCTATTGTATACGCAGAAAAAATAAGTGACCCATCGAAGCCTACGGTGCTGGTGTATGGACACTACGATGTTCAACCACCTGACCCACTTGAGCTATGGCACAGTGGTCCTTTTGAACCAGTAATAAAAGATGGAAAAATATTTGCTCGCGGCGCCTGCGACGATAAAGGGCAGTTTTACATGCATGTAAAGGCATTGGAAACAATGGTTCAAACGAATTCGCTTCCTACCAATATGAAATTCATTATTGAGGGAGAAGAAGAAGTTGGCAGCCCGAACCTGGCCACATTCATACAAGATAAAAAGGACATGCTGCAAGCAGATGTGATCCTGATAAGTGATACTGCCATGCTGAGCCTTGAAAATCCCAGTCTTGATGTAGGCGTACGCGGTCTCACCTATATTGAAGTAGAAGTGACAGGACCGAACCGTGATTTGCATAGTGGGGTGTACGGTGGTGCTGTGGCAAACCCGATTACCATTCTTGCCCAGATGATTGCCAGCCTGCACGACGAGAACAATCATATTACCATCCCCGGTTTTTACGATGATGTACTGGAATCTTCGCCGACAGAAAGAACTGAAATGGCGAAGGCACCGTACGATGAAGCAGAATACAAAACAGATTTAGGCGTGTCTGAATTATGGGGAGAAAAGGGTTATACCACAAACGAGCGAACCGGCATCAGGCCCACCATGGAAGTGAATGGAATTTGGGGTGGATACACCGGCGAAGGAGCGAAAACAGTACTGCCTTCAAAAGCATTTGCCAAGATTAGTTGCCGCCTTGTTCCTAACCAGAAGAGCAGTAAGATGACTGAGCTCGTCATCAATCACATTAAGAAGATTGCACCATCAAACGTAACCATCAAAGCGGAAGAACATCATGGTGGCGATCCATACCTAACGCCCGTAGACAGCACAGAATACCGTGCGGCATCGAAAGCTATTGAGGCAACTTTTGGCAAAACACCCATTCCAGTTCGTGGCGGGGGAAGTATTCCCATCACCTCACTTTTTGAAAGTGTGTTGGGCCTTAAAACGGTGTTTCTTGGTTTTGGTTTAGACAGTGATAATTTGCACAGCCCTAACGAAAAGTATGACATAGCAAACTTCTACAAGGGCATTGAAACCATTCCATACTTCCACCAGTTTTATGCTGAAATGAAGCAGTAATTTTTGTTGTGATAAAGCAAGAGCCGGGCTGATGAAAATTTCAGCCCGGCTCTTTTTTTTATGTTCCTAATTACTCTTTGTGGAATCCGGAACAATCACATTGTTATCGTTGGTAGAAGGCGTGGTAATGATGGCTGAGGAGTCGGTAATGGGAGT
Organism: Segetibacter sp.; assembly: GCA_031425015.1. Taxonomy (GTDB): domain Bacteria; phylum Bacteroidota; class Bacteroidia; order Chitinophagales; family Chitinophagaceae; genus Segetibacter. The sequence goes on along the minus strand of JANPIM010000017.1, from coordinate 301,458 downwards.
GGTAACTACGGGCATACTATCGATCGCACCGTAAGCAGTGTCACTTCTATTAGAGGCACTACCGCGGGAGTTGCAGGCAAGCACTGCAATCAAAACCGAAGCGACAACTGCGTATTTCACGTTTTTCATCCTGCTCAGTTTTTGTTCGTTAGAAATCGCTACTCACTAAAAACCTTATCCTTTTCTCGGCCTCCAGGGAATCTCCGGCACATTAAGCAAATGTCCCAAATAGCGTGCTAACACAAACAGGTAATCGCTTAAACGATTGAGGTATATAATTACAAGAGGCTCAACAAACATGTCGTGTTCCTGCATACTTACACATAGTCGCTCTGCGCGGCGGCATACACAACGTGCAATGTGCGCGGTAGAAATTACAGGGTGCCCGCCTGGTAGAATAAAGTTCTTCATCACGGGAAGTTGCTCATTCATTTCATCAATGGAATCCTCCAGCACATTTATATCTCCGTCTTTCAAATCGGGGATAGTCATCAAAGGTTCCTTATCAGGATCACAGGCCAAAGAAGAACCGATTGTAAACAGCCGGTCTTGTATCTCTTTCAGAAAATCCTTCAATTGTATAAGATCAATGTGATCGCTCAACAAACCGATGTACGAATTGAGTTCGTCTATGGTGCCATAACTTTCTATGCGTATGTGGCTCTTCGGCACTTTGGTTCCACCAATCAGTGATGTCTTTCCCTTATCGCCTGTCTTTGTATAGATCTTAAATGCCATTATAAATTGTGAGCTGTGTTAGGGTATTATTTAAAAAAGCTGTTAGGCGTGAATGGCCGTAGGCCGCCCTGCAGTAATCTTGTCGGTTTCAATCAAACCGTCGCGCAATCGTACTACTCTTTTTGCATACGCAGCTATATCCTCTTCGTGCGTTACCAATACAATAGTGTTACCTGCCTCTTGTATTTTCCCGAAAATCTCCATCACTTCTGCTGAAGTCTTTGAATCAAGATTTCCGGTAGGTTCATCGGCTAAAATAATTGCAGGATCATTGACCAAAGCTCTTGCGATTGCCACCCTTTGTATCTGGCCTCCGCTTAATTCGTTTGGTTTGTGGTGACTGCGATCAGCAAGTCCTACTTTAGCCAACACTGCCCTGGCTCTCTCCAACCGTTCTTTTTTACCTACACCGGCATACACCAGTGGAAGCGCTACATTTTCAGCTGCAGTAAGCCGGGGCAACAAATTAAACTGTTGGAATATGAAACCGATTTCCTTATTTCTCACGTCAGCTAAATCATCGTCTTCCATCTCGCTTACATCCTTTCCATTTAAAATATATTTTCCCGAAGTTGGACTATCCAGGCAACCGAGTATGTTCATTAGCGTACTTTTTCCTGACCCTGACGGGCCCATCAATGCCACGTACTCGTTTTTGAAAATATCAAGGTCTATGCTCTTCAACGCCGGTATGGCTTGCGAAGCCATAAAGTAGCTTTTGCTTATTAATCCAAGATGTATGAGTGCATCCATAATTTTAAAAGAGATTGGTAGATATTTAGCTTTAGATGATTTGGAACCAAGTATGCACCCGGTCACCTTATTTTTTAATAACCTTTGGTACTTTGAAAAATTGGCCGTCAGTTAGCGGGGCGTTTAACAAAGCCTCTTGCCTGCTGATAGAACCTTGAACCACATCTTCGCGCAAAACATTCACCTCATCACTCATAAACATCAAAGGTTCTATTCCGGTTGTGTCCAACTCATTTAATTTTTCAATAAATGAGATCATCTTTTGCAAATCAACCCGAATGCCCTCCTTTTCTTCTGGTTCAAATGTGAGCCGCGAAAGATTTGCCAGGTGATCTACTAATGCGTCATTTACTTCCATACCTAATTAATTGTAACAAAAATAAATGAATGGAACCTAGTTAGCAGGATATTTTCCTGCACCAGTATGCGCCGGGGCTACACTCCGTTTCGACTTTTCCCATAGTACACTTTGACTTCCCGTTACATACTTAAAAAATCCTTCAAACAACAAAGCATTCATGAAAACAAAATAGAAGGGAATGAAGAACAGGTTTAATGTTCCCTCAACCTGGTACAAAAAACCTCCCACAATTGCGACTGCGTAGAATATGTTTTGGGCTACAAAAAACCATTCAAAAAAGTTTGCTGAGCCCGGCTGGAGGATGATATAGATGTTTGAACAATACAACAGCACTAAACACAGTGGGCAGGCAATCCACCGCAATAGTCTTCGTGAGACATACTGAAAACACAACAACGGCATTTTTACAATGCTCATGTGCTGCCATAACAAAGCAATGGTTTGAAAAGCACCTGCAGCAATTCTAACCCGTCGCTTTTTTTCTTCGGTTATATTAATAGAAGGCGATTCTACAGCATATGCATTTGGCTCGTACACTACTTTATAGCCTTCAATGCAGAGACGCATTGACAAAATAAAATCATCAAGAATAATAGAATCGGGTTGGGGTGTAAACAACTCAGTGCGCATACTGAACAGTTCACCGGCAGCTCCCACCACCGTATTAAAATCGGAGTCAAGTTGTTTTAGCATCGATTCGTACTTCCAGTAAAGACCCTCACCAAAGCCAATAACGGACTGTTTTCGGGAAGTGTAAATCTTCTTTTCCCCTGCCACACCTCCAACCTTTACATCCTGGTAGTGTTTCACTATTTCGTACATACACTGGTCGTTGAGCAATGTATTGGCATCTGAAAAAACAACAATGGGAGTTTTAACCTCCAGCATGCACCGATTGATTGCGGCCATCTTACCTTTTCGCTCGGGCAAGTACATCGTAATTATTCCCGGGTACTTTGCTAACCGATCGTTGGACAGGTCATCCGAACCATCGGTGATAAACAAGATGTTTAATTTGTCTTTGGGGTAATTGAGTTGCCGGCAATTCTCCACCTTCTGACGTATCCAGTCTGCTTCGTTGTAAGCAGGTATAATTAAGGTTACAGCGGGATGTGCATCAAAGATTTTTACCGGTTTTTGTTTGGCACTGATTGAATTACAAACCCAAACGAACAAACCGTATCCAACGTAAGTATAGAAGAGCACAAAAAAGCTAACATAAAACAATATTTGTGCGGCAGCCATCGGGCAAAGAAAAGAAAAAGTGAGCCCGTCAAAAAACTTTAGATGAATTACTGTTCTATTAAGTAATATTAAGGTGGCAAGCATATAAAATTGAACTGTTTGAACTTACTTTGGTCTCATAATTGGAATAAACTTTCCCATTATGGCATTTACAAACAATACATAGACTATTTTTTCGTTTTTATATCCATATGAAAGACCAAAAGACCTTCCGGGTTTTTATAGTTGAGGATGATTTATGGTACAGCTCCATGCTGGAGTATTACCTGTCGCTTAATCCCGACTATGTGATCCAAAAATTTGATACTGCTGCATCTTTCCTTGCCAAAATTCATGAAAAGCCTGAGGTAATCACCCTTGATTATTCCTTGCCCGACATGAATGGTGACCAGCTGCTTCTACAAATAAAAGAGGTTAGCCCAGATAGTAAAGTAATTATTATAAGTGGGCAGGAAGACGTAAAAGTAGCGTTAGACCTACTGAAGAAAGGCGCATACGATTACATAGTAAAAGATGAAGATGCGAAAGATCGTCTTTGGAATACCATTAACAACCTTCGCGAAAACGTACAACTCAAACAAGAAATAGAAACGCTAAAGGAAGAAGTACATCGTAAGTACGACTTCAGCAAAGCAATCATAGGCAATAGCCCGGTTATCCAACGTGTGTTTAGCATGATGGAGAAGGCGGCGCGAACCAACATTACCGTATCAATTGCCGGCGAAACTGGTACCGGTAAAGAGCTGGTAGCCAAATCCATTCATTATAATTCTCCACGAAAAGGCTTTCCGTTTGTAGCTGTAAACCTGGCTGCCATTCCAAAAGACCTGATAGAAAGCGAAATGTTTGGCCACGAAAAAGGAGCCTTTACAGGTGCCATTGCACGGCGCATTGGTAAATTTGAAGAAGCGTCTAAGGGAACATTATTCCTGGATGAAATTGGTGAAATGGATATTAATATGCAGGCCAAATTACTTCGTGCCTTGCAGGAGAAAGAAATCATGCGTGTGGGTAGCAATGAAATTGTGAAGATTGATGTACGCATTATTGTAGCGACGCACCGTAATCTGCTTGAGATGGTGAAAGACGGCACCTTCAGAGAGGATTTATATTATCGGTTACTTGGTTTGCCCATTAATCTTCCACCGCTGCGCGAAAGAGAAAATGATGTGCTAATAATAGCGAAGCATTTTATGGAAATGTTCTGCAAAGAGAACAGCTTTCCGTTAAAAAACTTTTCGACAGAAGCAAAGAAGAAGTTGATGGGTCACGCGTTTCCGGGCAATATACGTGAACTAAAATCCGTAGTGGAACTCGCTTGTGTGATGGCTGAAGGAACAGAGATCGACTCAGAACACCTGAATGTTAGCTCCCAAAATATTTTGAGTGATTTTATGATGAAGGAAGTAACGCTGAAAGAGTTTACAATAAAGTTTATCCAGTATTATTTAGATAAATACAACTACGACGTGCTGAAAGTAGCGCGTAAACTAGACGTTGGTAAATCAACCATTTACCGCATGATCCAAAACAAGGAAGTGTTTGTTCATAAAAAGTATGCTTATGAAAATAGCTTTATGAATTAACCACCTAACAATCTTTGAAAAACCATGCTGACAACTCTATCCAAAAACAAAACCCAAAACTTAACCGCCCTAATCAACGATCCTACAAATGCAACTGAAAAACTGTATGACATGGGCGCGATCAACGACATGGCAGCCGGTAACACCGACTTTGTATTATCGCTTGTAAAAATTTTTTTAGACACCATACCTGCCAATAGCAGCGAAATGGTGAAAGCCTGCAACGACGGCCATTGGGATATGGTGAGCAAATTGGCACATAAACTTAAGTCGACTGTAGACATGATGCGGATGCGCCACATTACGCAGGAAATCCGGATGATAGAAATGGATGCAAAAAGCAGCGGAAAAAAAGATCATATTCCGGCATTGGTTAATAAAGTAAACGCTACTATTCAGAAAGCGTCGGAAGAACTCAGGAAAGAATTTTCGTTATAACCCTTCCTATATAATCAGTTAAAGGTCATGGTAACATGGCCTTTTTTTATGTGTATTAATTCTTGCCACGGTTTGGAAGATAGCAGGACATTTTCGCAGTGGTGGCACGGTATTACATACATAACTTGAAAATCGTAAATGTATGAACACAAATTCTTCAACAGGCGCAAAGCTCTCTACCAACGTTGGTAAGATGGAGCGTATCGCGTCTATTCTTGCCGGCACACTCATGGTTTACCGTGGACTGCGCAACAACAAAGACCACCAGACAAAAAAGTTTAAAATACCAGTAGCTATTGCAGGAGGTTACTTGTTGTATCGCGGTGCTACCGGGCACTGCGACCTGTATAGCGTGGCGGGTAAGGGTAAATTGCCTGACACGGTCAAGAATATCAACATACTTACCGTGGTTCATGTAAATAAGCCGCGAACCGAAGTGTACAATTATTGGCGAACGCTGAGCAATCTTCCAAAGTTTATGAGCCACCTGGAAAGTGTGGATGTAATTGACGATAAGAAGTCACATTGGAAAGCCAAGGCGATGAGTGTACTTCCTGCGATAGAATGGGATGCAGAGGTAGTGAAAGAAATTGATGGCGAATTGTTGGGATGGAACTCGTTACCCGGAGCTACCATTCACAATGCTGGTAAAGTAGAGTTCAGGGATTCTGGCTCCGGCGGTACCGAACTAAAAGTGCTGATTACCTATCGTCCACCATTTGGTGATATTGGTGAAGGCATCGCGTCACTCTTCAATCCAATGTTTGAGAAAATGATAAAAGAAGACGTGAAGAATTTTAAGCGTCATATCGAAACAGGGGACAATCCTTTAAATGATTAAGCGCAACACGCAGCAATGTAAAAGCCACCTATTATCGGGTGGTTTTTTTTATGCCGTATTCTTTCCGTAAAAGGGTCAAAACATTTCTGTGTTTAACTAAACCCAACGCTTCAATTCTTTTAAACTAAAATGATAGTTTACCATAACACCTTTATGCATGCCATCCACTACATCACCATCCCCTGACTTCCGTTTAAACCGCCTTGAACTTTGGCATTGATTGTATATAGTTTGCAGCTGTGGCAAGTGCTGGTAATATAGTTGGTGTGTTTGCGGTTCCACCATGCAAAGCCGATTTAGTAAAACCCAAACAATGATAATCGGTACAGCATCCTGGTGTTGAATTTGGAAGTAGCGTAATAGATCACTCTCGTTTAAAGCAATGGTTTCTGAGGGCAACAGGTTACTTGCAGGCAAATATTTTTGCACCTGCATAAAGGTGCGTTGCTGCACTTTCACTTCTATGTATTTAAAAAGCGTATTGTCCGCATTCCTTACTTCAATGTCAGGATAGCCGGGCGTAGCACATTTGAAAGCAACATATTTGCCGGACTGATTTATCCTGCCAATAATATGTTGTTCGTAAAACTCAGAGAAGGTTACATCGTTGTTGAAATTGTAGACGCCTTTACTGATGCCATCGCAGCGCGTATCGCATTGTTCGCAATCAAATACAAACTCACTGACTGGCACGTAGGGCATAGGCCTTTAAATATCATAGTTGATAATAATCAGGTGTTTGGTATCACGGTTATTTCTTCCGCGAACATTGTACGTATAAGTTTTGTCAAACTCTATTAGCCTGCAATGTCCGCTGTATAAGTTACGGATAAAATCCGTTTCCTTAATTACCATCATCATCTTCGCTGGCGATTTTACCAAGACGTCGCGCAGTCGTACCTGGTCATCCTTAGTAAACGCACTTTGATCATATTCAGAAAATTCACTGTCGTAAGGTGGATCGACAAAAATAAAATCGCCTCCTTTAGGCTTGGATGCATTGATAAAACTTTCGAAGTCCTCATTGTAAAATGTGGCCTTCGTAAACAGTGTTTTTATGCCCGGAACAAATATGTTGTTCACCTTTTGCCGGAAGTCTTTCTTGTTGTAAGCAATGCCACCATAAGGAATATTAAACTCACCTTTTGCATTAAAGCGAAACATGGAAGCATAACAAAACTCCCGTATAAAATACCAATTAGCCACAGCTTTCTCAGAGGTTAGTTGCAATTTTCCCGTTGCAACCCTATTGCCTAATGAGCGAAGAAAGAGGTATAAGCCACTCTTAATACTCGTTTCAATATGATCTGCCAATTGGGCTTCGCTAAAACTTTTGTTGCCTTTGGTGCATATATGCCTGATGCGCTTTATTTTATCTGCCATCGAATGTGCCAGCTTAGCAGCAAACTGGTTGGTGTCAAGAATAAATGCGTTCTGAAAAAAAACATAATGGTGGTGAGTAGTGGTGTGCAATACCACTTGCTTCATTGATACGTGCAATGCATCTTCAGTAATTTTTCCTTCCAGGTATTTGTTAAAAACCGGCAGCACCAAGGGGATACATACTACGGCAAACTCTTTTGCTTCATCCCACGCATCGGCATACAACAACAATTCTTTTTTAAAAGCGGTTGAATGCATTAAGGAATAGAAAGCAATGAGGTCCTTACTTTTATCATTCAGAAAACTCAACCCCTGTGGCCTGGCGGCGAAGAACACCCCACCTCCACCAAAAAAAGGTTCGTAATAATTTTCGAACGCTGGCAGGTACGACGAAAACATGGGGAACTCATCGTACTTCCCTCCTGTCCATTTTATAATTGGTCGTATCTTTTTTGATTGGTCCATAATTTTTTTGCTGCTGCGCAATATAAATCAGAAGGAGTATACCAACCCGGCTTAAATGAATAATGCCCCCACTATTGTAAGGGCAAACCAAAGGTTGATATTATTAGAAACCTGCTTTGTAGATCCACATCTTTTAGAACGAACTACTCCAGCAGCTTTATACCTGTCTTTGTAAACTCTATTTTCTTTTGCTTAAACAAGCTACCGGTAGCCATTTTGAACGCCTTTTTACTCATACCAAAAAAATCATAGATTTCTTCAGGATCAGATTTATCGTGGTATGGCAGGTAGTTATTATTTTCCTGCAAGAGCCGCAAAACTTTATCCGACTCTCCTTCTATTCTATTGTAACCTGCCTTACCAACCACCACATCAATCTTATCCTCCCGAATAGCTTTAATAAAGCCTTTCATTTTATCGCCCACGCCAATGTTGCGATAGATCTCGTTGGTGTGCAGCACACCAGTATGCAGATTATTGATGATAACAACATAGCCAATGTCTGTACGCCTGTACACTATCATATCCACTTCGTCCATCTCCTTTACCGTTAGTTCGTCATTGCTTAGTAACGACTCCAATTTCTCGGTAGCAGCTACTCTGCCTGTCTGTTCATCCATGTAAATTTTTACAAGATATTCAGCGCCTTCACGCATACCACTTAGTTGTTTGCTCTTAGGTACAAAAATGTCTTTCATCAAACCCCAATCTAAAAAGGCACCCTGGTTGGTAACAGTAACTGCTTTTAGTTTTACGATGTCGCCCACCTTGCCTTTCGGGTGTTCAGTTGTGGCAATCAACCTGCTTTCCGAATCATGGTAAATAAAAACATTCAGCTCGTCATCTACTTTCAACCCTTCGGGTACAAATCGTTTGGGTAATAAAATGCCTTCTTTACCGTCATCCAGGTAAAAACCAAATTCTACTTCTCGTAGTACCCTTAATGTATTGTACTCTCCTACAGTAACCATAGTATTCATTTAAATAGAAGCAAAAGTAAGGCAATCAATTTTGGAGGTAAAAGATCAGATTGAACCTCGCATAAAACGAATTTGGCGAGGGAACGTGAAGCACTTTTTTTAAAATCAGGCGCTGATTTTAGGCTTGGTAATAAATTTACCGTGCATAAAATAATGAAGACCAATCTTACCATCAAAAGGAAAAAATGATGAAAGCTAGTTTAGGCCATGGTAAATTGGTCCTAAATGAATATTTCGACTCTGTCGTTTTTTGTTGGGAAAAAGAATATCCTGCGCTGTTTCATATCCTTCGTCTGCAACCTGGTCAAGCATATACATAGATTGCTTTCTTCTAAACAACCAAATCGTTACACCAATAGCAAGCGCCAAAGTTGCTACGGTTACTAAAGTTTTACCAGTGTTATTCATACAACGTCTTTTGGCAAAGGTAAAAAACCGTCAGCTTACGCAAGTAAATGTTGTGTTCATTTGTGATTTTTAGAACAGCCTGCATGTATTAGTTTCATTGGTAAGGTAAATAGGTATTGAGTACTAGGTATTTCGACAAATTCTTACAATGAAACAAATAATCTTCTATTTCTAAAGTCAAACTATTTTTTTGCAAAGCCGTTAGTTACATTGGAAAATAAAACAACCGTAAATAAAATACGGATTATGAATCTAAATGTTCATCATGCGAGCTGACAAACATTCACTCATCCATTATATTAATGAACATTAGGTGAAAATACACCCTATAAAAAAGGCACCCTGATTATAGAGTGCCTTTGGTTTTTAGAATCTGTTTTTATTGTACAACTATTTGTTCTGTAACCAGTACTTTTTCTTTATTAGCATCCCCCACAATTTTAAGGAGGTAAGTACCCTGTGATAAAGATGTAGGCAAATTCAATAGCTGGATTTGCATGCGCTGACCAACATTTATATTTTCTGCACTTAGTAATTTTCCATTGATATCCATCAATTGCACCTGGTAGCGCCCTTGTGGAAAATCATTAAAGGTGAGGTTTACTACCCCGCCTTTAATAGCAGGATTTGGATAAGCAGACATTTTATATTTTACATTCAATTCCCGCTTTTCATCAACCCGATCGCCACTATTTTTTGCAGCCTCATTTACAGCAACGGCTTCTTCACCTTTCTTCTTTTTGTCAGAAATAAGATTTGCGTTTGCAAGATCAGATGCTTTGTACACTGATTCACTTTCAGAAATTTTCTCTGCTTGCAGGGTGCTCAAATCAAACCGGTAAAAACCATTTGTAGTGGTTGAAGTGCTTACAATTATGCTGGTACCTTTTTCCACCGCAGCACCGTTGGTCGAGTATCCACGAGGTAAACCCTTAATATCCCCCAACCAGGTAGCACGTAAATCTTTAATGCTGATCTTAAAAACATTGCGGTTAGCAGTAACCAGCAACAAATTGTTTTGGTCATCAGCTACTATATCTCCGCCAAAACCACCGCGACTACGTATAGAATTGCTGCCGTTTGCAGCATCATCCGCAATCGCTCCAAGGTCACTAATTTCAGGCTTTCTACCTGTAGTGAAGCGAATTAAATGCTCGCCGCTATTGGTGAGTGCATAGCCATTCCCATCCGATGCAATGACCATCCTGGTAATTTGGTTGGTTACATCGTGCCTGTGCTCAAGCACACCAAAGGGCTCACCTTCAAAAAAGTAAACAGTAGGATCTTTTGCTTTTAGATCGATGTAGCGTAGTTGATTAATACCCATCGGCGTGAAGTATAAACGTTCGTGTTTCTTGTCGTAGGCACATGCAGCCGAGTTGGTTGCAAATGGCTGATCCGCATTTACCGGTGGCATGTTAAACACCGCATTCCTGGTAATAAATATCTGCTTGCCGTCTGTGTTTTGCTTCATGAATGTAATCGTCTGTTGATCATTTTTTTTGATTACGATTACCTCACCATTAGCGCCATCTGTTTTAAACCGGTATTCTGTTAGTCCGTTGCTTTCTTCTGCAAGCTTTTCCTTCTTAGCAATGGGTTTACCTGTTCTGGCATTCAATACAGCAACTTGTTGCGCACTTTGGTAAATCGATTTAATCTCTTCACCCGTCTGCACATCTATCAGGCGAACTTCCGTCCACCTATCACTTCCCTTTTGTGCACCTGTAATGGCGTAAGCCGTTGTGGATTGTTGCCTTTTTTGCGCCTGCATTCCAACACATACTCCTGCAAGAACAATTGAGAGTAAAAGTTTTCGCTTCATAGTATTTAGTTTAGAACTTTAAATTACGAGAGTTTTCGTCGATGCTGAAAAATTTTATGATAAACGGTAGCAAAAATTAGGAGGAATAATTTTTGAATTAGCCAGCCACAGAAAGCATTTGGTTGAACGAAAAATGCTGCGATAGGGCAGGTTATTGTACCGCATAAAAAGTAAGTGACAGCATAAATACTTGTCAATTACTCTTTGCCTCTTTCACCTTCAAACTGATCGCCTTTGTGCTTAAATAAAATGTTGAATGTGGTAAGGCTGCCATAAATCCGTGTGAGGTATTGCTGCAAATCAACCTTTTCTTCATTGTTTAATACTTTATGCGCATTAATCTTTTGCTCCATCACGCGTAAGCGATCGCGGAGCATGATAATTTTTTGAAAGAAGACTTCTATTTCTATTTCTTTTTCCTTGAGTGTTTTGTCACCTGGTCGCAGAATCATGGAGCCATCTTTCCATTTATCGCCCATCGGTATGATTTCGCTTCCATCACTCCACGTTCGTAAAATTTTTATCAGCGCATCTTCCGCCTCGCTAAAAGTTACTGCGTACTCAGGCTCTATACGCTCAATCACTTCCACATCAAAGTCTTTGGACACGATCTTTATTCCAAGCCCGAAAAAGCAAACGTCATACACTTTCTTATGCAATCTTATAACTACCCCTTCACCATAGGTTGTGTGTTTTAACCGTGATCCTACGCCAAGTAATTCCATGTTTGTCAGGTTTGTTTTTGACTGTGAAGATAAATGGCGAATAGAAATGAAAATCAGCCTACACTAACAGGCACAAAAAAACGCAGGTTTAAAAAGTAAGATGAACAAAATTTCATCCTCTTTTTAAACCTGCGCTTGCTCAATAATCTATTTATTGCTTCGTAAACTTCGAAGTCACTTTTTCTCCATTGCTTTCAAAAATCAACAGGTAGTTTCCTTTTACCAGTTCATTCACCATCAGGCCAGTTTGCTGTGCACCCGGTTGAACCTGTATCATCTTCACCTGCTTCCCTTCCATACTGAGAATGCGGATAACTGCTCCTTTCTCAGCACGCTCATGTGCTACCGTAATATTACTTACAGCGGGGTTAGGGAAAATTTCTGTTTTGATAGAATTGCGTGAAACGATCACTACAACATTGCTGAAACGCACCGATCCATCCAGGTCAAGTACTTTCAGGCGATAGTAATTATTGCCCGGCTTTACAGTAGCATCACTTGCAGTATAATTGTTTGAAGATCTGTTAGCCGCGTTCAAAAAAGCGATTTCACTGTAGTTCACTCCATTCAAACTCTTCTCGACTGAGAAACCCTTCACATTGTTTTCATTTACACTGCTCCAGGTAAGGGTAGTTTTACCATCAACCAAAGAAGCATTGAAAGAAGTAATATTGATAGGAAGCGTACCGCAGCTAATTGCATTGGTAGCACTGTTACGCGGATTAGGCGTACCTGAAGTAAAATCTACATTGTTACTATTGTAATCGATACATCCGGAAAAAAGTCTAGAGACACTAGTAGTGTTACTAGGCGCTGGTGCAGAACCTGTTCCTTCAAAACAGTTAGCCGTAGTGCCATAGCCAACAAAATCAACTAATGTAGTAGCAAAAGCAGCATCGGTTACAGGGCAGGTGATCGCGCCTATCTGGGTAGTAATATTTAGCAGCGCTACTTTACCTGCGGTACCACTCATATTAATTACTCCAGTTTGATCGGGTGTAGGCAGGGCAATTCCAACTGCTCCACCTGAAGATAGTCCGACTAAAAAATATTTACCCGGTTGAATGGTACCAACAAGGTCAACCTTATTTGACCAGGAACTTCCCGTAGCGGAAGCATATTGCAAAGAATAGCCCGCTAGGTTTATTGCTGCATTCGTAGGATTGAAAAGTTCTATAAAGTCATTGGTGTAGGTAGCGCTTGTATTACCACCCCCCCCATATACCTGGCTAATGACAACCTGGGTAGGTATTGGCTGACCAAATGATTTCATAGACAATGAAATGACGAGCGCAAAAAATAATGTAAACATTCCTTTCATAAAGTAAATTTTTAGTAGACAAAATTAATGATATCTACATGGCTTATCTAAAAACTATACCATTAAGAAATTAATACTTTTTAAAGGCAATACACGCCAGTTCGTATCTTGAAGCGTTTTTATTTCTTCACTTATGATGAAAACTTTCAAGCTATTCCTCTTCCTGATTTGTGTGTGTACCAGTTTGTCTGCACAAAAAAAAATTGCCACTGTTTCTGGAATGGTTACAGATGAAAACGATCGCCCGTTAAAGAGTGTAAGCATCGTAATACTTGGAAGAGAAAAAGGAACGACCAGCAACGACTCTGGCCGGTTTTCCATACAGGTTCCATCGGGCAGGCCCTTTGCGCTGATATTTTCATACACCGGTTATAAAGAAACACAACGCAACTTCAACTTGTTAGATGGAGAACGTGAAACCATTTCCATTCAGCTACAGAATGCAACGAATGTGTTACAAAACGTAACCGTAACTGATAACCGTGGCCGCACAGAGGCGGGTCGCATAAGTATTGATCCGAATGCGGCGCGCATCAATCCGTCGCCGTTAGGCAATATTGAAAGTTTGATTAAAATATTTGTAGGCAGCAATAATGAACTAACCAGCCAATATAATGTGCGTGGAGGCAGCTACGACGAAAACCTCATTTATGTAAATGACTTTGAAGTATTTCGCCCCTACCTGGTTCGCAGTGGCCAGCAGGAAGGATTAAGCTTTATAAACCCTGATATGACTGCGGGGGTAAAGTTCTACAATGGTGGATTCCAGGCAAGATATGGCGATAAAATGAGTAGCGTTTTGGACATTTCGTACAGGCGGCCTAAAAAATTTGGAGGAACTGCCTATGTGGGTTTATTGGAACAAGGACTTCACCTGGAGGGAACAGGAAACAAGGATAAAATGACCTATGTGTTTGGCTTTAGAAACAGGAGTAACCGCAACTTGCTCAGCAGCCAGGAAACCAAGGGTAATTATATTCCTTCTTCGTCCGACATGCAGGGGTTGATTACCTACCAACTTAACAATAAATGGTTGTTGGAAGCCATGGGAAATTTTTCTACCAGCAAGTTCACTTTGTTCCCCGAGGAAAGTAAGTTGTCCTCCGCCGTGTTCTCGCCATTGTTTTCAGCCAATCTTGCGGTAGATATTTATTTTGACGGCCAGGAAAAAGATCGTTATCAAACCAATATGGTAGGGTTGTCTGCCACCTATCAACCCAATAAAGATCTGAAGCTAAAAGGGATGCTTAGCCGCTTTGAAAACAACGAGTCGGAAAACATAGATATTACCGGTGCCTATCTTTTTGGCGAACGCGATTTTGATAAAAGCCAGGCGACATTCGGCCTAATTGTAAATCCATTAGGTGCGGGCATTTTTCAAACCTATGCACGCAACCAGCTAAACATACAGGTATACAACGCTTCGCTTAAAGGAAGCCTGGATAAAGGCAAACATTTCATTCAATTTGGCAACAGCATTGAGCGACAAAACATTGCTGATAAATTACATGAATGGGAATACAATGATTCTGCTGGTTACTCGCTACCCTACTCAGCCAATGTATTGCAGTTGAGCAAAGTTTTAAAAGCAAAGGCTAACATCGACATCAATCGTTTCAGCGGGTTCATTCAAGACAACATCCAGTTCAGAGACTCTTCAGATTTCACCCTGCAACTTGGAATGCGCTACAACTACAATACACTTAACAATGAGTTCCTGCTATCGCCACGGGTTGGTTTATCGTTCAAGCCGAAACGTTGGGAGAAAGACATCGTGTTTAGAGCAGCGGCAGGCGCCTATCATCAGCCCCCGTTTTACAGGGAACTCAGGAGATATAATGCTACAATTAATGAAGATTTGAAAGCGCAGAGAAGCTGGCAGGTAACGGGCGGATTCGATTACAGTTTACAAATGTTTCAACGCCCTGCACGCCTTACCACCGAACTATACTACAAGCACATGACCAACGTGGTGCCGTACGATATTGACAACGTAAGACTGCGCTACTTTGGAGAAAACATGGCTAAGGCTTATGCTGCCGGAGCTGAAGTTCGTTTGTTTGGCGAGTTGGTGAAAGATGCTGAAAGCTGGATCAGCCTTGGCTTCATGCGTACCAGGGAAAACCTGGAGAATGACCGCTATTACAAGTATACGCTCAACGACCGTAATGTACCCGTAGACAGCACATTGGTAGAACTGGGATACCTGCGCAGGCCTACCGACCGCATGATCACCTTTGGAATGTTTTTCCAGGATTACCTGAGCACGAATAAAAACTTTAAAGTGTACCTGAACACTTTATATGGCA
Organism: Segetibacter sp.; assembly: GCA_031425015.1. Taxonomy (GTDB): domain Bacteria; phylum Bacteroidota; class Bacteroidia; order Chitinophagales; family Chitinophagaceae; genus Segetibacter. The sequence goes on along the minus strand of JANPIM010000017.1, from coordinate 286,080 downwards.
GTAACCTTCCGTACAATATACCCGGTAGCGTACGCTATCGCAATGCACTTATCATCGATCCGTACATTCGCGTCGATTTGGGCTTTAGTGCGCTACTGCTGGATAGTGAAAAATCTAACAGACGCAGCCATAGCCCTTTCCGCAGCTTCAATAATATTTGGGCGAGCCTGGAAGTGTTCAACCTGATTGACCGGCCAAACACGATCAGCTACTTATTGATAAAAGATTTTGCGAACAATACCTTTACTATTCCCAACCGGCTAACGCCCCGTTTATTAAACCTGAAGCTGGTAGCAAAGTGGTAGCTGCCATTTTGGTGCACTCGCTGCTTAACATCCCATCCCAAAGGTCATCAGGTAATTCAACGGTAGCGATTTGGTTTGCTTTTTCAGGTAATTGCTTAACGATATTACTGCAAGATTGACACACTTTTTATGGGCATAAAAGTTGCACTCTTAGGTAAAGAACTAATACACAAATTGTGTATATCGTTTTTGAATATTTCTATATTCATTCATTAGATTTGGCTAGTAGCATCAATTTGAAAGGCTCTATGATACACAGCAGATCTTTAAGCTAACCACACTTAAAACCACATAATTTGACAGAAACTATTATCAACCTGGAGTCGGTTAACCCGATAGAATTTTTTGGCGTAAATAATGGAAAACTTGACCTGTTAAAAAAGAAGTTTCCACTGTTGAAAATCCTCAGCCGCGGCACACAAATAAAACTCAGCGGTGCTCCCGAACAAATTGATGTTGCCAAAGAAAAGATTGACCTCATCGTTCAATACCTTGAGCGCAACGGACACCTAAGCGAGAATTATTTTGAACAAATACTTGGCGGCGACGATGCCGAAGTGATCGACCATTTTGTAGATCGCAATCCCAACGACATTCTGGTATTTGGCCCTAACGGGAAAACGGTAAGGGCACGCACCGCTAACCAGAAACGATTGGTGCAGGCTTGCGATAGAAATGATATTGTATTTGCCATTGGACCCGCCGGTACCGGTAAAACCTATACGGCAGTTGCCCTGGCCGTTCGTGCGCTGAAGAATAAGGTGGTGAAGAAAATCATCCTGACGCGTCCTGCTGTAGAAGCCGGTGAAAACCTTGGTTTTTTACCGGGCGATCTAAAGGAAAAAATTGATCCTTACCTGCGCCCTTTGTACGATGCGCTCGATGACATGATACCTGCTGATAAGCTGGGATACTATATGAGTACACGTACCATCGAGATTGCACCACTGGCTTATATGCGTGGACGGACATTAGACAATGCTTTCATTATTTTGGATGAGGCCCAAAATACCAACGACCTTCAGATAAAGATGTTTTTAACGCGAATTGGCGCAAGTGCAAAAGCCATCATTACCGGCGACCCTACACAGGTGGATTTGCCCAAAAACCAACGTAGTGGACTGGAGAAAGCAACGCGTATTTTGAAGGACATTGACGGTATTGCGCTTATAGAATTGGATGAAGAAGACGTAGTACGTCACCGCTTGGTGAAAGCAATCATACGGGCATACGATAAAGAAAAAGAACGCGACGGCCAAACCGACTATCACCAGCGTTAAGTTTAGGCAGACAACATAGAAAAGGCTGCACCCTTTGGTGTGGCCTTTTTCATTCCCGGTGATAGATAGGGGTAACCCGTTATATACAAATGCCTGCACCTAAAACTGCCCATCGCATGGCCACGGGCATCTGTGTATTTGTATATACATCATCTACCCGTTCTTATTACCTTTAACGCCAACTTTTAAAAAGTATGAAATACACGTTGTTTCTAGTTTGTTTTACTTTATTCTTCGCGTGTAAAAACGAAAACAATGAGTATGTAAAGCCTGAAAATGCACTGGACGCAGGCAGGCAATTCATTGAGAATGCACTGAAGGGAAAATTCAACAATGCCAAGAAGTACATGCTGCCTGACGAAGAGAATGAGTACTGGCTGGCGAAATGGAACCAGGAGTTTAATAAGATAAGTGAGCAGGAAAGAACAGGATTTAGTAGCGCTTCCATCAATATCTTAGAAATTACAGATGTAGTACCCGACAGCGTTACACTTATCCATTACACCAACTCTTATAAAAACCGGCCACAGAAAATAAAGGTGATTAAGAACGCTGGCACATGGATGGTAGACTTTAAATATACTTTTTCAGGCAACCTGTAATGCTGATGCTAAAAAACATACTACTGGTAGGTATTGGCGGAATGATTGGAAGTATGCTACGCTATAGTTTGTTTTTGTTCATCGGCAACCATTCGTTTCCGTACGCAACGTTGGTGGTAAATGTATTGGGGAGTTTAATCATCGGCATCATTTTAGGGATTAACATGGATGCAATGGGTAGCAATACATTGCGCCTGTTTTTGGCGACGGGAATTTGTGGGGGGTTTACAACCTTTTCAGCATTATCAATTGAGAGCATGCAACTGCTGCAGCAACAGAAATATGTAACGGCGGCAACATACGTAGCAGTTAGTGTCGTCTTAGGCATTGCCGCTGCATTCGCAGGGTTTTTTATAAGTAAGCATTATTATTAGAAAATATGAACATGAAAATGACAAACGTTTTGCATCCCTGGCATGGAGTTGATTGTGGCGACCAGGCACCGAGAATGGTGAATGCAGTGATTGAAATACCACAAGGCTCACGTGCTAAATATGAGATAGATAAACCAAGTGGCTTGTTGCGTTTAGATAGAGTTATTTACTCTTCGTTCTACTACCCTACCAATTATGGTTTTATTCCACAAACGTACGGTGAGGATAAAGATCCGCTGGACATATTGGTGATATCGAGTTTAAGCATACAGCCATTGTGCCTGGTAACTGCCAAGGTAATTGGGGTAATGCAAATGATTGACGGTGGCGATGCGGATGATAAAATTATCGCCGTTGCTGCGCACGATCCTTCCATCAATTACATTAACAACATTGAGGAATTGCCCAAACACTTTTTTGAAGAATTGCGTCACTTTTTTGAAGAGTACAAGCGTTTAGAAAATAAGGCAGTGATTGTAGAAGAGTTCCAGGATAAGTCGACCGCCCTGCGTATCGTGCAGGAAGGAATCGATTTGTACAAAAAAACTTTTATTGACCAGAAAAAATTATCGGCAGCTGTAGAACCTTGATCATAAAAACGTTTGCTGCAGTTACATAGTCTCAAGCGCATTACCGTTCAACTAAACATTGCACCATGTCACTACAAACTCTTCTTATCCTTATTTTGATTGGCGTAGCCGCAGGTTTATTGAGCGGTATGGTGGGCATTGGCGGGGGAATAATCATTGTTCCCGCGCTGGTGTATTTTTTGGCTTTTCCACAAAAGACCGCACAGGGCACTACATTGGGGTTGCTGATGTTTCCGGTGGGCATACTTGGAGTAATCAATTACTATAAACAGGGCCATGTAGATTTTAAAATCGTGGCGATTGTAGCAGTCGGGTTTATATTGGGTAGCTTTTTCGGAAGCAAACTGTCGCTTGGAATTAGCGATGAAAAGCTGAAACGCTTCTTTGCCATTGTGATAATGCTGATAGCGATTAAGATGCTGTTTTTTGATAAAAAGAAACCAGTGCAGCCAACGGGTACGGAAGTGGCAACGCGTATTGATAAGGAATAAAATTGTGGTTTCAATATTTGGACGGCAGCCGGAGGGTTGCCGTTTTTTGTTTGGGAGGAGAGTTTGTTTAGAGTTAAAGCAAGTTTGGTTACCTCCTCGATCTATTGAATCTTCTACGTAACACCACGCAGAAGATTGCGTAGGATTACGTAAAAGATTACGTACAAGTGCTAACATCCTTGTCAGATTTAGACTTTAGTTTACACTGTCACTATTAGGAAAATTAGAAGTACTAATTATTCAGCAATTAATTCACCTCATTGTAAATGGTCTTTTCGCATTGAGGTCTTAACCAAACCTAAAAACTGTATATGATTCGACTCAGCCATCCGACAATTTTATTAATTTTATTTTTTGCAACAGTTTCATGTCAAAAGAAATCAGAGTTACCTGTACCTCCAGAAGTGCTAAAGACTAAAACGATTAATATACCTCCAAACGGATTTTTTATAGAAAATAGAATAGTGCCAGGTGTTGTACACAATAATGGTGTGGTCAATCCACTTACTTCCTCATCCAGTAATTCAGCCAATCAAAACTCCTCACCTGACCCGGATAATGGTGACGATCCAATCATTTTAGGACAGCAACTCGCAAACCCATACAAAGTTGCACACATGCAACAGGCAGTTAATGTTTTATATGGCGGCAACTATACCATAAGTGCCACACACTTATATGTACGTTTTAAACCCGCCAGTGTAGAACAGTTCATCACACTTGAAGAGACTGAAGATCTTGAATTGCAGGATTATCCAATGGATTACGAAATCATTCAGGATGGAGATTATTACCAGGACCCCTCACAGGGAACTGAAGATTTTCAATGGTTATATACCGTGGTATTGGTTGGGTATAACTTCCCGCCAGGCATTCAGATGGAAGTTATTGAATCCCTATACTTGCCAAATAACAATGAGATTTTAGAAGATTTGGCAGAGAGCATGGCAGCCGGTGCCCAATACAGTTCTGCTAAAAATATCACCTATGACACGGTACATATTGAAAGATTAGATGCGCAATCTCAGATTTTCAACTATTCGGTTGAGCAGTGCCCTTGCGAGCCTGATGTGCCATGCCCTGTATGGCCTGACTGCGGACTTGGCGGTGGCAGTGGCGGAAGCAACGATCCAAAAATCCCACGAGGTAAAATCGAGGTTCAGGACATACGTACATGTGCTACACCTATTACAAATGTTCCAGTACGCCAGGCAAGAATTGTATGCAGGCGCTGGTTTAAAATTGACAGAACTTATACGAACGACCAGGGGCAATTTGTTTCCTCCAAAAAATTTAAGAATAAGGTAAAGGTTCTTTTAAAAACCAAAAACCAACATGCGAAGGTTAGTAAAGTAAGGGGCATACGGCTCTGGCAAATGCTGTTTCCTGTTAAAAAACGAATAGGCGTGTTTGATGAGGGGGCAATGGCAAATATTCCCCACTTGTTTGTGAGACCTGCCTCTGCCAGTGCAAACGATAAAGAATTGCCTTATTGGGTAGCAGTAACCACCCATAACAGTGTATTGGAATATCGCCAATATGCAACTGAGCTAGTAGTGGGCCAACCGCCTGCCAAACTTAATATTCTAATCACGAATTGGGAATTTATGAGAGCTACGGGTGCCGCACCTATCTGGAATAAGTGCGGCTCACTGTCAAATGATATTACTTCTCTTACTGCTTATGCTACTTTTTTTATAGCAGGTTCGCCTTTTATTGCAGCTGCGGGAGGGTTGGTAGCGCTTGTAAATACTTTAAAAAATCAAACAGATGTAATTATTGGTTATAATGCTCTGGGAGCTGACTACAACTGTCGTCTTACTTCGCCAAATCTTAAATCAATTGCTTATCATGAACTTGGGCACACCTCACATTTTGCGCAAGCGGGTTGCGATTACTGGCAAGCGTACCGTAACCGCATTTCCAGTAACTTAATTGCTACATTTTTCGCTGACCCCTATGGTGATGGCACCGAAAATAATGCTGGCGTTGTAGGTGTAGGCGAAATGTGGGGCAATCACTGCCAGTATATTTTTACCAATAGGCATTATGGAAATGGAGGTGCTAATGGTTCTTTTTTAAATGGAGGCTTTACTGCATTATTGCAGCTTACAGATTGGCAAAATGTACCAGGAGGTTTAAATGCTAATTTAAATGCAATTGAAAACCATAATCCACAGTTAAATAATATTCTAGTTGACCCATGGCCCTGGATACCCCAAGGTTTACCGTATGATCTAACTGATCCTATTGGGGAAAATTTTCCTGTAGTAGACAATGTTTCTGGAATTACGACACAACAAAGTTTTAATGCATTACTGCCAGACGTTAGATCTGTTCCTGCATTCAGAAACAGACTATTAATTCAAAATCCGAATGTTGCGCAAATTGATGTAAATCAGCTATTTCTTCAATATGGTTATTAGTATAATTAGAATTGGATTGCTGATTACAGCAATCCAATTCCTCTTAAGTTCTAGTTGTAATAAAAATAAAACAAGACCTTGTCTTAATGGAGGCTATAGTTTTGCCATTACGTCTGAATGGAATCCTCAAAGAGAAATATATAATTTAGGTGATACATTATTTTTAAATTCTTCATTTTCTAAAACGTTGCAAGACTTAATAAACACGACCCTAACTGTTGATTACAGTAATTCAGTTGGGATTGGAGGTGCAGCAGCCTTATATGAATTAGATACACTTACGCACCAGGTTATTGGGGCAACCACAAAATTTAAATACTACTCAGATATTGGTAATATTGGCGAAGATGTAAGGATTCCCTCTCAAAATAAAAGTTTGATATATGCAGAACAACCTTTAAACTATTCTCTTAGAATTAAAATTGTTCCACAGCAAAAAGGGCTATTTGCATTTTACATACCTAACTTAAGCAGTGGAGGTTTAAAAGGAAAAAACTGTACCAATGCAGGTTTTTCAAACACCTTAACAAATACCAATAAGAACATTAATTTGTTTCAATATGCCTTAGGTCGTCCGCCGGCTTCACAGTTTGAAATTGATCGGATTTATTGTTTTAGAGTACAGTAAAATAAGCTAATGAAAAGCAACAAAACAAAAGCATCCCCTCCAGGTGTAGGCGAAATGTGGGGCAATCACTGCCAGTATATTTTTACTAACAGGCATTATGGCAATGGTGGCGCAAACGGTTCTTTTTTAGATGGAGGTTTTACTGCACTATTGCAAGGCACTGATTGGCGAAATGTGTCAGGGGGGTTAAATGCTAATCTAAATGCAATTGAAAACTATAATCCAAATCCAAATATTAATGTACAATGGTGGATACCTCAAGGCCTTTGTTATGATTTGACTGATCCAGTCGGTGAAACGTTTCCGGTTATTGACAATGTCGCAGGATATACCACAGAACAATGCTTTAATGCATTGCAATCTGATGTAAGAACTGTTCCCGGCTTTAGAGGCAGGTTGCTACAACAAAATGGCAACAGCCAGATTTTAAATATGAACGATTTATTTTTCAGATATGGGTACTAGAGTTGTAAGAATTGGACTGCTGGTTACAGCAGTCCAATTCCTTTTTGCGGGTAACTGCAAAAAAGAGGGAACATCTTGCATTTCAACTCAAGCAATTTATAGCTTTAAAGTCACTTCTGAGTGGAGCCCACAAAAGGAAACATATAATATTGGAGATACTTTATTGTTATCTTCAACTTTTCCAAAGACACTACCCGATTTAGTCAATCCTTTACTAACTATTGATTATAGCAATTCTACTGGTATCGGAGGCTCTAATGCATTTTATGAATTTGATACTATTCAAAATAAGGTAAAGGGTGCTGTTGCTAAATTCGATTTTATACCCATAATAGGAGTTATTGAGAATGGAAGCATCGTTCCTTCTGAACAAAGAATCATTGCCTATAAAGAAACAAGTAGCAATTATCACTTCTCTTTGAAAGTGGTACTCAAATCAAAAGGAATTTTTGCATTTTATATCTCCGATCTATTGAGTAGAGGTATAAATGGTAAAAATTGTACAAAAGCTGGTTTCACCAATACCCTTACGAATACAAATAAAAATTTAAATCTTTTCCAATATGCAATGAATAGACCACCGGCTTCACAGTTTGAAATTGATAGGATATATTGTTTTAGGGTTCAATAGTTATTACTTATGAAAAGGAACGGAAAAAAAGCGTTACCTGCTGCATTAGGCGAAATGTGGAGTAATCATTGCCAGTATATTTTTAGCAACAGGCATTATGGTAATGGTGGTAGAGTGGCAGGATAGATTGCAAGGTTGCAGGTAGTACAATTCATCAATTTCTGGCTTGCAGGTTTGCTTCACTTACAAAATCTCTCTCCGCCAGTATATATTACCCTTTTACAAACAAAGAACACAGGTATTGCAGCGTAAAAAACCAGTATACCACACCTAAATAAAAAGAGCTGCCCTAAGACAGCTCCCTTTGAAATAAACACCCCTTATTTTAGAACCCAAACCCTAATGCTACACCTGTACGAATACCAAAGCCGCTAATGCCACCTTTGATGTCGAATGAATTTTCCTGGCTCTTGTTTTTAAAGCTGACACTATTGTAAGAAGGACCCGCAAAGACATCTATTACAAATCCACTGCTGAATTTTTTCTCGTAGCCAATAGTAGCTCCACCTCCAATGGTATACATAGTTGCTTTCTCATTGGTGTCTTTGTCTTTTAAAGAAAAGTTTTGGTACCGTACGAACGGAGCAACATACGCACCATTGAATGCTTGCTTAGCGCCGCTAAAGAAGAAGCGATACTCTGGTGTGATACCAAATCCAGAATACTTTACGTCGCCTAAAGAAAAGCCTGAATAATAACCGCCTATTTGAAACGTCTGGTTCTTCTTGATAGCGCGTTCGTAAGAAACGTTGCCGGTGGCAAGTAATAAAGAAAGCGGGTTGAGTTTAACAACATTTTTTTGCTCCTGCGCTTTAGAGCTTAATGAGAGGGCTAGTAAGCCAAAGAGTAATACCTTTTTCATGACTGTTTTTTTTCTTCTTATTTAAATGTTCTAATTTTTTTTACTTGGCAAAAGTGCATTGAACATCTCTGGTAAGCAATCGCATAAAAGTGTGAAATAACACACCAGTGATTGAGTAAGAAGCAGTCAATTAACATCTCATCCTTGTTATTCACCATTCATACTTCATAGCCTAAATAATCTATATGGCTGCTGTCACATATACGTGTGGTTGCCTACCAAAAAGACTGATTTCTTACTTGGATTTGAGGAATGAGTAAAAACCTTTGAAAGAATGCATTCAATAAAAAGCACGGATTGATGAGACACTGAAAAAGTTTAAAGCCATAAATTTTGGCAGAACCAATTAAAATAGAATGTGGGAAATACTTACGCCGAAATGAAGGTTCAATATGTTATTGTACGCCAGTGTTGGTGATTCATAATCATTATACTGTATCGATCCGTTCGCATTCAAATACGTTCTATAACCTATAAAATAATTTGCAAAAAGATACAGGTTGGGCGAGAACTTAAATGCCTTGTCATTGGAATAACCAGCGGTTGCAACCAGGTTAACACCTACTTGTGTTCGGGTATTGGGGAAATAACCCAACCCTGCAAAACCTCTTGCGCTTACCTCGGATGCATAGCCATCTGACTGTGTTTGTGAGGAACTGCCGGCGGAAACCGTTTTTTGAATGACACGTTCCCGTGTGCGCTCATAAGATAAGGAAGCACCCAGGCTTTGTTGCCACTTTAAATTTACCGCTACATACTTCTCTACGCCTAATTCCGGGGCAAGTGACCAAGCAAAGTTTTCGCTGGTATTCTCCGAAGTTGAAGTGGATTTCCATTGAGCGTAAAAACGCGAATAACCGATGCCCGGCTTCAGACGTGCAAACCACGCAGTTCCATGCATTCGAAAAGGGTTGATGGCAAATGACCAATTGTCGTTGAGCGTGGTGAAATGGCGAATGTCTGTTTTACCTACCAGTCTAGTTGCCGTTAAAAAAGAATCAATTCTTGTAAGCTCGTATACCCTCCTTCTTCTGAAATCAAAAATCCGTCTATTATTAATGTCGGTGATCAGCTGCGCGAAAGCATTGCTTACCTCTGGATCAATATCGGAATCCAATAAGCCTTGCTCTTTTAAATCTTTCAAAATATACATTGCCATTTGTGCATCCTGCACCTGTTCAATTCTTCCTTTTCCAACACCAATGGAAGCCGTATTCTTTATAATTGCCCGATTATCTGTTGTAATTAGTGCCACCTGGTCGCGACGGCTTTTGTCACCCGTTACTTCTAAAATATTTCCGAATTCAATAAACCATAGGTTGCGTTTATAAAAACGATCGCTTCGGGCCCATTGTAATGATGTTGAGAATAATCTTTGACTTTTTTCCTCACTTGGCGATGCCTGTTTAGATGAGTAAAAGCGCGGCAACAAGCTAGCATTGGATTGATGCAATCGTTGATTGGTACTGACAATCTTATTGTAGGTTAAGTAAGAAGGTCCAATATCAAAACTTTTGTTCAGGTATTCATTTCCGGCAGACTGATTAGACTCTGATAACGAGCCTGACAAACTAAAATTAACAGACAAAGCCTTAAATCCTGGTGTACGGTATTTATAATCCTTCAATTGAAAGGTGGAATCCTGTGCGGAAGAAAGGAAGGGAATAGCAACAAATAATAAGGGTAGATTTTTCAGATTCATAAGCAAGGTGTTTTGCGTGTAATATCCGCTGTGTACCGCAATGCTTTAAAGTACACCATCATAATTAAAATATAAATCTGTGCGCCATATTAAAAACTGTTTCAATTGAGGCCACTACTATTCTCAAGACATCTTATTGAACTTGCGGTTGAATATATTAGACGCAAATGGATAATAAAAATCCAAATATCTTTCACTTACATTTACAGGCACAAAAGCATCAATTAATTTGATCAAAGTGGATAATAAAAATGATTTCAATTAAAAAAGCAGCTATTACAGATTATAAAATAATTGCTGACATTGGCCGCGTGTCAGTAGGCGAAGCACATAAGGCCAGCGCACCTCAAAAAGAAATGCAGGATTTCCTCGATAGAAATTATAACTATGATGCAATTAAAGCTGAATTACAAGACGAGCGTAATCTTTATTATGTACTAGAATATGATGATAAGCAAGTGGGCTTTTCTAAAGTGGTGCTGAATAGTGGGCAGGCTGGCTTAGGCAAAAACATAACGCTGTTAGACCGAATCTATTTATTGGGGGAATATTTTGGATTGGGCCTTGGTGCTGCATTATTAAACTTCAATATAGAAGTGGCTAAAAAGAATAATCAATCTGGAATTGTTTTGTTCACGTGGATCGGAAATACCAGGGCTATAGATTTTTACCTGAAGGCTGGTTTTACCATTATTGGAGGGGGCACATTTAAACTAACCAACACGCACATTAATGATTGCCACCAAATGTTTTTAAGCCTGGCACAGGCTGACACAAAATGAGTAAATTACAAGTCTTGTTTAGTCGGCATCATTTACCTATCACTCACCTTAACATGAAAGTTTTAGCTGCATTCATCGTCTTTACCTTATCAGTGTTTAGCGCTAGCGCTCAGTGTGGAGATATAGGTTTGTCAGGCTTTCAAAGTAACCTGGTCAAGCTCACACCAGCACAGGCAATTCAGTTAGTATCGAAACCCTTACGGGCAGCTGATAGCTGTAACGTAAAAGTATTGCCCGTAGGCTCGTGCTCGTTGCTCATTTTCAACAAGAACGAAGTGCCAGTTGGGCAGTATGAAGCCAATGGTATGTTTTCAGCGGAACAGCGAAATAAAATTGCTGCTACAATTAGACCAGGTGTGAAACTATTGTTCGATAAAATTATGGTAGACGGCAAGTATGTTGTTCCGATCACCATCCTCATACGGTGATATTCCCCCTTTGTTGGTCAGGCGACCAACAAAAGCATCGCCAGTATTATTCGCTTTGGTTGTTCGCTGACCAACAATTGATCATGAGACCCTGCTGTTGTTGGTCGCTGACCAACAACCGATATTCACGCTGCTTATTTCTGCCCAGATGACCGCTGCCGTACAAGTGAGTGACACAAGAATGTTTCATAGTAGTACAAATGCTAAGTACAAAAACAAGACTCTAAATCACACAATCACATCATTCGTTTTACTATCCGCAGTTTGTGCGTTCTTTCACCTGTGTCCCCATTCATAATACCGGCGGGGTCAATGGTATCAATTCTTACTTTGCCTGATGCATGAATAATGTGGCTACTGTTGAGCATGATACCCACGTGTGTTATGCGACCTTCATCATTGTCAAAAAAAGCTAGGTCACCAAAGGTGGCTTCTTGTAAGAAGTCTACTACCACGCCTTGCGTTGCCTGCAGCGATGCATCGCGTAACAATCGAATTCCGCCAAACTTATACACCATTTGCGTGAAGCCGCTACAGTCTACACCAAACACAGTCCGACCACCCCATTGGTAGGCAGTGTTCAGGTAAGTCATGGCAATGCGATACATGTTTTGCTTATCGGGCTGCAAGGGCACTTGCATACCTTTAAATGTACTGGTAAAATGAAGCTTGTTGATCGCAGTTCCGTCACCCTGTATAAAACCAATGTTACTACCAAGTGGCACCTGCATGGGTTGATTGTTTACCACTACCTGGCCCACCATTGTATCTACCAATATTGTTGGGAAAAATGCATTGACTTCGTCGACTAATTGCAGTTGTACTTTTTGGCACCAGCCTGAATACGAATCATACACGCTGGTGATATTTACAAAGTCGCCGTTGGTTTCATTTACCTCACACACGTCACCAAAAACCAGCTGGCTCACCTGTTCACTTCTATGAGATGGCTCGGCGCGCATGGGACTAATTGGCACTACACATATCGCTTTCTTCATAATTTATTTATGGATTATTTTCTATTGCGCATCTTGCTAAAAAGTACTTTAAATTGAAGCGTGGCTAAAGATCCATATGCACATATCGAAGATAAAGAACTGCTGGAGAAATTCTACAGTGACGGCAATAACCAATGGCTTGGCATATTGCTACAACGCTATACTTTACTTCTGCTCGGCTTATGCATGAAGTATCTTAAAAATGAGGAAGAGGCAAAGGATTGTGTACAGCAAATATTCTTAAAGGCAATAACCGAACTGCAGAAATATAGAGTTGATTATTTAAAAAGCTGGCTTTACATGGTTGCTAAAAACCATTGCTTAATGAAGCTGAGAGACAGCCATGGTAAATACGCCGTTGAGATAACGGACAACATTGCCAGGCAGGAAGATGAAAGCGATTTGAAACTGGAACATCTGCAGAAGGATCACACGCTCAATCATCTGCATGGAAGCTTGCAGGAACTAAATGCCGAGCAAAAACAATGTGTAACTTTATTTTACCTGGAGAAGAAATCGTACCAGCAAATAGTGGAGGTAACGGGATACAATATGTTGCAGGTAAAAAGCTACATTCAAAATGGCAAACGAAATTTGAAATTGATACTGGAGAAGAAACTGAAAAATAATAATGGCTGAGCTAGATGACATATTTTCAAACGGTGACGAGAAACTTAGCGACGAAGCGTTGCTACAATACCTGGCTGGAAATACATCTGACGAGGAAAAACATGCCGTAGAGAAAAAGCTGAACGTCTCTTCTTTTGAAAGCGAAGCCGTAGAAGGTCTTGAACAGTTTAAGCACAAAGAAAGCCTGAACGACTATGTTCAGCAGCTCAATAAAAATCTACATCAACAACTCACACAAAAGAAACAGCGTAAGGAAAAGCGTAAGATTAAGGAGATGCCTTTGGCGGTTATCACCGTTGTAATCATCCTCATCCTTTGCGTGCTCGGGTATATTGCAATTGCCTTGTTTCAAAGAAGCAAGCAGGTAAACCTAATGCCTGCGCAAACTAGTACGCACATCATTTCGGCTAAGGAGTAACTGGTCAGAACTTCAATCGCGGCCCTACCGTACCATGGCTTCATGCTCAATAATTGCTTTGATGAAGGCCATTACCTAACCAAGGTAACATTGCCTTTGCGTACATATACATCGCCACCAGTACAAGCCAGTTCTGCAGTATACACATATACTTCCGGCGCAGCCGGTATGCCATTTACTTTACCATCCCATCCATCTTTCGGATCATTTGCATTAAAGTTGCTGCGTTCAAAAACCAATTGTCCCCAGCGGTTGAATACTCTAAAGAATTTGACCAATGCCAGTCCTTTACCGCGCAACATAAACACATCGTTCACTCCATCTCCATCAGGGCTAAATGCGTTTGGTATAAATACCTGCGATTCTTCTTCACAACGTATTTTATAAATGATCGTGTCACTTCCTTTACAGCCATAAATATTTTCTACCTCTAGCTTGTAAGTAATATTGTTGTTGATGGACGCAACTGGATTAGCACAGTTGCTACAACTTAAATCTACCGTTGGTGTCCAGGTGTATCTTCTTATCGGCCCATTGGTAATAACAGGGTTGAATGGCACCTGTGTACCGGCTATTACAGTTGTTCCTGTACCAATATCAACCAACGGGTACTCTCCCACTGCTACAATTACTTTAGCGGTGTCAAAGAAGCAATTGTAAATATCGCGTCCTATGACAGTGTACTGGGTTGTTGTTAACGGACGAGCAATAGGGTTAGCTGCGGTACCACTACTCAAACCGGCAACGGGGTTCCATAAAAACACACTGGCACCACCAACAAACAACTGGGTTTGTTGGCCTACACATAACGTATCATTTCGTGAAATGGTCATCACAAATGGTTGGATCACTTCTACAATAATGGTATCCGTGGCGGTACACTGCAAGGCATTGGTTCCACTTACAACATACTGTGTAGATGCCGTAGGACTCGCAACCGGATTAGCACAAGATGCGCAGCTTAGATTTTGCAAAGGCGCCCATTGCCAAAATGTAGCGCCAGTGGCGTTTAGCTGAACGGATTTACCCTTACATATTCTTACATCCGAGCCTGCATTTACTACAGGCGATGCATTTACCCGTAGCAATTTGTAGGTAGTATCGGCGCAGCCATTAATGGTAACTGTAATTAAGCGCACGGTATAGTTTCCTGAAACATTGTAAACAGTCGTAACGTTTTTGCCTGAACCATTTGAGTTGTTGCCAAACGACCAGGAATAGTTGGCGATAGAATCTTGCGATAGCACCAATGCATTAAATCGTGCAGTCTGACCGGTACACGCCACCGTATCGCCGCCAATATTTCCCGCAGGAAAATTATTTACGCCAATGCTTAAAGGAACGGTAATCGTATCGATACAGCCACTCAACGCAGTGGTGCGTAAGCGGATAAAGTAAACGCCACTTTGCGTGTATACATGCGAGGGGTTCTGTGTAGCTCCGTTCGTGCCGTCACCAAAATTCCAAAGGCGTGCCCCTATGCCAAGGAAGGCTCGTGAGGTGTCGGTAAATTGAACCGTGGAAAATCCACAGCTTTTTATGATAGCAGCGGTAAAGCCTGCTGAAACCTGGTCTACTCTTACCGTATCGCCAGTCCACACTTTTATTTTACAATTGCCTGCAAGCATATAGGCGTAAGGCACAAACACACCTGGCCTTGTATAGGTATGAAAGTAGATATTGCTGGTGGTGGTAAGCGAGTCGCCATCGCCAAAAACAAAAAGATATTGATTGGTATTTGTAGCACGTACTTCTAATCTTACCGGTGTGCCCAGGCAAATATATCCGCCTGAGTACAACAAGCTTCCTGCAGGCGAGGTAACCGTTATGGTTTGGGACGATTTATACGTGCAGCCTGAATTGGGCAACCTGCTAATCATGGTTGCAACAAATGATCCTTGACGCGTGTAGGTATACGTTACACTGTCGCCTGTTGCAGTATTTCCATCACCAAAATTCCACGTAGTGAAAACCGAAGGGCGATTGCTGTTTTTAAACGTTACGGTGTACGGCAAACAACTGCCGACATTTCCGGAAACTGTGAACGCACCTGGTATGGTATCCCTGATGGTTACATTTGCAAATGCACTATCACTACAGGTTAATCCTTGCGGAAATACATTGCTACCCACAAGCTTTACTCTATAATTTCCGCGGCTGTTGTACACTGCCGTTGGATTACGCTGTTGCGAAATAGTGGCATTACCAAACGTCCAAAGATTGCTTATGCCAACTGTGCTAGTATTGATAAAGAAGATGGTATCGGTAACACAGGCTACTAAGGGCGCAGCAGTAAAATTTACTGATGGTTTTAACTGAACCGTCACAGGCTCGTAATCGATTGTATCGTTGCAACTATTGGTAGCATATAGCGATACATTGAAAGTACCTGCAGTAGTGTACGTGTGTGGGAATACGCCGGTAATCGGGCCGGTTGTTATCACCGTACCATCACCAAAATCCCATGTGAAACTATTAGCACCAAGCGTATTGTTTACAAAGTTTACGGTGTGCGGTGCACAACCAAAACGTTCGTTTCCATTTACCGCAAAATCCAGCCGGATGGAGTTTGGATTTACTACGATATTAAAGATCATAGAGTCGGAGCCGCAGTCATTCGTGCCTACCAGTTTTACATAAAACGTATCTCTTACGCCAGTGGTAAAGGTGTGTTGTACAGTCGCAGCATTTGAAACGAGGGCCGGGGTTCCATCGCCAAAGTTCCAGATATAATTTGCGTTGCTGCCCTGGCTACTATTTGCAAATGTTACGCGCATGGGGCTACAACCCGTAGTTCTGCCCGGCGTAAATGCAACTCTTGGTTTGGTTCTTACCGTTACATAACGAACGGCTGTAATTGTATCACAGGTTGAGAGTGCCTTTAAAGTGATGGTGTATGTAGTGTCTCCAAAAAGTGGATTGATAGGAAACGTAATTGGACCGGGTTGTGGTAACAGGCTTTGTTGCCCCTGGCCAAAGTTCCATAGGAAACTGTAGCGGGGCACATTGGGTGTGGTGTTCGTAAAGTTAATGGTCAAGGGTCCGCAACCTATTGTATTGCTTTGTGTAAACGAAGTAGCTGGTGTTTCTACTGTTGTAAAGCCTGCTTGTGTACTATCATTTTTACAGCCAAACCTGCTAATGGCCACCAACTTTATAGTGATGCTATCACCCGCAGTATTCATTATAAACCCCGGAAATACCTGGCCACTGCCAAGGTAAATTCCATTTACAAACCACCTGTATTCCTGTACCCAATTATTGTACGGTGTAAGATTAATGATGGCGGGTGTAATATTGAAAGGAGCACAACCTTTTGCAATTGTTGGATTAAAAGCTGCAATCGCATTCTGGTTTACTGTGACCTTAACCACGTTGCTGGTATTTGCCTGCGGTCCTGAACACAATGTTGTTGACGCTATTCTTCTGTACCAAATACTATCAGTTAATGCAGGGGGTTGAAAATTTAAACCTGTTGCGCCGGGTATATTAATCCAGGTAACGTTGTTTGTACTGCTTTGCCATTGATAGCTGGAAGTACCACCTGCACCCGTGATAACTTGCCCCATGATGGACGAAGGAATGTTGCCGGTGCAAATCGTTTGGTTGCTTGCAATCACATTGTTAGAAATGCCGGGGCCAACGGTAATAACCGCCACATCGCTGCCAATACAAGAACCTCCACCAATGGTGTAGGTTAGGTTGTATACGCCGGCGGTTGACGGGGTAAACACTCCCGCCAAAGTTACCAGCGGACTGCCCGTCCACCGGCCACCAGCAGGCGTACCTACCAATTGAAAACCAGAGGTTGATTGACACACCGTAGAGTCTGAACCGGCAAAAGCAACTGGAATATCTATCACCGTAACCACCATTGTATCCGTGCGGTTACAGTTATTGTTGCCGGCGGTATAAAAAAGGTTGTACGTTCCGTTTCCGGCCGCATTTGGGTTGAATATACCATTAGAAGTGACAAAAGAACTTCCACTCCAAACACCCCCCGCCGGGGTACCGGTGAGTTGAATGGCTGTGCTAATATTGCATACAATCGTATCTCGGCCTGCGTTGGTATTTAAAAAAGGTACTACGGTAACAGTTATGTTCGAGGTAGCATTACATCCGTTCGACGTTCCTGTTACAGTATAATTTGTGGTGGTTGCAGGCGAAGCTATTACAGTGTCTAGTACCGTGGTGTTTAATCCCGAAGGTGGCAACCAGCTATAAGCAGTTGCACCATTGGCTACCAATTGCACTTGAGCGCCGGCACAAATTAATGCAGTGTTAGGCGCAATGCTTACTACCGGTTTCTTTTTTACGGTAATTACAATGGTATCTCTGTTCGTACAATTGGTGCCGGCCGACACCGTTACTATGTAAGTGTAAGTAGTATCAACAGAGGAGCCATTGTAAGAAAGTGTAGCCGTTGGGTTGGCACTACTACTACTGCTTAAGCCTGTAGCAGGCAACCAGGAATAGGTATAACCTGGAAAAGCGGGTGCACCAACCTGAACAGGAACCTGGCTACAAATACTGGTATCTCGTCCTGCATTTGCAGTGGGCACAGAAGTAATCACTGCATTGCCGTTAACAGTTGTAACGCCACACTCGTTGGATACCTGTAGAATAACAGGATACGTACCGGTAGCGGAATAGCTTACCGGCGGCGGAACGGCCAGGTTAGAAGTTGCCGGTGTTCCATTCGTGAAAGTCCAATTGTAAACGGCGGATGAGTCAGCATAACAATTCGTAACAATCGCAGAGGGTGAAATGGTATTGGCAATGCAAATGGGGCCAATGGGATTCAATGTAACTTTTGGTTTGCTTTTTACATTGAATGTATCTCTGAATACAGCAGTGGGGCAAGTAAAAAATGTACCCGCTGCAGACACTGTTAAGGTGATGATGTACCTGCCACCATTTACAACTCTTATTGCCGGATCTTTTGATGTGCTGTTGGTGCCGTTTACAAAAGTAAATGCAGGTGATACAGGAGTGCCACAAGCCAGTGGATCAGCAAAAGCTACGGTCCAATTATATGTTTCGCCCAGGCAACCACCAGCCGGCGAAGTATTGGTGATGAGCACCGTGTCCCCTCCGCAAGCTGAGCGCTTGTTCATGGTAAATTGTGCCTGCGGCGGAAGTCTTACGCAGATGATGCGGGTAATGCTATCTAAACCACAGAGATCATTAGCGATGTATAATTTTACGGTATAGTTGCCGGGTATTGTAAAGTTCACATTCAGACCATTGCTTCCCGACGTCCACAACAAGCCATTCGTAGGCGAGTTATTCAAACTTCCATAGCTACCGCTATTGAGGGTAAAACCAGTGGCAGGTGATATAGACCAAACCTGGCGACCAGTATTGGAACAAACTGAATTACCACCACCCGATGGAATGATGGTCCCTCCATAAAGCGAAGAGTTGTTGATACTGATATTAGAGTTGGTACAAACATTAAACGATGGTGATACCGAGATGTTTGCTTTGGGTTTACCGGAAACATAAATCGGGATTACACTCACACTCGTAATGTTGCAAGGGTTTTCTATGTTGAGCGTTGCATTAAATGCATTCGAGAAAGATTGTGATCCATTACTACTGGTATTACTGCACGAACCAACCGTAAAAAAGTGCCTGATGGTATCTGGTGGAGGGTGCACAAAAGTTATTGGCGCGGATCCATCATTTACTGACACCGTGTAAGTAGTGCCGGGCGTATTGTTTAAAAATCCGGAAAGGATAAAGTTGAGTGCATTCGGTGCACAAATGCTGGTATTACCCGGGCTGGCAAACCCGCCTGCAGGGTTAGTGCCTAAAAACACTTTGTATTTTCTAATACCAATACAACCGTTCGAACCATTGACTGTAATGGTTAGATCGTGCTGGCCCATGGGATAAACGTGCCTAATGATAAAACCTGGTGCCCATGTTGCAAAAACACTATCGGGCGATGTATCGCCCCATTTTATCGTGTATTGTGTTATAATACCCGTGGTGGTTGATGCATTGGCAAACTGGAAGAGATAGGTTGGTGTATTCTCACATCTTCTAAAAACCCTGGTGATCGGATTGTACGTGATGCTTGCATCGGCACTTACAATGGAACCATCCGGTACTCTTTTTATAGTTACATTTTTGGTAGTAGAATCTTTACAGTTTAAATCGTTGGTGACTACCAGCTTTACAGGGTAGGTAACTGAGCCCGTTACACCCACCGCATTCAAAAATTGATACGAAGGATTTGTAGCGGTACTTGTACCACCGTCTGCAAAGTTCCATGCATAAGTAAGACCACTGCCGGTGGAGCTATTTGTAAAATTTACAGGAATATTTCCACACTCACCGTCGGGGGCAAAAGTAAAAGACGAAACAGGTTTTATCTGATTTACCCGTACAAACACAAACGTAGAATCGAAGCCATTTACCGATGATGCTGCATGCCAGGTGGAATCGATTCCAGCCGTGTTGTAAAATACCGTTTGAAATGTACTGATACCAGTAGCCGGAGAACCGTTCTTGAAGCGCCAGGTTAAAGCAGTGTAGAAGGAAGAGGTGCTTTCATACACAATAGAGGTACCAATGCAAATTGTAATAGTATCTCCCCGGTTGACAATTTTACCATTTGCACGCATGCTTGCAACCGGTGGAAACTGGGCCAAAGCACTTGTAGATGCCAATAAAAAAATAAAAAGAAGTAAAGCTACCGCTGGTGAAAAAATAGTCCGATGAAGACGAAAAATATTTCGAGGCATGAGTAGTTTTGGGTTAGGTAGCAAGTTGTTTGGTTCTACCAATATAAACAATACCCTGTTATAGGTAAATTATTATTTGTTCATTCAGATGACGAAAAGTCCACTCACTTCGCTGCATTCAACCTTACTCACTTCAACCTCGTCCTGAGTCAATGATGCAAAAACAATCTTATGACGATTGCAGTATTCCCATAATCTTTACGACATCTCTATCCTCCATCATCCGAATAAATTTTAATAAAAATTTTGTGTAAAGGCCAGGGCTGATCACTTTTTTTGAAAGCACGATTACGCCGTTATCTACAAGGTTTATGTAATTGGTTCTGCTTTGACCGGTAGCGTTTGCCAGTGCTACTGCATTAGCCCAGGCAGCTCTCCTGGCAGCGCGTATGCTAAAGTTTATAACCGCTTGTTCACGGTTCCTGGTTAGTTTATTGATGAGGCGGAGTGGAAACCAAATCCTACACAAAACCTCTTGCACATGTTCCGATAAATCGGCAATGATGTCGTTGATTTTATCAAAGTCTGCTTGAAGATTATGGATGTCATCTCCCGGTGAAGTATCTGCAGCTGCAATGCTAAGATCGAGATTGATGTGTGTATTGATGCCAAGAATGATGTGCTGCAATACGATGAGCTGGTTGTTGTCAACCGCATCAAAGGCGGCGCACCATGCGCTACTGCAAGGTTGTTTATTGGTGTAAGCTTGCCAGGCGCTGATGTACCGGTTGGCAAAGTTTACGTCGAGCTTTTCCATTCTCAGGTTATTTTGAAAAGCGCCCTGTTGTATTGCTTTCAGTACACCTTCCGTCATCAGTTTATACACAACGGCAAAATATCCGATCCTGCTTTTATGCTGAATGCTCCACTGAATGATTTTATCAAGGTGCACAATTACTTCGCCGATATTTTGGGCCGATATATTTGCTTTTGTTACGGTGTTAGTGGTGGTATTCACTATTTAAATTTTGAAGTGGTAAACAACGGAGCTATTGAATTCAATAACTGGTAATGCCGCAATAATGACAGGCAATCTTTTGCCCAGCTGTGCAATTAAAAGTCAATTTGAATATAATACTTTTTATTGGGAGAGTATCGTGCGTTCCCTGCTCTTCAGAAGCAGCAGGACGGTGAGGAGCAACTAAAAAACGTGGGAAGTTCTTCACCCAAACAGTAAACTAAGGAAGGAAAAATTGTATTCAAATGAAAATGGGTTTGAGATAAAAAACATCCTCCAAAAAGCTGACAAGTTTTTGGAGGATGTGTAAAACATAGATTCGCTTCATTAAGATTGAAGCGCCATCAATAAAAATTGAACATGAGATTACTGATCTGCGTGACCGTTTAAAACCTTACAACTCGTCAACACAAAAGGTTGCGCAGCCCACATCTCGTCGGGTCCTGCTTGTTTCACCTCACCTGCAAAACGAATATGAAGTCCTTCGGTTTGTAGCGCTTTCGGAAGGTTACAGGGAAGTAAAACTTTGTACTCGCCGCGGTACTTTATTGCATAGTTGATATTATCCATTTTGGTTACCTGTCCGTTCTCAGTATGGAGAATAGCAATCGTTTCACGGTCAGGATAACAATCCTCCACCGGAAGGGTGATGTCGGAAAAATTTTCTTGTGTCATTTTGTTCATGTGTGTAGAAATAGATTAGAGGAATTGATGGTTTTATAATTCATTGATCGGTTTACACGGTATTCATCTTTAATCAAAAAACCTATCTTTTGTTGTTTGCAAGAAAGCTGGGTGAAAAAAGATAGTGAGGAGTAATAAGCTCCTCACTATTGCTCAAATTTCGGTCTATTCTTCTTTCAAAATAGAAGCTGCATCTTTTGCTATCTGTTCCTTTACAGATGCTTTGATCGGCTGCTTGTTGAAGTGTGTAACAATTTCCTTAACCGTTTCCTGTGCGGCGGCTGTATCACCTTCGCGCTGGTGTGCTTTGGCAACGATTTGCATGGTTTGATTGAGGCTGATGTTATCCAATCCCTTTCCTGCTTTCGATTTATCAACCACATCATTCAGCAAGGAAATGCCTTCTTCAAAGTCTGGTCGACGAACGTCCATAGACTTATCCGCATTGATGTTTTTGAAGGTACGTTGAGCATTTACTCCTTGTGCAAATTGTGCGTACACTGCAAGTGGATGGGTTTTGTATTTATCAGCCACTAGTTCCAATGCCTCATTTCCTTTCTGCAAGTAATCTGCATCCGAACCCATAAAACTCATTAGGTACCCAACCTCATTCTGCATAAACAGATCAGCTACCTGGTCATCTTGTGCAGTTACCGGGCTCTTCACACGAAGCGACAAAGTATTTGAAACAATGCGAGAACCATCTTCGTCAAAATACACCCCGCGAAGCTCGTAGTTACCAACCTGGTCGAAGATGAAGCCGTGCTTATCAAACCCGATGTAGGAGCTTTCATAAATGCCCGGCCTCTTTGCAGTCAGTACTGCATGCTCAGGAACAGCGCATCTTTCACCCAATGGTTCATAAATCAATACCTGGCCGCCCGGCTTTTTAATGGCGATTGTTACAAATCCATAATCTGCATGCAGATTGCTGATTACTTTCTTGTTGCGGCTCGAATGTGTCTTCAATTTTGTTTCTAACACAACCGGCTCACCAAGGTAGTACGACCTCTTTGATTCCAATTCAAGGTCAAGTGTAGAATGATTCTCCAAATTCTCCTGGAATATCTGCAAGTCATGATCGTGCAATGAAGCACCCGTAGCAAATGGATTACCACCCATTATCACATTGTTTCGCAAACCATGGCGCATGTGTGCTATCTCGCTGTTGTCAAATTGGAACGGGAAGGTGTTCCAGAAAGTTTCTGGTCCTGCAGGGAAACCCCACGGATAGTTCATCCACGAAAGCGAGCTTGGAATATTTGGTTTCGCCGGTGTTGCCAGGCTTTTCTGCCACGAATGCAACAGGTTAAAACAGTGACCAATTTCGTGAACGCAGGTGTACAACTGAAGGCGTTGTTGTGTAGCACTTGCTCCGGCTATGCTTCTGTAAAAAACAGCGCATCCCTGGCGGTGAAGCCCGCTTTGATCGAACATGATGCCGTACAAACCGGGGCCATTAATGTGATCCATCGCATGCAGTAACCAAACATCCCAGGCGGGATTGTTTTGGTACAAGCTAAAATGACTCACCATGGCATTGTGCAACTCTGCATTGGTCCATTTTGCATCGGCACCGGCAAGTGCCATCGGAACTACATTAGCAATACCTGCGTTGCTCATTTCTATGCCTGCTTCTGCATAAGCAGCGGGAACCGACAATACTCTTGCAGACCCGCCTGAAGTGAGTGAGCCTGTATTGTAGCTGCCAAAAGGCATAACGCCTGATGTGCAATCCTGCTCTAGTCTTACTGTTCTAAATCCTCTTTTTACAAAACTGCATAGATAGCTGGCACCTACAGCCCCGTTGGTTGGATTAGACCACTGTAACGTAGCTGCAGACAACGGATTAAAAATGGTAGTAACCGGAATGGTGATTCGCACCCGGTTAAAAGCGGTAGCCCAGGTAGTTTGTGCTATGCCTGTAATTGTTATTACACCGCCTGCCGTAGTCTTTGTAATGGTATCAACCAAGAAAGAACCAAAGTAGGTTTTGGTAAGTCCCTGCACAGTTACAAAGTCGCCACTAATTTTATTTAGCGGCTTTGGCCCATCAATGTCAATTCTAAGTTCCATTTCGAAAGTGCCGGATGTACCCTTATACGAACCATACACCTTGTTGGTAATATTAAGAATAGGCTGTACCTGTGGTATAACCGGCGTAAGTGTAGCCGCATCCGCATGTCCATTGCCATTCATGTTCATGCTTTCAGCACTAACATCTTTACTTCCATCCAGGGCGAAAAATTGAGCTTCGCCCGTATCGGCTGGAGGCTCTGTCTGTAGGGATTCTTTTAGCGCAAGCGGTATATCAACTTTATTTTCAGTTTGGATATCTGCCGGCAAAAAATCAGATGGTGAATTACTCATAATAAATGGATTTTGTCTTTGGTTATTCAATATAGAAATTTAATAAAGGGGGTACTTGTTTCATGCAACCATAGGCAGGTAGATTTTAATTTTAAAAAATGATAAACACCAGAAATATTGTACACGGGTTTACTCGGCACAATGGAGGCTAAAAGATTATTAGCGACAGCAGGAAACTGCTGAATAAGTATGGGTAAGTAGATACACCAAAGGGTAAGGGTATTCGAAAACTGTTGGTAAAATCCCGGGCAGAAACTCTTTTAGATCAGCTGTTGAACACAACTCCTTTGATCATTCAAATAGTAATTAAAAATAATAGGTTGAAATCACAAATCAAAGCTTTAAGACTACTTTTTAGAAAATCTTCTTAGCATTTCAATTTCAAACACTTAGGCCGCTGCTACCTGATGCAACCGGGCATAATTTTTTTGTGTTTCGTTTCTAAATGAATTTATGGCAATAGAAAAACAAACAGCCCTAATTACCGGTGCATCTAGTGGCTTTGGGTACGAGTTCGCAAAACTTTTTGCCAATGACGGTTACGATGTAATTCTCGTTTCACGCAATGGCGAAAAGCTGGAGGATGTGGCACAGGAGATAAAGATGAACTGTAATGTTCGGGCGATTGTGATAGAGAAAGACCTTGCTAAGGCCGGCGCCGCCGAAGAATTGTACCAGGAAATTTTAAAGCAACATATTGTGGTTGATGTACTCATCAACAACGCCGGTGTTGGGGAGCGTGGCTTTTTCACCGATACTGACATGAACAAAGAGTTAGCCATCATCCAGCTAAATATTGTGGCATTAATGCAGCTAACCAAATTGTTCTTAAAAGACATGGTTGCCCGCGACAGTGGAAAGATTCTTCAATTGGCTTCCACTGCATCTTTAGCACCTTTGCCCATGATGGCTGTTTATAGTGGTACAAAGGCATTTGTTTACTCGTTTACCCAAGCACTGGTGAACGAATTAAAAGATTCGAACGTGTCGATGACGGCGCTACTTCCCGGAGCCAGTGATACAGATTTCTTTCACAAGGCGAATGCAGAAAATACCGTAATCTATAATGACACCTCATTGTCTGACCCTGCTGTTGTAGCAAAGGATGGTTACAAAGCATTGATGCAAGGCAAAGCAAAAGTTGTGTCAGGAGCGAAGAATAAAATACAGGCTGCACTCACCAACATTGTTCCTGATGGCACACTTACCAAGGGGATGCGCAAAGCAATGGAAGAAAGTACGGGCAAAGAGAATGAGCAAAAGGGATCGTGAGTTAAAAAATGTTTCAGATCAGTCAACCAACTAAAAAGAAAAGAATGATTGAATTGATGACCGGCGTTCCGCATTATGTGGTAGCGGCAAGAGCGTCAGGGAAGGTTACAAAACAGGATTTTGAAGCGGTGCTGATGCCCGCTTTTCAGCATTCATCAAAAGTGCATGGCAACATTTATCTTTTGCTTTGTATCGATTCAAATGTTTGTGACTTCACCCCCGGGTCATGGTGTAAAGATTTTAAAACACGGGTGGATCATTTTACAAATTGGAAGAAGATAGCATTTGTTACAGACCTGCCCTTAACAGAGAAATTTTCAGATTTACTCAGTGTGCTTTCACCGGGTTCATCAAAAGGATATAGAAAAGAAGAGTTGGAAGAAGCAAAATTTTGGATTAGCCAGAAATGATTGAGAGTTTAGGATATAACAGATTGACACAATCGTCTACTCCCTAATCGAAAACGCTCAAAGGCTTCTAAAAAAGCAGGTGCACAACCAAACGATAATTTAGATTTTTTGTATTTTGCACTAAGATTTATGAGCATAAACACCCCCGATAAGCCACTTCACCTGTTGTTGATTGATGATGACCCTGACGACATGTTACTCTTTGAAGAGGCAGTCAAACAATCTTTGTTAGCCATTAATATTTCTGTAGCAGACCCGTCTTTTTTTTACAGTCAATTAGAATCAAAAAGACCTGATATTGTTTTACTCGACATCAATATGCCGGTAAAAGACGGGTTGGAATACTTGAAAGAATTGAGGGAAAATGAACTGTATAAAGACCTGCCTGTTATCATGTATTCTACGTCAAGGTATAAGATCAATGATTCCTTTACTGCCGGAGCCACAAAGTATTTTGTAAAGCCGAAGACATTTAACGACTTAAAAAAGCTTGTGCAGATTATTTACGACAAATCTTGGAAGAGCCGCAGTGCTACAGTTAGTGACGATTTCTTTTTGGATTTTACCATCCCTGACTAATACATCATACATCCCCCTAAAACAAACATCGACGTGCGAAAGCAGGGGAATATTTTTTAGTAACTTATCAAATACTGACGCTGCGTCAAGGAACTTTAAAGTCCATGTTTTTGCGTACGGCACTGCGGGTTGAATTCCTATAAAGGCAGCACTCATTGATTACGACACCCCAAAGGTGGTGGCATCCCTTTTGCCTGCGCTAATTATTACCAATAAAATTTAGCAGCATGCCGACGGTGAAACTCAACAAAGAAGATTTTAAGCAGAAAGTATTTGACTTTGAAAATGCAGAAGCGTGGAAATACTCAGGGCAGCTTCCTGCAATCATAGATTTTTATGCAGACTGGTGTGGACCCTGTAAGGCCATTGCACCCGTACTGGAAGAACTGAGTGACGAGTACGCCGGCAAATTACTGATCTATAAAATTGATACGGATAAAGAACAGGAATTATCGGGTATGTTTGGCATTCAGAGTATACCGACATTGTTGTTTATACCTGTAAAAGGAGAACCAATGTTGCAGCAAGGTGCCGTGCCAAAGAGCGCTTTAAAAAAGGTGATCGAAGAACGCTTGCTTGCGGTAGTTCAATAACAAACAAGATACTATGCAAGCGTATACCATTCAACTTCACCAGGTAGAAGAACTACAGATGATTAAGGATGTGGATGAACTAAATCGAATTTTTGCCCGGGCAAAGAGTACCATTGTGCAAGGCGAAAAGGTAATAATTGAACGAACAGATGCCACTGGTGCGCGGAACCAGGTTGATGAGCTTACTACCGAGATTGAATTACAACAATACAGGGATAGTGTGCTGAAATACCTGTGAAAACTTAAGGAGTACCAGAAGTGGTTGCGTTGTTAGCCGCCTCGTTCTGCTTCTTTATATCACCCTCAATGTCCAAGTCAAAAGTCAAAAGTCATAAAAAGCCGCATGCAGTGGTGCAGCGGCTTTTTATCAATCAACTAGCTATTTCCAAAGGATGTTCAACCATTACTATTAGGCATGCACTTCGTTGTTCCTAAACACCACTACTCCATCAAATACATCCACCAATACAGGTTGGGTTTTATCAATGTCTCCGGCAAGTATGCGTTTGCTTAGCTGGTTCACGATTTCCTTTTGTATCAATCGCTTTAATGGCCGTGCACCCATAGTTGGGTCGTAACCATTTTCGGCCAGAAAGTCTAGTGCATAATCGCTGAACTGTAACTGGATTCCACTTTGAGCAACGAGGTCCACCAGGTTTTGAAGTTGTATGCGAATGATTCCTTTTAGTTCTTTCTTCATCAACGGGTGGAACATGATCACTTCATCTATCCGGTTTAAAAACTCCGGACGAATGGTTTGCCTTAGCAAGTTCATTACTTCCACCTTTGTTTTCTCTTCTACTTCATCCAGGTTCTTCTCAGTTATGTTCTCAAAAGCATCCTGGATAATATGGCTACCCATATTGCTCGTCATGATGATGATCGTGTTTTTAAAATTCACCACACGGCCTTTGTTGTCGGTAAGCCGGCCATCATCCAACACTTGCAACAATACATTGAATACATCGGGATGCGCTTTCTCTATCTCATCTAACAACACTACGCTGTAAGGTTTCCGACGCACCGCTTCTGTTAGCTGCCCACCTTCATCATATCCAACATATCCCGGAGGCGCGCCCACCAAACGACTAACGGTATGCTTCTCCTGGTATTCGCTCATGTCGATGCGGGTCATCATGTGCTCATCGTCAAACAGGTAGTCCGCCAATGCTTTGGCAAGTTCTGTTTTACCCACACCTGTGGTACCTAAAAAGATGAATGATCCGATAGGCTTACGTGGATCTTGTAACCCTGCACGGCTGCGACGGATGGCATCACTCACCGCTTCAATCGCTTCCTCTTGTCCTACTACACGCTTATGTAATTCATCTTCCAACTGTAGCAGCTTCGTTCTTTCGCTTTGTATCATTTTAGCTACCGGAATGCCGGTTGCTTTCGCTACGTTTTCAGCAATGTCTTCAGCATCTACTTCCTCTTTTAGTAGGCGCTTGCTTTCGCTAATGTCATTCAACTTATCAGTAAAATCGGTGATGATCTTTTCCTGCTCCTGCACTTTGCCATAACGAATTTCTGCCACGCGACCATACTCACCATTGCGCTCTGCCTGCTCAGCCTGAAGCTTTAGATTTTCGATTTCGCTCTTGGCGGCCTGTATCTTTTCTACTATTTCTTTCTCTTGCTGCCACTTGGCTTTAAGCGTATCCCGCTCTGTGCTCAGGTTGCTGATGTCAACATTTAATTGCTTCAGTTTGTCTTCATCATTCTCACGTTTTATCGCCTCCCGTTCTATTTCCAACTGGCGAATTTTTCGTTCCAATTCATCTAACTCTTCGGGCATGCTGTTCATCTCCAAACGAAGTTTTGCAGCACTTTCATCAATCAGATCAATCGCCTTATCTGGTAAAAAGCGATCCGTCATATAGCGGTTGCTCAATTCAACTGCAGCAATAATGGCCTCGTCTTTTATGCGTACATGATGGTGCGTTTCGTACCGGTCTTTTAGTCCGCGAAGAATTGAAATCGCATCCTCTACACTCGGCTCATTAATCATCACTTTTTGAAAACGGCGTTCCAGAGCCTTATCCTTTTCAAAATATTTTTGATACTCGTTTAGTGTAGTTGCACCAATGGCTCTCAACTCGCCACGCGCCAATGCCGGCTTCAAAATGTTTGCTGCATCCATTGCACCTTCGCCACCCCCAGCACCTACAAGGGTATGTATCTCATCGATAAACAGAATAATATCTCCATCACTTTCCGCCACTTCTTTTATTACACTTTTCAGCCGCTCCTCAAACTCACCTTTATATTTTGCACCCGCAATCAGTTGCCCCATATCCAAAGCGAAAATGATTTTGCTGCGCAGATTTTCGGGCACGTCGCTGTTTACAATTCGATGCGCCAAACCTTCTGCAATGGCCGTTTTACCAACGCCTGGTTCACCCACAAGTATTGGGTTATTCTTACTTCTTCTACTTAAAATATGCAGCGTACGTCGTATCTCTTCGTCGCGGCCAATTACCGGATCGAGCTTACCTGCACGCGCCATATCGTTTAAGTTGCGCGCATACTTCTGCAGGGCATTGTACTGTTGAGAGGAGGTTTGCGAGTTAACCGTAGATCCTTTGCGCAGGTCCTTTATTGCAGTCTTCAATCCCTTGTCAGTAAGGCCAGCATCTTTTAAAAGTCGGGCAACATCATCATTAGTTTGCAGCAATCCAAGCAGTAAATGTTCTACACTTACAAACTCGTCTCTAAATTCTTTGATAGAAGCATTTGCTTTAAGCAGTGCATTATTCAGTTCACGACCAAGTGCCTGTGCAGGTTCACCGCCGCTCACTTTCGGTAGTTTATTAATGCTCTCTTCCACCTTGCTTTCTACAAAGGCAACGTTTACATTGTTCTTCTTTAATAGAAAGTCAATCGGACTGTCTTCATCCTTTAGCAATGCTTTTAGCAAATGGTTTGTTTCAATATTGGGGTTGCCATTATTGAAAGCTAATTGCTGCGCTTGCTGTATAATCTCCTGCGATTTTATGGTATAATTATTCAAATTCATAGTTGTACTATTTTTTGGGTTACCAGCTCCGGATCTCTCCTTTACATTGTTGCGTCGCACACTTGTGCGGCAAATCATTATTCAACTTTTTCGCTGAATGTATCAGTAGCTTCAAATCCCAATCCAGTGCCAAAAAGAAGAAACACTGTCAGAAAATTACCTCATCTACTGCGTGAAAGGCAGGCCATTGAAGGCTTTCCTGCAATTATATCCGAAGCGATGCTTCTGGTCGGGTAAGAATCCAGATGTGTTTCCATTTATGAATGGATTAGATTGAGGTAAGGTAGCGAAAGGAGAATGCCAGGCGAAGTAATCTGGAAACGTTGCTACATTAGTAGTAATAAACTATCAACATGTTTGAACATAAAAGTGAAAACTTAGCGCCAAAGAAGATTTACCTGCAGAGAGTAACCTTACACTTTTTGTATGCCATGCTAATGCTGCTTCTTTGCCTGTTACTGGGTATTGTAGGTTACCACTTTACCGCACATTTATCGTGGATAGATTCACTCCATAATGCTTCCATGATTTTAAGCGGCATGGGACCGGTGGCTACCATAGAAACGAACGAGGGAAAATATTTCTCGTCGTTTTATGCATTGTTCAGCGGCATCGCTTTCATTACAAATGTCGGGGTACTCATTACACCCGTTGCGCACAGATTCTTTCACAAACTTCACCTGGAGGAAAAATAACTACTCGCTTTTAACAAGTACGATCCTGCTTCTATCAGCTTTGTATTTGTCTTCGTAAAATCTTGCCAGCTCAACGTAATCCGAAGGAGGAAATAATCCAGCATTTCCTTCTGCTATTCGTACCACGTTTATTGTATCATCACTCACAGCAAAGGAGATAGAATATAGACCGAATTTATTTTTAAACGCTACGTCTTTAGGAATTGCTTCAGGCTTGTACCCTTTAGGCACCTGGATTACTATTGTGTCCACATCGCGGTAGGGATAGTTGAACTGTATGGCTTGCTTACGCGGCTTATCGACCGACAAACGGCCGCCACCCTGGTTGAACATATTTGGCGTAACAAACAAACGCTTGCCCGAAGAAGTAGCGTAGTTAGAAGCTGTGAGCTTTATAAACTCATCCACTATGGGTACTTTACCTTTCTGTTCGGTGTATGTTGACTGTTCAATTTTGTACGTGGGTATTTGTAAAACTCTGTTTAAATATTTTTTGCGTTGCTCTTCTGTAGCAGTATGCATCAAACTGTGTTGCAGTTCCTGTTGTTGCCCGGAAAAACGGGTGTTAATATTAACTGCAACATTTCCATCTTCAGTTACTATTGCCATAACTTTTCTTGTTTGCAAATTCTCCGTCTTTGTATAATGCGGAGTAGATACCACGTACCCACCGTTATCATCCAGCAAAAGCGCCTGCCTGTTTCCGGTTGAACTACCCATAAAACCAGCACTCCTAAACTGGTCGGTGCATTCGAGCCAAAGTGTATCCTTAGCGTCAGGCACGCACATGATCATATGGTTGAAATACGAGGCCGGAAAATCTTCATCTAAACCCTTCTCCCCTTCGCCAGCATTTATCAATACGTGGTTGGCCTTTATGCCCACTTCTTTAAACATACTTACCATATAGTTGGACAGTGCTTTACAATCACCATATTTTTTTACAGCCACATCTTTTGCGGGAAAAGGCTGTAAGCCACCAATGCCAAGTTGAATACTGATGTAGCGCGTATTCTTCTGCAAATAATCATACAAGGCTTCAATCTTTTGTTGTCTGTTTGTCAGTTGATCAGTAAGCCTATGCACGTCAGCTTTTACGTTCTCGGGCAATACATCCCTGCCGACCATCAAAGAAGAAACATATTTTCCAAAACCTACCCAACTCGTCATATCACCTGCGTAGCCGCCATATTCAAATTTGGTAGGCGCGAGCATAACAGAGGTTAACACTTCGTCCCACTCGGGCTGGTAAGGTTCCTCAGTTATTGCAGCAATATTTTTCACCTGCCATTGATAGTTGTTTACTTTTGAAGTATTTGTGATTAACGGCTTCCCTTCGTACAGAATTTGTTTGAAACGAAAAGTATAATCTGTGGGAGCCTCCACAATCAAACTACTGCTTTGCACTGCATACCCGGGACCGCTCTGGGGTGTCCATTTGGGCAAATAGAACAGACAATCATATTCTATTTCATCTTCAAATTCTACCGTGTATGGAAGTGTGTTAGAATAGAAGTTGTAAGACTTAACCCTGCTATCCGTCATCAAGCTCATATCATCGTCATGCGATACATCAGAAATATCCTTTTTCTTTATTGTTTTCACCGGCTTTCCGGCGGCATCGTACATCGTTCCGCTAATGTCACTGAGGCTTCTAAGTTTAGAATAAAAATTGTAGTAGTACGAATTGCGTCTTCCTTCCTCTGTTAGAATGGTAAGTGCATACTTGTGCTTCACAATAGCCTTGGAAGGTGATCTGATAATTACCCTCAACTCTTCAAATCGCTTTACCACGTTTGCATCCATTTTCAACGAATCCGGTATCAAAGCCACATTATAATTCTGCCCTTCAATAGTTGAAGAAATTAGTAGCGCCATCAAAAAAATATTCAGCTTCATACTATTTTTTAATTTTTTTAAGTACAACGGGCTCACTGTGGCGCTTAACTACATAAGCAAAAAAATCGCGGAGCGAAGTATAGTCCTCAGGCAGGAACGTAGCCTTATTCAATTTTACAATGCTGCGCACCTGGATCATGTCACCATTCTTTACAAGAATGTATTCAAACATCCCTTCATCCTCATTGTATTTCACACGGGCAGATTTCGGTATCTCATCTACGGTATACCCTTCAGGAACATATATGGTAGAAACCACCACTTCATTCAATGCATAAGGCATCTCAACAGGATAAAGACGCTCTGCTGCTTTAAATGGGTTGTCGGATTGTGCCTCACTAAACAATGGATTGATATATACAACGTCTTCATCAAAAGACATTTCAAGATTGTATTTTACTGCTAAAGGCTCTTCGTAAATGTCTAATGAATCGAATGCAACATCTGATATCTTCATGTCGGCCGGATAGGTTTTTTTAATACGATCCATATAATCCGTTTTAGAGGATGTTGCCAGTTGCTCACGAATTTGATAGGATTCTTGTGGTCCAAAAGTTGAAGCGATACTACCCTTTAGCTTTCCAGTTCCATCATTCATCATGATGTAATGTGTCACCTTGGTTTCATGCAGTGAATCGGCCGAAAGCCTAATGATGAATGGTTCAGGGCCAATTATTCTTGCGCTACCGTTGTAGCATTCCAGCGGCAATAACGCAAAGCCTAATTTACTATACGAAGCATCTAATAAATATCGCTGTCCCTGTAGTTCAAGCTTCGATATAACGTAATTCATCCTTTCCATAATCGGATATGCGTCGTACGTGACACCATGATCGCGGGTACTTAGAATTACAGGTTTGGCGTCAAAGCCTTCAGCAAGCAACATGGCCGTCAACAGTAAATTGATGTCTGCCACATTTCCAGATTTATTCTGAAATGTTTTCTTCAGCGAACTACTCTTCCACATTGAACTATGGTTACTACAGGTAAAATTCTTTTTTACAAAATTGTAGATGGCCTTGGCTTTATCCTGTTCGGATGCTGCATTGCCTACGATTGTTTTCAACTCCGATTTAAGCCAGCCAAGGTTTCCCGTTAACTCTTCACCGAAGTCCGGATTTTTCATTAAGTCTTCGGATGCTTTATACCAGGTATTCATCAAACTTCGGGATACGCCGTTGGGCGGATTAATTCGAGAAACCTGGAAACTAACTTTAGCTATGTGATTCTTAATGGTTGTAGTAAAGTCCTCGCGCTTCAATGCAGGAACGTTTTCCATGGCCATAGTAGTAGTAACCACTTTGGCAGTGTACCTGATTAAAGAACTTGATTGTGATGCCTCGCCAGGGTCTAGTATGTTGAATAACTGAGTAGATGTGCTAACTGTATTCACTGCAAACTTTTGATAACCCTGCATGAGCCGGGCAAAGTCGTACAGCGCTGGAGTAGATACCACATATTCACTCCACAAAGTGGGATACTCGCCCTGGAATTCCCACCCGTCTATTGACGTTGGAAAGGGAGAGATCACGTTATACTTCACATCTATGATGCAACCCTCTTGCAGGTTAGGCATCGTGAACTTTTGCACATTCAGATTTTTCCTAAGCTTGTCTTTAAAAATGCTTTTGCTGTCAAGCTTCATCCCTTCAACTTTCCCATTTACAAGGTTGAATGTTTGTGCTTCAAGCCTTTCAACTTTCTCTTCTGTGGTAGAGCTATTGCCCGTATACAGTGGTATGGAGATCGTGCCGGCATCGAACCCATTTTTATTCATAATGCGGATGCGCACATGCTTTTTGTATACAATAGAAAGGGCGCCGTTGCTGTTTCCTTCATATTCAACTTCTCCGAAACTTGCCAGAACGACTGCATGTGCTGAAGAATCGATTGAGTATGCTTTCGATTCAAAATCTTTAATAGAAACATCCCCGTATTTTATTTTCGGTCGTTGTGCATTGACTGATAAAGAAATTACTAAAAGCGAATAGAATAGCCCGGCGGAGCAAAATGCCTTTCTCATGAGGTTAGTTGGTTTTGGGTTGTGGCAATCAACAACCAAAACAAAAGTTTTGAATGGAGTATTGCTTACTAATAATATAAATAAATGCTTTCGAACAGCAGTTCAACTAAATCTAAAAACCTGTCCAAGTTAGGGGGGTACGAAGAACAGTAATATGTATGGCGCTTAGTTTTTTAACCTGCTATTTTCATCTGAATAAATACGACAACACGTACAAGATATACCTTTGGCCTCTACCTCAAAATTAATTTTGAAAAAAAATATTTCTTTATATATAAAGCATTGGGCCAACGAATTAGGATTTGAAAGCTGCGGTATTGCCAAGGCACAAAAACTGGATGAAGATGCACAACGGTTAGAGAACTGGCTAACTAAAGGCATGCATGGAACAATGCAGTATATGGAAAATAATTTTGATTTAAGGGTAGACCCAACCAGGTTGGTTCCGGGTGCAAAAAGTGTAATTACATTGATGATGAATTACTTTCCTGCGCAGCAGCAAAGTCCGGATGCGCCAAAAATTGCCCGCTATGCTTTTGGTGAAGATTATCACGATGTAATCAGGGCCAAACTAAAATTGTTGTTAGTAAAAATAAAAGGCGAAGTAGGAGAAGTAGAAGGACGCGGTTTTGTAGACAGTGCCCCTGTGCTGGAAAGATCGTGGGCTATGCGGAGCGGCCTCGGTTGGGTAGGTAAAAATGGTAACCTAATCAATAATAAAGCCGGCTCTTTTTTCTTTCTTGCTACATTGATCACTGATCTTGAGTTGGAACCGGATGATCCGTTTGCGAAAGATTTTTGCGGCTCGTGCACACGATGCATTGACAGCTGTCCTACAGAAGCAATTCTACCCGGCAAAGTGGTAGATGGAAGTAAATGTATCAGCTATTTTACCATTGAGTTAAAGGATATGCTGATCCCAGAAAATCAAAAAGGCAAGTTTGATAACTGGATGTTTGGTTGTGACGTTTGCCAGGAAGTTTGCCCGTGGAATCGTTTCAGCAAGCCGCATGAAAATGTTGCATTTACTCCCATTTCCGAAATACTTAATCTAAGTAAAAATGAATGGGAAGAAATGACTGAAGAAAATTTCAAAGAAGTATTTAAACACTCCCCACTGAAACGTAGCAAGTTTGCTGGCATCAAACGAAATCTACATTTTATAAAAGACTTGTGACTACTACAACTGTATTCCTACCTTAATTACAATTCTTCTGTATTGGCTGTTTAACTGATCGAACTGTGCTTCGGGATTGCCGCCTACAATGGGTTGCCATGGCAGCCATCTCCACGATTCTACGGTTTCTTTTGATTGCTTGTAGGAGTAGCCTGCGCTAAAAAGTAAAGCGGTGCCTCCATTAAGCTTTATTTTGTACCCCAGGCCTGCATCAGCAATCAAGCCGGGAGTAGTGCTGTACGATAAGCCTTTCTGTTGCCTATCCACATCAGTTAACCACGTATAGTTTAAACCTGCACCGCCGTAAATAAAAGGCCGATTATTTGTTACCGTTAAGTCTCGGGTAATTTGTAAAAACACAGGAATGGAGCGATTGATATAATTGTCAATTCCTACACCCACACCTACTCCCCATTTACCGAGCGCAATACCATTAATTGTTTGCAGGCTATAAGATGCTCCTCCGCCACCATTTAACAGTCCAACCTGGTTTGTTGTGCTAAACTTAATTTTATTTTTCGGCTTCGTTCTCTGAGCAGATTGGCAGTTAGCTGCGTGCACAGAAATACAACTTGCAATAATTACAAATAATACTTTCATTTCTGAGTGAATTAATTGAGTGATATACGGCTAATTAATTTGATATCGAAAGGATTAGAAATATTGTATTGATATAAGCCTTCTTTAGCTACAACAATAGCAGATTGATTGATAATTATTACATCATATGCATTGATGCCAGCGACAGTTTGCATAAGAACCAGATTGTTTACATCAGCAGCATTGAATGCTTTTAGGCCCGCGGAACCATCACACACCAGGAGCGTATTACCGGCTTTAGCTAAACCATGTGGATTGACTAATTGATACGTTCTTACCAACGAAGGGCTATTGATGTTTTGAATATTAATTACATCCAGTTGGTTATTTTGACCATTACAGTTAGTGCCAGTTCTGAGTGTAACAAAAGCAAAATTGTTATCTGCAATTACCGGGTCGCAGGCCATAGCATGTGTAAACCGGCTTAGCTGGTTGGGTACACTTGGGTTAGCGGTACCATATACAAACATGCCATTGGTGCTTCCAATAAAAAGATTGTTAGCAAATGGATAAATTGTTTCTATACCCCACCCTACATTTATCTTGTTGGTGAATGCAGGTTGCGCGGACGTGGTTATATTAAAAACATTTAGCCAACTGTTGGTAACTGTATATAAAAAATTGTTGAGAATAGTAAAGCGCGCCATCGATCCAGCTACGCCAATTGCAGGCGAAGCAGAGGACGACAATGAAAAAGTGTTTCGAACATCCATCAGAACTCCACCCCTACCTTGCCAGGTGTTGGCGCATTCCATCGTAACAGTGGTATCCTTTTTAATCCATTCTACAATTATTCTTGAGGTATCCGCTGCAAAATTTACATACCGCCGATGCTCGAATACATCATCGGTAATGTTGGTAACCCGCACAGCATCCGGAGTAGAAATGTCGAGCGTAACCAAGTCTGTGTAAAGATCTGCATACAAAATGCTTCCCTTAATTGCAATATCAATATTACCCGGAATGGAAATGAAATGTTTATTGACAGGTGTTGCCGGGTTGGTATTGTCTATTATGTGGATGCCTTTATCCACCTCATTTAAGAAAATATAATTCCCTAAAACTACCAGCTTACCGGTTTTCTCAATTTTTGTAGGAGCGGTGCTTTTTATATTGGCCCGAACCTCAGCTGACGTTTTGTATACAGGCGTATACATTGTATAAGTTTTGGTGCAGTTGTCTTTCAGGCAACCTTGCAATAAACAAATGGAGGTGATAAATAAAAGGAAAGGAATAATCTTTTTCATACGTAAAATTTAATTCTTTAAAAATATTTTAGCCTGGGCGCCAACGAAAAAAAGGTGTTGCCTGGATTGTAGCGAAGCTTTATTAAGGTTGGAAATTTGATATTGAAGGAGAGGACCAAACTGTAAATTCCTATTGATAGAAAATGACAACCCACCTTGAGTAAATAATTGAAACCGACTGAACTGATTTTTTTCAGCATACATTAAACCAGAAATGCTATTGCGATACAAGCCATTCGCTGATACTAATAATGCGGGGGTTATTCCCATGGATGCATTGATAGGAAATTTCTTACTGCCATTTACCTGGTACAAAATATTGACCGGCATTTGCACAAAGTGATACCTGTTGGTGAACCGGTTTTCATCGCCCTGAAGATAATACCTGCTACTCGATGATTGGGCATCCAATAAAGGATCATACACACTAAAAGATGAGTCGATTGTCCCCCCAACATTTGACTGTGTGCTGTTGAACTGGTAATTCACTCCAATTGAAACTGCCATCTTCTTTGAAATACTGCGTTCACCAAACACACCTATGCTGAATGCAAATGCGGGAATGTACCGTATTTGACTTGCGGAAGCACGAAGCGAAACTCCAGCGCCCGACACTACATTGTTTTGCGCAAAAGCAGGTGTGGCCTTTTGTCCAAACACCAGATTGTCGGAAATACCTGGTGCAACCATTGCCCCGATCTTCCATTTACTGGAGCGCTTTTTAGTTGTTTGTTTACTTGCAATTTTGTTGTTGATCGAATCGCCTAATTCGGTAGGCTTTATCTGTTGCAAGAAGTTTGAAAGGACTGTATCAATTTTACTGGTCGCAGCCAAATAGCTGCTTGCAGTATCTAAATCACCATTTTGTTTTGAAACTTCAGCAAATTGTTGCTTTAGAAGTAAAATGTTGTTTCCCGTCTTTTTCTCCTTTGCCAAATAGTCCTTCCTATCACTGGGAATTGTTCTGCGTTGAACAGCTTTTTGAGTAGATCCTTTTGTTGAAATCTTGAGTCTCTGCTTCACTAATATTCCGCTGTTTATACTGCTGTTATTATTTTGAACTTGTTCGCTAACGAGAGGCTTTGTTGCTAAATGATTTGCTCCGTCTTTCGCTACCGCCAACTGCATTTCTTTTCCATTTCTCTTGACTACTGTAGCCTTTGTAGATGCTGGCTGACGAACGTTGTGTGTTTTAGCGATTGAGCTGTCTGCCTGCAATACACGTATCAGTGGCGGCTGTGGTTTGATTGTGATTCTTACTGAGACCTCGCCTTTGTGAGACCCTGAAACAGTGGTATAGGAAGGATTTGAAAATCGTTGATTCACGAAAAATACTCCAAAGCTGAGTAGTATTAAACTACTGATGAACCAAAGCGCAAAAATTCTTTTGCGCCGTTTTTCTTTAGTAATCCGCCGTTCGACGTGCTGCCAAACTTCGGCATTTGGCTCCAGGGAAAATGTCTCCATTTCCCTCTTTAATTGATCTTCAAATTCATTTTGCATAGCCAACTTTTTTATTACCGGCTGTATTATTGATCCAGCTTATTAAGAGATTTCTTGCGCGCATATATTGCGATCGCGAGGTGCTTTCATTAATACCTAACATTCCTCCAATTTCGATATGAGTGTACCCTTCAATAGCATGAAGGTTGAAGATGGTCTGATACCCTGTTGGCAATTGCCTGATTAACAAAGCAAGGTCCTTTACATTCAGGTTCATCTCCGGGCTTTCGTTGGAAACCATTTGTAACTCTGCTTTGTCGAACAGTAGATCGTGTTGGTATTTTTTGCTTTGCTTCAAATAATTTAAAGCAGTATTCACCATGATCCTGCGGATCCACGCACCTACCTCTCCATCTTGCCTGTATTGGTGAATGAACCTAAACACACGAACAAAACCATCCTGCAACACGTCTTCAGCATCCTGCAAACTTTTAGTATAACGGAAACAAACGCCAAGCATCTGGGGAGCAAAAAACTCATACAGTTTTTTTTGCGCAGCAGGCCTTCCTTTTAGGCATTCTTTTACTAATTGTTCCGTATCAGTCATAATATGAAATCACGTGGTTGACACCCGGTAATTATATACCGTTGCATTCACATAAAATTATTTTAGACAAATCGATCAGAATAAAAAGTGAGGCTCAAGTGCCTTAGCATGCTTCTATTAGTGGGCTGGTTCAACGCGTTCTTTTAAGCGGAGCAGGCTCTTTTCCATATAAGGCCCAAGTGCTTTGTCAGATAGTATCGAGGCAAACTTCTCCCAGGGATACCAGTTCAGTTTTTGTGTAAACTGCCATTGAAGTGTAAACACAGTAATATTGGGATGGCTGATTAGATGAAACTCACCGAGCATTGTTCTGCCTTCCCCTACCTGCCACTCCGTAGTAATTTTGGTAGGTTCTGAGCTGATCATAGAGATATGTGTGTTTTGATAGGTTATTCTTTTTGCCTGCTGTTCAATTACAAACTTTGCATTCTCATCATGCTCCAACCAGTTTTCCCAATTCTCCAGCTCCATCAAGTACCGATAGACCGAATCTGGTGAAACTTGCAAATCGATAGGACGAGAAACAATAACGGTAGAGGGCAATAGCAAGGACATGGCAGTAGCTAATCCAAACAAAACAACCGCGCTAATAATGGCTAATTTTACAAACCGCATATTACTCCCATTTAAAAACTTTAGCTGCCAATGCGTACACCAATACACCCCAAATTATAAGTACCATGATCTCGAAACCACAGTCTTGCAGATGCGCCCCTTCAAAGGCTATTTTACGCATGGCATTATTGAAATGAGTAAGCGGTAATACTTTGCATATAGGTTGTAGCCAGTAAGGGAAAACATCGATGGAGAAAAAGGTACCAGCCAGTAAAAATTGAGGCAGGGTAACGATATTAGCAATAGGCGGTATCGTGTTCTCATTTTTTGCTACGCCACTTACAATAAACCCAAAGCCCATAAACACTAACAGTGCGATGAAACTTAAAACCATTACTTCTAAGAAGGTGAACAATCCATTTACAAGCGTATAGTTGAAAGCAAAATGCCCTATGAGGATAATGACCACCGCAGTAGACAATTGAAAAATGACCCTGCTTAATGCTTCTCCCAGAATTATATAGGCTCGCTTGATCGGGGTAGCATAAAAGCGTTTTAAAACTAACTGCTGCCTTAATTGAAAAAACAAAAAGGCTACCCCAAACACCCCAGCACTCAACAATGAAAAGCCAAGTTGCCCTGGCAGAATAAAATCTATACTCGTGTATTTTCGTCCCGGTATTTTCTGAATATCACTGTTAACCGTAGCGTAGGTTGGCGCATCAGGATAACTAATGTTATTTACCCGGGCAATTATTGCATCCAGAATTGAACGCAACACTTGAAGGTTTTGCGGGTTTACAGCTTCTGAACTCTTTAAGAAAATGGTGTAAGCTGGGTTGGAAGAAGGGTTTTTCTTTATGCCTAAAACTGCCGTTATTCTTCCTTTCTCTAAATCTTTTGTTAGCTCTATCTCTGGCTTATCTACCAATGT
Source organism: Segetibacter sp. (assembly GCA_031425015.1). Classification (GTDB taxonomy): domain Bacteria; phylum Bacteroidota; class Bacteroidia; order Chitinophagales; family Chitinophagaceae; genus Segetibacter. The sequence continues at coordinate 244,648 of JANPIM010000017.1, read as the reverse complement.
AATTCCGGGTACCGATTTTATGGCCATGTAAATCGGGTTAGCAGTATCAGAGGTTTTATCTATGGCTATTTTAAAAGAAACCATTCCATTTCCACCGATGAAGCCAAAGACAAGAATAAATATCAAGGGAAACGCCAAACTAAAAATAACAGCAGACGGACTTCTTAAAATAGCTTTTAGACTACCCTTCGTGATAGCCCACATGGCTCTTAATTGGCTATACTTTTTAGTCATGACGTCAGTTAAAGTGCGCAAATCTATTTCATAAAGAACAAGCACCTGACTAAAAAGATTAGAGACAAGAAAAAAGTAGAAAAAAATGAAAGATTAAGACAAATGACGTACATTAGTTAGACAAATGACAAAAGGATGAAAAAGGCAAGCAATGCAAAAAGCAAACAGTATCCAGTGCATGAAGAAGAAAAGCTCAATACGGTAGAAGAGCCAACTTTAAGGATGCGAACCATAAGCAAATTCCCTGCTGCTATAGCTGATTTTTCGTACAAGAAATTTCAAAAAATTTCCGAAAAAATGCCTTTTACATTATCAGAATGGGCGGCCATACTCCATCTTTCAGAAAGAACCTTACAACGGTATGCAAAAGACAATAAGAATTTTGAGGGTATATATGTAGATCGAATATTACAAATAGATAACCTCATCACAATGGGTCTGCAAACCTTTAAAACACCTGACGCATTCTATAGCTGGCTGAAAACTCCTAAAGAAGTAAACGGCTACGAGCTTGATGTAAGGGCGCTTTCACATTCACATGGTTTGCAGGAGCTGCAAGATCAATTAGGAAGAATTCAACACGGAATTTTTTAATGCTAGTTTACCGCTTCTCGAACAAAACCTACGCATCCGATTTATCTGGTACAGGAGCCAAAATATTTGGTGGGCGCTGGAACCATAAAGGACTTGCAGGCTTGTATACCAGTAGTGCGATATCGCTGGCGCTGCTGGAGGTTTTAGTAAATGCACTTGTAATTGAACAACTAAGTAGTCTCGCATTACTCCAATTAGAAATTCCAGACGCACTAGAGCATTCGGTGAGAGAACTTGGAAAATTAAAAGCTGATTGGGATAACGACGCAGAATACACGCGCTTTATTGGGAGTGAGTTCCTACAAAACAGGGGTTACCTGATGCTTCGATGCCCTTCAGCTGCAATCAACGAAGAATGGAATTACTTGCTTAACCCACTGCACGAACAATACGCCAAGCTGAAAATTGCATCGGTAACCGAATATAAATTTGACAAAAGGCTGCTTAAAGTAAACGCTTAATTTATTTCAAGCGTAAACGGAAGTTTGGCCTGTGGAATGCCCATCATTTGCTTTACCTGTTTAAGCTTTTTCATTAAGAAATATTGCTCATTTCCAATCTCCTCTTTTACCATTTTTACTGACACATCTGTTTTGGCTGTTTCAAATAACTCTTCGAGAAAGGTTTTCTTTTCAGGGTATTCTTTGATAGAAAAGCTTTTTAATTTCGACATCCTGGCTGCACAATTTATAGCATCCTTCACATTACCAATCCTATCCACAAGCCCGATTTTTGACGCGTCACTTCCTGTCCAAACGCGGCCTTGTGCAATACTGTCTACCATTATAAGTGATAATTTTCTACCTTCTGCCACACGCCCTTTGAAAGCCCCATAAATTGTATCAATTGAGTTTTGGATAAATGATCTTTCTGCAGGATTTAGAGGGCGACTAACAGTAAGCATATCAGCATAAGGACCCGTCTTTACTCCATCGAAGGTGACGCCGAGTTTTCCTTCAAAAAACTTTTGCATGTTTGGAATAACACCAAAAACCCCAATGGAACCCGTAATGGTATTTGGCTGCGCAAAAATGCTATCGGCATTGCACGAAATATAATAGCCACCAGACGCCGCAACGTCACCAAAACTTACCACAACCGGTTTATCTTTTTTGGCGATGGTTATTTCTCTCCAAATAACTTCGCTGGCCAAAGCACTTCCACCCGGAGAATTTACGCGAAGCACAATGGCTTTTACGTTTTTGTCGAGCCTGGCTTTACGAATGAGGTTTCTATAAGTTTCCGAACCCACCTCGTCGCTGCCGCCTTTACCATCTACTATTTCACCATCTGCATAAATAACCGCAATGCGATCAGAACCAGTAGAAGGAAAGCTTATTGCCTTAGCATACTTACCCATGGAAAGAAAGTTAATTCGCTCAGTTTCTTTCAAACCAAGTTTTGCAATGATTTCAGACTTCACCTCATCATCGTATTTCAATCCATCCAGCAATTTATTATTGTAGGCATCCGTAGCAGTTTGAATGGTACCATTGTTTGCCAATGCGTGTAATACCGCCGTATCAGTTTTCGTTTTCTGAGATGCCGCCAATAACATGCGGCTATAAATGTCATTTATGTAAACAGAAGTCTGAATTTTGTTTGCTTCTGTCATCTGTCTTTCTCTTAATGGTTCTGTAGCACTCTTAAATTTACCGGCATAAAAAATCTGCGGTTCAATTTCCAGCTTCTCCAAAGTCCCTTTCATAAAAAACAAGTTTGCAGCCATTCCGCGCCAATCTAGTGTTCCTTTAGGGTTGCAGTACACTCTGTCTGCTACGTTAGCTATGTAGTAACCTTTCTGGCTAATCACATCGCCGTAGGCTACGACAAACTTGTTAGATTTTTTAAAATCCAGTAGGGCGTTTCTGAGTTCGTCGCTTGCAGCAAAACCATTTACATTATCTATACACTTTATATAAATACCGCTGATCTTGTCATCGTTTTTTGCATTCTCAATCAAACGCACTGTTTGAAATAAACCGGGGATATTGCTATCATCATTGCCCGTAAAACTACCCAGAACATCTTCCTGTAGCTGTTCCTTCATCTCCTTTGTAAGATCTAAAACAAGCACACTTTTGCTGGCAATATTTGGTTTGTCCGACGATGCGGCGATGGATACAAATACAAGCATTACAATAAATGACAACACACAAAAAATAACGAGGGCTACCAAGGACGCTAAAACTATCTTGAAAAAACTTTTCATTTGATTAATTGATTGGAACCGAAATTAATGATATTTGGCCGCCCCAACCATGGTAAAATTATGAACAGAGCATATGTGTTAACTGGTGGCAATATGGGCGACAGAAGTTTCTATCTGCAACAAGCCAAAACTTTAATAAACGGAAATGCCGGAGAAATAATAGCTACCTCTTCCGTTTATGAAACAGCTGCCTGGGGCAAACTCGATCAACCAGGGTTTTTAAACCAGGTATTGCTCCTACATACAGCATTAGAACCGCTACCACTATTGCAGCAGCTACTAGCCATAGAAATTCAGATGGGTAGGCAGCGGTTCGAGAAAATGGGACCGAGAACAATTGATATTGACATTCTATTTTACAATGATGTGACGCTCCAAAGCGATGAATTAACCATTCCGCATCCCCACGTGGGCCAGCGAAGATTTGTACTGGTGCCTATGAATGAACTTGCTCCCGAACTGGTACATCCCATTTTTAAACAAACCCTAGCAGAACTGTTATTGTGTTGTCCTGACCAATTGCCTGTTACCAAATTCACTTGACGAGCGGTAGTGCTTCATAATTTGAAAAATAAAACTGCAGTTAGCAAATTGTTAGTGATCTGTTTATAAAGCATGCACCGTGACGCCCATTTGTTCTATCATTTTGCCGTAGGTTTGACGCCCTGAGCTTTTAGAAAACAGCATGTACAATTTCATAACTATTGAGGGAAACATTGGTGCCGGCAAAACCACGCTTGCAAATATCATTTCGCAAAAAATGAATGCAAGGCTGATATTAGAAGAGTTTGCTGACAATCCCTTCTTACCCAAGTTTTATGAATCGCCTGAACAATATGCATTTCCACTGGAGCTTTTTTTTATGGCGGAGCGGTACAAACAGCTCAAAGATTTGATTCATACCAAGGATATGTTTCAAACCACTACCATAAGTGATTATCTATTTACCAAGTGCCTTTTGTTTGCTAAGGTTAATTTACCTACAGAGGAATTCAGGCTTTATCAAAAGCTGTTCGACATCATTCACCAACAATTGCTGCACCCGGATATTTTGATTTACCTGCACGCGCCGGTACAAAAACTTCAGCAGAATATAAAGAAGCGCCAACGCCAATACGAGCAGGCTATAGCTGATGAATACCTTTTCAATATACAGGAAACCTACACCAGCTACATTAAACAGCACAACCTCAAAACCATATTTATTGATGCCAGTAATGCCGATTTTGTGAACAATGAAAAACATGTGCAGGTAGTATTGGATGCGTTAGATAAAGATTATCCTTCAGGTCAACATTACTTTACTCTTCCATAACTTGCGCTTGTGGATAAGACTTTAGAAGCGTATAATAATCCTCTTGCCTCGGTTAAAATTCCGGAATACCGTAACCTGCTAATTGGCAGGTTTTGCTTTATTACCGGATTGCGAATGCTGGGCACTTTAGTTGGCTGGTGGATCTATGAATTAACAGGCGACCCGCTGGCCATGGGCCTCATCGGACTTACTGAAGTAATACCAGCCTTAAGCCTTGCGCTATATGCAGGGCACGTGATTGATGTAAGTGAAAAAAGAAAACTGATGCTTCGCGGCATCTTTGGTTACTTACTCTGCGCTGTAATTCTTTTTGTGATATCAACGAATGGTTTTTTGGAAATCGCTAGTAAGTCGTGGTTATTGATCGGCATCTACATCGTTATCTTTTTCACTGGTGTTATACGATCATTTACGGGCCCTTCTTTTCATGCTATCGTAGGCCAAATCGTTCCAAAGGAGCTTTTACAAAATGCCATAACCTGGAACCAGGGAACATGGTTGTCGGCTTCTGTAATTGGCCATGCTACTGCAGGATTCTGCATTGCAGCATATAGCCATAGCGGGACGTTGGCCATTATTATTAGTTTGATTGCTCTTGCATTCTTCATGCTGTCTAAGCTGCACAAAAAACCACCCGAGCCTGTTGTAAACGAAAAGCGAACCTGGGAAAGTGTGAAAGAAGGTTTACACTTTGTGTATAGAACTAAGGAAGTGTTTGGAGCACTAACCCTTGATTTGTTTGCTGTACTTTTTGGAGGGGCAGTCGCACTCGTACCGATCTATGCAAAAGATATATTGAAAGTGGGACCTATCGGATTTGGCTGGTTAAATGCCGCTGCAGATATTGGAAGCATCATCATCGTTGTATTACTAGCACTGTTCCCTTTAAAAAGAAACCAGGGTAAAACTTTGATGTATTCGATAGCTGCTTTTGGCGTGTGCATTATTGTTTTCGGTATCTCAAAAATCTTCTGGATATCTTTTGCTGCACTGCTGATTGCAGGCATTGTTGATGGCATAAGTATGGTAGTGCGGGGCACCATTGTTCAGTTAAAAACGCCCAACGAAATGCGTGGCAGGGTTATGAGCGTAAACTCAATGTTCATTAACAGCAGCAATGAACTCGGCCAGTTTGAAAGCGGACTAGCAGCCAAACTCCTTGGGGTTGTTCCTTCAGTAGTGTTTGGTGGAAGTATGACGATATTAATTGTTCTGATAACCTGGTGGAAGGCACCCAAGCTGCGCAAGATGCAGTATTAAGATTCTTGTTTTAGTTGACGGATTCGTTTCCAATCGCCAACAATAAAAATCAAATCATCCCATTCTAGTTCCAGGTGAGATTCAGGGTTTAATATCCTGGCACCATTGCGTTCTATACCCACCACCAGCCCACCCGTTTTCTCACGGATACCTGAGTTGCGAATCGTTTTGCCCCGCAATTTGGTATGGTTGTCTACTATGAGACGATGTAAAGAAACCTCACTCCTTACCGGTACCAATTCCTTTATTTCAGAAATTGGTTCTATGATGTATCTGAATGTTTGCAATTGTTCATCGGTTCCAATCACCGCTATCCTATCGTAAGGAAAAAGCATTTCTCCGCGTTGCGGAATGTCTATCATTCGATGGCCTCGTTCAATGCTTGCTATGTTTATTCCATATTTTTCGCGCCATGCTAACTGATCCAGTCGAATGCCGACAAATGCCGCATTTGGATTGATAACAAAGAATGCCAGGTGTGCATCCCAGGGAGAAATATTGTTCTTTTCATCTGTGCCTTCAATCACATTCCGCACATTTAAATTATCAATAAATCTTTTCTCAAGCCGGCTATAAAACGACTGTAAACGCTTGGAGAAAATTACGATTACGATTAACAAGACAAGGAGCGACACCAACAGTGCGACCGCAGGTTCAAACAATTGGATTAACAAAAAATACAAGTACACTACCGCCAGTACATTTCTAAACACTTCCATTACCACCAGGGGACCACGGTTGTATTTTTTATGCAACCACAGCGATGTGTACGCGCTTTTATGAATCTTCTTAATGGTCAATCCCCATATAAACGGAGCCATGGCGGCAAGTGTAATGAGGGTAGCAATGATCCTTGCCCAGCGACTGTCTTCAATTTTTTCTGCAATAAAATCTGGCAGGTATTTGCCCGCTAAAAGAATGAATGCAATGATGATTACCGAGTTTGTTATGATCAAAATCAAATAGGCACGCAATACAATCTTCCAATCGCTCTCAGCCTGTATGGTTTGTGTGCCTGTACTATAACGAGATAGATTTCCCTGCCATTTCAAGGGTAAACTTTTTTCCACCCACAACGAAAATGGATCTGCGGCTTTAATTAGATAGGGCGTTGTGAAAGTGGTGATTACTGAAACGCCCACAGCAATAGGATACAAATAGCTACTTGTTACGTTGAGTGACAAACCTAGTGTAGCAATAATAAAAGAGAACTCGCCTATTTGCGCCAGGCTCATCCCTGACTGTATAGATTGCCTAAGTGGTCGTCCGGCTAACAACGAGCCAAGGGTTACAAAAAGAGTTTTGCCAAAGATTACAATGGCGGTAATTACTACAACCGGAACTACATAATCCACCAACAAAAAAGGATCGATCAACATGCCAACAGAAACGAAAAACACAGCACCAAACAAATTTTTTACGGAAGAGATCAAACGATCGATACGTTCTGCCTGGGTTGTTTCCGCCAGAATAGACCCCATAATAAATGCACCAAGCGCAGCAGAGAAACCCACTTTTGTAGCCAGCACAACCATTACAAAACAGAGTGCCAGCGAAAGGATGAGCACGTTTTCATCACTCATTAATTTCTTTCCTGCTTTCATTAAACCGGGCAAAATAAAAATGCCCGACAAAAACCACAGGCATAAAAAGAACAACAATTTTATAAACGAAAACAACAGTTCAAACCCTGCTACTTCGTTTTGTACAGCTATGGTAGATAACAACACCAGCAATAAAACCGCAACAAGGTCTTCAATCACCAGGATGCCTAATACAGACCCGGCAAAGTTTCTATTACGAACTTTTAGTTCATCAAAAGCCCGAATAATGATAGTGGTAGAAGAGATGGCGGTAATACCTCCCAAAAAAATACAATCCATCACCGGCCAGCCCAACACCGTTCCGGCCAGGTAACCAGCCCCCATCATACATGAAATTTCAAAAATGCCGGTGATTGCAGCGTGACCTCCAATGCTTACCAGTTTTTTAAAGCTAAACTCTAGCCCTAAACCAAAAAGTAAAAAGATCACTCCTATTTCTGCCCAAATGCGTATACCATCAAGATCGCCAACGGTTGGTAATAATTTAAAGTTCGGACCCACTAACAAGCCCGCGATAATGTATCCAAGCACAACGGGTTGTTTCAACCATTTGAATAGTAAAGTGGTGATGGCAGCGGTACAAAGGATGAGCGCCAAATCTTGTATCAGTGCAGGTACATGCATTACCATGAAAATACAATCGTAAGGCTAAAAATTACAAAGAGAATGTTACTTCATTCAACCGTCCGTAGTGATGGCTATTTAACTGAAGCCAGCTTTTCCAATACGTAATTAACGGCAGGACAAACAACAGCATTTTTTAAAGTGAGATTTGGCCTTTTTAAAAGTACGTCTTCATCGGTGTAAGGGTAACGCGCACAATCTCCGGGGCGATGTTCATAAATACTGCAGTAATTATCTGAACCAAGGAAAGGGCACGGTGAACGCTTATTTACATAATCGCCTTCCTCATCAAGTTTCAAATATTGCTCGATGAACTCACCCTCACGCATACGCAGATGTTTGCTAATGCGTTTTATGTCAGTTGTTTTAAAACGCGGTGAATGATTTTTACAGCAATTACCGCATGCAAGACAATCTATCTTTTCAAAGGCCTCGTGATGCAAAGCGGGTAGCTGGCGAATAACTTTGGGGAGATTAACGCGCTGCAGATATTGCTTGTATATTTTTTGATTTACGACAGCCCTTTTCTGCCACTCGTCATTTTTTACCCTATTCATTTACAATTGTATGGACTGGTAATGCTGTAATTTTCTATGAAAGCTTTTATTTTGCACCAAACCCAAAGATAACCTTGCGCAATGGATAGTATACGAGAGCAATGGTTAATATTAATATCAACCCCTATTTACATTGTAATCATAGGTCTTGAAATTCTGTTAACTCACTTACACCTTAGAAAAACATATAGTTGGAAAGAAGTTGGGGTAAATGTATACCTCATGTTGTTGAACAGCAGCCTGGACCTTGCATTCAGGGTCGTTTACCTTGCGGTACTTCAATACTTTTATCAACACGCTTTTATTACCCTGCAAGAAGGCGTAATGTATTGGATCGCTTTATTATTGGCAGAAGATTTCCTTTTTTATTGGCTACATAGGTTCGACCACGAAGTGCGGTTGTTTTGGGCGGTTCATGTTACGCATCATTCGTCTGAACACATGAATTTTACCGTGGGCTTCCGCTCGTCAGTTTTTCAACCGTTGTACCGTTTTATTTATTTCATTCCTCTTGCCTTTTGCGGCTTCTCGCCCATCAACATAGCGTTTATGTATTCTGCTACGCAGATCTGGGGCATATTCGTACACACTGAATTAGTGTACAAAATGGGTTGGCTGGAATACTTTATGGTTACGCCTTCTCACCACCGTGTACATCATGCCAGCAATGCTAAATACCTTGATAAAAACATGGGCATGTTCCTGATTGTTTGGGATAAGCTGTTTGGTACTTTTCAGCCTGAATTGGCTACTGAAGTTTATCAGCCAATTAAGTATGGCCTCACTACTAACCTTGTAAATCCAAATGCTGTCAACCTTGTTTTCCACGAGTGGAAAAGCATCTCCATGGATTTAAAGAAGGACGTTCCTCTAAAAGAAAAGTTAGGATATGTATTTGGCCCCCCGGGATGGAGCCATGATGGTAGCCGGATGACAAGTGAGCAAATGCGTAGAAAAGAAGCAAGTGCTGAAGAGACGATCATTGCCCTACAAACTAGCAAGCATTCTGGTAACTTTCAACGATCGTATACTGGGGCGAATGATGTATTGATCTAATCAAAGAAAACAATAGCCAAAATAAAAAACCTTCAGCTACGCTGAAGGTTTTTCGTCGTAGGCACTTTTTATTTAAACGAGTGCAAGTTCAAGCACTTGCTGCATTGTTTTTACGTAGTGAAAACTAACTCCATCAATGTAGGCACCTTCAATTTCTTTTACATCTTTTTCATTCTGCCAGCACATAATGATTTCTTTCAGACCCGATCTTTTAGCGGCTAACACTTTCTCTTTTATGCCACCTACGGGTAAAACTGTTCCGCGTAAAGTAATCTCGCCAGTCATTGCTAAAAAGGGTTTTACTTTTCTGCCGGAGAAGGCACTAGCCAATGCAGTAAGCATGGTTATACCTGCACTCGGCCCGTCTTTGGGAACCGCACCCTCGGGCACGTGTATATGCACGGCTTTCTTGTTGAAAAGCTCCGGATCGATGTTATTCTTTTTAGCGTTTGCCTGCAGGTAGCTTAGCGCGGTTGATGCACTTTCTTTCATCACATTACCAAGGTTACCAGTAAGCTTGAGGTCGGGTTTTCCATCGCTTAAAATTGCTTCTATAAATAAGATGTCGCCCCCCACATAGGTCCATGCGAGCCCCACAGCTACGCCCGGCATATTGACCGTTTTGTATATCTCGTTGCTATACCTTGAGCCACCTAAAATTCTTTCCACGTCAGGAACGGTAAGGGTTGATTTTACTTTTCCCTTTATGGCCATTTCCTTTGCATTGTTGCGCATGATAGATGCAAGCTGTCTGTCCAATTCGCGTACACCACTTTCGCGTGTATAGCTTTCAATTATTTTCTCCAAAACCTTATCCGCTATTTTAAAGGCGCCCACTTTTAAACCGTGCGCTTCAAACTGCTTGGGTACAAGGTGACGCTTTGCGATCTCCACTTTCTCTTCAATGGCATAGCCACTCAAGTCAATAATCTCTAAACGATCGCGCAGCGCAGGCTGAATTTGATTGATATTATTCGCTGTCGCGATGAATAACACTTTGCTTAAATCATACTCCAACTCTAAATAGTTATCGTAAAAAGTATGGTTCTGCTCAGGATCCAAAATCTCCAACAATGCACTACTTGGATCGCCGCGATGGTCACTGCCAATCTTATCAATCTCATCCAGAATCATTACAGGGTTGCTGCTTTTTACCTTGCGAATGTTTTGAATAATACGGCCTGGCATTGCGCCAATATATGTTTTACGATGACCGCGTAACTCGCTTTCATCGTGCAACCCACCCAGGCTTAGCCTCGAGTATTTACGGTTTACAGCGTGAGCAATACTTCTGCCCAACGACGTTTTACCTATCCCCGGAGGGCCTATAAAACAAAGAATCGGACTTTTCATATCGCCCTTCAATTTCAATACAGCCAGGTATTCAAGTATCCGCTCCTTGATTTTGGTCATACCATAATGATCGTGATCGAGGACTTGTTTGGCCTTTTTAAGATCGTAGCTGTCTTCTGTATAATCTTCCCATGGAAGATCAAGCATCAGGTCAAGGTGATTGTATACCACAGAGTAATCGGGTGTACTCGGATGCATCCGCTCCAGCTTTTCAATATTGCTCTTAAATAATGTTTTTGCCGCCTGCGGCCACTTCTTGTGTTCGCCTTTCTTCTTCATCTCTGCAAGCTCACGGTCGTTTAAGTCACCACCTAGTTCTTCCTTTATGCTCTTGAGTTGTTGCTGTAAAAAATATTCACGCTGTTGCTTGTCAAGCTCAGTGCGTGTTTTGTTGGTTACCTTATTTTTCAACTCCGCAAACTGCAACTCTTTTTGAAGAATTTGCATTAATTCTTCAGCCCTGTCCTTTACATCATGTATTTCCAACAGCCGCTGCTTCTCTGCCAAATCACTGTTCAGGTTGCTGCTTACAAAATTTATTAAGAACGAAGGGTTCTCAATATTTTTTAGAATAATAGAAGCCTCGGTGGGAAGATTTGGAGACATGGCAACGATCTGCGAAGCCAGATCTTTAATATTACTAACGTAGGCTTCAAAGTCTTCGCTGACAGGAATAACATCCTCATCCAATAAGGTAACGTTGGCAGTGAAATACGGATCTTCGGCCGTTATTTTAACCAGTTCGAAACGCTTCTTGCCCTGTATAATAATAGTGGTGCCGCCGTCCGGCATTTTTATCAACTTCACAATTTTGGCGATTGTGCCAAGGGTACACAAGTCTTTCACCTCAGGATCTTCAATAGTGCTGTCGGTTTGCGCAAGCACGCCTACCAATTTACCATGCTTGTAAGCCTCGTTTACTGCTTTTATGCTCTTGTCGCGACCAACTGTTATTGGAAGCACTACACCGGGAAATAATACCGTATTACGTAAAGGAAGAATGGGTAAATCGTCGGGGACGGAGGTTATTTTATCTGCCTCACTTTCGGTTTCGTTCAAGGGTATAATGGGAATAAAATCAGTGTCGTCTTCGGGTCTTAAGAAATAATTTTCTGAAATCATAAGTGTTTGTTATGAAGGACATGTTGTCATTCAATCTACTGCTTGAGATTGTTTTTTTGAGGCGTGAAATTAAGTCAATATTGATGCCGCAAGCATAAAATGTGAGCCCAGGTAACAAAGTGGCATAAAAAAAGCATTGCTCACTGCAATGCCTTTTATGCTACTACTGTATGTATTTACAATCGCAATCCTACACCCAATTGCACCTGTTGATTTTTCCACTTTTCACGATCGTCTATATCATTTATATTGTTGAGGCCCACATTGTACCTGCCGTACACACGCAGCCTGCTAATGTTTAAACCAATGCCACCAACCATTGAAAAGTCGCCCTTCTTAAATGCATTTTGTCCATTAGCCAAAACATTCTCTTTGTGATCTACCAACACACTAAACTCGGGTCCCAGGTTGAGCGTAAGGAACTTACCAATATTATAACGCAGTAAAATCGGTATCGATAAATAGTTGAGCTGAATATCATTTGAAGCACCGCCCTCGGTTAAATTGGTATAGATTGAATTGAAACCTGAACTGCGTTTGGTATTTACCTGGCTGTACAGAACTTCAGGTTGAATGCCAAATTTCTTTGAAAAGTCCAGCTCAGAAAACAACCCGAGTTGATAACCCAAATCGAATTCTTCATTAAAAGTTTTGCCGCTGATTTTGGTAAGATTTGCACCCCCTTTGATGCCTAACCGAGCGCCTTGAGCATAGGAAGTAGCAGTAACTAAAAACATTGCGGAAGCGAATAGAAGTAGCTGTTTCATAGTGAGTTATTTTTCTGAGGCAAATTCAATCATCATGCCAAAAAAGGATTTAAAATGTATAACCCAAGCTCACATTAAAAACGTTGGTCCATTTATTTTCAGCGGAAATAAAAGAATAGTCGACGAGATACTGAGGTTGAATATAGAAGGATTTCCAGCTGTACTCTGACCCGAGCACAAAAGTGACAGACTGCATTTGAAAATTAGAGTTATAATTTTCTTCTTCAATTATAGGTGGCGTTGTACCAACTACCGGCTTTTTCTTTGGCTTAATTTTAGGATTTAGATTGAAACGCGTTACGTTTTTCGAAATTCCTTCCATCGCAAAGTTCATCCCGTATTTACTAGTACCGGCAACCGTCATTAAACTGGGTGTAATTCTAAATGCATCTTCTTTGTTAAGCACATCGAACAAGGTGAAATGATGCCTGACTGAAGCCATCACGCCAAAGTCAGATGCCTTTTCAGTAATGGTAAATGCTGGTGTACTGCCTTGACGCGGCACGTTTTCAATATAGGTTCCACTAGCATAATTGAATGTAAACGCTGGCTGCAACCACAATTTTTTCAATCGACCGAAAACCTGGAACTCATTTACAAGTGGACTCCTGCTTACAGATAAACTATCGCCGTACAGGTACCGTGTGTAATTTACTCCGGCGGCAAAATGCTTGTTTTTAGAATAAGTATAGGAAGGTGAAATGCCGGTTTGAAACATTGTAAACTTACTGGCGTCGTTCAAAAAAAGAGAACGAACATCAATGCCCAAACCTGTTTTATGATAATAGGATCCGGAAAGATTATAAACCGCTTTAGATAGTCGAGTAGTCGTGGAGGCAGCGCTTGTTGGTCGAAAGAAACCAGAGCCTATCCCAGCGCTTACATCGCCAAAGCTTTCCTTTTTTTCACCAAACATAAATTTCAAATCCTCTTTAAGTTCTTCTACAATTGCCAGCGAATCCTTCTTAGAAAGCGTACCCTTAGACTGCGCAAATAGGCTGATTGATGAAAGCAAAAGGATGAGCGCTAATAAAATTTTCACTTTGGGTTTGCTTTGATGGAAAAACAATAATTGCGATAATCATACCAATTCTAAGACTGTTATCTCCGGTAATATACCAACGCGACCGGGGTAGCCTATAAATCCAAAGCCACGATTTACGTATAACTTTTGATTCGCCTCTTCGTAAAGTCCGGCCCATTGCCTGTACATCCACTGTACCGGGCTCCATTTAAAATACGGATTTTCTATGCCGAATTGCATGCCATGTGTATGCCCCGAAAGCATCAAGTCAATATCCGGATATTCCTGCCGAACTTGTCCGTCCCAGTGGCTTGGATCGTGGCTCATCAATATTTTAAAGGGATATTTTTCGGAACCGGCATACGCATGTGGCATTTTACCATACTTCGGAAAGTTGCCTTTGATGCTCCAGTTCTCTATACCCAACAGAGCAATTTCATCGCCGTTCTGTTTTAATACTACATGCTCATTCATTAATAAGCGCCAACCCATTGTTTGCTGAAAACCGGCGAGCGTTTGCAGGTTTTCCCGTTTCTTCTCCGGGCTTTCCCACTTCACGTAATCTCCATAATCGTGGTTGCCAAACACGCTGTACACACCATGTGGCGCCTTCAGTTGGCTGAAGATGTCCATGTAGTCCTTTATTTCTGTAGCGCGGTCGTTTACCAAATCGCCGGTAAACAAAATAACATCGGGCTTTTCTGCCAATATTTTATCTACCCCTTTTTGTACAGCAGCCTTATCATTGAAACTGCCTGAATGAATATCACTGATGTGAACGACTTTAAACCCCTTGAAACCTTTAGGTAGATTGCCAAAGGCAAGTTGCACTCTTCGCAATTTGTAATTGTATTTGTTACTGAAGCCGTACACAAGGGTGCCAAATATTGCAGAGCCAAGTCCTAAGCCCATCCAGCTTAAAAAAGCAGAGCGGTTAATCAGGTTGCCCTCGGGTACAAAATTGGAACCAAAGTTTGGAAATATTTTCCCCATCAACCACATGAAACCACGGCGTATGTCATCCAGCAAAAAGAAAACAGCTGCCAATAATTTGGCAAAGAATAACCCAACGATGGTGGCGAAAAGATAGGTACGTAAAGTCTTGGGCCAGTTTTCATAATTCAGAAAAGGCAGCAAAATCATCACGACAACCGCAGCAATCGAAACAGTCCAATAAGCAGTGAAGACAATCATTTTTGTGCGCTCTGATGCGCCACTTGCCAGCGCTCTCACTACCTGGAAAACATAGAGATCGAGCAAAAGCATGATGATGATAATAACCCACCAACCACTCCGATTACGCATAATAATTTTTTTGCAAAGTAAAGCCAACACGAGTTGCCATCCTTACACTACAAATAATTACTGTAGCGTACTTGGTAATCCTGTTCCAAATATCCCGGATGTTTACGAAGGCCTATTTTTGTCGCCAGTTTCACCAGTCAATATTTTAATAGTTTCCCAAGATAAAGTCCTCAGACAAAAACTATCAAAGAATGAAATTCACCTATTACGGCCAATCCTGCTTTTCAGTAGCAATAAAAGGAAAAAACGTTTTGTTCGATCCATTTATCACCTATAATGAACTTGCGAAACACATTGATGTAAACAGTATTGGGGCAGACTACATTTTTGTAAGCCATGGCCATTCTGATCATATTGCAGATTGTGTAAGCATTGCAAAACGAACCGGAGCCAAAGTGGTGGGAAGTTGGGAGGTACATGAGTGGCTTAACAAACAAGGCATCGAAAATACTCACCCTATGAACACCGGCGGTAAGTGGAGTTTTGACTTTGGCACAGTGAAATGTGTAGTTGCACAACACAGCAACAGCATGCCTGACGGATCGTATGGCGGCAATCCAATGGGGTTTGTTGTAACGAGCGAAGAAGGAAACTTTTACTATGCCGGCGATACAGCGCTTACTTTGGATATGCAACTCATACCTCGTTGGGCAAAACTCGATTTTGCCGTTTTACCGATTGGCGACAATTTTACGATGGACGTAAAAGACGCGATTTTAGCCGCTGATTTTGCGGAGGTAACCAAAGTTGTGGGCGTTCATTATAATACCTTTGGTTTCATTAAAATTGACACAGAAAATGCACAGGCCGACTTTAAGGCTGCGGGAAAAGAGTTACTATTGCCGGGAATTGGCGAAACGATTAACGTATAACGCTCAATATTTATATACAGACTTGAAACCGAAAAAACTTACATGGGCAGAATAATTGGTGTAGCAAATCAAAAAGGTGGTGTTGGTAAAACAACCTCGGCTATAAACCTTGCGGCAAGCTTTGCTGTTTTGGAATATAGAACATTGCTGGTGGATGCTGATCCACAGGCAAACAGTACCACCGGTGTAGGTTTCGACCTGCATAATGTAACGAGCAGCCTGTACGATTGTATGGTTAACAATGCTATTGCTGATGATGTTATCTTAAAAAGTGACATTCCTTATCTGGATGTTATTCCGTCTCATATTGACTTAGTGGGTGCTGAAATCGAAATGATCAATTACCCGAACCGCGAAATGGTAATGAAAAATTTACTGGAAGTGGTGAAGGATAAATATGATTTCATTGTGATCGATTGTTCGCCATCGCTTGGTTTAATAACCGTAAATGCATTGGTAGCAGCCGACAGTGTGATCGTTCCTGTACAATGCGAATTTTTTGCACTGGAAGGTTTAGGTAAACTATTAAATACCATCAAGATTGTTCAAAATAGGCTTAATCCCGAACTGCAGATCGAAGGCATTTTGATGACCATGTACGATGGGCGACTGCGTTTGTGTAACCAGGTAGTTAGTGAAGTAAGAAGGCATTTTGATGAGATGGTATTCAGTACCATCATTCATAGAAATACCAGGTTGAGTGAGGCACCTAGCTTTGGCAAACCTGTAATATTGTATGACTCAGATAGCAAAGGCGCAATCAATTATTTAAACCTTGCAAAGGAAATTTTGCAGAAAAATGATATGACTAAGATTACACAGGAAGACAGGATTATGGAGTAGATAGTTCAACCAGCAAAACGTAGTGCAATAGGTATGAGTTAGAACGAAACATAAACGCACTGCAATTATATCACAGCTATCCACTTTACAAAGCGGGTAGCTTTTTTTGAAAATAACAAAGATGTCGGTAAAGAAAGACGCATTGGGAAAAGGTATCCGGAGCCTTTTGCAAAATATAGATTCAGATCTTAAAACAACAGCGGGAACTTTAAAAGAACCGGTAGTGGAAAAGGCTACAGGGATCAATCGTATTCCGCTCAGCAGCATATCTATCAACCCAAAACAACCACGTCGCGATTTTGATGAGCAGGCACTCAATGAATTGGCAGCTTCCATCAAAATCCATGATATTATTCAGCCTATTACTGTTACTCAACTTAAAGATGGCAAGTACCAGTTAATAAGTGGTGAGCGAAGATTTAGAGCCAGCAAACTTGCAGGTTTAAAGGACATTCCAGCTTACATGCGCCAGGCCAACGATCAGCAATTGCTGGAACTGGCATTACTTGAAAACTTACAGCGTGAAGACCTGAATGCAATTGAAGTGGCGCTGAGCTACAAGCGGATGATGGAAGAAATTAATTACACGCAAGAACAGGTAGCTGAGCGAATGGGCAAAGAAAGAAGTACCGTTACCAACTACATCCGATTATTAAAACTTCCACCAGATATACAGCTAGCTGTGCGCAATGGCAGCCTTAGCATGGGGCATGCACGCGCCATTGTAAATGTTGACACGGTAGATAAACAACTCTTCATCTTTAATGAAATACGCGGCAAGGGTTTGAGTGTTCGCCAAACGGAAGAACTGGTGCGTACGTTGTATAAAAATGAAGAGAAGACTGTTAAACCTGAGGCAAAAAACATGCTGCCTCCAGCCTACAAAAGAATAGAAGATAACTTAGCCACGCATTTTGGTGCCAAGGTAAAACTTGCCCATAATAAGAAAGGCTTTGGTAGCATTAGCATCGACTACCACTCGCTACAGGAGCTCAACAAGATATTGGAGCAAATGAATGTGCAGGTCAGTTAAGTTTCCATTATGAAGTATGTATTTTTTTTTAGCTTTTTGCTGTTCAGCTGCATACCATCTTTGCGGGCACAGGCAGTAAAAAGCAACCCTATTATAATTAATACAGACTCCACCACACTTAAGGTTAATCCTGCTTTCAGCGATAGCTCAGCTAGTAAAAATAAGAAGGCTTTCAGTCCACAAAAGGCAACGCTTCGTTCTGCTATTTTGCCTGGGTGGGGCCAGGCATATACCAAACGTTACCTCATGATTCCGGTAGTATATGCAGGTCTGGGTGTACCAGCAGGTTTTTTTATTTACAACAATGTTTGGTATAAAAGATCAAGGTTTGCCTACGAGCTAAAGGTTGAAAAGGATACTTCCCGCTTTGGTGAAATTGACAGAAAGCTTGTTGATCTGTCGCCTGAATCCTTAAGATTTTACAGAAATGATTTCAGGAAAAATCGGGATTACTCTGTATTGTTTTTCATACTCGCCTGGGGGCTTAATGTAGTTGATGCAACCGTCTTTGCGCACCTCAAACAGTTTGATGTAAGCGACGACCTTTCCATGAAGATCAAACCAAACCTGGACTTGAGAAGTTCCGGCATCAGCATCGTACTCGCACCAAGAGATGCAACCAGGCGTAGGCTATTAACTGCCCGCTAAATGCTTGGTTAACTTACTTTCGCAACTTAATTTTTAGCACATGAAAATTGCCTTAATCGGTTATGGTAAAATGGGTAAAGCCATTGAAGACATTGCGCTTGCAAATGGACATGAACTGGTTTTAAAAATAAGTATCGATAATACAGAAGATATGACCACCGAAAATTTGCAGCAGGCAGATGTGGCAATTGAATTTACCGGGCCGGAAAGTGCGGTTGAAAATGTAAAACACTGCTTGCAGGCAAACGTGCCCGTAGTTTGTGGGTCTACTGGTTGGCTGGCACGTTGGGAAGAAGTAAAATCTTATTGTGGAGAAATTAATGGCGGAATGATTTACGCCAGCAATTACAGCATTGGGGTAAACCTATTTTTTGAAGTAAATAAATACCTGGCAGAAATGATGGCCAGGTACCCTATGTACAACGTTGAGCTGAAGGAAGTGCACCACACACAAAAGTTGGATGCACCCAGCGGTACTGCCATCACTTTGGCCGAGCAGGTGTTGGAACGAATACCGACTAAAAATAAATGGGTGAATGCTACAACCCCCAACGCTAACGAACTTGCCATTTTAAGTGAACGTATCGATCCTGCACCGGGCACACACCATGTAAGGTATACTTCCGATATTGATGATATTGAGATAATTCATACGGCGCACAATCGTACCGGCTTTGCATCGGGTGCCGTTGCGGCAGCAGAATTTTTAGTCGGGAAAAAAGGGGTGTTCACCATGAAAGATGTGTTGGGCTTGTAGTAATAAAACTGTAGCCCAGCGCCTTGCGTGTTACGAATTACGCAGATTGTCAATCATATCTTTCGTCAATCTTTCCAGGTTAAATTCAGGTTTCCATCCCCAGTCTTGTTGTGCTTGTGAATCATCAATGCTGCGTGGCCAGCTATCAGCAATTTGCTGCCGGCTATCCACTTTGTAATCAATTGTAAAATCAGGTATGTGCTTCTTGATTTCTTCTGCAATTTCTTTAGGCGAAAAACTTACTGCTGAAAGATTGTAAGAAGATCGGACCGATATCTTATTGGCATCAGCCTCCATCAACTCAATAGTTGCCCGTATGGCATCGGGCATATACATCATAGGCAAATAAGTATTCTCCTGTAAAAATGAAGTGTAGTGACCTGAGTTAATGGCGTCGTGAAAAATCTCGATTGCGTAATCAGTTGTACCGCCGCCGGGCTGCGATTTATAACTGATTAATCCAGGATAACGCAAACTCCGTACGTCTACACTATAGCGTTTGCAGTAATACTCGCACCAACGTTCGCCAGCATATTTGCTGATACCGTAAATAGTGGTAGGTTCTATGGTAGTATGCTGTGGGGTATTTTCTTTTGGTGAATTTGGACCAAAAACCGCAATGCTGCTGGGCCAATATATTTTACGCAGCTTCTCTTCGTTGGCAACTTCTAATACATTCAGCAGGCTTTGCATGTTGATGTGCCATGCCAGTGTAGGGTTTTTTTCGCCGGTAGCGCTTAGTATGGCCGCCAGTAAATACACCTGCGTAATATTGTACCGCAATACCAATACATGAAACGTTTCCTTATTCATAATATCCAATGATACATAAGGACCAGTACCTTTCAAAAGTGGATGTTCTTCCCGCAGGTCGCTGGCAATTACTGCCTGCTCTCCATAGTTTTTTCTAAGCTGTAAGGTAAGCTCCACTCCTATCTGTCCACAGGCGCCAACCACCAAAATCTTTTCATCTCTATTCGGCATAACAATCTTTTTTGTCGTTTTATAAACTGGAAAATAGCAAGGATGAGTTTTACAAAAGCCTGCAAATATTACACTAAGATTTCAGTGATCCATTATGGGCTTCTAAAAACAAAAGCGCAAAACAACCGAAAGTTTCCCAAAAGAATTAATTCAATTTATTCACCTTTGCCCGAATAATCATTAGTGGTCATGGAATTTTTAAACAAGCTTTTTGAACAGCAATCTTACGATCCAAATAGTTTCTTTTTAATTGCTGGCCCATGTGTAGTAGAAGGCGAGGAAGTTGTGATGGAAATTGCCGACTCCGTTTCAAAAATTTGTAAGCGTTTGGGAATCCCATATGTGTTTAAAGCTTCGTATCGCAAGGCCAATCGAACCAGTGCGTCTTCTTTTACGGGTATTGGCGATGAGGCAGCATTAGCACTTGTAAAAAAGGTGGGCGAACATTTTAATTTACCTACTACAAGCGATATACATGCTCACGAAGAAGCGGCTTTGGCTGCTAAGTACGTGGACATACTTCAGATTCCGGCATTCCTCTGCAGGCAAACAGACCTGCTTATTGCGGCGGCCGAAACAGGTAAAATTGTAAATGTAAAAAAAGGACAGTTTTTAAGCGGCGAGGCAATGAAGTTTGCCGTAGACAAAGTTCGCAAAGCAGGCAACGACAAAGTAATGCTAACTGACCGAGGAAATACTTTTGGCTACCAGGATATGATTGTGGACTATAGGAATCTGCCGGTGATGAAACAAAACAATGTACCGGTAATCATGGACTGTACCCATAGCCTGCAACAGCCCAATCAATCTTCGGGAGTAACGGGTGGAAATCCGGACATGATTGCTACGATTGCTAAAGCCGCAATTGCCGTAGGTGCCGACGGATTATTTATTGAAACTCATCCTAACCCTAAAGAAGCAAAAAGTGATGGGGCAAATATGCTTCATTTAAAAAATCTTGAAGCATTACTAGAGCAGTTGGTAAAAATCAGGAAAGCAGTTATTTAAATCAAAAGTCAAACGTCAAAAAGTATCAACTCAGTGAATGAGTTCCTTTCATTTTTTACTTTTTACTCTTTACTTTTTTTGACTTTTGACTTATTAAGTATTATACACCAACATCCCATCTCTCGCAGCCAGTTCACTCGGCAGATGGCCGTATTCTTTTTTAAATGTATTGGCAAAATGGCTAAGATTAGAATACCCCACCATAATGCCCACCTCTTTGATGGAATATTTGCCGAGCATCAATAGAGCCTTTGCCTTTATCATCCTGTTTTTTTGGTAGTATTCGTAAATCGGCAGACCGTACAACGATTTAAAATCATTCTTTAGCTTAGTGGGGCTCATTGCAGAAATGCGGCTCAATTCATCAATAGTTGGAGGAGCTTTTTCAAAGTTTCGCACGAGTAATGCCTCTACTTTCATCAGCCGCATTGTTTCGTCATCCGTGCGCTTCACCTTCTTCTTACTTACATCCTCTTTACGATGCAGTTTGATGATAAATTTTTCGAGTAATAACAGAACCCTGTTCTGGATGTAATTCACCCTGAGCGGCTGCTCTACTTTCTCTACCAAAAGTTCTCCCAACATAACCCTATACTCAGTGGCAATGGGCTGAAGGTTGTTATTTTGAATAAGTAATGGAAAGTGTTGCGTGAGCATTTCATCCATTACAGACTTGCCAATGACTGCCGCAAAATGATCTTTGTTGAAAAAGAACGCGACCGTTTGTACCCGCACTCCTGCAGGCAGTAAAAACATTTCGTCGTTTATGGTGTGTGTAAGCTTCACAAAGGATTGCAGGTCGTTTGAAAAGCGCTTGTGGGCACCAGCTTCTACTGACTGTTCGCTGAACTGTAAACAGAAATAATTATCATCTCCAGCCAGTCTTTTGAAGCCCGCATCTTGGCTCATCAAACTATCGACAACAAAAACAGAAATACCTGACGGCAAAACAGCTGCCCAGGCAAAACCTTTTCCAAAAGCCGGGTTTATTGTAAGATGATGATCCGTTGCGCGACTTTTTGTCGCCTCGGCTACGAGGGAAAACAATTGTAGAAAATCTGGCTTCTCAAATTCACGCATAACGCACTTTCTGAATATTGGTTGTTAATCGATGGTATTTACCAGTTGCTGAAGGGTTGTAATGATTAACGCCCCAACAGGTCACTTGGCAATTGATCAAATGATTTTCGAAACGCTTTTGCAAAATTGCTCAGGTTGCTGTAGCCCAGTTCCATTCCAACTTCTTTCACACTATACTTCCTGCTCAGCAGCATCGCCTTGGCTTTGTTCATCCTGTGTTTTTGGTAATACTGATAAACCGGCAACCCGTATATTTCTTTAAAACTATTCTTTAATTTACTTGGGCTCATAGCGGCCATACGAGCCAATTGCGGAATGGCCGGTGGCTCAACCGAAAAGTCTTTAACCAGTTCCCTTTCTATTTCTTTAAGCTGGTTGATATCTCCGTTACTCAACTTCACATCAAAATGCATATCACTCATTTTGTGATAAATGCGGGTAAAAAACCGCTCGAGCAAAAGCATAATACGGTTTTGTATCACCAGCGTTTCTAGCGCAGGGTCACTCTGAGAGCCTATAATTTCAGCCAAAAATCTTTTGTATTCTACGTCCATTGGCTCGTAGTTAAAAGCACTCATTTTAAGGCTGAGGTACTTTTTAATCATATCCCCCACGTTTTCGGCTTCCAAAAATTTCTCAAGCCATTGACGGCTAAATAGAATATTAATGCCTTTCACGCGTGTGCCTTTCGTACTGAAGAACATCCAGTCGAATTTGGTGCTGCCCAAAAAAACTGCTGATCTCACTGGCGCTACATGCATGGCAAGTTTTGGTATGTTTCCTTCTGCCTGTACTTCAGGAATCAATACCTCATCGAAACGCAGCGTGTAAAAGTCGTCGGTAATTTTAGTACGGGTGAGCAGTAAATCCTGGTGAACGGTATAGTCAGATAATATGCCTTGCAGGCCATTGGGCAGTTCAATAAGTTTCATGTAGCCAGTACCTACCGCCTCGGGAAGTTGTAAGGTGTTTCCCTGGATCTTGGTTTGAAAAGCATTGGCAAAAAACCGCAACATTTCATCATACTGGGTATGGTTGAATTCAATTTTAAACACGGGTGTTCAAAGTAATTTTGGATGAACAGGCTATAAGTTGCGCAAAGGGTTTCTTTTAGCCGACAATATATAGTTCTTGATATTGATCCAAAACGCCAAAATCATATAGATTATTACAGGAGAACCAAAGGTTAGAAAAGAAATGTAGATAAACCACATTCGAATGCGGCTGGTAGCAATTCCCATTTTTTCGCCAATAGCCGTGCAAACGCCAAATGCATGAAACTCTACAAATTCTCTAATGTTCTTCATATCATAAAATTCAGGATGGTAGGCGTAGGGTCTCTCCTGTGCAATTTAGGGAATTTAGCCTGATCCGCTCAAATCTCATTTCGTTCAAGTTGGCATTTGCTGTAAATTCGCCGAACTTTTAATCACACATAAAAATTTTGTTTTTATTATGGCATTTGACATTGACATGATTAAAAAGGTGTACGAAGATCTGCCCGGTAAGGTAGAAAAAGCCCGCGCAGCAGTCGGACGTCCTTTAACCCTAGCAGAAAAAATATTGTTTGCGCACCTTCACCCCGCTATGGAGCTTCAGAAGTTTGAGCGTGGTAATAATTATGTTGATTTCGCTCCTGACCGTGTGGCTATGCAGGATGCAACAGCCCAGATGGCTTTGCTACAGTTTATGCAGGCGGGTCGTCCGCAAGTAGCAGTACCCAGCACGGTACATTGCGATCACCTGATACAAGCGAAAGTTGGTGCTAAAGATGACCTGGAAACATCGCTAAATACCAACAAAGAAGTTTTTGAATTCCTTGCTTCGGTTTCTAATAAATATGGCATTGGCTTTTGGAAGCCCGGTGCCGGTATCATTCACCAGGTAGTGTTAGAAAACTATGCTTTTCCTGGCGGAATGATGATTGGAACTGACAGCCACACCCCTAACGCAGGTGGTTTAGGCATGATAGCTATTGGCGTGGGTGGAGCAGATGCCTGCGATGTAATGGCTGGATTGGCGTGGGAACTTAAATGGCCCAAACTTATCGGTATTAAATTAACCGGCAGACTGAGTGGCTGGACGGCGTCAAAAGACATCATTCTAAAAGTAGCCGGCATTCTTACGGTAAAAGGCGGAACCGGTGCGATAGTAGAATATTTTGGAGAAGGCGCTGATAGCCTGAGCTGTACCGGCAAAGCAACCATTTGTAATATGGGCGCTGAAATTGGTGCTACCTGCTCACTGTTTGCCTACGATGAAAAAATGGCCAGCTACCTTGCTGCTACCGATCGCGCAGATATAGCTGAATTGGCCAACGGAATAAAACAACACCTTCGTCCCGATGCTGAGGTATATGCAAACCCCGAAGCTTACTACGACCAGGTAATAGAAATAAATTTAGATGAATTAGAGCCGCACGTAAATGGGCCTTTTACACCAGATCTTGCATGGCCGATCAGCAAGTTTGCAGATGCAGTTAGGACAAACAACTGGCCAGAGAAATTAGAAGTGGCGTTAATTGGTTCATGCACCAATAGTTCATATGAAGACATCAGTCGCTCGGTTTCTATTGCCCGCCAGGCTGTTGAGAAGAATTTAAAGGCCAAGTCAGAATTCACCATTTCTCCAGGTAGTGAAATGGTGCGCTATACAGTTGCAAAAGATGGCTTGCTGCAGGCGTACGATGTAATGGGTGGTGTTGTAATGGCAAATGCCTGCGGACCTTGTATCGGGCAATGGGCCCGCCACATCGACGATCCAAATCGTAAAAACTCCATCATTACATCTTTCAACAGAAACTTCGCGAAGCGTAATGACAGCTATGCCGGCACCCACGCGTTTGTTGCCAGCCCGGAGATTGTAACAGCATTTGCACTTGCCGGCGACCTAACATTTAATCCGCTTACCGATACTTTAATCAATGAAAATGGCGAAGCAGTAAGGCTAGATGAGCCACAGGGATTCGAGTTACCTCCAAAAGGATTTTCGGTAGAAGACGCAGGCTACCAGGCTCCTGCCGAAAACGGTGATGCAGTAGAAGTATTAGTGAGCGAAGAAAGCCAGCGTTTACAATTGTTGGATCCTTTTGCAGAGTGGGAAGGAACTGATCTAAAAGGTTTGCGCCTGCTGATAAAAGCGAAGGGAAAGTGCACGACAGATCACATATCTATGGCTGGTCCATGGTTAAAATTTCGTGGTCACCTCGATAACATTTCTAACAACATGTTGATTGGAGCCATCAATTATTTTAACGATAGTGTAGATAAAGTAAAGAATGTTTTAACCGGCGAATACGGACCAGTACCTGCTACACAGCGGGCCTACAAAGCTGCCCGCGTTGGAACCATCGTTGTGGGCGACGAGAACTATGGCGAAGGTTCATCTCGTGAGCACGCAGCAATGGAGCCAAGATTTCTTGGTGTTCGTGCAATCATCGTGAAGTCGTTTGCGCGTATACACGAAACGAACCTGAAAAAACAGGGAATGCTAGGTTTGACATTCGCCGATAAGAATGATTACGACAAAGTACAGGAAGACGACGTAATTGATATTGTTGGCTTAACAAGCTTTACACCTGGTACTCCTCTACATGTGGTGCTGCACCATGCTGACGGGACAACCGACTCGATTGTAGTAAATCATACTTACAACGAACAACAGATTGAGTGGTTTAAAGCAGGCGCTGCGCTGAATATTATCCGTAAGCAAGTGTTGCAACCAGCATAAGCATATACTTTTAAAATGGAAAGGCGAAACCGCAATGGTTTCGCCTTTTTCGTTTGTGTACCTGTACTCTGAGAACAGTGCTACATCGTCTCAATTTCTTCTTTGTGCGTCAGGCGCCAATAGAGGTAGTAGTAAGCTAGTATGATAATTCCGATTGCAAAGGGAATGATGGCCAAATGCTTGAAAGTGACCGAACCCCAGACGATATTTTTATCAAAGCCAAAAAATTCGCTCACCATCCAATAAGAGTTGGCCGAAATCCAAAAAATAATGGAAACGTTATGCGCAACCTCCGATACGTATTGCCGGTTACGATACGCAATTACGATAGCTATAATCAGCGTCGGAAAGATCATCGCTATCCCCAGAAATTTAAATTCCAGGCACCAACTGATATCTTTAAAGAGCCAGAATACAATGTGTAGGTTTTCCATTTTTCTAAACTTCACTGGAATGGAATAGCTCGTTTCGGTCAAATTCATTTGTTCCTATTTTTTGTTGGGGTTTAATGTGAGTGTTGAAGCTAGCGTAAAAGCCTTGTTGTCGCTAAGTGAGTTACTGTCCATCCTTTTTCACTAACCGAACTTCCGTTCGGCGGTTTTTCTGCTTTCCTTCGGCGGTAGAGTTATCCGCAATTGGCTGTGTGGCACCGTACCCTTTTGCAATTACTAATGCTGGATTTATTCCTTTACCCAAAAGAAAGTTCCTTGCTGCATCAGCACGCTGCTGCGATAATTTCTGGTTGCTCTCGGAGCTACCCGCGTTATCAGTATGACCAGCAATTTCAATTTGTTGGTTTTCCTTCCATTTAAGGTACTCGGCCAATTCAGATAATTCTTTAAAAGAAGAAGGACGGAGCGTAGCTTTTCCAACATCGAATTGTACGTTATCAAGCGTAAAACTAACGGCGGGCTCATACACGATTTCCACCTCAAACTTACCGGTATAGGTTTCCCCCTCTTTTAAAACCGGAATATTAATGAGACCAAATTGGCTGCTGTCAGTTACTGCTTTTACGGAAACCGCGTATTCATCGCCAGTCGCAACTGTAAAGTTGGCTATGCCCAGCGCATTGGTTCTGCCCGTATAATGTCTGTATTTCCCGTCAAGCCGAACCAATTCACCTTTGCGTGCTCTTTTATTTTCATCAACCACGTTTACCTCTACTACAGCACTAGCTTTTAAAGGCAAAGAAGCTTTTTTTTGGGCTAAACCTGGAATGGCTAATGATACATAAAGAAAGATGGTAAATAGGCGCATAAACAGTTTTTAGTGGCGGATGAAAATAACGCATCTGGTCAAACTTCTGAAGCATGTAGATAAAATGAGGACCTATTCACAAAGTACATGCTTACATAACGTCTGCAGAATCTGTAAGCCGAATTCATTTACAGAGTAACTGTTTCCGCATGGATTAATTGAACCTAGAGGCAACAACCAGGTAGGTCAATCACCTAAAAAACGGGTGCTTCAAAGCTTTTTTCCAATTGCTTTCCTTCCACAATATTTTTACTTATTTTGCTGATACCATTTTAAAAAACAACAATTATGATAAAGCTTCAGGTAATCGGAAATCTTGGAAAAGATGCAGTAATGAATACCGTTAATGGTAAAACTGTCATCAACTTTAGTGTGGCCCACACAGAAAAATTTAAAGATAGCCAGGGCGTTCAAAAGGATAAAACACTTTGGGTAGAATGTGCTTACTGGACAGATCGCACAGGGATTGCGCCTTACCTTAAAAAAGGAACACAAGTGCATGCGGAAGGTGTGCCTGACCTTAGAAACTACACGACAAAAGAAGGCACACCAGGAACATCACTAAGTTTAAGGGTACTGAGCGTGCAACTGCTGGGCGGACGAAATGAAGGGGGTGACAATAGCAATTATCAGCAACCCCAGGGCCTATCTCAAACAGGAGCAGGCACTAGTCCGGTAAACCAGATGGCTGAGCCGATGGATGATCTTCCATTTTAGAAAGTTATATTTATTGATTTTGAAAGGGGGTGGCACTTTATTGGGCCATCCTCTTTTAATTTGCAGCATCTTAAACCTTATTCATGAATAGATTCCTGGCGGTGGTGGTGTTGGCGGTGTGCGGAATGTCTTTGAGCTTTGGACAACAGCGACTGGTGGATTATGTAAATCCTTTTATAGGTACAGGAGGCCATGGACACACCTACCCTGGAGCCACATTACCATTTGGCATGGTACAGGTTGGACCGGATAACGGACAGGAAGGTTGGGATTGGGTAAGCGGCTACCATTATTCCGACAGTATTATTTCCGGCTTTAGCCATACCCACTTAAGCGGTACTGGCATAGGCGACATGGCCGATATTTCGGTGCTGCCTTTTGTAGGCAAACCAGACACGGGGAATGTTTCAAGCCGTTTTGCCCATAAAGAGGAAAGAGCCAGCCCCGGATTTTATGGTGTTCGCCTCCGCGATTTTAATGTGTATGCTGAAATGACCTCTTCGCTCAGGTGCGCCCTGCACCGGTATGCGTTTCCAGCAAGTAAGGAATCGTCCATCCGTTTTAATTTAGGCTTTGCCATTAATACTGATAAAACAACTGACGCTAACTGGCGCAAAATTAATGACACCACTTATGTTGGATACCGTTATTCTACCGGGTGGGCGAAAAACCAACGGGTATTTTTTGCTGTCCGGTTAAGTAAAGCCCCGAAAAGTACCACGGTATTTTTAGATAGAAAGGAAGTAACCGATGAGAATGTAAAGGGAACTGATTTGATTGCCTACATCAACTACGATACTGAAGTAGGCGAAGCAATTCTCATGAAAGTGGCCATCAGCTTTGCCGATGTACAAGGTGCCATCGAAGGTTTGAATGAGATTTCTACATGGGATTTTAAAACGGTAAAGAAAACCGCTTCTGATCTTTGGGAACGCGAGCTAAGAAAGGTTCAGATCAACAGCGAAAGCAAAAAAACAAAAGAAATTTTCTACACGGCTCTTTACCATACTTACCTTGCTCCAACCGTTTTTAGCGATCGTTTTGGAAATTACAAAGGTGTAAAAGGTGATATCAAAAATGGTAAAATGGTGCTGTCATCCCATTCACTTTGGGATACTTTTCGCGCAGCGAACCCACTACTAACCATTACACAAACTGAAATGATTGGACCGCTGGTTGAAAGTATGCTAGCCTTCTACGACCAGAGCGGATACCTGCCAGTGTGGGACCTTCAGTTTAACGAAACCAACACCATGACGGGGTACCATGCGGTGCCTGTTATTTCAGACGCTATTCTTAAAAACATTCGCGGCTTTGATTATGAGAAGGCCTACAAAGCAATGAAGCGCAGCGCTGCACAAAACATTCGTGGTACGGAGCAGTTTCGCAATTTTGGTTTTGTACCGGCTGATAAGTTATCGGAAAGTGTAACCATTACATTAGAATATGCCTTTGATGACTGGTGCATTGCCCAGGTAGCTCGCAAGCTGAAAAAGCATGAAGACACCGCTTACTTCAATAAAAGAGCGAAGTATTGGAGAAACCTATTTGACGAGAAAACAGGCTTTTTCCGAGGCAAGAATATGAATGGGAAATGGGTAGAACCTTTCGACCCATTGGCTACGCATCCTGAGGGAACCAAGCATCCATACACAGAAGGAAATGCATGGCAGCATAGCTTTTTTGTGCCGCACGATATGGAAGGTTTGCGCCAAAGCTTCAAAAATGAAAATGGACTAGAGACCAAGCTGGACT
Source organism: Segetibacter sp. (assembly GCA_031425015.1). GTDB lineage: Bacteria > Bacteroidota > Bacteroidia > Chitinophagales > Chitinophagaceae > Segetibacter. Next base: position 214,935 of record JANPIM010000017.1, on the reverse strand, counting down.
CTTTATTCAGTATGTCTTCGAACCTTACCGGCAATCCACCTCCAGATGTTTCAGGGTTAATTGGGCAGTATGCACATGGCAACGAACCAAGTCATCACATAGCCTACATGTACAACTACATACAGCGGCAATGGAAAACTGCTGACCAGGTTAGGGAAATAATGAATAAGCTCTACGACAATACGCCTGATGGCTTGCCCGGCAATGAAGATTGCGGTCAAATGAGTGCATGGTATGTGTTTAGCGCATTAGGATTTTACCCGGTAAATCCAGCTAGTGGCCAATACATTTTTGGTAGCCCAATTGTAAACGAGGCAATCTTGCTTTTGCCTTCGGGAATGACGTTTAAAATGATGGTTGAGAATAACAGCGCTCAAAACAAATACATTCAATCTATCACGCTAAATGGTAAGCCGTACACCAAAAGTTACATTACTCATCACGATATAATGGTTGGTGGAATGCTGGTGATAAAAATGGGCAATATTCCAAATAAAAAGTTTGGAGCAGAGATTTCTGACCTACCCAGAAGTACCACACCCCCGCTAGTTCCTAAAGTTTAGGGGCATTTGTTGCAACCTAAAAATCATGATTTGAAAAATGCCAGCTCCGTGTTGGCATTTTCATTTTGTTACCCTGTAGTTCCATTCTGCTAATGCTTTACTTTGCAACCATGCAAATGTTTAGTTACGGGCAACTTCTTTCATTTTCAAAAAATGTTTTCAAATCAATGGGCTGTAGCGATTCGCAGGCAGAGCTTGCGGCTACGGTGTTGGTTAGCGCGGATATTCGCGGGGTTGACAGCCACGGAGTGGCGCGGCTAAGTGGGTACGTACGTTTGTGGGAAGCTGGTCGCATTAATTCAATGCCAGAGATAAAGATCATTCATGAAACACCATCTACTGCAGTGGTTGATGGTGGTGCAGGTCTTGGTTTAGTGGTTGCTCCATTTGCCATGCAAATAGCCATTGACAAAGCCAGGCAGGTAGGCACCGGTTGGGTAAGTGTGAAGAACAGCAATCATTTTGGCATTGCAGGTTACCACGCTATGATGGCGCTAGAACATGATATGATAGGCATAGCGATGACCAATGCCAGTGCGTTGGTAGCGCCTACTTTTAGTATAGAAAAAATGTTAGGCACCAATCCAATTGCAGTTGCCATTCCGGCTGGAGAGCAGCCGGCGTTTGTTGCCGATTTTGCCACCACTACTGCCTCTAATGGAAAGCTTGAAATATTGCAGCGAAAAAAAGAGACGGCACCGCTGGGTTGGGTACAGGATAAGGAGGGCGTTGAAACCAACAATGCCAATGCGCTGAAGGAAGGTGGAGCAATGCTGCCGCTGGGTGGAGATCGGGAACATGGCAGTCATAAAGGCTATGCACTGGGTAGTATTGTTGATATTTTTTCAGGCGTATTGAGCGGTGGTAGCTATGGCCCGTGGGCGCCTCCGTTTCCGGCTTATATTCCACTTCCGGAAAATATGCCGGGTGAAGGATTGGGACATTTTTTTGGCGTTATGCGGATTGATGCGTTTAGACCAGCTGCTGATTTTAAGCATCACATGGATCGATGGATTAGCCGGTTTAGAAATGCTACGCCTGCACCTGGACATGAACGAGTGATGATACCCGGCGATCCTGAACATGAAATGGAAATGGTACGACGGAATGAAGGAATACCGGTGGTAAGTGCAGTAGTAAAAGATCTTGAAAACTTAGCGGCAACTTTCGGCATCAGCCTATAGCTTGTTTTATAGGTGAAATGTAGCGCAGACTTGCACAACAGCAAATTGATTGCCTTACCTTTGCCGCAATTTTTTACACGGCATTTGATGTATGCAGTGCCTCACCAAAACCTGTGTTTACTGCAGACATTAAAATTTTACGCTTTGCTGAAACAAGCAAAAAAGTACAAGAGTGCGACGCAAGAATGCTGGATAAATGGCCAGATGCCGGGTACCAAAAGCAACATAAAACTTAAAATTAATGGCAGACGTTTTCGCTAAACTCGTGAAAGATGGTGGACCAATTGGTCAGCACATGGACAGGGCTCATGGATATTTTACTTTTCCAAAATTGGAAGGTGAATTAGGACCCAGGATGTCTTTTCGTGGAAAAGAAATGATTGTGTGGAGCTTGAATAATTACCTGGGTTTGGTGAACCATCCTGAAGTAAGGCAGGTGGATACGGATGCTGCTGCAAAATATGGAATGGGTAACCCGATGGGAGCCCGCATGATGAGTGGAAACACTGCTAAGCATGACGAACTGGAGAAGGTAATCAGCGGGTTTGTAAACCGCGAAGACACGATGTTGCTGAATTTTGGCTACCAGGGAATTATGAGCTGCATAGATGCTCTGGTGAACCGCCGCGATATTATTGTATATGATGCTGAATCGCACGCTTGTATTGTAGATGGTGTACGCTTGCACATGGGCCACCGGTATGCATTTAAGCACAACGATATAGATGATTGCGAGAAGCAGTTGCAGCGTGCTACTGACTTAGCGGCAAAAACGGGCGGCGGTATTTTAATGATTACCGAAGGCGTGTTTGGAATGGATGGGGAGCAGGGAATTTTAAAAGAGATAGTGGCCCTGAAAGCGAGATATGAGTTTAGAACGTTGATTGACGATGCACATGGATTTGGCTACATGGGACCGACCGGTGGTGGTGCGGATGAAGCACAAGGATGCCAGGATGGTATCGATTTGTACTTTTCAACTTTTGTAAAAAGTATGGGTAGCATAGGTGCCTTTATAAGCGGACCGAAGGATGTTTTAAAATATTTGCGCTACAATACCCGCAGCCAGATTTTCGCCAAGAGTTTACCATTGATGATTGTAGAAGGAATGCTGAAGCGTATGGAAATGGTGCAGACGATGCCAGAGCTTCGGGAAAAACTTTGGTACAATGTAAACCGCTTGCAGGAAGGATTAAAAGCCCGTGGCTTTGATATTGGGAATACGAATAGCCCTGTAACGCCAATTTATATGAAAGGCGATGTACCGGAAGCGACTTCTATGGTTATGGACCTGCGTGAAAACTACCACATCTTCTGTTCGATTGTGGTGTACCCGGTTATTCCTAAAGGCGATATTATCTATCGTATTATTCCTACTGCTGCGCATACGGATGAAGATATTGATCTGACGCTGAAGGCATTTGAAGAGACGAAGAAAAAGTTAGATGCCGGTAAATATCGTACGGCACAAATACCCGATATGGCAGAAGCGATCTAATCAGAGCTTTTGAAATGGAGGATGAAACTTGCTGGTCACCTCAAAAAACTTTAATGAGTTATTGAGGTGGCTTTTTTGTTTTACACGGATAATCTAAGGCAACTCCACCCGAATCACAAACATTTTCACTGCATACATTTACTGCATGAAGCAATGGTACACCCGAATTACACTTTATGCTATCCTATGCCTGGTGGGCGTTTTGGCCATGCTTTATTTCCTGATTGCAGAAAGAAACAGTCCCGGTGAAGTTAGATACGCAATGGTTGTGCTTTTGTTACCAATATTACTAGCGATGGTAGTTGTTGATATTATTCTTCGCAACTCAGTTAAGAAGCTAACGTGGATTTGGCTTATTGAAGCGATTCTCATTCTTGGGTTGGTTTACTTTTGGATTTTGCAGGAATAGATTTCAGTTGATTTATACCCATCTGCTCTGGACCTCTAAGTTGTTTTAGTTAAGTCTGCAAAAGCTATTGTTTTTGATATGGCTACAGGCATGATTTTGTTAGTTGGTGTTAATGATTTAAGAACCAAAAACAAATATCATGAGCTTGCAAGATCCTAAGGATGTAAAAACGGAAGAGACATCAACAGACACTACCCCCAAGGAAAAACAACAGCAATCTGATCCGCAAATCACGGAGCTAAAAGGGTTTACAGACCCTGATGAAGCACTGGAAGTAGAAGGAACAGATAATCCTGAATAACCGGCAAATCGAGATCTGCATCACGCGTATGATTACCAACGTTTCCATTTACATTTGCGGCACTTATACAAAAGTTCATGCGCAAAAACTTGTTCATAGCATTAGAGGGAATTGACGGTAGTGGAAAGAGCACGCAGGCCAAAATGCTTGCTGCAACAATGCAGGCAAATGGTCACAAAGTGTATGCAACTTTTGAACCCACAGACCGACCGATCGGTGCAATGATTCGCCAAATACTCAGGGGCGAAATGAAAGCAGATGACAGAACGATTGCTGGTTTATTTGTTGCAGATAGGCTCGATCATTTATTAAATGAGGAGGATGGTATTGTGCGCAAACTTTCGGAGGGATTCAACGTAATTACAGATCGTTATTATTTTTCTTCGTATGCTTATCATGGCACGCACATGAATATGGATTGGGTGATTGCCGCCAATGCGATGAGCGCTGATATATTAAGACCTGATGTAAATATTTTTATAGACGTACCCCCTGCAATCTCTATGCAGCGTGTTAGTAAAAACAGGAGCAGCACAGAATTGTATGAAACGCTGGGCAACCTTGAAAAAGTAAGAGAAAAATTCGAGGAAGCTTTTGTAAAGTTGAAGGACGTAGAACGGATCGTAACGATTGATGGCAGTAAATCAATTAATGAAATTGCTGAGAATATTTGGGATTCTGTTAAGGAAATGAAGGCTTGTGGGCTTTAGTTGTGGAAGAATTGATTGAACCTACAGCCGCGAACCGAAGCCGATTAAAGATATAATTTTCATTGTTTGATGTACTGCGCGAATTATAACTTTCTGCCTGCGCCAAAGGCCAGTAGAGGGTTGGCGGTTCATGCTTGGTCAGGCGGGATGTTTCACCAGCCGCAGTTGACTAATTAATTTCCGCTTAGCACTCGCTGCTCGTTTCGCTTTGTCATTCTTTATAAAATCGCTGATGGCTTGTTTTTCCTCCTTAGTAACAGTACGTCCTTGTTCCCCGATAAAATCAACGTCCAGCTCGTTTTTTTTATTTTTCATTTGGAAAGTATTTGTTTAAAAGTTTTAATGCAGCTACCGTGTTTATAATCATATTTCGTCCGCCAATGTGCATAGCACCTAATGTATCCCTGTAATGCTGCACTAGTTGCGACTTAGAAAAGAATGCCACGTTGCCCTCGTGTCCGCGTTGGAAAGATAGTTTGCAGGCAAAGGCAACGAGATTGCCCGGAACGCCTGAATAGACCTATGCTTTGCCTTTGTTGAAAGGCGCACTTTCCACGAGGTGCATATAAACATGGTCTGTCCTGACTTCAAGGCTAATTAGGCCTTGAATTACTGTCTGATTGTTTACGATGGTCAGTTTGTAAACGTCCCGTTCTGGCTGTTTATATTCCCACCTCCAATCAAACTGCCAACCAGCTTTCTTAGGCACGGTTCTCAAATAAGAGGTTGATCCCAAAATAATTTCTGTTGCAAAGCTATCCCCTGTTACGACGTTCTCAATGCTATTGGTTAGCTTGTCAATAAGGAAATCCAGTCCTATCGTTTGTCGATTTTTCACCGATCGAATTTACAACGAAATATATCCTGTTCTGTTGTTGCATTTGAAATGGGCAATACGTCCAATAGCATTACCGCTAACAGTAAATTTATGGGCAGAGGGCCTCAAATTAGAAGCATTCTGTCTGAAATGAGTAAACACAAGGAGTGGGAGATTAACTGAGTAAAAATCTATCGCTTGTTTACATCACGACCAACTGCTGTTTCTCCTGCATCCACTTTTCTCTTCCATAACCAGCTATCACATGCCTTTCGCTATGGTAAGAAGATCGAACTAATGGTCCGCTTTCCACATAGTCTAAACCTAGTTCGTAACCTATTTGACGCAGCTCGGCAAATTCATCGGGGTGTACAAAGCGATGCACCGGTAAATGCTTTTGCGTTGGTTGAAGGTATTGTCCGAGTGTAAGCACATCTACACCTACCGCTACCAAATCTTCCATGGATTGTATCACTTCGTCTTTCTTTTCTCCAAGTCCGAGCATGATGCCTGTTTTAGTACGCATGCCACCTTGCTTTAGCATCTTCAATACTTCGAGGCTGCGGCGATACTTAGCTTGTATGCGTACTTGCCGGGTAAGTCTCTCTACCGTTTCCATATTATGACTGACCACGTCGGGCGCCGCATCAATTACACGTTGCACCTGATCTGCATATCCTCTAAAATCAGGGATCAACGTTTCTAATGTAGTATTTGGATTTAATGCCTTGACAGCTTTAATGGTATTGTACCAAATGATCGATCCGCCATCTTTCAATTCGTCGCGGTCTACACTGGTCAGCACGGCATGCTTCACTTTCATCAGGTGAATGGCTTCTGCTACACGCTGTGGCTCGTCCCAATCCACCGGGTCCGGGCGACCAGTGGCCACTGCACAAAAGCCGCAACTGCGGGTGCAGGTATTACCTAAGATCATAAAAGTAGCAGTGCCTTCGCCCCAGCATTCGCCCATGTTAGGGCAGTTGCCGCTTTCGCAAATGGTGTGCAATTTATGCGTGTCAACCAATCCCCTTACATGCTTATAACTCTCCCCTATAGGCAACTTTACGCGCAACCAATCAGGCTTTTTTATTTTCGATCTTGTCTCATCTATTTTCTGTACTATAGGTAGCTCTATCATTTTATAATGTCATTAGGCTGTTAGGTAAAGGCAAGCAGCAATTTGTGAATGTGTATTGCGTTACCAAATAGGTATTAGCTTATCTCCACTCTACAGAAGCTCTCGGCGATCATTATAACAACGGCGGTAAAATTAAGTTACTTTCTTTTTCCAAAAAGTATGGAAGCATACGCACTAAAAAAGAAGCGCTTTTGGTCATTCAGCAGGAGAATAGGTATTTTTTGGCTGTAAAAATCAAAGGTTAAACCCACTTCAATTGCGTTGACTGATTCATTGAAGCGGCCATAATCGAAACGTAAGGCTGTTTTTGCGTACGCACCCGGAACAAACTTTATTTCGCCAAAACCTTTTCCAAAATTAGAAGCACCGTAAATATTTTCAGAGGCAAGAAACAACGAGTCATTACTTCCGTTGTACTTTATATCTGCACGCTTGCCTGCAGGATCATTGATCTCGATATAATACGGTTTTAGCAATCCCGCAGAAAATCCGCCACCATAGATAGCCGAAATGGCCACACCATTTTTATTGCCTTTGCCACCAATTAAACGCTGTTGACCAAAGCCAAGTTTTGCGTAATAAAAATTATTAACCTTTCCATAGATGTACGGGTTACCAATGGCCGGACCGAATGTGATGCCCCTTGTAAGTTTCTCTTCTTTTGCATGTTTGCGCTCACCAATTTCTAGCGAGTAAAGATTGGTCCGTGTTGGCGTTTTTAATCGACCCAATTCATAAAATGCACTATATCCATCTGAAGTAAGCTTGATGCCGAAAACATTTTGTTTGTTGAATATCAACGCACCTTCTTCTTCCTGCTTTACCAATTGATTGATCCTTTCTTTGCGCTCATCTTTTTTCTGCTGTCTTGCTTCCCTGCTTTGTGCAAAAACTGAAGACAGAGAAATGCAAAAAACAACAGCGATAACGATCTTCTTCACGTTGAAATAATTAGTTACTTGTAAATTTAGGGCAAATATAGTATCAATGACTGCGAGCATAATTTATGACAGTAATTTAAGAACGATAGCAACACACACCCAAAGCGGCACTCAAATAGAAACGGATGCACCGACAGATAACCAGGGAAAAGGTGAAAGGTTTTCGCCGAGTGATTTAGTGGCCACAGCATTAGGAAGCTGTATGCTAACCATTATGGGAATAAAGGCGAGAGATTTAAATATTACGCTGGATGGAACAACCGTTGAGATAACTAAAATGATGGCTGCAGACCCACGAAGGATCAGTGGAATTAACGTAACATTTCATTTTCCTGCAGCGCTAATATTGGAGGAGAAGCACAAGCAGATTTTAGAACGCGCTGCTATGACTTGCCCTGTTATTGAAAGTCTTCACCCAAACATGCAGAAAGAAGTTCAGTTTAATTGGCCCTTAGTGTAGTAGCCCGGGAGGTTGTTGACTGATATTTTAGCACAGCATTTCCCACTGCACATTCAATACATCGACGTGGAGTACAATAATTATTTTTAAGCTCAATCAGCGCCTGGCTTTCCGCTGCATTTGCGTTGGTTACCTGCCGGGCTTTCCAATGTTTTGTAATGGTGTTTTGTTCGGGTGAAATGTTGGAAAGCCACTTCAACGCTTTTTCTTTTACCGCTTCATTTTTGTGGTACAAACCATAAGCGAACAAGACAGGCACAATGGTATTGATGCAGATGTTGTCAATGGTTTGCTTACCCAATTGTTTTGGTTTAAAGGGCGTTTCTTCACCGGGTATGTAGTGGTAATGCCAGTAATCGTTTGCCGTTACTGCTAACTGATTTTTGATGGTGGAGAGGTCAGGGGTTTCTGCTATCGTAGAAAACAAGTGAGTAGATTGGTGAACGAGCATTGCTAACTGTGCCAATCGTACAGTTGGGAAATTAGCCGGTCGCATGCGTAAAAAATGAGGGGAAAGATTAACTGGTTTAAGTCCATATTTCTTCTGAAGAAACGTGTACTCTTTCTGTAACAAAATGATGTAGTCTTCGTCAAAATTTTTTGAAAGCAGGCCAGCTTGTCCGAGCAACATGGCCTCTAACTGGTGTATCTGGTTTTTATGCTTCGCAATGGTTTTAATAGGCAGCGATTTGGCAATGGCTTCAAACAAATCTGCGTTGATGGTGCTACCAAAGTTTCTTGATAGCAACCACCAAAAAACTTCCTCCCAATGATTGTTAGCTGATTTTAGATGCTGTAAAACGGAATTGGATTTGCGCTGCAATCGTTCAATGGTTAAGCGTTCTTTCCAAATGTTCCATTTCATCTCATCCAACGCTGGCAAAAATTTATCGCACGGAACAAAACGATTGCTTTGCTGAAGCACTGTGTAATGATCTAATAAAACCTTAGGTACCCGATGCTGAAGTTCTAATGTGGGGATTATAGAACCATCGCTGTGCTGGATGACCGCGTCATGTATCCATACAACATGCAAGATGGTGTTGTTGTAATTTTTATCGGTTTGATGATTGTGTCTTAGCCAATCTGATGAAAGAAGATGAAGTTCAACATTACCCACCCAGGTGGTTTCACCCACCACTATTTTTCCGTTCAAAAAATCCGGGCCCTGGTTCGTATGAAACTGGCCCTGGTAAATGATACGGAGTGATTGTCCTTCTTCTGTAGTAAGTGCCGAAGCATTGTAGTACTGAAATTGCCAGATAAATTGCAGCAGTCGCTCGGTCATGGTTGAAGATTTATCAGCGTACGTACAGCTGACTATTCTCCAATATAAATAGAAGTTCTTGATTGTGCAATGCAGCAGAAGCCAACTCTACTGCTCCGGTTTTAAAAGGTGATAGCACGTAAAGGTCCTATGAATCTTCTCCCTCATGGTTAGACAATTGCTCAAGTTCCCGCATAACACGGCTGATGGGTAAACCCATTACATTGTAAAAGTCACCGTTAATGGATTTTATTCCTACTACACCTATCCACTCTTGGATGGCATAGGCTCCCGCCTTATCAAAAGGTTGATAGGTGTCAATATAAAACTCGATTTGAGATTGGGTAAGGTCGTAAAAGGTAACTTCAGTGGTTTCTGAAAAAGCAACCTGCTGGTGATCGGTGTGCAGTACCACCCCGGTTATAACTTTGTGCGTACGCCCTGAAAGCAAGGTCAACATGCGGATGGCATCTATGCGGTTGATTGGCTTGTTGATGACCATATCATCAACCACAACAATGGTATCTGCTGCCAAAATAGTAAGGTCACTATACTGCGCATGGAATGCATCGTCTAAATATTCGTTGGTAGCATTGGCTTTTTGCCGTGCAATATAAATGGGCACTTCTTGTACCGGCAAATCGGGTGGAAATGTTTCCTCGGTTGGCCTTACCACCACAGTAAAGGGTACCTCTGCCCATTCGAGTAATTGTTTGCGCCTCGGCGATTGTGAAGCCAGTATAAGATTTGTACTTGCCATGTTGTTGCTTTACATATAAATTCTAAAAAAGATCATCGATAAAATGCCGGTGAACATGATCATTTTTATCCACGAACTAAGCTTATGATAATCGTTGCTTGAATTGGCACCAAACAAATTTTTAAACACATAAAAGAGCGGTACAATCGTAAACACAATGCAGTAGGTTGCGCTCCACCACCACCTAAACTGCAACACATAGACTTGAACAATGATCAAAGACGCCATTAGTACCACCATCCATACTGCTATAAAAACTTTGGTTGCGTTTATGCCCCATGCAATTGGCATTGTTGTACACCCAAAACGCCTGTCTCCTTCAATATCCTCCATGTCCTTTATCACTTCCCGTATTAAGGATATAACAAAAGCGAAGCCAGCATAGAGAATGGTTATCCGGGTAATTTTTTCAGTGTATGAACCGATGGCCGCAGGCGTAAGTAAGTTGCTAGCCTCGCACCAGCTTACTACCAGTATCACCCAGGCGGTAAGCAACGAAATAAGAATATTGCCTGCGAGTAGCTTCTTTTTTAGTGAGATAGAATAAAGGAACAACAACAATACGCACCCCACATTGAAAAGGCCAAGAAGCCGCACGTTGGTTGTCCAGTCTATGTAGAAGCCAATCAAAATTCCCGTAACACTTAGCACCAGGTGCCAAACAATTACCCAGCGGCGACTGATCACTTTTCCAACCACCAGCTTGCCGGGTTTATTCACCTGGTCAATGTTTAGGTCAAAATAATCGTTGATGATATAACCGGCCGCCGCTATAAAAACGGAAGACACTATCAGCAAAAACATATAGATGCCACTAATATTCGGAACGCGATTTTCGTGCAGGAAAATAGGATGAATGATGGAGTAGACAAACAGCAATTGTGTAATGGCTATAAACAACAGGTTAGGCCATCGGACGAGGTTAAGGAATGCTTTGATCAGTTTCAAAAGATCAATTTAGAGATTAGTAATCCAACATTAGGTGGAAGGAATGTGCGTATCGTCGTTCCAATGTCCGCGTATTTTCAGCACCTTCTCAATCACATCGCGGCCACAGCCAAAACCTCCGTTAATCGGCGAAATATAAGCACTTACTTCTTTTATCTCGCTCACGGCATCTGCCGGACAGCAGGCAAGCCCTACCCTTTTCATCACCTCCACATCAGGTAGATCATCACCCATAAACATTATATGCTCCCAATTTATCCCATGAACATCAACATAATTGGTGAGTACACTTAGCTTATCGGTTACCTGCATGAACACATCTGAAACGCCCAATTTAGCTAGCCGCTCCGCAACTTCCACGGATGCCCCACCAGAAATAATCACTACTTTATAACCACGCTTCACTGCCAGCTGAAGCGCATATCCATCTCGCACATTCATGCTCCGTGCCATCACACCTCCCGGAAGCACAAGCAATGTTCCATCCGTAAGTACACCATCAACATCAAACACTAATGTAGTAATGTGCTTCAAGCGTTCAAGTAAACTCATAATGAAATGGTTATTTTAAAGAGAAGGACTGTTGTTAATTCGAAATGAACAACAAGGCACTTTTAGCGTTGCTGAACAGTCAGGCCAAACAAAATACCAGTCATGTACTTACACCAGCGCTCGAAAAATTACTTCTGCCCGTCACGCCATTCATACACCCACGAACTCTGTATCATTTCAAGGTGCCCTTCATTGCTTTGCTCACGGGTACCATCGAAATTTGGTATTTGCAATACCCATTCCAGCAATTCTGTAAAACGCACCCGGTATATTTTCCCCTCATTGAATTCGTCGCCAAATCTCTCGTATAGCTTCATCGCTATATCTTCATAATCATTCCAATGTATGGGTGGTTCAAAATGTGACATGTATAGGTTGTTTCTATTCGTTTATAAAAGGTGAGAAATAAAGCCGGAATGTTTAAAAAAATTATTCCCCTAAAAATTGGGTCTGGTCAGGAAGTGTAACTTCTATTTCGCCACCACTGTCGAGCAATACACATTGGCAACCAAGGCGGGAATTTAAACGAGGATTAATGGCGCGGTCAATAAAGTCTTCTTCTTTATCCGTCAATTCCTCTACCAGGTCTTCTCCTTTATCAATATATAAATGACAGGTGCTACAGGCGCAAACACCGCCGCAGTTATGATGCAACTCAATGTCATTTTTTAGCGCTACTTCCAACAGGCTTTGGTCCGGTTCTATCCCGGTAAGCGTCACCGGCTCTTTTCCTTTTTCCTGGAACTTAAATTTTATGGTATACATACAACGATCCTGATTTGAGGTGCAAAAGTATTGGAATTACACCTGCAAAAAGAGCCAAATCAACGGCTTAATAAAAACATTCCGCTTTCAGTAATCAATAGCGTCAACCTGCAAACAACGATCGTTCACCAAAAATTCATAGTATACATCCATCGAGCGGCAGATATTGATTTGCTTAACGCATCGAACCCTACCAAGTTTCAAATGTTGTCTACATTCGCACACTCATTGGTGCGGTGTAATGAGCCTATTTAAAAGAGCCTTCATGATGATCCTACTGCTGATTGTTGCCTTGGTAGCAGCAATATTCCTATTTATGCAACAACCTAAGTTTGGCAAGGCACCATCTGGTAAACGCTTAGAACGTATCCTACAATCTCCCCATTATCGCGATGGGCAGTTTCAAAACTTACACCATACCCAGGAATTAAAGGAAGGCGTCGGTTACTTTACGGTGATGAAAGATTTCTTTTTCAACAAAAGCAAAAAAAGCAAACCTGCTTCAGTTTTGCCCTCGCTGCCGCACGGAAAAGTTGATCTGAAGAATATAGCTCCTGGGGAAAATGTACTGGTGTGGTTTGGACATTCCTCCTATTTCATGCAACTCGCGGGCAAGCGTATTTTAGTGGACCCTGTATTTTCCGGCAGCGCTTCACCGGTTAGTTTTACCACAAAAGCGTTTGCAGGAAGCGATGTTTACACCGTTGCTGATTTTCCACCCATCGATTATTTGTTCATCACACACGATCATTGGGACCACCTCGATTATGAAACAATAATTAAATTAAAGCCTACGGTTAAAACAATAATTACCGGTCTGGGGACCGCCGCCCACCTCGAATATTGGGGCTTTGATACCAGCATTATTCATGAAAAAGATTGGAATGAAACAATCCACCTCGAACCAGGCTTGACGGTAAACACTACTCCGGCAAGGCACTTTTCGGGTAGAGGATTTAAGCGAAACGGCTCACTATGGATGTCGTTTGTATTTACAACCCCTGCGGGCAAAATATATATAGGCGGAGATAGCGGGTTCGACACACATTTTGCAGAAATAGGTAACCAGTTTGGGCCGTTTGATTTAGCGATATTGGAATGTGGGCAATACAACGAATACTGGAAATACATTCACATGATGCCAGAAGAAGTGGTGCAAGCGGCCATAGACCTGAAAGCAAAAAAGTTTTTTCCAGTGCATTGGTCTAAGTTTTCTTTATCACTGCACGATTGGGATGAACCTATCAGAAGGGTAACCAGTGAAGCGCGGCTAAAGGGTATGCCGGTACTTACACCGATGATCGGCGAAGCTGTTTACTTAAATAAAGAAGGTACAACGAACGATTGGTGGAGCAAGGTAAACTAGTCAATCATCCACAAACGTATGCTTTCTTAAAACCTGCATCTCCTATCTTTGCCGCTATGAAAATTTTGATGGTTTGCCTCGGCAATATTTGCCGCAGTCCTTTGGCAGAAGGGGTTTTGAGGCATAAGGTAATTGAGGCAGGATTAGATTGGCAGATAGATAGTGCCGGTACCGGGGCGCATCAGCCAGGTTGTCCTCCGCACAAATTTTCACAAAAAATATCGCTTCAAAATGGCTTTGATATCAGCGACCAGGTGTGCAGACAGCTGGTAAAAAACGACATTCAAAAGTTTGATAAAATTTATGTGATGGATGCTGAGAACTACGCTGATGCAAAACGGATTTTGGGAAATGATTGGAACCCGGAGAAGGTGGAACTGCTGATGAATGAACTGCATCCGGGTGAAAACATGGAAGTACCTGATCCATGGTATGGCGGCGAAGAAGGCTACCACAATGTATACGACATGATTAACAGGGCATGCGATGCCATCATCGAAAAATATGCCCCTGCAACGGTGGGGAATATGCGCTGACCTTTACCACTTTACTAATAACTTTTATTGATCAAATTCACTCCACTATTTTGAAACCGGGATTACCACAAGGCACCAGAGATTTTTCAGCAGATGTAGTACGGAAGCGTACCTATATTTTCGATACCATTAGAAATGTGTTTGAATTGTACGGTTTCCAGCCGCTGGAAACTCCGGCTATGGAAAACATGGAAACCCTGATGGGTAAATATGGCGATGAGGGTGACAAGCTTATTTTCAAGATATTGAACAATGGGCTGGACAATGCAGCCAAGCATGAGCAGGCAAAAACAGAATTCAACAAAGTGCTCGAAGGAAAAAATACCAAAGCGATTACTGAACGAGCCTTGCGGTACGATCTCACTATTCCCTTTGCCCGCTATGTTGCCATGAATTTTGGTCAGCTCGCCCTTCCATTCAAACGCTATCAAATTCAACCAGTGTGGCGGGCCGACAGACCACAAAAAGGTCGCTACCGCGAGTTCTACCAATGCGATGCGGATGTGGTCGGAAGTAATAGTCTACTCAACGAAGTGGAGCTATCCAGTATCTATGTACAGGTATTTCAACAACTTGGAATAGAGGTGGAAATCAGGATCAATAGCCGGAAGATCCTGTCAGCACTTGCCGAAGTTTGTGGCGGAGCGGATAAGATGATGGACATTACCATTGCGATCGACAAGCTTGACAAAATTGGGCTCGATAAGGTAAAAGAAGAATTGACGCAAAGAGGTTTGAACGAGGAACAAGTGCACATTATCGAACAATATTTAACCATTAGCGGCGGCGATAATGCAGCAAGAATTTCAAACCTGCAATTGTTAATTGGTCATACAGAACTAGGCCAAAAAGGGATTGAAGAAATACAATTTATCCTGGATTACCAGGGTAGCACATCTTCCTCCATTGTTACCGATTTTACGTTGGCTCGCGGTCTCAATTATTATACAGGCATCATCTTCGAAGTAAAAGCGAAGGGGGTTCAAATGGGCAGCATTGGCGGTGGCGGTCGCTACGACGATCTTACCAGTTTGTTTGGTGTACCGAATGTACCGGGTGTAGGTATCAGTTTTGGTGTGGATAGAATGTATGATGTGATGGAAGAGTTGAGATTATTTCCTGAGACTGTGCAGACCAACACACAAGTCTTATTTTTTAACCTGGGTGAAAGTGAAAGCAGGACAGCATTTGAACTCATGCAACAACTCCGTAGCCAAGGCATACGTTGCGAAATATATCACGAGCAGGCAAAGTTTGACAAGCAATTTAAATATGCGGATCGTAAGGGCATACCCCATGCGGTGATGATTGGAAGTAAGGAACTCGAAGAAGGAACCTGCATTGTAAGAAACCTTGCTAAGAGTGAACAGCACATAATGGCACAACAAGATTTGAAGCATATTACCTGGCTGTAGACTTAGATAGTTAAAGATTCCTATTCAGTTTTTTATAGGCGGTTGCCTGTTCGTTTATCTTCTGTTTTATCAGCATT
The DNA here is from genome assembly GCA_031425015.1 of Segetibacter sp. Taxonomy (GTDB): domain Bacteria; phylum Bacteroidota; class Bacteroidia; order Chitinophagales; family Chitinophagaceae; genus Segetibacter. The sequence continues at coordinate 199,225 of JANPIM010000017.1, read as the reverse complement.
ACACTCCCCTATCTTTGTCGGCTAACGTCAATTACCAATATGAATGTAGAGTTCAACAAGAATGAAGATGCCATGAAGATGAGCCTTAGCCAGGTGCGTCAATATTTCGACAAGATAAAATTGGGCGGTGGCAAAAAGGCGATTGAAAAACAAAAAGAAAAAAATAAGCTCACCGCACGCCAGCGCATCGAATACCTCGTAGATAAGAATTCCGCCTTTACAGAAATTGGCGGCTTCGCCGGATTTGAGATGTATGAAGAACAGGGAGGCTGCCCGGCCGGCGGAACCGTAGCAGGATTAGGATATGTAAGCCAAAGGCAGTGCGTTATTGTTGCCAATGATCAGACAGTGAAGGCAGGGGCATGGTTTCCAATCACTGGCAAAAAAAACCTGCGCATGCAGGAGATTGCAATGGAAAACAATTTGCCCATTATTTACCTCGTTGATAGTGCCGGCGTTTTCCTTCCTATGCAGGATGAAATCTTTCCCGACAAAGAACATTTCGGACGCATTTTTAGAAACAATGCACGCATCAGTGCCATGGGTATTACGCAAATAGCAGCCGTAATGGGAGCTTGCGTTGCCGGTGGCGCGTACCTGCCCATCATGAGCGATGAAACCTTGATGGTAGAAGGAAACGGCAGCATTTATTTAGCCGGTCCTTACCTGGTAAAAGCAGCCATCGGCGAAGAAATAGATGGAGAGACCTTAGGCGGTGCGGCTACCCATACAGAAATAAGCGGCATTGCCGATTATAAGTTTAAAACGGAAGAAGAGTGCCTGGACCAGGTAAAAAGGATCATGGGCAAGTTAGGTCACCACCCAAATGCGGGTTTTGACCGGGTGGAACCCTTTGCACCCATCAAGAAGGAAGACGAGATCTATGGAATACTTCCCGTAAATAACGTGAAGCCATACGATATGCTGGAAGTAATTGAGCGAATTGTTGACAAAAGCGAATTCGATCAGTTTAAACAAGATTATGGCAAAACCATTTTGTGTGGTTATGCCCGCATAGACGGTTGGGCGGTAGGCATTGTAGCCAACCAACGCCTCACCACCAAAAACAAAAAAGGCGAATTACAACTTGGTGGCGTTATTTATAATGACAGTGCCGATAAAGCTGCCCGCTTTATCATGAACTGCAACCAGAAAAAAATACCCCTAATATTTTTACAAGATGTAACCGGGTTTATGGTAGGCAGCCGCAGCGAGCATGCGGGAATTATAAAAGACGGGGCAAAGCTGGTAAATGCTGTAGCTAATTCAGTAGTGCCAAAAATCACCATCATTGTAGGCAATAGCTTTGGCGCCGGTAACTATGCTATGTGCGGCAAAGCCTACGACCCACGTTTTATTTATGCCTGGCCTACAGCAAAAATTGCCGTAATGGGTGGCGAGCAGGCTGCTAAAACAATGCTCCAGATACAAGTTGCTGGTATGAAAGCAAAAGGCTTAACCGTCTCACCAGAAGACGAGCAGAAGTTACTCTCAGAATTAAAGGGCAAGTACGAAAAGCAAACGACCGCCTTCTACGCAGCTGCACGCCTCTGGGTAGATGGGATAATAGACCCCGCAGACACCCGGAAAGTAATTTCTGAAGGGTTAAAAGCAGCTAACCACAATGCCCTATTACCTGAGTTTAAAATGGGTGTTTTCCAGGTATAAATCCATTGGTTCTTAGCATCCTTTAACATTATTTTGGTATTACCTAAAAAATGTTAATTTCACCCACGTTTAAACAGATTAGCCTAACAAGAAAAATCAGTATGAGAAAAAGAATTTTACCTAACATCTTATTGTTGGTTGGCCTTCCCACATTACTGTTTACCAGTTGTGTTGATGACCGATATCTTACCGTTCCTCCCCCTGTAGAAAATCAGTCCTATATAGAGGAATTCGACACCCTTTCAAGTGCACTTAGCCGTGGATGGGCATTACGAAATACTAGTATTCCAAAGGGCCCAAATGTGTGGCAACAAGGTGGAGAACCGGCTCCATGGTTTAGCCCATTCTCAAGTAACGGAACTTATGCTGGCTTTGTTGGCGCAGACTATACTTCAACTTCCGCTGCAGCTGGCATCATTAGTAATTGGTTGATTTCCCCAACTGTTACCATGCAAAATGGCGATAAGATTATTTTCTATACCCGTGCACTACAATACTCTGACGGTGCAGGAGATTCAACTGATTATGGCAACAGACTGCAAGTACGCATCAACATGAACAACGAGGGATTGAACGTAGGTTCCGGTCTGGAAACAGGCGACTTCAACACACCTATACTTGACATCAATCCCACTTTAGCTTTTAGCAGTAGGAGAACACCTTCTCCAATTGCGTTTCCTACAAACTGGACTCGTTTTGAAGCTACCATATATGGTTTGGATAAACCTACACGCGGCCGTTATGCGTTCAGGTATTTTGTAGAAGATGGCGGCAGTAATGGCAATGGCTCAGGAGTAGCGGTTGATTTTGTAACGTATAAAAGTGCTAGCAAGTAAAAATAACATTAATGAAAACGAATAAAACAGTTCTCTATTCAATTGCGTCAGTTGTATTTATCATGCTGGTAATCGTTTCTTGTAAAAAAGAAACTGAGCCTACTCAACGCAACATGACACCCGTATTTCCACCAGTTACATCTGCTTCTTTTGTAGAAGAATTCGACTCTGTATCTACACTAACCCGCAAAGGTTGGGTGTTTAGAAATAACAGCAATCCTATTGGCCAGGCTGGTTGGAGACAAGGCCGTTACGAAGCTGCCACAGGTGTTCAGTATAAATTTCTTGCACCCGTTTCTTTTGTAGGTTTTCCCGCTTATTCTGCTAGTAAAACGCCTAATGATTTTGTTAGCTGCGACGTTTCTGCCGCAAACGATGCTTCTGGAAACGCGAACATGAGTGCCTGGCTAATTTCGCCACAACTGCCCATGAAAAATGGCGACCAGATTGTTTTTTACACGCGTGCAGTAGATGACCAGGACTATTCTGTTTACACAAGAGATCGCATGCAGGTTAGAGCTAATTACACCGATGGATCCACAGAAGTGGGTGGCACGCATCTTTCCACCGGTAGTTTTACAACTACCTTATTAGACATCAACAGCGCTTATATAAACAATGATCCCGCAGGTAACACACCAGCAGCTCCAGGTTACCCGCAGCAGTGGGCAAGGTATACTGTTACGCTTGCTAACATTCCAGGCGGTGCAGTAACAAACGGTCGCTTTGCTTTCCGTTGCATGTCTACCAACGCCGGATTATTCGGGGGCACAAGTGGCAATAACTACCCAACCGTTGTGGGTATTGACAGTCTTGCTTTTATCCGTCGCTAAAAAACTTTTTATTACATGAAAGGCTGCCATTCATAACGGCAGCCTTTTTATTTTTGCCTTTTCACCCAACCTTAAGCATGAACCGACTAGAATTTGTGGCAGCAGGATTAATATATGTTTTTCTCATTACTGCCTGCAACCCGCCGGTAAAACCTGCCGTAGTGGAAAAGCAGGTAACGCCGGAGGAAAAAATAATGAAGAACGTGACAATGCTAAAGGAAACAGCAAAAAGCGGCGACTTACTGGTTCGACTAAATGATGATATCATTAGTGACCGGGTTCGTTTCATAAACGAGCAGGATAAAACCTATTCTCACACTGGAATGGTGGTTGAACGAAACAATCAAAAATTTGTGGCTCATATTGCGCCGGAGGAATTACCGGGAGATACGGTGCAGTATATCACTATAGATTCTTTTATCAACCCTGCAAAACATGTAAGTTGCGCGCTCTACCGGTATGATATTTCCGAAGCAGAAAGAAGTGCCTTGTCCCACGTGCTGGATAGTTTTCGCACCAGGCCATCACACTTCGATTACATCTACGACATTACTACCGACGATAAAATGTACTGCTCAGAAATGATATACAAAGCATTGAAATTAGCAACGAACAATCGCATCGTTTGCAGGGAAACAACTGTTCCAAAGAATATGCAAAAAATGGTAGGCGCTTTTTTTAGCAAAAATCACTTTACAAACAGCGAAATTGCTGCCAGAAAAATAATGACAATCGACAACCTGTACCTGAGACCCGACTGCCAAAGACTAATGCAGTTTCCGTTGAAGTATTTTCCTGAGCAGGTTCAGTAACCAGGTGTACATTAAGCTAGTAAAATTTAGATGACAAATCATTTCAATTCCTCACTATGACACTTCCCATTTACCAGGTAGATGCTTTTACCTCTGCGCTTTTTGGTGGAAATCCTGCAGCAGTATGTCCGCTGCAAGAATGGTTGCCCGACCATACCATGCAAAAATTGGCCGCTGAAAACAACCTGAGCGAGACTGCATTCTTTGTGAAAGAAGGAACGGATTACCACATTCGCTGGTTCACTCCTGAGTTTGAAATTGATCTATGCGGACATGCTACGCTGGCCTCCGCTCATGTTATCTTCGAACATTTGCAGCATGCTTCAGATGTTATCCGCTTCAATTGCAAAAGCGGTCTATTGGAGGTGCATCGTATGGGTGATAAAATTCAATTGAACTTTCCGTCGCGCATGCCACAGCAAATTACCGCGCCAGACGACCTGTTGAAGGGATTTAATATAGCGCCTTCGCGTGTACTTAAGTCACGTGATTTTTTTCTGGTGTATGAAGATGAAAAATATATAAAACAACTGGTGCCTGATTTTACTTACCTCAACAAGATGGATGTGGTAGGTATCATTGTGACCGCGCCAGGCAGAGAGGTAGATTTTGTTTCTCGCTTTTTCGTTCCAAATTCAGTGATTGGCGAAGATCCGGTTACGGGTTCTTCGCATTGTTCGCTCATTCCCTATTGGGCAAAAGAATTGAACAAAGAAACGCTCACGGCAAAGCAGGTCTCTCCCCGTGAAGGACATTTGATTTGTGAACTAAAGGGAGATCGTGTGACCATGGCGGGTAATGCTGTTCTATACCTAAAAGGAGAATACTACTTATAAAATGAGTACAGGCCACCAATTAATCATTTACACCGACGGTTCAAGCCGGGGAAATCCTGGTCGTGGCGGCTATGGGGCCATTCTGCTTTGGGGCGAAAAGCGGAAAGAACTTTCCGAAGGATATCGGCTTACTACCAATAACCGAATGGAATTGCTGGGCGTAATCTCCGCGTTAGAAAGTTTGAATAAGAAGAATATTCCACTTACGATTTATACCGATAGTCAATACATAGTAAAAGCAATCAACGAAGGATGGCTGAATAATTGGATACGAACAAACTTTAAAGGAGGTAAAAAAAACAAAGACCTCTGGTTACGTTATCATGCGATAGCCAAGGATTATACTATTATTTTTAAATGGGTAAAGGGACACGCCGAAAACCCGCTGAATAACCGATGTGATGACCTGGCTACACAAGCAGCCGATGGAAAGCTTCTCCTGGTAGATGAAGGATACGAAGCTGAATTAAAGGCGCAAAAAGGCAATCTCCTATAACACTGACGCAGGTTATTTTCTCCACCATCTGCATGAGGTAATTTTACGTTGGAGATGGTTGCACGGACAGCATTATTAGCCGTTTTGCTTTAGCGACACCTCCATCCCTTTATAACCTTAAACCTTCAGAGCATGAAACATAAAGCAGTGGTAAGTTGGAGTGGAGGCAAAGACAGTTGCTATGCAACAATACTTGCCTCGCAGCAGGGTTACAAACCCGTTGTGCTGCTGAATGTGTTGAACGAACATGGATTAATTTCACGCAGCCATGGTATACCCGCAGCCATTCTTGACAAGCAAGCCATTGCAATGCATTTGCCTATTTGCCTGGTCAGTAGCAGCTGGACATCATACGAACAAAAGTTTATGGATGCATTACAATCACTAAAAACAGAACACAAACTTGACCATGGCATTTTTGGTGATATTGATTTACAAGCGCACCGCGATTGGGAAGAGAGGGTTTGCAGCAAAGTGGATCTAACTGCTTATTTGCCGCTCTGGCAAAGAGATAGAAAGGAACTGGTTTTGGAAATGCTGGATGCAGGAATGGAAACTATGATTGTAAGTTGCAACCGTGTGATGGGTGAAAGATTTTTAGGTAAAACGTTGACCAAAAATCTAATCTCCGAGTTAGAAGATTTAGGCATTGATGCCTGCGGCGAAAACGGCGAGTATCATACCCTTGTCACCAATTGCAGCCTTTTCAAAAGACCCTTGAAAGTAAGGGCTACAGACAATCGCAAACACGAAGATTATTGGTTTACTACTTTAGAGTTATAAAAAAAATCCTGCACTTTTTTAGCGCAGGATCTCTTTACAATAGTATTAAATTAAGCCATCACCGCTTGCGGCTTGCTCACTTTCTTCACCAGGTAATAGGCTCCAAACAGTACAGCAGAAAAGAAAAGATTACCATAAATACCATTCAGCAAAAAGTTTCCGAAGAATTCATTTTTATAAAAAGGAATGGCGGCAGCATAACAAGCCACCAGACCAGAAACAGTTTTACCATACACTACGCCACTACCCATAACCCAAACACCAAAGTTTGATAACAGGAAGAAGATGATGCCAGACCAGACTGAGGCAACAGCTATATTTCCTGCATTGGGCTTACGAATAAAAGAAGCCAAAACAGTAATTAGTATAAACGCGCCGTAAATAAAGAATTGTCCTTTGTAAAAACCGCTGGTGATGCCGAATATCTGTAAGCAAACATCCGATAATAAAAGTGCGGCAATCGGCAGGAGAATTGCCAGTTTTTTATCCGCAATCACAGTACCTCCAAAAAGAGCCATCGCTCCAATCGCTGTAAAGTTTGGGTAGTGCGGAAACAAGCGACTAGCCGCAGCAAACAGGATGAGTACTATGGCTGAAAGAAGTAAGGATTTATTCTGCTTATTCATTTTGTAACGTGGGTTAAGGCAGCAAAAATAACCTAAAAACATTTTAGTTTTGGCAGCACCTCATTTTAATTTTCCGTTGTATTGCTATCACTTGCAGGCACAAAAGCTTTGTACAAAAGGGCACTATCAGGCGTTGTTAACGTGTAGCTTTCTTCCGCCGTTACAATAAAAGCGTCTCCTTTTTCAAATACCTGCCCATCAACTGATACAGTTCCATCCATCACAATAAATATTTCGGCCGAGTAACTACGGCCGCTAAACTGTTGGCCAATTGTGAGAGACACCTGGCTGATGCCGAATTCTTTTGATGGTAGCGGGTAGTTGCGCTCATTTTCATCTAGTGCAACTCCATCTAAAATTTGTGGGGTGATAGTGTCGAAATGAGTGTGCTTTAAAAGCTCCGGTACGTCAATGTGCTTCGGAGTAAGTCCGCCGCGTAATACATTGTCACTGTTTGCCATCAATTCTACGTTCTGTCCTTCCAGGTAGGCATGGGGTAAACCTGCACCCTGGAAAATTGCCTGACCGGGTTTGAGGTGCACGATGTTAAACAGGTAAATAGAAAATATTCCCCGATCAAAATTGGATGCAGGCACGTTGTGTTGGTACAGTTTGCGCACCCAATACTCCGGAGTAGATCTATCTGAATCTCCAGCTAATGCCTGTAGTACCAGTGGGCGCAACATTTTATCCGCATCGGATTGTGGCATTTCCATTAAGTGCTTGTACAATCCATAATAGCCATCTCTTTCAAAAAGATTTTCCAAACCTGTAAACAAGGGCACCGATTGCAAGATTTTCCGAAGTTCGGCTTCAGGTTTAAACCCGTGCAGCAACCAAAAATCGCTGAGTGCCACCATTACCTCCGGCTTGTGATTTTTGTCCTTATAATTTCGGTGTGGTGCATTTATGGGAATGCCAGCAGCTTCTTCCCGTTCAAAGCCTTTTTCTGCTTCTTCTTTTGTCGGATGTACTTGTATGGAGAGCATCTCTTTTACATCCAACACCTTTAGTAAGTATGGCAATCCGCCGAACCGGTTGTAGACCTCTTCGCCAACAAATTTAAATGGAAGCTGAGCGATTGCATCGTTTAGAAAAATAGACGTACCTGCGGCCAGCTGTACCTCCGATGGTGCAGAAGGATGTGCTCCAAGCCAATACTCCGCAAAAGGTTTATGGTCAACGTTTGGTTGATTGAGCAATGACGGTATGAACTCGAAACCTCCCCAAGCATAATGCTGCACAGTACCTACCAGCTTACAAATTTGATCTTTCAAAATGAATGATTATTTTATGTTCGAATACAAATAAATTCTTTACAACTGCCCCAGGTAGCAATAGCGCAGTAGATTATATCACCCTAAAAATACGCAATGGCACAGCACAATGAGACGGGCATAACTGGAGAAAAGTTGGCTGTAGATTGGTTGACGGCGAAAGGCTTTATCATAAAGAAAACGAACTGGCGGTACCGTCATTGGGAAGTAGACATTATTTGTGAGAAAGATAAAACACTGCACTTTGTAGAGGTAAAAACCCGCCGAAGTACGCTTTACGGAAATCCCGAAGACAGCATCACGCGACAAAAATTTAAAAATCTGAAAGATGCCGCCGAACAGTACCAATTTTTAAATCCCGGCTGGAAATGGATACAATTTGATGTGCTCGCCATACTTTTCAAACCTGAAGAAACTGAATTCTGGTTCAATCAAGATGTATATTTCTAAGTCAAAAATCTATAGAGTGATTTAACCCATTTTATGATTTTTGACTTTTGACTTTTGATTTTTGATTTTTGACTTACAACGCCACTCTCACCATCATCTTCTCCACCATTTTATAGGTAGCGGGGCAATACTGAATGTTTTGTTGATGGATGTGGATGTAGTCCACCATCTTCTTTTTGGTAAGATGCGGGAAACCGGAGCAATCAAGGGGGCGCACTTCGTAAATGCTACACATGTTCGATTTTAAATCAAGAAACTGGCAAGGCTGGCTACGGTTGATCCAATCTTTATCTTTTGGTGGAACGTACAGCCATTTTTCGGTAAATTCTTTTGGCTTCATTCCAACATGAGCCGCTATTCGTTTTACATCTTTGGCGGTAAAAGTTGGACTCATTCGTTTGCAACAATTGGCACAACTCAGGCAATCAATTTCACTCCAAACTTCCGGGCTAATTTCTTCCGCCATTTTATCTAAATCTTTTGGAGGTGTTTTTTCGAGCTTGCGCAAAAAACGGTTCATCGTCTTTTGATGATGGCGAACTTTGGTGCGAAACGATCGGAGATTTACCGGTAACATAAGTTTGATTAAAGTGCCGAATGTAAGGTATCAGAAGTATGTTGCACTCATATGGCGCAGATATTTGCCATAAGCCCTGCCTATGTGGAATGCGTATAAAAAAGGTTTCAAGGCCTACCTGCAATTAGAAAAATCACTCAGCGACCACTCTGTTGATGCATACCTGTCGGATGTAGAAAAATTAACCACCTTCCTCCTATCCATCAATGACGAAAAAGAACCGGGCGCAATAGACCTCGGGCTGCTACAGCGATTTATAAAGTGGATAGCCGAATTGGGAATGACCCCATCCTCGCAGGCAAGAATCATCTCAGGTATAAAAGGATTTTACAAATATTGTTTGATCGAAAACATTGTAGCCAACGATCCAACAGCTTTGCTGGAAGCGCCCAAATTGAAACGTTCGTTGCCAGATGTACTATCGTTTGATGAGATAGAAAGCATGATTGGCAAATTGGACCTTAGCACACCTGAGGGAACGAGAAACAAGGCTATGCTGGAAACGCTATACAGTTGCGGACTGCGGGTAAGTGAGTTGGTCAACCTTCAGATCAGCGCACTTTACCTCGATGTTGGTTTCATCCGCGTTACCGGCAAAGGAAACAAAGAAAGGCTGGTGCCCATTGGGGGCGAAGCCATCAAATGCATAAAAATTTACCGGAGCAACATCAGGGTACATCAGCCAATTGCCAAAGGGTGCGATGACGTTTTGTTTTTAAACAGGCGCGGGAAAAAACTTTCGCGGGTTATGATATTTTACATCATCAAAGATTTGGCATTGAAAGCGGGCTTAAAGAAAGCAATCTCTCCACATACCTTCCGGCATTCTTTTGCTACCCACCTGGTAGAAGGCGGTGCGGATCTTAGAGCCGTGCAAGAAATGCTTGGTCACGAAAGCATAACGACAACCGAAATCTACACACATCTCGATCGTGATTTTTTACGCAGCACACTGCAACAATTTCATCCAGCTTTTAAAAAGTAGAGCGTTGTCAATTATTTTTTTATTAAAGACTGAACAAATACTTTTTTACGGTGTTTGATATGCCTGAGGTTTAGCATTTTGTGGAAAAGAACGGTACTACCAGCTTCTTATTCACGAACGATGCTAATATCTGCTAATTACGAATCGAAGATTATATTTACAGTTCACACCCCCCAACCAATCCATTACCTGTGAGAAAATGATACCCCCACGTCCATTTTCTTTTGGAGTAACCTTTTAAAAGTAGCGAAAGCTACTTTTATTTTTTTGCCCGGTTCACCCGCAATTATTGCAGCCTTAGGGCTTTTTCACCGCTGTTGAATACCACCGCATTCATCTTCGCTATTAACAAGATGTTTCTACTTCTCTAACTTGTTCCGGCTATCTTTGGCACCTCCATTTTGCAGCATGAAAAAAATTGACTGGTACATCATAAAGAACTTTATTACCACCTTCGTTTTTTCCATCCTGCTGTTTGCTTTTATTACTGTGGTGGTTGATATCAGCGAGAAAACAGATGACTTTGTTCGCTCCAAATTGAGTGCAACAGAAATCTTTAAGCAGTATTACATTGGCTTTATTCCGCACATACTGGCACTATTGTTTCCATTATTTGTATTCATCGCGGTTATTTATTTCACCAGTAAAATGGCGGGCCGCAGCGAAGTGGTAGCCATTCTCGCAAGTGGTACCAGTTTTAATCGCTACCTGCGCCCATACCTGATTGCAGGTTGTTTTTTAGGCCTTGTTTTATGGCTGGGCAACCGCCACGTTATTCCCGCAGCTAACGATATCCGTGTGAGCTTCCAGGCCAAATACGTTGACATCAACTCCTCTTATAACCCACTGCTGGGACAACGAAGTTCTATTTACCTGCAGATAGATCCGGTGACGTACATAGGCATGAGCTATGACACCGCGTCCAAAACGGGTGGCAACTTTTTTATGCAACGCGTAAAGAAAAACAAGGTTGAGTATAATTTAAGAGCAGAGAATATTGCATGGGACACTGCTACTAAAAACTGGCGATTGGAAAATGTAATTGAACGAACGATCGATGGGTTGAAGGAAAATGTTACCATGATCCCAAACAAGCACGTCGACATTCACCTTACTCCCTTTGATTTAAAACGAGATAGCTATGTAAAGGATAAATTGAATACACCGGACCTTGATCGCTTCATTCGGTTGGAAGAGCAGCGTGGAGTGGAAGGGCTAAATGCATTAAAGGTGGAAAGATACCGTCGGGATGCAACGCCGGCCACTGTCGTTTTGCTTACGTTGATTGGTGCTGTGGTGGCTAGCCGTAAGGTACGTGGAGGAAGCGGCGCTCACCTGGCCATTGGTTTTATTACGTGTGCCCTATTTATTTTGGCAGATCGTTTTTCAACCATTTTTTCTACCAAAGGAGATTTACAGCCAATGCTGGCTGCCTGGATACCCAACATCATCTTTGCTTTTGTAGCAGTTTGGTTTTACAAACAGGCCCCTAAGTAACTGATAACGTAATGATAAGACGAACAATTGAACAATACTTTTGTTTCGATTATAAGTTGTTTTACCTTTAGCCGCCTCTCGTAAAATGACGTAATCAACGCCTCAAATTTGTACTAAATCAAAAAAAATTGCCTTGCTATGGGAATAATTAAAGACAGGTTCAAAGCAAAAGCCGATGAAGCTAATGTAGAAATCAAAGATTTATTAAAGGAACACGGAAATAAGAAAATTGGTGAAGTTACCCTGGCCCAAGTTTACCAGGGAATGCGTGGCATTACGGGTTTAGTTACTGAAACTAGTTTGCTTGATGCGCAGGAAGGAATACGTTTCCGCGGCTATACCATCCCTCAATTACAAGAAAAGTTACCTAAGGCGGAAAAAGGTAGTGAACCATTACCCGAAGGTCTTTTTTACCTGATGCTAATTGGAGACCTTCCATCGGAGGCAGATGTAGAACATCTTACGGCAGTATGGCAACGTAGAAGCCATGTGCCCAACCATGTATTTGCTACCATTGATGCGCTCCCACTGCATACCCATCCCATGACCATGTTTGTTGTAGGTATCATGGCACTTCAAACAGAAAGCAATTTTGCCAAAAAGTATAAAGAGGGTCTGAATAAAAAAGATTACTGGGATGCTACGTTTGATGATGCAATGGATCTGATTGCGCGACTTCCACGTATTGCGGCATACATCTACCGTCGCAAATACAAAAATAACGAACATATTCAACCCAATGGCTTATTAGATTGGAGCGGTAACCTGGCGCATATGATGGGTTATAAAGATGAAAGCTTTTACGAGCTGATGCGTTTGTATATGACCATACATGCAGACCACGAAGGTGGTAACGTAAGTGCACATACCACGCACCTGGTTGGCTCGGCCCTTAGCGATGCTTACCAAAGTTTGGCTGCAGGGATGAATGGTTTAGCCGGTCCGTTACATGGCCTGGCAAACCAGGAGGTGATTAAGTGGATTTATGAAATGAGAGAAGAAATTGGCGCAGAGAGTCCAACGAAAGAACAGATTGTTGAATACGTACAGCAAACGCTAACTGCCGGCAAAGTTGTTCCGGGTTATGGCCATGCAGTGCTGCGCAAAACGGATCCAAGATTTGAGGCACAAATGGAATTTGGAAAGAAGCATATGCCCGAAGATCCACTGGTACAAACGGTTTGGAACATATACGAAGCGGTACCTCCAATTCTGCAATCACTTGGAAAAATTAAAAACCCATGGCCGAACGTGGATGCACACAGTGGTGCATTACTCGTGCACTATGGCATGGTGGAATATGAATTTTACACCGTCTTGTTTGGTGTGAGCCGTGCACTGGGTGTACTTGCCAGCTTGTGTTGGGACAGAGCTTTGGGTCTTCCTCTGGAAAGACCGAAGAGTGTAACCACTGAACTAGTGAAGCTTTGGCTGGATGGCAAGGATGAAGTTTGGGAAGGGTAAATTAAAAGCCGAATACCAACAGCAATGCCGCAGAAAATTCTGCGGCATTGCTGTTTTAGAATCATCCAAGCGGGTATGGAAATAAATTTTCTTATAATGAACCAATAGTAACTACGAGGCAACTGATGCTATTGGTAACAGCCACACCTTTCACTGTTTGAGTAACCGTTTCCCTGCCCGAAATACTAAACCCACTTGCTCTTAAATGATCTGCAATTTTGAAAGCGTTTGTGACATTGCTGTTAAATGTCTGCCTGATTTTTACACACTTTAATGGTTGTTGCCGTTGTTCGTTTTTTGCATTTAGCTGCGCTATGATGTTTTGCATCATTGCTTCGGTCAATTGTTGTGGCAAGGTCTGAATTTTATTGGGTTTGGAGGATGGTTCCTTCACCGCTGATGCCGCTTTGGGTTCTTTCGAAATAATCCGTTTAGGCGCTGAAGCCATTAACTTAGGTTTCTTTCCACTATCGGTAATCTCGTTTACATGATTGCCAGGCTTTAATTTTACCCGCACTACTTGAGTATCTACAATGGACGCCAAAGGTTCCGGAGCCACAACAATTGCTTGCGTTTGTATTTGTATTGGCGATTCAGAACCAGGATTATTTATTGGCTGAGATGTTGAAGCGGGTTGCTGCTTCCGTTTAAGTACGCTTGCTTTAGCCACTGGCGTTTTATTGCTGAAATAGAAATAGATAATAGGGATTTCTATAGCTGCGGCAACAATAGTAATGATGACCACCCATTTTACAAATTTGGCAGTGTCCAATGATCTGTTAGATTGATTCATCTGTCTGTGTAGGGTTTTTGGAACCACAAGTATGGACGGGCCTTTTATATCAGGGCCTCGTACAGAGCATAAACGCTTTTTTGGTCTAAATATTTAACCCGACATCGTTTTGATGCCGTTAGCTGTGTATGTTGAAATAATCTCTGATCAGGTTCCTACAGCAACCAGTGTAATAATTATTGGTCTTAGTAGATTAGACAATGTAAATAAAAGCATTGAGATGCTTATTGATAGATTGTACAAACACAGCTTTATAGAAATGATAAAAGCCCCTTGCGGGGCTTAAAGCTGTGGAGAATAGCGGGGTCGAACCGCTGACCTCTTGCATGCCATGCAAGCGCTCTACCAACTGAGCTAATTCCCCTTTAATATTTAGAACTTTCTTGCATTCCACATTGTCATGGTGAGCTATAACAAATGAGCTAATTCAAGGTGGTTGCAAATGTATTGGTTGACTTCTATTTGGCAAAATGATTTTATCATTTTCGCAATGCCGACAAAGTATGGTCCAATGGTTACCAAAATATTGCTAAGACTTTTGTTCATTTATGTTGATACACCCTCACATAATCAACTTCATATTTCCGCGGAAAGCTGCTTTTGCCTGGATCGCCACCGTTGGCCCCGATAGCAAGATTGAGTAAAATATAATGTGGCTGATGAAATGGATTGAAGCCATCGGGGTTGATGGTTTTGGAAAGATCAATTTCATTCAGCAATTCATCATCAAGGTATAGTCGTACGAAGTCAGGCGTCCAGTCCATTTTCCATGTGTGAAATTTCTTATGCCAGTTTTTATCTTTTTGTGAGAAATGTGTGTAGGGTATTTTCTTTGAGTTCCAAACATCCCTGTTTTTTGCATTCGCCCAAACCGCATTCGCCAAAATGGTTGGTTGACCTTTCACCCGGTAAAATTCCATGAGGTCTACTTCGCCGCAGGCCGGCCACTTTTGCGTGTCGCCCAGAGTCCATATAGCTGGCCACATGCCCGATGAAGTATCAATTCTGGCCCTTACTTCCAGTATGCCGTATTGAAATGAAAACTTGCCTTTTGTTTTTATTGAAGCAGCGCTGTAGTCTGCAAACTTTCTATTTAACCGCCAGTTGTCGCTTCCCTCCTGGTAGTTTAGATTTTCAATTTTTTCTCTGCGTCCAGTAATAGTGAGGATGCCTTTTTTGATACTGGTATTGGCTGCCTGGTACCATTGCAGTTCTTCATTTCTTGTAAACCCCTGTTCATACATCCAAAATTTTTCGGTTGGTTTTCCTGCTACATTAAACTCATCTGACCATATAAGTTGATACGTGCTATCGATTGTTGCTGTTTTAACCCGCTGCCCAAATGAAAGGTTTACAGTGAGAAGCAGCATTGCGGAAGTACATAAGGAATAACTCATCGGGTATAACACTTAGGATCGAAAATTAACGATTAACTATTGATGGGCTTTTTCTCAAATTCCTTTGAAACATCTGCCCCCCTTAATTGAATACAAATCGGTGTTTTCAAAATTTTGAGTTATTAGCTTTGAAACTACATTGTTTCTTGTACAGAATGGCACCAAAGGAAAACCTAATGTCATGAAACACGCGTGCTAACAACCCTTTCGCTCAGTTCATAAATTTAAGGAACACTGTACCACAACATAAGGCGTTTTACTTACGGTTATTTTAAAGCTTGTCCCAGATGAAGAAGTTTGTTTCAATTGTTCTTTTTGTCATCACTTCCATTTGTGGATTTGCACAAAACCATAAAAGCGATAAAAAACCGGGTAGGCCAAATGTTATTATCATTTTAACCGATGACCAGGGTTATGGTGATGTGGGATTTAATGGTTGTAAAGATATTCCCACCCCTGCAATTGACCAGATTGCACAAAACGGTACTGTTTTTACAAGAGGTTATGTCAGTTATGCGGTCTGCGGTCCCAGCCGTGCAGGTTTAATTACAGGACGGTACCAGGATCGCTTTGGTTACAGCAGAAATCCATTGTATGTTCCCAACGATCCTGAAGTAGGATTATCGTTGCAGGAAGAAACAATCGCGGATGTATTGCAACGTACCGGTTATAAAACCATGGCTATTGGTAAATGGCATTTAGGAGCACATGAAAGCTTACGCCCGTTGAAGAGGGGATTCAATGAATTCTTTGGTTTCCTTGGTGGTGGTCACCAATATTTTCCGGAGAGTTGGAACATAGGAAACGCGGATAGTGCAAAGGGTGAAGGCCAAAGCTACAAGACAAAAATTACCAGGAACAATACCATTATTGAGGAAACGGAATACCTGACGGATGCTTTATCAAGAGAAGCCGTATCGTTCATCGATAGAAATAAAAAGACCCCCTTCTTTTTATACCTGGCATACAATGCACCGCATACACCATTGCAGGCAAGCGATCAATATCTAAGCCGATTTCAGCACATCAAAGATGAGAAAAGAAGAAAGTACGCAGCCATGGTCAGTGCGGTTGATGATGGTGTTGGTAGGGTGATGCAGAAGTTGAAAGATTTGAACCTGGAAGAAAATACAATGGTGTTTTTCTTATCGGATAACGGCGGACCTGAAAGTGATAATGCAAGTGACAATGGACTCCTTCGTGGAGGTAAAGGTGGTTTGTTTGAAGGTGGCATCAGGGTGCCTTTTGCAATGCAGTGGACGGGACATGTTCCTGCTAATACTCGTTACGATAAACCAGTGATTTCGTTGGATATTTTTTCTACTGCTATTGCCAATATTTCAGGTACCACTCCGCCAACGAAAAAGTTAGATGGTGTTGACCTGGTGCCTTATTTGATTGGCCGGCAAAAGGGTACTCCTCACGACCAACTATTCTGGAGGCAATTCGATAAGCAAAACTTTGCCGTGGTAAATGGCGATGGACAAAAGTTGTTTGTTGATAAAGATGGCAAGGTCAGTTTGTATGATTTGAATAATGATGTAGCAGAGCAAAACGATAAGGCTGTAGTAAGCGAAAAGAAAGCAAAAGAACTGGATGCTAAAAGAAAGCTATGGGAGAAAGAAATGGTGAAGCCTGCTTTTTTGGGTCTCACACAAGAGGCCGAGTATTACCAGAAAAAAGGTATTTCAACCAAACTAAAATAGCCTGTTGTTAGGTTCGGTACAGGATAAAGACAGGTTACAATCAATTATGAATTGAATCAACGAATGTGATTATAAAGTCAACCATTATAAAACGATCTGTTGTTAGTTTTTTAGCTGCAGTTGCTATCATTCCGCTTTACTCAGGTAGTAGTGCAAAAAAGTATACTGATAGCAAGAGACCAAACATTATTGTGATCCTAGTGGACGATGCAGGCTATGCGGACTTTGGATTTATGGGAAGTAAGGATCTTCAAACGCCGAACATAGATAGGCTTGCAAAAAGCTCAGTGCTTTTTACAGATGCACATGTATCCTCAACAGTTTGCAGCCCGTCACGTGCCGGGCTAATGACCGGAAGGTACCAGCAAAGATTTGGATATGAATGTAATGAAGGCGATGGTTACACGGGCATGGATATATCGCAGGTTACCCTTGCGCAAAGACTGAAAAAGGAAGGTTATGCAACTGCAGGTTTTGGAAAATGGCATCTTGGTTTCAGCAAGGATCAACAGCCCAACAATCGCGGATTTGATTATTTCTACGGATTTTTAAGCGGAGGGCGCAGCTACTTTTACGTACCTAAAAAAGATGATAGTACCGGGTCTAAAAATGGACTCCGGGAAAACAATAAACAGGTGGCATTTAGTGGATACCTGACCGATGTTTTAGGAAATAAAGCGGCTGAATATATCAGGCAAAACAAGCATCAACCCTTCTTTATGTATTGGGCACCGAATGCGGTGCATACACCTATGGAGGCAAGTGAAGCTGATCTTGAAAGATTTAAAAATCATCCTCGCCAAAAGCTTGCTGCCATGACTTTTGCGCTGGACCGGGCAATAGGTAAGATGATGGATGAACTAAAAACGCAGGGAATACAGGATAATACTCTCGTGTTCTTTTTGAGTGATAATGGCGGAGCGCATAACAATCAATCCATTAATCTGCCACTTAAAGGATTTAAAGGAAATGAATACGAAGCTGGTCACCGGGTTCCCTTTTTAGTAAGCTGGCCTGAAAAGTTTAAGGGGGGCAACAGGTTCGACGGCCTTAGTTCTTCTCTGGATATTTTTGCGACATCCCTGGCTGCTGCAAAAGCAAAGACTAAGAATGATAAGTCACTTGACGGAGTGAGCCTCCTACCCTACCTGGAAAAAAAGGTTACCGGCAATCCTCATAAAGAATTGTTTTGGAGAAAGGATTTTGCAGCAGCGATGCGGTACAACGATTACAAGATGGTTAAAGTGCAGGGGCTTGGTTACCGTGTTTATAATTTAAAAAATGACCTGGGTGAAGTGAATGGAATTAAGGGATCAGATACCAAAATTTTCAACTCCATGAAACAGGAATTGGACCGTTGGGAATCGAACAAAATGAAACCCATATGGACGGAAGGCAAAGCATGGGATACCATCACTTTAATGATCCATGACGATCTGATGAACAACAGGCCGGTGAGGGTAAAAAATCCCGAAGACTTTAAAAAATTTAAAGCCGGAAAATTGTAAAAACCATCAGCATGGGAAATAATACGAAGCGCATGAAACAAAACGATAGTGCCTTGATGCACCAAAAAAGACGCAACGACTTTAAAACATTTGTGGTTTACATGCTGTTAATCATTTTGTTTGTATCATTTATTCTGTTGTGGTGATAGGAGCAGGTTAAGGTTTATTTTATTGTTTATGTTTCGGTTTCCCTCTAAATTGAGGCAGGTATGAGGTTAACACTAATGATTGCATGGCCATGAAACTACATGGTATAAAGCCAACTCTATTTTTACTGCTGGTTATAGTTCCCGCTATTGGTGTTTTTTCACAACTATCCAACTCTTTCATCAGCATTTATGATGGCCTTGTAAACAACGAGGTTACTTCCATTATACAGGATAAAAACGGGTTTATTTGGTTTGGTACACGCGGCGGCTTGCAACGTTACGATGGATACGAAATGAAGCTGCTAAAAAATGATATTGGTGATGGCAACAACCTCAACAGCCAATCGATAGAAGTATTGCATAATGGTTTAAATGATAATATCTGGATCGGTACAAAGTCTGGTGGGCTTAGCAGCTATGATTTTAGAACGGGTACAATTATCAACTATATTAATAAGGTAAAAGGTGCCTCGGATTTTAATGCGGATTACATTCTTTCAATTCTTGACACTAGAGGTGATAAGGTTTTTATTGGAACATGGAAGGGCTTTCAATATTTCAACAAGAAAACCAAAACCTTCACACTCATCAGCGACATATGGAAAACCACTGAGATTTTACCCGACAATGAAGGGGGCTTATGGCTGGCCACCAATAATGGTCTGAGACATTTGAACAGCAAGTTAGAAAACGATACTACGTATAACTTTGGGCACGATGGAATCAACATCACGTCATTGGTGCACGACACTAATAATAAATGCTTATGGTTGGGTACCTGGAACTATGGTCTGTATCGTTTCGACCTTCAAACAAAGAAGGTTAGGAATTACCTGCATAAACAAGCAGACCCAAATTCGCTGAGCATTAATAATACTTACAACATTTTCCAGGATAGCCACGGCACTTTGTGGGTGGGCACATGGGGTGGCGGACTAAACCGTTTCAACAAGTCGGATGAGACGTTTGAAAAGATCTCATTAAATGTAGCCGGGCTGTTTACAAGCGACAATAATATTATCTTGAATATTATGGAAGACCAGTCGGGCCTGTTGTGGGTTTGTACTGATGGCGCGGGTGTTTTCAAATTAGATTTAAATCGAAAAAAGTTTGCAAACATTGTATATGATGAGAAGAAAAAATCATTAGTGAGTAGTACGCACGTACTGGCGATAACCGTAGATAAAGAACATAAACTTTGGTTAGGCACAAAAGGCGGAGGCATTCAATATTCTTCTGATTGGGAAAATTTTAGTCGACTGGAGTTGAACAAATTTTCCAGTGAGAAGACAGGTCAAAAAATAGATGCTGCGAGAAATTTCCTGGAGGACGGTGACGTGCTTTGGGCTGCAACCAACGCAGGACTACTGAGGATAGTTGAAGAAAATAAGCGTGTGAGCCGTGTGGATGTGTACAAACCTGACCGTACTTCCAGCGCTTCGATTGGCGACCTGAAATTGAACGTGTTGGTAAAGGATCATGAAGGCACCATTTGGATTGGTAGCCAGGAGCATGGCCTGAGTAAAATAAAAGGCTACGACAAGCAAAATAGGCCTCTTTTTAAAAACTACTTTCCTGCACCTGGAGTCGCAGGTGCTTTGCAGAATGAAAGGGTAAGTTGTTTGTTGGTAGATTCAAAAAAGCAGCTATGGATCGGCACTTATAAAGGCTTACATCTTTACCTGCCCGCCACCGACAATTTTAAATGCTTTACCCAAACAACGAACCTAAAGCAGAGTATCAGTAACAATACGATTTTATGCCTCTCCGAAGATAAGCTTGGAAACATCTGGGCGGGAACACAGTTTGGGTTGAATAAAATTACCGCGGCTGAAAATCATGAAATCTACGTTCAGCGTTACACAACGAAAGATGGCTTGTCTAGTGACTACATTCATGCTGTTTTAACGGATGGTGAAGGAAGGATTTGGGCGAGTACGAACAAAGGAATCAATAGGCTAAATAAGGCTGCTAATTCCTTTTCAGTATTCGATAAAAGAGATGGTATTCAGTCTATGGCTTTTTCTGAAAATGCTTCCTTTAAGTCTGGCGATGGAATGCTTTTTTTCGGCGGTGTTGAAGGGGCTACCTATTTTTCATCAGACAGTATTACAATCAATCGTTTTGTGCCACCAGTTTATTTTACCAATCTCAGGATAAATAATAAGCTGTACGAATTTGGAAAAAATCAACCCAATAATTCTGTACTCACCAAGCCTTTTTATGAAACCGAATATATAGAGCTCACGCATACTGAGAACATTTTTTCCATCGAATTTTCAGCGCTGGATTACCATGCTCCTGATAAGAATGAATACATGTACATGCTGCAGGGTTTTGACAAAGACTGGGTTAATGCAGGTAGCCGAAGAACGGTATCGTACACCAATCTTTCGCCGGGCATTTACTACTTAAAAGTAAAAGCAACCAATAGCGATAAGGTATGGACAGATGCCCCACACACACTTACAATAAACGTATTGCCTCCACCATGGAAAACATGGTGGGCGTATACCATCTACGTCATAATTTTTGTTGCGCTTTTGTGGGCCACCCGGCATTTTGGATTGAAGCAGGCAAAGCTGAAAATACAATTGAATTTATCCAACGTAGAAAGGCGAAAAGAAAAGGAATTGGCTGATTTCAAAGAGAAGTTGTTTGTAAATATTTCCCACGAATTCAGAACGCCACTTACGTTGATCCTGGGTCCGCTCGATGACTTGCTGCAGAGAGTAAAACTGGAGAAGCCTGTCGCTAAAAGTTTAAAACAGATTCAAAAGCAATCGAAAAGAATGTTGAGGATGGTAACGCAGCTACTCGACTATGAAAAAGCACAAGTAGGAAGCTTACGATTAAACCCATCACCGGGAGAAATTGTTTCTTTTTGCCGCGAGATATTTCTACTATTTAATGATGAAGCAGAAAGGCGAAACATCAGGTATGAATTTTCATCTGGTGCTAAGTTTATTTCATTTACGTTTGATACGGATAAGTTAGAGATCATCGTTTTCAACCTCCTCTCCAATGCGTTTAAGTTCACCAAAGATGGCGGGTCGGTAACGTTTAGTATTGGTAAAGAAAACGGCACTTGTACAATAGCAGTTCAGGACACCGGCGTTGGTATTCCTGAAGAAGATGTTGAGAAGATATTCGATAGATTTTACCGGGGTAAGCAAACGGACGCGTCCAACATTTCAGGAACAGGCATCGGGCTTTCATTTGTAAAAGAGCTAATCGAACTTCACAGTGGTAAAATTCATGCAGAAAGCAATGGCATTAATGGTAGTACATTCATTGTTCAGTTGCCTGAGCATTCCGGTTCAAATGGATTGAGTAATTACCCTGAAACATTTGCGTTTCATCCAACTTATGAGAACAGTGATTTAAATAACCTAACCATGACGACAGACAACGATTTGCTTGCCCAGGAAAAAGAGATTCCAATCATTCTTGTTGTGGAAGATGATATTGATGTGCAGCAGTATGTCTGCGATATTTTATCACCCGAATTTAAAATTGCCACAGCAAACAACGGAAGAGAAGGTTTGGAAAAAGCTTTTGATATCATTCCCGATTTTATAGTGAGTGATGTAATGATGCCCGAGATGGATGGTATTGAATTGTGCAGTAAAATAAAGTCAGATACCCGAACCTCGCATATACCGGTCATCCTATTGACGGCACTAACTGATGTAAATCACCAGGTGCTTGGCATAAGAGAAGGCGCAGATGTTTACCTGCCCAAACCTTTCAATTCACAGTTGCTGCTGGTACACGTTCACAACCTCATCAAATCGCGTCAGAAGCTGAAAGAGCTATATGCGCAAAAGGTCTACCTCGATTTAACCCATAAAGAAATTGCCAGCTTCGAAGAAGTGTTTCTAAATAAAGCCATGAAGCTGGTGGAAGAGAATATTTCTAATGAAGAGTTTAGTACGGACGAATTGGCTTCACTCATGTTTATGAGCCGATCCACTTTTTATAGAAAGCTGAAAGCGGTTACCGGCATGTCGGGAAATAGTTTTATTCGTTCAGCGCGCTTGAAATATGCAGCCAGGTTATTAATCAGCGGCAATTATAGTGTGAACGGAGCGGCAATTGAATCAGGATTCAATGACATCAAGAATTTTAGAAAATGCTTCCAGGAGCAGTTTGGTGTTAATCCATCGGAATATAGAAAAGTTTGATTTTTCTGATCGTAAAAAATAAGATGATTTGGCCCCGTTTCCCAATGTCATTGAGTTAAGTTGTTTGGTTAGTCTCACGCAAAGAGCGCAAAGGAGACAGGCCGGCTTGGCGTCTTTGCTTCTTGGTTTTTCTTTGCGTGAAATATTTTTGAATTAATGATATTGCGCCTTTGCCACAAATGCCCCCTGCTTTTGAACTGCTTCAAAAGAGTCTCTGCATTAATTTTAAAAGAACTATCATCATCAACGTAGGCTGGTTCCTACAAACAAACATAGAATGTTTAATCGGACGTTGCTTATCATTTTCTTGCTGTCAATCGCAAGTCTTCTACCTGCTCAGCAGGTAAGCAAGCAGCCTAATATAATTGTAATCATTGCCGATGATTTAGGCTGGGCCGATCTTCAATGCTACGGCAGTACATTTTACGAAACACCGGTGCTTAACAAACTCGCCACCCAGGGAATTCAGTTTACAAACGGGTATGCATCTTGCCCGGTATGCAGTCCCACCCGTGCCAGTTTATTGACGGGAAAGTATCCCGTAAAAACCGGGGTAACGGATTGGATAAAAGGCAGGCAGGCTGGTGGTATTGCAAAGCCTTATGAGAAATTGATTGCAAAGCCCATACAAAACCAGCTTGCATTAGAGGAACAAACCATTGCTGAACTGGCGATACAAAATGGTTACAAAACGTTTTACGCAGGCAAATGGCATTTGGGTGAAAGTGAACAATACTGGCCCGAAGCACAGGGCTTTCCAATCAACAAAGGAGGCTTCAGCAGTGGCTCGCCATCAGGTTTTAAAAATGATACAACAGGTGGTTATTTCCCCCCTTATAAAAATCCTCGCCTAACGGACGGACCCGCTGGAGAATATCTTACGGACAGGCTCACCAACGAAACACTGCAATTCCTCGATCAAAATCATAAAGCACCATTCCTGGTAACCTATGCATTGTATGCGGTTCATAATCCTTTGCAGACGCCTAAGCCGCTCATAAAAAAGTACGAAGAAAAACAAAAGATGCTGGGCTCGAAAACACCTTTCCGTAAGGATGAAGCATGGATGAAGAATGAAAATGGATGGCGACAAAGAACCGTCCAGAACAACCCAATTTATGCGGCCATGATTGAAAACATGGATAGCAATATCGGGCGCATTTTAAGTAAGCTCGAACAACTTGGGATTGCTGATAATACGATCATATTATTTACTTCAGATAATGGAGGATTAAGTACAGCCGAAGGCAGCCCTACCGTAAACGGCCCGCTGCGTGGTGGCAAGGGCTGGTTGTATGAAGGTGGAATAAAAGTGCCGGTTATCATGCGCTGGCCCGCTAAAATAAAAGCCAATCAAGTGTCACCGGTTCCAGTCAATACAGTTGACTTCTTTCCCACATTTGCCACGGCAATGAATGCAGCATACAGGAAAAGCGAAACCTTGGATGGCGAGAACATTTTGTCTCTAATTTCTAAGCCTCGCAAAGCAAATAAAAGAGCTTTGTACTGGCACTATCCACATTACAGCAACCAGGGAGGCAGGCCCGGCTCTGCAATCGTAAAAGGCAATTATAAGTTGATCTATAACTATGAAGACAGCACCACAGAGTTATATGATCTTAAAAAAGATGTAGGTGAAATAAACAACCTGTCCATCTTGAATAAGAAATTAGAAAAGGAAC
The DNA here is from genome assembly GCA_031425015.1 of Segetibacter sp. Classification (GTDB taxonomy): domain Bacteria; phylum Bacteroidota; class Bacteroidia; order Chitinophagales; family Chitinophagaceae; genus Segetibacter. The sequence continues at coordinate 174,663 of JANPIM010000017.1, read as the reverse complement.
TGAAGTCGCAATTATTTCAATGGTTACAAAAAGTGAAGGCGCAAACACCGGATAATAATCCTGTTTTTAACCCGGGCTATAAACCTATTGCAAAGAAGGGGCAGGACGATGAATAATATTGCCAATACTTAACACAAAAAAATATTTGAATGAAGAATGTTATAAAACTTTCAGCTGCTATCCTTTGTTTAGTCGGTGCACTTACATCCAATGGGCAGGCTGGTAAAGCAACCAAACCAAACATCGTAATTATTTATACCGATGATGTTGGCTATGGCGACATCGGCTGTAACGGAGCCAATACGGTTGCTACACCCAACATAGATAAGCTGGCAAAACAAGGTGTTCGGTTCACCAATGCGCATGCTACTTCTGCTACTTGCACACCTTCGCGTTATTCATTGCTTACCGGTAAGTATGCCTGGCGTAAACAGGGTACCGGTATAGCACCTGGAGATGCAGCACTGATTATTCCGACGGATAGAGGAACGCTACCTGGCATGTTGCAGAAAGCCGGATACACCACCGGTGTAGTAGGTAAATGGCATCTTGGATTAGGACCTACAGGTGGACCAGACTGGAATGCTGATATCAAACCTGGGCCACTGGAAATTGGTTTCAACTATTCGTTTTTACTTCCGGCAACTGGCGACAGGGTACCGTGCGTGTATGTAGAAAATCAGCGCGTAGTGAACCTCGACAGAAATGACCCTATCACAGTTAGCTACAAGGACCCGATCAATCCAAATGATCCTACCGGGAAGAAGAATCCTGAACTATTAAAAATGCTACCGTCGCATACTCATGATCAAACTATTGTGAATGGCGTAAGCAGAATTGGCTATATGACAGGTGGAAAATCTGCTTTATGGAAAGATGAAGAGATGGCTGATGTGATTACAAAAAAGGCAATGGAGTTTATTGCAAAAAATAAAAGTAATCCCTTCTTTTTGTTTTTTGCTACCCACGATATTCATGTGCCGCGCATGCCACACGAACGGTTTAAAGGTAAGAGCGGTATGGGACCAAGAGGCGATGCTATTCTTCAACTGGATTGGTCTGTAGGACAAATAATGAAAGCACTCCAGGCAAATAAACTGGATCGTAATACCATTGTAATTTTTACCAGCGACAACGGGCCAGTAATTGATGATGGTTATAAAGATGACGCTGTTGAAAAGTTAGGCAGCCATAAGCCTTCAGGGCCATTTCGCGGAGGAAAGTATAGTGCCTTTGATGCCGGTACAAGGGTGCCGATGATCGTGTCGTGGAAAGGCAAGATAGCCGAAGGTAAAGTTTCCGATGCCTTAATAAGCCAGGTAGATTTTTTTGCTTCATTTGCTGCGCTTAATAAACAACCAATTGCCAAGGGAGATGCTATTGATAGCAAAAATTACCTCACCACTCTTCTCAATAAATCCAACCAATCAAGAGACTATGTGATTGAGCAGTCCATCAATTCTACGCTGTCAATTCTTGTTGGGGATTGGAAATACATTGAACCATCGAAAGGCGCCAAAATAAACAAAGACACCAATACCGAGTTAGGCAATTCTCCCCAACCACAATTGTATAATTTAAAAGATGATATTGGCGAAACGAAGAATCTTGCAGGTGAAAATCCTGGTAAACTAAAAGAACTTTCATCGCTGTTGGAACAGGTTAAAAACGCAAAAGGGGAATGAAAAGATAATATTGATAGCAGGTAAAATAGTTGTGCAATTCTATTGGGTATGCTTTGCTCCTGTTCTTATTACACTTGCTTTGTCTCCTGTAATAAAAGACATTCATAAAATGATATGGCAGATTCATTAGTATTGTATTTATTAAATGAATTGCTTTGCCATTTACCCCTCAACATAGCGAGCAGGAACTGTTATATCTTATTGCCAATGGTGACGAATCCGCATTTTCCACTTTGTTTAGCAGTTACCGAAACAAAATTTATTCTATTGCGTACGAGCTTTCTGAATCAACGGTGGTAGCTGAAGAAATTGTACAGGATGTTTTTCTAAAAATTTGGCTACGACGAGAGACCCTGACGGAGGTGATACATTTTAAAGCTTACCTATTTACCATAACACGCAATAACGTTTTTGCTGCATTGAAGCGCATTGCTCTTAAGAAAGATTTAGAAAAAAGGGCAGTGTCAGGTGTTCCTTTATTTTACTCAGATACAGACAACAGGCTTATTCAAAAAGACTATGAGGGTATTTTGAAAAAGGCTGTTAACAGTTTGCCTGCACAACAAAAACAGGTTTATCTGCTGGTTAAGGAACAAGGATATAAACGAACTGAAGTAGCTGCGCAACTTCAGTTATCTGCAGAAACTGTAAAAACACATCTTGCCCAGGCAATGCGAACCATTCGTGCCTATTGCCTTGCGCAGATTGATGCCTTATTCCTTTTGCTTCTTCTCAAACTTTTAAGTATTACAACAGGCGCATTGGCCCAAACCTGTTAGCGTTTACAAAAGAAAATATTTTTTCGATTGTACTCACCCAAGTTGTTTTCAGAAACCTCTCTATTGTTTAATGTTACCTGTTACCGGCAGGCTATCTAAAATTCACCATTGAATTTATGCGTGTATCTATCAAATATTTATTACAACGTTATGCCGATAAGACCTGCACAGAGCAGGAAAGGTAACAACTAATGCAATTGCTTCAGCAAGATGACAATGATGAAACTAAAACGCAGTTAATTGACCAATGATCCTGGAACGGGAACCCGTACATGCGAAGCCGAGTGAAGCAGCCGACGCTGCTTTAGTATCGTTCATCGTCAGTCAGGCAAATGGTTGTTTTACACCGCCTTTTTGGTTGAAATACCCGCGCTATTGCAGCTTTAGTTTTACAATTTACTTGTTGAAATTATTCATGCAATCGTTACGCGTAAACGATTACAACTATTAAAATATTAAAACTAAAATGTATGCTGCCAAATTTACTTGCCAGAAATTCAAACACTCTTAATGCAATTAAAATTCATTTTATGAAGACAACATTTACTGAAATGAATTTTTCCAGGGTTTTGCTATGGAGAAAAACTTGCGTAACCCTTTTTTCTATTCTTCTTGCTATTACAACAGTTGCGCAAGCTCCACTTGTATCGTTGCAGAATGGTACCCTTGTGTATAATAAATATGCAAACAGGGGGCAAACAAATCTTGTTAACCAAATCCCCGATTTCTCAAATGCAGGATATAAAGGTGGTGGTGTAAGAATTCCTGATCTTCCGGTGCGTGAAACAATAACTTCTGTGCCCGGTGACTGCCGTCAATTGATCCAGGATGCAATTGACAGGGTGTCGGCGTTGGCTCCGGATGCAAATGGCTACCGGGGTGCGGTATTATTAAAAGCAGGTACCTTTTCTGTTGAGGGTAGTTTGTTTATTCGTACAAACGGTGTGGTGCTTCGTGGTGAAGGTAATCTTGTAACTGGCACTGTATTGATTGCTACGCAAAAAGCACAACACAATTTGATTGTTTTACAAGGAACTGGTAGTGGTTATGCTGAAGTAAGCGGTTCTAAATTTCGAATTGCTTCTGCTTATGTGCCCACAGGCACAAAAATCATTGAAGTAGTTGCAGGGCATAATTTTCAAGTGGGAGATAAAGTAGTATTACAAAAAACACCCAACGATGCATGGATCAATGTGTTGAATATGGCGCAATATGGTTGGACTGCTTCGGCTTATAGAACAACTTATGAACGGCAAATCGTTGCTGTTAATGGAAATAATCTCACGCTTGATATTCCTGTTATGGATCCCATAGAGGATCAATATGGTGGTGGTGAAATTTATAAATCTGCTGTCAGCGGCCGCATCAGTAATTGCGGTGTGGAGAACATGCGGATCGAATCTTATTTTGCGAGCCGCACCGATGAGAGTCATGGATGGACTGCAGTTTTTTTAAACAGGGTTGAAAACAGTTGGGTACGAAATGTGGTAGCCAAATATTTTGGCTTTGGTGCCGTAAACGTTACCAACATGTCAAGGTTTAACACGGTAGAAGATTGCGCAATGATCGATCCGGTATCGGTGACGACTGGCGGACGAAAATATTCATTCAACCTCGACGGGAACAGCACTAGTAATTTATTTCAACGTTGCATGACATGGGGCGGCAGACACGATTATGCCAGCGGATCAAAAGTGCCGGGGCCGAATGTATTTCTTGATTGTGTGGCCGATAACACTTTCAACGATATTGGCCCTCACCATCGCTATTCAACGGGTCAGCTTTATGATAATGTATATGGTGGCCAGATTCGTGTTCAGAACCGGGGTGCCTCAGGAAGTGGTCACGGATGGGCTGGTGCACAAATACTATTCTGGAATTGTCGTTCGGTTAAAAATGATATCGAAGTAGAAAGCCCGCCAACTGCAAGAAACTGGGGTATTGGTTGTATTGGCCTCACACAAACCAATACAGGTTATTGGGAAAGTTGGGGTACACATGTATTGCCCCGTAGTCTTTATTTGCAACAATTGGAAGAGCGCCTGGGTGCAACGGCTGTTTCACAAATCGCAACTTCCGATCAGATCAACAATGTACTGAGGGACAAATTATTGACCCGTGCAAGATCCATAGCTGCGGAATCACCTGTCGTTCCAGGCGCAAATGCAGCTGCCTTTGATTTGACGGACAATGGGGGTTCGTTAACGGGCCAGTACCTCACAACCAGTCGCCCCGATCAAACCCTAAACAAACTCATTGATAACAATTATACCACTGCATACTACCAGAGTGGTGCCCCAACCTTGTGGGTGCAATACAGCTCCACCGTTTTGGCCATTGTTACTCGTTATACCATCACCTCATCATTCGAAGTAGAAGCAAGGGACCCCGTAGACTGGAATCTCCAGGGATCGAATTCACTTGCCGTCGGCACTACTTGGACAACACTGGATACCAGAACAGGTGAAGATTTTCCAACCCGGTCACTAACACGAACGTTCCAGGTAAATAATAACACACGTTCATTTAGGCATTACCGGTTAAACATTACGAAGAACGCAGGTAACGCCAATACACAGTTTAATGAATGGGAGCTATTTCAGCGAAAGCAACAGGAGATCAGTATTGGTGCAATACCTCCGCTTACATATGGTGATGATCCTGTGGAATTGGTTATAAGCGCAGCATCAGGGTTACCTGTTTCTATCCAGGTATTATCCGGCCCAGGCTCTATTGTTGACAATGAATTTTTAAAAATAGAAGGCGTTGGCAGTATCGTTATTCGGGTTACACAGGCAGGTGATGAAGATTATTTTCCTGCAACGAGAGACTATACAGTAGTTGTAAATAAGGCGGAGCAAACAATAGAGTTTCCTGCGCTACCATCTAAGGTATATGGCGATGCTGATTTCGATCTGAACGCAGTCTCTGATTCTAAGTTACCCATAACTTATACCAGCAGTGATCCCTCCATAGCATCGGTAACAGGCAACAAAGTGCACATAATATCCGCAGGCCCGGTAACGATCACCGCTAACCAGGCTGGTTCTTCTCTTTACAATGCTGCAGCGCCAAAATCCCAAAGCCTGACCATTGACAAGCGACCGATTACCATTACAGCATTGCCGCAGGAAAAAGTATACGGTTCAGATAATCCAATACTGACCGCAAGCTATGATGGCTTCGTCAACAGTGATGACGTTGCATCATTAACTTCGCAACCAGTGATTGAGACAAATGCTACTTTAGCATCTCCTGCTGGCACTTACCCGATCACAGTTTCCGGGGCAACCTCAGCCAACTATGCTATGACGTACATTGAAGGAACGCTAACGGTAACACCTAAAGAACTTGTGGTTAATTCAGATAATAAGGAAAAGGTATACGGTTCAGCAAACCCGCCGCTTACAGCAAGCTACGATGGCTTTGTAAATGGCGATGATGTTGGGTCGCTTGGTGCGGCGCCCCTCCTATCAACTGATGCTGATAATTCGTCACCGGTTGGGCAATATCCAATCAGTATATCTGGTGGCACATCCGGTAATTATAGTTTCGTGTTGAAAAGTGGCATCTTAACTGTCACCCCTAAAGAACTTGTGGTTACCGCGGACAATAAGGAAAAGGTATATGGTTCAGCAAACCCGCCTCTTACAGCAAGCTATGATGGCTTTGTGAATGGCGATGATGTTGGGTCGCTTGGTGCGGCGCCCATCCTATCAACTGGTGCAGATAATTCGTCACCGGTTGCGCAATATCCAATCAGTATATCTGGTGGCACATCCGGTAATTATAGTTTCGTGTTGAAGGGCGGCATATTAACTGTCACCAAAGCTTCGCTATTGGTTTCAGCTGAGGATAAAAGCAAATCATACGGGTCAGTAAATCCGCCGCTTACTGTCGTGTACGACGGTTTTGTAAATGGCGATAATTCGGGCTCTTTAACGGTTCAACCCGTTGCCACCACAACTGCTGATGTACTTTCACCGGTTGGCCAATACCCAATAACTGTTTCCGGAGCAGAGTCCAACAACTACTCAATCACATACAATGCAGCCTCACTAACCATCACTCAAGCCAGCCAATCGATAACCTTCAGTGCCATAGCTGACCGCTATGAAGGAGACCCTGCATTCGATCTGGTTGCTACAAGTACCTCCGGGCTGCCTGTAAGCATTGTTTCATCTAACCCGTCAGTTGCTTCAGTATTAGGAAAGACAGTAACCATCAATGCTCCAGGCACAGTAACCTTTACTGCGAGCCAGGATGGTGATGCCAATTTCGAAGCAGCGCCCAACGTAGCACGACAGTTCAGTGTTATTGCCCTTCCCATTCCGGTGATTACTGCTAATGGGCCCGTATCATTCTGCCCGCAAGGATCTGTCGTTTTAAGTTCGACAGCAGCTGCTTCCTATCAATGGCTTAAGAACGGTAATTCAATAGCAAGCGATGTTAGCCAAACGTATTCAGCTTCTTCAAGCGGGCTGTATGCGGTACAAGTAACTTATTTCAACGGGTTGAAAAAGCTATCTCAGCCAATTGCCATTAACGCTGATGATGCAGTTCCCCCTGTTGCGCTGGCAAAAAACATTAGCGTGCAACTAGTCAATGGATCTGCATCCATCACGGCATCCCAGGTAGACAATGGCAGCTACGACAATTGCTCTGCTCTAACATTTACGCTAAACAAGTGGACATTTGATTGCTCGAACATTGGGCAGAACAATGTTTTGCTAACTGGAACAGATGCATTTTGGCAATAGCGCCTCAGTTCCTTGTGTAGTTACAGTAATCGGTACCATCCCGGCTCCAACGATAGCCATCACCAAGTCAAACACAACGTTTACGGGCTTGGCAGAAAACACAATTGCATTGGGATACGGAGCTCAGTCCTTAATACTCTCGGCACCTGCTGGTACCAACACATACACCTGGAGCGGATCATCGTTGCTTAGCAGTAGCAGCGGCAATGCAGTTACTTTTACGCCTATATCAGCTGGAACCTACACGATTGTTTTAACAGCAGTAAGCCCGTCAGGGTGCGCTGCTACAACATCAGCGTTGATCCATGTACTGGATGTACGTTGCGGAAATAAACTTGACAAGGTAGTGTTGTGCAAGCCAACCGGAAGTGCTAACAATCCGTTTGTTGAATTATGTGTAGATGGCAATGCTGTAGCAAATGATTTAAGTAATGGAGCTAAGCTTGGAACCTGCACGCAGCCTATCGTTATTGCTAAAACAATTCAAACAGGTGGCAATAATTACCCGCCGGCAGTAACCGTGCAAAAGACAATTCCTGTTGTTGGTGAAGATGAAAAGAAAGACGACCTTAAACTCGTCATCTATCCTAACCCGACACAGGGAAAATTTAAGGTGAAGATTGAAGACAGGAAAAATGCCCCGTACCAGGTTAGGCTTTTGGATGCCGTAGGTAGCAAGATTAAAAGTGCTTCCATCCAACGGGGTGCAAAAACGTTCGAGATCTCATTTGACCTCGAAGGAAGATTGCCAGGCGTGTACTACTTGTATATTTCGAACGGGGAGAATGTTTGGGTAAAACAAATTATTAAAAGGTAAATACTATCCAGTATAATGGCTGAGAGGCTGTCTCAAAAGGGCAGCCTTTTCTTATGTCATAACAATCACGAATCGTTTCATCTATTCTTTTTGTCTGTGTACGTATGAAACAGCACAACGATCGTGCAATCATCTTCAAGCCTTACCAGCAGAACCAGCCTATACTGCTACCACCAAGCCTCGACGAACTTATTGCCGCCAATCACCCGGTACGCATTGTAAGTAAGGTTATTGGTCAATTGGATATTCAACCCTTGATCAACGAATATAAAACTGGTGGCACCAGTAGTTTTCATCCCCGCATGCTATCAAAAGTATTGGTGTTTACAAAAGAAAATATTTTTTCGATTGTACTCACCCAAGTTGTTTTCAGAAACCTCTCTATTGTATAATGTTACCTGTTACCGGCAGGTTATTTAAAATTCACATTGAATTTATGAGTGTATCTCTCGAATATTTATTACAACGTTATGCCGATAAGACCTGCACAGAGCAGGAAAGGGAACAACTGATGCAATCGCTTCAGCAAGATGACAATGATGAACCTATAAAGCAGTTAATTGACCGGATGATCCTGGAACGGGAACCCGTACATGCGATGCCAGGTGAAGCAGCCGACGCTGTTTTAGGCGCTATTCTGCATGCTACTAAGGCGCCTGTAGTTCCAATGATAAACGTTGATAGCCTAAGACATAGTTTGTGGCGACGAGTGGCTGTTGCAGCATCAATTATTTTAGTGTTAGCATCAGGTGCATGGTTGTGGCTCACCAAATCACCTTCTCCTGGTATCGTAAAAACAGAAGCGAAGAATGCTGCCTTCACTGACCTGTTACCTGGTGGAACCAAAGCCCAATTGACACTTGATGATGGGAGCACAATCGTGTTAGATAGTACTGCCAATGGAATAGTTGCGCAACAAGGTGGTGCCACTATCTCAAAGAGTAATAATGGACAGCTTGCTTATAATCTTGCGAATAGCAAAGCGGCTAAGGTGCTTTACAATACGCTAAGTACACCCCGCGGTGGACAGTATGAATTGGTATTGCCCGATGGTAGTAAAGTTTGGTTGAATTCTGCAAGTTCCATTCGTTACCCTACAACATTTACCGGTAAGGAAAGGCGAATTGAACTAAGAGGCGAAGCATACTTTGAAGTAGCTAAAAATGTTTCGATGCCTTTTAAAGTTACTATCCAGGGAAAAGCTGAAGTAGAAGTGCTCGGCACTCATTTCAACATTAACTCTTACGCAGATGAGCCAGCAATTGCTACCACGTTACTGGAAGGAAGTGTTCGTGTTACTGGCCTTGAAAGCAGTACCACCCAACTTATAGTCCCCGGGCAGCAGGCACAGCTAAATGCTAACGGGCAGATTGCTTTAAATAAGAATGTTGATGTTAACCAGGTGATGGCATGGAAAAATGGAATTTTCAATTTTGAAAATGCAGACTTACCAATGCTGTTAAGGCAATTATCACGTTGGTATGATGTGGATGTAATCTATGAAACAGCCGTACCTCAAAGAGAATTCGGAGGCAAAATGCAAAGAGACCTGAAGCTATCGCAGATGTTACGGATTTTAGAAAAGAACAATGTGCATTACAGAATAGAAGGAAGAAAACTAATTATAATGAAATAAAGCTTGTGGGTATGTTCAAAAAAAAACCCAGCCAAAAGTTTAGCCGGGTCTCGTCTAAATGCTACGAACATTTTGACGAATGTTTGAATTACCTGAATAAATAATATTGATGCATCACTTATTCTTAAACCAAACACTGTAAAACTATGGAATTAACCAGGTTGAGTAAACATTCATTTACTCATCAAACTATGCTTGCTATGAAACTTACTTTTCTGTTAATGACGGTTGCTTTGGTGCAGGTTTCTGCTTCAGGAATTTCCCAAACAGTAAATCTATCAGGTAAACCTGTTTCTTTGAAACAGGTTTTTACAACGATTGAAGAACAGACAGGGTATGTATTCTTCTATGATGTTGCATTATTGCGCGAAGCCAAGCCTGTGACCGTTAAATTAAAAGATGTTTCGCTGGAAGCAGCACTCAATGCAATTTTTAAAAATCAGCCGCTTAACTGGCTGATGGAAAACAAAACCATTACCATTTTAAAAAAAACAGAACAATTAAGTGTAGTTAATATCCGCAATATGGGCGGGCTCGCACCACCACCCGTAAATGTTATTAAAGGAAAAGTGACAGACGAAAACGGCAAGAATTTAGAAGGCGTGTCTGTCATTCTAAAAGGAACAAGTAATGGTGTATCGACCGACGTAAATGGAGAATTTTCGATTCAAATTGCGGAAGGACGAAACCAAATGCTTGTTTTTTCTTTTATAGGCAAAGAAACAAAAGAGTTAAGCACTACCGGTAAAACATACTTACGTGTTGAACTTTTCAATGTTGCGGAACAAAGGCAGGAAGTAGTTGTGATAGGATATGGCTCATCAAGGCGGTCGGATGTTACCGGTGCCATTGTGAAAGCGCCAATATCCGAAATGACCCTAGCGCCCGTGAAATCTATAGATGAAGCGCTACAAGGCCGGGTAGCAGGCGTGGTGGTTTCTTCAAATGATGGTCAGCCGGGATCGGCACCTAACATTACGATTAGAGGTAATAATAGTATCTCTCAAAACAACTCTCCGTTATACGTGGTGGATGGTTTTCCGTTGGAAGAAAATAGCTTCAATGATATAAACCCGAACGATATTGAATCCATCGAACTATTGAAGGATGCCTCTGCAACTGCCATATACGGAGCACGGGGTGCAAACGGAGTGATCATGGTTACTACTAAGAAAGGAAAAACTGGTGCTCCCATTGTCAACTTCAATGCATACGTAGGCCAGCAAAATATATTAAAGACAATGGAGCTGATGTCGCCCTATGATTTCATCCGTTACCAGCGCGAACGCGACTCTCTTTCCAATAACTATTTCAGTTCATTAAGTCCAAACCTTGGCTATGTTACTGATTCCATTTACCTCCGAAACCAGCCTTTAGAGGCCTACAAAAACGTACGTGGGGTCGATTTTCAAAAGCAACTCTTCCGTCCCGCTATGCTACGCAACTACGATATTTCTATACGTGGCGGCAATCAGCAAACCCGCTATTCCATATCTGGTAGCATCTTTGACCAGGAAGGTATTATGATCAATTCGGGGTATAAAAGATACCAGGGAAGAATAAGTATTGATCAAACTATTAACCGTTACGTTAGGATGGGCGTCAACGCGAATTACACAAACAATTTATTGCGAGGCCAAACACCCACTTACATCAGCGATGGTAACCCGCAATCTAACCTAAATGTATTGAGTACTGTATGGAGCTATCGCCCTGTGTCACCACTGGATGCAACCGGTAAACAATTGGTAGACCTGGAAGAAGAAATGATGGATCCTTCCCTTAATGCAACTACAGATTATCGCATTAATCCTATTATCAATCAGCGCCAGACCATTAACAATAACACTCAAAACAACCTGATCGTAAATGGTTATGCTGAGTTCAGAATTTTACCCTCATTAACTCTGCGCGTTACCGGCGGCATTACGAGCAACGTAAACAGGAATGACCAGTTCTACGACTCAAATACCGTAAGAGGAAGTGTACGCACAAACTTTGGTGCATCCAACGGAGTAAATGGAGCTATTCTGTATTCGCACAACAATACATGGGTAAATGAAAACATCCTTACGTACAATAAAGTGTTGGCTAAACGTCACAGTCTAAATGCAGTGGGTGTGTTTTCCAGCCAGGGAAATAAAAGCTTCTTTTACGGCATGCAGTCTAATTTTCTTCCGAATCCGGGCCTTGGTTTAAGCGGCCTGGATGAGGGCACTCCGATAGCAGTAAGGGCCACCAGTTCTAACTGGACGCTTGCATCGTTTACCGGGCGTCTTGCGTATGATTATGATAAAAAGTACTATGCTACGGTTACGTACCGTGCAGATGGTTCATCCAAATTTTCACCAACAAATAAGTGGGCTTATTTCCCTTCTGCGTCAGCCAAATGGAAATTCTCAGAAGAAAAATGGCTGAAGGACAGCAAGGTTTTAACCGAGGGTAACCTGCGCGCCAGCTGGGGACTTACTGGTAATAACCGGGTAAATGATTTTTCTTACCTGTCAGGTTTAATTATCGGGTACGGTTTTCAAACTGGCTATGTGTTTAATAACACGGTGATGCAAAGTGCTCTTCCCAACGGACTGGCTAATCCAACGCTTAAATGGGAAACAACGTCGCAAAGTAATATAGGACTGGATCTCGTTTTTTTTAGAGACCGCATTAAAATAACAACTGATGTTTATCGAAAAACTACTTCCGACCTACTGTTGAACGCTGCAATTCCTACTTCACTTGGATATAGCAATGTATTTAAAAATGTGGGTAAGGTTCAAAACCAGGGATTAGAACTAGGTATCGGGACGCTGAATGTTGCCGGTAAAAACTTTTCGTGGTCTACTGACTTCAACATCGCATGGAATTCCAGCAAGGTATTAGAGCTTGCGCAAAACCAGGAGTCGATTACTAATGGAGTTCCATTTGATAGATTTTATAGACCTCTTCCTGCTTACATATCCAAAGTAGGTCAACCTATGGGTCAAATATATGGGCTGGTATGGGCAGGAGTGTATCAACAAAGCGATTTCAATTACAATACAGCCATCAATACTTCTGCAGCCAATGCAGGCCGTGGATCACATTGGGTACTGAAGGATAATGTGCCAACCAATGGCTCACCACGTGCTTCCATTCAGCCGGGAGATATTAAATACGTTGATTTAAATGGTGATGGTATCATTAACAATAATGACTATACAGTTATTGGCCGTGGACTCCCCATACATACTGGTGGCATCAACAATAGATTTACCTACAAGGACTTTGATCTGAGTGTATTCTTGCAGTGGAGTTATGGCAATGACATTCAAAATGCAAACGATTTACTACTGAATGGCAACGGAAACAACGCCAACTTTTTCAACCAGTTTGCTAAATACAATGATCGCTGGACACCTGATAATCAAACAAGCACGTTGTTCAGAACCGGTGGTTTTGGACCCCTTGCCTATTCTTCCCGCACGGTTGAAGATGGCTCTTACCTGCGCTTAAAGACATTGTCACTCGGTTACAATTTGTCTAAAACATTATTAAGAAAAACTGGCTTAAAGGGTTGCAGAATATATGGTGCTGCTCAAAATGTAATTACCTGGACCAAATATTCTGGAATGGATCCGGAGATCAGTACCTACAATTCTGTTCTAACGCCAGGATTTGATTTTTCAGGTTACCCGCGTGCCAGGACCGTAACCTTTGGTGCTAACATAACCTTATAAAAAATCAATATTCATTACTCAACCTTTCTTTTAAATAAAAATCATTTGTATGAAATATATAAAATTGATCAGCCTTGCCGCACTAGTTTTTGGAGTGGGGGCATGCAAAAAGTTTTTGGATACAAAGCCTACAGATTTTATACAAGCAGCGGTATATTATCAAAATGCCCAGCAGTTAACCGCTGCCCTGGCAGGTGTATACAGCCCCATTTCACGTTACAACCTTTTCGGGTTTAACTACACTGCCCTGGCAATGGTTGCAACAGACGAAGTTTTCTTTAGTGCAGGCGTAGGCGGTGCCAATGGTATTGCTGTAAATGATTTTGATTACACCAATGTGAATGTGGCTGGCATATGGAGCTCCTGCTACGAAGGAATAGAGAATGCCAATTTGCTGATCGCAAACATTGGCAATGCGAAGAGTGTTGATACTGCCACCCGAAACGCCATCCTTGGTGAAGCCATCTTCTTGCGGGGCTATTACCATTTTATGCTGGCGCAACACTTTGGCGGGGTTCCAATAAAGCTTACACCAACTACCGATCCCAACCAGGTCGATATTCCAAGAGCTCCCTTGAAAGATGTATATGCTCAAATAGTAAAAGATATGCAGCAGGCAGAGTCGATGGTGTATGCAAACGCGGGACTGCTAGGTAATGCATCCAGCAGGGTTACAAGGCCTGTGGTGCAGGGAATGCTTGCAAGGGTTTACTTGTTTATGGCAGGCTTTCCTTTGAATGATCCAACCGGGTATCAAAACGCACTGACGTACACTTCTAAAGTAATCAACGGCGGCTTTCATGGTTTAAATACTACCTATGAAGTCAACCCTGTAAATGTAAGAGGCGGCGTAGGTGATTCGCTAGCTTATCCGCTAACAAACGGCAACCCGGGATATGTCAACAATCCTTACAGCCAGGTATTTTTAAGTGAGTCCCGCAGCCAGTACAACATACGCGAGAATATGTGGGAGGTTGATAATTCGGCAGCAGTACCAGGGGGCGCACTTGCAGGGGGCAATATAGGATCGCAGGTGTATGGCATTACTAACAATGCTTCAGACTTCGGGGTTTTGGGCAGATCAGCTACCAGGATTAATGCTTCTCAATGGCTTTACACCAGTTATGGCGATGGTGATTTTAGGCGCGATTGGAACATTGCACCGTATAACTTCATAGGGGTACCCAACCGCAAAAATTTTTTACCCGTAGGTACCGTTGCAAGCGGAAACCTATTCAATCGCCCTGCTTCAAAATGGCGTAGAGAGTACGAACCAACAGGCGCTGGTGCACCCGACAAAGGAGGCTGGCCAACAGGGATAAAATATCCACTTTTAAGGTACGCAGATGTATTGCTGATGTTTGCAGAAGCCGAAAACCAGGTGAACGGAGCAACACCCGCAGCTATGAATGCCATCAACCAGGTTCGACGCAGGGCTTATGGTATTGTGAATGGAACTGCACCCATTAAAACGATCACTATTACCAATCAAGGTACGGGATATACAACTGCACCTACGATTACCTTGTCAGGCAGCGGTACCTGGGCCAGTGCTTCAGCTATAGTTACTACTGGCAGGGTAACCGGCCTTTCCATCCTGAACAGGGGAATTGGATATAGTTCAGCACCCACCGTTACCATTGCGGGCGCAGGTACAGGCGCCACAGCCACAGCAACTTTGTTTTCTACAACTGATGTGGATCTGCCAACAGGTTTGAGTAAAAATCAATTCCAGGATTCGTTAGTAGTAGAAAGAGCCAGGGAGCTATGTTTTGAGTCCCTTCGCAAAGGTGACCTGATCCGGTGGGGAATTTACCTAAGCAGAATGCAGGAATTATCCACTTATAATATCAGCACTGGCATCTCACCTACCAACAGCTCATTTGTTCGTTCAGCGTTGTTGATCAATAATACTCTTACAGCAGGGCAACGTATACTATTATTACCCATTCCTGCAGCAGAGATAAATATGAACAAAGCCATGACCCAGAACCCTGGATGGTAAGCATCCCATTAAAAACTACATAAACAACCAACAATGTCATTCAAAAATATTTTTTTCGTTTTGCTGCTGGTGCAGGCAGCAGCCTGTACCAAATCAATTAAGCTAAAGGATCTCGACTTTGATGTTGTGGCGGTGAACAGTGCCAAATTACCCTCTACTACTTTTAACCGGGGCGATACTGTAAACTTCATCTTTAGCGGCAATCCTGATTACCTTGTATTTTTCTCCGGGGAAAAAGGCAGGCGATATGAATTCAGAAACCGTGTATCTGACACCAGCACGAATGTAAAATTCACCTTTGCTACTGCGCTCAACACTGCCGGAACAAGCGGTACTTTGTCATTGCTGGCTTCTACAGATTTGATTCCCTATACCCAACTTAATAATTTAGATAGCATCAACGTAAGCAAGGCAACATGGACAGATATTTCAAACCGTGCTGTTTTTGCGACAGGTAGTACGGCCACCACTTCAGGTGTACTAGATCTTTCTGATTTTGCCAGGATGGGCAAGCCATTAAACCTGGCATTTAAGTACACGGCTACTGCAGGTACTACACAACGTCGTTGGACCATTAGCAATATTTCGCTCCGTCATTTCACTGCAGATACAGTATTTACTATTGACAGTACGAATCTGATTTTACCTAATCTTTTTCCTACCTGGTCAGCAAGCCCAGGATGGGGGCAGATAAATGTCACTAACCCGGCAATTCGCTTCAGCCCACTTGTAAGTACAGCAGTCACCAGCTCATTCATCATAGCTGGCGCCACAGTTGCTGCCGGTGCCCTTGCCGCTGAAAGCTACATTGTATCGGGACCACTAGACTTGCAGCGGGTATTGCCTGATGCCGGTGTTGTCGTAAAAGATCAAACCACCAATGCAAGCAATTCATCCTATAGCAGCACAACCAGCAGTGCCCCATCAAATGCCAATTACGCTTATCGGTTTATGGCACCGGGCACATACAATGTCACATTTGTTGCTACCAATGCAAACGTATCAGAGCAAGCGAGTGTAGTGAAAACAATGGTAATTGTAGTGCGTTAAAAACGCAAAGTGTTGCTGGTACTTGTAAGAAAGCAAAGTAGTGAAGAGACAACGTTGTATTCAGAAATGGAGAGTGAGCCCGCTGTTGTCTTCGGCGCCTCTTTTAATAGCCGCGATTACGGTTGGTGATAAAGAGGCTCGTTTTTATTAAGGTTATTAAAATATAACAGCAGAAAAAGCAAACCTATGCAATTGGATTTATTTAGATGTGGAATGCTAATGGTCTTTGCCTTGTCGATGGCATTTACGGTCACTGCGCAGCGTGCTGTAATTATTTTAAAGCTCGATGATTTTTATGTGAAGAATAATGTGATTAGTGGGCAACAGGCTTTGGATACATTAGCTAATCGCAAAGTAAAAGCCGGACTTGGTTTTATTGCAGACAGATCTGATAAAACGCTGGTAAGCTTCAAGCAATACCTGAAACTAAAAACCAAAACAAGAGAGCCATTATTTGAAATATGGCACCACGGATTAGATCATAAAAACCCTGAATTTTTTGGAACCGGTTATCAATACCAAAAGCAACATTTCGATTCTGCCACTCAATTAATGAAACTATTAAGCGGCGTTCAAATGCATTCCTTTGGTGCGCCCTACAATGCCAGTGATTCTGCAACGAACAGGGTTATTTCAGAAGATAAAAATTACAAGGTATCCATGTTCAATAAAATAAAGCCAACTGAGAAGGAAGGCTTTATCAATTTGTCGAACAGGGTAAATGTGGAGGTAACAACAGGCAAACCGGACTACGATTATTTCATCGCCAATTATGAAAAAAGCAAATTGTTATACACAGATTACATGGTGTTGCAGGCGCATCCGCCACATTTTAAAGACGATGCAATTGTACAGTTTACCAAAATCATTGACTTCCTGATTGCTGAGGGTTTTTCTTTTGAAACACCTTACTCATGGTACTTGAAGTATCAGAAGCATTAAAGTTCATTCATTAAATAGACTGAATAAGTGCAGAAATTTAGTAAGACTGATACAGGTACAAATTTGACAAGTGACAAAAAATATTTTTAACTCGATTAAACGCAATATGATACAAAGAAAAATTTCACGTTTGTTACTACTCACACTAAGTCTTTTTTGCTTTTCCGCGGCGAAAGAAAAAGTAAAGAACGTATTGATAGTAGGTGACTCAATATCGATTGGATACATGCCTTATGTTTCCAAATCTTTAGCACCCGATGTCGTGGTAGAACACAACGCAGGCAATGGCGGTTCAACAGTAAGAGGAAAAGAAAGCATAGAAAAATGGCTGGGAGATCGACAATGGGATGTTGTTCTTTTCAACTTTGGTTTGCACGACCTGGTACATAAAGACTCGTTGAACAAGTATGATGTAAATGGGAAAGTTACAGTTCCGTTAGATGAGTACAGGCAGAACTTAGAAGCGATTGTTAAAACACTAAGACAAACAACAGCAACCTTGGTCTTTATAAATACAACCATGGTTCCTGAAAATTCAGCGGGACGAAAGTCCGAAGATGTTGCCAGGTACAACGAAGTTGCTTTAAGAGTTATGAAAAAAAATGCAATAGAGGTGTTAGACTTATATACTCCATCATTAACTATTCACCCAATAAACTCTAAACCGGGAAACGTTCATTATACAGATAAAGGATACGAACTGCTTGCCGAACATGTAGTGGAAAGAATTAAAGCGGTGCTCAAGTAAAAACGTTTTTAGTGTCCTTGAAAATGCCTTCAAGTGCATTGCATGTAGTTATTGAATCGACTGCACAGCCTCGAAAAGTAAGTTTGGTTAAACTGTTTGCCGGTTCAGAAAACAAACACAGAAAACAGGGCACCTCCTGTGTATACCGTTCTGACTGTTTGAACCCGGTAAATAAAAGACTTGGTAATTGTGTATTATTTCAATCGATTTTATTTTAATTTTTTGTCCAACGAAGCTGTTTCCCATCAAATAGATTTACAACTTGACTTACTTTTTTAGGGCTCTGATATTTTCCAGGTTCCCAAAACGCTTTCTCCAATACGGAATTTACTATTTGGCCCTGCCAGCCGCCACCAAAACAGGTAACCACGATTTTGCCGTAGTCGTTCAAAATAGTGGTTACCTGTTTGTACACTCCCTCTTTCATGTCCTGTGAATCACTCAATAGTTCTCATCAAACTCCGAAGAGATTACATAAAATAATTTTCCGTTAACCATGTGGGCAATCCTGTATTCTATAAAATTGAACTGTCCTAACCTTTCATTAGCCATCTTTAAATTGGATTAAGCAGCTTAATTTTTCTAGCTGTAGTCAAGTAACCTGTTCAACTATTAGGATTGATATACCCCTCTTTTTGAATGGTATGCCCCCCATACTACAGCATAAGATTATCTATGTTAGCCGAGTCAAATAAATCATGCAATTGTTTATGCCCCTGAAACAGGATGGATGGTATCGCAATTGTTATATGCCGACTACTATAAATCAATTTCTTCAGGTGTTACGGCAAATCCAAAGGGGCCTGCTAAAAGCTTTGATCCGCAAGATCCATATGCACCAAAGAGAAGTTTGAGAGGAGGAAGTTTTCTATGCAACGATAGTTATTGCAGTGGATACCGTGTGGCAAGGAGAATGAAAAGCAGTCCCGATACAGGGCTTGAGCATACAGGGTTTAGATGTGTGAAAGATGCGCGGTAACGAATAGTGATAAAATGCCGTACTCATTCTCTAACAATCGATCGTAAGATGAAAAAATATTTATTCGCTATCTCGTTATTCGCTGCTTTGTCTGCCAATGCTCAAACAGGCAATCAAGGTAAAATGGCGTGGTGGAAAGATGCCAAGTTTGGTATGTTCATTCATTGGGGCGTATATTCAGTTCCTGCGGGTATTTACGAGGGAAAAGAAGTAAAAGGTATTGGCGAGTGGATAATGAAAAATGGTAAAATTCCAACTACAACTTACAAGCAATATGCGAAGGAATTTAACCCAGTTA
The DNA here is from genome assembly GCA_031425015.1 of Segetibacter sp. Taxonomy (GTDB): domain Bacteria; phylum Bacteroidota; class Bacteroidia; order Chitinophagales; family Chitinophagaceae; genus Segetibacter. Next base: position 155,248 of record JANPIM010000017.1, on the reverse strand, counting down.
ATTATAATCCAGAGGCTTGGGTAAAGATGGCGAAGGATGCAGGAATGAAGTACATCGTCATCACGAGCAAGCATCATGACGGCTTCGCGCTGTTTGATAGTAAGGTTACGGATTGGGATATTATGGATGCTTCGCCTTATGGAAAAGATTTATTAAAACCCCTTGTTACCGCATGTAGAAAGGAAGGTATTAAAATTGGATTTTATTATTCGCAGTCACAAGATTGGAATCATTCGGGAGGCGCCGCAGCTGGTGGACATTGGGACAAAGCGCAGGATGGAGATTACGATTCGTACCTGGATAAAATAGCCATCCCGCAGGTGAAAGAAATTTTAGAGAACTATGGTGGTCTTGATATTCTTTGGTGGGATACTCCGCAAGAAATGACCCCCGAACGTGCAGCGAGGTTCATGGCTGTATTAAAAGATTATCCCAATCTAATATTCAATAACCGACTAGGTGGCAGCATTGAAGGTGATACTGAAACCCCAGAGCAATTTGTACCCGCTACAGGTTTCCCCGGTCGCAACTGGGAAACATGTATGACTATGAATAATACATGGGGTTATAAGTCAACCGACCATAATTGGAAGAGCCCAAAAGTATTAATACGACAGCTAGCCGATGTGGTAAGCAAAGGTGGAAATCTGTTATTGAATGTGGGTCCAACTTCTTTGGGTGAAATACCCGAGCCTAGTATTGATCGGCTTGCAGAGATGGGCAAGTGGTTAACAGTAAATCGTGAATCTATTTATGAAACTATTGCAAGTCCATTCCCCTATCTATCATGGGGACGTGCAACACAAAAAGGTCAGAAGTTGTACCTGCACGTTTTTGATTATCCAGCGAATGGGGCATTGGCTGTTCCCATTTCAAATAAAATAAAGAAGGCCTATTTGTTAGCTGACTCTAAAAAGAAATTACCTATCAAATCAGAGGGTTCGCGATCAATTATTACACTGCCGTTGCAAGTACTTGATACAATAAACACCGTGGTCGTTGTAGAGTTTGCTGGTAAACCATCTGTTGCTCCATCACCTGTTATCGGTAAGCAAGTGACTGCTTCATCACACAGTGCAGATGCAAAAAACCTAATTGATGGAGATCGTAAAACAACGTGGCAGTCAGCTAAGGGTCAAACAAGTGCAACGCTTGAAATAGACCTTGCAAAAGCAACAACTATTTCAACGTTAATCATTGATGAGCCCTGGCATCCATGGGACAATAAAAAGCAAAAACTGACCCTGCAATATAAAGATGGCAATGAGTGGAAAAATGCTAGTGAAGGAACATCAGGTGGAATAGGTTTCGTTAAAAATTTTGCGCCGGTAACTGCACAATTCTTTAGGTTGAAAATTGACAATAAAGATTTTCAACCATCACTGTCGGAGTGGCAATTGTACGGACCTGAATAACTCTTTTTCACGGCTTGATTAACGGCCAAGAGAAAGCCATAAAAATGCTAGCGCCTCTTATCAAAAGCTGTCTTGTAAAATAAATGGATAGTACTAAAACATAGTTTGCGATTATGAAGAAACAGTTGACCTTTTTATTATCACTACTGCTGTTTCAGCAAGCTATTGCCCAAATACTACAACCGGCTACTACGCCCAATGCTGCACAAAAGGAATTGATTAAACGTGGGTATGGCATGTTCATTCATTTTGGGGTAAATACATTTACCGACGTCGAGTGGTCGGATGGCACTATACCTGCAAGTGCCTATAACCCTACAAACCTTGACCCCGATCAGTGGGTGCGTACCGCGAAAGAAGCAGGCTTTAGATATGTGTTGCTTATTACGAAACATCACGATGGTTTTTGTTTATGGGATAGTAAGTACACCGATTATGATGTGGCTTCTTCACCGGTAAAAACAGATGTGGTGAAAGCGGTGGCAGATGCCTGCAAAAAATACGGGCTGCAGTTTGCCATCTACTATTCGCTATGGGACAGGCATGAGCCATCGTTTAATGATAAAAATCCACAGCCCTATATCGACTACATGTTGAAACAGCTAACAGAACTGTTTACGAATTATGGTTCTATCTGCGAGGTATGGCTCGATGGCGGTTGGAAAAGAAGTCCTGGTGATTGGGGCATTGATCAATTGTATAAACTCATTAAGCAGTACAACCCAAAATGTGCGGTCAGCGTTAATCATACCATTGTAAATGAAGCAGGCAAACGGAAGTTCACCTTGCCCTCATTAATGACGGAAGACAACAAATATTTCTTCCACTACTTCCCCAGCGACTTCAGGTTGTGGGATCCCAAGATCATTACCAAATTTGATAAGAAGCAATACCTGCATGAAGGCAAATCTTATTACCTGCCTTATGAACATACCATTTGTATCAGCAGTCGCTGGAATTGGTTTCAAAAATCAGCACAACTCCCGGTAAGGGAAATGGATGAATTGCAGGAACTATTTTACTGGTGTACCGAGAATGATAATTCACTGGTAATAAATGTACCGCCTGATAAAACAGGAAGAATACGTGAATACGAGGCGCTTGCAGTAATTGAATTGGGAAAACGATTAGGATTGTCGGCAAACAAACCCTTACCTAAAAACGGTCAATTCATTTCATTATTAAAACCGGCCAACGCAACCAGTGTGGGTACCGATAAGGATAAAACTTACAGCGCATCATTCGTAAACGACGGCAGCCTCGATAGCCGTTGGCTTGCTGCAGATACATTGGCTGAGTTAACGATCGATCTTAATCCAGCTGAAGCATTTAATAAGATCAGCATTTTTGAATATAAAGACACCAAAAATTTACCGGATGGATTTTCACAACTAAGAACCGGAAGAATAACTGAGTACAGTATTGATATATCGGAGAATGGTCAATGGCAAACCATCTTTTTGGGTACGGAGCCCATGGGTGATTGTAAAGTAATCAACTTGCCAAAAAGTTACCAAACAAGTAAGCTGAGGATGAAAATATTAAAAGCAACAGCACCTCCTTCTTTGTATGAGTTATCAGTGATCAACACAAAAAATAAAAAGACTATTCATGATAATTGAACAACCTACCTCGAAAAGAACACTGAAGCAAATTGAAATAGATGCTGACCTGGTGATCGTAGGTGGTGGACTTGCTGGCACGTGCGCAGCAATAACAGCAGCAAGAAGTGGACTACACGTAACATTGGTACAGGACAGGCCTGTGTTAGGAGGTAACTCTTCTAGCGAAGTTAGATTGTGGGTGTTGGGTGCAACGTCGCACATGGGCAACAATAACAGGTGGGCAAGAGAAGGTGGGGCGATTGACGAAATATTATTAGAGAACGCCTACCGAAATCCAGAAGGTAATTCGCTGATCTATGATACGATTTTGCTGGAGAAAGTAACGAATGAAACAAACATCACGCTGCTATTAAATACCGCAGTATATGACCTTGATAAAAAAGAGGATGATTCCATAAAATCTGTCAGCGCTTTCTGCAGTCAAAATTCAACTGAATATATTTTAAGCGCTCCTTTATTCTGTGATGCATCGGGCGATGGGATCATTGGCTTTTTAGCAGGTGCTGCATTTAGGATGGGTGCCGAATCGAAAGAAGAATTCGGTGAAGGGTTTGCACCCAAAAAAGAATATGGAGAATTGCTGGGCCATTCTTTATACTTCTATAGCAAAGACACCGGCAAGCCTGTAAAATTTGTTCCGCCGTCGTATGCTTTAAAGGATATCACCGAAATCCCGAGATATAAAAGTTTTAACTCCAGCGATTTTGGTTGTCGTTTATGGTGGATAGAATATGGCGGACGATTGGATACCATTCACGAAACAGAAACCATAAAATGGGAGCTGTGGAAAGTGGTTTATGGTGTGTGGAATCATATAAAGAACTCGGGCCAGTTTCCAGAAGCTGAAAACCTTACACTAGAGTGGGTTGGAACCATTCCGGGCAAAAGAGAGAGCCGCCGGTTAGAAGGCGACTACATGCTAAAGCAGCAGGATGTTATTGAGCAAACGCCTTTTGAAGATGCCGTTGCCTTTGGTGGATGGAGTGTTGACCTGCATCCATCGGATGGAATATTTAGCGAGCTACCCGGGTGTAATCAATGGCACTCAAAAGGAATTTACGGAATACCATATCGCTGTTATTATAGCAAGAATATTTCCAACCTATTTCTTGCTGGCCGTATTATTAGTGCTACCCATGTGGCGTTTGGCTCAACTAGAGTAATGGCTACCTGTGCACACGGTGGACAAGCAGTAGCAATGGCTGCAGTTTTATGCAAAAAGCATAATAAATCTCCAAAGGAAATTAGAGCGCATCATATCAATGAACTTCAGTCTGAACTATTGAAAACCGGCCAACATATTCCGGGTTTATCATTAAAAGATCCAAACGATTTGGTACAGAAAGCTGTGTTGATGGAAGCCTCCTCTACTTTTTCATTAAACGAGATTCCTGCTTCTTCTACCTGGCAAACGATTGATAATTCTGTAGCACAGATGCTTCCATTGAGCAAGCAGCAGATGCCAGCCATTACATTTTTTGCGAAAGCTAAACAGCCAACTACCCTAAAAATAGAATTGAGAAAAAGCAGCAAATCTTTCAATCACACTCCGGATGTAACCCTCGAAAATATCGATGTGGAAATAACTCCGGGAGTGGAAACTTATACAGTTGCTTTCAATACCAAGATTGAAGAAGCATGCTATGTTTTTGTTTGTTTTATGAAGAATGAGGACGTAGAATTATGTTTCAGCGATAAGCGTATTTCTGGTTTGCTGACTGTTTTCAATGCCATCAATCCTGCCGTTTCTAATTATGGAAAACAACAACCACCAGAAAATATTGGGGTAGAAGCATTTGAATTTTGGTGTCCTAAACGCCGACCGGGCGGAAAGAATATAGCGATGAAAATAGAGCCCGCACTACAAGCATTCTCTACTGAATTTCTTAGGAACGGCATACAACGACCGGTAGCCTCAACCAATGCATGGGTAGCTAATATTAATGATGAGAATCCAAGCATAGCCATCAATTGGTCTGAAGCGATTACAATCAAAAAGCTTGAATTATTTTTTGATACAGATTTTGATCATCCATTGGAAACGGTACTGTTGGCTAATCCCGAAACCACGATGGCATTTTGCATCGATCAGTTAGAAGTATTGAATGATAAAGACGAAAAAATTGCGTCCATCGCCGGTAACTATTTAAGCCGCCGAATTATTGAATTTGAAAAGCCTGTTACAACACAACGGCTAAAAATATTATTGTCAAATACCAACAGGGAAGCCCTTGCGGCTTTGTTTGAAATAAGATGTTATTAACATTGGGTTATTAAAAATGGATTTCGTTCTGACGATTAAAATGCCTTTCAATGAAGTTGCTTTCTAAAAAAACAGGGTTCTTATTCTTCTTTCAATGTGTACTGCTTTCGGCTTTCGGCCAAACGGTTTCTTTAAATGGAGAATGGACATTTAGTATAGATCCTTTACAAAGAGGTGAGATAAGCCGTTGGCATGAACCGTGGAAAATTAAAGACGGCGATACATCAATGTTGGTTGCTGGTTTTGACCAGGTATCAGTGCCCCACACATGGAGTATAGATCCGCGCTATAATATTATTGGCAAGGCCTGGTATAGAAAAGCCTTTAAGCTTTCCACACCCATAAAAGATAAAGAAGTAAGGCTGCATTTTGAAGCGGTGTTTTATAAAGCCAGGGTATTTATAAACGGAACACTGGCAGGCTTTCACGAGGGTGGATACACGCCTTTTACGATGAACATCACCAAATATCTCAAACCATCAGAGATCAATTTTATAAGTGTTGAAGTGGATAATAGCTGGGATGAATTCACCTTGCCGGGAGCGAGAGTGGTTGAGAATAGCAATGCCCAATTGTATCCCTGGTATGAGTTCGGAGGCATTACAAGAGATGTTAGTTTATTAATCACCAACAAGCTTTACATCGAAAATCAAAAAATAGAATCTACCCCTGATTTGAATACTGGTAAGGCGAATGTAAAAATATACACATGGATTCAGAACAAATTCAATGGAGACAAAACGGTTAGTTTAAAATATGCCGTCACCAATAGAACTACGGGAAAGCTTATTCCAAATGATCATCGTAAAGAGACTTTTATAAAAGCCTATAGTAAGCAACTGGTCGAATATAATTTAACGCTAACCAAAGAGGAACTGTTATTGTGGGACTTTGATAATCCCCATTTGTATGATGTGGAATCTTCTATAATTCATGAGGGAAACACGGTGAATGAATATGCTACTTATTTCGGAATAAGATCATTCACAGTCAAAGGCACTCAATTGCTGTTAAACGGGAAACCAATAAGAGTTGCCGGCGCTAACAGGCCATCTGATCATCCCTTGTATGGTGCAACAGACCCTGATACTTTACCAAAGCTGGATATGTCGCTGATGCGTAACGGGCACATGATATTTTCACGCATTAGCCATACGCCACTCAGCAGGCATTTTTATAAATGGGCTGATGAACATGGCTATTTAATAGTGGCTGAAATTACCAACTGGCAACTGTCTCCGGTTCAAATGAGCAGCCAGCGAATTAAAGATGCATTTGAATCACAAATGAAGGAGTTGGTGGAGAGCTTTTGGAACAGCCCTTCCATTATAGCATACAGTACAGGCAACGAGTATCCAAGTTGGACACCTGAAGGAGATGAATGGACCAGGTATCAAATGGAAAAGTTTCGTGAGTTAGATACAACACGATTGATGACGTTTGTTGCCATAGGTACAGCCGCAAGCACAGGTAATTTAAACCTGGCTCATAATTCTTTTCGCTATTGCGATTTCCTGAATTTCAATAACTACAGCAATGCAGAAGGTCTGACGAAAAATTTAGAGAACATCCATAACCGATTCCCCGACAAACCCATTTTTATAAGTGAAGCAGGCGTTAGATCGGACCAGGTAAAAAGTGAAGTTGAAAGAATTAGTCATTTGCAGGGCGTTATTGATGTGGTAAAAAAGCATCCATACGCAGTAGGGTTTGCCTATTGGACATTTAATGACTACCTGAGTCGCTATACCAGTACCAATAAAAATGGATATCGGCCTTGGGGTATTGTAGACGAGAATAGAAAGCCTAAAGATTTGTATAAAGCCTTTCAGACAAAATTGTCACCCATAGTGGTTTCTGCTTCAAAAGATAAAGTATCAATTACCGGGGTCAGTGATTTTCCATCATATACACTTTCTAACCATGTTTTAAAAATTATTGTATTGAATAAAATCATTTCATCGCATCAATTGCCTGTTATTGAGCCAGGTAAAACAATTGAAATTAAAGTCAACAAGCTATCACCTAAATTAAGAATACTGGTAGAAAGTAAAGAGGGATTTGTTATTTACGATTCTACCTTATAAAGCAAGGCAAACTATATAAATCATTTACACCGATAAAAAATATACAAGAATAATTATGGTTCTACATAAAATAATAATACTTGCTCAACGTGTGTTTTCATTACTGTTGATCTTCATGCTATCTAACACTTTTAAAACTGAAGGGCAAACTAAAACAGAACAATCATTTATATTTCCTGCAAAAGAATGGCTTGACAATAAAGGCAAACCCATTAATGCGCATGGCGGTGGCTTATTATTCCACAATGGTATTTATTATTGGTATGGTGAGCATAAAATTGACGGCAAGTCAGAAGCTGATTTGGCAGATGGAGGAATTCATTGTTATACCTCCACCGATTTGATCAACTGGACAGATGCCGGGCTAGTGTTAAGTGTTGATTATACGAATGCCAGCAGTGACCTTGCGTATGGATGCCTGGTAGAAAGACCCAAAGTTGTTTATAATAAAACAACCCGGAAGTTTATTGCTTACTTCAAATATTATCCAAAAGGCAGTGGGTATGAAATTGCTTATGTAGGTGTTGCTGTTTCTGAAAGCCCTGCAGGTCCTTTTACGTATAGTCATAAATTTTTAGCGGCAGGTTCCGCTAAAGGTTCCGGTGATTTTTCCATGTTTATTGATGACGATGGAGCACTGTATCATTTAGCAGTAAGAAAGCCAGACAAGGCTTTTGTAATGAGTAAAATGAGGGACGATTTTCTCTTGCCCACAACTAGCTACACAGTATCTAAAGGAATTGAAATGCATACCGAGGCACCGGCAATAATAAAAGTAGCCGGTGTGTTTCATTTATTAGGTTCGGGTTCCAGCGGATGGAAACCGAATACCGCCAGGTATTATACCAGTAAAAACATAAATGGTCCATGGGCTGCCCATGGTAATCCTTGCATTGGAACAAATTCAGTTGATAATATGGGAAGTGACAAAACATTTGGTGCGCAGTCTTCTTTCATTTTTAAAGTGAATGGTTTAAATGATGCTTATGTAGCCATGTTTGATATCTGGAAACCTGATATGCCTATAGAAGGCCGATATATATGGTTGCCCATAGCAATAAATCAAAATAAATTTTCCATTAACTGGATTGATAAATGGAATGTAAACACTTTCAAAAAATAATTGAAAGCACATTGTGGAGCTTATTATTTACCTGGCATTTGATTTAATAAATGGTAGCACGATAAACTGGACTAAATGAAAATAAAAGGAATGCGTTGGTGGATTATTGTATTGTTGTTTGTAGCTGCTGTTTTAAACTACATAGACAGGCAGACTTTATCTGCACTGGCACCAACAATACAGGAAGATTTGGAAATGGATGACCAGCAATACGCTAACATCATTAATATATTTTTGATTGCCTATACGGTCGCCTATCTTATCTCTGGTCGCATTGCTGATAAAATTGGTACACGTGCAAGTTTATTTTTGTTTGTAGCATGGTGGTCAATTGCGAACATGCTTACAGCAGCGGCGAGGGGTGTAACGTCGTTAGGTGTGTACAGGTTTGCTTTAGGATTAGGCGAAGCAGGTATTTGGCCTGCAGCCTCAAAGGCTGTTTCAGAATGGTTTCCCGCCAAGGAACGGGCATTGGCAATAGGCATTTATACAATGGGCGCTACTATTGGTGCAACCCTTGCCCCGTATATTGTAATTCCACTGGCAACGCATACTTATACAGAAACAATGCCCGCGGTGGCCAATTGGTTAGGACAAGGAACAGGTTGGCGATTGGCATTTATTTTAACCGGTATAGTTGGTTTGCTATGGCTCATTCCATGGATTATGATTTATCGCCGTCCGGAAAAAAGTAAGCTCATTACAACTGCGGAATTAAACATGCTTACCACAGCATCGACCAAAGAAGATGCTTCCGGTTCAGAAAATAAAAACGCCTGGTCGTGGAAACAAGTATTATTATTTCGGGGCACGTGGCTATTATTGGTTGGACGATTAATCACCGATCCTGTTTGGTATTTCTATCAATTTTGGTTTCCTAAATATTTAAGTTCCGATAGAAATCTTTCACAGGAACAATTAAAAATTACATGGATTATATATGCTGCCGCAGGTGTTGGTAGTTTATTGGGCGGGTGGCTATCCGGGCGGATTATTAAAAAAGGAGCAACACCCGTAGCTAGTCGCATGTGGGTAATGTTAGGCTGTGCAGCGCTGATGCCTTTGTCACCATTCATTGCATCCGCTACAGGTTTAAATTTTTCTTTGATGTTTACAGTTTGTACGGTGTTGGCATCCTTGGCATGGCTCATTAATATCAGTTCATTGGTGGTGGATATTGTACCGAAACATTCATTGGGAACTGTATTTAGTGTAGTGGCAGCCGGAAGTACAATTGGTGGAATAGTAATGAACATGATTGTAGCTTCCATGGTTACCGGGCCATCAACCAAGGCGGCTGACTTTTTAGATCGTGGCCTTCATACGATCCTCGATCCAATACTAAATATGGTGCAGGGAAATGGGTATGGTCAATGGTTTTTGATTATGGCTTTCTTACACCCAATTGGTTGGCTCCTGCTAAAGTTTGGTGGAATTCATCGTCTTTCAACTGTAAAAAATTAATTCGTAATTCAGTATTAAAAAAACTCAAATGATAAAGTTCCTATTCTCGTTCATGCTCAGTGTTGTGTTTGCAAATGTTGCCCATTCACAAACACAAATGCCTTCATTCTTTAGCGATAGCATGGTACTGCAACAACAAACAGACGCTGCCATTTGGGGTACTGATAAACCAAATACGCAGGTTACAGTAAAGGGTAGTTGGGGCAAGAGTAGCAAAGCAACAACTGACGCAAATGGAAAATGGCGACTTAAACTGGCGACACCTGCAGCAGGTGGACCATACACACTTACCATTAAAGGCAGCCAAACCATCACATTGAATAATGTATTAATGGGCGAAGTGTGGTTATGCTCGGGACAATCAAATATGGAGATGCCGGTAAACGGATACGCAAACCAACCAATCATTGGTAGCAATGAAACCATTTTAAATTCCACCAATTCCAATATCAGGGTGTATACTTCAACGCGCCTCGTCACCAGGACACCGGCAGATAACATTAAAGGAAACTGGAGATTTGCTTCGCCAGCCACAACGGGAAGCTTTAGCGCTACCGCTTACTATTTTGCAAAAAAATTACATTCGGTTACAGGTGTGCCCATTGGCTTAATTGTAACTGCATGGGGTGCCTCCAGTGTGGAGAGCTGGATGGATAGTACAACGTTGGCTTCCTATACTAAAGTAATCATCCCGGAAAAAATTGTTTACAACCAGGCTAATGTTACACACACGATCATGTACAATACCATGTTGCATGCCTACATAGGCTATACCATTAAAGGCGCGATTTGGTACCAGGGAGAAAGTAACAGGAGAAATCCTAAAGAATATCAATCGCTTTTTTCTGCAATGATTGAATCATGGAGAAAGCAATGGCAACAAGGTGCATTCCCATTCTATTTTGTTCAGCTAGCCCCGCATAGTACAAACATAAATCTTACAAGTGCGTTGGTACGAGAGGCACAATTGAAAACCATGCAATCTGTTGAAAAAACAGGCATGGCCGTTACATTGGATATAGGTGAACAAGTGAATATTCATCCGTCACAAAAGGAATTAGTAGGAAACAGGCTGGCTTACTGGGCGCTGGCAAAAGATTACAACTATAAGGGCATCGCCTTTAGCGGACCGGTTTATAAGAATATGGAAAAGACCAAAGGAGACAGCCTGATTGTATCATTTGACTATGCTGAATTGGGAATGACAACTTTCGGTAAACCTTTATCTGAATTTGAAATTGCCGGGCAAGACAGCGTCTTCTATCCTGCACGTGCAATCTTCACCAGGGACAGGCGGAATTGTATCACTGTTTGGAGTGAGAGCGTTAAAAGCCCCGTGAGTGTCAGGTATGCATTTAAAAACTGGGTAGAAGGTTCGCTGTTCAATACACATGGATTACCTGCATCGTCTTTTAGAACAGACAATTGGTAAGCAGTCCTTTAAAAAAACGAAATGAAAAATTGCTTGCTGTTTATAATAATTATTGTTTCAATTATTCTCCATCCTTTTTACGGAGCTGCACAAAAGGGTGCGAAAAAATTTGTTGATGCCGCTACACCAAAACGGGCTGTTCCTTTCATTCTTCCTGATTCTGTTTCTAAAAAGATAACTAAGCAAAAATGGAAACTAAATTTCTCCGATGAATTTAATGACAATACCATTGATAGGGTAAAATGGAATGTAGAGGAAACCGTGAGAAAAAGAATTGATATAACGCTGTATGCCGATAGTAACCAGGTAGAAGAAAAAAATGGCAATATCTATATCTACTATCGTAAATCAAATATTAGTGATACGGCCTACAATGCGGGTCGATTTAATTCTAAAAATAAATATGCACCAACTTATGGTTTCCTGGAATGCCGGATGCACGTGGTAAAACCCAATGGCCATCAAACAGCCTTTTGGATGATGCCCGAAGGCGATGGCATGCGAAACCTAACACCAGCAGATGGTACCGCAAACGATGGTGCTGAAATTGATATTGTAGAAGCAACAAAGGCCCATGCATTTTCACTGGGATTGCATTGGGATGGGTATGCAAAGCCCGCCCATAAATCGAACGGCAGGCTGGTGCAAGCGCCCAACATGCATGAAGTGGAATACCATACTTATGGCTTTGAATGGGCTCCAACTTTTCTAAAATTCTATTTTGACGGCAAAGTAGTAGCCACCATGACGGACCCAAAACTCATTCCACACGCCGCCCATTTTATATATTTCTCAGGAAGTTGTTTTGGAGAAAATAATTGGGTGGATGGAGATATTCGGCAAAACAAATTAATTCAAAGCGGCAATACAGACAAAGCGTATATCGACTACATAAGGGTTTTTAAAAACAAACCTTAGCTCAGAGAACCAAATAGATAAACTGTATAATGATAAAAACCATAGCCATTGCAGCTTTCATTTTTATTACTTCGAATTGTATCGCCCAGCAAAATGAAAAATCATGGCCGGTATTAAAACATTACGACCAGCAACATCTATTAAACATTGCCTTGCCTATTGGCGGTATTGGCACAGGTACTGTTTCATTAGGCGGACGAGGAGAGTTACGGGATTGGCAAACTATGAACAGGCCGGGTTTTAATTATAATACAGAAACTACCGGCAACAATGCTCCCTTCTTTGCTATTTATGTAAAGCCTGAAGGCAAAAAACCCATGACTAAAGCATTGATTGGCCCGCTGCATGCAAGTGAGTACCAGCACTATGAAGGCCGTCCGGTTAATCATCATGGAATGCCTCGTTTTTCTTCGGCATCTTTTGATGCAGCGTATCCTTTTGGACAAGTGAATTTAAAAGATGAATTCTTACCCGTTACCGTAAAAATCAAAGGATTTAATCCATTCATACCCGGCGATGCAGATGCAAGTGGTATCCCTATTGTTGTACTTAAATACGAGGTTACTAATAATACCAACGATCCAATGGAAGTGGCTGTATGCGGCAGCATTCGAAATTTCATTGGGCAGGATGGCAGTAATTATACCCGAAATTGGAAAGGAGATTTTATACCGGTCGGCGCTAAAAAAAATATAAATACCTATAAAGAAAATGAGGTTGTTAAAGGTATTTATATGACCAGCGACAGCGTCGATAAAATCGATCCTGCCTGGGGAACTATCGCTCTTACAACGCCGGGGAATGGCATGGTCACTTACAGGAGATCCTCTACTAAAAATGATTGGGAAAACGCAACACTCGACTTTTGGGACGACTTTAGTGCAGATGGGCTTTTGACAGATAAGAACAAGTTGGCAGACAATAATCCAATGGCTTCATTGGCTGTAAAAAAGATGATACCCGCCCGTTCAACACAAACGTTTACTTTTTATATCACCTGGCATTTTCCCAATCGTGTAGACTGGAACGGGGCATTCAACCCTAACTATAAAGGCAAAATAATTGGCAATTACTATACTACAAAGTATGCCGACGCATGGCAGGTAATTGAAAGGGAATATGCAAGCATGCCACTATATGAACAACAGAGTCTTGATTTTGTAAACGGATTTTTGAGTGCGTCTATACCCAGCGTTGTAAAAGAAGCAGCGTTGTTCAATCTATCCACGTTGCGTTCTCAAACAGTGTTTCGAATTCCTTCCGGGCACATGTTGGGTTGGGAAGGAGTAATGGATGCGTTTGGCTCTTGCTATGGAAGTTGTACCCATGTTTGGAGCTACGAAACTGCTACATCATTTCTATTTGGCGACTTGTCAAAAACCATGAGAGATGTTGAGTTCAACTATGGCACAAAGGACAATGGCAAAATGTTGAATCGGGTGTCCCTTCCTTTGGAATTGAATAGAAGCATTGATCATACTGCAGCGGCAGATGGACAAATGGGAACAATCATGCGTTTCTTCAGAGATTGGATGCATTCAGGCGATGAGGAATTTTTAAAAAAACATTGGCCTAAAGTAAAATTAGCGATGTCTTATGCGTGGGTAGATGGTGGCTGGGATGCCAATGAAGATGGCGTTCAGGAAGGGAAGCAGCATAATACAATGGATGTAGATTATTTTGGTCCGAACCCACAAATGCAGTTCTGGTATTTCGGCGCATTAAAAGCTTGCTCCGTTATGGCATTGGCCATGAATGATAAAGATTTTTCAAATAAATGCGACGGGATATTTCAGAAAGGCAGTGCATGGGTCGATCAAAATTTATTCAACGGTCAGTATTATGAGCATAAAATTACCGACCCTAAAACAGCTGAGTTTTTAAACATGAATGATGCAACTGTACAAGTACCCAAATATCAATTAGGGTCGGGTTGTTTGGTAGATCAGTTGGTGGGACAATACATTGCGCATACATGTGGCCTGGGATATTTAGCAAAAAAAGAAAACATTCAAACCACTTTAAAAACGGTGATGCAAAACAATTTCATCAACAGTTTTGAAAACACGTTTAATAACATGAGGTCTTATGTGATGGATAAGGAAGCTGGTTTAATAATGGCCAGCTGGCCCAAAGGCAGGTTGAAAGTACCCTTCCCTTATTTTGCTGAGTCCATGTCGGGGTTTGAATATGCAGCAGCAGTAGGAATGCTGTATGAAAATCAGACAGAGGCAGGCCTGAAAGTAATCACCAGTATCCGGGATCGCTTTGATGGTGAAAAACGTAACCCGTTTGATGAACCGGAATGTGGGCATCACTATGCAAGGGCCATGGCAAGCTGGTCAGCAACATTAGCTTTCAGCCGTTTTAATTACAATGGTGTTGAAAAAACAATCACGTTTACTTCTAACCCGGGCACCTACTTCTGGAGTAATGGCTACGCTTGGGGAACATGCAAAGTAAAAGGGAACAATGCTATCCTCAATGTAATGTTTGGGAAAATAGCAATCTCAAAATTTGTGCTTACAGGTATCGGTTCTGTAAAAACGAAAGAAATAGAACTAAGTGCAAAACAACAATATACCTTCAAAATTAAATAGGAAGCTTGTCATCAAATGCCTATTGAGCACTTCCAACATTTACCTTGACACTTCAACTGTATCATCATGAACAAAAACAAGCATAGCGCCAGGTTTCTTAAGGTATTTGTACTGGTGATATTGTTATTAATGTTGCAGCAGCAACAGGCCATAGCTACCAATTATTATATCAACTCTAAAAATGGAAATGATGGAAACAAGGGCTCGAATTTAAAAGCACCGTGGAAAACAAGCTCTCCGTTAGCAACCACGATTTTAAAACCAGGCGATTCTATTTTGTTTGCTTCGGGTCAATCGTTTTCAGGCATGCTAACGCTGGAAAATGTCAAGGGCAATGCCGGGCACCCGGTGGTAATTAGCAGCTATCTGTATAATAGAAACATAGCTAAACCAATTTTAGATGCAGGGATAGATTTGAATACCATCTGGCTAAAGAATTCCTCTCACGTAAAAATTGAGGGATTAGAAATTACCGGCGCAGTTCCTTATCCAAACAATAACCCGCCTTCAAAAAGCCTTATGCGATGTGGCATATTGATAGAGCAAACACAAAATGAATGGAACAGCAATATTGATTTGAATAACCTCGTAATACATGATGTATACTTTAATCCAAAAGGTTTTATACGCAATGCCGAAGAAGTAAAAACTGCCAACGGAACACAAAGCTATGGTTGGGGAGTCCGGTTTATAAATAATACAACTGGTGGAAAACTTACTAACATCAACGTTTCCCAAACAGAAATTTACAATGTAAGTCATACTGGTTTGAAGTTTACATCAACCAGAGGAGGTATGCAAAATGTTGTGGTTGCCAATTGCAAGGTTCATCATACCGGCGGACCGGGTATTCAGTTGTCAGGGGTGCAGGATGGGCATATTCATCACAACAAAATAGATCATTCCGGTTCGAAAGATGATAGTAGAAACTGGGCAAGAGGTAGTGGCTTGTGGACATGGGGATGCAGTAATATTTTAATTGAACACAATCGCTTCGAGAATGCCAATGGCCCCGGCGATTCCGCAGGTATTCATATAGACTATAACTGTAGTGATGTAATTGTTCAATACAACTTTAGTGCAAACAATGCAGGCGGCTTTTGCGAGATACTGGGCAACAATTTCAACTGTGCCTATCGCTACAATATCAGTGTGAATGATGGATATCGGATTAAAGGAAAAGATGGAGCATTCCAGGAAGGGAAAGTGTTTTGGCTTAGTGGCTTCCAGGGAGATAAGCAACCGCCAGTTGGTCCATTCAATAGTTATTTCTACAATAACACAATCTATGTTGACTCAACGATAACACCGAAAATTTCAATTAGTAATAGTGCTAACGGCATCCTGGTTGCTAACAACATTTTCTATTTCGAGAAGGATGCAATCATAGTAACAGGTGATCAGAAAAAAAATGAAGAGGCCACCTACAACATAAATAATGTGGTTTTCACCAACAATCTTTTTTTAAGAAAAGATACGTGGCCACAACAGTTTCTGAAAGACAAATTACTATTGACAGGTGACCCGTTATTCAGAAATAAAGGTGGATTGACAGCCGGTGATTATAAAATAATGAACGATACGCTGGTAAGAAACAAGGGAATCGGTATTCAAAAAATTCCCGGTGACACGAAAGGCCTGATTCAAGGATTACAATTAAAAAATGACATGATGGGCAACCCAGTAATAGGTGTTCCTGACATTGGCGCAATTGAAAACGACAAAGAAAAATCAGGTATTCAAAAAACATCAAGAAGGAAGCATTAAAATCTGGAGTAATGGCTACGCCTGGGGAAGATTCGAAGTGAAAGGGAACGCGGCTATCCTCAATGTACTATTTGTAAAGATCGCAATTTCAAAATTTGTGCTTACGGGTATCGGTTCTGTAAAAACGAAAGAAATGGAACTAAGTGCAAAACAACAATATACCTTCAAAATTTAATAGGAAGATTGTCATCCAAATGCTTATGAAACAGATTCAAGTGGTGGTATGTCTTGGCTTGTGCAGTTTACTTGCCTGCACTTCAAATGAAAATGCAAACAGCAGTGAAGGAGCGCTTCAATTTGAAAAAGAAACCTTTGGCTATGACCTTGAGTTTCTGAAAAAGAAAGACAGCATTATTGTTTTGGCTAATGGTGATGCGCAGATAATTATTTCACCAAAATACCAGGGTAAGGTTTTTACAAGTACAGCCACCGGATTAAAAGGAAAGAGCTTTGGTTGGATTAATTACGCCGCTTTAAGTGTTGATTCTATCGCTCCCCATATCAACGCGTATGGTGGTGAAGACCGCATGTGGCTGGGGCCTGAAGGCGGACAGTATTCTATATTTTTTAAGCCAGGTTCAAAAATGATTTTCGATAACTGGCGAACCCCGGCCGGTTTGGATACCGAGCCCTGGGAAAAAATGACCGCTACCAATGAAATGGTCTCCTTGCAAAAGAGCATGAAACTTCAGAATTATTCAGGTTCTGAATTTGATCTGCAGATAAAACGCGATATCAAGCTTCTCTCCTCAATCGAATTAACAGCTTACCTGGGTGTGGAACCAGGTAAGGAAGTAAAGTGGGTAGGTTTCGAAACCAATAATACGCTCATCAATACAGGCAAATTACCGTGGACAAAAGAGTCTGGTACGCTTTCAATCTGGATATTAAGTATGTTGAATCCTATCGAAAAAGGCGCTGCTGTTATTCCCTATCGAGAAGGTGATAAAAATATACCTGGACCGATTGCAACCACGAACTACTTTGGCGAAATTCCTGCTGACAGGATTAAAATGGAAGATGGTATCATGTATTTTAAAGTAGATGGAAGACACCGTAGTAAGCTTGGCCTGGC
Organism: Segetibacter sp.; assembly: GCA_031425015.1. Lineage (GTDB taxonomy): Bacteria > Bacteroidota > Bacteroidia > Chitinophagales > Chitinophagaceae > Segetibacter. The sequence goes on along the minus strand of JANPIM010000017.1, from coordinate 137,479 downwards.
TTATAAAAGATCCACTGCATTTGCAGGAAGCTATGATGCCAGGAATAAAACATTAACGATCGTGCAATTATCCTTACCTAACGAAGAAAAGGAATACGTCAACCAGCAATGGGAAATTCAGAAGGAACCATTTAAGGGAGATGTCATAAACGCTTACAATGATGGGCCGCTCGAAACTGGTGGACAGATCGGGCCATTCTATGAACTTGAAAGTTCTTCACCCGCTGCTTTTCTTGCACCCGGCGAATCCATCAACCATATACAGCGGATGTACCATTTTGTGGGACCGGAAGAACAACTAAATGTTCTAACTAAAAAGATACTCGGTGTATCAATTGAACAGATCAAATCTGCTTTTGTAAAGTAGCATAGATTGACTGATTTGCACCCCTTATTTGCTTCAAACACACCCCTGCCCCAAATGTGTAGTTGTTTACGTTTGTTGTGAGGTTTTTTAATGGGCATATTCCCAGCATATAAATCTCCATACAAAACTATTGCTATGCTAGTCTATTTACCCCCGAAGAGAGATATTATCTGTTTGCTTCACCCACCTTTTTCCAAACATTGTAATCAACAAAATTCTATGTAGAGGATGCTGGCATGCTGAAATCTACGCTCCCTAATATCATTAGCCTTCATATTACTCCTCAATAAAAAGCCTTGTTATGAAAAAACTTTACTCCTTAATGCTTGCACTGGTTTGCTTTGGGTATGCAACATTTTCACAAACACTTATCCCGGTAGGTGATGAACTTATCCTGCCGCAGTATGCCTACTTCGGTGGTATCGGCCCGGGTGTAGCCAACCGAATACCTTTTGTGTGCAGGTTGAAATTAACAGGTCTTCTTCCCAGTGCTACCTACCGCTATATGACGGGGATGTCTAGCACCAACAACCTGACCACTGCGCAGGCCCCCGGTAATATGTACAGGATTAATAACGGTTCAAACACTGCTGGGTTTATCACAGGTTTTGCAGTCACTAAGGCTATCAATTCCTCGGAAATAAATAACGATGAATTGAGAACCGACAACACCTCTAGGCACGGAAGATTTGCCACCGACGCTTCTGGCAACTATACAGGCTGGTTCGCTTGTGCACTTATTGGCAATACAACGCAACAGGTAAATGGCAGCGATGTGTTTTTCTATCTAAACTTAAACGATGGTGGCGCTGGTTTAACATTGGCTCAGTCTTACCGCACCACTTCTACTGTCAAGCTTCTTAATTATTCATCGGTGGCAGGAAATGCTGCCGGTTGTACTCCTCTGTTAGGAACGTCGGATGTAGGTGGTGAGCGGATGGTAACGATCTATGATAATGTAGCCAGTACGGGCAGACCATTGTATTGCACTTTTACCGAAAATAATAATAGCATCGGTGCATTAAACGAAGCTACCATTTGGACCAATCCACAGATATATGGTTTTGTAGATGGCGTGAGTGGTAGTTGGGCAGCTATCGTCCCTAATTCACTAAGTGGAGGAGTAAAGGCGATCAATTTTTTAGACGTAGCGACCGGTACTCCCATTACCTTATCCAATTCACCAACCCCTAATACAAGTTCCGATGGAGTTTGGAACGGAGTTGCTACAGCCAACCCGGCCGGCGACTCAACGTTGCCGATCAAAATTAATAGTATTTTCACGCCTAGCTTACCTATTAAGTTGCTAAGCTTTGAAGGTAAAGTAACCAGCGATGGTATTCAGCTATCATGGAGCACTGCGCAGGAAACCAACAATAAGCATTTCGAATTAAGAAGAGCAGGAAAGGATGGCCAGTTTGTAACCATTGCAACCATTGCAGGTAAAGTAAGTTCCCAGGTAAATAGTTTTTACAATTATGCGGATCGAAAACCTTTTGCTGGCATCAATTATTACCAGCTGAGGCAAGTGGATTTGGATGGAAATACCACCACTTTCAAAACTGTTGCTTTAAAATTTGGCGCCGCGCCCAGGCAACTACAGATCATTTCTTCCTCTAGAAACGAGTTAGTTGTTTCAGTTACTCTAAATGAAGCAGTAAAAGGTAGCATCCTCTTTACTGATTTAACCGGAAGAATTCTTTACAACCAAAATGCTTCCCTCCTAGCCGGCGAAAATGTTATTAAAATCCCGGTTCAGCAAATTAGCCAGCAACCAGGTGTTGTAAGTTTTATTTCCGCTAATGAAAGGATGACCATAAAAGTTTTACGATAAAACCATGCAGACCATAGAATTTGATGAGGGGTTAATTGCATCTAAACGCTATGGTCTGCAATTTAAACTACGCCATGACCATCTCACGCCTTACTAAAAATTTCACCCGGTATATTTGCCTGGGAGTGTTGCTGTTTAGCGGGCAGCTCGCCTACGGCCAGCTTACCATTTTTCCTGATCTTAACCAGGCTGGCATTTCCGGGACGTGTGTACAGAACACAATCTATGTGGGGGCTTCCATACCTCAAAGTTTAAATAACCTGATTTCATCCATCCAGCTTCAGCAGGGGTTTATGGCAACACTGGCTGAAAACGAAGACGGTACCGGATCGGCGTATACATTCGTTGCGGCGACAAGTACTGTAACGGTGAATTTGACCAGCTTGCTCAATGATAAAGTTTCATTTATCCGGGTACTTCCGCTGCGAAATACAAAAAAGAAAGGCGTTGGAAATACCAATAACGCTTGGATCGATCCCTTAAATGTTTCCTGGTTTTATGATTGGGGAGCCTCGGACGTAGGGACCGTAAACAGGGAATATGCACTGATGGCCTGGGGCAGAAGTGGAGCCAATTCCACCAATGTCAATAATTATATTGCTAAGCCTGATATAACGCACCTCTTATCTTTTAATGAACCTGATAATGTTGATCAATCAAACATTCCGTTTGGCGAAGCGGTAACCCTCCATAAAAATTTGACAGCTACCGGGTATAGGTTGGGGTCGCCTGCCCCTACGGAAGGCCAGGCTACGGTTTGGCTAACCAACTTTATGGATTCGGCAAACAGGGCTAATGTGAAGGTTGACTTTATGGCGGTGCATTGGTACGATTGGGGAAGTTATTTAAGTACATTAAATACTGCACCCGATCCAAATGGAGTATTTACAAGGTTTAAAAACTACATCAATAATATTTATGCGATTTATAATAAGCCAATTTGGATAACAGAATTTAATGCCAATAGAAATACAACATCGGCCACTCATGAAGCCTTTATTGCACTGGCAGTGCCCTGGTTAGAATCACAACCCTTTGTAGAACGCTATGCCTATTTTTTCCCTCCAGCATTACCGCCGGTGGATGGTGGGGGTAATTTAACGGCTATCGGAACTGCATATAAAAACCAGGTGTCAAACCAGTTAGCACTTGGCAGAAATTGGGACCAAAGTGAAATAGGAGGAATTCCGGTGAGTGATGAACTCATTTTGCCTCAATACGCCTACTATGGTGGAGTATCAAATGCGCACCGCGTTCCCTTTGCGTGCCGCTTAAAATTAACAGGACTTACTCCCAATGGCAACTATCGCTATATGACGGGTTTGTCCAGCAATCCTAATCTCACCTTTGGTGCAGGCAACCAGGCGCCGGGCCAGATGTACAGGATTAATAATACTTCTAATACTTACGGATTCATTACAGGGTTTACCGTCAATAAAGCCATCGGCGGTAGCGGACCACTGCAAAACGACATGATGTATACCGCTTTCACGAACTCATACTACGGCAGCTTCACTGCCGATGCGAGTGGCAACTATACAGGCTGGTTTTCCGCTGTGCCAACTGGTGGTACCGGGCAGGCTAAGAATAGCAATGCATACTTTTATGTACAAACAAGCGCAGCTGGAGGTACCTCTTTTACAACATCCTATCGCACTACATCTACCATAACGCTGTTAGATTACACAAACGATGCAACCGGTTGTACGCCGCTATTGGGAACCTCTGATGTGGGTGGCGAAAAAATGGTGACGATCTATAACAATACGGCCAGTGCAGGTAGACCATTGTATTGCACCTTTACAGAAAGTAATAATAACCCCGGTGCCACACCCGCCGGTGCCCTTACAGAGGGAAGCCTTTGGAACAATCCAGCAATCTACCCGGTAGTGGATGGAGTAAGTGGCAGTTGGGCTGCCATCGTTCCCAATTCGCTTATTGATGGTGTAAAGGCCATCAATTTCTTAAACATTGCAGATGCCAGTGTCATCACGTTATCAAATGCACCAAGGCCAAACACAAGTGAAGATGGCAGGTGGTATGGAGTGAATACAGCCAACCCAGCAGGTGACTCCACAGCTCCCATCAGAATCAACAGTATTGCTGTTCCGGTATTCTACCCTATTACTTCCAATACTGATTTGAGTTTGATATCTAACTGGACCAGCGACATAAATGGCGGAGCGGGAACTGCTCCGGCGAACTTTACCTCAGCCAACCAGGTCTTCAATGTAAACCAGGGGGGCACGGTACTGAATGCTTTAACCATAAGCGGCGGTAGCTATTTTACGGTAAGTACTACCAGTGGTCTTGTATTTGGTCCTTCGTCCAGCTTTACCATTGGCGCAAGTTCCACTGCGGATTTAGCCAATCGTTCAGTCACTTTTAAATCTACTGCTGCGGGTACAGCCCGCCTTGCTGCGATAGCCGGATCATTGACCGGTGCCGGAAACGTAACAATCGAACGATATATCCCCGCAGGTGGCCGACGCGCATGGAGATTGCTGGGCGCGACTGTTTCTCCCACAGGCGCACCAACCATCAATGCCTCATGGCAGGAAGGCGGTGCAGCTACTGCAACAGGTACGCATATTACGCAGGCCGGTGGTTCAGGTACCAATGGTTTTGACGGTGTAACCAGTACAGTTGGTGGATCTTCCATCTTGTATTGGAATGGAACTTCCTTATTAGCGCCAACCAATACCAATGTTACCAGGATAACTGACAATGGTGGAGCTTATTACCTTTTTGTTAGAGGAGACAGAACATTGAATATAAATACTGCCGGCGTTAGCAGTAATACTACCCTTCGCCAAACAGGTGCGCTGCGCCAGGGAAATATTACCACGGGCGTTATGGGTGCCAGTTTCTCATTGATACCAAATCCTTATGCTTCACCTGTGGACTATGAAAGCATTTTTGCCTCGAATGCCTTCGGTACCTATTATTTATGGGATGCAAACATAGCCGGTGCAGGTGGTTATCGAACCATTCAACGGACCGGCCCTGGAGTATATACTTCTACCCCAACAACGGGCAGCGATAATACCATGCGGTATATACGCGGCGGGCAGGCATTCTTTATTCCTGCCAACAGCCAGGTCAATTTTACGGAGGCAATGAAGACTGCATTGTTGCCGGCCATTAATGTGTACCGCACGGGTGTAGGCACGGAAGAGATGTCGATAGACCTGCGTGTAATGGATGGCAGTGCCAATGGCATTTTATACGATGGCGTACGGGCTCAATACAACAACAATTACTCGGTTGGTGTTACAGCAGGCGATGCGCCTAAGTTGAACAACTTCAGCGAAAACCTGGCCATTGCACGCGACAATATCAATCTTTCTGTTGAGCAACGTCCACTAATCGATGCGGCCGATACCATCTTCCTAAAGTTGTGGAATACGGGTATTAAGAATTATCGTCTCGATATTAATCCTTCGAATTTTAGCACCTCTGCCAACTTAGAGGCATTCTTATTAGACAGCTATTTAAATACAACCACTGCGGTAAGTCTTAGTGCAAATACTTTGTACAATTTCAGTATCACTGCCAATGCAGCAAGTGCAGCAGACAATCGTTTCATGATCGTCTATCGTTCATCCACGACATTGCCGGTCAACTATACCGGCATAAAAGCATACCAAAAAAATACAGGCATCCAAATAGAATGGAATGTAGCTGCAGAGGTGGATGTGGTGAAATATGAAGTAGAAAAATCCATTAACGGTACTTCATTTGAGAGGACCGGGACGGTAATCGCCAACAACAGTAAGTCATACAACTGGTACGATCCCACGCCAAACAATGGTAATAATTTTTACCGCATTAAGGGTATAAATAAAAACAATAGCTATCAATTCAGCCATGTGGTGAATGTTAAGTTAGGTAACAGCAAAGGCAACATTGCAGTATATCCAAACTCCATTAAAGGGAGTGTTATCAACCTGCAGTTCACTAACCAGGAGAAAGGAACCTACAACGTGCAGTTGATTAACAGCATTGGCCAGCAAGTATACAGAGGCCGCATTGTTCACCAAGGCGGATCATCTAGTACAGCATTGCAATTAAATGCAATGTTGGGCAAAGGGATTTACGAATTAGTGGTGTACAACGACCATAAGAAAATCACTCAAAAAGTAATGGCTGAATAAACCGATCAAAACAATTCTTTCTAAACCCCTCTGTCAATAAAAATGTTTTTAGTATGAAAAAAATTTTCTCTTTAGCGCTGGCACTTATCTTTTTTGAGATGGCGGCGTTTTCGCAAACGGTGATTCCTGTTGGTGATGAACTTATTTTGCCGCAGTATGCCTACTTCGGTGGCACAAGCGTAGGCGTAGCACACCGCATGCCATTTGTGTGCAGACTAAAATTGACAGGTCTTACAGCGAGTACTACGTATCGCTACATGACTGGCATGTCCAGTATCAACAATCTTGCGACTCAGGCGCCTGGAAATATGTACAGGATTAATAATGCATCTGGCACCTTTGGTTTCGTTACAGGATTTGCTGTCACTAAGGCCATCAATTCCACGGAACTAAATAATGATGAAATGAGAACGGACGCTACCTCAAGACACGGGAGGTTTACCACCGATGCAAGCGGTAACTATACGGGCTGGTTCGCCAGTGTACCAACTAATAGTACAGGGCAGTCAAATGGCAGCGATGTTTATATGTATTTGAATTTGAATGCAGGGGGCGCTAGTACAACCTTGACGCAATCCTATCGTACCACTTCTACTGTAAAGCTTTTGAATTATTCTTCAGTACCCGGTAATGCTGCCGGTTGTACCGCCTTGTTAGGAACATCTGATGTAGGCGCTGAAAAAATGGTGACGATATATGATAATACCGCCGGTACCGGAAGGCCATTGTATTGCACTTTTACCGAAAATAACAATAGCGGTGGAGCCCTTAATGAAGCCACTCTTTGGACCAATCCTAACATCTATGGTTTTGTGGATGGGGTAAATGGTAGCTGGGCGGCTATCGTCCCTAATTCATTGAGTGGAGGGGTAAAAGCGATCAATTTTTTGGATATCGCAACGGGTAATGCAATCACTTTGTCAAATTCGCCAAAACCGAATACAAGCAACAATGGTTCATGGAACGGTATTTCCACAGCTAACCCTGCAGGTGACTCTACAGTACCCATCAAAATCAACAGTATTGCCAGTGAGGAATTCTACCCTATTACCTCTAATACAGATTTAAGTTTGTTATCCAATTGGACTACCGATGTAAATGGCGGCGTAGGTACAGCACCTACCAGTTTTACAGCAGCATATCAAATTTTTATAGTAAATCGTGCCGGTACAGTCCTCAATCCTTTGACTATTAGTGGGGGCAGTAATCTATTGGTAACAACTTCGGATACGCTCAAGTTCGGCCCATTATCCAGCTTTACTATTGGCACTGGCTCATCCGCTAATTTTGGCAGTCGCCCTGTTACATTCAAATCTACCTCGGCCGGTACGGCGCGGCTTGCAGCTATAGCCGGTACACTTACTAATGCCACAAATGTAACTGTGGAGCGTTACATCTCCGGCATTGGCAAGTTTGGAAATGCCGGGGCTAACAATCGTGCCTATCGCATGTTGGCACCATCTGTTACTACTGCTTCTACCATCAATGCCAACTGGCAGGAAGGGCAAACCAATGCGGCAATTGGCTCAAATACCAATACCAAACCTGGTAATGGCACACAGATTACCGGAGCAGGTGGCGCCGCCAACGGTTTTGATCCAACAGCTACCAACCAATCAAGTTTGTTTACCTATAATGCGGTTACACCGGCATGGGTAGCAGCCCCTAATACCAATGTAGCTACATTAGATGGCAAGACAGGTTACCTCTTGTTCATCCGCGGTGACAGAAGTATTGACATGACATCAGTGGCCAATCCGCTTCCGGCAAGCAATACAACCCTGCGTACTACCGGAACTTTATTGACCGGTACTCAAAACTTTACCGGCCTGCAGGGAAGCAGTGCGTTTAATCTCATTACCAATCCTTTTGCTTCTCCCATTTACTGGGGTAGTTTATATGCGGCAAACAGTACCAACTTCACCAACGCCTATACTTTCTGGGATCCTAACCAGGGCACCCGTGGTACTTTTGTAACGGTAGATGCTACGGGCATTACCAGTGCCGGCGATGCAACCAGGGACATACAAAGCGGCCAGGCTTTTTTTGTACAAGCAACTGCAACTGCCGGACCACTGACCTTTACGATTTCAGAAAGCGATAAGTCAACGCCATCCAACATCGATGTATTCCGAACAGGTCCAATGGAGTTGTTCAGAACGTCGTTGTACTTTAATGATGCTAACGGCCGCATACTTGCAGATGGTGTGGTGAATGCATATGACAACAATTATGCAGCAGCATTAGATGAAAACGATGCACTGCAAATAGCCAACTGGGATGAAGACATAGCTATCGTACGCAGCGGTAGTTTGCTGAGTATTGAGAAACGACCGCTGATCGATAATGCTGATACCATCTTCCTGCAAATTGCCCGGTTGAAACAACAAGCGTACGAATGGCAGTTCAATCCTTCAAATTTTAATGCGCCCAATATGCAGGCTTACCTGCTGGATAATTTCCTGGCGTCGGAAACAGCTATTTCATTGAGTGACGCAACTATAATTGGCTTTACGGTTACAGCCAATACTGCATCTTCTGCAGCCGATCGCTTCCGCATTGTGTTCCGCACTACAGCCATACTGCCGGTAAATATTACCAGTATAAAAGCAACCGATAAGCAAAGCCACATCCTGCTAGAATGGAATACTCTTACTGAGTCAGGTATGGATAAGTTTGAAGTAGAGAAATCAGCCGACGGCAGGCAGTTCAAACCAGTAGCAAGTGTAGTGGCAAAAGGCAACAGCTCCACCCTAACCTCTTACAATTGGGTTGATGTAAACCGCCTGGCATCTGCAAACTATTACCGCCTTCGTTCAGTGGGTAAAAACGGGCATGCAACTACCAGTGCCGTAATAAAAGTAAATGTTGGCAAGGCAAACGAATCACTATCGCTGTTTCCAAACCCCGTAAAAGGAAACGTAATAACGGTTCAGTTGAACAACCTAACCAAAGGGCAATACGCCCTAACCATCACCAACAAATTGGGCCAACAGGTACTTGTGCAAACAGTAAAACATACAGGTGGTACCGCTTCGCAAACCATCAACTTACCAGCTGCAATGCACGCGGGTATCTACCAATTGGAAGTGTCGGGTAGCGACGTAAAATATAATCAGCAAATCATTAAATACTAATCCCCATGAAAAGTAAAATAGTCTACCTGGTATTAATCATACTAACCCTTTGCCTGGCCCCTCAAATTGTATCAGCGCAGATCGCCCCACCTGACGACCCAACAGATGTACCAATAGATGGAGGAATTAGTTTATTGCTTGCTGCAGGCGTTGGCTATGGTGTCAAAAAAGCCAGGGATAAAAATCGCAAACAGAACAACGAAATGAATAAATAAGGCAGTTCTTTTTCAAATACCCCCGTCCTCAAATAGAAAGGGCTTCCACGTTGGAAGCTCTTTTCGTTTAGTAGCAAATTTGTTCACTATTCCCTCCGCACAAGATTTGGGTTCAAGCAGAACAAATACACAATGGGCGCGTTTACGTTGTTGATAGTGGGCGGCAAAAAGAATTGTACAACATTGAGCTGGGGATAGTAGCACCAACTCCTTGAACGAATTGCCCCCCATTTTTGAAGTAATTGCACACCTTGACTATCAAGTATTGTGACGACCTTAGTTATTCTATTTTACCAAAATTAAATTTCTTCAGATGCTTGCCCTCAAAAGAAAATCATTGTCCTCCCTGGGTTTATTCTGCCTGCTCTTTTTTATAAGCCCACAAGCATTTTCGCAGGCCCAAATGGTGAGTGGTACCGTTGTGGATGCAGGCGACAACCGGCCTTTGCCAGGTGTTTCAGTAGTAGATCAGAAGACAAAAGTCGGTACAACTACCGATCAGAAGGGAGCCTTCAATCTGCGCGTGTCTTCTTCAAAAGCTGTCTTGCTGCTTAGCAGTGTGGGCTACGAAGCCGCTACATATCCATTAAATGGCTCATCCAATATTTCCATCAAACTTACACCAACCTCTTCCGCACTACAGGATGTGGTAGTTGTGGGTTATGGTGTACAGAAGAAAGTAAATCAAACCGGCTCTACGCAAACGGTAAAGTTTAGCGATGCCGTAAACCAGCCCGTTACCAATACAGGTCAGTTGATGTATGGAAAGTTTTCAGGTGTTCAAATTACCCAGGGCAGTGGGTTGCCTGGGGCGGATGCATCAAGCGTTCTGATCAGAGGCCTGGGCACTTTTGGGTCATCAGTTCCTTTGGTTGTTATTGATAACATCCAATTCTCTGGCTTAAACGAATTCAATAATTTGTCACCGGCAGATATTGAATCAATCTCTGTTTTAAAAGATGCTTCTGCAAGTGCTATCTATGGTGCAAGGGGAGCAAATGGGGTAATAATTGTTACCACCAAAAGAGGAGTAAGTGGTGCAGGTAGTGTGGTGTACAATAGCTATGTGGGCTTCCAGGAAGCAACCGTAGTGCCTACCTATTTAGGTGCACTTGATTACGCAACCTTAATTAATGAACGAGATATTAATCAAACGGGTCCTACAACCAATATTAGATATTCTCTTGCCGATCTACAGGCAATTAGTGATGGTTCGCGTCCTGACCAGTACGCTAATACAAACTGGGCAAATGAAATTTTGCGCAGAGCGCCCATGCAGAGCCAATACCTGGCATTTTCAGGCGGCAACGATAAAACCACGTACCGTGTTTCGGTGGGTTACCTAAGCCAGGAAGCCATCGTGAAAGGCAAGTTTAAAAGTGATCGCTTTAACCTGAGTTTCAATTTGAACTCCAACGTTAAAAGCTGGCTTACGATCAATAATGTTACCAATGCTTATTGGAGTAAGTTTAAAGGCCCGACTGGTGGCACCGATGCCATACTTGGTGAAACAGGTATCATCAACCAATTTCAACGCTCCCATCCTTTGGTGCCTGCATTCTACTCTAATGGTGAATATGGATTTGTTGATGGATCTTATTTAAAAGTAAATGGCAGTCCCCCAATCACCAATCCAATAAGAAGAGGTGTATTGGGTGACTATAGCGATGATGAAATTAATATTGCCGACCGCTTTGGCATAAAAGCAAATATTCTCAAAGGGTTGTCTTTCGAGACCAGTGGAAGTATCAGTGCCTTGTTTGGCAGCACCTCCAACTTTACACCTACCAGTGATGTGCGTGACTGGGTGGGTAATATAGTTTCTCAAAATTTAGTAAACTCATTAAGAAACAGTACAAGATTTAACTATAGGTTACTAAATGAAAATATATTTCGATACACAAAAAAATTCAGAGATAGGCACGATGTATCTGTATTAGCTGGTCACTCATTGGTCTATAATAGAAATGATGGATTTACGGGAAACCTGGAAGGATTTCCAACAAATAATCTTCAGGAATTTAACGGTGGTGGTGTTTTAAATCCAAATGTATCTGGCGGAGCTAGCGTAGAAACGCTACAATCATTTTTTGCACGAGTGAATTACATTCTAGATGGTAAATATCTTTTTGAAGCCAATGTAAGAAGAGATGGTTCATCCAAATTTGGTCCTGAAAATAAATACGGAACATTCCCTTCTGTTTCTGCAGGATGGAGAATTAGTGAAGAGAAATTTTTACGCAATGTAAAATGGATTTCGGAATTGAAATTGAGAGGTAGCTGGGGCATAACCGGTAATGACAACATTGGCAATAACCTGTACTCTCAAAATTATTCCTTGAGTGGAGATTACTTCATAGGTAATACAATTGTTACCGCCGTTAATTTAACCGGAGGCCTTGCAAATCCAAGAATACGGTGGGAGAAAGTGGAGCAATTAGATCTTGGTATTGATGCGGGTTTCTTTCGCAATAAACTACAGGTAACTGCTGGCTATTTCAAACGTAATAGTTCTGACTTGCTCTATAGCAACTACCCTATTCCTGCTACGATAGGCATATCCAGCCTTGGTGCACAAAATGCTGCTGATATGGTAAATGCCGGTACAGAGTTTAGTGTAAATTATAGAAACAGCGTTAGGAAATTCAATTACACGCTTGGAGCAAACTTAAGTTTGTTTGAAGACAATAAAGTAACCGGGCTAGGTCAAGGCGGTTTAGAAACAATAGGCGGTGAAACAATCATTCGTGTTGGTGTTCCCTTCAATGCGCTTTTTGGCTACAGAGTATTAGGTGTTTTTCAAACAACGGATGAGGTGACTAAATCACCAAGGCAATTTGGAAATACACGAACAGCTCCCGGTGATTTGAAGTACGAAGATTTAAACAATGATGGTGTAATCAATGAAAGTGACAGAACCGTTATTGGAAATCCATTTCCAAAAACCGTGTACAACTTCAACGGTACTGTAGATTATAAAGGAGTGGATCTGGCAGTTACGTTTGAAGGTGTAGGCCGATTGGAAAGAGTTTTAAATGACAATGGCCAGCGGGTTTTTGAAGATAGTAGAAACAACGTTCTATCTTACTTGATTGATCGCTGGACTCCTACCAATCCATCTACAAAATATCCTCGTGCAGGCGGACAAAATAATGCAGTTGTTTCTACCTTTTTTGTAGAAGATGTCTCTTACACACGGTTAAGAAATGTAGAGCTTGGATATACTTTACCGAATAAAATAACAACCAAATTCGGTGTTTCTAAATTGCGGTTTTACGTTGGCGGACAAAATCTATTAACGTTCACTAAATTCAAAAACTTCGATCCTGAAAGACAAAGAGGTGGAAACACAGATCAAAACACACCACTCTATAAAGTTTACACCTTCGGCCTAAATGTAAAATTCTAATTGCCATGAGAAAAATATTAATCGTTAGTTTATTCGCCATTTTTTCAAGCTGCTCAAAAGATTTTTTGGAGCAACCTTCGCTTACCAATTTGGCAGCAGAAAACTTTTGGAAAACGGAGCAAGATGCCTTGTTAGGTATTCACGCCATCTATGATAATTTACAAGACCGCATTCAATACAGCGGAAACTTAAACGGGTTTGCTGCTGCCGGCTTCCCGATGTATGATTGCTTTGGCGATAATGTGTTCAATGCAACAGGCTGGTTATTTGTTGGACCCGGGAACTATATGATCGGTAACGTTGACCCGAGTTATCAAATGTTCTCAACGCTGTGGGGGTCACTTTACAGGGGTATAGGCAGAGCGAATTTGGCTATTGAGAATATTGAAAAAATGCCTGCATCTGCCATCACTGCGCAGAAAAAAAATCAATTGATAGCCCAGGCAACTTTCCTCAGAGGTTTATTGTATTCTCATGTTGCGGTATATTTTCAAGATGCACCACTTATTTTGAAGCCGCAAACTTTAGACGAAGCATACGTAGCTAAAAACACTTACCAGGAAATTTCAGATCAAATAATAAAAGATTTAAGATTTGCCGCTGATAACTTGCCTAATACTTACCCAGCTACTCAATATGGATACGCTACAAAGGGTGCAGCTTTAGGGATTTTGGCCAGGTTTCATTTATACAATAAAAATTACCAGGGAGTAATAGATGCTACATCAACTATCATGACCTTAGGTTACATTTTGGACCCCAACTACGCGACATTGTTTACCGAAGCTGGCGAGTCGTCCAGAGAAATATTGTTTTCTGTAAGATTCAACCAGGATGTTTCTGCAAATAATGAATTGTTCTCTGCCACATTTTTAACCATTCCACGGGTAGAATCGGCACCAATGAAAAATTTAGTAGATGATTATTTGTGTACAGATGGCAGGCCGATAACAACATCTCCTTTGTACAATCCAGCTATCCCTAGAAATAACAGGGATCCACGTTGTACCGCCACCATATATTTTACGGGCGATATATTCCTTACAGATTTAAACAGGCCTTTTACCGGGAATACTGCAACGAAATTTGGCCAACGTAAATATGTAAGAAGAGCCGCATCTTCCACAGGAATAGCAGTAAGTTCTCCAGGTGGACAGGATTTCATAGTGATTCGTTATGCAGATGTTCTATTAATGAGAGCTGAAGCATTACTTGAAACAAATCAGTTAACCGAAGTGTATACTTTAATTAACCAGGTAAGAGCCAGGGTTAGTATGCCTACCGTTCAATCTGTAGATGGCGCCAGTTTATCTCAGGCAGCATTAAGAACTATTTTAAGAAGAGAAAGACGCGTAGAATTGGCAATAGAAGGATTAAGATTTATGGATCTGAAAAGATGGGGCACGATGCAACAAGCTTTTCAAACTATTGCTACCGACAATGTACCGGGTTATGCTCCAACTTACAGAGGATTAAAATCTGAAACTTTTCCTATCCCTCAAAACGAATTAAATGTAAACAAGCAATTGGTTCAAAACCCTGGTTGGCAGTAATAATAAATTCCTACATTCATCATCATTAGCAATCAGAAGAAATTAAAAGAAATGAAAAAGCAAATTTTTATACTCGTAAGCTTTGTGGGGGTATTATTCGCCTGTAAGAAAAACTCTACAGGAACTAGTCCTAATCCTACACAGCCTTTTACACCCGGGAGTACATTGACCGTAGCCGTCGGTAAAGATTTGGCAATGCCGAGAATACAATTGAGTCCCGATACAGTATACTCTAGAACGGGTACCGGCCCAATGTTTAAGCCATTGCCAACAGGCTATGATGATGCCATCAGTTCTTTTTATTTACCCAAGGGTTATATGGCTGTCTTCGCAGAAAACAGCGACGGTTCAGGAGAGTCGTTTTGTTACGTCGCCTCACAATCACCTATCAAAATAAACTTTGCGCCCAATCTTCTTAATAAGGTTTCTTTTGTGCGTTACATATTGATTGATAACCCCACCAAGATGGGGGTAGCATATGTTGACAGCAATATTATCAAACAATTTACTTCTTCCTGGTATTATGGCTGGAGTATCAATAGGCCTTCGTTTGGTTCACAAAACTTTATACCCATGACGTGGGGAAGAACAAGTGCTACAGTGGCCAATGTGGATTATTTAGTTGGCAGAAAAGATGTCAATCATTTATTGTCTTTTAACGAGCCGGATAATGCTGGTCAATCCAATATTCCCATTATTGATACCGCGATTAACCGCTATAGAATAATGATGCAAACAGGTTTAAGGCTAGGTTCACCAGCTGTTGAACAAGATAACGCGATTAATGCCGGCAGATGGTTGCCTAACTTTATGAGTGCTGCAAAAGCACAAAAATTAAGGGTAGACTATGTAGCGTTACATTGGTACGATTGGGGGAATGAAACATCTAACCAAGCCACAGACTCGCTTACGGCCGTTGCTGTTTTCAATCGTTTTAAAGCCTATATGGAAAGGGCTCGTGCTGCATACCCCGACCAGAAATTATGGGTGACTGAATACAATTGTAACCCCAGCAGAAAAAATCGTCCTGTAGTAGTAAAATATTTCATGAAACTTTCTACCGATTGGATGAATGCCACTCCCTATGTAGAGCGCTATGCTTATTTTTTATTCGGGACGGATGCTCTTACTCCAACGGGCTCATTGAATGATGTCGCCATTTATTGGAATAGTTTGAGTTCGCCTGCAGTGTTTCCGGTAAATATTGAGTAAGAATATATTAATCCGGAAAATCTATTAATAAGATTTGCACTAATCGAATTTCTTTTCGCTGGAGTTGCAGGGAAAAAAGAATTGCCTGAATAAAAACAGGCAATTCTTTTTTAATGCACTCTCTTAAAGATTTTCTCTTTTATAAAAATCTTCATAATTATTAGTCCTATCTTCTTTAACTACCGGCAAATCATTAAATAGATACGAATGATGTTGAAGTACACATTTCTTTTTTCCTTCCTTTTTTGTGCAGTCATAAATTGTTTGGCACAATCAAAAAACATGGATTGGGAGAATCCGCAACTGGTTGAAGTAAACAAAGAAGCGCCCCGTGCCACCTTTATGTTGTTCAATAAAAAAGCTGAGGTAATTGCAGACGACTACAGCCGCTCACCCTATTACCAATCTTTAAATGGTACATGGAAGTTCACTTATGTAGAGAAATATGCTGACCGCAAAACAGACTTTTACCGCATTGATGTAGATGATAAAAAATGGAGTAACCTACCCGTTCCTTCCAATTGGGAAATGGAAGGATTTGGAACGCCTATCTACACCAATATTATCTATCCCTTTCCAAAAAATCCCCCATTTGTTGGACAAGACAACCCTGTTGGAACCTATCGGAAACAGTTTACGGTTCCTGCAACATGGAGCGGAAGTGAGGTGCTACTTCACTTTGGCTCCATTAGTGGTTGTGCCTTTGTATACGTCAACGGGCAGAAGGTTGGCATGAGCAAGGTGGCTAAATCACCGGCCGAGTTCAACATCACCAAATATCTTAAGCCGGGAAATAATCTTTTAGCAGTGCAGGTCTTTCGCTGGCACGACGGCAGCTACCTGGAAGACCAGGATTTCTGGCGGCTCAGCGGCATCGAACGGGATGTTTATTTAACAGCCGTTCCTAAAACAACCATTTGGGATTTTTTTCTGAAAGCCGACCTTGATGCACAATACAAAAATGGCTTGTTCAATGCAGATGTAACGCTTCGCCGTTTTGCAAAAAATACAACTGGTGGTACGGTAACCATTGAAGTTGTAGACAAGAACGGACAAACCGTCTTTACGCAAAAAAAGTCGGTTGCTTCTAGCTCTGATAGCCTGCAAACTATTCGCTTCGGAGGAACTGTAGAAGCCCCGCAAAAATGGAATGCTGAAACACCAGTGTTGTACGATTGCATTGTTTCATTCTCCAATGGAAAGGGGACAGATATGTATGCTGGTGCCAAAATTGGATTTCGCAAAGTGGAGATAAAAAATGCTCAACTGATGGTTAATGGTGTACCCACGTATGTGTACGGCGTTAACCGTCACGAACACGATGCGGTGAAAGGGCATGTTCCAACGAAAGAATTAATGCTGAAAGACATTCAGCTCATGAAGCAATACAACATCAATGCAGATCGCACAGCCCATTATCCCAACGATCCATATTGGTACAAACTGTGTGACAAGTACGGGTTGTACCTGGTAGATGAAGCCAACATTGAAACCCATGGCATGGGTGTATGGCCCGGTCAGTTTGATACAACTATACACCCGGCTTATTTACCCCAATGGGAGGCGGCGTATTTTGATCGCATCAAAAGACTTGTGGAGCGGGACAAAAACCATCCGTCGGTAATTATTTGGAGCCTTGGAAACGAAACGGGCAATGGCAAAGTTTTCTATGATTCGTATAGTTGGATTAAGCAACGCGATAGCAGTCGCCCGGTGCAGTTTGAACAAGCGGGGGAATCAACAAACACCGACATCGTTTGCCCAATGTACCCAAGTATAAAGTACATGAAAGAGTATGCTGCGGACACCACTCAAAAGCGGCCTTACATTATGTGCGAATACTCGCATGCAATGGGCAACAGCAGCGGCAATTTCCAGGAGTATTGGGACATCATTCGCAGTAGTAAGCACATGCAAGGTGGCTTTATTTGGGATTGGGTAGATCAGGGTTATAAAACGAAGGCAGCAGACGGGAGAATGTATTATGCCTACGGTGGCGACCTTGGTGGCTATCTATTACAAAACGATGAGAACTTTTGTGCCAATGGTTTGGTAGCAGCCGATAGAACGCCACACCCGGGATTGTATGAAGTAAAGAAAGTGTATCAGCCTATTTTATTTACTGCAAAAGATCTTTCTAATAGAATGCTTACCGTGCAAAATATGTTTGACTTCACCAACCTAGACCGATACAACTTTCGATACGTGTTGTTGAGAAATGGTCAAAAGGTGGATAGCGGCATGTTTGCCGTGAGCCTTGCACCGCACGACAAAAAAGAAGTGCAGTTACCAGCATTGAAAACGGGTGATGATGGTGAATACTATTTGAACGTGTACGCATTTACAAAAACAGCAACTGACCTTGTCGCGGCAAATCATGAAGTGGCGATAGAGCAGTTTCCTTTACGAGGTAATTATTTCGCCAATAAATCTGTAGTTGAAGGCAAGCTTTCCGTAAAAAAAGAGAATGGCAGAGTAACATTTTCTGCAGGAAATATTACTGGCGAATTCGACATGCGGCGTGGACAAATGGTTCATTATGCAGCAAATGAAAACAACACACTATCGCAGTTTCCCGAGCCCTACTTTTGGCGTGCTCCTACGGACAACGACTTTGGGAATCGCATGCCTGAAACGCTTGGCATTTGGCGCAATGCACATTCAAACATAAAAGTGAAAAATGTGGTAGTAGGCGAACAAACAAATGATGGTCTGCCCATCATTGTGAACTACGAGCTTGCAGGGATTGCTGTTCCTTACACAGTAGATTATTTCATCCACGCGGATGGTGCAGTTCGTGTCACCGCTTCTATTGATATGACTGGCCGCGAACTGCCTGAAATGCCACGCTTTGGTATGCGTATGCAATTGCCTGCACAATACCACAAATTGAATTACTATGGTCGTGGCCCGTGGGAGAATTACAGTGACCGCAATACCGCATCCTTTGTAGGTGTATATCGCGACAACGTGGCCAACCAGTACACAAGTAACTATATTCGTCCGCAGGAAAATGGTTACAAAACAGATGTGCGCTGGCTGACACTAACCAATAATAACGGCGCAGGAATAAAGGTTGAAGGAATACAGCCCATCTGTTTTAGTGCCCTAAATGTGATGGCCGAAGACATGGATCCTGGTATGACCAAAAAGCAACAACATCCAACTGACCTCAGGCCTCGTCAAAATATTTATTTGCATATAGATCTAAAGCAAAGAGGCGTTGGCGGCGACAATAGCTGGGGCGCATTGCCGCACAACAAATTTCGTTTGCTCGATAAAAAATATTCGTACAGCTATACCATTCGCCCGGTGGAAGCCGGAGGTGCTACGAAAAAGCTGTAAAGAAATAGTAGGTATTTCATTAACCTACATTTAAGCGGGAGAGCAGATTCGATTCTCCTCTCCCGCTTTTCTTTTGTTTTAAATCCCTCAAATAAAAAAATATTACTGCTGTAGCCAAGACACCCTTTATGCGGAAAGCACTTTTAGCTCAAGCCGCATGGCTTCGTTATTGCGCCACAACTCCACCCGCCTTTTTTTGAAAACTGCTGCGCATGTTTTCAAATGTCATCGCTACGTTCGACCTCAAACCAGCTGATGTCCTTCTGCAATAACTGTTGTCAGGAGCGAATAATATGCATCGTGTTTCTTGCTATTGTTGAAGGGAAGTAATCCTCAATTGATGAACAATGACATAGTGAGTGATCTGGTACGCTTCTATTACCTGCTGCACCAGTTCAGCCTCCCAGTCCACTTTCGGCAAACGCCCACAAAGCTGTAAGCCGATGGATGGCTAATTGCTTTTGTTGGTATGTCAACTGCTGAGTAGTCATGCTGTCAATGTTCGCCCAGTGGGCAAATGTTTGTTCTTCTCTCTAATAATTTCGGCAGCTATGCTCACTGCTATTTCCTTTGTTGTCTTGCTAAAAATATTAATCCCTATAGGCACATGACAGTGAGCATATGCGCTCACATCAATTCCTTCAGCAGCAAGTTCTCTTTTTAAAGTTTCAATCTTTGAGTCACTACCCAACATGCCGACGTAGAAAAATTTCTTATCCACCAACTGCTTTAAAACTACCTTATCATCGCGGTAGCCAAACGTCATAATCGCTACATACGCGTCGGGATCGTCGGTTATACAATCAGCAATATTTTCATACTCCACCACTATTTTTTCATCTGCAAAATCGTTCTGTAGTACCGTATTTAACGCTTCCCTGTTATCATAAACGATTACATAAAAGTCAAGGAAATGCATCAGCTCAGACAAAGCAAGGCCAACATGTCCACCACCAATAATGTGTATCACCGGGCGCTGATCAATTGGCTCATAATAATTCCAATCTTCATCAGATGTATAATTAAGTCCTGGCTGACCGCCACTTTCATACTTCACCTCAACACCATTCTTATTCAAATACAATCTGGCATTTTCCTTTGCGCCCTTTGCGTTTCCCTCCTTTGCGTCCCGATAGCTATCGGGATTGCGTGAAAGATCCTCCATAATCTGCTCCACCAATTCCAAATCATCCACACCCAACGGAACAAAAGCAATCAACTGGTTTCCCGAACAGATCATGCCCGACCGATCTCTCGCATGTTCCTTATCATGAAACTGCCGCATCAATAAAATTTCTTTCACTCCTTCAGCCAACAAATATTTTGCTTTTTCCACCAGCTTATGTTCCATTATTCCTCCCCCAATTGTTCCTATAAAACTAGTATCGGTTGCCACCGCCATTTTAAATCCGCGCCTGCCAGGCGAACTTCCTTCACTCTCCAAAACCCACAACAACACCACCGCAACAGCGTTTTGTAACTTACCTTCTATGAATTTCCACACCTCCATCACTTCGCCCTGTTTTCAAGTATCTTTTTAAAAGACCTACCACGAATTTCTTCCATTGTTAAGCCCGTGCGCAATACTTCTTCCTCGGTGATTGCACCACTGTTCAATGCTTTTAGAAAGAAGTTGAGCAAACCTTGCCCGGTTGCTGCATCATCAAATACATCACCAATCAAAGTTGCTCTTGCAGCCTTCTCAACAAATGTTTTCAATCGATCCACTGCATCATCATAACTTTCTAAAAAGAAGGCAAATACCGCTGCATAACGCATCGGCAACTGCGCCGGGTTCAAATCCCATCCCTGGTAGTAACCATTCCACAATGAATGCCGGATGTGATCATATCCTTTCCTCCACGATCGATGCACCACGGTTCTATTTTCTTCTTGTTGCGCATGGGTCAAATCACCCCTGTGCGGACCAATAGGCATCGTGTTCGTAGCTCCATCCGATAACCAAATGCCCGTATGTCCCAAAGCCACCTTTGTCATATGATGAGCGAAGTCGCACACGGGATGATCCATTTCTTGGTAGCGCGCCGTTATGCCCGCGGATGCCGTGTAATCATACGTACCAAAGTGCACCGCAATACATCTTCCATCGCTTGCCTGTATAAACCTGGACAAGGGATTTGTTCCATCTATATCCATGATGGCCTGCGTCGTCTCCACCATCATTTCCATCTTCAGCGAGCCTTCTTTTAAGTCTAACTCATCTTCCATGATATCGAAGAATGCTGCTAATGTTTTAGGCTGTTCGGGTATGGTAACCTTTGGCAACATCACCACAAAGTTGTCCGGCAATTTGCCGTCAGTTTCCTTCACCAATGTGGATATAAAAAGATCAAGCGTGCGCAAACCACGCTCCTTCATTTCTTCCGTAAAGGGCTTGATGCGAATGCCAATAAACGGAGACAAAGTTTCCTCACGCATGCCACGCGCTACCTCTTTTGCCACTTCAATTGCCGTCGCATCTTCTTCTTCATTCGATCGGTTGCCATAGCCATCTTCAAAGTCAATTCTAAAATCTTCAATGGCTTCACGCTCTAATTTGCGTTGCACTTTGGTGTACACTTCATACGCCAATCTTGCAGGGTGTTTACGCTGTTCTTCTTTACTCAAGCCTTCATACTCGAGCCGAATTGAATCAACCGAGGCACTTGCATCCAGCTGTTGTATGCCGCTTAAGTTGAACACTTTTCCAAACGAAATAAAATCGGGTGCATACATTTTAAAAGTCTCCAAAGCCCTTTCACCTAAAGCTTTCGCGGAGTTGTACTTAAACAAATTAGCACCTCCATACACCGTGTGTACGGGTTGCCTTTCGGGCCTGTCACCAGAATATTGTTTTTGAAAAGCCTGATTGGCCTCACTCAATTTTGCAAACAGCTTTTCTTTCTTCTTTTTCGGTATCGAATTCATATCAATCGTTTTTTCTCGTGTAGTATTTTTTTATGGGGCCCGGCAATTGCGATTCTATTGAACATCGTTGCGTCGCACACTTGAACTTGTAGATCCTTATGCAACTATAAAAAAACCAACTTTATTTTTTTCACGCTAAGACGCAAAGGGAAGCCACCAAAGAAACAAAGAAAAATTCCATCATCCTGTTCTGGCATCCCCTGTACAACTATAATATTCCTCTTTACTAGTCTCAATTCATATAGCTGTCATGAAAACGAAATAAGCCATCCCACTACATTTAATATACTGTTTGACATTTACCCAATGGAAATAACGTTAAGGTAATAGGTCATCTTTCTTCAATTCATCTTTCAAAAATGCTTCCAAGGTTGCCTTGCTTGGCAACTGCACCAGATATTTCGACACAAACATATCATTGGATAAACCAGTAGTTGTATATTCTACTAAGGCATCATTTTTATCAGCGCATAAAATGATACCTACTGGTGGGTTATCGCCCTCGCTCATTTCGTTTTTGCGATAATAATTTAGATACAAATTCATTTGTCCTGCATCAGCATGGTCAAATTGTCCAATCTTCAAATCAATTATCACATGACATTTTATAATACGATGATAAAAAACAAGATCAATTCTATAATGCTTATTATCGAACGTAATTCGCTTCTGTCGGGCTTCAAAACAAAAACCCCTACCGAGCTCTGTCAGAAAATCTTGTAGATTATTGATTATAGCGGTTTCCAGTTCAGTTTCGTTATAGGTTGCTTTTTCCTCTAAGCCCATAAACTCCAAGAAATACGGGTTCTTGACTATTTCGGCTACTGAAATAACGGTATCGTTTTTAAAGTTTTCTAAAACCATCTCCTTGTTGGTTGACAAGCCGGTTCGCTCAAACAATAGGGTATTCATTGCCCTCCCAAGCTCCCTGGATCCCCAGTTATTTTTGATTGCCTGTACCTCGTAGAACGCTCTCTTTAACGGGGTGTCGGCATGTAATAATTCCAGAAAATGAGAAAAGCTAAGCCTTGCCAATAACAGCTCAGGTTCATAGGATAGTTGCGTTTCTTCAACTATTACTTTTAAATCAGGCAATTTCAAAGGCAGTGCCATTTGAATCTTAGTTGAGTTAAAATCTGCGCTTTTCAATATTCTCAACACTGCTGAGAATATGTGAGGGTAATTAATGTAAAAATCGCGAAAGCGATAAAGTTGAGGAGTGGAAATACCTTTGATATGCTTCAAGCGGTTAGCCAAAAGCCTCATGGTATTAGCGCCATATTTCGCCCTATCGGAACCGCTCTGTTCATATTCAACAATATAAAAGCCAATTAAAATATTTCGAATAGAAAGCGTACTGTTAACCTGGCGAATAGCATACTGTTGAAGCTCAGTATGAACGAGTTCTATCTGTTTTACCAATTGTTCAAAATTCATGTTTGGACTATTTTCCAATTGATCAATCCGGTTCTTAACACGCCGAAGTAGGTGCAATCCATTGCAACTTCAAACTCCCCCTTAGCTTCCCCTATACGTACTAAATCCAAATGGATTAAGCAGCAGCGGCACATGATAGTGCTGGTCGTCGGACACGCTGAATTGTAATTCGACGACAGGATAAAATCCCTGCACCTGCATGTGTTCGTAGTAAGGGCCTGTTTCAAAAATCATCTTATAAGTGCCTACGGGTAGCACACGGACTGAGGGCAGCAGGTCGCTGATGCGGCCATCGCTGTTGGTGATGCCCTGCGCAATCGTTTCCCAGCCATTGGCAGTTACTTGCTGCAGCCGGATGGTGATACCGCAACCGGGCTTACCAATGGATGTATCCAGTACATGTGTAGTCAGTTGGCCCGGCTTCATGAATGACCAGTCGGCTTCATCGAGCAGCTTCTTCAGCCTGAGCATCGTAATCTTCATTTGCTCACCCATGGCTATCTGCAGCTCATCTCGGTAGGTGTTACGTAGCCTGTCATTCATTAGCCGCAGCATCTCTTCGGCTGATTTACCCGTAGCACAGACAATGAAGATGAAACGAAACTTTACATCATAACCCTTGTTCGCCTTGGCCAACGACTCTACTACCGGAGTGGATGCAGCAGCCACACCCGCCTGCTCGGAACTGGTGAGATGACTGGTGGAAGCAAACTTCTCCTCCAGGCTTTTGATATCACCGATCTTAGGGTGTTGGGCAAACGCCTGCAGCCAATCATCATGACTGCATGCATCGTACCATATGCTGGTTGCTTCGTGTAGTAACTGCTGCTCCGAAGCAAATGGAAATTGCTTCATCATTTCATCGGTCCATGTATCGCTGCCGCAACAGGCGTACAATTGCGCTCTTGCTGCTTCGGGTGATTGTTGATTGAATTGTTGTAGCGTCATATTATTTATTGTTTGCGCCCTGCTCGATCCAGCAGCGTATCATGTTTCTTTCTTCTTCCGTCATACCCGTTTTATTGTTCTGCGGCATCGTCTTCGTTACCACAACACGCTGCATAATTTTATCTTTCAGGCTGATGATATCCTGCGGTGTATCGTACACCACGCCGTTTGGTGGAGCCGTAAACAAGTCATCCGTGGGCCGCGAAGAATGGCAGCTAACGCATCGCTTTTGCACGATCAAGTTAACGTCTGCTATGCTTACTTCCGTTTTGCATTCCATCGGGTTTTTAGCAGGTGCAGAAATGAAAGCACCACCCAACAAAATTAAAATCGACACCGGCAAAACATATACATTCAGCTATCCCTTTTCCTTTAGGTTTAAATAGTGCTTTACACCTGCTGTACCCAATGTTATAATCATCAGCATAATCCACGGCGAACTAAAACCAAACGTGCTTGGAAAATGATTACTGATCATTACAAACAATACCGGAAGCGTAAAATAATTATTATGCAGCGAACGTAAACCAGCATGCTTACCCAATTCAGGATCAAGCGGCTTACCCTCTTTCGCAGCCTGCACCATTGCCTTCTGCGCAGGTATTATGATGAAGAAAACATTGGCTGCCATAATGGTTCCCAGCATCGCACCAAAGTGAATGTACGCAGCACGACCACTAAAAACATGCGTATAAAATATGGCGAAAGCGGTGGCTAGAATAAATCCTATTGCGGCAAAAAGCGATTGCCTTTTTACAAGTGGTGTTTTGCAAAGCAGGTCATAAATAATCCATCCCGCAATCAACGATCCGATCCCAATGCTTACTGCTACTACAGGCCTTAAATCCATCACATTCGGATCTATCAAAAATGCTTTTGCATTGAAATAATACACCACAAACATCAAACTAAAACCAGACAACCAAGTGAAATACGCTTCGTATTTAAACCAGTGCAAATCCTTTGGTATTTTCTGCGGAGCAGTTTTATATTTCTCTAAATAATAAAAGCCGCCACCATGCACGGCCCATAAGTTACCGGCTAATTCATCCCGTACATCTTTGGTTCGGTTCAATGCATTTTCTAAAAAAACAAAGTAGAATGAAGCGCCTATCCAGGCAATGCCAAAGGTGATGTGCATGAGCCGCACCACGATGTTTAACCACTCCATAAAATGGCCTTCCCATGGAGAACCTTTGATGGCATAATAGGTGTTCACTAATATCGCGATGCTGATCAAAACAACAGCAGCATAAGCATATCCCTGGAAGCCTGCATACTTTTCTTTTCGCGCCTCACAAGCATCCGTTTCGCCTTCCTCTTTTATTAACGATGGAAAGAAAAAACAAAGCCTCAGGAGCATAAAAAGCATCACGCCAAGCACCAGATATATGATCCCAAAAATCATAGGCCATTCTCTATTTTTCCAAATAATCGTAGCCTGCTTACACCACCATCCGGAAAAATATTCAACCGAACATGGGAGACTAAAGGCGATGCTATAATTTCTTTTTCATAGGTATGTATTTCGTCCGCATGCAGTTTCTGTTCAGGCAACAGTGTCTGCCAGTTTTGGTGATCATTCATTACTTCATTATCATCCTTACTATAGCACCCCTCAATCGAACAACGATCAGGATAGTTGCCTTTGAAATGGCAGGTGTCTACGATCATCTTTTCTATGCAACCCGGGTGTGCCAGTTTCACTATCACCCAGTCGCGGTTATTGGGTGTGCGGTTGCGTTTTGTCTCCCATCCATCACCCATGTTTACTCCCCGGCCCGGCATAAGCAGGTTACTCATGTTGCTAAAGAACATGTCGTTGCAGGCAATGGCTTTTGCACCATTGATCGCAGCTGCCAAATCAATTGTTTCATCCGTCTGTATCTTGCTCCAGTCTTTAAAGACTTCCCCATACACCTTTAATCTTGCCACCCCACCATCAGGGTAAATATGCAGCCTGATGTGACTATAAATCTTATCACTGGTACATTCATAAAAGTTCTGGCTTCCCGGGTCGAGCGGACTTTTAGGAAGAATAGCTTCCCACTCAATAAATGAATTGTGCCAGTTACTAATGGAGGACGAATCCTCCAGCAACACACCTTCGACAGAAGCATGCGGCGGGTGATTACCGAGGAAAAAATTGGTATCAATATCGAAGCCATGGATACGACCAGTAGTCGCCAGCTCAACAATGCACCAGTCATGCCCGGGCGTTCGCTTACGCCGGCTTTCCCAACCATCCATCCACTTACCACGCTCCGTGTATTTGTCCGTTATAAAAATGCCTCGTCCGGGTTTGATGAGGTTTTCTTTTTCTGCAAAAAAATCATCTGTAGCAAATACTACTTTACCACCCAACCGCTCTGCAACCAGGTCGGTAAGTTGTGTAAATGTTGGTGCATCCTTAATGATTTCTTTTACTTTCTCAAAAGCCATTGTCCCTGGTTTTTATGAATAATTTTTTGACCGTCAAATACCGGTTGGCCATGTACAATCGTACCATGCACCGTTCCCTTTAATTGTTTACCTGCGTAAGGCGAGGCTTTGTGCTTATGCAATATATGCTCCTCTTTCACCACCACGGTTTCGATCTCCGACCACACTACAATGTCGGCATCATAGCCTTCTCTCAGAAAGCCTTTTTTATTATCGAGCTTAAGAAATTCAGCAGGGTATTCAGTTAGTAACGGAATGAATTTCTCAAGTGATAATTCATGCTGCAAAGCGGTCCATGCAGAAGGAAGCAAAAATTGTAAGGCCGCAATTCCTCCCCACGCTTTTAATAAATTACCCGATTCTATTTCTTTGATATTGGGTGGCGCAGGTGAATGATCAGTGGCAACAAAATCCAATACGCTATTCTTCAGCGCCAGCTTCAATAAGTGGTTGTTTGCCTGCTCCCTTATAGGCGGTGCACATTTATACAAAGTGTTTCCGTCCTTAATTTCTTCAGCCTTGAAGTAAATATATTGCGGGCATGTCTCTGCTGTTAAGGGTAACCCTTCTGCTTTGGCTGCAGCAATCAATGGCAAACATTCAGCAGAAGAAACATGCACAATGTGTGTACGACATTGATGCTTTCTGCATAAGTCAATCATCATAGCCACTGCCTTATTCTCCCATTCTTTTGGCCGACTATTTAAATAAGCTTTGTAGTTGGTGGGATCTGCAATTAACGCTTCTGCATGTAACGCATCGCTCAGTTCGCAATGCACTAAGAGCGGAACATTATGTTTTGCAAGCAACGGCATTGCAGCGTTCAATTCCTCCAATCCAACGTTCGGAAATTCATCGATACCTGAGTGGGTAAGAAAAGCCTTTACGCCCAATACGCCTGCGGCAATTAAGAATTTAAGTTCATGAATATTGCCAGGAACTAACCCTCCATAAAATCCGCAATTCACATGAAGCTTCCCAACTGAAGCATGTAGTTTTTTTTGGAATGCACTTGCACTTGTTGTCACCGGGCTTGCATTCAAAGGCATGTCAACCATGCTGGTGATACCGCCTGCAGCGGCGGCTTGTGTGGCTGTATCAAAACCCTCCCACTCGGTTCTTCCCGGTTCGTTTACATGCACGTGTGCATCAATAATGCCTGGCATTACTATGCTATTTCCTACATCCTTTACGTTGTGCCTTTGCGGTTGATTGCCTTTCAGTATTGAAGTAATGATCCCATCCTGGAAAAGAATGGTAGCTTCCTGCAACTGTCCATCGAGCCAACAACGTTTGCTATGTAAGCCTTGCTCCATCATGCTTTACTGTATAATGCCATCAATACTTTCTCAGGGGTTATGGGTGCCGAGTAAGGTATGCCTGCATTCGGATTGAAAGCGAGTATCGCGTTCCGTATGGCGAAGTATGCACCAATACCATACATCAGCGGCGGTTCACCTACTGCTTTTGATTTTAGAATGGCGAGTTCATGTCCTTCGGTATGTAGAAAATGAATGTTCAGTTCCTTCGGAACGGAATAAATATCGGGGACCTTGTAAGTGGACAAAGCATTCGACAACAGCTTGCCCTCGGCGCTATACACCACTTCTTCAATCGTCATCCAACCAATGCCCTGCACTATACCACCTTCGCATTGGCCAAGGTCAATGTTTTTATTCATGCTTGAACCGAAGTCATGAACTACATGTACTGCGTCAATTTCGTAAGTGCCCCGCAGGCAATCTACCGTGGTAGTGGTGATGGCCGTACCATAAACATGATACGCAAAGGGATGTCCTTTCTCTATGGTCTTATCAAAGTTGATGACCGGCGTAGCATAATGACCTTTCGCACTAAGGTTGATGCGCTGTTGAAATGCGAGTCGCACCAGATCATTCCAGCTATCTTTTTGTTGCACGCCATTTATGAAAAGCATTTCATCCACTATAGTAATCTCTGCATCTTCGGCAGTATTAAAAAATGTTTTTGCCAATTGCGTAAGCCTGTCTGTTATTTGTTTGCATGCGTTTATTACTGCCTTTCCATTCAGGTCGGCAGTAGCGCTGGCTGCCGAGGGAGATGTATTGGCAACGCGGGTTGTGTTGGTTGTTTCGAGCTTTATTCGTTTGGCAGAAATGCCAAAGCATTGTGCTGCCACCTGCAGCATCTTTGTGTTTACCCCCTGCCCCATTTCCACTGCCCCGGTACTTACACTTACACTTCCATCCCAGTATACATGTACCAATGCGCGGGCCTGGTTCATCATGGTATTGGTGAATGAAATGCCAAAGCAAATTGGCATCAATGCGATACCTTTTTTTACAAGGTCGTTAGAAGCGTTAAAAGCGGCAATTTCTTCGCGAAGCGCATTTACATTGAAACGCACCTCGGCTTCATCCCAACAATTTTTTGCTTCGCATTGGTCGACTATTTGTCCGTACGCAAACTCAGTTCCATCATCCATCATATTTCTGCGCTGAATAGTAGCTGTCTCTATGCCTAAAGCTTTTGCTGCATGATCAATTGCTGCTTCAATTACAAACATTCCCTGCGGACCACCAAAGCCGCGGAAGGCCGTATTGGGAGGCAGGTTTGTTTTGCATGAATGTGCTGTTAAATGTATATGCGGAATGTTGTAACTATTGGTTCCGTGAAAAAGCGTACGCTCTAAAATGGCGGGTGAAAGATCAGCAGCAGCACCGCCGTTTTGAAAATAAATGGCTTGATAGGCAAGGATGTTGTACTGTTCATCGAGACCAATTTTATAATCGCTTTTATAAGGATTACGCTTGCCACTCATGCGCATATCTTCCATGCGGTGCGGTATGCATTTTACCGGCCTGCTTAAGTGGTATGCCGCCAATGCAGCAATGGATGCCCACATTGCAGCCTGGTCTTCTTTACCACCAAAGCCGCCACCCAATCTTGTTACATCCACTTCTATTGCATGCATGCCTACCCGTAATACATGCGCAACGGTTTCCTGCACGTGACGCAATCCTTGCGTAGATGAAACGATGCGAATGCCACCGTGTTCAACCGGGTAAGCATAGGCGCCATGTGTTTCAAGATACAGGTGTTCCTGTCCGCCTGTTTCGGCCTCTCCTTCAAAAATATATTTGCAGTTTGCAAATGCTTCATCCGCATTTCCTTTGCTAAATACACGCGACTTGCACAACAATTGCCCTTGTTGAAAAGCTTCTTTTGGATCGGTAATTACCGGCAATGACTCATACTCCACTTTTATCAATTTCATGGCATCTTCTGCGGCATCTTCATTTTCTGCAACAATCAGTAAAATGGGTTGGCCCTGGAAGGTAACCACACCATCAGCCAGCAATGGTTCATCGTGAATAATGCCGCCAATTTCATTTGCACCCGGAATATCTTTTGCTGAAAAAATGCGCACAATGCCTTCTACGTTTTCAGCTTCGCTACTATCAAAGTGAGTGATCTTACCATGAGCAATTTTGGAATCAAAAATTTTCGCAAACAGTGTTCCTTCCATCAACGGCACGTCATCTACATAAATGGATCTACCAGTTACGTGACCTGCTGCATCTACATTTGCAAGGTGTCCGGTTTTATTTTCTTGCGTTACAATCATGCAAACAAAACTTGTTTTATGGCATTAGGAGCAGGTGTACACTGTTGTAAATGAGCCAGCAACAATTGCCGAAGCAGGAACCTTTTGTACGCTTCGGTTCCACGTACATCGCTGATGGGCGCTATCTCATCGTTCATAATTTCAATGGCATGCTTCAGTACATTTGTAGTAATTTCTTTTCCTTGTAAGTACGCACAAGTATTGAATAAGTATTTTGGAAACGGTGCTACTCCACCAGCCGACAAATGAATGGTACTAACCCTATTATTGGTTAATGAAATACTGCACGCACTATTTACACTAGCGATATCGAGGTACATGCGTTTGCAAACTTTTTCGAAATTGAATGCTACACCTGCTGCAGGCATTTGAAAAATGATAGTCTCAATTTGCTCCGTTGTTTGTTTGTCCAGTTGTTTATAGCCCTTGTAAAATTCTTTCAGTTTGACCGTACGCGCATTGCCTGCATCTCTTAATACCAGTGAAGCATCAAGCGCCAGGAAAAAAATACTCATGTCCCCTATCGGGGATGCATTGATAATATTTCCAGCCAGCGTTGCCATGTTACGTATAGGTGTAGATGAAACAAGTTTGATGAACTTGTTTACTTCGGGCAAGGCTTGTTGTATGATGGGCGACTCTACAAATTCTGTAACGGTAACGGAGGCACCGATGTGGCATTCATTGTCAATAATTGCAATTGTTTTTAAATGCGATGCATCCAACAGCAATTCTACCGGTGATCTTTTTACAACAAGTGGCTTTTGCACAATTAAATCTGTACCGCCACCTAAAGGCATCTTCGGTGCAAGTCCGTTTGTGGAAGGACCAGCAACCAGGTTATTTCGTAAAGTTCTTAACCTCGCCTCAATGCTTGCAAAATAGGGCGGCAAAAATTTGTTCTCTACCAACCATGGCATGGTTTGCGTTACAGGCTTTGCCGACAACTGGTCACAAATAATTTTTGCGGAACGCTCGATGGATTTGTAGCCCGTGCACCGACAAATATTTCCATCCACTGCAGCGATGGCTTGCTCGTAGGTGTGCTGCTTACTGGTCAACACAAATCCTGTGAAAGACATCACAAAACCGAGGGTACAGAAACCACATTGTGTTCCGTTGGTCTCTACCAAAGCTTGCTGCACCGGTGATAGTGCTTCCATGTTGATGCCTTCAACGGATACAATGTGTTTGCCTTGTGCATTGCCCAGTGGCATCAGGCAACTCGTCACCGAACGATACACCAATTGATCCTTTTCAAAATCGCCAACCAGCAAAGTACAGGCCCCGCAATCTCCTTCGCGACAGCCAATCTTGGTGCCTTTCAGCATCTTATGATAGCGTACAAAATCAAGCACGGTACTGCCTGCTGCCAGTTCCGTTATTATGTGTTGATTGTTGAGGATGAATTGCAGCATCAGTAATCAATTTTGCTTTCACTTGCGGCCCACTTTCTAAATGTTTCTAATGCTTCATCGCGCAATCTCTGCCGTGTAAACAACGTACGCTCTTCTACTGGTTTAGCAAGTTCTTCGTATATAAACTGGTCATCAAAGTTGATGTCTGCCGCATCTTGTTTGCAATTGGCGTAAAATAGTTTTGCGGGCCTTGCCCAATAGATGGCACCCAGACACATAGGGCATGGTTCACAACTTGTATAGATCTCGCAACCATCTAATTGAAACGTGTTTAATGTAGCGCAGGCATTACGAATAGCTACAACTTCGGCATGAGCAGTTGGATCATTTGTGGCTGTAACCTGGTTGGTACCGCGGGCAATTATCTTTCCATCTTTTACGATGATGGCTCCAAAGGGGCCGCCCTTTCCAGTCTCTACGTTTTCGCTAGATAAGCGAATGGCTTCACGCATAAAATCATCACCATCTCTGGTTTCCATATGGGTATCGTTTAATCAAATTATGGTAACAAAAGTAGTAGCTGTTTAACAGTGGCTATACGTTTCATCCAATATCTTTAAAAATAGGATTAAAGGTGGGGGTGACAAAATACAATTGCCTTTAATAAAACATTGCGCGGCATTGTTCTATTGCACTAGCTTTTAAGTAGTAACGCCAATTAATTTGAGAGAATGTTTTTTGCATATCATTCTTCAATTAAATAATAAAATGGAGACAACCGCAAAAGAAAAAAAGGAGTTGAAAAAACTGCCCATACGATTCCTCATTTTTTTGTTCTTCTTTTTAGGAGCCCTTTTATTGCTTGGCTACATTATACACGAGGTTTTGTTGGAAGAAGAAAAGCATATGGATACAATCGTTGCAGATTATGTGGCTGAAACGTTTTTTCCGTACCACCTGACATCAGCTATAAAGGTGGTGGCTTTCTTTGCTTCCAGCCAGTTTTTACTTGCAGCCTATACCAGTCTAACGGCCTACTACCTGTTTGCTAAAAAAGATAAATTACGCGCAACAGGTATTGCTCTGATTGGCATAACCGGTTACCTGATTACTTATAGTTTGAAGAATGCATTTTCACGGCAAAGACCAACAGAACAGTTGATAGAAACGCTCACAAATTTTAGTTTTCCCAGCGGGCATTCTACTTCTGCTTTTTTGTTTTATGGATTGCTTATTTACCTGCTGTGGTTGGGTAAACCTAACAAACAACTCAAAATATTTGTAACGATAATACTTGGCCTGATTGCCTTACTGATTGGGTTCAGCAGAATTTATTTACGCGTTCATTTTATGTCGGATGTAATCGCAGGATTCTGCATTGGATTAGCCTGGCTGCTACTGGCCATCTGGTTAATTGAACGAATGGAAAAGCGGCGAAAAGACAGGCATATTCAAAACGAACCCAACACATAGTACATTTCTTATACAGCCGGGTTATCAATATTGTGATGAGGTGTTTGCAAGCTTCCTTAAAAAAATTCCATTCACTATTGCTTTACCACTTTTCTGGAAAACCTTTGGTCACGTAATTGTAGTGTGATAAAAAAGGCTCCTTTGGGTAACGACGTTACTTCAACCGGAACGATGTGGTTGCCCTTTGTAAGCGTAATACTTTTTGTCATCATTACTCGTCCAAACATATCACGCAAAATAATGATAGCCGGTTCCGTTGCAGGGCTAACAATATCAAGCTTTAAAATATTACCTACAGGATTGGGGTAAGCCGTGAAAGAGTACGCAGCCGCATCTTTGAAGTTGACGGTTACCACTTTTGAATAAGTGCTTTTACCATCTTTTGCAATCATCTTTAAGCGATAATAATTGAGCCCACTTGCCGGGTTTAAATCTAAAATGGTATACGTTCCATTTGCTGCTATTCTAGCTTTTACCGTTTCAATTTTGGTAAAGACCACCCCATCAAATGATCTTTCAATTTCGTACCGGTCGGTTGCTTCTTCTTTAGCCACTACCCACGATAATACAACAGATGGTGTATTGGTTTTTTCAGCAGTAAACGATAATAACTGCGCAGACAACAGTGTTGCTCCACGGCTATACCAAATAGGTGCAGTGATGCTTCTTGCGCCAGCCATTGTTATTTCAGTATAGTAATAAGCAGAAGATAAAACAGGCAGATTAACATCCGTAAAACTTACGTTGTTAGCCACCTGTGAGAATACTTCTGTTGCGTCACTGCCACTTCCCGGAACACCTTTAAAAATCTTTATGGTGCCTACTGTAGTAGCATTGGTAGGGTCTGCAACATTTATGGTAATAGCAGGTGCATTCGTTCCGGTAATATCACTCCCCATTATTTCATTGTTCAGTGTAAAACTTATTCTGGTATCGCAATCCTGCGTTGCATAAAAATGTCTTGCACGCATAGCAGCATAGAAATCATTTTGCGATAGTGTGGGTGCTATCACCGCCAGGCGTGAATACGTGGTTCGCCCAAAGGTTGTGTAATGGTTATCGTGATCCATGCTTGGACCTATGCGATAGCCCTTTGCCAACAACTTTCTATAATAGGCTACATAAGCCATGGAAGTAGCCGGATTATTATAGTTGGTGGAAGTAGAAAATGCTGGACCGCTCTCTACCGCTGAACCAACAATAGCGCTGTCTGCTGTGGCATCATAATTAATCTGTGCAAGGTTGTTGTAGTCCGAACTTCCGGGGTGAGCAAGTAACGCAAATGAATTATTTCCCCAAGTATTTAAGAACCTGAAAAGTCCTGTTGTTCCCGTTGTTTGCGGCGTACCTAAGTAATCACTTTTAGCCACATACAAATCATAGTTGTTGGCTTCCCATCCCAGTAGTTTGTCTACACCATACACCATCACGTGGCCACCGGCACTTATCACACCCCATTCCATTCCATACAATGCAAGAAAATTAGGAGAAGTAGCAGCCTGCGCCTGGGTAATGCCGGGTAACCAATTCGATTTGTTCATGCCTGCGCCTGCATGGTTGTGCTCCGATATTCCAAGAAAATCCATACACAGCGAGTTCTTAGCGTAAGCAAAGTTGTCGGCTGGTGTAAAGGTGCTATTGTCTTTATTCCCGTCCGAGTACCTGGAGTGTGCATGAAGATTGCCAAAATAATAATTATAAACAGCAGCTGTAGAAGTTGTGGCCTGTGCCATCAATGGATTAGCCAGGGTATACAACGGTCCACCTGTGCAGAACCTATTGAGCGCAAATACAAAAACGTAATAAGTATTTCCCGGCTGTAAGTTGTTAATACGAATGCCGGTGGCAGAAGTATTATCCGCTACTACGCCATTGCCGAAAGCTGCGCCTACAGCATAGGTAGTACCATCTGCCGGCGAAGCGTTCAGCGTAGGATTGGCACTATATACCACGAGGTATTCATCCGCGCCAGCGGCAGCATCAAAGGTGCCCGTGATAAAAACATTGTTGGCAGATAAAGTAAGATTGGATGGTTGCGTTATGGGCCTTACACAAGCCTGCAATGGCTGGGTAGTAGCAGTTGCAGTCAATGGGTTTTGAAGTAAGTAAGAGGGGCCATTGTTACAACCTTCGCTATTGAAGCCAAACAAATAATAATAGTAGTTTGTACCTGGCTGTAAGCCTGTATTATTAAAGATTGTAGCCGCTGAATTTGCTACTACTACTGAGGTGCCGATACTGTCTCCGCTGGTATACACCACAGCATTAACCGGCAATGAACTGAGCGAAGCGGATGCACTACGCAACACCAGGTATTGATCTGTGTTGGATGCTGCAGTAAATCCGCCACTAATAGTACTGGTGGTAATATTGGTAAACGTAAGCGCCGTAGGCTGAGTACCCGGTGCCTGGCAAGGCAAATTGCCTGCGGTGGTAGAAGCAGTACCAACGAGTGGAGCCTGCAATAAGTATTGTGGGCCACCTGTGCAAATGGCGTTGTAGGAAAATACGTAAAAGTAATATTGGGTAGATGCGTTCAGGTTTGTGGCAGAAAAAGTGGTACCCGATGTAGACACTACAATCGCATCATCAATATTATCCCCTTGGCTGTATGTTTTTTGATTTAAAGGAAGTTGGGTGAGTGCGCTATTGGTAGTGGCTAGCACCAGGTAACTATCTGCTGCCGGACTTGCCGTTGTAAAGCTTCCCAGAATGCTATTTGGTGTAGCAGTGCCAAACACAAGATTGGTTGG
The DNA here is from genome assembly GCA_031425015.1 of Segetibacter sp. Taxonomy (GTDB): domain Bacteria; phylum Bacteroidota; class Bacteroidia; order Chitinophagales; family Chitinophagaceae; genus Segetibacter. The sequence goes on along the minus strand of JANPIM010000017.1, from coordinate 101,304 downwards.
CTGGACCTGTGGTGCAGCACAAAGCGAGGCGGGAACGGCCGTAATTTTCAAATTGTCAATGCCAAGTTTTGGCCTTGAGCCGGTGGTACCACCAGTGCCGTTGTGGTAATAAAATCTTATGACTGCGTTCGATGCATTGTTTAAGAAGGCCGGCAATTGCAAATGCCGAATGGCACCGGATGTAGCCGCATTATTGGTAAAATTTAGAATCTGGGCAGCGGTTATTTCGGTGAAAGTCACGTTGTCGATGGAGGCGTAAACCTTTAGCGAAGCTTTTCTATTGCCGGTGGAATTGTTGATGCTTGCCCAATCATAACTAAGCAACCCAGCATTGAGGCCGGTAAAGTTCAGGTACAAATCCATGGCCACAGCAGAGGTATTATCAGCAGTGCCGGTACTTAAAAGAACAAGAGATTCGTTGATTCGATGCAGTCCGCCGTTGTTGTCACCAGGTGCGTAAGCCGTAGTTGCTGTGGTAATACGCGTACCGTTTGGAATGGTGCCCGTGCCTGATACAGCCAATCCCTTCCAGGGTGCCGAACCAATTCCGCTTGCAAAAATTCCGGCTGTGCCAAATGTCCAATTGTTGATGTCTGCGAAGTCTTCGTAATAAGTGTAACGGCTCTGTGCACTCATTTGTACCGGAGCCTGGCTGTAGGAATAATTAACCCAAAAACACAACAAGAATAGAATAAAATTTTTCATAGGCGATACTGGCGCTGCAAAACTAACGCTTACTACCTGCTGATTCGTATCATTATCTTTTATTTACCTATAATATGATAGCAGCAAAACTGAACATCTGTACATTTAGGGTGTTTAGTATCAAAAATAATTTTATGGGAATTTGGCGACAGTTTGCAGAGTATCTCTACATTAAGAAAAAAGACCCTAACCAGCCCCGCTCGCAATGGATGAGTTACATGCATGGCATGAATCGCATTTCCATTCTTATGTTCCTAATCGCCCTGGTAGTGATACTTTTCAAAGTTGTTATCCTACCCCTTTTTAGGTAACGTAAAGCATGGCTTTGTAATTGCAGCGTTGATGGGTAAATGCAATTATATGGATACAAATGACTCTTTTGCAGCAGACAGTAATCAGTCAAATACGACTGGACAATCTAAACAGCCTACGAAAATTCAAAAGGATAAGGCAGACGAGAAATTAACCCTCGACAAAGAAGCTGAACTTTCCGTTTTGGAAATCGAGCAAATGGAAAAGAAATATTCAGAAGAGGCTTACCGGGGCAGCTCAGGACCAGAAGAAAAAGATATAACTGTATAGGATGAGGTTTTCGATAAAATTTTGGTCATCATAGAAAAGACGCTGTCGCCGGCGTCTTTTCTATTTTCACTTAATTCTTTCTAACTAAAAGCTTCTTTTATCTTTTCGAAGAAACTCTTATCGCTCTTATCTGGATGAGGTTTAAAGTTGTTGCTTTCACTTAGTTTTTCCAGCATCTCTTTTTCATCCGAATTTACATTTTGAGGCGTCCAAACATTCACATGGATCAGTTGGTCACCTTTTGTATATCCATTCACTTCAGGAAATCCTTTTCCTTTTAACCGGAAAATTTTTCCACTTTGTGTACCGGCGGGAATTTTAATTTTTGCCTTGCCATCAATCGTCGGCACCTCTACCTGTGTACCAAATACCGCGTCAGGAAAAGAGATAAATAGCTCAAAGGCAACATTCATCCCATCGCGATGTAAAGCCTGATGCGCTTCTTCTTCTATCAATACAATCAAATCGCCCGGGTAGCCTCCACGTTCACCTGCATTACCCTTACCGCTCAGGCTCAGTTGCATTCCCTCCTGTACACCGCCGGGTATATCCAGTGACACCATCTCTTCCCCATAAACCCTACCCTCGCCTTTGCAGGATCCGCACTTCGCAGTAATAGTAGAACCTTCACCATTACAAGTAGGACAGGTAGTTACCGTTTGCATCTGGCCCAAAAATGTATTTTGAACCCTACGCACCTGGCCGCTGCCCTGGCATGTGCCACAATTTTGAACACTGCCTTTATCCTTAGCGCCACTTCCACTACAAGTGTTGCAGCCTACGTATTTTTTTACTTTTATATTCTTCGTAACGCCGTTAGCAATTTCTTCGAAATTCAATTTAAGTTTTACCCGAAGATTGCTTCCACGCTGGCCAGTTGATCTTCTTCCTCCACCACCGCCTCTGCGCCCTCCGCCTCCGCCGCCAAAGAAATTACCAAACACATCCTCGCCGAAAATATCTCCAAACTGGCTGAAAATATCTTCCATATTGCCGTTGCCTCCAAAGCCACCGGTGCCTGGCCCAAATGCCTGGTGACCATACCTATCGTACTTGGCGCGCTTATCATTATCGCTCAATACCTCGTAGGCTTCAGCCGCTTCTTTAAACTTTTCCTCGGCTTCTTTATCACCCGGATTTCTATCTGGGTGAAATTGCATAGCCACTTTGCGATAAGCTTTTTTTATCTCATCTGCTGCAGCACTTTTGCTCACGCCCAAAATCTCGTAATAATCTCTTTTAGTTGACATTTTTGTTAACCCTTCGCTACGGCATTTACCCTGTAGCTGCTTTTACCAATTATAAATTGTACCTGATATAAAATCGAATTACGCTACTTATTTGCCTACAACCACCTTTGCAAACCGAATGAGTTTATCATTTAGATAATAACCTTTCGTAACCTCATCCACCACCTTTCCCTTCAACGCTTCCGTAGGTGCTGGTATTTCAGTAATCGCTTCATGTTTTTCCACATCAAACGCTGTGTTGATGCTCTCCATGGGCTTCAGGCCTTTGTTGAGCAGGGTAGTTTTTAGCTTATTGAAAACGAGTTGAACGCCCTCCTTCACTACATCCACATCATCTGTTTTCTGCAATTGCTTTTCGGCCCGCTCAGCATCATCCAATACATCCAGCATACTAGAAATTACTTCTTTGCCCGCTGTTTGTATCAATTCAATTCGCTCTTTTGCACTTCTTCGTTTGTAGTTATCAAACTCTGCAAAAAGTCGGAGGTATTTATCCTTCTGTTCCTGAAGTTCTGACTGCAACTTATCCAATTCTCCATCTTCTGGCAGTTGATCAGAAAGATGCGAAGTACCAGGAAGGTTATCATCTGCGTTAATATTCATCTCTTCCAGTCTTTCCTCATGAACCTCAGTCTGCTGTATATCTTTTTCTTCCATACTTTATTTTTTGGCAAAAGTAACGGTCAAACTGCTTGCCAAAGCACGTTTTAAGGCCAAATTGGCATTTTCAGAATGAAGTAAAGAGGATGGTACAAACTACCTTTGGCCCAATGGTAAAAGTTATACTGAATAAGAAAATAAGCCAGCGGGTATCCAATGGTCATCCTTGGATTTTTGCGAATGAGGTGAATAAAGTGGAGGGGGAACCGGCCGCTGGTGACATTGTAGAAGTGTTTACGGCGGACAATAAATTTGTTGGCAAAGGATATATCAATGCGAAGTCACAAATTCTTGTTAGGCTGCTAACGCGCAACCGGAACGAGGTTATAGATGAAAGTTTCTTTTTTCTACGCATCCAGGAAGCATGGAACTACAGGCAAAAAATTGGTTACACTGAAAATTGTCGTTTGATTTTTGGCGAAGCCGACTTTATGCCGGCACTAATAATTGATAAGTTTAACGACTACTTTGTTATTCAAACTTTATCCTACGGCATGGAAGTGTGGAAAGATGCCATTGTAAAAGCGCTACATGCCATTTTTTCCCCGAAGGGAATTTATGAGCGCAATGATGTGCCGGTGCGCGAATTGGAAGGCTTGAAACAGGTTAAGGGTTTTCTTTCAGAGCCTTTTGACACCAATATTATCATCAACGAAAATGGGTTGAAATTTTACGTAGACATCGAAAATGGCCAGAAGACCGGCTATTTTCTGGATCAACAGGATAACCGGCGTACTATTCAGCACATTGCTAAAGATGCAGATGTACTGGGTGCTTTCACCTACACAGGAACGTTTGAGATACATGCCGCCCACTACGGAGCAAAAAGTGTTTTAGGGCTGGATATTTCTGAGCATGCAGTAGCGCAGGCTACACGAAATGCTGAATTAAACGGGCTTGGTAACGTTTGTACCTTCCAGGCGGTAAATGCCTTTGATGTATTAAAACAGTGGGGGAAAGATGGCCGCCAATACGATATGGTTATGCTTGATCCTCCAGCCTTTACCAAAAGCCGCGAACAAATACCAAAAGCATTGAGTGGCTACAAGGAAATCAACCTTCGTGGAATGAAGTTGGTGAAACCTGGAGGTTTTTTGGTGACCAGCAGCTGCACCAACTTAGTGCAACCTGAAATGTTTTTGCAAACGATACAGGCCGCAGCTAAAGATGCCAAACGGGTGCTAAGGCAATATACTTTTCAAGCTCAAGCCAGCGACCACCCAATCATTTGGGGAATAGAAAATACGAACTACCTGAAGTTTTTGATTGTGCAGGTGATGTAAAAATTGAAATGAAAAAAGCCAGCAAATGCTGGCCTTTTCAATATTAATAAATGTTGCTTCTATTTAACCTGGAACTTTCCTGACTCAACTATTTTTCCAGACTTATCGCGAACCTGGTAAATGTACACGCCACGGAAATAATCAGATAGTGGAATACTTGTTTTGGAGTCAACTTCAGCTACTTCAAAAACCTTTTTTCCCATGAAGTTGTAAATCTGAAGGGTGTAAGCTTTTTCAGCACGCTGCAATAATTCGAAGTTGATAACGGTAGTAGCAGGATTTGGGTAAAACTTAACCACTTTCACCTGCGCCATTTCAGACGTTTGATCTATCCCTTTGCCTGCTTGCGCATTGGCAAAGAAAGAAAGTGTCAGTAAAAAAATTAAGTAGATGTATTTCATACGCTCATCCCAATAAAAATAAAAGTAGGCAATTACACGAACATTGCAAAAGTTTGGCCAAACAAACATGTGCTAATGTTATAAGTGGCTAATACTATAACGGACAGCTATTTATTTAATTGCTCCAACGCTTCTTTTATTTTAGAAAAGTCTGGCAAATCTCCCGGAGTGGGACAAACTTCCGCATAGCGGATAACACCCTCACTATCTACCACGAACGCTGATCTTTTACTTACTCCTTTCATGTCGAAGGCAAACTCTTCCTGCAATACTCCGTACGCGGCGGAAGCATCTTTATTAAAATCGCTTAGTAAAGAAAAGTTCAGCTTTTGTTCATCTTTGAATTTACCCAACGAAAAAAGAGAATCTACGGAAACGCCGTAAACACTGGCATCAAGTTCAGTGTAACGCGAAATGTCATCTCTGATGCTGCAGAGTTCTGTAGTACATGTGCCTGTGAACGCGAGTGGAAAAAATAAAATGACTTTATTGGCGCCGCTTTCTAGTACATCTACTTTGTTTTTATCTGTATCAAATAACGTGATTGCTGGTGCTTTTTCTCCTGTTTTCATGCGGTGTTTTTTGCAAAGTAAGTGGAAATATCTCCCTGGTAACTCTTCCTTTTCCTCAAACGCATCTGCTTCAATAAAGTTCAAAACAGCCGTGAGTTTGGCCTGTAACCTCCAGCTATTGAAACAATTTTAGCCAGCATAAAACTCAAATTTTCATCCCTGCACATTACTTAACTAGGAAAACTTCGATTGAAAAAATGACTGTTATTGTTTGTTTGGATGAAACGTTTCCAGGTGGGCTGACCAATTTCAGCATTTTTACTGATTACTGTCCTGTTTTGCACATTTGGCGCATACTATTTTTGAAGTTCAAATGAAGAATATCAACATTTTTTATATCTGTAAGTATGGAGCTTAATATCAATAACAACACATTGGTAAAAAACATTCAGGAGGAGTTTACCGCGCACTACCCATATCTTAAGATTGAAATTTTAGCACTTCCGAAAAAAGAACGCGGCTATTCCAAGTTGGAAAAGATCGCGCCTACAACCGCATTCAGGTCATTGCAAACAATAGCAACGCCCATTTCGATAAGTATCCACAACAAAAGAACGGTAGCAAATCTTGAAAAAGATTTTCGGGACAGAACGGGATTGAGGATTCAAGTGTACCGGAAGTCGGGCAATGTTTGGATAGAAACTTCCTTAACTGATGATTGGACACTTGGCAGGCAAAATGTAGCCGGCGAAGTATTGAGTTTTCAACCAATTTCCCAACAAAAGACTGGCTAATGATCGGCCTTTTACAACATACTCCTTAGCTTCTTTTCATTAATGAGTTGAATTTTCCCGGTCTGAATATCAATAAGCTTTTCATCTTTAAAATCGCCAAGCGTACGAATGAGCGACTCGGTGGCGATGCCGATAGCCTGCGCCATATTTTCCCTCGACATTTTTAATAACGGGTCGGGGGTTTCCGGATCCTGGTATTTTTCATACAACTGAACCAGCCCATAAGCCACCTTTTGCCGAACGGAGTTGTACGCAAGGTTTAAAAGATCTTCCTCCTTATCTAAAATGTTGTGCGTTATTATCTTGATAAATTGCCGGGCAATATCCAAATCGCTTGTGATGAGTTGCTGAAAATCATCCTTTGGAATAATCATGAGTTGCGAATCCTCCAGCACCTGCGCATCCTCTTTGTAATTGGTTTCTTCTAAAATGGGTATGTAGCCAAAAAAATCGCCGGCGCCCAGGATAGAAGTGATCAACTCTTTACCGTCGTTATTGGTTCTGGAGATTTTTACTTTCCCTGAAACTACATAGTACAAAGCTTTGGGCCGCTCCCCCTCGCGGTAAACAAAGAACTTCTTTTTATAACTCCGCATTTCTCTTTCATCCGACGTAAGCTGAACCTTGCCTGTGTCCTTCGCATGGTTGATAAATTCATTTAGTCCTTCAATCCCGTCCTTAAAGTGTTGCTGGAGCAAAGCCGTTTTCTTCAGTCGCACCTCTATGGCGTTCAGCAATTCTATTCCATCAAATGGCTTAGTTATGTAGTCGTCCGCACCCATTTCCATCCCTTTTCTAAAGTCTGATTTTTCAGACTTGGCAGTTAAGAATATAAATGGAATGGATGCTGTTTCTTTATGCTTGCTTAACAAGTGAAAGACTCCATAGCCATCCAGGACAGGCATCATGATATCGCAAATAATTAAATCAGGCTTTTCCTGCAGGGCCATTTCAACACCAATTTTTCCGTTCTCAGCAGTACTTACCGCATAATTAGACAACTCGAGAATTTCTGCTGTGTTTTCTCTTACTTCGTCGTTGTCTTCTATAATTAAAACCTTTTTCATATTGTAGTAAATGGTTGGCTGTATTAAGTCTGTTGTGGTATTTGGATAATGAAAGTAGTGCCTTCATTCAAGGTACTTTCAAACGTGATGGTGCCATTCATTAATTCAAGATACTTTGAAACGATGTGCAATCCCAACCCTGTTCCCTGTATATTGCCCGCATTCTTCGCGCGAAAAAAACGTTCGAATAAATGCTCTTTATCTTCATCTGAAATACCAATGCCTTTGTCCGAAACGGTCAACTTTAAATTGACATGATCTATTTTAAAGAAGATTTGAATGACTGAGTTCTCAGGAGAAAATTTGATTGCATTCGAGGTCAGATTGATTAAAATATTTCGGAGAAAGTTTTTGTCTATAAACACTTCCTGCTCTCCTTCCTGGTGTAATTCTATAGATTGCCCCGCTTTAAGCAAAGTCTGCATTTCCTGCACTACGTTTTTGATTTCACCCAGGTAGTCATCGAAAGAAATAAACTCCTGGTGCGTCTGAATCAAACCTTCTTCCAGCTTACCCATAGAAAGAAAATCTTCGAGTATACTTTTCATTCCGGCTACGGCATTTTTTATCCGCTGGATGTGTTTGGTAGTTTTATCGTTACCATCCAGCTCGTTATACTTTTGCAATAGGTAGGCAGAGGAAAGGATGGTACTTAACGGGGTCCTGAACTCATGCGACGCCATAGTAACAAATCGAGATTTCAATTCACTGAGCTCCTTCTCGTTTTCCAATGCTTCGCTCAATTCGTTTTTTGAGCGCTCCAGCTCAGCCAAAGTTTCGCGCAGCATTTTGGTACGGTCTTCTACTTTTTCCTCCAACTCACTGTTTAAAGAAATGATTTTATCAGCGGTTTTTTCAAGCTCCTCTTTTTGTTGAAGTACCACCAATTCGTGTTGTTTGCGAACAGTGATATCGATGACAAAAGCAATAGCAAATTTTTGGCCGTTAATGCTGTAGTTGCTTAAACTTACTTCCACCGGAAACTCTGTTCCATCTTTTTTGCACCCGTTCAAATCTCGTCCTGCACCCATAGAACGCGGTTCGGGATGAGCATTGAAAGCGTCGCGGTAATGAACGTGTTTTGCATGGTACTTGGCAGGTATAAGTATTTCTATTAATTGCCCTACCAACTCTTCTTTTGAATAGCCAAACTGCTGCTCCGCATAATGGTTAAAATTTAAAATTCTACCGTCATCGCCGGTAATAATAATACCGATAGTGGCATGGTCGAACAATGCTTCAAACTGGTGCACCACCCTCGAAATATTAGGCTCAGCATTTGGAGGATTGTGTAATGACATAGTAGATTCTGTAGTGCTTTTCACCTGAGCAAGGAGATGTGATATGGGTGTAAATGTAGAGGAAAGATAGATTTGTATAAGACTGCTTTTAAAAATCGAAGCAAACAAATGATTTTGACGCGCTTGCAGTAGCATTGCCAAATAATCTGCGGACCAATCTACATTTGCCGCAACAAACACTTTACGATGGCTGATGCAAAAGAGTTATACCAGGAATATAAATACACGATGCAAAAAATTGCAGATGTTAAATATGCAACGGCGGTATTGCAGTGGGACCAGGAAACCAATCTTCCACCAAAAGGAGCCGAGCATCGTGGCAGGCAAATAGCCACGCTGAGCGAAATGGCGCATGCACAGTTCACTAACCCATCCGTTGGAAAACTTTTGGAAGAGTTGAAGCAAACAGAACTTTCGGACGAGGAACGCTGGAATGTAGCACTTACCAAAGAGGATTATGATAAGCAAACGAAGTTTTCTTCCACTTTTGTTCGCACCATGAGTGAGGCAGTCTCAGCCGCTTTTCATGCATGGCTGGAAGCTAGAGCAAAGAATGATTTTTCAATATTTGAACCTGCCCTTACCAGGTTGGTTGCGTTAAAACGAGAGGAGGCAGTGCTGATAGGTTATGAGCAACATCCCTACGATGCGCTGCTAAATGAATTTGAAAAGGGCATGACGGTACTGCAGCTTGATGAAATATTTAGCGCCATAAAACAGCCGCTGCGCGAATTATTACAACAAGTACAAACCCAGCCGGAAGAGCATGATGCCTTCCTTAAACAACATTTTCCAAAAGCAAAACAATGGGAATGGGGAATGTTTTTGGCCAGAGATCTTGGTTTTGATTTTGAACGGGGTAGGCAGGATGTTTCTGAGCATCCTTTCACCATCAACTTCAGCAGCAACGATGTACGGATTACAACCCGTATTGATGAGCAGGACTTGTCGAACATGACCTGGAGCACAATACACGAAGTTGGGCATGCGTTATATGAACAGGGACTTCCACCGGAACATTACGGGTTGCCGTTGGGTGAATATGCGTCGTTAGGCATTCACGAATCGCAATCACGCCTTTGGGAGAATTGTATCGGCCGCAGTTTTGCCTTTACCAGGCATTATCTGCCGATCCTTCAAACTTACTTTCCTGAACAGTTAAATGGGGTGAGTGCGGGTGACTTTGTAAAGGCGATCAATAAAATAAAGCCCTCGCTTATCAGGACCGAAGCCGATGAACTCACCTATCATTTTCATGTAATGGTGCGGTACGAGCTTGAAAAAAGATTGATTGAGGGAACGCTGGAAGTAAAAGATATTCCAACGTTTTGGAACCAACAATATGTTGAACTGTTGGGTGTGACGGTTACTGATGACAAAAGTGGTTGCCTGCAGGATGTACATTGGGGACATGGAAGTTTTGGGTATTTTCCCACCTATAGCCTGGGCAGTTTTTATGCAGCCCAATTTTTTAAAAAAGCTATATCAGACTTACCTGCATTGAACGATGAAATTGCGACGCCAGCAACTTTCGGCATGTTATTAGTGTGGCTGCGAGAGAACATTCACAAGCATGGCCGGCGCTACACAAGTAATGAATTATGTACCTTAGTAACGGGCAGAAAGCTTGATAGCAGTATATTTATTGAATACTTGCAGCAGAAAATCAGGTTGTTGCAAAATTTTTAATTTCTTTTTTATGATCAAAAATTTCGTTGTTGCAGCAATGGCTCTGTCAATTGCCATGAGTATAACATCATGCACAAAAGAGAAGATAGAGCAAAAGGTAGAAGATATTGTAGTGCAGGTAATGGTGGATGGCGTGTGGATCGTAACCAATTACCAGGAAGGCACCGATAACTACACCAGCCAGTTTGCTGGTTGGGAGTCGCAGTTTTTCGAAGACAGAACATGCGTAGCTCGTAAACCATCTACCGGCACAATCGTAAACGGAACATGGGAGGGCAGTTATTCAGCGCAATCCATGATGGGCAACTTTAATAATGTAGCTCCAATAAATAAATTGAACGGAACATGGAAAATCATTAGGAGCACCTATACAGTAGGCCAGTTTAGCCGCATGGAAAGCGGCAAAGAGTACAAACTTGAGATCACAAAAAAATAGCATTTCACTTAATTGAAATGGATCCTTGCTCGTAAGAGTGGGGATTTTTTTTGGGCTATTGAGCTCAAATACTTGGGCTTGCGCAAAATAAAAAAAGGATTTGTCTGTTATAGAGTAGAGATTTTCTATCCTATTTATAAACCGACCAGTCTTCTATGAAAGCCTATAAAAGATGGCTGCAAGTTTTGCAGTTGTCAATATTTATTGTGTTTGCCAATACTGTGTCCGCACAGTTGACGGCCAACTTTACTGCCACACCCACCACGGGTTGTCCTCCACTTATTGTTAGCTTTCAAGATCAATCTACTGGTAATCCTACTTCATGGAAATGGGACCTCGGTAACGGCACGCAGTCGGTTGTAGCCAACCCAATTGGTACGTATTTTTTCCCGGGTACTTACACCGTAAAACTTGTGGTTAGAAATGCAGCAAATAATGCAGATTCAATTACTAAGACACAATTTATAACAGTTTACGCATTACCTGCACCTGCCTTTACAGCCTCTGACACAGCAGGCTGTTTTCCGCTTCGGGTACAATTCAGCGACAACAGTACCGCAGGCTCAGGCACCGTAACCAATTGGCAATGGGATTTTGGAGATGGCAATCTATCAACTTTACAAAACCCGGTACATACCTACAGCAATGCTGGAAACTTTACGGTGATACTGCGCGTAACCAACAGCAATGGGTGCTCAAAAACAATCACCAAACCGGCTTACATAAAAACGTCCAACGGTGTAAAAGCTGGATTTACATTCATTTCTGCCGCAGGCTGCCAGTTACCAACACCGGTTACATTTACCAACACATCAACCGGTTCAGGCGTGCTCAGTTACCAATGGAACTTTGGCGATGGCGGTACCTCTGTGTTGGCTAATCCTGTGCACAATTATACCAGTGCAGGTGTGTATACCATACGCCTGATTACACGCAGCGCAGCAGGTTGTTTAGATACCATTACAAAGGTGAACGCACTAACGATTGGATCGGTTGCAGCAAACTTTACCAGGCCCGATAGTGTTTGTGTGGGCATCCCTACCACATTCAATAATACCTCTCTTCCTGCTTCAGTGGGTGCAGCCTGGACCTTTGGTGATGGAACCAACGCAGCAGTAATTAACCCGGTTAAAACTTATGCAATCCCCGGTGTGTACCAGGTAAAACTGGTGAACGACTTTGGTTCGTGCCTCGACAGCATCACTAAAAATATTACGGTACTGCCAAAACCCCAGGCAGGCTTTACTGCTTCTAACACTTTAGCCTGTACCGCGCCGCTTACGGTTAACTTTAATAACAATGCGACAGGAGCAACTACGTACCAATGGAATTTTGGAAATGGTGCCACGTCTACTGCTGCCAACCCAAACTACACTTACACCCAGGCCGGAACGTTTACGGTAACACTTATTGTTCGTAATGCAACAGGTTGTGCAGATACACTTGTGATGACCAACCTGGTGAAAATTACGCCGCCAAAAATTGTAGCCATCAACAATGTATATGCCCGCGGATGTATCCCTTTTACCTTATCACCTATATCCATCGTTTCGAGTTCGCTGCCTATTACCAGTTACTTCTGGGACTTTGGAGATGGTAGCACTTCTACGGCTGCACTTCCTACGCATGTGTATACAACGCAGGGAACTTACACCGTAAAACTAGTGGTAGTGTCCAACACGGGTTGTATGGACTCGTTAGTGGTAGGCTCAGCGGTAACCGTTGGTGCAAAGCCAAGAGCAAATTTCTCTGCTACACCTACCGATGTATGCGCTTATGTTCCTGTAAACTTTACTGATCTTTCTACCGGTGGTACCATAACAAACTGGATATGGAGCTTTGGCGATGGTGGTACCTCTACCTTGGCAAATCCGCTTCATAATTACGGAGATACTGGTTACTTCAATGTTACATTGGTGGTCATCAATTCTGGTTGCGCGGACACTTTTCAAATTAAAAATTACATTTACGTAAGGCCACCTATTGCTGATTTCGATACTACCTTTTTGTGCGCACAACCGCTTACCCGCAACTTCATTGATAAGTCAAGAGCACCTGAGACATGGCAGTGGGATTTTGGTGATGGAGACACTTCTACCTTACCCTCTCCCACACACACATATGCTGCGTCCGGTATATACAAGGTAAAACTTACTGTAACGAATGGCAGTTGCTACAACATAAAAGAGAAAGACATATTGGTAATAAAAGAAAATGCCCAGATTTCGGCATCCGATTCCGTTGGTTGCAGAAATACCAATATTGTGTTTAATGTGGTGAATTCAACGCCGGCTTACATGGCCTCGTATACCTGGTATTTCAATGGTTTAACCAATAACGGTTCTATTTCTACGGTGCCAACTGCATCAAATGTTTATACAAATGCAGGTAGTTATTCAACTGCCGTTGTTCTCACAAACAAATTGAATTGTAAAGACACATTGTATCACACAGTGCCCATAAATGTGTATGGGCCGAAAGCTTTCTTCCGTCCCAACGTACTTGGCACCTGTTTGAATGGAAATGTAAGTTTTATTGACTCGACCATTGCCGATGCACTTCATCCGCTGGTAAAATGGACCTGGAACTACGGTGACAGCACTGTTCAAAATTACACGGCGCCACCGTTTGACCACGTGTATACAACAGCAGGAATATACCCGGTAAAAATGTTGGTAGAGGACAGCTACGGTTGCAAGGATAGCCTTACCAAACCTGCCTTAATTTCTATATCCAAACCTGTTGCTGCTTTCACCTCGTCAGACACATTGCTCTGCCCATCGGCTGGCATCACTTTCACCAATATCTCCACCGGCGGCTTCGAGGTTCAATACACGTGGAGTTTTGGGGATGGCAATACTTCAACCCAAATAAACCCTACTTATAATTACACAACACAAGGAACATATATAGTAAAGTTGGTCATGATTGATAAGTTTGGTTGTACTGACTCCACGGAGAAGTCCATCTACGTCTATAAGCCTACGGCCAACTTCCAGATGAGTGATTCATTCTCCAGTTGCCCACCGTTGCTAGTCGACTTTACCAATACTTCGCAGTACTACGTTGCATTGAATTGGGATTTTGGCGACGGCGGAAATTCGCAGTTGGTTAACCCTTCGAGGATGTATACGTATCCTGGAGTTTACAAGGTAAAACTATGGGTACAAAATAACGGGGGCTGTATAGATACGATTGTAAAAACGATTACAATACAAGGACCAACAGGTGTATTTACCTATAGCCCATTAAAAATTTGTAGGCAGGGAAATGTAACCTTTACTGCCAACACACAAAACGCCACCAATTTTATTTGGGATTATAATGATGGAAACATCGATTTCAATACGCAGCCTACTAATACCCATGCTTACGCCAACGCCGGCATATATGTACCCAAGCTAATATTAGAAGATGCACTTGGCTGTCGTGTACCAATAGTAGGGTTGGATACCATAAGAGTGATTGGGGTAAAAACATTTATTAATGCTCAACAACGCCTGTTGTGTGATAGTGGCATGGTCGTATTTAGCGACAGCACCATTTCCAACGATCTCATCACCAACTACCAGTGGAGTTTTGGAGATGGCGGTACTTCAAGTAGCAACAATCCAACGCATAATTTTTCAAATACTGGCTGGTATAACATCTCGCTGATTACCACTTCTGCTTTTGGATGTAGCGATACGGCGGTCTATAATAATTACATCAAGATTGTTGCATCGCCCAAAGTGCAAATACTGGGTGACAGCGCAAAGTGTGAACCGGCGCTAATGTCGTACCAGGGTGGTTTTGTAGTAACAGACACGGCTGCTGTAACCTGGAGCTGGAGTTTCGGTAACGGCAATACTTCCACACTTCAATCTCCCGTTGCCGAATCTTACCCGGTAGCCGGCAGTTACCCTGTGAGCGTGATTGCAACCAACAGTAGCGGGTGCACGGGCACAGCGGGCAAAAACATAATCGTTCATCCTAAACCTGTAGTAGATGCAGGACCTGACACCACCATCTGTAAATTCAACAGCTTTACCCTTACGGCAAATGGTGCCAGCCAATATACCTGGTCTGCAGATCCAACATTGAGTTGTGTAAACTGTGCTTCACCTGTTGCAACACCGCCATTCAAGCAAACCTATTATGTAAGCGGAGCATCAACCTTTGGTTGTGTAAATACCGACTCTGTTATCCTACAGGTAAAGCAGCCGATTAAAGTTAGCGTAAGTAAAAGCGATACTTTATGTGTAGGTGAAACGCGACAACTGATGGCTTCTGGAGCGGAATTGTATACCTGGACAGCATCTACCTGGCTATCCAGTACATCTATCGCAAATCCGCGGAGTAAACCTGACAGCACAATCACCTATAAAGTGGTGGGAACCGACGATTTGAACTGCTTTAAAGACAGCGGATACATTACACTTACCGTATACCCAATTCCTAAGATTGACATTTTAAACGGTGATGCCATCACTGTAAATGTGGGTAAAACGGTTAAGCTAAATACCAAGAGTTCACCCGATGTAACCAACTGGCGCTGGATGCCTACTATTGCTTTAAGTTGCGGCACTTGCCCTGAGCCCGAAGCCTCGCCTACGCAAAGTATTATCTACTCCGTTCTTGCTTCCAACGATGGCAGGTGTATTGCCCGCGACCAAATTACTATTACGTTGATTTGCGATAATGCAAACATCTACATACCAAATACGTTCTCACCCAACAATGATGGAACGAATGACATATTCTATCCACGCGGTACAGGTTTATATACCATTAAAACAATGCGCATCTTTAACCGCTGGGGCCAGCTTCTGTTCGAAAAAACAAATGTGTCGGCCAACAATCCTTCGCAGGGATGGGATGGTACTTACAATGGTGAAAAAGTACAACCGGACGTGTATGTATATGTGATGGAAGCGGTGTGCGACAATAACACGATTGTACCCCTAAAAGGTAATGTTACCCTCTTGAGATAATTGGCATAAAAGATTAATTTTAAAACCAGGCTTAATCGGGCCTGGTTTTTTTATGCATCAGAGACATTCATATGTCCTTTTGAATAAGTTGTATTCCATTTTTATTAGACTATTGATTGCTGTAGCTGTCTGCAGTTGTAGCATTCAGGGGCGTGCCCAAATATCTGCCAATTTTGATGCGGATAAAACACAAGGTTGTTCCCCGGTTTTAGTTCGTTTCTTCGACCGTAGTACTGGTGGGCCAACAAGCTGGTTTTGGGATTTGGGAAACGGCATTACTTCTACGCAACAAAATCCTACTTCCTTTTACTTTAATCCTGGTGTTTATAATGTAAAGCTGGTTGTAAGAAAACCCGGCGCTGTCGATTCCATTGTTAAGTCGCAATTCATTACGGTTTACTTTTCTCCTGCCATCGCTTTTACTGCAAACGATACCGTTGGTTGTGTTCCGATGGTTGTTCAATTCAGTAATCAAACAATCGCTGGCTCAGGTACCATCTCCAATTGGAATTGGGATGTAGGCGACGGTACAACCTACAACCTGCAAAGTCCGATACATACCTATAATGTTGCAGGAACTTTTACGGTTACGCTTCAAGCTACCAACAGTTTTGGCTGCGTCAAAACCATTAGCAAGACCAACTACATTACGGTGCGGGAACGTATAACTGCCAACTTCAACTTTGCCGGTGGAACGGTTTGCAGGGCCCCTGCTACCATTGCGTTCACCAATACCTCTTCCTCGAATACGCCGCTAACTTATCAATGGAATTTTGGCGATGGAACAACCTCTACCCAGGCCGCACTTACGCATGTGTATTCCACCGCCGGCAATTACCCGGTTAAATTGTTCATCCGAAATGCTACGGGTTGTGTTGACTCAATCATTAAAACGATCTCGGTTTCGTTTGATGCGGGAACAGCTTCTATTGTTGCGCCTCCAAGCGTATGCGAAAAAGATACAGTGCGCTTTATAAATGCTTCTACTCCCGCCACTACCGCTGCGCTGTGGAATTTTGGAGACGGCACAACGTCAACAGACATCAACCCAATAAAAACCTATCAATTACCCGGAACATACGCTGTAAAGTTGATCAACATGAATGGCACATGCTCCGATACTACCACCCGTTCTATCATCGTAAAGCCTAAGCCTTCACCTGCTTTTACGAGTGTGCTTCCACCTCCGGGGTGCTTACTACCGGTGTCAGCTTCGTTTAGTAGCACAGCCCCCAATATTGCAGCGTATGCATGGAACTTTGGCGATGGCGGTACAGGCTCGAATGCAACCGTGGTTCATTCTTATTCTACCCATGGTTCCTTTTCGGTAACCCTTGTAGTAACGGGCACAAATGGCTGTGTTGACTCGTTGCAGAAGCCACAATTGCTTGTGCTGGCACCTGCGGCTATCAACGGCTTTATTGGTTTACCCTACAGAGGTTGCTTACCGTTTAATGGTGTGATCTCCGCCAGTATTAGTACACCAGATCCGGTGGCAACTTACCTCTGGGATTTTGGAGATGGCACCACCTCAAACCTGCCGTCGCCATCTCACACTTACAATGCGTCGGGGTCTTTTACGGTGAAGTTGAACATTACAACGCTTACGGGTTGCACTGCTCAATACACCATGAATGATGCAGTGGTAGTAAACCAAAAACCGACACCGTCGTTCAATGCCACTCCGGTAAATGCCTGTGCTAATGAACTGGTTCAGTTTACCGATCAGTCAACCGGGACCATAACAGATTGGGTTTGGGATTTTGGAGATCAAAGCAGTTCAACTTTACAAAACCCTATTCACCATTATGGAGATACCGGTTATTTTACGGTTAAGCTAACGGTGTATAATGTTTATTGCTTCGATACCATCTCGCTTCGAAACTACATTTACATTAAGCCGCCGATAGCTAAATTCAGCAAGGCATTCAATTGCTCTGCTCCTTTCGTGCGACAATTTACCGACCTATCCATTGCCCCGCAAAACTGGCTCTGGAATTTTGGAGATGGCAACACCTCTACCGCTCAAAACCCTACCCATACCTATGCACTGCCGGGTATATATACAGTAAAGCTTACTGTACAAAACGGGAACTGTACAGACGAAAAAACCGACACCCTGCGCATCGCACAAGGTTATTCGGATTACACTTCGTCAGACACCATGATCTGCCACCAAACACTGGCAACTTTTACAGCACTTCAACCTAACCCAGACATTGTGAACTATAGCTGGAACTTTGGTAATGGCAATACTGCTTCCGTAACTACTTCAACAGTCACCAATGTTTATACCAGCAGTAATACATACGCTACCAGCCTGGTTACTACAGATGCACTTGGCTGTACTTACCAGGTAAATCATCCCATTGCCATCAGTGTATTAGGACCAAAAGCATCCTTCACCAATCCGCCGGGCACTTGTGTCAGCTCCGGGATCACCTTTACTGAAAACTCCACACTGCACCCACTGTATGCACTGGTTAGCCGCGTTTGGGATTTTGGCGATGGCACAGTAATCAATGCAGCTACCAATATTACCAATCATATTTATAGCAGTGCGGGTAATTACAATGTAAAGCTGGTAGTAAGAGATGCTTATGGATGTGTAGACAGCATTACCAAACTACAAGCGGTAAATATTACCAATCCTATTGCCGCATTCACCATTGCAGATACCGTTAGATGCACGAATAATGGTATTAAGTTTTTGCAGAATGCGCAAGGGCTCAACTTAAATTATAGTTGGCTTTTTGGCGACGGCAGCACCAGTCCCCTTGCCAATCCGGTTCATAGTTACACAGCACAGGGAAGCTATCCTGTAACACTAACAGTAACCGATCAGTATGGATGCATCAACACCCTTACCAAACCATTTGGTGTAAGAATTGCGGACCCCGTAGCGTCTTTCAACTTACCAGATACCAACAGAACATGCCCTCCATTTATTGCAGTTTTAAGCAACACCTCCTCCAATTATTCCTCACTGCTTTGGGACTTTGATAATGGAAGCTTTTCTACAAACGATACACCGACACACTTTTTTAATAATGCCGGTATCTACAACATCAAATTAACTGTACAAGGCTATGGTAATTGTACGTCCACTGCTACCAAGCGATTGGTAATACAAGGGCCACGGGGTACTATGTCTTACAATCCACTTGCATTGTGTGCGCCGGGTGTAGCAAACTTTTCTGCAACGGCTATCAATACCGACTCATACATATGGGATTTTGGCGATGGAAATACAGTTACCACCTTTACACCAGCCACCACGCATATGTACACCAATGCTGGTACGTATGCACCAAGGTTAATTTTATTTGATAGCGGAGGATGTGCTGTTCCTGTATTGGGCTTACAAGAAATTGTAGTAAGTAAAGTTGATGCGAATATCGATTCTATCGCCCCTGCTTTTTGCGATAGTGCTACCGTTTTTTTTACCCATTCATCTGTTGCAAACAATGATGTATTAACAGGCTTTGCCTGGAACTTTGGAAATGGCAACACTGCCACCGGACCAGCGCCTACCCAATTCTATACATCACCAGGAAATTATACAGTACAGCTAATTGCTACCTCCTCCAAAGGATGTAAAGACACTGCCACCAAAGCGGTGAAAATAGTAGCGAAGCCTCGAATAGCAATTGTTGGCGGCGCTTCCGTTTGCATCAACCAACCCATTACCTTCCAGGCACAGGTTACGCTGCCAGACACCTCCCAGCTACAATTGATTTGGACCTTTGGGAACGGCAATACCGATACTAGCAGAAATCCTGCACCGCAGCAATTTTCATCGCCAGGCAATTACCAAATAAAGGTGGTGGCCACCAATAGTAGTGGCTGCGTGGATTCGGTGATACGTACATTGGTGGTACATCCGCTACCTGTTGTAAATGCAGGAGCAGATTCGATTATTTGCATCGGCCAATCCATCGTATTGCAGCCTTCCGGAGCATCTACTTATGTTTGGCAAAGTAACCCTACGCTAAGCTGTACGAACTGCACTAACCCAAGTGCAAATCCTACTGCGCAAGCCAATCAATATATTGTGACAGGTACCAGTGCTGCGGGGTGCATTGCAAGCGATACCATTGCCATAACAGTAGTGCAGCGTTTTGCCGTTTCGATTTCGAAAACAGATACAATTTGTGCAGGAAAATCAACTCAACTAATAGCCAGTGGTGCCGATCAATACACCTGGACCCCGGCAGCAGGGTTATCCAACCCGCTAATTGCAAATCCCGTAGCCAGTCCTGCAACCAGTACCGTGTACACAGTATTTGGCAGAGATTACCGCAATTGTTTTGTTGACTCTGCAACCGTACCGATTGTAGTTTACCCGGTGCCAGTTTTCTCAATTGTAAATAACAACATAAGCGTAGCCGCAGGTACACCGGTAACCATAAAAACCCTGAATTCGCCAGATATTACCCGCTGGCGCTGGACGCCTATTAACGGGTTAAGTTGTTTCGATTGTCCAGAGCCAACTTTTATCGCTGCGCGAAATATTACTTACAAAGCGGTAGTAACAAACACAGGCGGCTGCAGCGCACAAGCAAGTGTCGAAGTAACAGTGATTTGCAATAATGGAAACATCTATATCCCAAATACATTTTCCCCCAATAAAGATGGTATGAACGATGTGTTTTACATCAGGGGAAAAGGATTGAATAGTGTGAAGTCGTTCCGTGTATTTAGTCGGTGGGGTGCCGTAGTGTTTGAGAAAGTAAACCTGGTTGCAAATGATCCTTCGGGTGGTTGGGATGGGTTGTATAACAATCAGCCCGCCCCTACTGACGTGTACATTTACGAAGTGGAAGTGATCTGCGAAAACAACCAGGTAATTAAGTTAAAAGGAAATGTAACTCTTGTAAAATAGAAATGATGTTGTTACCCTCTACGTTCAAAGTCATGGATTGTCTATTCATAAACCAAAATATTTTTCAATAAAATGAAAGCTTCTGCGTTATATGTAGTATCCAATATCCGCTACATGACCAACCGTTTAAAGTTTTTCATATTGATTACTGTGTGCCTATGTGGCGCCTCTGTTCATGCACAAGATGTTCACCTTTCGCAATTTTTCGAAGCACCCCTGCTTCGTAATCCATCCCTTGCTGGAATTTTTTCGGGAGACATTCGTTTCCAGGGCGTTTACCGCAGCCAGTGGGGCAGTGTGACTGTGCCTTACACTACCGGATCTTTTAACCTGGAATACAAAAAACCTATTGGCCGGGGAGATGATTTTATAACCACCGGCTTACAGGTAGTTTACGACAAAGCAGGTACTACCAATTTTACTACATCCAACATACTACCGGCTGTTAATTATCATAAGAATTTGAGCCCGGAAAAGACAAAGTATTTAAGCCTTGGCTTTATGGGCGGGTTAGTGCAACGCAGAATTGATCGCAGTAAAATGACGACCAATAACCATTTTGATGGTAATGGGTACAACCCTGCGTTGGCGGATGGCGAAAGCTTTTTGAATGCGAATTATTCCTATTTAGATGGCAGTGTTGGCATGTCGTTCAATAGTGCCATGGGTGAAAACGATGATGACAATTATTATGTTGGACTTGCTTATCACCATTTCAACAAACCCAAGAACTCCTTCTATAGAAATCCTGACATTGAATTGAACGCAAAATGGGTTGCGTCAGCAGGTGTTCGCTTTGCTCTGAACGAAACATCCTTCTTTACCATACAGGCCGATCATACTGTACAAGGCAGCTATAGCGAAACGATCGGTGGCGCACTGTATTCCTACAAACTAGGTGGAGAAGATTACGACAGCCCTTTGTACACGGTACATTTTGGAGCTTTCCTTCGTTGGAAAGATGCAATCATTCCGGTAGTAAAACTTGACTACCAGCCGTTTTCTGTGGCTTTGAGTTATGATGTGAACGTGAGCTCGTTAAAAACGGCCAGTCAAAGTCGGGGAGGAATGGAACTATCCATCACCTATGCCGGCTTTTTTGATCGAGATAACAGCACGAGAAACGCGGTGGTTTGTCCGCGTTTTTAATCAATGATTAAGTAAGAAATTTCTATATTTTTCTCATGTGTATAATAATAAACCTGCTGGTTCTCCGGTGGGTTTTCTTTTTTAAAAACAATGGCGCGGTACATCACCTTATGAAAATAGCAAGCTGGGAGTAACCTCGGTCAAATGGTAGCGGGTTGAATGCCGGCAGGAACTAAAACGAGGAATAAAGTTTTTAAAAATGCCGTGAAAAAAGATTGGCTGCACTTATATTTGCAGCCCGAAAGGCATAGCTGATGTTTTTCATGCCGGGGTAGCTCAGCTGGTTAGAGCACAGGATTCATAACCCTGAGGTCGGCAGTTCAAGTCTGCTCCCCGGTACACAATTCAAGTTTAAAAGCTCAATTACGCATATGTAGTTGGGCTTTTGTTTTTTCTGTATCACGGCAGTTTAAATAATATGGTCACTAAGTTGAAAGGTGGTGAACCTAATAATTGTAGCACGATTACGAAACAACAACTTACGCTGCTCAGGTTAAATAGTATACCCGCTATAAAATGGTGTGAAGTTCGCGCTGAACAACTAAACTAACAGCCAAAATTTTAAAGCGAAGGATAAAGTTTCTTTTCAAAAAAGTGATGATGAAAAGGCTGGAGGAATGTAGCTGCCGTTCTTGACAATCCCAATAAAGGATCTTCATTCTTATAAAACAGGGAATCTATCCTACTCCACCTACCCTACTTTCCAGTTAAACTTTTTTTATAGTATAGAAAGGTGCAAACGATATGAAATGCCTCCTGTGTAGTTACTTCCAGGCACTTACCGTCGTTACTATTCTACAGTTCTATAGAATTTTTCGCAGGATCAATTCATTCTTAACTCTACATAAAAGGTTCTAAAACATAAGTTTATTTACAGAGTAGTGTACAAAGACTGATGAATGAATTTAGCACCGCCAATCATTCTAAATTTCTAACCGGAAAACAAAAGCCAATTCTATGAAAACCCTTCTTTCACTTTGCTTCTTACTCTTTGCTGTTTCCTGTGTATCACTTGCACAAAACATCGGCTTTAATAAAGATGGTAGTCTTCCAAATGTAAAGGCGATGGTTGATATTGCATCTACCAATAGCGGATTACTTATACCGCGCATGACTACGGTACAAAGAGATTCTATAGCTACTCCTCCAAATGGGTTGCAGGTATATAACCTTACCACAAACACCCTAGATATTTACAGAAGCAACCGGTGGGAGGCAGTAAATTTTACAAGTCCAGCATCAAACCTCGTGTACGTTTATTCGCTTTCCGATCTTCCTACACCTGTGGGCAGTGCCATAACTTTAAACGCCAATAAGATGTACATCTTTTCTGGTTTTGTTGATATATCCCCTAATTACCTCAATTTAAATGGCGCCAATTTACGCGGAACCGATCCCAGTAAAGATGGAGTGATGTCATCCGTTAGTGGTGGAGTTTTGCGCAGCACCAACGTATCGGTATTTATGGAAAACATTGCAGTCATCCCGTTAAGTGCTAGTACAAAAGCATATGACTTAGCAGATGCTACCGGAACAAAATTTTGCAATTTATTTTCGGGATGCTCTGTAGTGGAAGTGGGTATACCGAGTTTGGGTGTTGGTATAGTTAGCGGATTCAAAGCAATTACTCTGAGTAAAAACTATTGGAATTGCAAAGATGGAATTAAGGTAACCGGTAATGTAGGAAAGTTTACGTCAGCCTATAATTTCATAACATCAATAACTGCTGGTGCTGGTATAGAATTTCTTTCGGGGCTTGTTATAGATGACATCGACTTATCTAACAACTATTTTATTTATACCGGCCAGACGGGTGTAAAAGTAAATACAGGTGCTACCATAAACAGGGGCAGAATGACCACCAATATGTTTCGCGGAGTAACAACTTATCTCAGCGGCTTTGACTCATATACGCCTGAATGGGAAATGCGCCAAAATAGTTTTGTACCCAATTCAAGAGCTGTTGCTTCTATTTTTATGAACAATAATAATACAGCTACTTCAATGCCGGCTGTTAGTACATTCTATAAAATTGCAGGCACTACTACAGCAGTTAAAGAGCAACGGTTTACTACACTTAACAACAAAGTAACCTATATCGGGAAAGAAAATATTACTTCCAGGATATTAATAATAGTCGGAGCAAAATCACCTGTTGCAAGCGGAGACTTCTCAATAACAATAGCAAAAAACGGGGTTGTTATACCCACTCCAAACGGTTCCATAGCTCCTTCAACAAACAACCAAAGCTTTCAAATTACGTTTGCCACAGAGGTAGATATTACCACAGGCGATTATCTAGAGGTTTTTATAAGAACCAACAATAGCAACACAAATACGATAACGATAGAAAACTTGCAATTTAGAGTGACTGATTAGACGGCGCACGTTCCTGCTATTATCTATTAAAAAAATAGTTGCAGCGCAATCACGACTTAAAGAGGTTAAGCTGGCATTCAAAGTAAAATATAATTGTCTTTCTGATTTTAAAATATCCGCAGTGAAAAAATTGTTGCTCTATATTATATACTGCATTTTGTTTCAGGCAAATTCATTTAGCCAACTTGCAGGAACCTGGAGAAACACCAGCGGTACAAACATTTAAACAGCAAACAATATTTTTATTGTTCTAAATAATATGAACCTGGTGAACGATGGGAATATCGTACAAGGTGTTGGCGATGGTACAACCCTTTTAAAAGGAAGTGCAAACACAACAACATCAGGAACAGGAACATTAACAATAGATAGGCTGGAAATAGCAATGGATAATGGGGTCTCACACACACTTGCATCTACAGTAAATATTAAAAATGTAATAACCCTGACTTCGGGCCAACTTATTTCTGGCGGCTTTCTTACCCTTAAATCAGATTCACTTACTACTGCAAGAGTAGCGCCTGTAACAAGCGCCGCACTTCCCGCAATAAGTGGAAATGTAATTGTAGAACGCTTTATAAGAGGGCGCAGAAAGTACCGCTTGTTAACCAGCAGTGTCACTACCAGTAACCTGGCTACTTTAAGCGCAGGGCAGGAAAATCTTTCCATTTGGGGCAACTGGCAAAACCAGGGAAATAACAGTACTGCAAATAACGGTACCCTAATTACGGGCGGAACAGCGGCGGATGGATTTGATCAGCAAACCCAAAATGTATCAATGTATACGTATGATGATGTAGGTAGAAGGTATATAGGCTTTTCATCTGGGTTAGGAAAAAACACAAAATATACTCCTCTGAAAGCGGGCATTGCATACTTCATATTTGTATATGGGGACCGGATTAATTCTTATAGTACAAGCTCCCCAAATAATACCATCATTAAGCAAACAGGCACTTTATTATCTGGAACGCAAACCTACAACACGGGTTCTTCCATACCGCTATCAAATGTCCCGGAACGGTATACTTTATTAGGGAACCCTTTTGCATCCCCTATTGATTGGGCCCAGCTTACAAAATCGAACATTGCCACTACTTACTGGGGGTGGGACCCCAATTTGAGTACAACCGGCGGCTATGTAACTGTGAATACAGTAGGAAATACAATTGTCATTTCACCACTCTCCGGCACTACAGCACTTAATCAATTTATACAGCCGGGACAGGGTTTCTTTGTAAAAACAACAGCAGCATCACCATCGCTCATCATTAGTGAGCAACATAAAACCAGTAATATTAATAACAATGCTTTTCGCTCAACCAGCGTCAATGACCTGCCGTTAATTGCCGTAAACCTCCTTTATCAATATGGATCCAATACTATTTTAGCGGATGGCACACTGGCAATTTTTGACCAGTCTTTCAACAATCAAACAGGAGCTGAAGATGCTACAAAAATGATAGGTAACGCAGAAAGCATGTCTATACAAAATGGCAGTGAATTGTTCAGTATTTATGGTAGTCAAATGCCTGTAATCACGGATACAATACAACTCACTGCAACAAAATTAACGAGACCGCAATACAAGCTGCAAGTATTTACGCAGAACCTACCCAGTACTATAACCCCTTATTTAGCAGACAACTATTTACAAACAACGCAGCAGTTGTCCACTACTGATTCTAACCTGGTATCAGTGAATATCAACTTCGCAGACTCAGCATCTTTTGATCCCAAAAGATTTAAACTTGTTTTTCAATCATCATTGGTATTGCCGGTAAATTTTACTACCGTTAACGCAGTCAAAAATGGAAAACAGGTTATTGTAGAATGGAAAGTAGCAAATGATGCAGGCATGTCTAAATACGAAATTGAGCATTCGGTAAATGGGATTGATTTTGGAAAAAAAGGAGAAATAGTAGCCCATCAAAGTCTTCCTGGTAATGCATATCAATGGACTGACATACAGCCTGAGGCGTACAATTATTACCGTGTGCGGGCAGTACAAGCCGATACAAAATTTGTGTATAATAAAGTAGTTACGATGCGGATGGATTTGCAAGCACCTTCTGTTTCCGTTTATCCTAACCCAATTCACAATAAAACAATACAGTTGAAAATGAAAGATGTTGAAACAGGAAAATACACCGTGCTGATTTATGACTTGAATGGGAAAATAGTGTTTAAAAGCATTCTGCAACATAATAAACAGGTAGAAAATGAATCAATTTTGATGAATAGCAAAATTGCTGCAGGTTCTTACCTGCTCAATATTAAAAACACCAATGAGAGCTTTCATAAAATGATGATAATCAAATAAAATGCTTTTCACATTAAATGGATATTATGTATACCGATGATTGTAGGTTTGTCATTGTTTATACTACACGTTTAATCATTGTAAAGTCTATTGTAAACGAAATTCATGTTTTATAAATTTGTTTCCAGATGCACAATTCAGGACTATTTACACTGCTCATAATAGACGATTCATTATTGGTTGGGAAACGTTTAATAGAATTGATAAAACCCATTTCGAGCATCAAAATTATTGGCCAGGCAACAACAGCAAAACAGGGCATCGAATTTTGTAAAACTCAAAAACCTGATATAGTATTGCTTGATGTTTCTTTACCAGACGGCAAAGGATTAGATGTGCTATTACAACTGAAAAAAATAAAAGAGGAAACTGAAGTCATCATCCTATCTAACTCTGCAGGTACTATTGTAGAAAATAAATTTAACGCAGCAGGAGCAAATTATTTTCTTGATAAGACACAAGATTTCATGCTCTTGCCGGCTGTAATTGAAAAAATTGTGGAGGCAAAGTCCAATAACTATCTCTAACTCAAAAAGAATCTCTCAATATATTTCGTTTACCACAATAATTTCCTGTGTTTATTTTTTTACTGATCCACCATTTTGGTATCACTACTTTTTTAGAGTACATCAAAATTTTTCCTGCCTTTCTAATTACCTCAATTTGTACATAAATTACTGTTATTTTAAAAAATTATACTTATATAAACCTCTGTTTGTCATATATTCAGTGGTCAGTAAAGCCATATTATGCAAAGACGATTTCCTATCTTAGTTTTTTCAATTGCTTTACTAATAATAATACTGCTTTTTTCAACCAACGCTTACTACTTACAATCGCTTTATAAAGAAAAAATAGCTCGATCTGAAAAAGTATATAATCACTTTCAAAATCTCTCAAGGTTAATTAATAATGCAGCTTTCATACAATCGGATCTTGTAAAATCCGGTACTAAGAACATATTTTTTGCAGATAGCCAATCAGTTATTCATCAAATAACAACGCTACAGTCTACAGCTCATGATTCCATAAACATCCGTATAGCTGAAGAACTAAATCCGTTATTAAAAGCAGAAATATCCTGGCTGCTAAAAAGTAACGTGCCCGATTCTATTGTTCACCACAAGGCGCTGAATCACCTGGCGGCGTTATCAAAAATATATTCGCTTATAAATGATGGATTGGCACGTACAGATAGGGTGATCCAATACAACAATAGTCTTTTAAAGAAAGCGAATGCGAACCTTAATATTTGGCTCTTACTATTTTTTGCTGATTTTGCATTGATGTCATCTTTAATGATATACAACTATGTGGATCACAAGTTTAGAAAGAAAAGGGAAGCAAACGATCGAATCCACTTTCTTGCTAGTATTGCAGATAATATACAAGACCCTGCAATTTCTTCTACCATCTCTGTAAGAAATGATTTCAAAATCACGCAGTGGAACAAACCAGCAGAGCAGCTTTTTGAATGGAAAATTGATGAGGTAGTTGGAAAAAATCCCGAAGATGTCTTCAAAATAAACTACCCGAACACATCGAAAGCCCAGATATTAGAACAATGCAATAAAAATGGTTTCTGGCAGGGAGAATTGATCTATCATACCAAAACAGGCAAAACTGTACCGGTGCTTGTGACGCTTTTTTATTTTAAAGACTTAAGAGGCAAAGTAATTAGCAACCTTACATTGGTGAAAGATATAACTGATCGGAAACGGACAGACGAAGAATTAAAACAATTGAACGCAGAACTGGAGCAAAGAGTAGATGACAGAACAGAAATATTAGTCGCACGTGAAATACGATTTCGATCACTAATGGAACATAGTGCTGAAGGAATCACATTAACAGATGAATTTGGAAAGATGATTTACCGAAGCCCTGGTTCTAAAAAAATTACAGGGGACCTTTCCATAAAAAAAATAATAAGCCGGATACACCCAGATGACAAGAAGAAACTGAAAGGTTTTTATGGTGAAGTATTGCAAAAACCCGGCATTTCAGCTTCTTTCATTGGTAGGTTTATGCATGAACCTGGCTCTTACATTTGGCTTGAAGGTACTTTTACGAACCTGCTACACCTGCCGGGCGTGAATGCAATTGTGGCTAATTACCGCGATATTTCAAAACGGAAAGAGCTGGAGAATTTACTGCACAAAGCAAATGTCCTGGCACGAATTGGCAGTTGGGAAATTAATATGTTGACAGGAACAGTTTTCTGGGATGACATAACAAGGGAAATTCACGAAGCGGAAAATGACTTTGTTCCCAACCTGTCCAATGGTCTTAATTTTTATAAAGAAGGGCCTGAAAGAGACTTAATGACTAAAAAAGTAACGGAGGCTATTGAATTGTGCCAACCGTGGGATGAAGAGTTGCAAATTGTCACCGCAAAAAAAAATGAACGTTGGATACGTACGATCGGTCAAACCGAATTTGTAAACGGACAATGTGTTAAAATTAATGGAAGCTTCCAGGATATTGACGACAGAAAATTTACCGAATTAAAATTGCGTAATACCGTAAAATCATTAGATGATTACCGTTATGTAATTAATGAATCAAGCATTTTTTCCATTACCGATCCCAGGGGTATCATAACTTATATCAACAATAATTTTTGTGCAATTTCTAAATATGAGCGTGCAGAAATTTTAGGACAAACACATCGCCTGACAAATTCGGATCATCATCCAAAATCATTCTTTAAAGATTTATGGAATACCATAAGCTCCGGAAAAATTTGGCATGGGGAGATAAAGAATAAAACAAAATTTGGAGATTATTATTGGGTAGATACCACCATTGTTCCCATACTCGATCATGATAATAAACCCCTTCAATACATGTCTACACGGGTAGACATCACAAAAAAGAAGGAAGCAGAAGAATCAGCCCTAAAATCTTTTAACGAAAGAAATACCATACTTGAAAGTATTGGCGATGCATTTTTTGCTGTAGATAATAATTGGCTAGTTACTTATTGGAACAGCAAAGCAGAACAAATACTGAAAATGCCTAAAAACAAAATTATAGGTTACAATCTCTGGCATCTCTTTTCTGATCGCACTGAAACAATATCTTATACGAAATACCACGAAGCATTAAAACTTCGTCAGATAATGCATTTCGAAGACTTTTACCCCGACATATCTAAGTGGTATGAAATAAGCGCCTACCCTTCTGAAAATGGATTGTCTGTGTATTTTAAAGATGCAACAGAGCGTAAGAATGCAGAAGCTGAAATTTTGAAGTTAAACAGGCTTTACATGTTTACTGCTGAAATAAACAAAATGATTTTAAAAGTTACAGAAGAAGCAACATTATTCAGCGAGGCTTGTCGTATTAGCATCGACATTGGAAAATTTAAAATGTCATGGATTGGAATGATTGATGAGATAACTCAGGAGATAGTTCCGGTAAGTTACGAAGGGGAAGAAAAGGGATACCTCTCAATGATAAAATCCATTTCAGCAAAGAATACTTCTACTGGAAGAGGTCCGACAGGAACTGCAGCTCGTGAGGGAAAAGACATCTATTGTAACGATATAGAAAACGACCCACAAATGGCACCATGGAGAGATGCTGCACTAGAACGTGGATATCATTCATCCATGTCGCTGCCCATTAAAAAATTTGGGAAAATAATGGGTACTTATAACATTTATGCAGCAACAAAAAACTTTTTCAATAACGAAGAAACGGCACTTCTACAGGATGCAACTGCTAATGTGGGGTTTGCATTGGAAAATATTGAGAAAGCATTGTTGAGAAAAAAGGCCGAACAAAATCTGGTACTGTCAAATGAGGATTTGCGGAACCTTTCAACCCACCTACAAACCATTAGAGAGGAAGAACGCATGCACATAGCCCGCGAAATTCACGATGAACTAGGTCAGCAACTTACAGGTTTAAAAATGGATGTGTCATGGTTAAATTCAAAATTGCTTAATAAAAACCAGGAGATTGAAAGAATTATTTCTGAAATAAATGAACTGATCAGTGAAACTGTTGATTCCGTCCGCAGGATTTCTGCAAATCTTCGCCCGGCAATATTAGATGACCTTGGACTAATATCTGCACTAGAGTGGCAAAGCCGGGAGACACAAAAACGATCAGACATAACAATAAACTTTACTTGTAACATAGAAGACATAGAATTACCGTTTAATATTAATACTGGATTATTTAGAATTTACCAGGAAGCACTAACCAATGCAGTACGTCACAGCAATGCAGATACCATAAATTCATCAGCCCATATAGCAGATAACCTTATTACATTGCGAATTTCTGACAACGGCAAGGGTATTGAACAAAAACCCGGATCAAATAAATCATTTGGCTTATTGGGAATAAAAGAACGCGCTTTCCTAATGAATGGAACGATTGAAATTACCAGCAATGAAGGTAAAGGCACCTCAATATTTGTTTCTGTTCCGTACGACTTAAAAAACGAACTGCTATGATACGCATACTAATAGCCGATGATCATGCGATTATTCGCCACGGGTTAAGGCTTATATTGTTGGAGAAATATCCTTCAGCGATTGTTGAAGAAGTAAATAACGCCGAAGCAGCAATAAAAAAAACCCTGAGTGAAGATTGGGATTTAATCATATGTGACCTGAGCATGCCCGGTAAAAGTGGATTGGAAGTGGTGCAACATGTAAAAGCAAATTATCCGCACATCCCCGTTCTAATACTAAGCATTCACCCCGAAGAGCAATATGCCATCCGTGCATTAAAGGCGGGTGCTGCCGGCTACCTTAGTAAAGATGCTGCTACTACCGACTTGATAAAAGCAGTACAACTCGTATTGCAAGGCAGAAAGTATATATCTCCCCTCAATGCAGAAAAGTTGGTTTCGGACCTGGGCATTGATGTCAGAAAACAGCCTCATGAATTACTTTCTAACCGCGAGTTTCATGTATTTAAGCTGATATCCGAAGGCAGTTCAATAAGCGAAATAAGCAATGTATTGGCAATTAGCATTACAACTGTGAGTAAACACCGTGCACGCATTCTGGCAAAAATGAACCTAAAATCAAATGCAGAACTTATCCGGTATGCACTAGAAAATAAGCTTATTCAGTCAATCAATGTAACAGGGCTATTCACTGCAAATCGTACATTGACCACGACCTAACTTGCTTTTTGGTTGGGAAAATCACAGCTGTTGCTTTCTTCTTCCTCAATTGATACTTTTCATCCCCGATTATTGTGTGCACTATAGTATAAATTCTACCTCCATTTGAGGATTCTATCAGTGCTCTATTGATATTTTGTGCTACCATTTTTTATAAATGAATGATGTTCTTTTGAATTGTGCCAAAATCCAATCCGGGTCAAAGTGCAAAACAAAAAAAATGAATATGCAAAATGTAGTTTCCTTAAAAGACCTATGGGAAATTTATAACATCTCGCTGAATCTAATCTGTATTATAGACAGCAACGGCTGTTTCAAGCATGTCAATCCTTCCTTTTTAAAAGTGCTTGGCTATGCCGAAGATGATTTGATAGAAAAATCATTTAATCATATTGTTCACCCTGAAGAC
Source organism: Segetibacter sp. (assembly GCA_031425015.1). Lineage (GTDB taxonomy): Bacteria > Bacteroidota > Bacteroidia > Chitinophagales > Chitinophagaceae > Segetibacter. Next base: position 69,354 of record JANPIM010000017.1, on the reverse strand, counting down.
GTGGCGGACAATTTTACCATTACAACCGAAAATATTTTGACAGACCAGGTTCTATATTTTACAAGCAGAATGAGAACCAAACAAGGGGAATACAAATATTTTTCCTGGACTACAACAGCGATGAATGCAAACGGGAAAATTTACGCAATAGCCAGCGATAGCTGGAAGACAATGTCAGTGAAAGACAATTTGACCTGTAGTAATTAAAGGCGAAAATACCAACATACCAACGGAAAAATGAATAATATTTAGGCACTCTTTAAGCCGGTAACAAAGTTTGGAACAGACCCTTTAATGCTTCAATAATAGTGAATAAATAAATTTGAATAATCAGCAATTAAATAGTCAGGCTTAATTTCCACATACCTACAAATAATAAAAAAGAATATTAGAGCGTACATCAATCTTTTCAGTTCACGTTCGTTCTAAATGACAAAATGCAGAAAACTGGAACCAATAACAGTAGAACCCAAGCAGCCGAATTAACCCCCCGATGTCGGAATAACGTAAGCTTCCAAAAAAGAAGCTTACGCCGATGTTATGACTGAGCTAGGAAACCCTACAAATCCATCTATGAAAACAATTTTTAAGAAAGAGACAAATGAATATGACAAGGTTGAGATGCAGAAAGTCATCGACAAACTGTTTGCGGCCAACCAGCAACTTGCCCATCAAAATGAAGAAAAGAAAAAAGGCAGGCAGAACTGTTAATTGCAAATAAGGAGTTGGCTTATCAAAACCTGGAAAAAGAGAAGCGAGCCAAAGAATTAACAATTGCAAATCGAAATTTAAAATTAATCGAAGAAGAGTTATTGACTACAAATAAAGAATTCGATGCATTTTCCTATGCTGTATCGCACGATTTACGGGCACCGTTAAGAAAAATAAGCTGCTACTCCACCATTTTAAAAGAGGACTATGGTTCACAACTTAACGAAGAGGCAAATGAGGTAATACACAGGGTTGTAGATAGTGCAAAAAAAATGGGACAGTTGATTGACGCTCTCTTAAACTACTCGCAGCTAGGACGCCTGGAAGTAATTCAGTCAAAAGTTGAGATGAATAGGATAGTAGCCGGAATAATCGAGGAAATTTCCGAAACAAAAAATTTAACCAAGCACTATTTTACTATACACACTCTTCCGGTATGCAAGGGCGATAGAAAAATGCTAACACAGGTTTGGTATAATCTCATTGAAAATGTAATAAAATACTCCGCTAATAAAGAAAACCCATTGATAGATATTGGCTGCGATGAAGACGAAAATAATTATGTGTACTATATAATAGATAATGGAGTTGGATTCAATACGCAATATGCCGATAAACCTTTTCATGTATTTCAGCGGCTACATGGTAAAAATGAATTTGAAGGCACGGGAGTGGGATTATCGCTAGTAAAAAGAATAATTGAAAAACACGAAGGAAATGTTTTTGCAATTTCGACTCTAAATGAGGGAAGCAAATTTTCGTTTAGTATTCCAAAGTAATTACATGAAAAACGAGAAGCTGGATATTTTATTCATTAAGGATAATAACAACGATGCTAAAAATGCCTAAAATAGATGGCATCAAGATATTGCGCCAGGTAAAGCAACATACAATTACCCGAACAGTACCTATTGTTATGATGACCTCATCAAAGGTGGAAACAGATATTGATCTTTGTTATAGTCTTGGAGCAAACAGTTTTATTGTAAAACCTGTAGAATTTGAAACATTTGCCAAAGCGATAACAAATGTGGGTATTTATTGGCTTCACACAAATCAGTCTCCTATTATAAAACCCACCAACCGTGAAAACGATTAACATACTCCACATTGAAGACGACCTGGATGATGCCGGGTTAGTTGCAAGGGAATTAACCAAAGCTGGATTATATTTTTCCCAAACCATTGTAAGCACGAAAGAAGAGTTTTTAAAAAGCATCGGGGAATGTAAACCTGACATCATTTTATCCGATCATTCCCTACCGGAATTTAACTCATTAGAAGCCTTACGACTGGTTCAACAGCATGAGTTGTATGTACCCTTTATACTTATTACCGGCAACAGCTCAGAAGAGTTTGCCGTAAGCGTAATAAAGGAAGGCGCGGATGATTACATACTGAAAGACAGGATGAAACGGCTACCTGCCGCAGTTAAAAATGCTTTAAAGAAATATGAAGACAACATTATACGTAAAAGAATAGAAAAAGAAACCCGCAAAAAAGAGGCAGAAACCAGGGATGAAATGCAGAAGCTGACCAATCGCTTACGATTGGCTACTAAAAGTGCAGCAATGGGCATTTGGGAATGGGATATAAAGGAAAACGTGCTAATGTGGGACGAGGGGATGTTTGAACTTTATAAGGTTGACAATAAAAATAATGGATCTGCCTCTGAAGGATGGCGATCAAGGCTACATCTGGAAGACAGGGCAAGAATAAATAATGATCTGAAATTAGCGGTGAATGGCAAAAAGGAATACAATACTGAATTCAGAATCATTTGGCCAGATTTGTCTATTCGATATATTAAAACAAGTGGTATAATTGAAAGGGATAAAACAGGGAATGCAATTAGATTAACAGGCGCTAATTGGGACATTACGAAGGAAAAGATGGCGGAATTTGCAATTAAGGAAAGTGAGACCAAATATAGGTCGTTGGTAGAAAACAGTATGGACGCTATTTTATTAACTACAAAAGACGGAAAAATAATATCGGCAAATGGAGCTGCATGTGACATGTTTAAATTGACCGTCTATGAGCTTTGTAATTCGCAGCGAGAAATTATCGATGAGACAGATTCCCGATTAGCCATTTTACTTAATGAAAAAATACTAACAGGCAGGGCGAATGGCGAGTTAACCTTTATACGCAAAGATGGGAGCAAATTTCTGGGTGAAACTAATTATGTAGTGTTTACCGATGCACACCAGGAGGAGAAAACTTCAATAACAATCCGTGATATATCAGCCCGTAAAGCTGCGGAGCAATTAACCAAAGATAGCCAGGCTTTTACGCGTGGTGTGCTCGACTCGTTGACTTCACACATTGCAGTAATAAATAGTGCAGGCACTATCGTAAACGTAAATAAGTCGTGGAATACTTTTGCTTTAGATAACGGAGTAAAAGACCTTGGGAAAACAAGCGAAGGAATTAATTATTTTAAAATATGTGAGAATGCTGATGATAATGAAACTGCTGCCAGTACATTGAAAGGTTTAAAAGAGGTTTTAAACGGCAAAATAAATGAATTCTATTTAGAGTATCCCTGCCATTCTCCTGAAGAAGAAAGATGGTTCTTTCTGCGCGTAACGAAATTCAACAGCATTGAACCACTGGTGTTAATTGAACATCAATACATAACTGAAAGAAAAAAATCAGAGGAAAAACTAGAGACAACCTCTGGTGTATTGAAACATACCCTAAAGGAATTAAATAATATCATGGATTCGTCATTAGATATTATTTGTTCGATTGATGGACAAGGAAAATTGGTAAACTTAAGCGCAGCGTCGGAACATATTTGGGGATATCAACCCCACGAATTAATCGGTAAATCAATTTTAGATCTTGTATTTAAGGAGGATATGCAGATCAGCACAGAGGTGGCGGCAAAAGTAATAAAAGGCCATTCAGTCACTATGTTTGAAAACAGGCATATACACAAAAATGGAAGTATAGTTCCGTTGCTTTGGTCTGCCCGCTGGGACGCTAACCGGCAAATGATGTATTGTATAGCAAAAGATGCCACAGAGAAAAAGAAGTTAGAAAAAAAGATCGAATTTGAAAGAAACCGCATATATGATCTATTCTATCATGCGCCCCTGTTAATAAGTGTTTTTAGAGGTCCCAATTATGTAATTGAAATGGCAAACCAACTTAGCCTACAGCTTTTCCCGAATAAAAACCTAGTGGGTAATAGGCTGGTTGATACACTGCCGGAAGTTGCTGAACAAGGATTTATTAAAACCCTTGATTACGTTTACAAAACGGGCAAACACTTTAATGCAAGTGAAGCCCTTTTTAGATTCAACAACACACAGAGCGGGCAAATTGAAGAAATCTATTTGAATCTGAGTTCCCAGCCTTATTATGATGTAGAAGGAGCTATTGAAGGTATATTCTTCTTTGCTGTTGATGTAACAGAACAAGTACTCTCCAGGAAGAAAATAGAATTAAGTGAGCAGAAATACCGCCAAATTGTAGATACTGCAAACGAAGGTATTTGGATGACGAATGAAAAACATCAGACAATATTTACCAACGAAGTATTGTGCAAAATGCTGGGGTACACTGCAGAAGAAATGGTAGGTGTGCCACTTCATTCTTTTATCAACAAAGAAGATCGAAAAAGTTGGGAAGCCTGGTCAAAAAAGGAAAAAAACGGAAACAATGAAATCTATGACACCAGGTTAATTACAAAGAATGGTAAAGCATTATGGGCTAGTCTATCCATTAATTCTATCATCAATAGCGAAGGAAAATATACAGGTGCGCTTGCCATGGTGACCGATTTTACTGACCGCAAACGGGCAGAGGAATTGTTGGCTGAAAACCGCGAGCAATTAATAGAGTCACAAAGAATTGCGCATATTGGTAGCTGGCATGCAAATATTACTGAGAACTATCACATTGGTTCATGCCCTATATTTTGCTCTGACGAAACATTTAGAATTTTTGGCTTTCGACCTTATAAAGGAGACGTGCGTTACAATTTCTTTTCAAAATATATACACCCTGAAGATCGAAGCCTCATAAAAAATTCAATTCAGCAATTAATAAAAACAGATAACTCATCCTATCAAATCGATTTTAGAATTATAGATAAACAAGGAAATATCAAATGGGTACATTTTCAAGCTAAAGTTGTAAAAGATATAACAACAACCAGGGCTGCAAAATTATTCGGAACAGTAAAAGACATTACAATAAGAAAGAACCAGGAATTGAAAATTGAAAAGAATAATAAGGAGCGTGAAATTCTTATAACTGAACTTACAAAAACGCTCAAGGATCTAAAGCAATTTAGTTTTATTACCTCGCACAACTTTCGTGCTCCCCTATCGAACCTGTTAGGTCTGTTAAGCCTTGTAGATACAAATACGCTGACTACAGACAATAAAGAAGTTTTTGACATGCTGAAAAGCTTTACTTCTCAATTAACCAAAACAATTGATGACCTGGTAAAAATATTAATCATTAAAAATGAGGTAAACGTAGATATAGCCCAAAACAGTATCAGTCAACTGATAGAAAACATGCACTTCTCCTTTTCTCAGGAAATTAAAACCACAAAGTGCACAATTACAAAACAATTGCAAGTTGAAAACATATTATTCAACAAGCCATACCTTGAAAGTATATTATCTAACCTTGTCTCAAATGCACTGAAATACTACGAGCCAGAGCGAAATTTACACATTGATATTTCAACTATTCGAACTGAAGGTGGAGATGTATTGATGTCTGTGAAAGATAATGGGACCGGTATAGACCTGAATCGTCACCATGATAAAATTTTTGGACTGTACCAGCGATTTCATACAAATAAAGACAGTGTAGGCCTGGGATTATTTATAGTTAAGTCACAGGTAAACGCACTGGGAGGAGAAATTACGGTTGAAAGCGAACCCGGCAAAGGAACATGCTTCAAAATATTGTTTAAACAAGAAATAGAATAAAACTTACTCTGAATTAAGTGCATTTAATAAAATATGATTAGACATGGCAGCACAATTTAATAAAGGGTTATGAGCAATAAAAAATGCAATGCATGCGCTGCCAATCACCGGGTTATGGTTATTAAGTACCAAAAAGCTTTTTGCAAATTTCTATTTCTAATAGCTTTAATGATTGTGCCCCTTTTTGCCGACTGCCAGCCATATGACTCGCCAACCGACGATCTACCAAATGATCCGGGAACCGAGGCCCCAATAGATAGCGGGGTTTTTGTGCTAATAGCTGTAGGAATTATATATGGAATACAAAAAGCCAAACGTACCGAACCGAAGACGTATCCATGAAGAGCTAGCTTCTTACAAACGATTTTTCAGTTGCAAGAGACAATTATGTAAGTAGTGCCTTTCTATTCACTGTTAATAATCTAGTAGTTTTTCTAATCGCTGATACACCTTCTCCGCAGTGGGAAGCATTTCTGCTTCTAGTATAAGATTAATGGGCACCGCCGGAATGTCCATTGCGCCCATGGTTTCTACCGGTGCATCTAAATTTTGCCAGCACGCTTTGTGGATACGGTAACCTAGTGCTTCGGCAAAAGAATTATTGATCTGTTCTTCGGTTAACACTAAACATTTGCCATGTTTACGCACCCTCTCAAAAACCAATGATTCATCTAAAGGATACAACGTTCTTAAGTCTACTATTTCTACCTTCCCGCGAAGTTTAGCTGCCGCCGCTTTACTCCAATAAACCCCCATTCCATAAGTAATAATGCAAACTGATTGGCCTTCGGCAATCATCTGATCGTCTGCGTTCAAAACAATGTTTGCCTTGCCTAATGGCAAAATGTAATCGGCCGCTGGTTCTATAGATTTTGCTTCTTCTGTTCCGGGAACCTTACTCCAATACAAACCTTTATGCTCCAGCATCACAACAGGATTAGAATCGTAATAAGCGGCTTTCAGAAGTCCTTTAATATCTGCCGCATTCGATGGATAACAAACCTTAATTCCTTTGATGGTGAGGAGTGTACTTTCAATGCTTCCGCTATGGTAGGGACCGCCACCACCATAAGCACCAATAGGTACACGCAGCACCATTCCTATCGGAAACTTACCATTGCTCAGGTAGCAAGATTTGGAGATTTCGGTAACCAGTTGGTTCAAACCAGGATAGATGTAATCTGCAAACTGCACTTCTACAAAAGGTTTTATTCCTAGTGCGGACAAGCCAATGGTGCTACCAATAATGTATGCTTCCTGAATAGCCATATTGAATACGCGGTGGTCACCAAATTTTTCGGCCAGTGTAGCTGCTTCTCTAAAAACTCCACCCAGTCTGCGGCCAACATCTTGTCCGTAGAGTATAGCTTCGGGATGCTTGTGCATGATCTCTTCTATAGCATGCAGTGCTGCATCAACCATCATCACTTTTTCTCCATTCGCAGGGGACCGAGTACCTTTTTCTTCGGTGATCGTTGTTGGAGCAAATACATGATCCATCACAGCAGTTGGCGATGGTGCAGCCGCCTCGCATGCTGAATCAAAGGCCTGCTTTACTTCCTCATCAACACGTACCTCTATGTCTTTTAATTGTTGTTCAGAAACTCCCTCATGCAACAATTTGTTACGAAGTTTTGGTAATGGATCATCCTTTGCATGTTTCGCCAAATCTTCCGCCGTGCGATAAAATTCTCTTCGCACTCCACTGGTATGATGGCCCAGTAGTGGCACTGTAGCATGTACCAATACCGGTTTACGTTCTTTTCTTACATACTGAATAGCTTCCTGCATGGCCGTAAAGCTTGCCTGGAAATCACTTCCATCGCACTTGATTCGTCCCATCCCTTTAAAACCTGCAGCATACTCATAGGCATCCATTGCCCTGGCTTCTGCTGCGCTTACACTAATCCCCCAGTTATTATCCTGCACCAAATAAATGATCGGCAATTGCTTTAACACAGCGAATTGAAAAGCTTCACTTACTTCACCCTCCGTCACGCTATTATCGCCCAACGAACAAACAACAATCGGTGCTTCTCCATTATCGCCCAGGCGTAACATAGGTGACTTTGTCAATTCCAGGTATTGTATTCCCTGTGCAATACCAGTGGTAGGAATGGCTTGCATGCCTGTTGCACTGCTCTGGTGAATGATACCCGGTTTACCAGGTGCTTTGCTACTTGGATGGCAGTAATAAGATCGGCCTCCGCTAAATGGATCATCTGCTTTTGCCAGTAATTGAAGCATTAACTCGTGTGGTTTAAAACCGCAGGCAATCATCATGCTATCATCGCGGTAATAAGGGCTAACAAAATCGCATGGCAGTAGCTGCAGACCGGTGGCTATCTGTATTGCTTCGTGCCCCCGTGATGTAGAATGAACGTATTTACAAATGGTTCGATTTGCTTCATACGTGTCAGCCATTTTTTTGGCCGTCAACATCAAAGTATAAGCACGAATAAGCGTATCAGGATGTAGCATGAGTAGTGAATGTGCATTTAGCAATCGGCCGCAAAATTAGTGGTATGTTACCCCAGTTGAACATTCAGGGTAATATATCTAATAGGGCCAGAGTTGTTGGACGCAGCTTCCTCACAATCGAGATTTCAACAAAAGAAAAATGACCCTGCATAACAAGGCCATTCTTTCAATACAAATGATAAAATCAAGAAACAACGCAAAACAAATTTGGGTTCGTCCCTATTTAATTTCCAGTTCAAAAACTCTTTCCTGTTCAAGGTATCCTTCAAGCACATCGCCTACTACACATTCGCCTACACCTGCGGGCGTACCGGTATAAATCAGGTCACCAATATTCAGCGAAAAATAATTAGAGATGTGCGCTACTATTTCATCAAAGGAAAAAATCATTTCGGTAGAGAGGCCTTTTTGTACGGTATCACCATTGTTTTTTAGGGTAAAGTTTATAGGCTTTGATTGATGGTCCGCTGTCCAGTCTTTCCAGGTTCCTACCACGGCAGAGTTATCCCATGCCTTTGCTTTTTCCCAGGGCAATCCTTTCGACTTTAAGTAAGATTGAATATCACGGGCGGTGAAGTCGATACCAACTGTAATACCATTGTAGTACTTATTTGCCTGCCGCTCAGGAATGTATTTTCCATTTTTACAAACACGCAAAACCAGTTCAGCCTCATAGTGGAGTTCATTAGAAAATTCAGGATAATAAAACGGGGTATGCGACTGGAGCAACGCACTTTTAGGCTTCATGAAAATAACCGGCTCATCAGGTACATCGTTACCAAGCTCTTTAGCATGCGCACCATAATTTCTACCCACACAGAAGATTTTCATAGACATGTTTTTAAAACAGTACACCGGATAAACAGTGATTAAGCCAAAAGGGCGGGTTGCGTTTATCTCGGCGATATTTTAAGTTACTATATAACGCAGGATTTCAAAAATATTATGCAGGTTGCCAATTATTTACAAGGCTCATTGTCCGCTCAAGCCCCATAACGGCAAAGCTTTCGATGGTTTCAATGCACTTATCTATTTTGAGATTCACCAGTGCCAATTCATTTTCGCTCCATCTGCCCAATACAAAATCTACCTGCATTCCTTTTTTGTAATCGTTGCCAATGCCAAATCGAAGCTTCGGGTATTTGTCGGTTCCCGTGGTTGCCTGAATGTCTTTCAGTCCATTGTGTCCTGCATCACTCCCACTACCACGTAGCCGGATCTTTGTAAGCGGAAGCGCCAAATCGTCTACAATAGTTAGTGTATTTTCGAGGTCCAGCTTCTGCTTGTCCAAGTGATATTTAAAGGCTCTTCCACTCAAGTTCATGTAAGTACTTGGTTTTATGCAGGTAAATATCTTCCCTTTCCATTTGATATCAGCAACGTCAGCTAGCCGCTCAGTCACAAAAGCACCGCCGTGTTTTTGTACGAATGCATCCAGTACATCAAACCCAATATTATGGCGCGTATGCGCGTATTCACTCCCAATATTTCCGAGCCCAACAATCAGGAACTTATTCATAGTGAGCAAAAATAATGGTTGGGTAGAGACAAATAATACAAAGTGAAAACCATCATAATTGAAAAGTTATAGAATGGTAACCCCGGATAATGAACCGATGATCACTAAAGCAAACTAATGCGTTGATACTACAATTCATAAAAAAACCCGGCTTAAAACCGGGTTCTTCTATTCTTAAAGAAAGGAATTACTTCTTCTTTTCAGTAGCTTCTTCCTGCTTTAATTGACGCGTTAATACAATAGATGCAATTGGAATACGTGGACTATTTAATATTTCCATGTTGTCTTCTTTCACATCCTGTACACGAATGTTTTCATTCAATTCAAGATTAGAAATATCTACAGTAATTGCTTCTTTCAAATCTTTTGGAAAAGCTTTAATCTTTAAAGATTTCATTTTCACAACCAGTTTACCACCCGCTTTTACACCAGCCGGAGCACCTGAAAGATGCAGTGGTAGTGTTGCGATCACTTTCTTGTCTTCTACCAGCTCAAGAAAGTCTACGTGTAATAACTGATCTGTTACCTTATGAAATTGCAGATCTTTTAAAATGCAAGTGTAGATTTTTCCATCCACGCTCACTTCAGCCTTTTGAAATTCTGGAGAATATACGATTGGCTTAAAGGCTTTGGCAGGAGCTGAAAAGCTCACTTCCTTGGCACCCCCGTAAATTACACCAGGCACAAGTTCCTGAGAGCGGAGTTGGCGGGTGTCTTTTTTGCCCTTGCCGGTCCTCAGTTGTCCTTCGATTGTAATTGTCTTCATTGTATGATTGTTTAAAAAATAACGCTGTTAAATCTTTTCCCCTCTCCTTGCTTTTAACTGCGAGTGGATGAAAAGACTGGTGATACTCCTGTTCTCATAAGCATTACGAATGGCAATTGCAAAAAGGTCTGCTACTGATAAAACCTTGATCTTCGGGCTCTCTTGTTTTAGTGGAATGGTATCGCAAACCACTAATTCTTCTAACACACTGTTCTCTATGTTTTCATAAGCCTTACCACTCAGTACAGGATGCGTACATAAAGCTCTTACGCTCCTTGCCCCTTTCTCTTTCAGCAGGTTTGCCGCTTTTGCCAGCGTGCCTCCTGTATCGCAAATGTCATCTATCAAGATGATGTCTTTATCGGTCACATCTCCTATCACCACCATGCTTGCTATCTCATTGGCCCGTTTACGATGTTTGTCGCAAATCACCATTTCACAACTGAAATAACTGGCAATTTCTCTTACCCTATTCGTACTTCCCACATCGGGGGCCGCGAAGGTAAGGTTTTGCAGTTTAAGTTTTTCTATATACGGTATAAAAATGGCCGAAGAGTCAAGGTGGTCCACTGGTATGTCAAAGTATCCTTGTATTTGCGGCGCATGTAAGTCCATGGTAATGATGCGATCAGCTCCCGCAGCCACCAGCAGATTTGCTATTAGTTTGGAGCCGATTGCCACCCGTGGCTTATCCTTTCTATCCTGCCTGGCATAACCGTAATAGGGCATCACCACTACAATTTTATAAGCACTTGCCCGGCGCGCCGCGTCAATCATTAGCAGCAGTTCCATCAGGTTATCTGTTGGAGAATTGGTGCTTTGAATCAGAAAAACATAATCGCCGCGAATGCTCTCCATGAATACAGGCTGAAACTCGCCGTCACTAAACTTTTGTATATTGATTTTGCCCAAAGGAGCTCCAAAACGCTGGGCAATTTTAGTTGAAACAGATTGGGAGCCGGTACCAGAAAATATTTTAATAGAGGGATTCATAACGGGGAATGTGCGGCGAAGATAGGATTTAAAATATTCGTGTTTAATGTTTGTCTTTGCGATTCTCCCAATGAAAAAGTTCGTATTTGCCGACAAGTAATTCTCTGATGCTACTGTGCTCTGTCATAATAATTACTTTCTGCCGATAGGTTGTTGTTTATTTTTTATCTTATCAAAAAAAAGATGAGTGCACCGATAAAACAATGGGCTGAAGACGATAGGCCGCGGGAAAAACTTTTAACGAAGGGTGCGGAAGCCCTCACCAATTCGGAGTTAATTGCCATCTTGCTACAAAATGGCGCTGTGCAAAAAAGTGCAGTAGACCTTGCAAAAGAAGTGTTGCAGGCAGCAGGTAATAACCTACAAAAGCTCGGCAAGCTGTCAGTTAAGGAAATGGTGAATTTAAAAATAAAGGGGTTAGGCCCGGCAAAGGCAGTAAGTATAGCAGCCGCATTAGAACTCGGCATTCGCCGGGCGATGGAAGAAAATAGAAAAGACATTGTTTCATCCAGCAGGGATGTAGCTAACTTTTTGAAAGCGCACATCGAGAATAAAAGTCATGAGGTGTTTACGGTACTTTATCTTAATAAAGCAAACAAAGTAAACCACTATGAAACGGTAAGCGAAGGCGGCATAAGCGGCACGGTTGCTGATCCAAGAATTATACTGCGAAAGGCTTTGGAACATAATGCCACTCAAATAGTGCTTTGCCACAATCATCCAAGTGGAAGCCTAAAACCGAGCCGCCAGGACGAAGAACTTACCAGCAAAATAAAACAGGCCGCCAATTATTTCGACATCAAAGTACTCGACCACATAATAGTGAGTGATGAAGGCTATTTCAGCTTTGCTGATGAGGGGATTTTGTGATCTCTGGCGTGATAAAATTTAGACTTAAAAGTGTCATATGAAAGATCACTGTTAACTCATAATTCTACACTCATAAATACGACTAAGCCTGCGCCGTCGGACCACCAAAATTCAATGGAATCTCAACCTGTTCCATATCCTGTATGTGGCCGTTGGCAGCTTCATACCTGTTGATGTTATCTTCCAACGCTCTAAGAAAACGCTTGGCATGCATGGGCGTAAAAATAATCCTGCTTTTCACTTTGCTCTTCGGTGTACCCGGCATTACGTTTACAAAGTCCATTACAAATTCTGCATGGCTATGGGTAATAATGGCAAGATTAGCATACGTGCCTTCCGCTACTTCTTCTGATATTTCTATGTTTAATTGATTAGCTGGTGCTTGTGGTATTTCTGCCATTGTATTTTTTTAAAGAGATCAAAGGTAACAAGGATGCGGGTCTGGTAAAAATAAAAGAGACCCCTAAAAAAGGAGTCTCTTTCAACATAAATTGTTCTATGTTTTAATATGCTTGAGGAGTACCGTAAGTCCAATTTTCAGATATTTTGAACGGTTGGTTGATACCTCCTACTGTTAAGCGGATGGTATAGTTTGCCACAAATGTTCTGTTATCGTTAGACGTGTAAGTAAACTTAGAACTCGGCTCGATCACTGCATTTAAGTCAGCACCAGTCGTTCTGCTCAAAACTGCCGTTAAATTTCCCGCAGCGTTAAACACATACCTTGGTTGAACTAAATCTACTCGACCGCCGGTAGACAAATTGATCACCTGGATAGCCCGTGCAATTGACGCTACAGGATAACGGTTGAATACTACATCTGCAATACCTACGTTGTTGCTGCCAAGGTCCTCCAATAAAGTTGGTTTGGTATTACTAACAATGCGATATAGGTTAGCAGAGTCTGTCACCGAGGTAACCGACGTATACCGTGCAGTATACTTGCTATTCTTAATTTGTATATCCACTGTTTTAGATAATTCATCGAATACTCCCTGGCTAGTACCAGTTAGCGTAAAAGAAATACCATAACTACTTGCAGGGTTTAGTGCGCTTTTATTCACTGTAAAGTAGACAGGCACATCATAAACGGTTGCAGCATTTGCAGGTACCGTAAACTCTGTAGGAAACGTGATTGCTCCTGCTGGAAAAGTAGCTAAACCTGGGATAGCAGCTGTGGTGAAACGCACAGTCATAGGCCCGGAAAGCTTCTTATCCCGTGGTTGGTTTACCCTTACCGCGAAGAAACGAACGCTTTCTGTAGCTGGCGCCGCAAAATCAAATCCGGCAAAAACCTCGTAACCCCAGTGGTTATTACTTTCATCAGAGATTAAATATTGCTTCTCAACAATAGAGGTTACAATATTTCCTTCGTCGGTACGCATTCCACCGAATTCATTTTTTGCCTTCAGGCAAGATGAAAAAGACACGACGGAAGCAACCAGGAATAATGCATTAAATATTTTCATTTTCATAATTATTTTTATTAGTTAACATCCCAAAAAATGCGCGACGTGAAGGTGCTGATATTTTGAGGAACATTGTTAGCGTTTGCGTTTGATTCACTTTGAGGGTATAAAAATCTAACCGGCTCGGGATTGGTAGTGCCGGCAGTAGTTCTTACACTATACGGTACACTTGGGGTTGGGGATGGAGAAGACTTTCTGTATTCGCTCCATGCTGCAAGTCCGTTGATGTGCGTGTAAGCCACCCAGTTTTGAACCAGGATTGCTCTCAACCTTTGATCAAACGTTGTATTTGCATCGTAGCTAATGTTGAAGCTGGTTGCCATCACACCCTGAATAACCACACCTGGAATATTAAGTGCTCTTGCAAGGTAGCGCTGCGCAAATGGATCTGCTGCAGTTGTTCCTGCAACAGTACCCGGAGCTGCCACTAACCTGAAGTGAGCCAACACACCTGCTTCGTACAAAGCCTTTGGTGTAGCTCCACCAGGGAAAGCGATGTTATAACGTAAAGATGCTTCTGCCTGCAAAAGCAACACCTCGGCAAGTGTCATTACCATACCCGCACGATTACCTTCTCCCTGTACGATTTGGAAAGGTCCTATCGCACTTGTGGCAGCTGTAGTACCTGTACCACCTAAGTTGATACCCACAAAAGAACTAAAAGGAGTGGCGTAAGGAGCAGTGGGCCTGATAAATGCACCAGTTCCAGAATTAGCAGTTGTTGGGTAAGCAAGCCAATTCAAACGTAGTGTATCCTGTGTGTTTTTAAGGAAGTTTAAGATCACGTTGTTCATCCTTCTGTAACTGAAGTTGGTTTGAATATTTCCCACTTCATTAAAACCAAAGTTGGAGTAGAATGGATTCAACTTTCCCGATACTGGCTGGTAACCTGGCTGTATTAAAACGTTCTCCAGGTTATACCCTTCAGCCAAGGTGCTGTTGATGTTGGTAGTGATGTAAGCATCTCTTCCAGGCATGAAACTCTGACGCATCAAAATTCGCAGTTTCAGGCTGTTTGCAAACCTTATCCACTTGTCCCTGTTACCTTGGAACATAACGTCTTGCAGCCGGATATCCGATGTAGGAAATGTTGTAATCTTCAAGGTTGCAATACTCGCATCTAACCTTTTGACTAGGTCTTCATAAATGTTCTTGTCATTGTCATATTTTGGAGATATACCTGCTGCTGCTTTTAAGGCCTCAGTGTAAGGAACATTTCCGTACAAATCAACAACCAATTGGTACATGTACACCTGCATAATATCTGAAGGCACAACCAGGAAGGATACCCCCTCTTTAGTAGCATTGTCTTTTACGTACTGGTAATCCTGCAAATTATCATATACCGGGTCAAAGGTATTGAAGTCAGCATTGGTGAAATTGTACTGCTTTTCGTTACCGCCACCTGTGAAACTGGTGCTGTGAGCGTAGTAGCCCACAAACGTTCCGGAAACAACATGTGCATTAGTACCCACTTGTATACGGTGGCTATTTCCTTGTGCGCCGGAGAACACCAGGGCTGCTTGTGTAGCAGAGGCGGTGTTTGGGTTGTTGTTAACATCGAGGAACTTTTTGCAGCTCGCTGCAGGAAGTAACAACGACGCTATTACTATATATCTAAGCGTTTTCAACATGTCTTTGTTATTTTTTTGTTCTACAATATTACTTTTAGCGTTACTCCCAATTGGCGGGTTGGAGGGGTGTTACCAGTAGTATTTACACCTTGTCCGTTTCCAGTTGAGTTTGATAATTCAGGATCTGTGAAGTAGTTATCAGCAGCAACAAATGTGGCCACGTTTCTTCCCCATGCAGAAAGACTGATACCTTTAATAGCATTTGTAATCCGGTTCGTAACTGACTGTGGTAAATCATACGTTAGTGAAACGTCCCTTATTTTCCAGAATGCGCCTGAAGAATAATGCATTTCGCCAACATTGTTGAAAGCGTTCGCATTTCCCAAATCACCTAACCCGTAATAAATTGAATGCCATTCGTTTGCTGCAATATTTGTATTAGCCAGGTACTTTCCAGAACCGTTAGGATCCAGGTAAGCTGAATTAGGCCATACAAACTGCGTGCGATCGTATAATGCTGATAATTTACTTGTTCCGGTAAATAGCATGTCGCGTGCTAAATCGTTGTAAACAATATTTCCTCCTCTATATTCCGCGTTGGCTATTAAGGTCAAACCCTTAAAGCTAACATTGAAGCCAAGGCCAACCTGGTGTATCGGTGTGGTGGTACCTTGTCCGGCAAAATCAGTGCGCTTCATTGGCCATCCTGTTGTAGGATCAATAACGATACGACCCAAACTATCCCGTGTATAAACAGATGTTTTTACATATGGAAACATTTGACCAACCTCTGCATTCAAACTAAAGTTTGCACCATTTTGATACACTAAGCTATTTAAGCCATTTGAAACGAACAGTTGGTTTACCACGTTTTTACTGTAGGTATAGTTACCATTTACGTTCACGTTCCAGTTCTTATTTCTGAAAACGTTTACTTTCAAATCACCTTCAAATCCTCTGTTGGTTACATCTGCAGCGTTCAGTCGATAATTACTAAAGCCTGAAGCAGAAGAAACCGCAACGTTTAATATTTGCGCTTTAGACAATTGCTTGTAGTAAGAACCTTCCAAAGTGATCCTGTTATTCCACAGGGTAGCTTCAAAACCAACCTCAGAAGTCAACACGTTCTCTGGTCTAAGATCCTGCGCTACAATGGAGTTACCCACTGTTGTTCCTAACAAACCACTAAATGGAAAACCTGCGGTTGGACCATATGTATTTTGAAGTTGGTATGCACCAAGGTTGTCATTACCATTCTTGTTATAACCTGCTCTAAGCTTTAAGTTATTCAAGTTCTTACTTTTCAAACTTGGAATCATGTCAGTAAGAATAACAGAAACGTCGGCACCACCGTAAGCAAAACCGTATAAGTCTGATGATCGTGTAGGTGAATAAAACACCGACGAAAGGTCGTAACGGAATGCTCCGTGCAAGAAAATGTAATTTTTAAACCCTAACGTAAGATCTGCGTAATTACCAATTTTCCTTTGTTCAGTTTTGCTGTTGCTACCGCCCAATAAACCATTGGTACTGTTGTTTACATTAAACAGGTCGGGTATTGCAAGGTTATTGATGTTTGTACTTAATGCTCTGCTGGTTCTAACCTGGATGTTGTTTCCAACCAGGGCACGAACGGTTACGTCACCAAATGACTTATTGTACGCAGCAAATAAATCTGAGTTAAGCCTGTTACCATAAGACGCCGCATCACTAAACGATCCCTGGATAGGTGTTTGCCTTGCGCGATAAATCCCCCTACCAAATAAAGCTTCCTGCGTTACATTGGCCGTTTGACCAAAGGCATTGTTTTTTGCCCATGAAGTGTAAGCAAAAGGATTACTAGTGGTATTCTGGAATGTATTGGTGTTTGCTATAGCGAAGCGATAAGTAAAGTCAAGGTTTTTTGTAGCCTTCACATTAGCCGTAATGTTTCCGTTGAAGTAAGAGTTGCGCGTTGTAAAACGGTCATTATCTAACTCCCACCATGGATTATTATAGTACTCATTGAAGTAAGCATTTGGACTAGAAAACTCATCGTTCTTCCAGTCTTTAAAACGATCCATTGGGATCCAGCTCGGTGAGTTTAAAGAGGTAAAGTAGAAGTCAGCATTTGTTCTGTCTGCATTGTCAAATGTATACGTTGCGTCAAAAGACAACTTCAATCTTCCATAATTTCTACCGGCGTTTAAGCGCAGTGAGTTACGGTTGTATTTGTCTTTGGGAACGATACCTGAACTTGTAACATTCTGATACGAAGCATAAAAACTGCTGTTCTCGTCTCCAGCTCTGTACGAAATATCGCTCTGTCCGGTATAACCAGTATTCCACATTGACTTACGAACGCCCGGTATGTGGGAATAGGGAAGAATGAGCCTGTTACCGTTGATAGTGGTACGACCAGCACCCCGTAGTGAACCATCGTAACGTGGGCCATACTGCTGATTTTCTGTTGGAAAGAAGTTCTCTTCCATGTTTGAACCATAAGCCGACCCAGAACCAAATTGCTCCTGGAATTTAGGAAGGAAGTTTACACTTTCAGCATTGCTGCTGTGTGTTACAACAATCTCAGGTCTTCTCGATCCTTTACGGGTAGTAATTACAATCGCACCGTTCACACCGTCTGATCCGTATAATGTAGCGGCCTGACCACCTTTCAATACGTCTACTCTTTCTACATCATTAGGGTTTATGTAGTTGATGGTATTTGAAGGAACAGGAACACCATCTAATACAATCAACGCGGTGTTGTCACCTGTAAGTGAGCGTAAGCCCCTCAAAACAATCCTCGGTGTCGCGTTAACTGCAGACGACCTGTTTTGAATACTTAAACCCGAAACCTTACCTGAAAGCGATTGCGCCAGGTTTGGAGAACGGCCCTCAGCAATCTGGGCAGAGTTTAAACGCGCAGTAGAATAACCAATCTCCTGGGCTTTCCTGCGAATACCCATTGCAGTTACCACCACTTCGTCGATTACAGCGCCTGAACGTGTAAGCGTAACTGCTACACTCGTTTGGTTGTTTAAACGAATTTCTCTCGGCGAAAAATTGGTTGAGCTGATAACCAGCACATCGCCAGATTTTGCAGAGATTGTAAAATTTCCTTCTGCAGAAGCAGAAGCACCAGTAGAAGTTCCTTTGATGAGAATGGAAGCCCCACTAACGGGAACACCATTTTCATCCAGCACTCTACCAGTCACAGCCCGCGATTGGGCGTGTACCAATACTGTTGCCAGCATTAGCACAAGGAGCAACGACACAATTTTTCTCATGTGAATTTTTGATTTTTAAAATTTGCGTTAAATATAAGGGGGTTAAAAGAGAAAACTTAAAAAATACTTAAACTACAATAAATACATGGATGAGCATATAGGTGGACAAACGGCAAACAGTACCTGCTGCACCAATGTGAAAAATTTTTAGTTTATATTTTTCGCTATAGTTATTAAAAGATTTTAAACGAAAACATTAAAGAAAAATAAAAATGGTATAAAAAAAAGCGGTCCGAAAAAGACCGCTTTTTTTATCTAGAGTAAGTTTAATTAACGAGGACCAAGGTATGTCCATGTTTCATCAAATCTTGAACGAACTGTAGTAATGGTGGGTTGCAACAATACATATTTTATCTGAATCTTAGATGGTGTCCATTTATTAATGCCCGTTGCATCTAGTTGTGCCCACCGGTTGTTGGAAGAAGGCTGACCGTAAAAATTCTCCACGCTTGCAATATTTCCATTACCAGAAGGATCAAACCTGACGATTAAACCAAAATTTCCGTAGTAAGTTGGCGCCCCAGAATTCGAAAATAGATAACCAGGAAAACCTAGGTTGACATTGTCATAAACAATTACACTATGCTCACCAGCTGTTACTAATTCCCATTCGTGCGGATATAAACCGGTAAATCCAGCTTGTAATAAATCTACAAATGTGCCAGTAATTGCATAACGGCCATCATACTTGTTCCGAGCACCAAATTCAATTACTAACCTACTTTCAGGTCCTGCATTTAAGCGAGCACCTTCTACGCGGTCAATGGCTAAACCTATTGCATTGCTTTTGGTTAAATTAAACCGAAGTGCATTTACCATCATGGGTACCGTTACTTTTCTCTGTCCTTTTCTAATTATAACTGGCTTGCTATAATCAAAAACAATCGCAGAAGAAGTTGCCTCCAGTGCACTTAAGTTAGTACCAAACTTAGTGTTGTATTCAGCCACCAGTGCATCCACTTTCTTAAGGTATATATAGATGTCGTTGGCTGCAGGCTCAGTAGTGTTGGTCAATTTAATTTCAACCTTTGCACTCACAAAAGTATCCTTTAGCGCCACCTCCGATTTAAAATAACCAGGTTTGCCATCATCGTCAATATAATTATTGAAGTTAACCATCGGTTCACCTTCATACTTTACGTCAGGTACCGTATCTATATTTTTATTACATGCGGTTACTGCAAGCAAAAACACCAGCAATAAGGGCAGTTTATTCAATTTCATCATTTGCTATTTATTAGTATGTTTTATAAAGGTTATTTATCCCACCAAACCGGAGTTTCTACGTTGTCGCCGCCTGGCATTAAAGCTACCTGTGTCTGGTAATTCGTACCATTTAAGGTGGGCTCATTTCCAGGGTATCCCATTCTTAGTGGAATTCTTCTGCCTGCCGGAGCATCCCGTGCAGGAGTTAGTACAGGAAAGCTAGTCCTGCGCCATTCGCTCCAAGCTTCCTGACCGTTAGGATACAACGAAATCCACTTTTGCAAACCAATTCTACGCAAGATGCCTTGAAAATCTGCAATACCGGTTCCAATATTTACACGCGGCAAAGCAATGTAGGTATTAAATGCAGTTTGATTAAAAACACCCCATTGCTCCCAGCTTAATTGAATAGCGGTGTAATAAGCAGCAATATCTGTAGCCGGTAACCATCCTCTTAAAGCTGCTTCAGCTCTAAGCAACTGCATTTCAGCAGCGGTAATCATATAACCCGGCGCATCCATATTTGTAATAGCAGTACCCAAACGAGAGTACGGATTTCTAGCTGCCCAATCAGTGATGGCACCCTGGCTCCAACCGTAAGGCGCGCCAATGTATTGAGCACCCGGTGTTGGGTTTGCATACTTTGTTATGCGAGCATCATTAATGCCTTTCAATGTATCAATAAACACATTGCTGGGTGCTAAGTCATCACGCTGATCAATCTTAGCATTCCACGGGTTACGGAAATTTCTGTTATTAAGAAATGCGAAAGCTGCATTCTTACTGTTGTCATTAATAAAGCCATTAGCATCGTTGAACGCTGCCAGGAATTCTGTTCTTGCACTGGTAGCATCTGCCTGTGAAAGACGCATAGCCAAACGCATACGTAGTGAGTTTGCAAAACGCTTCCACTTGGTAGGATCACCACTGAACAGCAATTCCCCTTGAATAGGCTGATTTCCTTCAAACTGGCTACTAGCTTCACGGAGTTCTTTGAAAAGATCCGCGTAGATAGCTGACTGGCGATCATATTTCGGAGTGCTATTTCCACTCAATGCCTCAAAATATGGAACATCGCCCCAACGATCGGTAATAATTGAAAACAAGTAAGCTTTCATGATACGCGCGGCAGCAATCTGGTTAGCATTAGGCCCAAAGGCTTTAGCTGCAGACGCAGTAGGTTCGCTGCTGTTGTTTTCGATAATCTGTTTCAAATCTTTTAAAACACCTGTGTAGTAGGTACTCCAATCGGAGCGGCTGATGTTGTACAACGATGCTCCTGGGTATTGTGTTTCAGAAAAATACTGAACGTATATACCAGGTGTGGCATCGGAAATGGTAAGATCACCTGCTATCTGGCGGGTAACGTTGGTAAACAATTCAGCGGTGCTGGCATTGGCATTTACCTGTGGATTTGGGTTGATATTGATATCACCGAAATCATACTTCTTGCACGAAGACAGTGCAAGAAAGAGGATGAATATGCTTGATAGAATTCTCATTTTTAATTTTTTTCTTGTTTTTACTTAGAAGCCCAACTTGATGTTTATACCTATGGAACGTGTACCGGGTAATTGTCCTGTTTCGCCATTTCTTGCACTCAGCTCCGATGGATCCACTGTGGGGTTCGTTTTAAAGATCAACCATGGATTTCTTGCAACTGCAGAAACATTAGCACGCTTTATCAACTTGGTGTTTTTAAAGTTAAACGTGTACCCCAAAGAAACTTCACGCAGCTTAATATAAGTAGCATCAAATACAGACATATCAGCAATACCTGAACTGTTATCAGAAAACTGCTTGAAGTAAGTTTTACCATCTACATAATAGTCAACCGGCTTTCCTTCTTCGTTTACACCGTATACATGAACACCACCTCCATCAGCAACGGCATCACGTACGTTTTTGCCATTGTCATTCAAATCTGCCGTACGCTTCATCAATCCGCTGTAGGTACCAAACCAATCGCTCAGCGAAAAGAATTTACCCCCTTGCTGAAAATCGATGGTTGCAGTCAACCTCCAATTTTTGTAAGCAAACTGGTTGAACATACCACCGGTGTAGTTAGGAAGTACAGAACCAAAGTTTACGTTAGCTTCTTCTACAAACAAACCTGTGTTGTCTAAAACAGGCATGCCGTTCATGCGCTTGATACCAAATCCTCTCAGCTGACCCCACTCCTGTCCTTCGGTATGTACCACCGATGGAAGAATTAATGAAGGTGGATTTCCGAACTGTAAACCTTGTGTGGTAAAGCCCGGTGCACTTAGGTTAATCGTTTTTGTTTGATCAGAAATCCTGTCAACAAATGAGCGAATGCGAGAGTAGTTGAAAGACACATCCCAATTAAAGTTTTTGGTTTGAATTGGCTTAACGTCCAATGTAAGTTCAATACCATTCCTGGTTACTTGTCCTACGTTGAATACTTTCTGCGTAAATCCACTTGTGGTGGAAATGTCTGTCGTAACAATATCATCCCTTTTTACTTCGTAGAAATAGGTAGCACTAAATCCTACTCTATCTTTTAAGAAACGAAGATCAATACCACCTTCGTAAGCCGAGTTGATGGTTGGACGCAAGTTTGGATCAACCAACACATTTGGAACGCCGGTAAAAAAGAACTGGTTATTGTACCCAATGTTGCTGGTTGTATAACCGAGGTTCAACCTGTATGGGTCAATATCATCTGTACCTATGCGAGCCCAGCTTGCACGGAGTTTACCAAATGATAATGCGGGTAAAGTTTGTTTTACAAGATCAGAAAAAATAAAGCTCAGACCAACAGATGGAGTTAGGTAACCGTTGTTTTCTTTTGGTAGAACGGAACTATAATCCTGGCGTAAGGTAAGATCTGCGAAAAGGAAATCTTTATATCCAACCGTAGCTTTTCCAAAGAAACTCAATACTTCTTTATCGGAGAAGCCTGCGCCCAATGTAGCTGGTTTGGTAACACTGTTTGAAATTGCATAAAGGTTCGGAACAACCAATCCTCCGTTTGTACTACGGCTAGAGTCGCGGTAGCTAATTTTTAAGAAGTTTGCTCCACCGTTTACTTCCAGCGTAACATCATCGAATGTTTTCTTATAAGTAGAAATCAATTCGAAGTTTTGTTCAAAATATTTCGAGTCAGTTAAAGTGTATCCGGCATACGTACCAGATTGTGTGGCTCCATCTTGAATCACCTGTGGAATTTTAGATTCAGCCTCGGTTGTCCGGCGATTGAAACGATATGTTCCGGTAACGTCCCAGTTATTTAGAATTTTGAATGTAGCACCTACGTCACCGAGCAAACGCTTTCTGTCGTTGGTAACTCTTGCTTCATCCAGGTACGAGTATGGATTGTACCAGTAGTTTCCTTTGTTTAGACCTGCAGAAGTAAAGTTGCTGCTTGGGCCTGGATCACCATGATTCCATGACGCATAAACATTCAGCGGAGTTTTCAAACCTCTCAGTTGCTTCAGGTTTTGCATGTCAATATCCCTGTGAAACCACTGGTTGAAACTTCCTGAAGTAAAGTTTGAATAATCATCATCGAAGTCGCCTAAAAGTTTCTCGAAGCTGTAGGTCACGTTTGTTCTCACCGTCAAACGTTTTATCACATCATAACTCAACTGTGTAGAGAAGAAATTTTTATCCTGGCGAGAATTAGGAATAATACCCGTACGCATCAGGTTGGTATAAGAAAAACGCGCAGTGTACTTCTCACCACCTGTTGATAGAGCAAGATTATTATTGATAAACACCCCGGTATTAAAGAAGTCGCGAACGTTATTAGGTTGCGGTGTGTATGCTTGTGTTTTAAATGAACCATCATGTCCGGGGTACCATGCAGACCATGGAATGAATTGACCGCCATCCATTTTTGGACCCCAACTTTCATCGGTAGAGTAATTGTGATAACGCTGGCCATTTAATGGAGCATAAGCTGCAGGATGATTAGCTGCGTTATACGTAAATGTTTTCCAGTTTTCGCTGTTGCCACCGCCATACACGTCCTGGTAGTCCGGTGTTACATTTACCCGCTCAGCGGTTGTTGTATGATTAAAGTCAACTGAAATTTTCCTGTTTCTTGCACCCTTCTTGGTAGTAATAACGATAACGCCACCCTCAGCACGCTGTCCATACAATGCAGTAGCATTTGGACCTTTTAATATAGATACGTTTGCAACGTCATCCATATTAACGTCGAGCACATTGGTTACGATGGTTCCATCAACTACATAAATGGCGTATTTGTCTTTTATGGCTGCAGATCCACGCAAACGCACATCGCCGGCGCTTCCCAGTTTGGCTGCAGATTGGCCTAGCACCTGTACTCCGGCAACTTTTCCTGCCAACGCACTGGTCAAATCAGTTTCTCTTGCCTGGGTTAATCGTTCGGAGGATACTGTCTGCGTTGCAAAAGTGGTAGACTTTACACTTCTTTTAATACCCAACGCAGTTACCACTACTGTAGTAAGCTCGGTGTTAATTGAAGTAAGTGTAACGTTGTAGACATTTGTACCAGGCACGATGGTCACTTCCTTTGCAGCACCACTTACAGCAGAAATTACCAATACTGCTCCAGGCGTCACATCAATTTTGAAGTTACCATCAGCATCGGCTGCTACACCGCCGGAGGCTTTTTTTACTTTGATAGACGCATAAGGGATCGGTTGACCTTTATCATCCATCACTTTTCCTGTTACTACGCGCGATTGGGCGAATACCATCACTGTTGCCAGCATGAGTATCGTTAGAAGGGATAGAATTTTTCTCATTCGGTAATCTGTATTTGAAATTTGCGAGTAAATATAGTTGTTTGACCTGAATTGTTAAAAATGATGGCCGTCAAAAATTAACTTATGATAGGCAACAGACAAATCGGTTCAGCGCAATGCTGCATTCTGATCTGTTAGGAAAAACAATGTCATGAAAACATATTTTAGATTAACCATGTATTAGGCACTCTGATGCAACCACATTAACTGACCGAGGTTGGCGAGGGATAGGTTTAGCCTTTTAACCGATAAGACCTAAAAGAAATTCTGAAGGAAACGATGCAGTGTAGGGAAAATAGCAATTGCTCTCGATGAAAAGGGTTCCTAAAATCTTCAGGTGACCACTTGAAGTGGGAAGTGTAGATGAAAAAGATTTTTACTAATCGGCAAGGTTCGATGAAGAATGCAACATTTTGCAGCTGGATGCTTGTTAATGAAGCACTCCTTTAAACATTCACATAAACAAAAGTGCCGGCTGTTTCGGCCGACACTTTCATACAATCCTATAGAGATAAACTATCTGGGGCCGCAGTACACCAAGGTGTCAGTAATAAACCAAGCTGGGTTATTGTTCACGCCAAACTTCACATAAATGCTTTTTGTTACCGGGTCGTATCTACTATCGTATGGTAAACCATAGGGAAAATTTAATGCAATGGGTGTGAGCGTAGATGAAATAAATGGCGAGGGCCTTACAGCAGTCACCTTATCGGTAGCCAAATCAAAAACAAACTCGGGCATAACATTTCCAAAACCATAGGTTGTAGTTGGAGGAGTACCGCGAAACAATGGTTGCGCATCTAATCCAATAGAATTCGGCCCGGTCGATGTTGCCCAGATTTCAAAAGAGCAGCCCGCATTAAAAAGATAAGGAGCAACTGTATTGGCGCCTAAAAAAGCATAGCCTTTTACAGCATACACACCATCGTATTTGTTTTTCACTGCAATTGAAACCAACACATTTCTCTTCACCTTACTTATTTCTCCCTGTGAAATTTCTGCAATGCTATACCCCACCGCATATTGTCCCGCAGCAATCAAGGTTGGGTTCAGCTTTACTTTCAACTTTGCCACACCGGTTGATTTCGGGATAACAATCACATTGCCTTGCAATGCAAATGCTGCTACTGGTGGAACCGTGTATGAAGTACTATTTGCAGTGTTATAATCAGCCACCAAAGTAGCGTTGGGAACTATTCGCACAGTCAAATCCCCGGTCATAGTTTCAAGGCTGCGTGGTGGCACCCTTAGTTCGATGATACCCGTATCTATAATGCCTGCCACAAAGTTTAGGTTGATGTCAACCTTCTGAGTGCCGCCCTGGCTAAACTCAACTATTACGCGATTGGTATTATCGTCAACGTCCACTTTGTATTTGTCTTTAATGCAGGAGGTTAAGCTTAGCAGCAAAACGGAAGACATTACAATTGCAGCATTTTTTATTCTGAACATAAACAGGTTGTTTTAAAAATGATCAAACAACAGAACGAATTACACGAACGCGTTCTGAAGGTTTTAGTATCCCGGGTTGGGCGCCAGGTTGGTATTGATAATTATTTCGTTTGCCGGAATAGGAAATACCCAGGCGCGGCTGTTAGATGGAAGTGTGCATATTGAACTTGGCGAGTTACCAGCAGCACCGCAAGCGGTTCGTGTAATGGGCAAACGTCCAAGGCGCTTCAAGTCAAAGAAGCGGTGACCTTCAAAAGCAAGTTCTTTTCTACGTTCGGTTTGTATGGCATTAAACAATGCAACGCCTGCTTCGCTGCCTGGCGTAAAACCAGTGATACGAGCTGTACGCAATGCATTGAGATCTGCGAGTGCTGCGCCTTCATTTCCCAAACGATAGCTAGCTTCTGAACGGATGAGGTACATTTCACCAGTTCGATACACTTTCCAGTTTACTACACCGTTGCTGCTGGTACCATTATGTTTCGAGACGATTACACGGCCGCCGGTGTTGGCGAAATAAGTAGCGTTGCGGATATCGTTAGTTGTATTATACAAAGCCAGCAGCTCTGGCGCTGGGCGATAGATGTTGGTACGGCGCGGAGTAAAATACACCCCACCGTAAGGTGTGCCTTCCGCTGCGCTGGTAAATTGTACACTCCACAAAACTTCTGAAGTAGACTGGTCAGTCCAAATACCTGCAAAACTTCCTGCTGTTGCCAATGGCTTGGAAGCAATGACTTCATTTGCAACGGTAATTGCCTCACCCCACTGGCCTGCATAAAAGTTAACTCTCGCCAACATTGCATTTACCGCATTCCTGTCTATCAATCCCGTTGACGCTCCGGCGTTCAATGGTTTGTCAATATTACCCAGCAAAACTTTGGCTTGTGCAAGGTCGCCGAGTATTAAATCATAACACTCCTTCACGGAATTCCTTCTCGGCTTTGCTTTTACATCGTACGATGTTATGTAGGGCACCGCAAGGGTATCAGAATTGCGCCTATAACTTCCCGCAAAATATCGAAGCAGGTCAAAGTGCATCTGGGCACGTAAAGCAAGTGCCTGCCCTTTCATACGGTTTACTGCCAGTGGACTTGTTGAGCTGAACTTATCAATGTCTTTCAGTAAAATATTAGCACGCGCAATTACCTGGTACGAAGCCACCCACATGGAATAAATACTACTGTTGTCACTGCTGTAGGTCCACTCGCTAAAAGTTCTTTGATTCCCAAGTGACTCAAAAGTTTCAACAAGGTTATCACTCATGATATCTGGCAAAGCAGCAAACGCGGACAACGCTTCGTTCGTGCTGCTATACAGTTGTGCGCTTCGCAATGCACCATACATTCCGGTAGTGGCGAACTCGGCCTGGTCAATATTTTCGAAAGGCCTGCTACCATCCAAAGAGTATTCAGGTACAGGGTCAATTAATTTTTTGCAGCCGGATAACCCGAGCACAAAGGCTATAGGTATGAGGTATAATATTCTTCTTTTCATATTAATAGTATTTGCTTTTATTAGAAGCCGACATTTACGCCGATGGTGTATGTTTTAAGCGTTGGATATTGTGCACCGGTGAGTGATGATGCTGGTACTTCCGGATCGTAGCCCTGGAACTTTGTTATAGTGGCCAGGTTCTGTCCTTGAATAAAGAGCCTGATGTTCGTGATTTTAGCACGGTCCAACCATTTTTTTGGAAGATTGTATGAAAGCATTACGTTACGCAATCTCCAGTAAGCGCCGTTCTCAAGAAACCTGGTGGTGTTTTGTTCAAGCGCCTGTGTAGCCCGTGGAATATCGGTTCTGTCGCCAGGATTTCTCCATTCACGAAGGAGATTTACATGCAATGAGGAAGCTACGTAAGAAGGATTCTCAATATTTACACGGTCGCCATTATACAGCTCATTACCCCATGAGTAAACCCAGAAGACAGATAGTTCAACACCTTTATAATTGACGGTATTGGTAATACCACCATAATTAGGCGCATCGCTGGTACCGAGTAAAACTCTGTCGTTAGGGTTATACACTTTGGTAATCTTACCCGTTTTATCCTGGTACAAAGCATCGCCTGTTTCCGGATCTACACCGGCATATTTTACCAGGTAAAAAGTGCTGCTAGAATAACCCACCTTAAACACCCTACGCTCACCATTCAATGTTTCATCCTGCCCCTCACTTAATGCCAGCACTTTGTTCTTCACGTAGGTGTAATTGGCATCAATATTCCAAGTGAAATTTTTAGACTTGACAACATCACCTTTTAGTTGAACTTCTACCCCGCGATTTTTCAGCTTACCAATATTGCCCTGCACCAATGTAAATCCGCTGGTACCCGGTAATCTTTCGTTGAAAAATAAGTCCGTTGTATTGCTATTGAACAGGTCAACGCTACCTGTAATTCTATTTTGTAAAAACGCGAAGTCAACACCAAGGTTGGTGGTTGTTTTTGTCTCCCACTTAATATCAGGATTACCTGGTTGAGCCAAAGCCAGGCCCGGTACACCATTGTAAGAACTCCTTCCATAAATGGGCAGCGATGCAAAGGCGCCAATACCTAATTGATTTCCTACACTACCATAGCTTGCCCTGAATTTTAGCAGGTTCAGGTAACGAATGTTGCTCATAAACGCTTCATCACTTATCACCCAGCTTACACCGGCACTACCAAAAGTTGCCCATTTATTGTTGGTTCCAAAACGATCCGATGCATCTCGTCTTACCACACCGTTTATAAAATAACGATTGCGGAAACCATAGTTTACATCAGCGAAATATGAAAGTAGTCCCTGGAATTGCCCCCCTGTACCAGTCACGTTTGCTATATAATTGTTGGTACTGGTTCCTTGCGTAATAGCTGCTTCGTTTTGGAAAGGCAGTAACAATCCATAGCCGGTGTAAGAAAACGACTTGTTGATTCCTTGTATGATTTCATGGTACGCACTCACCGTCAGGTCATGTTCTTTGGCCGCACCAAAACTTGTTTTATAACTTAATGAACTGGTACCCATATATCGAAACGTACGCCCAAAGCCATTTACGATTGCACCTTTTCCGCCTTCAGTAGAAGCACCTTTTGCAGTGTTCTGACTTAGAAAAATGTTTGACTCATTTTGCATGTAATCAAGACCCCAATTGGTACGTGCAGTAAGGCCTTCTACAAACGGAACTTTATATTCAAGCGAAACGTTCGATAGTACTTTTATCTGGTTTCTAAATTGTTTATTCTCCAATAATTCCTGCAAAGCATTGGGCTGTGATGTTGGCGTGGGATCTTGCAGGTAACCCCCATTTTTATTGTAGGGAGTAAAGTAAGGAAGCGTCCACCTGATCGCGTTCAAAGGAGAGGTAACCACTTCATCATTTTCATCCGTGTTTGTATATTTTGAAAACCCTAAGGTGGTGTTCCAATTGATCTTCCAGTTGCGCGTACTATTCTCAATATTGAAGCGACCCGTATAGCGTTTCAATGCAGTTGTTTTCACCACACCCGTTTGATCAAACACACCCAACGAGGTAAAGAAGCGTGTGCGGTCAGTACCACCACTCAGGCTTAATTGTTGAGAATTGGTAATGCCCGTTTGAAAGAATACGTCTTCCCAATCAGTATTAATTCTCTTCAAACTATCTACCTCAGCTGGTCTCCAATTATTCGGGTTTCCATTTTCCAGTTCATAGTCTAACTTTTCTGTGCTATTCATCAGTTGGCTCTTGTTGCGCGGGAAATAAGAATGGCCATACTGCGCATCGTAATTAACGCGTAAAGCGCCAGACTTTCCCTTTCGAGTTGTAACCACAATAACGCCATTGGCCCCACGAGAACCATAAATAGAAGCAGCATTCGCATCCTTTAAAATAGAGATTGACTCAAAGTCATTTTGATTCAGTGTGGTAAAATCACCAGCTGTTATTTCAATACCATCTACTATGTACAAAGGCGTAGTAGACCCTACCAAAGTTCCTACACCACGTATCTGCACCAGGCCCGATCTGCCGGGTTGTCCTGAACCTGTACGAACGTTCAAGCCTGCAGCTTGCCCCTGCAATAGTTGGTCGAACGATGCAATAGGTTGTGTGCGCACATCCGCCACATCTACCGTTGCTACCGCACTGGCAGAAGATCGCTTTGCCCTGCTGGAGTACCCTGTTACCACTACGCCTTCCATAGATACTGTGTTGCGTACAACACTTATCGCTAAGGGTGTTGAAGTGGAAGTAACGGTAATTTCAGCGGGCATAATTCCTACGCCTGTCACTTCTAAAACATCGCCTGCTTTCGCCTGGATTCTAAAATCTCCGTTGGCATCTGCGGATACGCCGCTACGTAGTCCTTTCACTTTTATAGAAGCAAAAGGCACCGGGTCACCATTGTTGTTAGTTACCCTGCCGGTAACGGCGCTTTGTGCATAAACCATCATGGTATGTAGCACCAGCATGGTTAGCAAAAGGAAAATTCTCTTCATGTTGATTTATGTTTATTTGGTGAACACTTTGTAACCAGGCACTATAAAATACACTGGTAAACCGGCAATTCAATTTGGATGAATGACCGATTATTCTTCCCGGAGAGGGCAATAAACATTTGAATGATATGCCCGCAGGCACATTATAAGGTAGGTTATAACAAAGGCAATGCAATTTGATGTATTGCTGCACTTGTCAATTCACAAAATCGCGAACGGCGCTTATGTAGTGATGAGAGGAGGAAGCGAAGGATGTTTGGTATAAGGCTAAAAATTATACATTGCCTGTAGCTTAACTTCTGTGCGGCGGTTGCCATCTATCTTATCTAAACCGCTACCAATTGAGTTTTGATTGGCATAAATCGTTTGTGCAAACCGAAGCCATACCGTCATCTTTTTGGTAACATCATAATTTAGATTTACGTAGTAACGCATGCCTTTACCAATAAACTGCGGTATGGAAAAACTATACAACACATCATTTTCAAAAGCGTACAAACGGCTATCGTAGCCATCTGTTTCAAAGTATTGCACACGTGTAACAAATGATAACGGCTTACCAAAGGGTTTGTATCCCACATCGAAGTAAGTGAGAAAACCGTTTTGCTTTTGTGACTCCACTTGCTGATCAAACCATATAATTTCTACCCTGTTGCGCAGCGTTAACTCGCGATTGGGTTTATAAGAAATTTGGGTGCGCCAGTTTTGGCGCGGACGAATAAGCGTTTCTCTTGTTGGCAGGTCGAGCCCTGAAAGATTGATGGCTTTATTCTCGTTGCGGAAGCGCGTATACACCTCAACTATCTTGTTGGGTCTGTAGGTAACCTGGAATAAATACTCCGAACCGGTTGTAGGTGCATCTACCCTGTACCGCAACCACGGAAAGCTAAACATGTCGGTATATGCATCTACCCGTAACCAGTAGTAAGGCTTTACACTTAACCCTGCGTACAAGCCTTTTTCGTTGGTAGGAAAGGTGCTTTCGGTGAAAGCATTTCCATTAAGTGCCTGGTAGCTTTTGTCAATATTGCGGTATACCAGCGAGGCATCTACCCGTTGGTCAAGATTCACCATCATGCCGCCAATAAAAGCTTTAGATTGTTTTTTATCCATTGCAGCTTCACCAAACAAATGCATGTTTTTATAAGTATAACTGTAATCGAAGCTGTAGTTGTACCACTCCTTGCCTTGTATGGCAAATTGGTTGTACGGTAAAACGTTGCGCACTAAAGGTGTTGAAAAACGATAACCTATTCCGTTTACCCCGAGATGAAGTGCAGAGGTATTGTATGACACATTACCGCCTACTGCAGTTTGTGTGAACGTATTTTTTTTGCCTACTTCTGTGGGTGTACGGTGAAAGCCATTGTTTAAGATGGAGGAAACAAAATCTTCGTTGGTAGTAGAGGTGTCAGAGTTAAAAGTACCGTCCAGTTCGCGTACCGAGCCAAAGGCGGTCACATTCAATTTATTACTTCCTACGGTTATTCCCGCTCCGCGGTGAAAGTTAAACTCCCCGGCTGAGTTGTAGGGTCGTAAAATATCAGCTTGCCTTTTCACTGCCATCACTTCGGCACTTTTCTTAAAAGCCATGCTCTGCCATTGAATAAGACCCTGTCCCATGTTGACCGTGAAATCTCCTAGAGCTAATAACCTTACGGGTCCCAGTTTACGGGCAAAAAGATGGAAGGAATAAAAATCAAATCCGTACTTCTGTGGACTTTTGAAAAACTGTTCACCAGCATCTTTATCGCCTACAAGGCCAAATTGCAATAAATTTCTATACACATATTTATACCTGAGAAACACGCGCTGCGGACTGCCAGGATAACGATTCAAAACAGTGTCCGGACGTTTATAACCTTCTGTTTTTTCAAGTGTTTGTTGCATACGAACCAGCAATGAATGATTGCCCTCGGTAAAGCGTTTACCCAAATCTACGCCCAGGCTTTCGGGACTGCCCACGGTTACATAAGGCAGCATCTTTAATATGGTTTCAACATCCCATGCAGATACCGCCTGCAACTCGTAAATGCTGATTAGGTTGCCAAGTAACTGGCGGTAACGTAGGAGGTTATTAATTTGTAAATCCGTTAGCAGCTTTACTTCGCGGAGATCGCCGGCCTCGGCTGTGTTCAGGTTAATCTTGTTTTTTCTAAACTGCACCATGGATTGCAGGTAAGAGTCATCTTCAGATTCTCCTTCCTGCTGATCGGCCAGGTTTTCCAACTGCTGCTCCGTATTGGTTCCGGGTAAAATCGGATTTTCCTCCTGGGCAACAACCGCAAGCGACCCTAATAGCGCAAACAAGATTAGTAGTATTCTCACTGTTGTTCAGGTTTCTTAAAGTTGATTAAAAACAAAACACCGGGAGTAAAGCCAAGTTGCGGATGGTAGGCCGTGTTCACATCAACCCTAATGAGTCCTAAGCGGATGCCAGCGCCCACAAAGCTGTTATTAGTAGCAGTTGAAATACCCGCACGTATAAAGATGTTTTCCTGCACATTGTAATGAAGCCCCGCATTTACCCCGACTGGCATGTCTTCCTGTTTCACTATTTCAGCGCTCACCAATACACGATCGGAAACTTCGTATCCCAAGCCAACGCGGTAAACGGATGCCAGCTTTTCGCTGCCTTCGGTGCCTAATTTACTGCTAAGCGGGTTGTATACATTTATGCCAGCATTCAGCTTATCGGTCAGGTGAAAAATAGTTCCAATATCGAAGTTGATAGCAGAGGCACTACCATAGCCTGCAATGCGAACGGTATGGTAGTTAAACTTAGCGCCAATATCAATTCCATTGGTAATCTTCCTGGCATATCCAAGGCCCAATTGATTTTCATTAAAATCAGAGAAGCCAAAATAATCGCCTTGTGCTACAAATGTTCCGCCCTTTGTAGGCACGGCCACCACAGCAGAATATTGATTTAATTCTTCTAAGAGAAAACGTCGTTCACCATACACCCCAAACCCACCCGCCTTTAGCTGAGCCAGCGATGCAGTATTAGAAGTGCCAGAG
Source organism: Segetibacter sp. (assembly GCA_031425015.1). Lineage (GTDB taxonomy): Bacteria > Bacteroidota > Bacteroidia > Chitinophagales > Chitinophagaceae > Segetibacter. Next base: position 35,839 of record JANPIM010000017.1, on the reverse strand, counting down.
AAAACATCTACAAATTTTTTGCTGTAAGCACCAAGACCGGCGTAGCGAATCGATAGTGGCTGCCTTACCATTTGAGCATTTGCAGATGCAACCAGAAGTATAGCCAGCGCAAGGAATAGACGTTTCAAACAGTAAGATTTGCAGGAAAAATACCACTTCGCAAGGTCGTATCAAAAATTAATTTTTTGTTACCTGATAGCCTTCAGCTATTACTCACGATCAAGACAATACCTTTGCGCCCATGTTATTGTTAGATGGAAAAATTGCTTCTCAATCCGTAAAGAAAATATTGAAAGAAGCCACAGAAAAACTGACCGGTGAAGGAAAAAGACCCCCTCACCTGGCGGCCATTTTAGTGGGCACCAATGGTGCTAGCGAAACCTATGTGTCCAGCAAAGTAAAATCGTGCGCCGAAATTGGCTATGCCTCTACGTTGATCCGGCTTGACGAGTCTATTTCTGAAGAAGAACTATTGAGCAAAATAACAGCGTTGAATAATGATGATGCGATTGATGGCATTCTTGTTCAGCTCCCTTTACCCCGCCAGATAAGTGAATCCAAAGTGATTAACGCCATTAGCCCGGATAAAGACGTGGACGGGTTTCATCCAATAAGTGTGGGTAAACTAGTGCAGGGATTAGAAACTTTCATTCCCGCTACCCCGTATGGCATTATGCTTATGTTGGAGCACTATAAATTAGAAACTAAAGGAAAGCATGCGGTAATAATAGGCCGAAGCAACATTGTAGGACGGCCCATGAGTATACTGCTTAGCAGTAATTTATTGTACGGCAACTGCACCGTTACTATTTGCCATTCGCACACACCAAACCTAGATGAAATTGTACGCACTGCTGATATTTTAGTAGCAGCGCTCGGTAGGGCTGAATTTGTAAAAGCAGATATGGTTAAGGAAGGGGCTATTGTTTTAGATGTGGGCATAACCCGGGTGGAGGACTCCACTTCTCCTAAGGGATACAGGATAAAAGGCGATGTAGCCTTTGAAGAAGTTGCCAAAAAAGCATCGGCCATTTCACCCGTGCCTGGTGGGGTTGGGCCAATGACCATTGCAGGGTTGATGAAGAATACGATGGAAGCATACAGGAGGCGATTGAAGTTACCAGTGTAGGGGTTGGAGTTTCGGGTTTCGGGTCTATCATCATCCAGCATCCTACATGCAACTTCAAACTCTAACCTCAAACATTCTTCCATTACCTTTGCTGCTATGGGTTTGCAGGTAAAAGAACGAGTGACGCTTCCGGTTATGGAGGCTTTTTATACAATACAAGGTGAGGGGTACCACCAGGGGCGTGCCGCCTATTTTATACGTTTAGGCGGGTGCAATGTGGGTTGTTTTTGGTGTGATGTAAAAGAAAGCTGGGACGCAGACAAACATCCTAAAATTGCCATTGACGACATTTTAGACCAGGCCAAAACATATCCTGGCAGACTTGCCGTAATCACGGGTGGTGAACCATTAATGCACAATCTTGATGAACTAACTGCTGAGCTTCATGCAGAAGGATTTGAAACCAACATTGAAACTTCCGGCTCTTACCCGCTTTCAGGTAAATGGAACTGGATCTGCGTTTCACCCAAAAAATTTCGTGAACCACTGCCTGCAGTTCTACAGCAGGCCAACGAAATCAAGGTGATTATATACAACAAAACTGATTTTGCGTGGGCTGAGCAACACGCCGCTTTGGTAAACCCTGGTTGTAAATTATACTTACAACCCGAATGGGATCGCAGCAGCATAATGACTCCTTTAATAGTAGACTACATTAAAAATAATCCACAGTGGGAGCTAAGTTTACAAGTTCACAAGTATATCAATGTTCCGTAGTTCCTAATAAAAAATAAATGAAAATGCCCGCGATTTGCGGGCATTTTCATTACTGCATTGCAATTCTATTTTTCATTAAATGTTCCGATAATCTGCACGGTATTCATATCCAGTTGTTTCATCTCCTCTCTTGTGTAGGCAACGCTTACAATTCTTGTTTCAGATATGGATGCAGTTTCAGTCAGGTAGTTTCTAACCACTGCCACTCTATCCAACTCACTATATTTCATTGCGCCACGAATGATGAGATTACAATTTGGATTGCTCCTTAATCTTTGCGCCAGGTCATCCAAACTACTCTTCATTTCTGAAGTTAGAAGCTTGGACTTTTCAGCAAATGAAAACTTCAGCATGCCAATATCACATCCATTTTTACGCGTCACAATCGTACTATCCGTTAGCCTGATGGTGTCTTTACAACACTCAACCGGCGGACAAGTTCCTACGCCATCCTCATCAACCGGGAAGCATTTTTGCAAGGTGATTTTCTCTTTATCTCTGTAGTCAAGTACCCCATCGCCGTCGGTATCAAGCGAATCCAAAGCATTTGAGACAAGCGTTTTGATAAGCATATTGGTCTCTGTTGCCTTCATTACATTTGGATTAATCCACCACAATGGCTCCACTTTTTTGGCCTTATTGCCAATATTAAAATTGAAACGAAGACTGAAATAGTGCAACATATCGTGCGTTCTTCCCTTATATATAGCATCCAGGTCGTCAGAGAAACCAAAAGTCAACCGATACTCTGCCGCCATGTTAAATTTATCGTTGATTTTGTACGCATAACCACCGCCACCGCTTATTGAGTGCCGCAAAATATTGTCACCAAAAACACCAATATTTGTACGTGTTCCATTCAAAACACCACCCATACTTTCAAACTTAAAGTCTAAGTAATCTCTTAACTGCTGGCGTATTTGGCGCCGTGTGCCGTTAATAAAATCTACCGGCCTTGTTGCATTGGTAAAATCATATGGGCGCCCGTCTTTATCCAAGGCATCCACTTTTACTTCCGCTAGCAACAAACTATACCCTGCAAATCCATACCAGTTACGCAATGGATGACCCCTGTGAATACTCCAAGTGTTGAAAGAGAGTACCCCTTGAGCGGAAAACTGGTGCATCGTTGTTTTATAGCTGGCTAAATAATCTTTGTTTCCTTGGGGAAAATAGAAATCAAAATATGGATTGTTCTCAATGTTCCTTGCAAATTGGTTCGGGATACCTAATCTGTAATTGGTTCCATAATAAACACCCCCGGTATATTCACCCCTCAAAGAGAAAGCATGGTTAATTGCTTTTCTTACAGAAATACCCCCGGCGTAACCCGGCCTTGGCGAAACATCCCCCGTAATAATGGGCATGCCGACGTGTACACCCAGCTCGTATTGGTTGTCTTTCTTTTTCTGATACGATTGAATGGTACTGTCCTTACTGTTAGAGGATACGCTGGTTTCAATTGTTTTCTGCGAAATACCAGCCAGGGGAACTAAAAACAAAAAGAGAATTGAGACTCTGATCAAATATTTTTTTTCACGGAGCGGTTGAGGCCAACTAAGCATGATTGTTTCGGGTTTTTGGATTAAATATTGGGTAGTACTAAATGAGGCGGTAAAGTAAATCTATATTCTACCATTGTTTGCAATAACACACATTAATTTACGTTGCTGCATAGGTAAGAACCAAAAACCAGCACTTTAGCTGCATAGACAAACTCATCGCCACACATCTTTTTTTAACACACTTATTTATCGTATTTCGCGACCTTCATTTTAATTCTTCTTATCATATGAAATTTCTCTTTGTTTTAATATTCACCAGCCTAATAGTCACTACATTTTCACAATCCTACGACAGCGATAAAGTAAACAAAAAAGCAGTTGAGATTTATGAAAAAGGGATGCTAAAAATCCGGGACGGAGATCTAAAGCTGGCCATTCCCTTTTTTAAAAAAGCGCTGGAGTTAGATAACAATTATCTGGATGCAGTTTTGTCGTTGGGTGGTTTGCATGGCGAATTAAAACAGTATGCGTTGTCGGTTGACTATTATGAGAAAGCACGGCAAATGGACCCGAAATACTTCTCCTTTTACAATCTTACGTATTCCATTAACCTTGCTGGCCTTGGCCGTTTTCAAGATGCGCTGAATGCAGTAAATGTTTTTCTTGCAACACCTAATCTTGGCGATAGAAATCGAAAAAGTGCGGAGTACCGCAAACGCGGCTATGAGTTTGCCGTACAGTATGCAGGCAAAAATCCTGCGGGAGATTATGTTTTTGCTCCGCGAAACTTAGGTGACAGTGTCAACTCAGTAAAATCAGAATATTATCCTTCAATAACCATCAACGATAGCTTATTTGTTTTTACCCGCCGCGGCGAAGGCTTGCGGGAAGATTTTTACCAGGCAACCATTTTGCCCAATAAAAAATATAATAAGGCCCGACTAATACAGGGCGATCTAAACGAAGAGCCTTCCAAGGGAGCCATCAATATTTCGCATGATGGTGAATGGCTGTTTTTTACAGGCTATAACTTCCGTGGTGGGTATGGAGATTTTGACTTACACGTTTCTTACTACACGCCACAAGGCTGGAGTCAACCTGAGAACCTGGGCCGAAACATTAATACCGAATATTGGGAAAGTTCGCCAAGTATTAGCCCGGATAAGCGAACCCTTTTTTTTAGCAGCAACCGGCCCGGTGGATACGGTGGAAGAGATTTATACGTAAGCAATCGTTTGGCTAATGGCAGATGGGGACCAGCACAAAATATGGGTGCAGCGATTAATACTGCCGGTGATGAACTGGCTCCCTTCATACATGCAGATAATGCTACGCTCTATTTTACGTCGGATGGTTTACAGGGTTACGGCAACAGCGATATGTTTATGTGCCGCAAAGGACCCAACAATGCATGGAGCAACCCCGAAAATTTAGGTTATCCCATCAACACTATTGAAAACGAGGGAAGCTTGTTTGTTGCGGCAGATGGAAAGACTGCATTCTATGCAAGTGATCGCAGCGACACGCGTGGCGACCTGGATCTGTACACATTTGAATTAAGGCAGAATATCCGTCCTGCAAAAACACTGTATGTGCGGGGCAGGGTGTTTGATAAAAAAACAGGAAAAGGATTGCCGAGCAATGTTGAATTAATTGATAACAGTAACCAGAAGTCGATCAGTAATTTGGAAACTGACGAAACGGGTCACTATTTCATTACGCTTCCAATAGGCAAAGACTACACTTTTAGCGTTAACAGAAAAGGTTATTTATTTTTTAGTGAGTTATATCCGTTATCGGGTAATCCACCAGATAGTACGTATAAAAAAGATATCCCTTTACAGCCAGTTGAATTGAACGCAAGCGTTGTTTTAAAAAATATTTTATTTGAAACAAAATCAGCGAAGCTGCAAGCCATTAGCTTGATTGAAATAGATAGGTTGCTTCAATTAATGAGCGAAAACCCAACCATTCGGGTTCAGATAAATGGCTACACTGACAATGTGGGCAAACCAGTTGATAACTTAAAACTTTCGGAAGCACGTGCAAAGGCAGTAGTAGATTATTTGGTTGGTAAAGGCATTGATTCAAAGCGATTATTATTTAAAGGCTTTGGTGAGACCAAACCAATTGCAGACAATACCATTGAAGCAGGAAGAGCAAAAAACAGGCGAACGGAGTTTGTAGTGATTGGCCAATAATCCATCTTTCTTCATCAGGCGATGCAATGAATAACGCATAGAATTAATCTGCTTTTTTTCAAAAGTTGTTTTGCATTTTGCATTTTTCATTTTACATTTTCAAAATGGAAGATGATTTGCTTTACCAGGTAGCTCTTACAATGGTTCCAAATGTTGGATCTGTTCAAGCTAAAATATTGGTAGAGCATTTTGGAAATGCGCATGACATCTTTAAAGCAAAATATAAAGTACTAGAAGCCATCGATGGCATCGGTACTTTTAAAGCTTCTGCCATCAAACATTACACTGATTTTAATGAAGCAGAAGATGAATTGAAATTTATAGAGAAATTTAAAATTCAAACACTTTTTCTCACTGACAAAAATTACCCGCAACGACTTTTAAACTGCTACGATTCTCCTACGCTCCTCTTCTTTCGTGGAAATGCAGACCTGAATAAATCGAAGATTATTAGCATTATTGGTACCCGGGGTAATACTGATTATGGTAAAAAATTAACCGAAGAATTGGTTAGCGATCTGCAGCAATACAATGTGGTAATTGTAAGTGGTCTTGCCTATGGAATTGATGCAATTGCTCACAAAGCATCTGTACAAAATAATGTAGCAACTGTAGGAGTATTGGCACATGGCCTGGATAAAATTTATCCGCCAGAACATACTTCACTCGCCAAACAAATGTTGCTAAATGGTGGATTGCTTACAGAATTTGGCCAGGCTACCAAGCCTGATAAACATAATTTCCCCAGGAGAAACAGGATAGTTGCGGGCATGGCTGATGCAACTATTGTAATTGAAACTCCTGAAAAAGGAGGTAGTATGATTACAGCAGAATTAGCCAATGGCTATAACAAAGATGTGTTTGCTTACCCCGGCAGAACCACTGATAGCAAAAGTGGAGGATGTAATAATCTTATAAGAAATAATAAAGCCATATTACTAAATGATACCAACGAATTGGTTGAAATGCTTGGCTGGAAAGACAAAAAAACAAAGCCCAGAAAACAAAGGGAATTATTTATAGAACTTACCGCTGAAGAACAATTACTGGTACAAATTCTGCAACTAAAGGATGCAATTCACATTGATGAACTATATATAAAAAGCGGCCTCAACAGTAGTAGTGTTGCGGCCGCTATGCTCAATCTCGAATTTCAAAATGTGGTAGCTTCTATGCCGGGTAAAATGTATAAGCTAACATAAGCCCCGGCCCTAAAGGGAGGAGAGAGATGAAATGCCATCATACCTCCTCTAAACTTTGCTTAGCCGCCATAATCGTTTCATCAAGATCTGCATACGTTAATGCATTATTTAGAAACCAACTTTCAAATGCAGAAGGCGGAAGATAAATTCCACGCTTTAGCATTGCGTGAAAAAATTGGTTGAACCTTGTGTTGTTTGCAGAAGCTGCAGAGGTAAAATCAATTACCGGGTGATCACTGAAATGAATACTAATCATAGACCCTAATTGGTTGATCACAAAAGGTTGACCCCATGCTTTCAACACTCTATCTAAACCATCTTTTAGGTAAATACATTTCGCTTCAAGTTGAGTATAAATAGATGGATTATCCTTCAATGTTTTTAAAGTGGTGTACCCCGCAATCATGGCAATTGGATTGCCGCTAAGTGTACCCGCCTGGTAAACATTTCCCAGGGGAGATATGTGTTGCATGATTTCCTTTCTTCCTCCAAATGCACCCACCGGCATGCCACCGCCAATCACTTTGCCGTAAGTAATAAGATCGGCACTTACACCCAATAATTCTTGCGCACCACCTGGAGCAAGTCTAAAACCAGTCATTACCTCATCTATAATTAGCACTATACCTTCTTCGTCGCATAATGTGCGGATAGACTCCAGGAAACCAGGTTGCGGTAAAACGCATCCCATATTACCTGCAACTGGTTCTAATATGATGGCTGCTATCTCCCCTTTATTCACTTCTACCAATTGCTTTACGTGCTTAAAATTGTTGAAGGAAGCAACCAATGTGTCTGCTGAAACACCAGCGGTAATTCCCGGTACAGACTGAATATTAAACGTGGCTAAGCCGCTACCTGCTTTCACTAAAAAACTATCTGCATGCCCATGGTAATGCCCCTCAAATTTTATAAGCTTATTTCTTCCGGTATAGCCTCGTGCAAGGCGCAACGCACTCATGCAAGCCTCGGTTCCGCTACTTACCATGCGTATCATCTCCACGTTAGGTACCATACTGAGAATGAGCTCAGCCATATCAATCTCTAACTCAGTGGGTGCACCATACGATGTGGAGTGAGGGGCATATTCCTGGATGGCTTTCACGACGGGTTCATATGCATGTCCGAGTATCATTGGTCCCCACGATGCGATGTAATCAATGTACCGGTTATCATCTGCATCGTACAAGTAAGCACCCTTTGCTTTCTTCATAAAGATGGGCGTACCACCCACACTTTTAAATGCACGAACGGGAGAGTTTACGCCACCGGGAATAGAACGTTGCGCACGTTCGAATAAATTGATGCTATTGTCTATCATATAAGAATATTTAAAGCGAAAACTCAGGAAATAATCAGGCCCAATTGTGAGCACAACCTCTTTTTAAATTTGGAAACGCTGTAAATGAAAATCATGATTGACGTCATTCTTAGAAAGTGCAGTTTGCCGTTACTTTACATTATAGTTTTCGGCGCAAAAACAACAATCAATGATTTACCTAAACAATAAGAAAAACATTGGTGCAATTGGGTAGTTCATTTTTAAATTTCAACGTCATGGCACCCACGAATTCAACTACAGAAAACAGGAAAGTACGGGCATTACTTACCAACAAGGTTATCCTTACTGAAGTTCCAAAGCCAGCAAAAAACAAAGATCCCAAAAGGAAGCATTCTTCATCAATGAAAGCTGCGTCCCTAGCGAGAAGTGCTGTTGATCATGTACACCCTCATAGAATAAACGGCCTTACTTCGCGCTTTACACATACCGGTACCAATCCTTCATTTGAAAATAAATAGTTACCGATTCAAAAGCCTGGCCGCATCTTTTGCGAAATATGTCGCAATTAAATCCGCTCCTGCTCTTTTAAAAGAAGTAAGTGTTTCCAGTATTGCTTTATCCTCATCTATCCAGCCCATAGAAGCGGCAGCTTTTATCATTGCATACTCACCACTAATATTATAGACACTCACCGGTACATCCACTGCGTTTTTTACGTCGCGTAAAATATCCAGGTAGGGAAGCCCTGGTTTTACCATTACAATATCAGCACCTTCATCTATATCCATCAATGCTTCTTTTACCGCTTCAGTTCTATTAGCAGGATCCATTTGATAGGTCTTTTTATCGCCAAACCCTGGTGTACTATCCAATGCATCTCTGAACGGACCATAAAAGCACGAAGCATATTTAGCGCTATAGGCCATGATGCCCGTTTTGGTAAAACCTGCATTTTCAAAACCTGCACGAATGGCGCCGATGCGGCCATCCATCATATCGCTGGGTGCCACCATATCGGCCCCGGCTTCCGCATGACTGAGGCTCATTTTTACCAATGCTTCGACCGTTGGGTCATTTACAATTTCTCCATTCTCCACAATACCATCATGCCCAAAAGATGAGTAGGGATCCAGGGCTACATCAGTCATTACATATATTTCTGGTACGGCATCTTTGATGGCTTTTATGCTGCGTTGCATTAACCCGTTGTTGTTCCAGGCTTCTTTACCTGTGTTGTCTTTTAATTCGTCTTTACACTTTATAAAAAGCAACACACATTTAATCCCAAGGCTCCACAATTCCTTTACTTCCTTCACTGTATTGTCAATGCTATTGCGATAGTAGCCTTGCATAGAGGCAATCTCTGTATGCACATTTTCACCTTCATCAATGAAGAGTGGAGCTATGAAATCGTTTGGTGTAACAATGGTTTCTGCAACCATTGCGCGAACGGCTGGTGTTGCGCGCAAAATTCTATTTCTTCGTTGTAAAATCATAAATATTTTTTGAACCACAGAGACACTTATGACACTGGAGAAACACAGAGGCTCTGTGTTTCTCTGAGTCGCTGTAGCTCTGTGGTTTAATTTTCTAACACATATTAGACTTTCTTTGCCAATCCAATCGTTCTTCATCAGAAACAGGTAAGTCAATCCAATTTCGAGGATGTAAACAGGCTTGCAACAACTTATCTTCTTCACTTCCAGCCTCCGGTTGATAGTTATACTCGAAGCGAACAGTAGGTGGCAAACTCATTAAAATGCTCTCTGTTCTGCCATTTGTTTTTAAGCCGAAAATGGTACCACGATCATGAACTAAATTAAATTCTACATAGCGGCCTCTTCTTATCTCCTGCCAGTATTTATTGGCTTCGGTAACTGGTGTTGCCTTTCTTTTTTCTACAATCGGAATGTATGCGTCCATAAATGCGTAGCCACATGCTTTAGCAAAATTCATCCAAAAATTTACATCCATTCCTGCATCGGGGCGCTGATGATCGTAGAAAATTCCTCCTATACCTCGGCGTTCGTTGTTGCGGTGAAAGTTTACAAAGTAATCATCACAATCTTTCTTGAATGACCAATAGAATTGTGAATGAAATTGGTCGCAAGCATTTTTATAGGATTGATGAAAATGTTTTGCATCTTCTTCAAATAGATAATAAGGCGTAAGATCTGTACCGCCGCCAAACCATCGATCAATCACCTCATCATTGGCATTGTATAATTCGAACATCCTATAATTTGCATGTACCGTTGGCACGAATGGATTGGCAGGATGAATAACCAAACTGAGCCCGCAAGCAAACCATTTATCTCCTTCAATCTTTAATTGCTTGCGCATGGTGTCTGTCACTTCTCCAAAAACAATGGAAGTATTTACGCCACCTTTTTCAAATACTTCACCATTTGAAATTACTCTTGTCTTACCGCCTCCACCTTCTGCACGATCCCATTTATCTTCTATGAATTTGGCTTTGCCATCCGCTTGCTCAAGTGCAGCGCAAATGTCATCTTGTAATTGGTGGATGAATGTGATCCATTTCTCTTTAGTGAGTTGTGAGTTGTCAGTTGTGAGTGGGTGCATCATTATTTATTAAACCAGTCAATAATTTGAAAGTAGAAACAATAACCTCGCCTAAAACTTTCACATCCTCTAACACTACATATTGAGGGTTGAAGGCTATGCCTATAGCTGTATCAACTTCAACTAAAGAACCTCTTGCAATTTCATAAAACCTTTTTCTGTCTGCTACAGACCTCCTTGATGCGCCTTCCGCGATATTCAAATGAACAGATAATGCAGCTCGTCTTAGTTGCTGAACCATTGCAAATCTTTCATCAGGGGGCAGTAGCTTGGCAACTTTATAACATTCCAATGTGAATGCTTGACTGTGCTGGTACACATGGAGCTTAGTGTGTGCAAGGTGTAGAAACATATAAAAGGTTTTAACAAGCTAAAGTACCGTCCCAGAACCCTCTATGCAACATTCCACCACTCACCATTTACTACTCACCACTCACAAAGAATATTCCTTCACCGCATCCACAAAAGCCTTCGCATGATCAACCGGTACATTGGGTGTGATGCCATGACCCAAATTTGCAATGTAATGTTGGGTGCCAAAACCATCTAACATTTCCGTTACCCATTTTTTTATTTGCGGGATGGGTGCAAGCAATTTTGAAGGATCAAAATTACCTTGAAGGGCAACACGATCACCGGCAAAAGCACGGGCTTGCTGTGGTGTAATGGTCCAGTCAATACCAATACCGGAAGCAGAAGTTTTACTTAAATCTTCAATAGCATGCCATGTACCTTTTGGAAATAAAATAACCGGTGCATGCGGCGCCACTGCATCTGAAATTTGTACCAGGTAAGGTTCTGCGTATAACTTAAAATCGGCCGGACTAAGCGCACCTGCCCAACTATCGAACACCTGAATTATATCGGCGCCTGCTTTTACTTGTGCCTGTAAATATTTTATGGTGATGTCTGTAATCTTCTGCAGTAATTGATGCGTAAGTTCGGGCTGAGTGTAGGAAAATTGCTTTGCCTTATCCCATGTCTTACTTCCTTTTCCTTCTACCATGTAGCAAAGAATTGTCCATGGCGCACCGGCAAAACCAATGAGTGGAACTCGACCGTTTAGTTCCTGCTTTGTAAGCGTTAATGCATCGCATACATACTTCAAACTTTCTTCTACTCCATCGGTAATCAATGCATCAACATCTTGTTGATTTTTGATAACATCAGGAAGGGCCGGACCTTTACCTTCTTCCATGGTAACCTCTAAACCCATGGCTTGAGGGATGACCAAAATATCAGAAAAGATAATGGCTGCATCTACACCAACCTGGTCTATTGGTTGAAGTGTAATAGCAGTTGCAAGCTCCGGCGTTTGAACTCTTGTAAAGAAATCATATTTCGCCTTTAGCTTCATGTAATCTGGTAAATAACGACCGGCCTGGCGCATCATCCATACAGGCACACGTTCTGTTTGTTCTCCTCTTAATGCGCGTAATACAAGGTCGTTTTTTAATTCCGTCATGATTATAATTTATAAGAGTACTAGTTGTTGTTTTTGATGAATAAAGAATTATCAAGTACAAGTGAGTGACACAAGGATGATGAATAGAATTACTAATGCTAGTTACCAAAAACCTTTTAGTATTCTTTCACGCAAAGGCGCAAAGGAATACACGCAAAGACGCAAAGTCCATTAACTCATAATTCATATTTCATAACTCATACTTCATAATTCTTCATTCTGCATTATTCATTAAATAATCCATTGCTTGTTCAGCCAATTGTTCTTTATGAGGCTGTGTGCCCACTAAAACTTTATTGGTAGAAACCTTTTTTAAAGTCGTAGCCGTAGTAGTTCCAATGGCGAATAAAACAGTTGCTGAATCTACTTTGTTCACTGAAAAAAAACTCTGCACAGCGCTCGGGCTAAAAAACAAAATTCCACTGTAATTCTTGGTAATCTTTACAGGCGTTTCAATGGTTTCGTACACTACTACTTCCTCCACTTTTATGTTTTGTTTCTTCAGCATTGCGGGTAATTCTTCTCTTCGCTGGTTGCCACAAAAGAAAATAATTTCTGTTTCTTCGTTGGCTATTATCGTCACTGCAATTTGCTTTGCATTGATAGCATCTGAAAAGATTTCACTACCGATAAATGCACTTTTAATAATGGTTCCGGTAATGCCCCCAAGCGTATAAATTGTCCATTCTGGCTCTGCGTTGATTGCTTTTAAACAATCGATGACTGCCTCCGCAGCATTCATGCTGGTGAAGACAACCGCCACTTCTTTTGGAGCAAGTTTTAAAATTTTATTACCACTTACACTATCAATTGTTGGGTGCGTTTCAATGAACGATTCCACATCTATTTGCATACCTTTTTCTTCAGCAAGCAGCATGGTAGTGTGCGCCAAAGGGCGGGTACTTAATATGGATATTTTATTTTCCTTCATTGCGTATTGCCTCTACTATTGATTGTCCGCCATTGGATAAAAGTTCTTGTGCAGCATCGTAACCGAGGTTGGTTGCATCATCTATATCAACGATTCTTTTTACTTCTACTTTTTCTTTTCCATCTACTGAAAGAATGTTGCCCTGGAATTTTATTTTACCATCAATGAGTTCTGCCAATGCACTGATGGGCATTGAACATCCACCCATTAATGCGCGTAAAAAATCTCGTTCTATTTTGGTGCAAGTGGCGGTAGTTTCATCATGAAATTTGCTACAACCGTTCAAAGTATATTCATCATTTTCTTTGCAAACCACCATGATGGCACCTTGCGCCGGGGCAGGCAACATCCAATCTAATTCTATACTTTTTTCAGGGCGAAGATTTATTCTTTCCAAACCTGCAGCGGCGAAAATGGCTCCGTTCCAATCGCTCTCTTCTACTTTTCTTAATCGTGTATTTACATTGCCGCGTAAATTTTCTACCCGCGTATTTGGATAACGATGTAACCATTGTGCCTGCCTGCGAATGCTGCTAGTGGCGATGGTGAGTGGTGAGTGTTCGTTTGTGAGTTGTGAGTTGTGAGTTGTGAGTGAGCCGCCGACTGCTAACAATTCACCACTCACCATTGACAACTCACTACTCACTACTGACCACTCACCTTTATAAACAAATAAGTCTTTGTAAGAAGCACGTTGTAAAATAGAAGCCTGCACAATGCCTTTAGGCAATTGTGTGGGCACATCTTTCATGCTGTGAACTGCAAGATCTATGCGGCCATCAAGCAATGCTATATCAAGGCTGCGGGTGAAAATTCCCTGCACACCAATTTCGTATAAAGGAGTTTGAAGATCGATATCGCCCTCGCTTTTGATGAACACTAATTCAGCGGCAATACTATGTTCAGCTAATAAATTTTTTACCAGTGTAGCCTGCCAAATGGCCAGTTGGCTATCCCTGGTGCCAATTCTTAAAACCTTCTCCATTTATTAATTTCTAGAGCTGTTGATGAAATCATTAATGGCTTCAATAAAAGAACAACCGGGTTGGTTTTGGCGGCGCATCTTATTAGCTGTGGAGCTTAGTACCTTTTTGATGGCATATTGATCAGCAACTACTTCCTGTGTAGTTGCAACCATTGAGTATTCATGATAGCAGGATAAAAATAATTCGCAGTGATGCATATCGTGAAGCTTTTGCTTCAAAGCCTTTAAAGCGGGGGCATGTTTGCGCATATCGTTCCACTCTATAAACTCTTGCAGATGCAGGGCGATAATCGCTTTTGCTTTTGGCACTTCACCCACCCGCTTTTGCAAAGTCTCATCTTTCAATTTACTCAGTTCATCTACGTTTACCAGGGTAATGCCAGGTAAACTCAATGCTTCTTCTTCTACATTGTAAGGAATGGATAAATCAATAATCAACTTAGCTCCCTGTCCTTCAAGATGCGTTTTTAAAATGGTTGGCTCAGTCGCATTGGTGGCTACCAAAATAATATCGGCTGAATGCACTTGTTGAGAGAGCTCCCAATAAGGCGCATGCTTTACACCCACTTCTGCTGCAAGAACAGCAGCTTTTTCTTCTGTTCGATTGATGAGGGTAATGTTTTGAGTATCTAAATAATCAACGATATTCTTACAAGTATTCCTTCCAATTTTACCAATGCCCACCAATAAAATTTTCTTGTTGGCAATATCTGCAACATGCTTTTTTATATACTGAACAGCTGCAAACGAAACGGATACAGTTCCACCGCTTAGCGCCGTTTGATTTTTTATTTCTTTGGTAGATGCGATGACGCTGTTAACCAAACGCTCCAGGTAAGCGCCTACAAATCCTCTTTCTTTAGAAAATTTTACCGCAAGCTTTAATTGCCCAATGATCTCGTAGTCGCCGAGTATTTGAGATTCCAATCCAGCCCCAACTTCAAACAAATGCTGCACTGCACGGGTGCCTTGCTTAATGTAAGCAAGCGTATTAAACGTTTCTAAATCACCTGCTGTTTCGGCGCAAAGAAGTTCAACCAGTTGCGAAGCATCTTCTGCAAAGCCATAAATCTCTGTTCTATTGCAAGTGGAAAGAATGAAAAATTCAGATAAGTTTCGTGAGGCGGCAATCGCCAAAATCTTCTCGTATTGCTCGTGGTTTATAGCATATTGCCCCCTGATGCACGCATCCGTTTTCTTGTAATTAATCCCTGCAATAAAGAAGTGAGCTATAGTGCGATTGAATGCCATTTTCATCAAAAAATTATCCGCACAAAGGTACTTGGGCACCAACCTCCTTCCCAATTTCTCTGTCATGCCAACGTCATAATAAAACATGACTTTGCTCAGTGGAAAGATATTTTGCCTGAACCGTAATAATAGATCAATGAGTGGTTTAAAAATATGTGTCACATGTTTTCGGGTATTACTCAAACAAATGTTTTTTGGGTGACCAGCAGTAGAGCTTTTTTCAACATCGTTGTGTCACTCACTTGTACGGCAAATCTTTATGCGGCCATGTGCGCCAGCTTTCATTTGTAGATTAGGGATAATACTTTCGATTTTAAAAAAGGCATATTGATTATTTCGGAAAGTTGTTGGCGGGGACGCCAACATCAACGCAGTAACCATGTAATAATTATCTTTATTACATGGTTTTACGCATACCCATACGCTTTGAAGGTTCCAAGGGTGAAAAAACATTGTATACATTATTCGAAAGTGGTGCTACTTATTCTTGCATTTCAGATGAGCAAGTGGAAGACCTTGAAGAATTGTTAACGCTACACACGCCACTTCGATTGGCTACTGCTAGCAATGCCACTTACATGGAAATAACGCATCGGACTACGCTAGATTTCTATCATGAAGACATTCGACTATCAGATGAATTTCTTGTGGTACCCGGACTAAGTGAAGAAGCCATTATAGGCGCGGCCACAATGCAGAAGTGGCGTATTAAACTTGACTTTGAATTTGACAAAGTGATTGTTGATCCTTCTGTTTCTAAACTAATTCTGATCAACTTGATTAAGAAGGATTAATTCACTTCGCTTCAACGATTAACTATAATCTTCAACCGCTACAGGCTTGACTACTTCTTTGTGCATCCGGTTTAAAAAGCCATGCATCTCTTCCATGCGCTTTACCTGCTCTACAATCAATATGAAGTTTCTGCCGGCTTGCTTGAGTCTGCCACGGTTGGTTCCGGTTTGCAGGTAAGCCAAAACGTGCTTGAAAATCTCCGATTCAAAGTAGGGTGAGTCGGGACGATTGATAAAATAGCACCGCATGGTATTATCTTTCAACGTCATCTTTTCAAACCCTAACTCTACTGCTAGTTTACGACAACGAACCGTGGTAAATAAGTCTTCCACCGGCTGTGGTATAGGCCCAAAGCGATCCAGCATTTCCTGCCTGAACTCATTAAGCTCCTTATCATTATCGCAATTATCAAGGCGGGTATACAACGACAGGCGTTCCGTGATACTATCAACATAAGCATCAGGAATCAATATTTCAAGGTCGGTATCGATCGTACAATCTGTTACAAAATCATCCTGCTTTTGTATCTCATCCTTAAATAACTCCTGGAACTTACTACGCTTCAATTCACGAATGGCCTCATTCAAAATCTTCTGGTACATTTCAAAACCTATCTCCGCCATAAAACCGCTCTGCTCGCCACCCAGCATATTACCGGCGCCGCGTATATCCAAATCGCGCATGGCAATCTGGAAGCCGCTACCAAGTTCACTGTGTTGTTCGAGCGTTTGTAACCGCTTGCGACTATCGGATGGTAAAGTACTCAGCGATGGAGCCAGCAAATAACAAAATGCTTTTTTGTTGCTTCGGCCTACTCGTCCACGAAGCTGGTGCAAATCACTCAGTCCAAACTGGTGTGCGTTGTTGATGATGATCGTATTAACGTTCGCTATATCCACGCCACTTTCTACAATGTTGGTACATACCAGCACATCATATTTCTTCTCTATAAAATCCAGGATACGTTCTTCAAGTTCATGGCCTTCCAACTGGCCATGGGCATGACCAATGCTTAAGTCGGGACACAAGCCCTGTATCATACCGGCCATCTCTGGCAAGCCTTGTACACGGTTGTGAATGAAGAATACTTGTCCACCGCGCTCTGTTTCAAAGTAAATCGCTTCGCGAATAAAATGTTCATTAAACACCTGCACCTCCGTTTGTATCGGCTGGCGGTTTGGAGGTGGCGTATTGATGATACTTAAATCTCTTGCACCCATTAAACTAAACTGAAGTGTTCGTGGAATTGGAGTGGCGGTTAAAGTCAGGCAGTCAACGTTGGTCTTCAATGTTTTCAACTTTTCTTTTGAGCCAACACCGAATTTTTGTTCTTCATCAATGATCATTACACCAAGCTCTTTAAACTTTACATCCTTACTTAACAGCGCATGTGTTCCGATAATGATGTCCACCTTACCTTCTTCGAGTCGCTTGAGCGTTTCCTTTTTCTCCTTTGCCGATTTAAACCGGTTGACATAATCAACCGTAACCGGAAAGTCTTTTAAACGATCACTAAATGTTTTAAAATGCTGAAAAGCAAGGATGGTAGTAGGTACTAAAATAGCAGCTTGCTTTCCTTCCACAACGGTTTTAAAAGCTGCACGAATGGCGATCTCTGTTTTACCAAATCCTACATCGCCGCACACCAATCGATCCATTGGCGATGGCGACTCCATATCCTTTTTTACATCGGCCGTTGCTTTACTTTGGTCGGGCGTATCCTCGTAGATAAAAGAGGCTTCCAATTCC
The DNA here is from genome assembly GCA_031425015.1 of Segetibacter sp. Classification (GTDB taxonomy): domain Bacteria; phylum Bacteroidota; class Bacteroidia; order Chitinophagales; family Chitinophagaceae; genus Segetibacter. The sequence continues at coordinate 18,041 of JANPIM010000017.1, read as the reverse complement.
GTTTGCATGTAGTTGTCTGGTGCATGTGCAAAGCCTTGCTGTGCCTTTCGCTCGGCATATAACTGTATCAGGTCAAACGCAATTTCTTTAACCTTTGTCTTCGTCTTTTCTTTCAGCTTCTGCCAGGCATCACTTCCAATTTTATTGATCTTTGGAACACTGCCTTCTTTGCCCGTATACTTACTTATTTTATGCAGTGAATTAATGTTCACATACAGGATGTCTCCATCTTTATAAATGATCCGAACGGCTTCCTGTAACCGCCCATTCGCCTCTATTTTTTGCAAACCACTATAGGTGCCTACACCATGATCCATGTGCGAAACATAGTCGCCCGGCTGCAGTTCCCGAAGCGTTCGTAAAGTCAGTCCTTTATTTTTATTGTACGCCTGCTTAACCTTGTACTTATGATACCGCTGAAATATTTGGTGGTCAGTGTAGCATACAACTTTTAAATCCTCATCGATAAACCCACGATGGATTGCAATGGGTATGGGTGTAAAATGGATCTCTGCTTTCAGGTCTTCAAAAATGCTGTGTAGCCGTTCTAATTGCCTTGGGTTTTCCGCAAACAAATACAGTTCAAAACCTTTTTTCTCCCATTCTTTCAAATCCTTTATCAGTAAATCAAACTGCCTGTTGAATGTGGGCTGGCTACGCGTATTAAAACCGATTTCAAACCCTTTAAAATTATTCTTATCAAATTCAACAACATGTCTTGATCGTAACTGCTCTTCAATAATAACAGCGTTTACAAAATCCTCTGGCTTTACATCCTTCAGCACTTTTGTATCCTCGTCTTCCTCTATATTCTTCTTGTTGTCCTTGTTCTCTTCCATCACCCTGAAAAATATTTCAAGGTCTTCTTCCTGCAGCTCAATTCGTTCTTTGGTAAACTGCCAATCTTCTATCCAAACAATGGTGTTCTCTGGTAAAAACTCAAACAAAGAAACCTTGTCACCGGTTTCAAATTGCGTCTCCACGTTTGGAATGATATTCACCTGCAGCAGCTTCCTTTCGCTCAGTTGAGTTTCAGGATCGAATATGCGAATGCTGTCCACATCGTTACCGAACAACTCAACACGATAAGGCTTTTCATTTCCATAGGAATAGATATCGAGAATGCCACCACGTAGCGCAAACTGCCCCGGCTCGTATACGAAATCAGTGCGTTCAAAACCGTACATTACAAACAACTCCATAATGGAATCGAGTTGTATCGTATCGTTGGTTTTGATACTGATCACATTTTGCGCAAGCTTTTTCGACAGCACGACTTTTTCAAACAATGCTTCAGGATAGGTAACTATAATTTTCTTGTTCCCCCCGACCGATAGACGCATCAACATTTCTGTGCGCAGCATTACATGACTGCTATTGAGCAGCCTATAATTTTTTCGGTTCTTAAAAGATGAAGGAAAATAAAACAGGTCGAGTGCATTGGTTAAACTTTCCAATGTGTTGTGGAAATAAGCTGCTTCCTCTGCGTCGTTCAGCACTATAACGTGATTGAGCTCAGTCGCATTTTCGTGTTGAAAAACGCCTGACACCACAAATGCATTACTGCTTCCTTGTAGATTATTTAGGTGAACCCGTTGCGGCTGCGACATAGTCAGCCTGTCCACCAAAGAAAAAAGGCGGGGGTTGTCGTGAAATTTTTTTGTTAGATGCTCAAGATTCATTCGCTCTCCTAAAGGCTGCGATTACAAAACAAGGCAGCCTAAAAATGGTTGGCAAAGATATGCCTGCGCTATAGACAGCTGAAATGATTTGTTGTTAATGTTTCTACTAACAGTACAGTACAGGGATTTAGCAGACCTTCTTGTGGGGAAACTTAGAACTTAAGAGTAGAAGCGTTGGCGTACACTGCTTGATTCCACTACTGTAAAGGCACCTGCTAGTTTTATCTGAGGGTTCTGTATTAGGGTCAGCAAAGTTGTTGCAGCAAACAATGGGTCATTTCCTTTGCTTCTAAAATACACCACAGATGGAGGATTTTCTTTTGAATATCTGAAAATAAGTTCTCCATAGTCACTATCAAAAGTCAAGATGATTAATTGTTTTGATAATGCTAACTCAATTACCTTCTCATCAGCAATACCTGGGTATTCCTCCTGAATACTAATAATAGAAATTCCTCTTTCACGTAGGATAATAGTACTGGGTCGAGGAAAGTTTTCATTTGCTAAAAACATCAGGCAGAAATTGGAAAGTAAAGTTCCTGCTGAATACATTCTTTTAAATAGGCGAATACAGCCCTCAAAGCCTCTTCTGAAACAGAAGGATACGAATCAAGTAACTGCTTTTCTGTCCAGCCATTTGCCAAAAGTTCAAGAATAAGCTCGATTGAAACCCGGGTACCTTTTATAATTGGTTTGCCGAGCAAAACCTTTTTATCCGACACTATATAATTTTGCCAATTCATTGTTGCAATTTAATAATAATGGCGTGTTTTTAATTAATCTAATATTGGATTCGGCACTACTGCTTTATCACCTTAACATACTTCACCTCGTCTCCTGCATTAATCTTCAACACATACACCCCTGGAGCAATTGTAACCAGATTGAGGTTTGCCTGGAACTTTTCTAATTGGCCTGTACCAACTGAGGTATGTTGCCAAACTACTTGCCCGGTTGCATTCATCAACTGCATGCTCACTTTCATTCCTGCCTCTGCCTGTGTAACAATGTTCATTACGTTCTTCACTGGATTGGGATACACCATCCACTGGTCTTTTGTTGAGAACAAAACCAGCCGAACATCACTAAACCTAACTACACCATCCTTGTCAATCATCTTTAAACGATAATACCGTGCCCCAGTTTTACCCAGCTCTGCATCCGTGATTGTATATTCATTTTTCGCTTTGTTATTAGCCGCAACCTGTAAAATGGAATTGTATCTGCCTGCACTAAATGCATCATTTCCCTTCGCCACCTCTACTTCGTAGCGGTCAACATTTGTTTCATTTAAAGTATTCCATTTTAGTAAAACATCCTGGTCCTGCCTGTTTGCGGTAAACGATTGCAGTTGTAAAGGCAGCAAATGATTGTTGTTTGCTCCACCATTGTTCAGCCAGAACTCAGAAAAGTTCTTCACTTTAAATTCAGCATAGTAGCCATTATCATAGGGCACAACTGCAACCCGATTGCTTGCTATATAGGAATAAACTCCCGCAAGGTTGTCAACCAATGTGCCATTCTCTTTAGTGTCGTCATTGTCGTCATATTTTGTTATTCCTAAAACATATGCATCTGCCGGACGGGCACAGGTCACACAGCCTGTGGCCCTCGACAACGTATCTGTTTCACGATCGGTAAAATAGAAGCGAACGGTAGTGCTATCCGGTTGGATTGGTTGAGATGGTTTAATGGTTATGTTTCTATCGTGATAGTATTGGTTGTTGATGCTGCGAACAGCTGAAAAACCGCCACCTACATTTTTATATGCCTGCACAGCCGTGCTTCCTAAATTATTGCCATTGGGGTTGATAGATGCGATCACGCTTCCATTCACTACAAAATGAATTAATCCATTGCCACTTACATTTTGCATTATCGGAGCTGAAGCATTGCTGGATGCAAAATTGGAAAAGATGGGATACTCCCTGTTGTAAATATGGATGTCATCAATCGCAAGTCCTTCTTTGATCAATGATCCGTCTGCCTTTATTACCACCCTAAGTTGAAGTCTTGCCGCATTGGGTAAGGCAATTGATGCAGAATGCCACCGCTTAAAAGCTGCGCTATCCCACACATTATCGCCGGGCCTGTTGTACCAATTGCTTCCTTGTCCGTAAGTACCCAACTTCTGCCACGTTGTTCCATCTAACGAAAATTCCATCCATGCGGCATCACACACATCCTGGTTGCACTGCTCCATGTCCATTGCCATACTTAGACTAAGGTATGGGTTGGCGAGACTGGTTGTATTGAAGCAGGGAGAGTACAGGTAACTCAATTCATCATCATTGTATGTGCCTTGCAAAGTGGTTTTCCACGCCTTGTTACCACTTGCAGCTTTGTTTATTTTTAAGCTTGATGGTGTACCTAATTGCCAGGTTGATTTGCGTCCTTCGGGATACCAAAATGCTGCGCCGCTTTCAAAGTTTTGGATATAAGGAAATGTAGTAATGAGTGGTTGGTTCCTTATTTTATAATTTTTAATGCTGTCATTTGATTTGATGGGATCTTGATTGAAATCTATCCAAACATCAATTGTGTGCTCACCGGGTGCTGAAAGATTTAGCTTATTCAAAAATGAATAAGTACCCGCCCCATACACAGTTTCTGTAATTGTTGGCCCACCGTTCAACCGGTATCTTACTGGTATAGCCGTAAAAAAAGTTGGCCTGATTGTAACAAGTTTTATGGTTAATGTCTCAGCACTACCTAAAGTACAACCTTTAGAAATGGGGCCTTCAATTTTTGCTATTCCTATATCATTTGAATTTGCAAAAATTCTTAAACTGTCTACTGTTAAACCCTGGAAGTTCTCATTATCAGATGTACCAATCACGCTGCGTTGGCTGATACGAATTTGGGTACTTGAAGTCGGCGCGCCTAAGATATTCCACAAATAAATCACACCGGAATATTTCCATTCCCCTGGAAAAGAACTTTTGGCTGAATCTAAATTGAATACTTCCACCCATGGTAAGGTATCTGCGCTTCGAACCCAAACCCTGTTATCTGGTGAGGGTTCTTGACCATGATTTTTATACCAGAAATCTAAGCTCAATCCAACTTCATCAGAAAAAATGCCATAGTAATTACTCAGGTTGAATGTTCCTACCAGGTAATTGGTATTTCCACTTTGGATAAAGCGGTTAACATCTAATGTAAGTGCCCGGTTTCCATTTAGAGAAAAGCCTGAATTGATAAAACTTCTTGCACGGCCATAGGGAGAGGTAGTGATCAAATCCCATTGCGGTAAACCGGGTAGTCCTATCCTGTTTCCAACTACTTCAAAAGCCGGTGCGGTTTCAAAATTTTCGGTGTGCCCGCTTATGGACGGGTTAGGTAAGTGTTGAATTACTTTCCTCGAGGTGTCATTGGCTGATACAGCATCACCTGTTTTCTTAACTACAGCTATAATACTGTACGTGCCGGCGGCTGAAAAATCTACACCTGTGAACGTATGTGTGTACGTTCCTTGTGCAGGTATTATCGCGCTAACATTCTGGGTGATGAATGCACCTCCATTAATGGAATACTTCACATCGAAACCAGTGAGCGCAACGTCATCTACATTCTTTATTCTAACCGCCAGCGATGTAGCGGTGACTTCGGTTGAGGTAAATTTCCTTCCGGAATTGGGCGAAATGATGGAGTCGAGCATGAGGTCATTGTCTGAAATTGTGCCGGCACAGTTGCCCCCAACGGGCGTCCTGTTAACCGCAACGGAACGTCGACCTGCATTCCCGTTTATTCGTGATCGTACGGACACCCAATAAGTAGAATCGCGGCTCAGTCCACTAAACGTGTAGGTTGTGTTGGTAGTCACTGCTACGGGCATCATTTCTGGCCCGCGCTTTATAAAAACTTCATAGTCCGTAGCGCCAGCCACCGGCGTCCATGTAACAGCGAAATATGTTTCGCACTGATCAGTTGCAACGGTTACATTCGGTTGATTGATGACAACAAATGGAGCACTCTCAGCCAACAAGCCGGTACCGTTTCGGGAGATACGGAACTTTGCCTGGCTAGTCACTATCGCCGGTACACCCCAAAAGTAATTGCGCAGATTGTTAGGAATGGCTGCGTTCACCATCGTCCAAGATGCGCCATTGTTACTTGAATATTCTAATGTGAAAGTATTGGCGGAAACATCCCACGCATTCCAATTGATCCATGTGCCTTCACCGGGCAATACAGGTTCCATTGACGATGGATAAGTGACCTGAAGAACAGGGGGCATAAAATCGTATACTACAAAATATTCCTGGGCGGGGTTCATGTTGATGGCCGTTCCCTTTACCTTGATCGTATAATTTCCTGCCGGAGGATTGACCAGCGTTACCTGCTCCACGTTGTTCAATCGATCAACTCCTCTTGTTGCTACCGTAGCTACGTTTCCCGAATCTAAACGCCATGGCAACACCGTGTTGTTAGATGGATCAACGAGCTCAATATCCAAATCGTTCACGAGTGTGGTAGCAGCAAACACCGCAGCCGCAGGGTCGTGCCAGTAGAGCATTACTTTCAACTGGCTCATGCCTGCAGGAACAGATATAGTATGTTGATTCGAAAGCCCATTGGCTACCGTACTCGTAAACTGCCGGTTGTTCTTCACCATCTCTACGCTGCGCTGCAAATTCATCCAGCCGAAACCGCTTTTATAATCGGGGCCTGCGTTTTCAATATCATCCGATCCGTTCATCAACCATGCTTTCAGCAAACCACTTTTGGGGTTAGCTCCGCTATTCATTAACCGATACTTTTCCACAAGTAATGCTGCACCTCCGGCTACAGCAGGCGATGCCATGCTACTACCCCAATCCGTAAGATAATCGTTGTTCGCAGCGGTGCTTCTGACTTCGCTTCCGGTTGCCGTTATTTCGGGCTTTATTCTACCATCGCCCGAAGGGCCCCAACTTCCGGCAAGACTTGCGCGGCGATCCTTATCTCCCCAACCTACTGATAATACATTTTTACTACTTTGATATCCTCCCAATACAGTATGGTAACCATTAGCACCGCACTGCAGGTTTGCAGGTCCGTCGTTGCCGGCAGCAAATACATGCAACAGGTTTGGAAACTGAAACGCCTGCTGATCGAGTACGGTCGAATACAAATCGTAAGTTCCGGCGTAATCACATTCGCCACTAATGGCTCCATAAGAATTGTTGGTAATGACCATTCCAAAATCTGCAACATAGGCAGCCGCATTTTTGTAAATGCCACTAAACACCTGAGCAACCATAGTAGCCATAGGCGCAATTCCCTTGTATAAAGGATCAAGCAATCCCGCGCCAGCGGCTGTACCAGCCACATGTACGCCATGGTTTTCCGGAAGAAAAGGCGCCCTGTCAATTACCCTGTCAGCAAGGTCGATGTGCGTGGTTAGGTTTGCATTATCTCCTATGCCAATTACTACTCCGCGGCCTAATAAATTTTCGCCGCCTGCACTAATGGGTGCCTGTAAAACATTTGCCTTATGGTTAGCACGCACGTCATCATTTAACTTTCGATCGGCCGGCGGCAAGGGTTGTATATAATTAACGAAGGCTAATGCAGCCACCTGCTTAACCTGGCTTTGCTGAATACGTGCTGCTATTACATGATAACCTTTCAATTCATTACTAATAACGAATACCTGGGCATGTTGTAATTCGGCCATTGCATCCACAATGGAAACAGTAGGGTGAATACTTAACAACACATCTACCGTACCATTGCTTTTTACCGCATAAGCAGGAAAATTATTTGTCCAAAGATTTGAAGAAACTTTTACATCGACAGGAGCCGGGAGAATGGCCCTGACATTTACCTGTTTTAAAAACTGGCCATTTGAATTGGCGGTGATACTTACCTGGAATGCATTGATCGGTATATAATCGTGTAGCAGAACGCCTGCTTGTTGCAGCAAGTTTCGATCGGCTTCGGTGGGCGTTGATTTAAACTGAAGTATGGCGTAATACTTTCCCTTGTATAGAGGCAAAGTGGATCTGATCATATTCCAATCATCTTCCTTGGCGTTTCCAACAGTTGCAACTTTTCTATTCTTAAAAGCAAGCTCCTGTGCTGAAACTCTCAGAACCAAACAAAAGAGAATAAGCAGAAGTACAGGTGCTTTCATAGCGGCAATTTTTCTTTGAATATTTTTTCTTCTACCCAGGGCTTGTATAAAACAGGGCCCTTGCACATTGTACAAGGGCCCTGCTTATGCTGTATTAAAACGATATCATTTTACAAACTGTTGTGTGAAGCGCTCTTTATTTTCACCATACAATTTTACTATGTAAACTCCAGCGTTTAGTCGGCTGATATCTACCATTTGCGGGGCGTAATTAATTTTCCGCGATAGTACCATTCTACCCTGTACATCTAAGACATTCAAGGTGACTGATTTTAAACCGTTGATATTCCCCGTTTTTACAAACAACTGCTGCTTTGTAGCCGATATGTAACTGATGAAACCTTTTGTATTTGCCACCGGGTTAATACTCGTGGACGTAGACGGGATCATCGTTGTAAATATGCCTCGCCCATGGGTTGCGGCAGCCATAATGTAGTCGGACTTGCGGTACTTGATCATATCAATACGCGTAAGTGGAAACTGCTGGTTATTAGGCACCCAGTTCGTGGCAGTACCATTTACCTGCGAGGTGGTCCAAACACCTAATTCTGTACCAATGATTAACCCTCCTGCACCCGCGGAAGGACTGCTCAATATTGCATTGGCCGGAGCGATCACTACCCACCTAACCGGTATATCAGGCAGAGATCCATTACCATCCAGCGATACCCAATTTAAACCGGCATCTACTGATTGTAACACACTAGTAACCCCATAATTTGAAGCTGTAATCACTACCCTATTTGGATTGCCTTCTTCTACATCGATACTTGATATATAGGCCGCCGCTGGAAGTAAGGTGGTTGGGAAGGTAAAATTGGTAGTAACTACAGGTGTAGTTGTATGCGCATTTTGCAAACGGATGATCACGGGTGAACCCGAGGAATTACTTCCTGCGATCCATGCATCACCGGTGGAACTATTCGGATCAAATTTTACAGCAGATACTTGTCTTCCGTTTAACGCAGCAAGCGGCACCTGGTTTACAGTAGGCGTTCCGGTACCCGTTGGAAGGTTGGTAACAAGGGTCAAATTATCAACATTGTGTGCTCCAAGCAATACATCATTCACGTCATCATAATCGGTTGGATTAATAAATCTACCCACCGCACTGCTTCCGCCAGCCACCACCTGGAAGGAATTACCATTGTCCCGTGAGTATCGGTAATTATTTCCCGTGAGTGAGGCGATTTGTATGCTACCGTTACCATTTTGATCGATGTGTGTAAATGCACCATCGCCTCCCAACACGGGCGAAGTAGCGTTCATCCCTGCATCAATAAAACGCTGCGTACCATTATCCTGCGTTCCTCCCAATATGTAGTTGGTAAGTGTTGGATGCAAGTCTACCGAATAGAACTGCGTGATATTGTAGTTGGTGTTTCGACTTCCCCAGGCAGCTCCGGCATTCGGGGAGTAGTATAATCCTCCATCATTGGCGGCAATCATTTCCTGGCTGCTGTTGCCAATAAATAAAATTTCATGTTGATCTGCATGTACTTGCGGCAAGCCGGAACAACCTCCTGCCCATTGTGTAACCTGTGCCCACGTTCCACCTCCATCGGTAGTTTTTAAAATGTCAACTCCGCCAATATAACAGACCAGCGGGTTCGTTGGGTCTACCCGTGCAATCAAATCGTACCATGCTTGTGTGCGGGTAAAATCGGTTGAGGTGTTACCCTGGTCGCACCAAACGGGTAGTGGAAGGCTGTCCCATGTTACGCCTGCATTATCACTTCTGCGTATGCCCCCAATGGCATTATTAGATCCGGCTTGCAATAATGCGTAAATAACATTTGAATTGCTGGGCGCAACCGCTATTTCAATGCGGCGCCAGGTGCCGGATGGCGTGATTTCAGTCCAGTTGCCTGCAGTGCCCTGTGCACTTCCTAAACTAGCAGGCGAGCGCCAGATACGGCCAAGATTTAGTGACGCTGTGCTTTGAAAACCGGTTGTGGCGTAAAGGTCGCCATTGGAAGCAAGTTCAAGATCAGCGCCCCTGTAGTTAGCGGCGTCGGTACAGGTAGTCGTAGTGTTTCCTATTACCCTTGTAAAATTGGTTCCATCAGTAGATCTTAGAACTCCACCACCAGGCGGACCATTTACCGTACTACAAAATATACTTCTCGCCGAAGCATAGACTATACCTGTGCTGGTCACAACAATATCCTGAACAAAATCAAAATTTCCTCCTGAAGCAGAACGCGTAGTAGAAATGAAGCCCCATGTATTTCCCCCGTCGGTGGTCTTTAAAATTCCGTTGCCTCTAACGGCATCAGAGTTAAACCAGCCTTCACCCGTGCCGGCATACATTACGTTTAGGTTGGTAGGATCCTGTGCAATGCAGGTGATTGCCAGGTTCGGTAATGTATCAACTAACTTGGTCCATATAGGCCCGGTCTTAAAGTTGGTACACTTCCATAAACCACCGGCTACACCTCCTGAAAAAATGGTGTTTCCCGAAGGGTCTCTCCTATCAATTAAAACCGCCCGAACACGACCGGCTATATTACTCGGTCCACGTTCTTGCCAACTGAAATCGTTGGTACGCCCCAATGCAAACTGCTGCATTAATTGTTCGGAAGCCAATAGCTTTCTTTCAATTGGAACATAGCCTAGCTTAGGATCTTTGGTCATGTAAAAATCCTGCTGCATTAAGCCTTCCATCTCATTTTGACGGTCTTCCTTTTCCTCCATTTCACTCGGCTGCTTACAGGCGTTGAGGAAGAAAAACAAAATGAACAGGCTGGCAAAGAAGGGGAGGCTTGAATTATTCTTGCAAAGAATTTTATGACTTAGCATGAACCGTTTTTTTGATTATTAAATTAAACTCGAGATCTACTATTGATAAAGTTATTGAAACGAAGATTACTCCAATAAAATGATTGGCTGACCCACCTGCATACTTCGAGTACCATGACATTTTGTTGAAATAATTATACCAAAAAATCGACTATTTTCAGAACGTCGGTAACAACCTGCCTTGGAAAACAGGCGAGCAAAGCCAGAAGTTGTATTTTGTAAACAAAAAAAATGCTTCCTCCCTGGCTTACTGGTGTTGTAATAAAGATTATAGACGAGACGGCACATACAAAAAGGTTTTTTATTGAAGTGCCCGAGCTCGAAAATTTCGACTTCAAACCGGGTCAGTTCATCACACTCGACTTGCCGATACATGAGAAGAAAAACAAACGGTGGCGCAGCTACTCTATTGCCTCTGCCCCAGACGGTAGCAATGTAATTGAGCTTGTGATTGTAAAATTGGTAGGGGGCGCAGGTTCTACTTATCTATTCGACGAAGTGAAACTGGGAAGTGAGCTTACATTCCGCGGTCCGCAAGGTGTATTCCTATTACCCGAATTTATAGACAAAGACTTGTACCTGATTTGTACCGGCACAGGTGTGGCTCCTTTTAGAAGTATGTTACACCACATCAACCGGTGTAACATTGCGCATAAGAATATTTACCTGGTGTTTGGCTGCCGTCACTCCACCGACTGCTTATACGGCCAGGAACTAAAAGCTTTGGAAAACGATCTCTCTCACTACTATTATTTACCCACTTTTTCGAGAGAACCTGAAGAAAACATACTTGTACGGCGCGGGTATGTACATGAGGTGTACGAAGAGATTGCGAAAAAGAATAATTCCGAAGCGTTGTTTTATTTGTGCGGATGGAAGAATATGGTGGATGAAGCGAAAGCAAAAATTTTGGCCATGGGCTATGATAGAAAAGCCATTCACCTTGAACTGTACGGATAGGGCAAATCAGTTTGGTTGTAAGTAGTTAGAATCATTTCTGAACCAGATACTTTAAAGCAAGAAGCCCGGCTAAACCAGCCGGGCTTCTTGCTTTATTCTGGAAATTGGTTTTAAGAAATTTTTGAAAGCACTAGTGCTTTTATTTCGCTCATTGGAATTCGTTCCTGCAGCATCGTATCCCGGTAGCGAATGGTTACCGTTTGGTCTTCTTTTGTTTGATGATCGATGGTAACGCAGAACGGTGTACCAATGGCGTCTTGCCGGCGGTATCTTTTTCCAATAGTATCTTTTTCCTCGTAAAAACAACGGAACGCAGGTTTACATTCGTTCATAAGTTCACGCGCTATCTCGGGAAGTCCATCTTTTTTAGTTAGCGGAAGAATAGCCAGTTTTAGCGGAGCAATCATTGGAGGAATACGCAGTACTACCCGACTATCGGGTGTACCATCTTCTTTGGTCCACTGCTCATTCTCATAACTATTACTCAAGATCAACAGGAACATCCTGTCTAAACCAATAGAGGTTTCAATTACATAGGGTATGTAGTTCTGGTTGATCTCATTATCGAAGTATTGCATCTTCTTTCCACTCAAAGCCTGGTGGCTTTTCAAATCGAAATCGGTGCGTGAGTGTATTCCTTCAACTTCTTTAAAACCGAAGTGAAATTCGTATTCAATATCCAACGCAGCATCAGCATAGTGTGCCAACTTTACGTGATCGTGATAACGGTATTTTTCAGCAGGTATACCAAGTGAAAGATGCCATTGAAGCCGTGCCTCTTTCCAGTAATCATACCACTCTTTTTGTGTGCCGGGGCGCACAAAGAACTGCATCTCCATCTGTTCGAATTCGCGCATTCTAAAAATGAATTGACGCGCAACAATCTCGTTTCTAAAAGCCTTTCCTGTTTGCGCAATTCCAAAAGGAATTTTCATCCGGGAAGTCTTCTGCACATTTAAAAAATTGACGAATATACCTTGAGCTGTTTCGGGGCGCAGGTAGATGGTATCGGCTTCTTCAGCTACACTACCAATCTCTGTAGAAAACATCAGGTTAAACTGGCGAATGTCTGTCCAGTTAGTTGTGCCACTCACGCCACACTTTATATTTTGGCTAATCAACAGTTCTCTAAGCGCAATAAAATCTTCTGCAGCCAACAACTGGTCCATTGTATCGATCAGCTTTGTTGCTTCTTCTTCTTTGCCTTCTCCTTTTAAAGTTTCTGCTAATCCTTCTATAAGATGATCGACACGATAACGCTTGTTGCTATCCTTATTATCAATCATAGGATCGCTGAAATTATCGATATGCCCGCTTGCTTTCCACGTAAGTGGGTGCATGAAAATAGCGGCATCAATGCCCACTATATTTTCGTGCATTTGGGTCATGGACTTCCACCAGTAATCTCTGATATTTTTCTTTAGCTCGCTACCATATGGGCCATAGTCGTAAACGGCGCTTAGACCATCATATATTTCACTGCTTTGAAAAACAAAACCATATTCTTTTGCATGGGAAATAATCTCCTGAAATGTGTTCTCAGTTTTCGTCGTCATAATGCCGGCAAACCTACAGGAAATTTAGGAAAGTGGATCCCCGTGGGGTGATGATGGTAAAGCGTTTACCTATAGAATTTTGAACAATCAATGCTGTGAAGATTATTGAAGCGAAGAGATCTCACCTGGATATCCAAACAATTTGCCAGTAAAGCAACCGCATAGAAGATTCAGACAACAAATAATATTGAACTTAATTCATCATCATCGCCTCTTTCGAAAACCTTTTTTCGCCGTCACTTAGTTTTTTTTCAAGACGATAATTCAAAGCTTCCAGTTCGAGGATGCGGGCATGATTCTTCACAATCTCACCTTGGTAGTCCTTGATCTTTCTGTGCATTTTAGAGGCGAAGTAAGCCTTAAGCAGAACGGCTACGAGTATTCCCGCTAATACCGATCCGGCATACTGAAAAACAATGTTGAGTAAAGGTGAATACATGGCTACAAATTTTTAAAGTGAACAATCATTTGTATTGATGTAGGGTAAAATATGAAAGTTGCAATCTATTCAACATGGGAAACATTCCCAAAATCAGACACATGCTCATCACACTTCCCAGTGGCTAAATCGTAGTCATTTCAACTTATCATTTTGTTGGTGCCTCAGGTGATCCCGACTTGTTTTCTTATCGAAGTTCTTTTTTATTGCAGCTGAGAGGTCTACCCCTGTTTGATTTGCAAGGCATACCAAAACCCAAAGCACATCGGCAATCTCATCTCCCAATTGTTTTTCTTCTTCACTGTTCTTAAAAGATTGGTCGCCATATTTCCGAACCATCAACCGGCTGAGTTCACCTACTTCTTCCATTAATATTCCGAGATTGGTGAGCTCGCTAAAATATTTTACACCGAAGGTTTTTATCCATTCGTCCACCTTTGTTTGCAGTGCTGCAATAGTAATTGTTGTATCGTGCGCTTGCTGGTCCATCATAATGCAATTTGGAAATTGAAGGTGAGTAAAGGCTGTAACTATTCTCTATTTTTCGAATCAATCACAATGGTAACTGGTCCGTCATTTACCAAACTTACTTTCATGTCGGCACCAAAAACGCCAGATTGAATTTGCTTACCTATTGTTGTAGTTAACAGTTGAATAAACATTTCGTACAATGGAATAGCAACTTCGGGTTTTGCCGCAATAATATAAGATGGCCGATTACCTTTTTTTGTACTTGCATGCAATGTAAACTGGCTAACCAGCAAAAGTTCGCCGCCGGTATCAAGTAAACTCTTATTCATTACCCCCGCATCATCATTAAAAATGCGAAGCTGGGTAATCTTACCTGTCATCCAGTTAAGGTCTTCGGTATTATCCGCTGTTTCAAAGCCAACCAGCACCATCAAACCGTCATTAATTTGCCCGACAACTAAGCCGTTTACCATAACTGAAGCTTCTGTAACACGTTGGATAACTACACGCATAATTGCAACTCTTTTTCCTTTGTACCTTTATACCGATGAAGGTAAATGTAATAGCTGAAATTAGTTTTTCGACAGCAAGAAGCGGTGGTGCCGGTGGCCAAAATGTAAATAAAGTAGAGACCATGGTTGAGGGACGCTGGCCTGTGAATTCATCTACCTACTTTACTGATGATCAGAAGCTGCAAATAATTGAAAAGCTGCAAAACAAAATTACGGGAGAAGGTTTTCTACTGGTGAAATCACAAACGGAAAGAACGCAGCTGGCTAACAAGCAGCAGGTAATTAAAAAAATGCACCAGTTAATCGAGACTGCATTGCATAAAAAGAAATCGAGGATTGCTACAAAGCCTTCAAAGGGAGCGAAAGAGAAAAGAATTCAGAACAAGAAGATTAAATCAGACATTAAGAGTAATCGCAGGAAAGTAAGTCAACAAGATATTTTCTGAAATTGTAAAACATGAGATGGAGCATTACAACATTGGTGTTAGTTATGTTGGTAACAGTAAGTGTTGCCTCCATACAAGGGTGTCGTAAAAAGGATAACTGGCTCACTACACCGCTTGCACTCAACATTCCTTCTGGCTGGCCGGCCATTCAATATAATTTTTCAAACAACCCTTTAACCCAGCAAGGGTTCGACCTGGGTAAAAAACTATTTTACGACGGAAAGCTGAGTAAAGATGGCAACTTTCCTTGCTCGAGTTGCCATCAACAAGTAGCAGCATTTGGCACCTATGATCATGATCGTAGTCATGGCTACAACAATTCTCACACGCTTAGGAATGCTCCGGCATTGCAAAACTTAGCATGGAAAAAAGAATTCGACTGGGATGGTGCTTTCACCAATATTGAAGCAAGGGTTTTAGCGCATATTAATCATCCCGAGGAAATGGGCGAGACCACAGAAGGGGTACTTAGCAAGCTGAGAAATGATGGTGATTATCCCAGAATGTTTAGAGCAGCATTTGGCAGCGAAGAAATAAATGCCGACCGGATGACAAAAGCTTTGGCGCAGTTTGTTGTATCGCTTGTATCCTCCAATAGCACCTACGATCGTGTACAACGTGGCCAGGCGACTTTCAATTTACCGGAGTCGCTGGGATACGACATTTTTAAAGCAAAATGCGCTAGTTGTCATAAAGAGCCAATGTTCACCGATTACACCTATCGCAATATTGGCATTGTCAAAGAGGCCATGCTAAATGACAATGGAAGAATGCGCGTCACCAATAATCGAAATGATTCTATTAAGTTCCAGGTGCCTTCATTAAGGAATGTGAAGATCACTTACACGTACGGACACGATGGAAGATTCTACGCAATTGACAACGTGCTTGAACATTACCGGAGCACCGTTTTACAAGGGCCAACTACCGACCCATTGCTGGCAACAGGAATTCCATTGAGTAATTTTGAAATTGGTCAATTGAAAGCTTTCTTAAATGCACTCACTGATAGCACTGTGGTGAAAGACGCCAAATTTTCAAAACCTTAATAGCTAAGCCATCAGCTTTAATCCTACTCATCCATTACTTTTGTTTCAAACAAGAAACATTTGAGCGGTATTAAAAAGTTGGCGGGGCAAACAATGTGGTATGGCGTAAGTTCAATAGCCGCCCGGTTTATAAATTACCTGCTCACACCTTATCTCACCTTAACACTTACAAAGGCTGATTACGGTAAAATGGGTTTGGTATATGCTGCCATCCCGTTGCTCAATGTGTTATTTACCTATGGGTTCGAAACGGCGTATTTCCGTTTTTCTCAGCGCAAAGAATACGAAGCCACCATCTATAGTACGGCTAGTATTTCACTTTTTGTAAGTACACTCCTTTTGGGCATGCTCCTATGGTTGTTCCAGGATTCACTGGCCGCATTTTCTGGCTTACCCAATTACCCCGTGCTTATTCAATTAAGCATTGCCATCATCGTGTTAGATACTTTGTGCACTTTGCCCTTCGCCAAATTAAGGCAAGAAGGAAGGCCGGTAAAGTTTGCCATTATTCGACTCCTTGGCATCTTTATCAATATTGCCGCCACCGTTTTTTTCATTTCCTACTGTCCAAAAATAATGGAAGCCAATCCCAACAATTGGGTTGGCCTATTTTATAACCCAGATTTAAATCCTGTTGTCTATGTCGTTCTCGCTAACCTCATCCAGGCAACCATCACTTTTCTACTATTATCTGGCGAAATAGGAAAAGTAAAACTCTATTTCGATACCAAACTTTGGAAGGAAATGATGGTATATTCTTTACCGCTAGTAGTTGCCGGAATGGGAGGAATGATCAATGAAACCTTTGATCGTTTAATGCTGCACTGGTGGGTGCCCGGCGATATCAATTTTAAAGAAGAACAGGTGGGCGTATACAATGCCTGTTACAAACTATCAATTCTCATTACCCTGTTTATCCAGGCATTTAGAATGGGGGCTGAACCCTTTTTCTTCAAGCAGGCACAAGGCCAAAATCCACAACGCACCTATGCCCGGGTCATGAAATTTTTTGTCATCACCGTCACCTTCATGTTCCTTTTTGTAGCGCTGTTTCTCTCGGTGTGGAGACATTTCATTGCAAGTAAACATTGGGAAGGACTGGCTGTGGTACCAATCCTTCTGCTGGCAAACATCTTCCTCGGTATTTACTACAACCTGAGCATTTGGTATAAGTTGGGAAACAAAACAAAAGCAGGTGCTTACATTACTTTAATTGGGGCCGCTGTCACACTCGTCATCAACTTTCTCTTCATTCCACGTTTTGGTTATATGGCATGTGCATGGGCAACATTTACCTGCTATGGTTTTATGATGGTCATTAGTTTTATTTGGGGTCAAAAGGAGTACAAAATTCCTTATGCTACAAAAAAATTGGTAGCATACATTGTCATTGTAGTTGTCCTGTATTTCATCCACCAAAGCATAAGCTATTTCATCTCAAATCAATATTGGCAACTATTACCTGCTACATTCTTATTAGCCGCCTATACCTGGTTTATCTTGTTAGTAGAAAAATCCGAGTTCCGAAAATTACCGGTGGTTGGAAAATTTATAAAGTAAGTTATTGATGAAAGTAGGGCACTGATAATGGGCCCGGCAAAAACCATTTGCTACTCAACATCGTTGCTTCGCACTCTTGTACGGTTGTTTCAGTATTCAACTTCGCCAAAGTAGTTGGAGACTGTTGTAATATTTTGGCAAAGTAGACAATCGTAAAGAAAACATATCAACACTGTAGTTCCTCATCCGGTTGTTTTAAAGGCTTGTTGTGCCTAGTATTTCTAAACTGTCAAGCGTAGAGTATTCTTCACATCGCTTATGCGCATAAAAAAACCCCATCACTTGTAAGTGACAGGGTTAATTTAATAAATATGGCAGTTACCTACTCTCCCGGTTGGAATACCAGTACCATCGGCCATGGCGGGCTTAACTTCTCTGTTCGGTATGGGAAGAGGTGAACACCGCCGGCAAAACCACCATAAGGCAGTAAATAAGTTAATTGG
>JANPIM010000016.1:0-46568 GCA_031425015.1 Segetibacter sp. | reverse complement strand
CCGCAGTTCCGGCGGGAAGGAATACTAATCAGCAGAAGTATTTATCTTGAGTTATAAAACAACACTGATCACCATACGCCGGGGTGGAAGGAATGCTATGATCCGCACAGCACCAAGCCCCGAACGTTGTGCGTCATTTTAAACAGACATTGCGGTTAACAATTTACATATCGACAATTTTCGTTTCGACACTTCTTTTAGGGTTCAGACTTTTAACTAATCCCGTCATCATAACAGGACACTTAAAGAAAAATCCAAAAGACAATTCTGCATTTGTTGACAGAGTAATTGTATTTGTAAAAGGTGACAATAAAATAGTAGCAAAGGTTTTGACTGACGAAAAAGGTGACTTTGAAATAACCTTCACTCCGCAAAAAGAAAAATCGTTTGACTTTTATTGTACCGGTTTGGGTATTGACACTTTATTAATTGCATCGGTTACATCTTTTGAAAGCGACACCCCCGAAATGACATTTTATATTCCTGGACAACTCAAACGAAATGCTTTAGGCAAAGTTCTTTGCCCGATTTGTAAACGAACAGACAAGGTTTATAAAATTCAATATGGTGACGCACCTGTTATGACAAGGCGTATTAGCAAAACTGGCGACACAACTTACAGCCCAATTTATAAAGGGACTTATCAGGAAAGTTGTATTGTTGGACCAGCCAAGTATTATTGTGACAGAGACAAAACAAAATTTTAGGGTTCACTTTTTGTCGGTGGACAAAAAGCGAACGCACAACAAAAGGTTTGCCGCAAGGCTGGCGGACGGAATAACAATCGGCAGTTGTACTACTATCAACTAATATCGGGCTTGACCGAATTCTATTTGGCTTTTAGTTGTTAACTTCAACTTCAGTTTTTCAATCGGCTTCAGTTGCCGAGCGGACACAGCAACAATTCCAGCCCTGCGGCAAGCCTCGAACGTTACCTGCTACCTTAATGACATTCTCTCTCCGACATATTATTTTACTGACTGGGATAGTAACAACTATTCTCAGCTTTCTATTTTTTGGTAGGGACACAGGAACTTATGACATTTTAATAATTGCTGGGCTTATTATTTCGACCATTTCATTTTTTTTCATTCTTTTTTAAAAAGATACTCTTAAAAGCAAAATCCTCTGGACAATTATAATCGGTGGTTGTTTTGGACTACAACGACTGACAGAGCCAATGCTCATAAAAACATCCTATAACATATTTGTTAAACAAAATGATTCCAGGTTGACAAAGCTTAACAATATCGTAATAGCAAAAAACAATGGTGACCTTCTATTTATTCCCAATTCAGACAAAGCTGTGTTAATAAAATTTACCGACAGAGAAATTAGCGAAATACAAGAGTTACTTTCAGGAACAAACATTTCATTAATTGAAAAAGACAGTCAAAGAATATTCTATCGGACATTTGGAATGTTAGACGTCTCCCATGGCGTTTATTACTTCTTTGGAAAAGACAATCCAGGCAAAAGATTTAGACATATTTCAGGTAACTGGTATTATTAACGTAGAAAGGCAGCAGGTAACATTGGGTTTGCTGCAAGGCTGGCAGGACGTTGTAGCAATGGTCATTTTATTGTCTCGTCCTGAAATAGGTTGTCTCCAAAACAACTATTTTATGGACATAAAAGACAAGGTTATTCAGGAGTATTTAACCACTGGATGCGGCTATCGCAAGCTGCAGGAAAAGTATGGTATAGGCCGTGCCACTATCTGCACATGGGTGCAGGTGTACCAGGGCATTCATGGCTTACCCAAAACCACTTTGCAACAGAAACATTACATTAGCCCGATGAAGAAAAAGCAGAAAGAAGCTGATGCAAACCATGCAGCATTGCTTGAAAAAATAGCATCGCTTGAGGGGCAGCTACAACACGAAGAATTGCGCAATGTAGTGTTGGATAAGTTGATTGATGTAGCAGAAAAACAACTCAACATTTCCATCAGAAAGAAGTCTGGCACCCAACAGTCCACGAAGTAAAAAAGGCAAAGCCAAATTGTAGTCTGCAAGCTATTTGCCGGCTGTTGGGTTACACCGTTCAGGCATATCATAAGAAGCAAAAAAGAACCATGCTGCAACTCTCGGATGAGCGGTTGATCATGGAGCAGATTGATGCTGTTCGCAAGCATCAGCCACGTTGTGGAGGCCGCAAACTTTTCATCATGCTTCAACCTTTTTTGAAACAACATTTCATCACCATGGGGAGAGATAATTTCTTTTTATTACTGCGCAAAAACAAGCTGCTTGTTCGTACAACAAAACGTACAGCGCACACCACAAACAGCAAGCACTTCTTCTACCGCTATCCCAACATGGTAAAGACTTTCACGCCATTGAAAGCACATGAACTTTGGGTAGCCGACATCACTTACATACCACTTACAAATCGCTTTGCTTACCTGTTCCTAATCACCGATGCATACTCAAGAAAAATAGTCGGTCATTATGTAAGTGACGATATGAAAGTAAGCAGTGCCATCATCGCTTTAAAGAAAGCAATAGATCAAAAACCTGCGGATAGAATAGTGATACACCACAGCGACAGAGGCATGCAATATTGCAGCACAGCGTATGTGCAATTATTACAACAACATAATGCACACATCAGCATGACAGAGAATGGAGATCCATATGAAAATGCCATTGCAGAAAGAGTGAACGGCATACTAAAATCGGAACTTATAAGCAGCAGCTATGACACCATTGATTTAGCTTCGATACACATCAGCAGGTGCATTAAAATCTACAATTACAGACGTCGCCACAGCAGCCTCAATTGGCAAATACCCGATGATGTACATAAACAACAAGGGCCACAAATAAAGCGATGGAAAAACTACTATCAATCACCAAAAAACAAGGAGGCAATTATGCATGAAACCTAAACAGCCCACGCAAAAAAACATTAGCTATAGCTGTGGGAGCTACCGCAAATGTTTTTTGCCAGCGCACAATAAACACCCCAAAAGACAACCTAATTCAGGATGAATTATCTTAGACAACCTATAACAGGATTAATTCACTAAACAAGACAACTTTTTTCAGGACGGGTCATATCGCTGTTGTGCTTCATCTGGGCTGGACGTTCAATCTTGGGCTTTTGTTTGTTAACCTGTACTTTTATATCTTTAATCAGCAGCGGTTCCGGGCGGACAAGCAATGAATTCCAGCTCTGCAGCAAGCCCTGCCCGTTGCACGCCATTAGTTTCGGTAGCTTGCCATTTCGGTCGGGTGGGACAATTACCTTAACTTTATTGGCTAAAGCAGATAGATTATGGTGATAGAAAGAACATCAAATGAAGTAATAATTCGCTTACCTGCCTCAGTGGATACAACTGGACTGCAAAGACTTGTTGACTATCTCACATACAAAGAAGCGACTGCAAACTCCAAGGCGACACAGGAGCAGGTTGACAAACTTGCCAGCGACGTAAAAAAAGGTTGGTGGAAAAAGAACCGTAAACGTTTTCTTTGATGAAGAAGATAATCGTTGACACCAACATTATTTTCTCTTGCCTGCTTAATTCCCAAGGGACAATTGGCGACCTTATTTTCAATTCTGACAACATCTTCGACTTTTACAGTAATCAATACATGCGTTTTGAAATTCGTAAGCACTGGAATAAACTTTTAAAGATTTCCAAGCTGACTGACAATGAACTTCTAATTGCTTACGACAAAATGTTGACCAAGATGACTTTCATCAATGAAGAACTGATAACAAAAAACGACTGGGAAAAAGCTGAAACCTTAGTGACAGATATTGACATTGATGACACCGACTTTGTTGCATTGACAAGGTATTTGAAAGGAAGCTTATGGACTGGCGACAAGCCTTTATATGACGGACTGAAAGCTAAACGTTTTCGTACTGTTTACAATACGCAGGACATGATAAAACTTCGTGACAGGCTTGCGAGACAATAAACGGCGTGCAACAATCGTATTGGCAATAGTTTGGCGGAAGTTGTATCAATCGTCTGCTGTTCGTTATTCATCTTTCGCTTCTGCTGAATTTTCTCTGTGGTTCTTTTTTTCATACTTTCAACTTCAAATTTTTAATCAACATTTGTATCGGCAGAAGGAACAAGGAATACCAAACCATCGCCAATACGTTCAACGTTGTGCGTCATGTAAATGCATCCATATTAATTTTTTATATGAAAAATAAAGTATTTGCGGCTTCTTTCTTTTCATTATTGTTGAATATTTTTTCTTTTGGACAACATCCTCCCAAAGTCAAGCCTATTGTAAGTTCTATTAATAAAACTGCATTAAATCAAAAACTTGACAGCATTTTTTCATCCTTCAACAAAACCACTCCCGGTATTGCAGTAACAGTGTTAAAGAATGGAAAAGTACTTACGAAGAAAGCCTATGGCCTGGCAAGCCTTGAATTCAAAGTTCCTTTTACACATAGTACAATTGTTCGTTTGGGTTATTCACAAGGAAGGGAATTTATTGCAATCACTGCTGTACTGATGGAAAAGGATGGAATACTGAATCTGAATGATAAGGTTCGGAAACATTTTCCAAAGCTACCCGAATGGTCAGAACCGGTAACAATAAAAGATCTTCTGAATCACCAGAGTGGTTTTATAGATGAATGGGACGCTTTCCTTCTGACTCAGGCAAGTATGGACAACAGGGTAGATAAATCACAATTTTTACGACTGTTGTATGATCAACCCCGGCCCGAAGTAGAACCAGGTAAGGGATACATGTACAGCAATTCGGATTATGGTCTTTTAAGATTAATTATGGAAAAAGCTACGGGTGAAGATCTTGCAGTTTATGCAAAAAGAAAACTTTTCATTCCACTTGGCATGATGTCAACAGGATTCCATAATGATAAAGAAGAAGTAGTAGCAGGTCGTGCATTTGATTATGTTCATCTTGGAGGCGGAAGATACAGGGTGGTCATGAGTGATAAAAGATCTCCTGGTGGAAATTATCACATCATTACTACGGCTAATGATTTGGAGAAATGGGCAGCTGCTCATAATAACCCTGAATCAGATATTGCAAAAGCCAAACAACGTCTTTTAGAAAATGCAATATTGATGCCTGGTGGAACTAAAGACTACACTTTTGGATTTAAAATAATAGAAGAGGGAGGAAACAGTATCATTGCTCATCAAGGTGTAGGTGGAGATACTTATTTGTCAAGAGTAAAAGATTTATCCATTATTACCGTTGATAATTCTAAAAGCTATAACATTCATTATCACAAACAGATATGGGATTACTTACTTAAAACCGCTGCAAAACCTTTTACCAATAAGAAATTTACAAGAACCCCTGTTACGTATAAACCAGAAGAACTAAAGGCTTTTACCGGTAAATACATTGATGAGGATACTGTTACATTTGAAAGCTTCACCAGGGTTCGTAAAAATTTAGTTGAGTTTGCCATTGTAAATGATTCTCTCAAATGGCATAATCTTAAAGGTGAGATACGACCCCTTGATTACATTACGGATCGTGTATTCAAAATTCCTGACATCAATGTTTATCTTGAATTCCTCCCAACATTTCAGGGTTATAAATTGAGCGCACATGCTTATTATGAAAATAAAGTGTTCAATTATATCAAAGACACTATGAGCATCTGGAAGCCTTCAAAAGAATTACTTGCTTCTTTCACTGGTAAATATTACAGCAGGCACCTTGATTTTTACTGGACAATTGTGCAGGATGAAAACGGCAAGCTTGTAATTAAAAGACCTACTATAGCTGATAAGGTACTGGAGCCTGAAACGGAAAATGAATTTTTGTTGATATTTGACAATTTTTCCTGGTCGCAGCAGGAATCAAGGGTGCGATTCCATAAAGATTCCCAAGGAAAAGTAACTCATTTAACTGTTTCGCATCCCCGACTAATGCATCACCGGTTTGATAAGCAATAAACATTACTGCACGAACGCACAACATTGGGTTTGCTGCAAGGCTAGCTGGACATTGGAGCAATGGTCATTTTATCGCTGTTGTGCTTCATCTGGGCTGGACAAACATCGCCGGGCTTTTGTTTGTTAACTTGTACTTTTATATCTTTAATCAGCAGCGGTTCCGGGCGGACGAGCAATGAATTCCAGCTCTGCAGCAAGCCCTGCCCGTTGTGCGTCATTTTAAAGCGACACCCTAATGACAGAAAATCAAATAGAAAATGGGTTTTGGGTTTGGGACAAAAAGAATGAGTTTCCACCAGACAGTATAACTTTTCCGACACAGTACAATGGGCAGACCAAACTCAATGTTGCTTGCACACAACGTAGCGACTTGACACCAACTCAACAGAAAAATCTAATTAAGGAATGGGCTGACTTTTTACCAAGTTGTAAAAACATTGAGTTTCTTTGGTTTACTACAACGACACCTCAAACCATTTTTGACAGTACTTGCTTATTAAACAATCTTGTTGGGCTCAACATAAAAAATTGTAACATCAAATCGTTAAACAATTTATCAAAGCTCAAAAACTTAAAGTATTTGAGAATTGGCGACTCTTCAAAAATAGAAAGTATTGAGCCGTTGCAAAATTTGACAAATCTTGAAGTGCTTGTAATTGAAAACTTCAAAAACATTTCAGACTTCTCTTTACTGAAAGTATTGACAAACCTTAAATTCTTGACAATTGAAGGTGGAATGTATAAAAGGAAAAATGTTGACAGATTTCATTTTTTAGCTGACTTAAAAAATTTAGTTTACTTAAGTACGACAATGATTAACTCAACAGATAAAAGTATTGACACGGTATTTAAACTTAAAAACCTTAAAACACTTAATTGGGCGTTTGACTTGACAAAATCTGAAATGGAAAAATTAAAGCAAGAGTTGCCTCATCTTAAATATTTACCGCACAGACACGTTGACAGTAACTTAAACAAAATAAAATCGTTATTCAGGTGACAGATAAAAAATGAACGCACAACAAAAGGTTTGCCGCAAGGCTGGCGGACGGAATAACAATCGGCAGTTGTACTACTATCAGCTTATATCGGGCTGACCGAATTCTATTTGGGTTTTAGTTGTTAACTTCAACATCAGCTTTTTAATCGGCTTCAGTTGCCGGACAGACACAGCAACAATTCCAGCCTTGCTGCAAGCCTCGAACGTTGTGTTCTATAATATTTGACCAGCTTATGAATACTACTCAACATTTTGACAATGAAAATTTAAAAGAACGAAGCACTTATTTATTATGGCTTCTTATAGCTGTTGCAGGACTTATAGGTTTTCAATTTTTAAGCCCAGTTATTAGACCTAATCGTTATTCTGGTGCGACAATAGAATTGATACTTACATTTTCTATCATCATAATTTTGACAGCATATTATTCTCTTCATAAGCGATTTGTAAGTATAACTTTTGACCCTTCTGTACACAATATTATCTTGACAACTATAACATTGCTGAGGGGCACAAAAACCAATAACTATGATTATGCGGACATATCATATAGGGACGGCAAAGACGCAGGAAGTTTTAGAAAGAGACCTACACAGTTTATTGAAATTTACAACAAGAAACAAAAGCTGATAAAACTTGAAAGGACGAACGTAGGAGAATATCCGTTTGACAATATTCTCACTAAGTTTGAGCAACTAAAGAATTCAGCGTGACGAAATACAGCACACAACATTGGGTTTGCTTCAAGTCTGGCAGGACGTTGTATAAATGGGCATTTTATCGCTATCAACATCAGCTGGGCAGGACAAGCATCGCTGGGCTTTTGTTTGTTAACTTGTACTTTTATATTTTATATCATCAGCAGTTCCGGGCAGGACGAGCAATGAATTCCACACTGCAGCAATACCTGTTCGTTGGCTGCAAGCAGAGACGATGCACTTTTAAGACTACGTCTAACTTTACATCCGTTTTTTATCGTAAGCTGACATAGCCTTTATGACAACAGAACAAAAAATAGTCGCAGACAACATTGTAACTTTTTTTAAAGACGCTAATGGTGTCAGACAGCACATTTCAAACATTAGCACAATGGGAGACACTGCTATGATAAAAAATAACTTTGTTTATGCCCTAAACATACTTGAAGAAAAGAATATTGTTAAATGTGCGGACGGTCACAATCGACAAATATTTTATCTTCTGCCTGACGGGTGGGATTACACTTCGTTCGACGATTTGCTTAAAAAGGAAAAAGCATCGAAAGAAAAGAAATCTTGGAAAGAAGAAATAGACCTTAGTAATGCTGAAAGTGTTTATAAAACATACGGCATGACAAGGTTTATCACATGGGTTACATTTGCTATCGCAGTAATTCTAGCACTTCTAAAATTAGCAGAAGCATTAAAGCTATGGCCGTACCATAAATAGGTGGCCGTAAACTATAGCCATTGGGGACTTTCTTTTCATTTTTCATTATTCTTATTTTAAATCGCTTTGTCGGGGCAGGTTCTCCAACTCAGAGCTTACAAGCATAGCAGGGAACCTGGCCTTCGGGGCACGCCAACTCCTACCAGGGGTTTAAGCACAGAAAGTTTTGTTCCGGTAAATTATGAAAGGCTATCATGACGAACGGCAGGTTCCCTTGGCCAATACATAAAGGCTATGAAGGAGAACCTTCCGGGACAAAAAGAAAATGAAATTAGCACCAGCGGTACAAAATAATTTGTATCACTGATGCTAAGTTTTTCTGTGTTATTTTTCTATTAAATACCTGAATTGGTTGCAGTAGTCTTTCTATTGAATCATTTGGAAACAGACTAATTTTTAAAATTGCAGCTTATAAAGAATGTCAGGAAAAAATCCAATCTGGTTTACGCTACCGATGGTGCCGTATACTGGGTTATACCGGCGAAGAAAAATATTTTGTCGGTTGGTTACATTTTGAAGGTCGAGGTAAAAGGTTTGGCTCACCTTGCGTTTTTTACTATTTCGTCTAAACCCAAACTTTGTATCTAGGCGGAAGTAACTATTTAATTGTTCGCTATTGTATTTTGTTTCATCTAACACTTCCTTTCCCTGCGCAATTGACTTTTGTAAGTCGACAGGTGTTGTGTATCGTCCACCAATGGTAGACATACGCACATCCAAAGTAAAACTGTTACGTTTTGCCTTTCCAATTTTCCACTCGCTGCCGGCCAATATATTGGCTGCATAACCATTGTTGTAGGTGCTGTTTCGCTCCACACCATCACTACCTTTATACTTGCTTTGAAAGATGGACCCGGTGGTCAGCAGGTAGTACCCTTTACTTAAAAATCGCTCAATGGTGAGCTCTATTCCCCGGTTGTTTCCTGTACCCTTATTTACCAGCCCCGACTTTTCGGGGAAGGTAAAATCGCTGCCGGCATCTACCAAGCTAAATCCGCTGCTCATTGCTTCTACGGGTATATCGTATAAATGCTGGTAATAGGTTTCTCCTTTTATTCTCCAGTCGGGCGCAAACCTGTTTTCGTAGCCAACAATAAAATGGTGCGCTTTGCTGAAATCAAGGTTCCTGTTGTTTTGTTCAGCGTTGCTGGTTTGGCTTTGATATAAGTAAACCGGCAAAGGCTGCAACTGGCCATGCAAACCATAGCTAAACGATACGGTGCTTTTGCTTCCAGCCTGGTATTGTACAGATGCTCTTGGTTCAATAATGTTCTTTTTATTGAAGGTAAAGTTCATACCGTGCAGTCCTGCTACGAAGGTTATTTTATCTGTTGGTTTATACCTTGCCTGGCCAAAGTATTGCAGCAATAAAAAGTCGTCGTCAAAATTTCTTACCTGGTTGAATGGTGCGTTTTCTCCTTTACCTTCTCTGTCTTGCACGTTTGTTTTCAGTCCAAAGTTTTCGCCTGTAACACCTGCGCGCCACGACAAAGACGCCGAACTTTTGGTGTTGAGTATTGTAGAAAAACGGAGAACGTTCTGTTTGTCATTCACCCTGGTAATTAACCATCGATTGTTATAGGGAGGTACCGGCAATTTATATTGGTAATTGTCAAATCCCGACGTTACATTGCTATACGACACTACCGTACGGAGAAATGAATTCTTACCAATATCTACTGTATGCTTTGCGCCAAACAAGTACATGTGGTTCTTTACGTAAGTGTCCTGGTCTTTACGACTATAAAAGTCAGTGGTGTCAATATCCTTTCCAATAAAATCGATGCTGCTAATGCCACCCATTCCAAACAAGGAGAACTTGCCTAGTTTCGATTTGCCAAACTGAATATTATATACCCAATCCTGGTATTTAGGCACAGCGTCCGTGCCAATATTTAATCCTAGCGACTGACCAATTTGTGCAAAAGAATACCGGTAACCTACCAGGTACGACGCACCATTCTTTTTACTACCTAGCGGCCCTTCCATCATTGCTTCCAGCCCGCTAAAAAGGTTTACCTGCAGTGTGCGTTCGTGCTTTTGTGTGTTGCCAGTTCTCAGGCTAATATCAAACACGGCAGCAGACGCATTTCCATACTCAGCCGAGAAAGCGCCTGTATAGAAATCAGAAGTTTTTAGTGCGTTGGTATTAAGCGCTGATACCGGTCCACCCGTAGTACCCAAAGTAGAATAGTGATTGGGACTAGGTGCAGGCAAACCTTCAATGCGCCACAAAACACCAGCAGGTGAATTGCCCCTTACTACAATATCGTTGCGGCTATCATTGTTGGAAACCACCCCCGCAAAATTGCTGACCAATTTGCTCGGGTCGTTTCGTCCACCTGCATACCGGGTTACTTCATCAATGCTAAAACTGCGGGAACTACTACCGGCATACTCATTGCTCACCGCACCTTTTTGTGTCTTCTTACTCCTTACCACTACCTCATCAAGCGCCGCAATGCGTTGCTCGAGGGCAATATCCAATACTACTTCTTTACCAGTAGTCACCAATATTTCAGGGATGGATGCAGGTTGATAACCCACCGAAGAAATATTGATGCGAATGCGGCCAACCGGCACCTGGTTGATTACAAATTTTCCCGCGGCATCGCTAACGAAAAATAGTGTTGTTCCATCTACTGTAACAGTGGCGCCTTGTAAAGGCTTCTCGCTAATCTTATCAATAAGGGTACCTCTTACAGTTTGCGTAAGCGTTTGGCTTTTGGCTAATATTCCCATTCCAAGTAGCAGCCCAAGCAGCAAAAATTTTTTCATGGTTTCATTTTTTATGATGAAGCAAAATTTGTTTTTGCGCTGCTCATTCTCGTTGATAAATGTTAAGATGAAAATCGTTTGATAAGTTCTTAACAATTATCAATTAGACGATCTTAGTTTTTTGCCTGGATGTTTTGCCGGTCATTTTATTGCGCAACCTGCTTAGGTGTTCGGGGGTAATCCCTATGAAAGAAGCAATCATGTATTGCGGAACACGTTGTATGATGTAGGGGTGTTCCTCTAACACTACCTGGTAACGCTCCTCTGGTGATAGCGTGAGCAAGCGGTTTGTTTGTGTCATAATGATGATAAACAACATCTCCGCAATCTTTCTGCCGAAAGTCTCAAAGATGGGAATGGCCTTATACAAGTTTTGAATATCATCGGACGATAGATTGATGAGCTCGCATTCTTCCAGCGCGTCTATATTTCCTGCTGAAGGCTGGCGGGTTAAAAAACTATCGTACTGGGCGAGGTAGTTATTTTCCTGGACAAAGCCGGTACAAATCTCCCTGCCGTCTACCACATAGAAAAAGCGCAACAATCCTTTATTGACGAAACTAACCTGTTTACAGACTTCGCCGCTGCGGGTTAAATAGTCACCTTTTTTCAGTTGTTGAATAGTAAAGCAAGGGGTCAAACGTTCCCAATCTTCCTCGGAAAGATTTGGGAGTATGTTTTTGTAATAAGCTTTTATCTGCGTTAGCATGTTTACAGAAATCAGAAAGGATTAAAAAATATTTTTTGGACTGAATGAATGTATCGTTGTTATACTTCCATTGGCCCAAACTTGACCAACTATTATTTTCATAAGATAAATGTATTAAGCATTTATATGAAAAATTGAAAATCTATGAAGGCTTCAATTGTAATTATACAAGTGGCTGAAGAAAAGGGGGGAGTGTTTACGGTTAAAGCAATATCGACCCTCTGCAATATCAACAACACCAGTTTCTATTGTGAAGCGGAGTGGAGTCTGGTCAACACAATTTTCATGTATCTATGATTGGTTGACAATCCACACCCGCTTCAATTCCTAAGGCAATAGAAAAAATAGCCCCCCAACTTTTAGAATGACAAATACCTTTAATTTACATCCACATCATTCATCAGCTTATGAAAAAACTTGTAGTTCTCGCTTTGCTGCTTACGTTAGTTTGCACAACCAAGGCAAGTATTGATACCATCAATGTATACAGTAATAGTATGTTTAAGAACATACGATGCGTGGTGGTAACGCCCACACAGTACAACAAAGGCAACGATCGTTGGCCCGTTGTATACCTGCTTCATGGCTTTGGAGGTAGTTATAGTAACTGGGTACGTGGCGTAGCCGATATGCAGCAACTAGCTGATGAAAACCGTATGATGATTGTTTGCCCTAGCGGTAACACAGGCAGTTGGTATTTCGACAGCCCTGTAGACCTCACCAGCAATTTTGAAACGCATATATCTAAAGAAGTGCCTCATGCTATCGACTCTTTGTACCGTACCATGAACGATCGCAGAAGCAGAGCTATTTCAGGACTGAGTATGGGCGGACATGGTGCGCTCTTTACCGCCTTCAGGCATGCCAGCACCTTTGGCGCGTGTGGAAGTATGAGTGGCGCATTAATGGTTCACAGGATTACCCGTGGCTATAACATGAATAAAATTTTGGGTGATACCGGCACAAACAAGAAGTACTATACGGACTGGTCTGCTTTTAATGTAATAGAAAAATACCCTACCGACTCGCTGGCAATCATGATCGACTGCGGAATTGAAGACCCGATACTGATGATGAGCAAGATGGTACACGACAAAATGGTAACGCTCAAAATTCCCCACGACTATGTAGAGCGACCTGGCAAACACGATATGGCATACTGGAGAAATGCTGTGCGCTACCAGATGCTGTTTTTCAGAAACTATTTTGATAAGAATAAGAAAGGGTAGAGGAAGAGTAAGTACAGTAATAAACGGTGGAGCTACTGAGATATTTGAGCATATAAGAAAGCAACTTTAAGCAAACACACTACTACTGAGACTGGAATACCTGGCCTCGGTAAATTTATTTTGTTAGCCGCTACCTTTACCTGCCGTAGTCTTTAAATCAACCCGTTATGAAAACAACTGTCTCTTTCCGTCTAAAGTTTGTGAGCATCTACCTGCTACTCATTTTGTGCTTCATCTCATCTGCAACAGCACAGGATACTACTGGTATACATCGTGTAAATGAAGGAATTCCCGTGGGCTTTAAATCGATGTCGTTAAATGCTATGCACCCTGCCGTACAGAAGGTGGCGCTACAAATGGCTGCAAAAAATGGTTTCAAAGCTGATAATAAATACGATGACACCCTGCGGTTTTGGTCAAATGATAATAACATCCATGCGGTATCCTTTATCGCACCATACTATGAGTACACTTCAATCATATTTAACCATCGGGGCAAATGGTTGCAAACAACCAATTATCCAAACCCCGAGTTCAGAGAGGTCGGTATGGTTACAACTACATTGATGGATAGTGGGTACAATAGTCAATCGCTTAGGTCGCCGATTGGTCCAATTATTAAGTATAGGACCCGACACGATACATGGTACGAGGCCCAGGTGTTTCAGTACACAAATCCTGATACCATTTTAACAGCTGTGGTCGACAAGAAATTCAAATTTATTGGCATCAGAAAGTAAAGCGGCCGTCCCAATTCAATGAGGCAGCCGCTTTTTAATGGAACTCGGTAAGCATGAGTTTGAAGCCTGGCTTTAACACCTATGTTTTATACTTGTTTTTATTTCTTAATTAAAAAGCGTTGCGTTATTTTCCCTCCCTCCTGGTCGTAAATATCTATGATGATAAAAGTATTGGCCGTTATGTCAGTAACGAGGTAGGAGAAGTCATATTCCATTTTATTTTTTGCAGTTGACTCATCTACCAGGTATGGAGTTGCCTGCCCTTCCTTGGTTAGTACAACTTTGTCGAGCCTGACCTGGGAACTAATGTGCCCTGTTATCGTAAATTCACCGCTTGCATTTGCCGTTCCTTCTACCACATTATTGCTGAAAGAAATTTGTGGGCTGATACTCTCCTTTTTACAGGAAACAAAGAAAAGGATCCCGGTTAAAGCGATCAATAGAAAAGATTTGATTTTCATTTTATTGGTTTTTTTGTTCTCTTATTTAATAATGATATCGAACGGAAACCTATCGCTTTTATTGCTTGCATTTCTGGGCAAAAATTTGTTTTATTAATCTGTACATTCACTCTCTATTCTCTTTTGGTTTTTATTTTGTTTAACATGTTGTTCTTCCGGTTTGTACCTATTACATATTTATTGAGTTTTGTTGTCACCTAAGTTTGTCTGTTTATAAAAAATTTTGATTTATAGCAAGCACCCGTTAAACCAGCAGCTACTCATTCGCTTGTAGGTTCTGGTGGCTTCTATTTACCAAGCAGTACTAGACGGGGAACTTAAACTGATCTGCATTAAAAAGTACGGCCTCTACGCCTCTCATACATTAGTGTTCGACCCTGAGTGGTTATTTGCGTCCTTAAGCTTTTTAAAACAGCCCCGGCGCCTCTTGCATTTTGAGAAACATTTTAGTTGTTTTACGCATCACTTAAAAAACCAAACTGCCATGCTCAAACATTTTTTCCCTGCAAAAAATAATTGTCGAAAATATCTTTTACTCTTACTGCTATCTTCCGTTATTCTATGCGCTTGCAAAACTCATTTTTCCAAAGGCATAAAAAAAGATTTCAACACCGGACTTATCTCTACCTACACCAACCTTGAACCAGAGAAAGTTTTTTTAGAAATGAACAATGAAGTACTGAACCACACCGATATTCCATTGGGTGAAAGTTTTTTGGTAATCAATGATAACGTAAAAGGTTTTACGGTAAAAGATGGTAAGGTGTCTGTTGGTTGCCAACTTGAAATAGTTGACTCTTCGGGAAAAGCACTACTTAGCGAGCCTGATCTTTTTGCTGGCAACGACTTGTTTAACGAGGAAGATGCAAGGCGGCTAAGATGTACCGTCAATACCGGATCGCCTATGAAATGGGAAGAAAAGTATAAGATTAAAGTTAGGTTTTGGGATAAGTTTGGTGAGGGTAGTATTGAAAACAATCTAACGATCCGGTCAATAGATATACCATGAACCAAGGTGATTGAATTTTACGAGGAAGAATCTTGCCCGACCAAGTTCACTAAAGCAGGCTTCACGGCTAAACTGTACAACTTACAGTCGAATTAACCAACAATCCTAAAGAAGATGAGGCGCGTAAAGAACCTCACTGGCCTGCGTGGCTAACGCAGCTATTAGCTACGTC
Source organism: Segetibacter sp. (assembly GCA_031425015.1). GTDB lineage: Bacteria > Bacteroidota > Bacteroidia > Chitinophagales > Chitinophagaceae > Segetibacter. The sequence continues at coordinate 31,125 of JANPIM010000016.1, read as the reverse complement.
GGGTTCGTTCCTTTTATCTCTATCTTCAGGTTCGATAAACTGGGATGGATGGAATCCAGTTCACCAACTTCCATGAATATTTGGTTGTTGTCCCGAAAAATCAGGCACTTCAAATGGTTCAAAAAATCTTTATTCTCATCATCGCGATTTCTTTTTCTCTGGATAAAGCCGAGGCACAAGACACTACGGCCTTCACCTTTAGTGGCTATTGTGAACTATACTACAGCTTTGATTTTGACAACCCGGAAAACCATAGAAAGCCCTTCTTTCTTTACAACCATGCGCGACACAACGAAGTGAACGTAAACCTTGCTTACGTAAAAGTGAATTACGCCCATGCAAAAGTTCGTTCCAATTTTGCTATAATGACTGGAACCTATGCGCAATTAAATCTAGCCGCAGAGCCTGAATTGCTCCGGATGGTGTATGAAGCGAACATTGGATTGAAGCTCTCAAAACAGCATAATATCTGGCTCGACGCAGGCATTATGCCATCTCATGTAGGATTTGAGAGTGCCGTTGGTACAGACTGTTGGACAGCTAGCCGGAGCATGGTTGCTGAAAACTCTCCTTATTACGAAACGGGAATTAAAGTAACGTCTACCAATAAAAAGGAGAATTTTTTCTTTTCGGCGTTAGTGCTAAACGGTTGGCAACGGATTCAAAGACCGATGGGAGTAAATTCTCCGTCGTTTGGACTTCAATTCAACTTCAAACCAAACAAGAACCTTACATTAAACTATAGCAACTTTATTGGCACCGATAAACCTGACACGGTTCACGCATGGAGAACCTATCATAATTTTTATGCGATTTACCAGGCAAATAAAAAGTGGGGGATAATTGGTGGCTTCGATATTGGACGCGATAAAAATTTAAAGAATCAATATTCCTTGTGGTATTCGCCAGTTGTAATGATAAGACGAAGCGTAAATAGCAATTCATTTGTAGCATTTCGTGGTGAATATTTTAGTGATGTACAGCAAACGTTATTGCAAACCAGTACAACTAATGGTTTTCAAATTTTTGGCCTGTCACTCAACTATGATTATTCAGTTACGAAGAACGCACTTGTACGAGTTGAAGGGAAAGGATATTTTTCTAAGGATAGGATTTTTAAAAATAACATGGAGAACAACAACTACACGGTACTATGTGCCATAAGCCTTCGGTTATAATTTTTTCTTGTAGACCGTTAGGTATGTTTACGACTTTTTTTGATCTGTCCAGACTGCCGGCTTCAGCCTTGTGTGGTAGTTTTACGTTAGGTCGTTGGTGCGGGGAACAATAAAATACGAATAACTACAATGCCATTTCTATGGCCTTAATCTAAAGATGCAGTCAAAATATCAGCAAAAAATCAACAGGTAAAAGGGATAAGGATGCAAAAGGTTATTTTTTTGAAGGTGATGGTCGGGACAGCAGCTACCAGGGCGTAGGATTGAATGTTGGGTTTAACCTGTTTTCTATTTTGGACTCATCGTCTTTTAAATTAGAGTTATGGAAATGCCTGAGTTGTGCGGCAGATTGGCAAAAGAGCAGAGTTCTAAATACTGGTGAGATAACGACTGCTGTCAATTCCAGGGTTTATCCCGGAGGTGAGGCTTTTTTGGGCCACGAAAAGAATATGGATTGGATTAAAAGTATGGTAAGCATGTTTATTGATGGGTTATTATGCACAGCAATCTTCATTTGTGGAAACAGCCGTAAAAATTAAGAAATTTTATTATTGAGAAATGCCGTTTGTGTTTATAACATATTTATGCTATTGCTTTGCGATCCAGAATTTTAAATATTTGCATGAATTTTAAGCTTCATGAAAATTATAATCAGTTTAGCAATATTTATTTTATCGGGTTTTTTAATGAGTGGCTGTAGAAAAGAGGGTAATCTTAACGGCCCGAACAACACAAATAAGCGAGAAAAACTCAGCAGCATTACCTATGATTTTGGTAATATGGATCTGATTTATAATAATGATGGTAGTTTGAAGTCGGTAGTCATTGGAAGCGGTAACTCGCCAGTTGAAACTGTTTTATTTAGAACCAATGGAGGCAGATATGAAAGCGTAACAAGTAACGACCGAATTTATACTTATTATTATGCCGGCAATTTAATTGAGAAGATAGAAGTGCGTGACAGGCAAGAAATATTAGTGGCTCAATACAATTATTTATATCAAAATAATACTCCAGTGGAGCAAATATTATATGTAAAAAGTATACAAACTGGAGAGTTAGTTCGTGCTCAAAAAATGAAATATATATTCTCTCCACAGGGTAATTTAATAAAATCGGAGCGCTTTATCTCTCTATTAAATCAATGGGCGCCTGGACAGATTAGTACATACGAATATGATGAAACCGTAAACTACAGTTCTTATGTGGAATCTAAGCCATACTTTCCAGAACACATCTTTCATAAAAATAACGTGACAAAGCAAATCAACACCAACGTTTTTGGAGACACATTGAAGACAATTCTACATACCTATACCTATTCCAACACAAATAAAGCAATAACAAAAAAAACGGTCACTACGGATGTTGGAACCAATGTGGCCACTTCTGTTACTTCGTATCAATATGCTTGGTTATAGTCTCCCTGAATGGTTGACTAAGGCTAATTGCTATGGTATAGAGCAAGAAACCTTTTATTATAGATGAGTAGCTTTAGCAGTGAACTGCTACTTTGTTTGTGTAGAATAAAGAAAAGATTATTATTTAAACGAATTTGCTGAAGCGAGAGGAGTTTGGCAGTATTTTCAGAACAATTACGAATAAGAAAAAGTACTTCAATGTCAATTGATAAGGAATCAGATTTATCGGGAATGAGAAAGGTGAGTGAAGCAGTTGCAACCACCTTGAAAGAAATGGTAAGCTATGCAAAACCCGGCATGACGACAAAGCATTTGGATGAATTTGGCGCGTTGTTGCTTACAAGTTTCGGTGCTAAATCTGCTCCGCTAACCAGCTATCGTTTTCCAGGCTGGACTTGTATAAGCACTAATAAGGAGTTTTGCCATGGCATACCTTCAATTAAAAAATACATCGAAGAAGGAGACTTGGTGAATATAGACGTATCAGCTGAACTTGACGGATACTGGTCTGATAATGGCACGTCGTTCGTTGTAGGTAAAGACATCCATCATCATCAACCCCTCGTAGAAACATCAAAGAGTATTTTGCAAAAAGTAATTGGCAATATAAAGGGCGGCGTTCGTATAGCAGACATAGGCTTGTTGATTGAGACACAGGCAAAAAAAGCCGGGTATAAAGTTATTAGGAATTTGACAGGGCATGGTATAGGAAGAAGTTTGCACGAAGAGCCGCACGAGATAGCCAATTATCGCGACCGTTATAATCTACAGCGATTCCGAAAGAATTCCGTAGTGGCCGTCGAGACATTCATCGCTACAGATTCAATCATAGCAGTTACACTTCAAGATGGCTGGACAATGGTGGGTAATAACGGTGGATACATGGCTCAACATGAACATACTATTTTAATTACAGACGGGCACCCTATCATATTAACTGAAATGAACGGAATATTTAGTTAGCGCTTTGCCATACTCAATGGTGCCCTACCGAACGAAACTTCGTGTTACCTTTCTTATTATCAGGCAGATAGCGAATCGAAACTTCAGTCTCAATGTAGCTTGTTTATGGGATGTAAAAAATTCGGGTAGACATTCAATACGAGTTACAAAAATGGACGGATTCTTTGGTAAGCATCTTCATACCACACCAGCCGACCATCCACCACATCCACCGTGATGTAGGTAACAAATACCGGTACAGGTCGTGGTAACGGAATAACTTCAGGCTTTTTATTTTCAAGGCACTGCGACATGTTGATGCGCTGCGATGGTACCCCAAGTGCTATGGCCAATTCATACGGCTTTTCCACCCGCATACAACCGTGGCTAAGAAACCTTTTGGCGGAAGCAAACGCACCCTTAAAGTTGGTGTCGTGCAGGTACACATGGAAAGGATTTTCAAATTCGAACTTGAGGCGGCCAAGCGCGTTTTTACAACCTGTCTTTTGTCGCAGTTGGAAGGGAAAGTTTACGGCTGAATAATTTTTCCAATTTATCGCTGAAGGATTAACTACGGTGCCGTTTTGTAATACCTGGATCCTGTTTGCGTTGGCATAACCACCATTTCTTTTTAGCGCAGGCAACATTTCACCAGTAGCAATACTATGTGGCACATTCCAGTAGGGATAGTAAACCACGCTACGTATTTCGCTGGTGAGTGTTGGTGTGGGGGTAGATAATTTTCCTACTACAATTTTGCTTTTCAACCTCACCTTACTGCTGTCGTATAAGTAAAGCATATTAGAAGGAACATTGACGGCCACAAATTTTTTGCCCGCCATTCCATTCATCCAACGATGCCAGGTAATATTCCAGGAGAGTTCTGCTAATCTATGTGCCAGCGTCTCGTTTAAAAAGTCAAGGCAATACGCATTGATTTGCGGTTGCACCATTAGCCCATGATCGAGTTGCAGGTTTCTAAGCGCATTCAGCAACGCAGTTTTGGTAGTATCGTTTTGTAGATACTGCAACTGCTGTAGTCTGGTCACTAATTCGACGTTTGTACCAGCAATAGTTTTCTGGACTACCGAAATTTCTTGGAAATTTTCTTTAGAAGATACGGCCAGCAAACCAAGGTAAGCAGTCTTCAGCTGGTTGTAGCGCTCAGTGTTGGGCTCTACCGACGTAATGGCTGCAACCATGTTTCCGCTAATCAAAGCTTTGTTGAGCACCGTTGTTAACCCAATATTATCTGGATGGTATTGTAGTCCATTGAATTTAACAAACGCCTTGTCGCCGCCATACGCCAGGTCGTGCATAAAAGAAAGGGCTGCATCAGTATATAAAAGTTCAAGTCGGAAGGTGTCGGCCCGGGTGGGTAGCCTGGCATCATCTTGTGCAAATAGCATGGAATAATCTGCAGACGCCAAAGCATACAGTTCAGCATGCTGAATAATTTTTTTCAACGATACTCTTTTAGCTGCGTCACCTGCCGTTGCGAACCAGCTGACGGCATATCGGTTTTCTTCATAAAACCGATTTACCAGCTTTGGTTGTTTTGCATGAGTGTTGGCAAACGTGTCAGCAACAAAGCGTAAAGTATGCCGTTGAAAAGCCGAATCTATTTCAGCTGCGCCCAATAAATTATTTACCGGGATAGCCCATAACGTAATTGCAAACCAAATTAGAAGCAGTGGCCTCATGATTTTTTTATTAGCTGGAATGTGATATGAATAACGCCGGACCGGGATGCTCAATTAAGTCTTCGGCGAAATTCTTTTTAAAAGCTTTTAGAATACCCGACCTGCCGTAAGAACCACAAACCAGTAAGGTGTCTGTCTTTGTTTCGGCCCAGGTTCCGAGGTAAGTATTCTTGTCAAAAAATTTGTTCAAAAATCTTAGATTGCTGAAATGCCTTGCTGCATACTCTTCTATATAAGTCATGTCAGGAGGCTCGTCTTCTGTATCTTCCACCCAGTACAAAACGTCCGTTGGCAGACTTGTTAACTCAGGAAAGAGATAGGAAAAGTGTTTGATAGCATACATACTCTCCTTGCTTCCATCATAGGTTAATGCAATGCGCGATAGGGTTTTGAATTTCTCGGAAACAGTTAGCACAGGGCACTCTGCTTTCCTCATTACCTGCTTCATATAATAGTTTGGCTGGTGCTTGTCAACGCCCACAAAAAACAACTCTTCGCTTAATACGAGCAGGTCAGCAAACCTTGATTCTCTCACCAATTCATTTACAGTGTACTCCGCGGACTCCTCGTGTATACGAAACTCCATTCCGCTTCTAATACTGCGGTCCGAAAACAGTTGGATAGAATGTTGAACAGCGGTCACATCAGCTTTAGCAGTTTCCAGGTCTGGATTATCGATGCTGATAGCAGGGGGAAAAAACAAATCCTCAACCGGCGCATGAAGAAAAACGCCGGTTAATAAGAACGGCCTATGCTGGTGCATATGCTCCAGGAAATTAAAAGCACCAATAGGAAAGTTATCGGTGTCGCAGGCTAGTAATATCTTTTTCATGATAGGGGATGTTATCTGCCTTAAAGGTAGCTTCAAAACCGCCGAAGAAAGCTGATGTAGGAGGCTGTAAACGATGACAGTTATCAATTTAACAGGTAATACCAGTCATAGTTGTTCACCGTTTATCGGGGTATTTTTAATACTTAAATGTGATACTATGAAAACGATCATCCTTGCCACAGATTTTTCTGCAGCATCTCAATATGCTTTTCAATATGGAGTTATACTTGCGCAACATATCAATGCCAAAGTCAAACTGGTACATGTAATTCAACCGGTGTTAATGCCGGAGAGTTTAGTGCCTGTAACTACTGAGGAGCTGCAAAAGCTGGCTGATAAAAAACTGAAAGAAGCGGTGGACACGCTTCCTTTTAAATCAGGGCTATCCATCAGTTGTGAAGTATTGGTAGGGGATACGGCTGATTGCATAATAGAAGCAGCAAATGAGGCTAAGGCATACCTGGTTATTGCGGGTATGAAAGGCGAAGGAAAAACCATCAGAAGGTTTTTTGGAAGCACTGCTATGTCGCTGAGCAGGCTTTCTCCCATTCCGGTTATTGTAGTGCCGGAAGGCTACTGTTTTGTCAAGCCGTCTTCCATTGCGCTGGCTACCGATATCAACAATGAGTCGGACATGCACATACTGGATCCACTTATTCAGATGGGTGAACTATTCAACTCGACTGTATACCTGGTAAGAGTGATTAAAAGAAAACGCGATGAACTGGTAAACTTGCTGCTTCGACCATCACGTTTAAAATCCTATCTAAAACAACTCCACCCATCATTTGAATTTGTGAGTGATCAGGATGTTACACTCGGCCTCAGTAAGTTCATCAACAACAATGATGTGCAAATGGTAACCATGATCGCGCACGAGCATACTTTTTTAAACAGGCTACTGGTACGCAGTAACATCAATGAAATGATGTTTACCACGAATGTACCGCTGCTCGTGCTGCCAGGAAAACTACATAGCCAGCATCCCGCGCCTGTAGAAAGCATTCGCCAGCTGAAGGCAGAAGCATAAAACTTATGGCAATTCGCTTTCACATTTAAGGGTTTGCTACTCTCTGGCTAAACTGAGTGATGTCATGTATTTGGGCGGATTTATTCGTTCAAGGTGACAAATCTTTCATCCTTCGCTGATGCAGATCATCAACCGTGGTTTTGCTCCACGGTACTTTCACTCTTTCAAAAAGAAAAGCAATAAACCATGCAAACATTACCTGCAACTTTAGCACCCAACTCCGCGGCCAGCCTCGTTGATTTGGCTATAATGGATGGCAACGAAGCGGCCGCTTACATCGCTTATAAAACCAATGAAGTTTGTGCCATATATCCAATTACGCCATCGTCTACTATGGGTGAGTGGGCCGATGAATGGAGCGCCAAAGGCATGACCAACATTTTTGGCTCAACACCGCGGGTAATTGAAATGCAAAGTGAGGCTGGTGCAGCTGGTGCATTGCATGGTTCATTGCAAGGCGGCGCATTGTCTACCACTTTTACGGCATCTCAGGGTCTACTGTTAATGATCCCCAACATGTTTAAGATTGCTGGTGAACTTACACCTGCAGTTATTCATATTGCAGCACGTTCGTTAGCCACGCACGCCTTATCCATTTTTGGCGATCATAGTGATGTTATGGCGGTACGCAGTACCGGTTTTAGTATGTTGTTTGGCAACAATCCGCAAGAGGTAATGGACATGGCATTGATTGCGCAGTCTGCTACTTTAAATGCACGTATACCTTTCTTAAATATTTTCGATGGCTTCCGCACGTCGCATGAATTGAATCAATTAGAAATAATCAGCGATGAAGTAATTGAGGCGATGATTGATATGGATGCCGTGATTGCTCATCGTACCCGTGCATTGTCGCCCACCAACCCGGTGATACGCGGCACAGCACAAAATCCTGATGTGTTTTTCCAGAATCGTGAAGCGGCCAATACCTACTACGATAATGTGCCGGGAATTGTAAAAGAAAAGATGCACAAGTTTGAAGCGCTAACTGGTCGCAGGTACCAACTGTTCGAATACTATGGTCACCCCGAAGCCACACGCATGATTGTGATTATGGGTTCTGGAGCAGGCGCGGTAAAAGAAACAGTAGACTACCTTGTTGCCAAAGGAGAACGCGTTGGTGTAATGATCGTTCGGTTATTCCGTCCGTTCTCAGTAAATGATCTTGTTGCTGAAATTCCGGCTACGGTGGCTAAGATTGCAGTGCAGGACAGGTGTAAAGAACCCAGTGAAATTGGTGAACCATTATATATGGATGTTATCAATGCAATCAACGAAACAAATTATCAGCATCCCTTAATTGTGGTGGGCGGGCGTTATGGTTTATCCTCCAAAGAGTTTACACCGGCAATGGTAATGAGCCTTTACGAAGAACTTGAAAAGGATGCTCCGAAAAACCATTTCACGATTGGAATAAAAGATGATGTCACCAACCACAGCCTCGATTATGATCCATCTTTTACCTTAGATGCGCAACATCTTTTTCGTGGATTGTTTTTCGGCTTAGGTGCGGATGGTACCGTTAGTGCCAACAAGAATTCCATCAAGATCATCGGGGAGAAAACAAACTACTTTATTCAGGGGTACTTTGTGTATGATTCTAAAAAGTCGGGTTCGTTAACTGTATCGCATTTACGCTTTGGAAAGCAGCCAATACAATCCACCTACCTGGTTACTTCAGCAAACTTTGTTGCTTGTCATCACTTTAATTATTTAACCAAATACGACATACTTAAGGATGCAGAACAGGGTGCTACTTTTTTATTAAACGCGCCATACACCAAAGAAGAACTGTGGGACAAGTTGCCGCAAAAAATACAGGAAGAGATCGTACACAAGCAGCTAAAGTTCTATGCCATTAATGCCTATGCCGTTGCCAAAGAAACCGGTATGGGAAGCCGCATCAATACCATTTTGCAAACTTGCTTTTTTGCCATCAGTAACATTTTGCCGAAGCTAGAAGCCATCGACAAAATAAAAGAAACCATTTACGAAACGTACTGGAAAAAAGGTGAAGCGATCGTTCAAAAAAATTATGATGCAGTAGATAAGACGTTGGCCAATTTGTATGAAGTTGACTATTCAGACTATCTAATTGGAAACATCCCATTGGAACAAGTGATCTCGGCGAATGCGCCTGACTTCGTTCAAAATGTTTTGGGTAGAATAATTTCTGGTGAAGGGGATGAGCTTGCTGTGAGTGCATTTCCCGTGGATGGAACTTACCCGATTGGTACGAGTAAATGGGAGAAACGAAACATTGCAGATGCCGTACCTGTGTGGGATGCTAACCTGTGTACACAATGCAACAAGTGCGTGATGATCTGCCCGCATGCGGCTATCCGGGCAAAGATTTATGACAAGACCAAACTAAGAGGTGCGCCTGAAACATTTAAGCACGTAGACCCAATTGGTAAAGAGTGGGATAAAGCAACCGAGGCTTATACGCTGCAAGTATCTACTGAAGATTGCACCGGCTGCAACCTATGTGTTGAATTCTGCCCGATCACCAGCAAGAAGGATGCATACCACAAGGCTGTAAACATGGATCATAAGATTCCAATACAGGAACAAGAAATTCGCAACTGGGAGTACTTTCTTGAACTACCGGAAATTGATCGTGCACGCGTTAACAGGAACACGGTAAAAGGCTCACAATTCTTTCAGCCATTGTTTGAATTTTCCGGTGCATGTTCGGGTTGTGGAGAAACGCCTTATTTAAAATTGTTGACACAACTTTTTGGTGAAAGAATGATTGTAGCAAACGCTACCGGATGTTCATCCATCTTTGGTGCTAATCTGCCAACTACACCTTGGACTACCAACAAGGATGGCAGAGGACCGGCATGGGCCAACTCATTATTTGAAGACAATGCTGAATTTGGACTGGGCATAAAACTAGCCAACGATAAAAAGAGAGAGACCGCTATTCAGTTGCTCAACAGGCTTCGCTTCCTGGTGGGTAACGACTTAGCAGATACAATTATTAATGCAACGGAAACGACAGAAGCGGATATAAAAACGAAGCTCGACCTGGTAAAAGAATTGAAGCAGCGGTTGGTAACTGAAAGATCATTACCGGCACAGAACCTGTATCATCTCGCAGACTTTCTTGCCGAAAAATCTATGTGGATTGTAGGCGGTGATGGATGGGCGTACGACATTGGCTTTGGTGGACTCGACCATGTGTTATCTACCGGCGAAAACATCAACATTCTGGTGATGGATACGGAGGTCTATTCTAATACGGGTGGACAAAAATCTAAATCAACCCCGTTAGGTGCCAGTGCTAAGTTTGCGGTAGATGGCAAAACAACGGGCAAGAAAGACCTTGCCCTGCAAGCCATTGCACATGGTACAGCCTACGTGGCATCTATTGCGATGGGCGCAAATGACACGCACACCGTCCGCACCATTCTGGAGGCAGAAGCCTTCCCCGGTCCGTCCATTGTGATAGCCTATGCGCATTGCATTGCACATGGAATAGAAATGAGCAAAGGCGCCGAAGAGCAGGAGTTCGCAGTCAAGTCAGGTTATTGGCCATTGTTTCATTATAATCCCACCAAGCCACAGGGTCAAAGGTTTGTCATCGATTCTAAAGAGCCAATGATGGAGCTAGGTGATTTCATGTACCATGAGAATCGTTTTAAAGTGATAAAAGCCAATAATCCTGAACTGGCAGAAGACTTTTTACACCATGCTGAGCAGGCAAAAGTAACCCGATGGGAAAGGCTGCAGGCATTGACAGGATTGTAATACTACTCTAATAATAAACAAAGAAGCAGTTGCGATGGCAGCTGCTTCTTTGTTTGTTATGAATTGTTGATGCGCATACATTCTACTTTACGTTTTAGCTAAAGTCTATACCTGTGGTTTAATCCAAAACTCATCTTTCCATTGGGTGTGTTCTTTGTTTTGATAATAGCTGTTCAGCTCCTCTCCAATAGATGGCAATTCTTCGGATGAAATCTGTTGCTCAAGGTGAGGAAACAATATGCGCTCCTCAAACCGTATATGTTCATCCAAGAGCTTGCCAAAACTGGTTAGCGTTTTTTCATCAGTACCAGGTAGTGTTTTAAATGCTGCTACTTGTTGTCGAATAGCAGCATGTTGAGTTTCAGCTTTTATTCTTAATTCATCTGTTTGAGGCAGCTTGGAAAATAACAGTGTTTCTTCCTGTTGAAAGTGCGGTGCTAATTCCTGTTCAAACACATGCAGAATGTAGTTCATAATGCGCATGTATTCGATCTTAAAATGAAGGCCCTGTTTTATTTTCCAAACCAGTAGGAGTCCATCATGGTGTTCTTTTGAAAGCGGTACGAGGCTTTTATTTCTTTTTATAGGCGCAGGTGTTTTCATGTTTACTTTATTAGTTGCTTGTGGAGCAAAGCTGCTTTTGGAAATAGAATGTTATTCTCTAAGTGAATATGCTGATGCAGGTCTTCTTCCAAACCCTTTAACTTATGGTACATCAAACCAAAACTATTGCATGCATCTGCCGGAAGGGTAAAGTTATTGGCGGCCTTCCGGATTTGTTTTAGCAGATCACCGGCGGCTTCATGATCGGCTTCCATCATTTGCAAGGGTTCATCAATGTTTGGTAGCGCGCTGTTTATGGGATAGACATCCTGATGTTTTGCTCTCACCAAATCCTTAATGTGCGGAAATAACACCCGCTCCTCTTTTATGAAATGTGCATTTAACTCCTGCCGTAACGTGGAATATAAATCTTTGATCACTGTTAGCTCGGGGTGATTGGTGCCATGGTGGTCAGCTACCTTATTCACCAATTCAGTAATTACGGGCTCTTCGTCGTACCAATAACGGTGGTGCTCGTTGTAGATGTAATCGGAAAGAAAGTCTAATCCCCATCTGCTGAAATCAAACGTGGCTTTGCGCTCTGTAAGGGTTGCCTCCAGCAACGCTTGTTCTACTTCGCTTGCATCCAAATTGTTTTGTGCGCATGCTTGCTTCAACGAAATTTTTCCACCACAGCAAAAGTCGATGCCGAACTTTTTGAATACTTCCGCTTTACGAATGTCTGCTGCCGCTAGTTCACCTACGGTTGGTCCATTGTCAGCAACGTTTTTTTGCACCAACACCTTCCACCAGGTTGGTCCTTGTTGTACATATTTCCATGTAAACACATTTCCCCTCTGTGCTATCATTTGGTAATATATGGGTTTTGGATCGTGATCATTTAGGATGAAAAAAGCATCTCCAGGCTGCAAAGCATCAAAATGTTTGAATATAGTTGGGTGCTTCAGCTTAGGTTCTAGTAGGGTTACATTCAGTTCGAAGAGCGCTGGGTCGTTTAATAATTCAATGGTATCCATTTTGTATTAGTTAAAGTGTTATCAATCGATTTGCTGGTAGCTTCATTGGCTTTTATTGCTGCCGCAAACAGTAGCACGGCACCGGCCACAAGTGTAAAGGTGTTTGCATACAATAGCAGGTTTACCATGGGCAGATAGAGATAGTAGATGGCTGCAAAACCTTGTACTGCCAGTAAAATTTCATTGATGAGAATGCCGGCGGCAAACGTTACAAGTCCGGCCACTGTCACCCTATGTTTCAGGTAAACGATCTGTTTGTCAGCTATTACACCCAACAAGTACATGGTGATAAACCCAAGGAAAATTAAATGCAGGTAACCAATAATAATGGGTCTGAAGCCAAATGCCAGCTGCGCCAGTTTGGGATGTACAGAAAAGAATTGCAGCAACACCTTTAGTACAAATGCACTGATGGCGATAGAGAACAACCATTTGCAAACAATGGGTAGTCCATAGTAGACCTGCTTCACGTTTCTATGTAGCAGTTTCCATAAAAAGTAGAGCGATGCAGTTTGGAGTATAGCCGTAACAATAATAACGATGGTGATGTACGCAGGCCTATGATGCCATAAAGAAGTAAACAAGTACGACGGAATGCAAGTAGAAGCCAGCAGCAAAAAAAATGTGCGTGCAGATGGGTAGTGGTAGTTGGTGCTTGCCTCTAGCTTTTTCAGCAAAAATGCCAGCACTGCAAAAGTGAACCAACCATTGTATTGGAAGTGTAGAAAGAAGTATAGCGCATTGTGCAACCAATAAGGGTCGGTTTTCATTGACATGACTGCTGCCAAAGCATACGTACCAAAGGAGGAAAGCAGTAGAAAGAACAGCGATGCTTTCACAAAGCGACTACTAACCTGTTGCGCATCTTTTACCGGTAACTGTCTGTAAATTTTGTACGCGAAAATATACGAGAGAAAAAGAGCCAATGTAGAAAAAGCGATGGAGATGGCGGAATATCCGGTCCATGCAAAGCTGATGATCATGGCATAGTTTATAAATGTGGATGCCAGGAAGAAGCGATCCCAAAACCTGGTTGCCTGCTTATAGTTGTTGGTAAACTCATCAAGGAGAAGCAATTGCAACAGGAAGCTGATCCACCCATTGAATGCGAAGTGGGAGTGAGCGTGCAGTATATTTTCCTGTTGTAATAATGGAAGCGGAAAATTGATTTTGTAACGGAGCAGTAATCCTAAGAGTGTTAATACAACCAAATTAAGTAAAGCCAACTGGTACCACTTTTTCATTCCCTTCATGTTTCAGCAAATTGACTTAACATGAAACAATGATTTTATGATTCAAGTCATTTAATAGAAAACTTTTCCTCGTTCAATAGATATTATTTTTCGATCGTGTAAATTTCTCATGGCCCTGATAACTGTTTCAACTCTTAGCCCGCTCATATTAGCAATCTCTTGCCGGGTAAAATCTATTTTAGTTTTAGCTCCATTTAATACCTGATTATCCTTTTTGTAGGTATCTAGAATGGATAATATTCTGTGCTCGGGTGTGTGGCACGATATCTCTTTTAAATTATTTGCTTTATTTATCAGCCGGTGGGCTAGTAGGCTTGTAATGCTTAAATGAATATCAAAATTGTCCTTCAGCATCTGCATAAATGTTGAAACGTGAAGCCTGATTATGATTGCGGAAGAATCGGTTTTAGCAGAAGCAGGATATTCACTGCCATCGAAAATAGGGGGTTCACCAAAGCTCTGGCCGGCAGTAAAAATGCCTTGAATAAATTCTTTCCCTTCATCACTCTCGTTCATCATTCTTACCCTGCCTTCCACTATCTGGTGATAAAAGTGTGCATGCTGTCCTTCCTGGAATATGTACTCTTCTTTGTCGTAGTTTTTATACACGCCTCCCCACACCAGTAATAAGTTGATGTCAATTGTTTCAAATATTTTTTCCCGTGTGGTTATGGTCTTCGGTATCATTTTGCTTGAAGATATTTTTGAGTAGCTCAATGAATTTGCATTCAATTCATTCTGCATTAATGTATTGCGAAATACGTTTTTCTATCAACTAACTCTGTTGAAAAAAATTCTTCCCCAATGCTACGAAGTTACTATTTCGGTTTGTTTAAGTTATTCGTACTAATATGATTAAACTCATAAAATGTAATTTTTAATCGGTCTAACCTTGTGGTCAATAACACTTGAAATTTCAATAATCAAAAGCTCAATCAATGAAAAAACTACTTATCGTGTCAGCACTTGCTTTGTCCGGTTTAATATTTTCCTGCGGTGGTGGTCAATCCTCAGATAGCGCTGCTAATAATACAACAGCACCAAAAGAAGAATCCTCAAATGAAGCAACCGAAAATCCGTCTTACGATCCTGAACGCGGAAAAGGTAAATTCACCAAAGTTGATATTGCCGAGAAATTAGATCCTACTATGGTAATTGCTGGCGAACGAGTGTTCAATGTAAAATGTGCCAGCTGCCATAAACTTACCGATGAAAAATTGGTTGGCCCGGGTTGGAAGGATGTGACCAAACGTCATAAGCCTGAGTGGATTATGAACTTCGTAACCAACACCGACGAAATGATTGATAAGGATCCAAAAGTGCAGGCGCAACTCGAGTTGTGTATGGTGCGTATGCCCAATCAAAATATTAGTGACGAAGCCGCAAGAGGTATTTACGAGTTTATGCGTAAGAACGACGGCGTTAAATAGAAAACCAATCCCTTAAACATAATACAATGAAAAATTTAAAAGCCAGTTTGCTGGCCATGGCATCGCTTTGCCTTTTCGCTGGCACCAATGGATGTAAACCCAAAAACGCAGGCACCACTGTAAGCTCGGATGCAGCTTCAAAAGCTTATGTTGCCCCCGGTAAGTACGACGAGTTTTACAACTTTGTTTCCGGAGGTTTTAGTGGACAAATGAGTGTATATGGATTGCCATCTGGAAGGTTGTTAAGAGTCATTCCGGTATTCTCTCAGGATGCTGAAAAAGGCTATGGCTACAGCGAAGAGACGAAGCCAATGCTAAATACATCGCACGGCTTTGTGCCATGGGATGATTTGCACCACACAGAAATGTCGCAAACAAATGGTGAAATAGATGGTCGCTGGATTTTTGCAAATGGTAACAATACACCGCGTATTGCTAGGGTTGATCTTAAAACCTTTCGTACCGCTGAAATCCTGGAAATTCCTAATAGTGCAGGTAACCACTCATCGCCATTCATTACCGAAAATACAGAGTATGTAATTGCTGGCACCCGCTTCAGTATTCCGCTGGATAACAGCAATGGTGATGTTCCAATTAATACTTACAAAGAGAACTTTAAAGGAACAGTAAGCTTTATTAAAGTTGACCCGAAGGATGGTAACATGAGCATTGCTTTTCAGCTGAAAACGCCGGGTGTAAACTTCGATCTTAGTCATGCTGGTAAAGCCGCGAGCCACGATTGGTTCTTCTTTAGTTGCTACAATACTGAGCAAGCCAACACTTTGTTAGAAGTAAATGCATCGCAAAAAGATAAGGATTTTATAATGGCAGTAAACTGGAAGAAAGCCGAGGAGCTTATCGCTCAAGGAAAGGGCACTAGAGAAACCGTAAGATATGCGCATAACAAATACAGTGATGTTACCCACTCCGCAACTTCTACTATGGAAACTTCGGTAGTTACACTCGATCTGAAAGACGCGCCGGGTATTGCCTATATGATACCATGCCCCAAATCGCCGCATGGTTGCGACGTTGATCCTACAGGTGAATACATTGTTGGTAGCGGAAAACTTGCTGCGCTAATACCCGTGTTCTCCTTTACCAAATTGCAGCAGGCAATTGCCAACAAGTCTTTTGATGGTGACTATGATGGCATCCCCGTTATTAAGTATGAAGCTGCTTTATATGGCGAGGTAAAGAAACCCGGCCTTGGTCCACTGCATACAGAATTTGATGGAAAGGGCAATGCCTATACATCCTTCTTTGTATCGTCTGAAATTGTAAAGTGGAACATCAAAGATTTGAAGGTGCTGGATCGGGTTCCAACTTACTATTCCATTGGCCACTTAAGTATACCGGGCGGCGATACAAGAAAGCCTTTTGGTAAGTATGTGGTGGCTTATAATAAGATCACTAAAGACCGCTACCTGCCTACCGGTCCTGAACTTGCACAAAGTGCCCAGTTGTTCGACATTAGTGGCGATAAAATGCAGCTCATTCTTGACTATCCAACCATTGGTGAACCACATTATGCGCAATCAGTTCCTGCATCGCTTATTTCAAAAAATTCAGTCAAAATTTTTAAGATCGAGGAAAACAACCACCCCTATGTTGCAAAGGGTGAACTGGAAGCCAAAGTAGTTCGTGAAGGCAACAAAGTGCATGTTTATGCTACCGCTATTCGTTCGCACTTTGCGCCAGATAATATAGAAGGTGTACGATTAGGCGACGAAGTGTATTTCCATATTACCAACCTTGAGCAGGACTGGGATGTACCGCACGGGTTTGCGGTAAAAGGCGCAAACAATGCAGAGCTCATCGTCCTTCCTGGCGAAACACAAACGCTTAAATGGGTGCCGGATCGCGTAGGTATGTTCCCAATTTACTGCACTGATTTTTGTAGTGCTTTGCACCAGGAAATGTCTGGTTATGTAAGGGTGTCTCCGGCGGGATCCAATGTGCCGCTAACGTTTTCGCTAGGTACCAACAATGGGGTAACGAATAAAACGCCCGGTGCAGATACAGGTGCCGCCGCCGGTAGCCCATCAAAACCAAAAAGATAAACACCACATAGTAAGGGTGAGACTAGTGCTCACCTTTACATTTTCTTTTAGTAAAAGAAATTTTATGGACCGGGCTGAAGGTTATCTATAGGGCTTTTCTTGCGCCTGCCTGCCGGTAGGCAGGTCGCACACTTGTACAGTAGAAATGACCTGATCAGATACACAATGCACATTACGGCTCCCATTGGGGTAAAAACTTTTTGAATGAAAAACAATTATAAATGGCCACGAATTTTGGTAGCGCTTGCAGCCCTTCTACTAGCCGGAGCTATTTTTCTTCCCATATGGCAAATTCAATTGAGTGCTCCGCAGTATCCCGAAGGGTTGGTTTTAAAAATTTTTGCCAATGGTCTTGCCGGAAATGTTGATGTAATAAACGGGCTGAATCATTACATAGGCATGCAGACTTTGCATAGCGAAGATTTTATTGAATTTACCTTGCTGCCCTTCCTTATTGGTGGGCTGGTGTTATTTGGACTCATAGCCGCCTACATAAGTAAAAAAGGAGTCTACTACATCTACATCGCCGTGTTCTTGCTTTTTGCCATTATTTCTATGGTAGACTTCTATCGCTGGGAATACAACTACGGGCACAGCCTTGATCCCAACGCTGCAATACAAGTTCCAGGTATGAGTTATCAGCCTCCTTTAATTGGTTACAAACAGCTTTTAAACTTTGGCGCTTACTCCATTCCCGATGTTGGTGGATGGCTGTTTATTGTAGCCGGCGTTCTGTTGGTTGCTGCTTACATAATCATCCTTCAGCCAAAGTGGCTTCGGCGAAATAAGTCAAAAGTCTCTATTACTGTTTTGATGTTGTGCTTATTGCAATCGTGTGCTTCGGGCCCACAGCCTATCAATTATGGCAGCGATGCTTGTGACTTTTGCAAAATGAGAATCGTTGATAAAAAGTTTGCTGCTGAGTGGGTGACAGAAAAAGGAAAAGTGTATCGCTTCGATGATTTGCATTGCCTTGCAAGCTTCAGAAAGAATGAAGGGAGTAGCGGTAATGCATACGTGAATGCCTTTGCTGGTAGCCAGGAACTGAACAAAGCCGTCGACCTTTTCTATATAAAAAGCGACGCGTTAAAAACACCGATGAACGGTAAAGTTGCAGCCTTTACTAATGAAGCTGCTGCTAATGAATTTGCCACTAATAATGGTGGTCGGCGTTTATCGTGGCAGCAAATTGAAAAGGAGATGATCAGGTAGTTTTGTTGCCACCACACTGAAGCACGCAAAAATCGTCATTGGTAGGCGGAACGACGAAGCATTCACTTGCGAATTGGTTGTGTCAAAAGCAGCAATCAAAAAATGAAAACACTATTCACCATATACCTTTTCTTACTGCAATTAGCAGTTACTGCAGCAACGATAGAAGTTGGCGCCGGAAAGACATTTACAACAATTAAATCAGCAGTAGCAGCTGCAAAAGATGGCGATATTATCCTTATCAGCAAAGGTGTGTATGCTGAGGGTGAAATTGTTATTCAAAAGAGTATGACATTAAAAGGAACGGCAGGTGCAGTGATTGATGGAATGGGAAAGCATCAAATTCTCAGGGTACAAAACAACGATGTTATCGTTGATGGATTGGAGTTTAAAAACTCTGGTTATTCCAGTACCAACGATTGGGGTGCGGTAAAAGTGATCAGTTGCAACAACGTGATCATTCGCAACAATAAACTGGGGAATAACACTTTCGGCATCTACTTTCAAAACGTAACCAATGGACAAATACTTAATAACGTGGTAATAGGCAACACCGTTGATGAAATCAATTCGGGCAATGCTATTCATTGTTGGAAAAGCGATCATATCACCATTCGGAAAAACACTGTAACGGGCCACAGAGACGGCATTTACTTCGAGTTTGTTACTGCTTCTTTGATCGAAAATAATCTCAGTTATAAAAACATACGCTACGGTATTCACTTTATGTTTTCTAATAACGACGTGTATCGAAACAATATATTTAGAAAGAATGGTGCAGGTGTAGCAGTCATGTTTTCCAGAAGTGTTACAATGATTGGTAACCACTTTGAAGAAAGCTGGGGGAGCGGTTCGTACGGTATACTAATGAAAGAAATTTCAGATGGGGTCGTAGAGCGAAACACCTTCCTGAAAAACACAGTAGGCATTTACATGGAAGGTACAAGCCGCATCAATGTTTTAAAAAATATCTTTAAGGGTAATGGCTGGGCAATGCGTGTACAATCGAGTTGCATTGATAACAACATTACCCAGAACAATTACTTCGGCAACACCTTTGATGTTGGCACCAATGGTGATTTGCAACTGAACAAGTTCTCTACCAATTATTGGGATAAGTACGAAGGTTATGATTTGAATAAAGATGGCTATGGCGACGTGCATTACCTGCCGGTTAGTTTATACAGTATGATTGTTGAAAAGCTGCCGGCTGCAACCCTTTTACTTAGAAGCTTCATGGTAAACATAATGGACAAAGCAGAAAGGCTGATACCAAGCATTACGCCTATAGAATTGAAAGATGACAAGCCTTTAATGAAACCTTTTGCACTATGATAATTGCAACTAACGTTACAAAGAAATTCGGTAAGCTAACGGCTTTGGACAACGTTAATGTTACTTGTATAAAAGGTGAAAGTATTGCCTTAATCGGACCTAATGGATCTGGTAAAACCACCTTTATTAAATGCTTGCTTGGGATGGTAGTGGCAGATAGCGGCTTTATAACTTTCAATAATAATAACATCCAGCATCATTGGGAATATAGAAGCAAGATTGGTTATATGCCACAAATCGGTCGCTTCCCTGAGAACATGAAAATAGCGCAGGTAATAGATATGATGAAGGACATTCGGAAGCCTTACACAAATCACCTGGATGAAGAACTGGTTACTTCATTCGGTCTTGATAAACTGATGGACAAAAGAATGCGGACACTTTCAGGCGGCACCAGGCAAAAAGTAGGAGCGTGTCTTGCTTTTATGTTTGAACCAGACGTATTGATATTGGACGAGCCTACCGCTGGTCTTGATCCTGTGTCAACAGAAATACTGAAAGAGAAGATCATCAAAGAAAAGGCAAATGGTAAACTCATCATCATTACATCGCATGTGCTCAGCGACCTTGATGACATCATCACACAAGTAATCTATATGCAGGATGGAGAACTTAGGTTTCATAAATCGTTTGAGCAGTTGAAACAGGATACTGGTCAAAGTCAATTATCAAAAGCAATTGCAAGGGTAATGCAAAACGGATAGTATGAAGAAGCTAATTAAATATGTGGTCATAGATATCCTTCGAAACAGAATAGTTGTAGGATATACATTGTTCCTGCTCGCCATTTCACTTAGTGTTTTTAACCTGGAAGACAATACATCTAAAGGGCTTTTAAGTCTGCTTAACATTGTATTGATCATCGTGCCGTTGCTCAGCGTTATTTTTTCAACTATATACGTGTACAACTCATCCGAGTTTATTGAGTTGCTGGTATCGCAGCCAATAAAGCGTACCACGCTTATAAGTAGTATCTATACGGGTCTAACATCCTCATTAATTTTTGCTGTAGTTATAGGTATTGGTCTACCGGTTTTTTTGTATGATAGAACCGAGGTAGGGCTCATATTGGTTGTAGCAGCAATATTGCTGACGGCAGTGTTTGTTGCATTGGCCATGCTTGCAAGTGTAATTACCCGCGATAAAGCGACAGGAATCGGCGTTTCCATTTTACTATGGTTTTATTTTGCCATCATTTTCGATGGGCTTGTACTCTTTATTCTTTTTCAGTTTGCTGATTATCCTCTAGAGAAAGTATCTATTGGATTAACTGCACTAAATCCCATCGACCTGAGCCGTATTCTTGTTTTATTGAGGATGGATATATCTGCCATGATGGGGTATACGGGTGCGGTTTTTCAAATGTTTTTTGAGGGTTTTTATGGTTACTTGTTTATTGCCATTACCGCATCAGCATGGGTCTTTGTGCCGATTTGGATAGCGGTAAGAAAATTTAATAAAAAGGATCTTTAATCCGGGCTATCATGAAAAAGGAAATTGTTTGCCCGGAAGATGTTCAACTGCTCGTGCGTACGTTCTACAGCAGGGTTTTGTTAGATAGCAGACTTGCTCCGTTTTTTGCCCACGTGGTCAAAGATCACTGGGAAAAACATTTAGAAGTACTAGACTTATTCTGGAATAATATTCTTTTTTATTCTGGTGGATATGATGGCAATCCGTTACAAGCTCATAAGACTTTACATCAATTTAAAACATTACACACCCAAGATTTTGACCGCTGGTTACAATTGTTCAACGAGACAGTAGATGAACTATTTGAAGGTGAAAAGGCAGAACTGGCTAAGCAAAGGGCTCATTCAATTGCTTCAGTTATGCAACTTAAAATTCTACCCGACGAAGCCCCCTCCAACGGCAATGTTTATTAGGCCACGACCATTCTAATTAACTGCTAGTTTTGTTATTTTAACTGGTAAAAAATTAATCAGCGATTAGGCACATCGCTCTCTTCCAAATTAGAAAGGTGCCAGTCCACGAAAAAGAGAAAGTGAGCTTACGAACGATGTAAGCCTGTGGAGGCATAAAGAAAATTACAAAGGCCATTCATGTTGGCCTTTGTAATTACTTTTATACTATTGTTTTGGAGGCAGTAGTACACCATCTATTACATAAATAATACCATTGGCGGCTGGAATAATTGCAACCACTGCAGCCGTCCCGTTCACTACAATTTTACCATCTTTTTTGCTGATCTTAATGTTATCTCCGTTTACCTGCCCGATGGTTTGGCCTTCCTGCAACATCTCCGGTTTAAATCCACCAACACTCACATGATATTGCAAAATATTTTGTAGGTCTTCTTTTTTTTCCGGCTCTAATAGTCGTTCCACCGTTCCTTTTGGAAGCTTATCAAAAGCTGCATTGGTAGGTGCAAACACAGTAAAAGGGCCGGCGTTGGACAACGCGTTTACCAGGTCAGCAGCTTGTAATGCCTTTACCAGAGTTGTATGGTCTTTACTACCCACCGCCACTTTTACAATGTCTTTTTGCGAAGCATCATCGGCAACTGCAGATTGTCCTTGTAAGGTATTGTTGGCTTCTGTACTACTGGTGTTTGTTGGTGTTTCGGTAGTTTCCGAAGTTTGGCACGAAGCTATAGCGGCAGTAATACAGCCGGCTAATAGAAGGGATCTTAATTTCATAACTGACGAGTTTTGGGATTATCAATCATTAAAACTAGTCTGGTAATTCATAAACTATTATGCGTTAAATCATAATGGCTGGTGTCATTCATTTGGTGGGATAGCAACGAAATGTCAATGTGTATTTCCGCATTCGTTGAGCATGCTAACGTACCATAAATTCCTTCTGGTATATTAACGGACTTCTGCCTGTAATCTGCTTAAAATGTTTGTGGAAATGGGTAAATGTATTGAAGCCACTTTCGTAACAAATTTGTTTGATGCTCTGGTTGTTTTCGATTAGCATTTTGCAAGCATGCCCTACTCTTAGCTCTATCAGAAATTGAGAATATGTTTTCCGCGTACGCGACTTAAAATATCTACAGAAAGAACTTGGGCTAATGTTGGCAACTTCGGCAATTTCCTGTAAGAGTATTTTGTCTTTAAATTTCTTCAGGGAGTATTCGTAAATGTCGTTGATCCGATCTTTTTCGTGCTCAATCAGTACGGGATTAAAACCAATAGAACAGATCACCTTTATGTCCTTCTGTTCACCAATAATGTTGAGTGCCTGTAGCAGCAGCACCAATCGTTGACCTCTGTCTGCATCCACTAGTTTTTGCAGTAAATCAGCTACTTCTATGGCAGATTTTCCAGTGATGCGTAAGCCCCGTCTTCCAAGTTCAAGTGCTGTTTTGATGTTCATATTTTCTGGAAGATCGAGGAAGGTTGTGCCCCAAAACGTTTCAGTAAAATGTGCGACACGCACATCGGCAGCTGTTGCATTTTCTTCACTAAAGTAGACATCGTCAAACCTCCAGTAATGAGGCAGATTAGCACCCACAAGTATCACATTGCCTGAATTGAATCGCTCAATGCTATCGCCAATGAATTGTGTTCCTTCTCCTTGTTTAAAGTGGATCAGTTCTACTTCTGAATGATAGTGCCATTTATTGTTGATATGCGGTACCAGGTCGCGCCGAACGCTGAACGAATAATTTGGTCCCTTAGATACTTTGAGTAATTGTGGTCTCATATAAAAATTTGTTAACAGGCATAAACAGTTAACTAACGTTCCAGGCTTCATGAATCACCGTTTTTATCTGTTTATCTGGTAAGGATGCTAAAATAGTTTAATCATCAGACAATTTTGTGCGAGGGCCGCTTAGCAATTAAATCTTGTTTTGTTAGCAGAAACCTTTTTTAAGTCTTGCTATAGTACCAGCCTCATATCGTGTAGGCATTACTACAAAATCGTTTCGCCAAGACCCGTCACATGAACCCATACTTTCACAAGCTTTATTCTATCTACAGATGGTTGCGCAAGAAGTAACTGCAAGAACCGTCTTGCAAATTCACCCTGGTGACAATGTATTGGTGGCATTGAAGGATTTACCCGCAAGCTCGATTGTATATCACCAGGGTAACGAAATCGTTCTCAAACAAACGATTCCTGCAAAGCATAAATTCTTTATTAATAGCCTGAATGCAGGGCAAGAGATTTTGATGTATGGGGTGTTGGTAGGCAAAGTGGCATTTGATGTGAGCGAAGGTGAGCTAATGACGACTACTAATACGAAACATGCAGCAGGTGCTTATCATTACCGTGCGGTTAATCGTCCATGGCAACCTCCCGACACATCGCGTTTCATGGGCAGAACATTTAACGGTTACAAACGTAGCGACGGCAGAGTTGGTACCGCAAATTATTGGCTGTTTGTACCCATGGTTTTTTGCGAAAACAGGAACCTCGACATTATTAAAGAGGCATTGATAAAAGAGTTAGGCTATGCGGGTTCTGATAAATACAATCGCTTTACCCGGCAGTTGTTAGAAGCCTACAAAGCTGGAGGCGATATAAAACATCTTGACCTTAGTGCTGCGGCAGTTAGTGCTAACGAACGATACTTTAAAAACATTGACGGTATAAAGTTTCTAAATCATACAGGTGGATGTGGAGGTACCCGTCAAGATGCATCCACGTTGGGTGCACTACTTGCCGCCTATGCAGATCATCCAAACGTAGCAGGTGTTACCGTGCTGAGTCTGGGTTGCCAACATTTGCAAACAAGTAATTTTTTGGACGAAGTCAAACGAAGGAATCCTGCATTCAATAAACCGCTTTTTACTTTTGAACAGCAGGAAATAAAAAGCGAAGAGCAACTGATTATCGACGCCATCCGTGCCACTTTTAAAGGACTGGTAGAAGCCAATAAATGTGAGCGGGAACCTGCACCGCTAAGTGCATTAACCATTGGTGTAAAGTGTGGTGGTAGCGATGGCTTTAGTGGTATATCAGCGAACCCCGCCGTTGGTTACGCATCAGATTTGTTGGTTGCTTTGGGTGGCAAAATATTACTGGCAGAGTTTCCTGAGCTCTGTGGTGCCGAGCAGGAATTGATTGACCGTTGCGTAACAAAGGAGAGTGCTGAGAAATTCATTGATCTCATGCAATCGTACGATAAACTTGCAGTGTCAGTTGGTTCGGGTTTTCACATGAATCCCTCACCAGGCAATATAAAAGATGGCCTGATAACAGATGCGATAAAATCAACGGGAGCAGCCCGTAAAGGAGGTACTTCACCTGTGGTAGATGTGCTGGATTATACGGAATCTGCTACCAGGCCAGGGCTAAGCCTGGTATGTACGCCAGGTAATGATGTAGAGGCCACAACCGGTAAAGCTGCCTCAGGCGCCACGCTTATTTTGTTTACTACCGGCCTTGGTACCCCAACTGGTAACCCTGTTGCATTAACCATTAAGGTGTCCACCAACACTTCGCTTGCCAAACGGATGAGTGACATTATAGACATTGATACCGGCCCAGTGATAACGGGTGAAAAAACAATTGAACAAATGGGGGAAGAGATACTGGAGTATTGCATTAAAGTTGCCAGCGGCGAAATAATTCCGAAAGCAGTTTCGCTGGGACAAGATGACTTTATTCCGTGGAAGAGAGGCGTAAGTTTATAGGAAGTATATTTATAAAACATAGCCCGGCTATTCGGTTTACAACAGCGTGCTTACAAATTTCTTTTGCTTGTGTACACCAAATGCAGGCACAAAATAAAAAGGTTAATCATGTTTAGACTAGATGGAAAAGTTGCAGCAATAACGGGTGGGGGAAGTGGTATCGGAAAAGCCGTAGCCTTGTTATTTGCAAAGCAAGGAGCAGTGGTACACATCATGGACGTTTCTAAAGAAAATGCAGAACAGGTATTACTAGAAATAGAAAGCATGGGCGGTAAAGCCTTTGTTCATGCTTGCGATGTGAGCAATCAACAGCAGGTTATGGAAGCGTTTACTACAATTGCTGGTTTAAATATACTTGTAAATAATGCAGGCGTAGCACATGTTGGAAACGTAGTAAATACAGAGGAGGCAGACTTCGACAGGGTGTACAACATCAATGTAAAAGGCGCTTACAACTGCCTGCATGCAGCGGTGCCATTGATGCTTAAAAATGGCGGAGGTGCTATTGTAAATATTTCATCTATTGCAGCCTTAGTCGGCATAGCTGATCGGTTTGCATATAGCATGAGTAAAGGTGCAATACATGCCATGAGTTTATCCGTTGCTCGCGATTTTTTAAAAGATGGGATACGCAGCAATACCATATCTCCTGCAAGGGTTCACACGCCTTTTGTGGATGGATTTATAGAAAAAAATTATGCGGGAAAAGAAGCAGAGATGTTTGAAAAATTATCGAAGTCGCAGCCAATAGGAAGAATGGGTACCGTAGATGAAGTGGCTAAACTTATCCTCTATCTTTCATCAGATGATGCGTCTTTCATTACTGGTAATGATTACTGCATTGATGGGGGCTTTATCAACTTAAATAATTAATGGTAGAACTTAAAAAAATTAATTCAAGAAAATGAAGCTAATAAGATTTAGGCAAGACGGCGCAGTAAAGCCGGGGGTAATCATCAATGACGAATATTATGATGTCTCGTTTTTTGTAAAGGATTACAACGAAGAATTTTTTGCCAACGATGGCCTAGACAATTTGCACAAATTAGTTGCAGAACATAAAGACACGCTCAAAAAAATATCATCAGATACAACATTGGATTGCCCCATAGCGCGGCCTTCTAAAATTATTTGTATTGGTTTAAATTATGCGGATCATGCCAAAGAAACGAATGCCGATATTCCAAAAGAACCTATCATATTTTTCAAAGCAACATCAGCCATTATCGGTCCTTTTGATGATGTGATCATTCCTAAAAATTCAACCAAAAGCGATTGGGAAGTGGAGCTTGCAGTGGTTATTGGAAAAAAGGCAAGCTATATAGATGAGGCCAATGCTGAAAAATATATTGCGGGTTATTGCCTGCACAACGATTTAAGTGAACGCGCATTTCAGTTGGAGCGTGGCGGCCAGTGGGTGAAGGGAAAGAGTTGCGATACGTTTGCACCAATAGGTCCTTTTCTTGCAACCAGGGATGAAATAAAGGATGTAAATAATTTACGCCTTTGGCTGACGCTAAATGGCAAAACAATGCAGGACGGAACTACTGCAAATCTTATTTTCAATATTCCTTTTCTCATTTCTTATCTAAGTCAGTTTATGACCTTGCTTCCGGGCGATCTTATTTCTACCGGTACTCCTGCAGGTGTTGGCCTTGGCATGAAGCCGCAGGTGTATTTAAAAGATGGCGATGTAATGGAACTTGGAATAGATGGTTTGGGATCGTCGAAGCAACAGGTGAAAGCTTACAGCTAATGCTGGGTAATGTTTAGTGTAAAACAATCTAGAAACTTCTAATCAACCATATGGATCTTCAACTTACAGACAAAGTAATTATTGTAACCGGCGGCGCAAAGGGTATTGGAGAAGGAATCGTAAAATGCCTTGCTGCCGAGGGGGCTATTCCCATCATTATCGGCAGGAGTGAAGAAGATAATTTGAAGGTTGTCGAGCAGTTGCAATCACAAAATCAACATGCTTTCCAAGTAATGGCTGAATTAAGTAAACCTGATGAATGTGAGCATGCAGTAAAAGCAGTGATTGAAAAGTTTGGTAGAATTGATGGCGTAGTAAACAATGCGGGTGTAAATGATGGTGTTGGACTAGAGCATGGCACTTATGAAGGCTTTATTGAATCGTATCATAAAAATGCAGTCCACTATTATTTGATGGTAAAATATGCTTTACCGTTTTTAAAAGTGTCAAAAGGGGCGATTGTAAACATTGGTTCTAAAACCGCTGAAACTGGCCAAGGCGGCACTTCGGGATATGCTGCTTCCAATGGAGCTAGAAATGCGCTAACAAGAGAGTGGGCGGTTGAATTGCTTCGGTATAGCATTAGAGTAAATGCTGTTATAGTTGCCGAATGTTATACGCCGTTATACGACAAGTGGATCAAGACTTTTGATAACCATGAACAGAAGTTGGAAGAGATTACTTCTAAAATTCCATTTGAAAAAAGAATGACAACAGCGGAAGAAATTGCCAACATGGTGGTTTTTTTATTGTCAGAAAAATCGAGCCATACAACCGGGCAGTTAATTCATGTTGATGGTGGCTATGTTCACCTGGATAGAGCTTTGAAATAATGGAATCCTGCTAGCGTGAAGCCATCAATATCTTTATCTTTTATCAGTTGTCGCAATTCTTTTACCCGTCGACCTATGTTTTATCATGAGTGAAAATATTGAAAACGAAACGTATACAGGGATAGACTCACACCAGCATTTTTGGCAGTATGATTCAATCAGGGAAAGTTGGATAACAGATGAAATGCAGGTAATAAGGAAAGACTTTTTGCCAGCGGATTTGGCACCATTAATTAGAGAGAATCAGTTGCAGGGTTGTGTTGTGGTTCAATCAGACCAAAGCGAATTGCACAATACATTTTTACTAGAACTGGCAGCGCAAAATGATTTTATTAAGGGTATAGTCGGTTGGGTTGATTTGCAGAACGAAAACGTTTCAGATCGTTTTGAATATTATAACCAGTTCAATGTCATCAAAGGATTTAGACATGTATTGCAGGGAGAGGCCAACCGTGCACTGATGTTGAAACTGGCATTCATGCGAGGGATTGATGCATTAGGCAAGTATGATTTCACTTACGACATTCTCATCTATCCTGATCAGATGAAATACATACCTGAATTTGTTGCTGCTTTTCCGCAGCAAAAGTTTGTAATCGATCACCTGGCTAAGCCTTACATAAAAGATAGAAAGATAGACGAATGGCAAAGGGACATGTATGCTATCGCAAAGTTTGACAATGTGTTTTGTAAGGTGAGTGGAATGGTAACGGAAGCAGATTTCAAAAAATGGAAGCAAGCAGATTTTACTCCGTATTTAGATGTGGTTGTAAATGCCTTTGGCATAGATAGATTAATGTACGGCAGTGACTGGCCTGTTTGCCTTGTAGCAGGCAATTATGCAACGGTATTGAGCATTGTTAAAGATTATTTTAGTTTGTATTCCGAAGCGGATCAGCAAAAGGTTTTCGGAATAAATGCAAGCAGGTTTTACAAATTGTAATTAGAGCATTTCAACCGGTTGCCGAAAACGCAACTAGTTTATTTTAAGCATTCATGAATAATAAGACCAAACTGGTTTTGCTTGCATGAATGAACAGGTTTTCAGAATAAGATTGTTTACCATCATTGAAAAAAACAGCATGGCATCATTAACCACCAAAGCTAACAGGCTACCCTTTATTTTAATCACATCACTTTTCTTTTTGTGGGGCTTTGCCCATAACCTCGATCCGGTGTTGATACCTCACTTAAAAAAGTCGTTTACACTAACCACTACGCAGTCTACATTGGTGGATTCGGCTGTGTTCATTGCCTATTTTTTAATGGCATTGCCGGCTGGTTTCATCATGACAAAGTATGGGTATAAAACAGGTATCATCATTGGCCTCTTGCTTTTTGCAGTTGGTTCTTATTTATTTATTCCTGCTGCAAATACCCAGCAATATTCCTTCTTTCTGTTTGCGTTATTTGTAATTGCTTGTGGTCTAACCATTCTTGAAACGGCAGCCAATCCTTATGCATCTTCTTTAGGCGATCCGGAGACCGCAACGCAACGATTGAATTTTTCACAGTCCTTCAATGGGCTGGCCGCTGCATTGGCACCAGTTATTGGCGCCAAAGTGATTTTAACCAAAGGATACAGCGACGTTGAACTAAGTGGAATGACAGAAGCTGCGCGAAAAGTTGCCTTAGCATCTGAGGCATCTTCGGTTAAGATGCCCTACTTTATTTTAGGAACAGTGTTAGTTGTAATAGCAATAATATTTGCGTTTACCAAGCTGCCAAAAATTCAAAGTATTAGTGAGCAAGCGTCCAGCAAAAGTATCTTTCATGCATTAAAACACCGGCACCTTGCGTGGGGTGTAGTTGCACAGTTTTTTTATGTGGGTGCACAGGTATCGGTGTTCAGTTTATTCATCTTGTACGCCCCTGTATCTGCCGGCATCACCGATGTAAAAGCTGCCTATTATTTGGGTGGCTGCGGCTTGGCATTTTTGATCGGCCGTTTTGTTGGAACGTTTTTAATGCAGTACATAAAACCTTCCCGGCTAATGGCTTTGTATGCCGCTATCAATATCATACTGTGCATTATTGCCATCAAAGCAAACGGTATGATTACCGTTTATGCGGTCACCGGTATTTGCTTCTTTATGTCCATCATGTTCCCAACTATTTTTTCACTCGGAATAGCAAACCTGGGAGGCGACACTGCTTTCGGTAGCAGCCTCATCATTATGTCTATAGTTGGTGGCGCCATCATACCGCGCATCTTTGGTTACATCAGCGACTATACGCAAAACATACAGGACGGTTATATCGTTCCGCTGGTTTGTTTTGTAGTAGTGATGCTTTATGGATTGAGTGGCTATAAGGTAACCAGGAAAGAAGTTTTTACAACTCCCGCAATCACTGAACTATGAAACGATACTGCTTAGCACTCGACCTAATAAATGATGCAGAATTAATTGCCGAATATGAAAACTGGCATAAGTCGGAAAATGTATGGCCTGAAATCAAAGCGAGTATAGCGGGTTCGGGCATCATAAACATGGAAATCTATCGAACCGGCAATCGCTTGTTTATGATCATGGATACGGATGAACATTTTAGTTTTGAACGCAAGGCAAAAATGGATGATACAAATCCAAAGGTGCAGGAGTGGGAGCAACTGATGTGGAAATTTCAAAGCTCATTGCCCTGGGCTAAAGAAGGAGAGAAGTGGATTTTGATGGACAAAATATTTCAGTTAGCATGATAGCTGCCTGTAGATTTCAATGAACGATTTACAAATACCAGCCCTGCAATTGCACCTTTTTGGGATGATTTTAAAAAAGCCCTCAGCGGCAAAACTGTCGCTTGAAAGAAAGTAGGGCTGCAAACACAACAGTGCAGAGGCGATCGTGTTGCAGCAGCGAAGTCGTCCCGCACTTATTGCCCTCGACAAGTCGAATGTGTTCGCCCACTATTGTGCGTAGGTTTACAGGTGAAAAACTCCTTCAAAGGCAAGTGACCAAAGATTTTTCAAATATTCTGTAAGGAAATGTTTGATGTGCCGTCCCTGTAAAAAACAATTGTATGGCACCCCGAACAAAATCAATTATCTCATGGGTTTTAAGGTCTGTTGCCGCTTTAATTATGCTGCAAACGCTCTACTTTAAGTTTACAGGAGCACCTGAATCAGTATTTATTTTTTCCACTCTGGGCATTGAACCATGGGGACGTATTGGTACCGGCATCATGGAACTT
>JANPIM010000015.1:0-67674 GCA_031425015.1 Segetibacter sp. | reverse complement strand
TAAAGTTGATCCGCCAACTTTTACTACCTGCCTGTAATCGCCTATTTGAAGGGGGATGGATAGCGCTCCGTTTGCGCCTACAGAATAATCATTTAGCTTAGAAAAAAAGCGGCGGCTATCATCATCATCCAATTCAAATTTAGAGTTGGGGTTGTCAGAACTTCTAACATATTGCGCTGTGCGAAAATCAGGTTGAGATTTGTTATTGTAAGAAGCATTACCGTTCCAGGTAAACTTCATTCCCGACTTAGAAAGTTGATGCTCTCCTTCTAACTGGCCACTGTACAAACTACGCTGGTTAACAAATGAAGAGCGAAGATTTACAATTTGTAAACGCCCGGTATTATTCAGTTCTCTAGTAAAATAATTGTCTTCATAAAACTGGTTAAAGATGTTTCTGAAAGAAATTTTATGTCGACCCTTTACATAACTAAAGTTTGCCAGCACACCTGCATTTACAGAATACCTGTTTTGTGTTTCAGTACCAGAAAAAATGGGTGATCTTACAAACTCGAAACGACCTCTTTCTACATCATCATACATTACCATAGCATTGCGATGATACAATGAAACGACTGTTCCAAACTTGCCGCCATTTTTAAAATTCTTCACGTTACTCCAACCAAGGGTAACTGTAGTAATCGGTAAAGCGGTAGTGGATCTTTCTGCATAAACATCTCCCCTAAACTGTTGGGTAAGATCTATTTTTTGAGCGTCTGTCAACGAACGAAATTCTTCAATTGATGGAACAACTGATGGAAGTGAACGATCACCATTATCGAAGCCTAGCCAATCGATGCTGCTACGGCCGTTGTTTGTAAAGGGTTTAAAAGTAGACTGCGAATTGTAGCCAATTGATATACCGACGGTCAACACATTTCGCGTAGGAATATCTCTTGTATTTACCTGAACCAATCCACCTGCAAATTCACCCGGCAAATCAGGCGTAGCTGTTTTATTAATGATGATGTTGTCAATCATTGAAGAAGGAATAAGATCGAATGAAAAGGCTTTCTTATCCGGCTCTGAACTTGGCATCAATGCACTGTTGATCATTGCCTGGTTGTAGCGGTCACTCAATCCCCTTACAATTACATATTTATTATCCTGTATGCTTGCACCACTTACACGCTTCAATACTTCGCCTGTATTTTTATCGGGTGTTCTACGTATAAAATCTGCCGCAATACCGCTTGACATGGCAGTATTGTTTTTCTGAAAAGCAATTAAAGCGTTTGTACTTTCTCTTTTTATAGAAGAGCGAACAGTTACATCCAACTCGTTTGACTTACTTCTTTGTAGTACAATTTCTACTACACTTTCTTCATTTGCTTTCACAGTTACGTCAGCAATACTTTTTTTGGTATAACCCACACGAGAAACTACAATTACATAAGTACCTGCAGCTTGGCGAAACGAAAACCTACCTTCTACATCAGCCGCCACTGTTTTTCCTGTGCCTTCCAATAAGACAGTGGCACCCGAAAGTGGCTCATTGTTCTCATTTAAGATTCTGCCATTTAATTTACCTGTTTGAGCAAAAGATGTAGCAGCCAAAAAGAAACATACAAAAAGTAAAGAAGTAACATGTTTCGCCATAACTAAAATTATTGCCGCAAAACTACCGGGTCAATATTATGCGGTTGTTAACCCAATGTTACCTGAATGTTACTTGTGGGAAGACTTCGCGACGAAAAATTGGTAGTTACAAGTGTATGAGGTACTTACATTGATCAATGCTTGTGTCGTCAATATAAGGCAACCTTTAATAATACAAACCATTGCGTGTTAAGTAATCATTAAGTATACATCCCCTGTTGAACCTTGGCATCATAGTTATACTTTTGCGGGCTAAATTCTTTGTATGGGATTAAATTCTTTCGGCAAACTGTTCATGCCAAAAAACACCATCTTCTATAACCTTTTTGAGGAAGTGGGAGTAACGGTGAGTAAAATGGGTAGAATACTGAAACAATTGGTGAATGAACCAGACATCAATAAAAGAGCCCAGCTAACCAGCCAACTGGAGGACCTGGAACACGAAAACGACGACCATACACACAAGCTTTTTACTGAACTAGGACGCAACTTTATTACTCCTTTCGACCGCGAGGATATTCACTACCTGGCCTCTGCGCTCGATGATATTGCGGACTACATTTACGCATCTGCAAAAAAAATCAACTTCTACAGGGTTAATCCAAATGATACTGGCATTCAAAAGATGGCAGAACTAATTGAGCAAGCCACTATCCACATACAAAGTGCCGTACAGGAACTACGCAACATGAAAAATTTGCGGAAGATTACAGAAGCACTGGTTCGCGTAAACGACATAGAAAACCAGGCAGATGATATTTTTGATCTGAGTATTGAAAAGCTCTTTAACGAGGAAAATGACTTTAAAGAAGTAATCAAGAAAAGAGAAATTTACCAGGTTATGGAAATTGCTACCGACAAATGCGAGGACGCAGCCAATGTGATTGAGTCAATCATTGTTAAATACGCTTAATTACCCGGTGTTTCAATTTAAAAAACCAGCATGACTACCATTCTAATTGTCATCATTATTTTCTCTTTCATTTTCGATTACATCAATGGATTTCACGATGCGGCCAACTCCATTGCTACCATTGTTTCTACCAAAGTACTAACGCCCTTCCAGGCGGTTTTGTGGGCTGCTTTTTTCAACTTTTCGGCCTACTTCGTTTCTAAATACATTGTGGGTGAATTTAAGATCGGCAACACCATTGCCAAATCAGTTCAGTTGCAGGAAGGTGATCCAATGGCTTTATATGTTATTCTTTCAGGCCTGATTGCTGCCATTATTTGGAACCTGGTTACCTGGTGGTTCGGTATTCCATCCAGTTCTTCACATACTTTGATAGGTGGTTTTATGGGTGCAGCAGTAGCACACTACGGTACTTTTGCAGTTATTGTTACAGCTAAAGTTTTACCGATCATTTTATTCATTTTCATTGCACCTTTAATAGGTATGCTCATCGCTTTCATCATCACCGTATTAATCGTACATATTAGTAAACGATCGAACCCTTACCGCGCCGAGCGGTGGTTTAAACGATTGCAGTTGGTTTCTTCAGCGGCGTTTAGCTTAGGCCATGGTGGCAACGATGCACAAAAAGTAATGGGTATAATTGGCGCTGCCATGATAGCAAGCGGCTACATTCAAACATTCGATCAAACCCCTTCCTGGGTGCCCATCACTTGCTTTATTGCAATTGGCGCAGGTACTATGAGTGGTGGGTGGAAGATTGTAAAAACGATGGGCACACGCATTACCAAAGTAACTCCGCTGGAAGGGGTAAGTGCCGAAACCGCAGGTGCCATGACCTTATATATTGCCGAACACTTTGGCATCCCGGTAAGTACAACGCATACTATTACAGGTGCTATTATTGGGGTAGGTGCCACTAAACGTTTATCAGCCGTTCGCTGGGGCGTTACCATCAATCTCCTTTGGGCCTGGATCATTACTATTCCTATTAGTGCAGTGATGGCTGCAATTATGCTTTACATTATAAAATTCTTTGTAGTCAACTCTTAAATGCTTTGCATTTAGTTTATTTTGCAAGCATAACGTCAATTCATTTTTTATGAGTAAAATACTAGTAACGGGCGGATGTGGCTACATTGGTTCGCACACCATTGTAGATTTAATAGAGAATGGATACGATGTAATTTCAATAGACGACAATTCAAAAAGCAACACGTATTTACTTTCCGGGATCGAAAAGATAACCGGCAAAAAAGTAAAAAATTACAAGGTTGACCTGAAAGATTATAACGACACCCGCGCCGTCTTCCAGGAAAATGAAGACATCGCCGGCATCATCCATTTCGCAGCTTACAAAGCTGTTGGGGAATCTGTAGAGGAGCCGCTGATGTATTATGAAAACAATATGTTCTCTCTCATCAACCTGCTTAAGTGTGTGGATGAATTTAAAATTCAGCATTTCGTCTTCTCATCTTCATGCACGGTTTATGGCAATCCAGATCACATTCCGGTTACGGAAGAATCGCCTATAAAGAAAGCAGAATCGCCCTACGGCTCTACCAAGCAAATGGGTGAAGAAATTTTACAAAACGTCGTGAGGTCCTCTCCCGGCAAAGCGATTTTACTACGTTACTTCAACCCAGTTGGCGCACATCCTTCCGGTTTTATTGGAGAACTGCCATTGGGCAGACCGGCTAATCTTGTTCCTGCAATCACCCAAACTGCCATTGGCAAGTTGCCCCAAATGCAGGTGTTTGGCAGCGATTATGATACACGAGACGGCAGCAACATCCGCGACTATATACATGTAAGCGACATAGCGCATGCACACACGCTGGCACTGCAATACCTGGAGCAGAATAAGAACAAAACCAACTGCGACATCTTTAACCTTGGTACCGGCAATGGCGTTACCGTACTGGAGGCAATCAAAGCATTTGAAGAGGTAAGTGGTCAAAAGTTGAACTACAAAGTTGGCCCACGCAGGCCTGGCGACGTTGTAGCGATTTACGCTAACAACAACTATGCAACCACCTCTTTAGGTTGGCAAATAAAGCATGACCTTAAAGAAATGATGCGCACTGCATGGGCCTGGGAGCTTAAAGTAAAAGATGATGAACAAATCATTAAAAGCCAGCAGTTTCAGTTGAATTAATCTTTTTGGTTACCGGCTTCAGTACTTTACTCAGCATCGTTGTGTCACTCACTTGTGCAGTAAATACTGCTTCGGCTTCAGCTTGGCTCACTGGAAATATTCAGCTTCAGTAAATGATTTTACGCCCCATATTTCTTCCAAATCTTAGGTCCGTTATTAGGTCAACGTGTACATATTCACTCCCCTAATCTCACCTCATTTCCATTACTTTTGCAGCAACTTTTTATTATATGCTGAAAGATATTGTAGTACAAAACGAACAGGAAACCCGCGGTGGTTTTGGCGAAGGCATTTACGAGGTGGGGAAAAGTAACCCGAACGTAATTGCACTCACCGCTGACCTTGCCGGCTCTTTGAAACTGAATAAATTCATGAAGGATTTTCCAGAGAGGTTTGTACAGTGTGGTATTGCCGAGGCCAATATGATTGGTATTGCTGCAGGATTGTCGATCAGCGGTAAAATTCCATACACCACCACCTTTGCCAATTTTAGTACCGGTCGCGTTTACGATCAAATCCGGCAAAGTGTAGCCTACAGCAACAAAAATGTAAAAATTTGTGCAAGCCATGCTGGTCTAACTTTAGGTGAAGATGGCGCAACGCACCAAATATTAGAAGATATCGGGCTGATGAAAATGCTCCCGGGAATGACGGTGATCGTTCCCTGCGATTTCAACCAAACAAAAGCTGCTACCATTGCCATTGCAAGCTATGAAGGTCCCGTTTACCTGCGGTTCGGCCGGCCTAAGTGGCCAAACTTTACCAGTGTAGATGGAAGTGATTTTGTAATTGGCAAGGCCCAGGTTTTAGCAGAAGGAACAGACATTACCCTATTTGCCTGTGGTCACTTAGTTTGGAAAGCGGTAGAAGCTGCGCGAATATTAGAGGAGAAAGGAATAAGCGTGGAATTGATCAACCTGCACACAATAAAGCCATTGGACACAGAGGCCATTATCAAGAGCCTTTCTAAAACCCGCTGCGCAGTAACCTGCGAAGAGCATAATGTGTGGGGTGGTTTGGGTGAAAGTGTGGCACATGTAGCTGCGCAAAATGTTCCCGTGCCAATTGAATTTATTGGCACACAAGATACTTTTGGAGAGAGTGGAAAGCCAGTGGAATTGCTAAAAAAATACGGCTTAGATACACCTAACATTGTTGAAGCTGCTGAAAAAGCTTTAGCAAGAAAGGCATAACAAAAAAGCCATACTCAGGTATGGCTTTTTTGTTAGTACCATCCGGTATCCAAATCCCAATTCATTTAAAGTCAATACATGCATCAGGACGACAGGGAACTACTTATTCGGTTTAAAGATCCAAACCAAAAGGAGCAGGCGTTTACAGCCATCATAAAAAAATACCAGGAAAAGCTTTACTGGCACATCCGGCGTATTGTAATTGAACACGAGGATGCAAACGATGTATTGCAAAACGTATTTATAAAAGTTTGGAATGCCTTGGCCAACTTTAGAGAAGATAGCCAGTTATATACCTGGTTGTACAGAATTGCGACGAATGAATGCCTGACGTTTTTAGAACAGCAAAAGCGGAAAGCTACCGCCAGCTTCGATGAGATGGAAAGTGGGTTGAGTAACAAGATTAAAGCGGATGAAGGTTTCAACGCCAATAAACTGGAATGGAAGCTACAATTGGCCATTCAACAACTTCCTGAAAAGCAGCGCATTGTTTTCAACTTGCGGTATTATGACGAAATGCCCTACGAAGAAATGAGTAGAGTGTTGGAAACCAGTGAAGGAGCTTTAAAGGCCAGCTACCATCATGCTGCCAAGAAAATTGAAGATTATATCCTCAATCGTTAAACTTGCCTGCTGTTTTTAGGTCAGAAGAAGGTTACAAAAGTTATGTGGAAAAAAGATAACATAGAAATTGAATTAAAGGAGATGGCTCCGGCGCTTGTGGGTTTATCATCTCAGCAGGTGTATAGCGTACCTACTTTCTATTTTTCGGCTTTACCCGAAATAGTAATGGATAGGGTGAAACTTGAAGTTTTACACACAACTTCCAGCATACAGCCTACGTACCAGGCACCCGAAGGATATTTCGACAATCTGGCTGCTCAAATCATGTCTAAGGTGAAGCTTACAGCTGTGCCGGGCAATGAAGTAGAAGAAGAACTAAAGTCCATTGCTCCTGCATTGGTGGGGTTGAGTAAACAGCCAACTTATGGCGTTCCGGAAGGATATTTCGCCAACATCAATATAGCTACTTCACCGGTAAAGCATGTGCAGGTTGTGTCAATGTTTAGTCGTACACGTGTATTGCGTTATTTGGCTGCTGCTGTTGTCGTTGCCGTATTAGCTATTTCATCTTATCTATACCTTGGCAAAACACCTGAAGCGTCTATTGCTGCCGCACCTGTGGTAAACGTGCCGGCGGCCGTCGAAAAACTTTCAGAACAAGAAATATCTGACTACCTGCAGGCGCATTCCTCAACTGCAGATATTGAAGTGAACGCTTTTAATTTGCCGGATACAGAAGCGGACTTTGATGAACTTATTAAGGAACTACCCGATGATGAATTACAGCAGTTTCTCAAGCAATATCCCCTCGTTTCTACATCTACTTTGAAGAACTCTTAAAAACACTGATATGAAAAAAATAATATTAATATTCGCTTTTATAATAAACGTTGGTTATATTTGTTTAGCTCAGGGTGAGGGTAGTAGGGCTAGTAAAGTTGAAGCTGTACAGATTGCCTTTTTAACGAAGGAGCTTGATTTATCCCCCGAAGAAGCTCAAAGGTTTTGGCCGGTCTTTAATAATTACAAACAGGAAATTATCACTGCCAGGAAACAGCATACAGCAGAAATCGAACTAGAAGAAAATATTTTGAACGTTCGAAAAAAGTACCAGGGAGAATTTAAGAAAGTGCTAGGATCAGATCAAAGGGTTAATAAACTTTTTCAGGCTGACAAGAATTTTAAAGAGATGCTGAGAAAGGAACTAATGGAAAGAAGAGCACAGCGTGGGGGGAAATTTAAAAATTAATACACCGTATTTAAACTTGGTGTTTTTCATAGGTTAGCAACGGCCAGCTCTCTTTAGGGCAGGCCATTTTTTTTGGAGGGAAGGCAGCCCCGTCCATAAAGGGAAGCGGGAGCCTGGAGAAAACGAATTTTAGCTGGTTAATTTGAAATAGAAGTGACAAATCTTTTAATCTAACTTTCCGGCCAGATAGGTTTTTTCACATCGTGATAAAATAAGAATGTCCAGTTTTCTTTCGATCCCTGCTCCCACCATTGTTGCCGAAGATCATTACTCTTTCTTCCATCGTAGTCATATTTAGCAATCACTTTTCGCTTCATTTGCCCTAATTGAGGAGCTTCATCGCCGCCGAAAAAAATAGTTTCTCCATCCTCCTCTATCCAGAATGCCTGGTGAAACGGACTGTGTCCGCCTGTGTGTTGGTACCGGATGTACCCGTCAATTACACCTTCAGATGGCAAAAGTTTTACGTTAGGATTGTTACGCAAAATGGCAAACTCTTCGGTGATAAAAGATGGTGACCCGGTCTCCAAAGCATAATCCAACTCTTTTTGTTGCACGTAATAAGTGGCAGCGGGAAATGACAAATGGTATTGCCCTAAATTGTCTTTGAAGGCAACCCCACCAGCATGGTCTTTATGCAAATGGGTAAGTAGCACTTTTGTAACCTGTTTCGGATCAATACCATTTGCCAAAAGATTTTTATAGATCTGTTGTTGACCATCTATATTAAAGCCAAGGCCTGTATCTAATACCAACACATCTTTACTGGTAACTACTGCAAAAGGCTGTACTTCAACCAGCAGGCTGCCAACCGGTCTTTCATTTAATTCATCTACTTGAGGGTTGTAAGGCACAAATAATTTTGTGTTGTCAATGGTGAAAGAGCCTTCTGAAAGCGGAATAATTTTCATGCTTGTCTGTTATTTTTGAATGCCTGAACTTAAAGTTAGCCATTGCAGTTGCCTGCAAACAAAATCACGCCCGGGTGAATAAAGCGCTAGCGTACAAGAGCGCGACGCAACGATGTTTGATGTAGAACTTATGCCGGGAGCCCAATACTATGCTATCGCAAAACCATTTGCCGATCCGCATCGAGCCGGATGAGAATGAACAGTAACATGGTAAAGGTGAGCAATGATGAACCCCCATAACTAATGAGCGGTAGCGGAATTCCAATCACAGGTGCAAGGCCGATGGTCATGCAAATATTGATGGTAATATGGAAGAAGAAAATGCTTGCGACCCCGTAGGCATACACGCGACTAAACGTACTCCTTTGTCGCTCGGCGATGACTACGATGCGGAAGAGCAACACTGCATACAGGCTCAAAAAAATAAGGCTCCCTACAAAGCCGAAGCCTTCGCCAATGGTACAAAAAATAAAATCGGTGCGTTGTTCGGGAACAAAGTCGTAGCGTGTTTGTGTACCCTTTAAATAACCCTTGCCAAATACCCTGCCTGAACCAATGGCTATTTTTGACTGAATAACGTTGTACTCGCTTTGGTTTTGCTGCTTTCCTTTTGTCTTTTCTTTTTGCGTCTCCAACTCTGCCCTCTCGGCCGCATCTACCGGCACATATGGTTTACCCACCAGGCTGTAAATACGATCGCGCTGGTAGGGCTTCATTACATTGTTGATGGCGTATGGAATGGCAAAGGCAGAAATAAAACTGGCAAAACCCCAGATACCCAGTATAGTCCATAACAACCACCTGTTTCGCCTAAACTGGCCACGGAGCAGTACAATAGCCAACACGGCAGTAACACCAAAACCAATCATGAGCGATTGTGGTGAAACAATCAATGAGAGAATAACTAGAACAGCGAGGGAGGCGCCGGCAATTAATATAAAGGGCGGCAAACCTTCGCGGTACATTACGAGGAAAAAAGAGAAATACACCAATGCCAAACCGGTTTCGTTTTGAGCTATGGTGATGGCTGCAGGCAAAAGAGCGATGGCTGCACCTATAATTTGCGAGGATGTTTTTGTAAACTCAGTCTCCTGTCGGCTAATGTATTTCGCTATGGCAAGACACGTAAAAACCTTGGATAACTCAGAAGGTTGAAGCCGAAAACCGCCAAGTGAAATCCATGATTTAGAGCCTTTTACCTCGGTGCCAATAAATAAGGCAAGCACACATAGGAAAATGCCAAAGCCATACCAGAGGTTAGCTGTTGCGGTAAAAAATTTACTATCCGTCAGCAAAATAAAAATGCCCAATACCGCACAAATGCCCACCCAAAGTGCTTGTTTACCGTAGTCTTTACTTTGATTTAAAATAGGATTGATAATACTCTCTCCTTCTTTAAACTCATTGGCGAAGATCATCAGCAAACCGATGAGCACCAAGGCTATGTACAACCAAATCATGCTCCAGTCTATGCCTTTGGAAATGCTGTTCTGATTTCTCATGGACGAAGGGTATCTTTTTTATTTTTCCTGCTGTCGGGGGAGAGCATCGGCGATTTTTCTAACTGGGTATCTCCCGTATCTTTTCTTGCCGGCTCCGCTTCGGGATCGAACGTTGTTTTTTTGCTGGGCGGCGCAGGTGCTTCTATTTGCACATTCACTACTTCAGCCTGCTTGTTCAATTTCATCAGTTTTGCCTGCCTGATTGAATCTTTAACGTAATACCATTTTTTAATGGCCGCGGGTATCAGATCAGCCTTCGAAATGCGCTCTACTTCTGGTTGCCGCTTCGCGGAAATAGTATCATGTAAATACTTCTCCATCATCAGCGATGCAATTGGCGATGCCCATGTAGAGCCAAAACCCGAATTTTCGACCACCACCGCAATAGCAATTTTTGGATTGATCCGCGGTGCAAAAGCCACAAACAACGAGTGGTTTTTTCCATGAGGATTTTGAGCTGTTCCCGTTTTACCGCAAACATCTACACCGGGAATCATGGCATTGCGTGCCGTACCATTTGTAACCACATCCTGCATGCCCAATTGTACTATGGCGTAGGTAGTATCAGCTATATGTGTAGCATCATGACGCTTGCGGTATTTTGCCAAAAACGTGGTGTCTTCAATCGTTTCATTTTGAATGCTGTCGACCAGGTGGGGAGTATAGTAATAACCCTTATTGGCAATGAGACACATGGCGTTTGCTAATTGCAGTGGTGTAGCGGTCATCCTATCCTGCCCTATTCCAAGTGTTACAATATTGCAACTATTCCACCGGCGGCTACCCCCAAAGTCACGGTTGTAGCGGCTGGTATCCGGAATGCTCGCATAGTCTTCACTTGGAAGATCAACCCCCAGACGTACCCCCAGGCCAAACGCATTCATATACTCCTTCCATTTTAAGTAACCCATGGTGGTATTTGCGTATGCTTTATTGTCAACCGCCATTCTAAAAATATGAACGAAATAAGAGTTGCAGGAGTTAGCCAGAGCTGCACGTAAATTGGCAGCATGTCCTCCACCTGCGTGTGTACATTTAACGGGTCTGCCGCATTGAAAATATGCGCCGCTGCAGCCGTAGCCGAATGAAGGTGTAATTAATCCTTCATCGAGGGCTACCAATGCGCCCAGTGGCTTAAAGGTTGACCCCGGTGGATATTGACCTTTGATTGCCCGGTTGTAGAGTGGACGTGCCGTGTCGAGCGCCAACTTTCCCCAGTTTTTTCTAAACTGTGCGCCAGCAAGATCATTTGGGTCGTACGAAGGACCAGAAGCCATCGCCAGGATTCCACCTGTTTGTGGGTTGATGGCTACTACTCCACCTATTTTATTGGTAAACAGTTTCTCAGCGAGCTGCTGCAGTTCAATATCGAGGCTTGAGTAAAGATTTCTGCCGGCAACAGCAGCTGTATCATAGTATCCTTTTTCAAAACTTCCCTGTATACGGTTCTTGTT
This sequence comes from Segetibacter sp., assembly GCA_031425015.1. Classification (GTDB taxonomy): domain Bacteria; phylum Bacteroidota; class Bacteroidia; order Chitinophagales; family Chitinophagaceae; genus Segetibacter. Next base: position 56,131 of record JANPIM010000015.1, on the reverse strand, counting down.
GTCTTTGATAAGGAACTTAATACCCCGCGTTCCCATCAGCACTTTTTCGTAGGTAGCTTCAAGGCCGGCACGGCCTATAAAATCACCCATCTGGTAGAAGTATCCTGATTTACGAATGATGGATGTATCTACCTCGGCAACATACCCGAGTACGTGTGCAGCAGATTTAAACGGGTAAGATCGAACCGGCCTTTCGGTAAGATCAAAGCCAGGAAACTTGTACATGTTTTCGTCCAGCTTCGCCTGTAATTGTGGTGACACCAACGGTTCATAAACACTTGGACGATAGCGGCCGTTTTTTACAATCGAGTTGATCAAACGCTTCTTGAATTCGCTGGTATCAATTTGTAAAATGCCGCAGAGTGCGGCTGTATCAATTCCCTTTACCTGAAAGGGCGTTACGGTAAGATCAAAGCGGGCTACGTTGTCAAGGATTGCTTTATGCTTTCGGTCGAAAATAACCCCACGGCTGGGATAGACAACCTTTTTATACACAGCATTGTCCATTGCCAGCGTAGTGTACTTCCTGGAAAGAATTTGCAGGTTGAATAACTGCACAATAATGACTAAAAAAACGGAAATGAAAATAAATTGGATTACCCTCTTCCTCGATTGGTTGAATACCGGCATGTCGCCTGTGTGATTTACTTAGAGATAAACGATACTGCAAAAATGCATGATTTGTTCTTTGTCGCCATCATTCTTTCTGTGTTTACACCTTAAATCTTCTTAACAAAAGTGCATAAAGGCAGGTAGCATTCACCTCCCCTGTTTATGTTGGAATGAGAAGGACAACAACTACATCGCGCCGAGAAATCACAAGGATGTTCAATAAGCAAAAAGCATTGCCGATAAAGGATAGGCAACCAGAAGATTTGACTCACTTTACACCTATGCAGTATTCGTTCTAAACTTTTGTTTCCTGAAAAACATCATCTCTGTAATGAAGATGAGCAGAAAACTAACGCCGGTTGTTGCAGTCACTTTTCCAAGAAAATAAATGACATTTCCAAAATCCATCCATTCAATAAAAACAAGGTAAGCGTGATGAATGAAGGTGAAAATAAGTACGTACAGGAAATAGGGTGCCCACCCCAAACTCTTAACCGAGGGCTCGGCATAATTTAGCTCTTGCCCTTCCTGAGAAATTAATAGGTTGATCAGAAAAGGGCGTAGGTAAGCAATAAGCACACAAGGTGCAGCATGTAGTCCCAATCTGCCGGTGAAATAATCAAGTGAAATACCAAAAAGAAACGCCACCAGTAATAGGCCAAAACGAGAAATATTGAAAGGCAACCAAAGTATAAACAAGAAGTATAGGTACGGAGTAATAAACTGGTGCAGAGGGGGCACCTCGTTTAATACATACACCTGGATGAGTATGAATACCATAAATCGTATAGCATTTCTTACTAGCTGGCTCATTGGTTTTTAAGTATAGTCGTTTCAAGCTTGCGCTGCTCGCCCCATTGTACGTTTTCCACCACGTTTACATATTGTATACTAAAAAAGTTTGTCGCAGTTTTTAGCCTGATGGTAAAGAAGTTACTACTCGGATCGGCCATTACCGCGTGTACGGTCCCTACCATTATATCTGATGGAAAGTTAGCAGAATAGGTGCTGGTAACCACTGTATCTCCTTTGGCAACCTGTGCACTTTTCGGAATATTCCTGAGCGTAAGAAAGTTTGGATCTTTTCCGTCCCAGTCAACACTACCGGCAATGTTCCCTTTCTGTAGCATCGAACTGACCTTGCTGTGGCGGTGCAGCAAACTCATCACCAATGCATAATTTTCACTTACTTCTACCACGGTTCCTACTAAACCTGTAGGACCAACCACAGCCATGTCTTTCTTGACGCCTTGCATATCTCCACGGTGGAGCGTTATAAAATTGCTTTGAGCACTAACCGAGTTGCTCACAACTTTGGCCGGTAACCAAAGGAACTTTCGCATGCGACCGACTGTATCTTTTACAAGGCTGTCAACGATAGCAACCCGGGCAGTATCCGGGCCTTCAAAGTTGGTGCCCATCAGGTTACGGAGTCTTGCATTCTCTTCTGATAATTGACGGTTGGTCTCCTTCAGCTGGAAATAATACTGAACCTTATTGTATTGTGTGTTGACGTTGCCTGTTACCTCACTTGCAATGCCTGCGTAGGTAGCCTGGTGAGAAGGACTGTATTTTACAAGAAGCGTGATTGATAAAATCTGCAACACCAGAAAGAACAGGAAGTTGAAATATCTTCTGATGAAGAGAAAGATGTTACGCACGAATGGAATTTTAAAATCCGAAATACAAATAAAGCTATTCGTATTTCGGATTATATTTTTATGGCTTTAACCGTTTATTTATCTCATAATGAAAGGAAAGCGCTGGTAATTTTTCAAGGCGATACCAGTACCGCGTACCACGCTTTTAAGTGGATCGTCTGCTACGTGTACAGGAAGTTTGATCTTTTGGCTCAAACGTTTATCCAGTCCACGAAGCAATGCCCCACCTCCAGTTAAGTATAAACCGCGGCGATAAATATCGGCCGCTAACTCAGGTGGTGTTGTTTCAAGCGCCTTTAAAATCGCCTCTTCAATTTTGAAGATACTTTTGTCCAATGCTTCCGCTACTTCCTGGTAGCTTACCATGATTTGTTTTGGAATACCTGTTACAAGGTCACGGCCATTTACCGGAATATCATCAGGTGGATTGTCTAAATCCTTCATGGCTGCGCCAATTTGTATTTTGATTTGCTCCGCAGTTCTTTCACCAATTAGTAAACTGTGATAGCGGCGTAAAGCTTCCATTATATCAGCAGTAAATTCGTCTCCCGCAATACGAATGGATTGATCGCAAACAATTCCTGCTAAAGCGATTACGGTAATTCCCGTAGTACCGCCACCAATGTCAATGATCATGTTACCTACGGGTTCTTCCACATCTATACCAATACCTAAAGCCGCGGCCATCGGTTCGTGTAATAAGTAAACTTCTTTAGCACCGGCTTGCTCGGCACTATCGCGTACGGCACGTTTTTCTACTTCGGTAATGCTCGATGGAATACAAATCATCATTCTCCAACTTGGTGGAAACAATGGTTTCTTAGGATAGATCATTTTGATCATCTCCCGTATCATCAGTTCAGCTGCGTTAAAATCTGCGATTACTCCATCCTTCAACGGACGGATGGTGCGAATACTTTCATGGGTTTTCTCGTGCATCATCAAGGCCCGTTTACCAACGGCCAGCACGGTTTTCAGGTTATTTCTATCGAGCGCTACTATCGACGGCTCATTTACTACTACCTCTTCATTATGAATGATTAAGGTATTGGCCGTACCCAGATCCATTGCAATCTCTTGTGTAAACCAGTTGAAAAGTCCCATGTAATATTAGATTCCTGTGTTTAAGATGGTGCGTGCAAAGTTGTATGAAATATTCTGAAATAACAAAGCAGAATACCGCTACATCAAGCCTGCGAGCGAATGTAGAACGAAGGTTGCATTAAATGAGAAATATTTTGGTACCCGGCATTTGTAACCTTGGCCAGGTATCGTTGCAGCATACCCCGTTTCAACGGCAGGTTCGCACGCTTGTACCTTTTATTCTAGGTCAGCAATACCACTTCTTCTGTTTCTATCTCGCTTAATCAAACTTCAACCTACGTTATTAGATAGCTAACGAAAAAATAGCTGGTTTAGTATTAAAATGCATTATGGAAGAAATGCTTAGACCGTACAGTAGGACTATTGGATAGGCGAATTCAAGAAAATAAATCCAGCACTTTCAATGCGCATCGACAACGTATTCAGTCAGTCAAAGCCGCAAAGATTTAAGCGCATTACCAATACGACTGAGGAAAACATTCCTGATTCTTTCGAAACCCAACGCTCTGTGCATGCGCAAATTATCTAGTTCGAATGCAGCACGATTTCAGGAACTGGTGTTAGAAACAAACAACTGGAATACGATTGTATTGGCCTTTGCAATCCTTGCTTTCAAGACCAATGGTAGGTCAGGCATTGAAAATATACCTGCACAAAATAAATATAGAAAAGGTAGAACTAACCGCATTAGGCCGTACTTCATTATTGGATGATGATACCTTATACCTCGTAGATTCTCTTCTTTATAGAAAAAATATTGATCAGGAAAAAACGCAATTGCATTTGCATTATTGGTTTCGTCGGACGATGATGCAAACATTATTGAAGCATTGCAGACTGGGGCAGTTTCAATTATAAATATTGCAAAAAGGCCCGCACATTTTACAAAACAGGTTGAGAGTATCAATGCAAATCAAACAGACGAATCAACACAATTTATTCGCAAGTATTTAGCAAACCAAAATATTAATGGGGGAGAACTGTCAGAAGAATCCTACAAGCTTACACCCAAAGAAATGGATATTAAAAATGATGTGTGAAGACAAGCACTTGACATTAATAGCGCATAAAACGGATACTACTTATGAGACAGTGCTTACACATGTTAAGCACATAAATAAAAAGCTTGGGGCAATGTCAGCTTCAGAAGCGGTTATAAAAGCGATGAAAAGTAAGCTGTAAAATGTTTTCAACTTATTTGGTTATTTTATTAATTATTCAAAACTCAAACCCAATGTCTTTCCGGTAATACATTCCTTCAAAAGAAATCGTATCCAACGTTTGCATTGATTTTTGCACTGCACCAGATATGCTTTCTCCAAAAGAAGTGACCGCCAACACCCTTCCGCCATGGGTTACTAAAGTGTCCCCATCTTTTTTAGTACCGGAGTGAAATACAGTAGTATCTGCTTCTGCAGCATCAAACACCGGAACACCTTTGATAGCAAATCCTTTTTCATAAACACCAGGGTAACCACCGCTCACTGCTACAACGGTGGCAACCGATCTTTCATCGTATTCTATTACCACATCATCCAGCCGCCCCAGTTTCATTGCTGTAAATATTTCCAGCAGATCTGTTTTCAGTCGCGGCATTACTACCTCCGTTTCAGGATCACCCATGCGGCAATTATATTCTATTACCCAAGGCTCGCCATTATCATTCATCAAACCAAAAAAGATGAAACCATTGTAATCTAATTGTTCTTCCTGCAACCCTTTGATGGTGGGCTTTATAATTTTCTCTTCCACTTTTTTCATGAATGCATCATCTGCAAAAGGAACGGGTGATACGCATCCCATACCACCCGTGTTCAATCCCGTATCTCCTTCGCCAATGCGTTTGTAATCTTTTGCATGGCCAATTATTTTATACTGACGTCCATTGGTAACTACAAAAACACTCAGCTCTATTCCTTTTAAAAACTGCTCTATTACTACTTTGGAAGAAGCTTCTCCAAACTGTTTGTAAACGATCATTTGTTCAAAAACATCCAACGCTTCTTCATGCGAGTTGCAAACCACTACACCTTTTCCGGCAGCAAGTCCATCTGCTTTCAAAACAATAGGAAGCGGGTGCGATTTGATGTGATTGCGGCCATGCTCATAATTACCTTCATTAAACTCTGCAAAACCTGCAGACGGAATTTGATATCGCTGCATAAACTTCTTAGAATAGCTTTTGCTGCCTTCCAATTGAGCCGCTTCCGCAGATGGTCCGATAACCGTTACTTTTTCAAGCTCTTTATCATTTTTAAAGAAGTTGTAGATGCCGTTCACTAATGGTTCTTCGGGTCCAACAACTACCATCTCAATAAACTCAGTAATGCAAAGGTGTTTGAGCGCTTCAAAATCTGTTGGGCTTACGTCTACATTCTCGCCATAATCTAAAGTGCCTGCATTGCCCGGTGCAATCAATAACCGGCTGCAGGTTTTGCTGCGTCGTAATTTTTGCGCCAACGCATGTTCGCGGCCACCAGATCCGAGTAGTAGAATATTCATACAAGAAAAATTTATGAGCGATGACCGCGAAAGTAATGAGAGTTTTTCTTTTCGGCCCGTTTACAAATTGCTTACAAACGGGTTAGTGAATGCCCGTTTTACAATTTTACAAGCCTTGGCCCTTCAATCGTTTTTATCACTAATTTCAGCCGTTCTAAAAACAATTCTTAAACAAACTTCAAACTGAAAATTCATCCATATGAATGTAACCCCTGCCGACCAGGCGATTTTACAAAAAGGCCATCCAAAGGGCCTGTACGTTTTGTTTGCAACTGAATTTTGGGAGCGCTTTAGCTACTATGGCATGCGCGCCATCTTCGTTCTTTTCATGACCGATAAGCTTTTGTTCGACAAAGCTTATGCAGCCAACATTTATGGAAGCTACACGGGTTTGGTTTATTTAACACCGCTACTTGGTGGTTACATGGCTGACCGCTATTGGGGTAATCGTAAATCCATTTTTGTAGGAGGGGTTTTAATGGCAATGGGTCAGTTTGTTTTGTTCTTCTGCGCCTCTATGGGAGAGGGCTCAGGTGGACTTACTACCACGCTTTTATGGTCGGGTCTGGCATTGTTGATTTTTGGAAATGGTTTTTTTAAGCCAAACATTTCTACGATGGTTGGGCAATTATATCCTGACGGAGATAACAGCCGTAAAGACTCTGCTTATACCATATTCTATATGGGTATTAACGCAGGTGCCTTTCTTGCGCCATTGGTGTGTGGATACCTGGGTGAAAAAATAGATTTTAAATGGGGCTTCTTTTCCGCTGGTGTCGGAATGATTTTGAGCTTGATTATTTTCTACTACACCAAAGACAAGTATGTGGTTTCGCACACGGGCGAACAACTGGGTACCCATGCCAATAAACTGAAAGACACTTCGGTTTCTGAAACAGGGAAAACAGGGTTTAGTCCAACCCAAATCATTGTACTTGTAGTATCAATTGTTGCTGCAATTGCGATTATGTTTTTTGTTTTAAAAGTCGATTTTTGGGGCTCAGCAATCTATGGTATGACCTTGTGTTTACCCTTTGCAATTCTCACCGATCGATCGCTTACAAAAATTGAAAAATCGCGATTAACGGTTATCATTATCATTATGCTGTTCGTTATTTTCTTCTGGATGTGCTTTGAACAAGCAGGTGCATCACTTACCTTTTTTGCAAACGAACAAACAGACAGAACCATATTTGGATGGGAAATGCCTGCCAGTTATTTCCAAAGTTTCAACCCAATTTTCATCGTAATATTAGCACCCATATTTGCAGGTCTTTGGGGCAGTTTAGGTAAGAAGGGAATAGAGCCACCCGCTCCTATGAAACAGGCAATGGGTCTTGGATTTCTTGCACTTGGTTTCCTCTTTATTTCATTTGGTGCTACTACCGATGCTGCCGTTAAAGTGAGTATCCTTTGGCTGTCGGGCCTGTACTTTCTGCATACTGTAGGTGAGTTGTTTTTAAGTCCAATTGGTTTGTCAATGGTTAATAAACTTACACCAGGGCGCTTCACATCTTTGATGATGGGGATTTGGTTTATGGCAATAGCAACAGGAAATAAATTAGCAGGTACCATGAGTGCACTGTATCCTGACCCTGCCTCTACAGAACCACCACCGGTATTTTTAGGTATTACTATTGATAGTTTACACACTTACTTTATGATCTTCGTAGGCTTTGCCGGCGCAGCCGCTATTATACTATTCCTGCTTTCTTTTAAGTTGAGAAAAATGATGCATGGCATTAAGTAAAATCGTTCCAACAAGTGAAAAGCGGCCACATTGTTGGTCGCTTTTTTGTTGGGGTAAATTTGTCAATTTGATAAAACGCTTTTGTTATGAGTGATGAAGAAATTTTGGAGAAGCTCAGGAAGCTGCCGGTAGAAAAGAAGTCAGAGATCGAGCAATTAATAGATGTCACATTGGGGTTAGAAAAAGCAGGAGAAACAAAACGTGAATTTGGTTGGGCAAAAGGTAAGATCAAAATATTGCCTGGCTTTGATGATCCGATTGAAGGGATGGAGGAATATTACAAATGAACTACCGTCTTGATACGCATGTACTCCTGTGGCTTTCATCCTAAGACGCTCTTCTATCCACCTCGGCCAAAAAACTTCTACAAGACAAGAGTAACATTTGCTTTGCAAGCATTGCTTCGCTTTGGGAAATTGCAATTAAGGCGAATGTGAACAAGCTGGAGTTTGACTATGAAATGCAAGAGTTCTCCAGCTTTCTCTTGCTGAAGAATAACATTAGACTACAGATTGAACTGAATGATCTGGAATTTTATCGAATACTCCTTCATCATCACCGTGATCCTTTCGACAGGATGTTGATAGCCGAATGCATGTCGAGAACCCTTGTTATGATCTCAAAGGATCGAATAATGAAATTGTACAAGATTCCAGTGGTTTGGTAAATAAGTAATTACATCCTCTAGTCTATCTCACTATTTTCTATCTTCCTTCTTCCAAATAATGTAAGCAATGGCAGAACCAAAGAGATCAAAACACCCTAAAGCCCTTCCGTTTTTATTTTTTTCTGAAATGTGGGAACGCTTCGGCTACTACCTGATGATTGGCATTTTTACACTTTATCTAAAGGATGTAAACCAGGGTTTCGCCATGACTGAAAGCGAAGCAGCGGATTTGTACGGAACTTTTATTGCGCTTGTTTTCCTTACCCCTTTTGTTGGAGGATTAATTGCTGACCGCTATTGGGGCTACAGAAAATCCATCATCATTGGTGGTATCATGATGGGCATTGGCTATTGCATGATGGCCATTCACAGCTTGCCGATGCTGTATGTATCTATGACTTTGGTAATACTCGGAAACGGATTCTTCAAGCCAAATATTTCTACTTTATTGGGCAATGTTTACTCAGTAAAAGAATACGAGGATCGAAAGGACGAAGGGTACAATATCTTCTACATGGGCATCAACATTGGTGCATTTATCTGCAATTTCTTTGGCGCCGTTTTGTACATTTTATTGGGCTGGGGCTTTGCGTTTATAGCCGCAGGTATTGGTATGTTTTTAGGGGTAATCATTTTCTTGTCGGGCACCAAACATTACCGGGCTGCCGATGTAAAAAAAGGAACCAGGGAAGGTGATATGTCTTTCACCAAAATCGTTTTACTCATTTTTGTTCCTTCAATTATAGCAGGTGTTATTGGTTGGATATTACCAGGAAGTTGGTTTGGTTCTGATAGTACCGATGCTTTCATTTTTGCCTGTATTCCGGTTATCTATTTCTACTCATCATTGTATACAAAAGCAGAAGCTTCGGAGAAAAGACCGATTGCCGCATTGCTTGCCATTTTTGCGGCGGTGATATTATTTTGGGCGGTATTCAAACAGAATGGTTCGGCACTAACTACCTGGGCAGATCGCTATACAGACCGTGAAGTGTCAGGTAAGGTAGCGGATGTGTTCAACGGGCTATCGCTTGCGCAAAAAACAGAGTATAAAAAAGATTCAGTTGCATTGTACGATGAGCAATTCAGGTTGCAAAAAGCAGATGGAAAGGTGATCAAGGAATACAACTACCCTTATTATTTTAAAAATGTAAGAGCTGATAAATTGCCCGGTACCGATGGTAAAGTAAACTTGTGGGCAACTAACTTAAGTCAATCCATCAACCCGGGATGGGTTATTCTGCTAACACCTTTAGTCGTTGCTTTCTTCGCATTTTTAAAGAAGAGAAACAAAGAACCTTCCACACCCACCAAGATTGCTTTCGGATTATTGATCTCCGCGCTATCGGTTCTATTTATGATTTGGGCCATCGCCGAAAGTAGAAACGGAACCGAAAAAGCAAGTACGTGGTGGCTGGTCGTTACCTATGGAGTCATCACAGTTGGAGAGCTGCTGCTTAGTCCAATGGGATTGTCATTGGTATCGAAACTAAGCCCGGTTCGTATTACTTCACTCATGATGGGCGGATGGTTTTTGGCTACTTCAATTGGCAACAAGTTGTCTGGCGTACTTGCCAGTTTATGGGACACGTATGAAGACAAAGCCAACTTCTTTTGGTTGAATTTTTCGTTATTAATGTTTGCCGCAACGGTTATGTTTTCAATGCTGCGTTGGCTCAATAGAATTATGAAAGAGAAAGGCCTTCACTAATATTTTTAAAAAAGCATAATGGATTTAACCACCGAATTACCGCCATCGCATCCTGAACAGTTTTCGAAGAAACAGCCGCGGCAATTGTACATGTTGTTTTTTGCTGAAATGTGGGAGCGGTTTTCATTCTATGGAATGAAGGCTTTGCTGATCGCCTACATGACCAGCCAGTTGCATTTTGATGATCCAAAAGCGTATGCCATTCTTGGCTCGTATGCAGCGTTGGTGTATACCATGCCTATGTTTGGCGGCTTTATGGCCGACCGTTATTTAGGTTATAGAAGAGCCATATTATTTGGTGGAATATTGATGGCCATTGGTCACCTCGTTTTGGCGTTGCCGAATGATTGGAGCTTCTTTTATGGGATGGCTTTTATCATTTGTGGCAATGGATTTTTCAAGCCAAATATCTCCAGCCTGGTAGGTACTTTGTACACTAAAAATGATCCCCGACGTGACAGTGGTTTTTCATTGTTCTACATGGGTATAAACATTGGCGCTGCATTGGGTGGTGCATTGTGTGCGTACGTAGGAACCGAAATTAATTGGCATTATGGTTTTGGCCTGGCCGGAATTTTTATGGTAGTGGGATTGATTGTATTTGCTATCGGTAAAAATTCATTGAAAGAAAAAGGCCTGCCTCCCAACCTGGTCGAGTTACAAAAGCCAGTGTTTTTATTTTTTACGCCAGAGGTTATAATTTATGCTGGCACAATGGTGATTGTTCCATTGGTGGTGTTGCTTTTCAACCAGTACCACGTGATGGATTACATTATGTTTGGGCTTGGTACGATTGCATTGATCTATGTTATTTCCGTGGCTTTAAAACTAGATCACGACTCGAAGTTTAAATTATTTGCTGCTTTGGTGATGATCGTATTTTCCATTGTATTCTGGGCGTTCTACGAGCAGAATGCAGGATCAATAAATTTACTTGCATCAAGAAATGCGCAGATGAATTTATTTGGCATACGCTTGAATGAGTTGTCTGTAAATAATTTTCTTCCTCCAGGCTGGGTCATCCTATTAAGCTTTGTAGCAGCATGGCTGTGGCCATGGTTGAATAAGAAAGGATTGGAGCCTGGAACCCCAATGAAGTTTGGTATTTCATTCCTATTAATGGGGGTAGGTTTTTATGTATTCTACTTAGGTTGTAAAATGAACCTAAGCACCGGTATCATTCCACTTTGGCCGTTTGTTGCCGGCTACTTCTTTATCATTAGTGGTGAGCTTTGTATTTCTCCAATAGGGTTAAGTATGATCACCAAATTATCACCAGGCAAAATGGTAGGGTTAATGATGGGCATCTGGTTTTTCGCCAGCGCCATTGGCGAATTTTTAGCTGCTAAGATTGGTTCAATGATGAGTGTACCCGCTGAAATTATTGCGAAGAATGATGCTTCACTCACGCTTCCTTATTATGCTGATATCATTAATAAAATAGGGCTTGCATCCATTTTAATAGGCATTGTTCTAATCGTTCTGGTTCCTCGTATAAAAAAGTGGATGGGTGATGTTCGCTAGCAATTCGGCCATTGAATAGGATAGTTAACACTCAACGAGACTTCAATACTGTAAAACTAATTTTATATGAGCAGGAGCATTTTTATTAAAGAAGGTAAAGCGGAAATTTTAGCCCGCATTCAAAATTTGCACCCTACAACGCCAGCCTTATGGGGCAAAATGAATGCAACTGAGATGATGCACCATTGCGTACTCGCTCTACAGCTAATTATTAATGCTGAACCTAAGAATAAAAAAAGCACATTTCAACAGCAACTATTGCGGGTGTATTTTTTATATATCCGCAAAAAATTTCCGAAAGAAGTAATGGCTCCTAAAACAATCAATATCCAGAAACTGAAAGTGCAAGCATTAAACTTTGAGCAGGAGAAAACTCATCTATTTAAACAGATTGATTTACTCTGCCAGCATCAGCAAATTCATGCCAGGCATCCATACTTCGGTAAACTTTCCTATAAAGAATGGGGCATTTTTAATTGGATGCATTTAGATCATCACCTTCGGCAATTTGGTGTCTAAACCACGCTTTAGAAGATTAGTAGGATTTAGAGGATATGGATGACGATGAATACCTCATTAAACAAAATTTCCTAAGTGAGTTATAGCAGCCTCCTCATATCTTCCTAATCCAAAATATCCCATAAATCCCGGTCCTAAATAAAATTCATCTTCTCAAAACTTCCTTTCAGAATTTCTTTGTCATCAGCCCCTAACCATTTATCCAATAATGTTGCATACACTGATTTGAAATCAACCTTGTGTTTCAGGTCGCCATCTTGCAAATCGTTTAAATCTGGCAATGCGTTTAGTATCCCTTTTTCTTTCAGTCCCCCGGAAACAAGGAACATATTATTGGCCGTTCCATGGTCTGTTCCGCCACTTGCGTTTTGTGCAACCCGCCTGCCAAACTCACTAAACGATACAAGCATCACATCGTTGAAACGGTTGTTTGTTTTTAGATCCTTTACGAAAGCAGCCACTCCACCATTCATTTCTTCAAATAATCTTTGTTGCTGGTTTTCCTGGTTAACATGCGTATCGAAACTTCCCAGGCTAACATAATACACTTTGGTGTTGATGTCAGAAAAGATCAGTGAAGCAATTGTTTTAAGACTACTGCCAAGGTTGGTTTTCGGATACTCTGCTGTGCTCGGTCTCTGGCGACTTTGCTTATAAATGTAGTCCGCACTGCTCAATGTTCCTGCCAGAGTTTTATATAAGTAATCTACTGGTTGCTCATCATGCGCCTCCTTATGCTGCCTGGCAATCTCTTTAAAATATGCTTCCTGGCTGGTACCATATAAGCGCCTCGGATCTTTTAACGCAAGACCTTTTATGTTCTCGCCTTTCAAAGCAAGGCTAAGCACATCATCTATTTCTAAAGCTTGCGTAGGTTTATCGCAACCCTTGCATTGTGCATCCAGGTATCGGCCCAGCCAACCAGTATTCACGTAGGCATTGCTCTCACTTGCACTATGCCAAATATCCATACTTCTAAAATGGCTGCGGTCAGGGTTTGGATAGCCAACACAGTTAATGATGCCCAGGCCACCATCATCATATAAACTTTTAAAAGCCGTAAGCGATGGATGTAAGCCTACTTCATCGGTAAGTGCAAGTGCTTTGCTTTTCTCAATTCCGAGTCGCGGTCTCGATTTATAATACAGGTCATTTCTAAAAGGTATAACCGTATTCAATCCATCGTTTCCACCACTCAGTTGTAATACAACCATTACTTTGTTTCCTTGCGGAACAAAATTGCCACTTTCAAAAGCTTTTAAAAATTTGGGTAACATCAGCGAAGCTGTTGCTAACGACCCGGCTTGTAAAAAAGTTCTGCGCTTAATAACCATGATAGAAATTTTGAGATGTGTGATTAGGGGATGTAGTGATTGATTGATAACGGTTTTACTAACGCTCTAACAAAGCTGGTATTCGGGTGTACTCATTAACGCAATGGTTGCTGACTGAATAAATGCTTCGCGACTGGTTTTGTCTGCCGCATTTTGTACAGTTGCACTATCTAACGATCCTGCTTTTGTTTGCAGCAAAAGCCGCTCTAAAGTAACTGGCAATTGTTCACGCGGCACATCTTTAAACTGCTTTACAAAAACCTCCCATTTTACATCTGCGTTAATCCTGAATCTATCGTTGTCTTTCTTCAACTTTTCCATTTGCCTGCCGCCTATAATTGCCTTCTCATCCTTCATTCCCATTTGCTGGTCATCATCCATCTTTGGCGTAATGGCAAACACTTCATTGTCTTTAATCAACTGTGGAATGCGCATGCGCAGCATTAACGAAGAGCTATCAATCCAATTGGTTCCGCCGGGCCATCCCGCAACATTTGGTGGATAAAACAACATTTGACCTAGTGCCCGCTGCATCAGCAATTGCACTTCATCATTCTCCAGCTTCATAGGTAATAATCGCCTCATACCGGCTATCAATTCGATGGGCGATTTTATTTTTGCACCAATATTCTTTTCATCATAAAACCACTTGCTGGTAAAAATGTCATTCATCAATCCCGCGATATCGTAATTGCTATCAAAAAACCTGGTAGCCAGCCATTGAGCATGTTGCTGATCCGGCGTTTCATTTACAAAAAACTTATAGACTTTAGTAGCTATGAAATAGGCAGTCTGCTTTTGTTCCAGGATAATATCAATGATATCATCGCCTGAAAAATTTCCTGTTTTACCCAAAAAAGTTTTTGTTCCATTATCGTGCTGAAAAGGTCTGAAGATAAATTCACCCGCAGCATTTGAGCTCCAACCAGTGAAAGCCCTCGCCGCTTCTTTTACGTCTTTTTCCGAATAATTTCCCCGGCCCATGGTAAACAATTCCATTACCTCGCGGGCAAAATTTTCATTGGGGCTTTGCTTTTTATTCTGCTGGTTATTGAGGAAGGATAGCATGCCCGCACTCTTGCTAACAGCAGTCAGTAATTCTTTAAAACTACCAAGGGCATTGTTACGAATGTCATCCAATAAAAGCTGTTGAAAAAAGATGTTCAGGTTTCGACAGGCAAAGTGACCATGCCAAAAGAAAGACATCTTTTCGCGCAGCTGTGCATTGGTGTTCACCATTTCATCCAGCCACTGCAGGTTAAGACTCTTTATGGCTTCGCGGCTGCGCTTTTGAAACATTCGCTTCTTCGTATCATCTTCCTGCATTTCCTTTCGCGCCTTCTCCATGTTTACCACATCACCCACGCCCATCATTAAACCATCATAAACATTTTGGGCTACATCTATATACACCGGCTTCGACTTGGATGCCTTAACCAGGGCTGCATACATTTCTTTTGGAGATACATCTGATAATTTTTGAACATCCTCTGCCGCAGTGCCAAAGCCTGCACGCCATAAAAGATGTAAATTTTTAGTTTGGCTTGTAATCATAACGAGTGGGGCTAGGTGCTAGGACATTGTTGAATTTAAATAGTTTAAAGGGCCCATCAATTTACTTAATCTACATGACTGTACGGAAGTGCGGAAAAACATTACAAAAGGTTTTACATGAGGCAGCAAATACATCTACCATGCTATCTAACCTCCAAATACTTCGACATGAATCAAACCAAACTACTGCTTGCCGCTTTTTTGCTGGCAGTGTCAACGCTTATCAGTTGCCAGAAAGAGATTTCAAATGATCTTGCTTTCACCACGCAGGATCCAACTTATAGTGCTAACATCACTACAACCATTGAAGGCAGAATTACGGACGAACTCAGCAAGCCATTGCAGGGAGTATTGGTAAAGGCCGGAAGTACAAACGTTGTCACCAACATCAATGGTGAATTTACATTAACGAATGTAAGCGTGTATGATAAAGCCGCCTTTGTGCAAGCATCTAAGCAAGGATATTTTGATGGAAGCAGAACCTTTATAGCTAAGCAAGGTGGATCCCATTATGTAGAAATTAAAATGCTGCCTAACCAGAGTATTGGAACGATCAATGCGGCGTCTGGCGGTTCTGTCACCCTTAGTAATGGAACATCAGTTACCCTACCGGCATCTGCAGTAGTAGTGGCTTCTTCCAATGCTCCTTATACAGGTACAGTAAACGTTTCTTTTGCCTGGATTGATCCAACATCAAACAATGTTGATAGAGAAATGCCCGGTGATTTGCGTGGCATCAGTAATGCAAATACTGAAGTTGGGTTACAAACGTTTGGTATGGTAGCCGTAGAATTGAAAAGCCCTATTGGTGAGAAATTGCAAATAGCCGCAGGTAAAAAAGCCGCGTTGAAGTTTTTCCTTCCGGCAACACTGACCGCTACATCGCCTAACGAAATTGCGCTGTGGAGTTTCAATGAAAACAATGGTTTGTGGAAGCAGGAAGGGACCGCAACAAAGTCAGGCACTTTCTACAATGCAGAGGTTAGTCATTTCTCTTTTTGGAATTGCGATGCACCGTTTCCAACGGTTCAGTTTACGGCTACGATAAAATATGCAAATGGCGAATCTGCAAGGCGCAAAATGGTAAGAATTAGGCGCACAAATACCACAGGCTTCACCACAGGATTTACAGACACAGCAGGCGTTGTACGAGGCTTGGTTCCGGCAAACGAAGCATTGATTTTAGAAGTACTCAATGAGTGCAATAACATTTTGCACACGCAGAATATTGGACCATTTAGCGCAGCTGCAAACATTGCTGTAACCATCACCGGATCAACCATACAAGCTGCGACAGTTAGTGGTACTGCAATCAATTGTTCCAGTGTAGCCATCGCCAATGGTATTGCTGATTTAGTTACCGGTCAACGCACCTACAGAACATCCATTGTAAACGGCGCATTCAGTTTCAATTTGTCTATCTGTAGTGCCAGCCAATCTGCAACACTTGTAATTATTGACACAGCCAACAGCCAGCAAAACAGTAGCACGATAACGCTTGTTCCAGGGGCAAACAACGTAGGCTCGGTATCCGGATGCGGAACTTCCATTACACAGTTTATCAATTACTCAGTAAATGGTACGCCGTATTCAATACTTCCACCTGCAGATTCGGTGACTGCAGGGTTCAACATTCAGAATAACAGAACAGTAGTGAGTGGCTATACAATGAATGCCGGTTCAATGCGCAGTATCGAATTTTCTTTCAGCGGCAATACAGTTGGCACAAGTAATTTAACTGCTTTACGCATCAACTCTCCATCAGGAGGTGGTAGCCTTGGATCGAATGTGATACCGGCAACCATTACCGAATACGGACCTGCCGGTGGCTTTATAGCCGGAAGCTTCAGCGGAAATATTTCTGACAGCGCTATTATACGAACTGTACAATGCACTTTTAGAGTAAGAAGATATTAGAGCCTGTACAATTGAAGAAACATAAAGAGGAGATGTAACAGTCTCCTCTTTACGTTTCTTTTGTTTTTTGTAGGTTTATAGTATGAAATTGCGTGCCTTCAAATATGCCTCTCCCCTCATTATGTGCCTGCTTGCCGTGGTCTCTTTTTCAAGCAGGGGCTTCCTCACCTTTCTACCTGTCATTTGGGCTTATGTCCTCATCCCGGTAGCGGAACTTTTTTTAAAGCCGGATGAAAAGAACATGGAACAAGCCGAAGAAGAGGTGGCAAAATCGGATGCCATTTACGATTACATTTTGTACGCCATCCCCATCAGTCTATACTTGTTGCTGTTCATGTTTCTTAGCTCGCTACGGCAGCTGGATTTGCAGCCTGTCGATTACGTCGGACGCATCGTTAGTATGGGATTATTATGTGGCGCATTGGGCATAAACGTAGGTCACGAGTTGGGACACAGAACGGATAAATATGAACAGGCCCTTGCCAAATTATTGCTGATGTCATCTTTGTATATGCACTTTATAATAGAACATAACAAAGGGCACCACAAACGTGTAGCGACTATGGATGATCCCAATACTGCACGCGAAAATGAAACCGTGTTCGCATTCTACATTCGATCGATCACCCAGGGTTATATGCATGCGTGGCAAATAGCAAATGCCGAAGTAAAGAAAAAAGGAGTTGCAGTATTTAGTTGGCAAAACCAGATGGTACGTTTCACCCTTTACCAATTCGCCTTTGTAGTGGCTATCTTCTTCAGCTTTGGAATTGAGATCACTACCGGCTTTCTTGGAGCAGCATTGTTGGGCATTCTTTTGTTAGAAACGGTAAATTATATTGAGCATTATGGCCTTACCCGAAAACAAATTGCACCTAAAAAATTTGAGCGCCCATTACCCCAACACAGCTGGAACAGCAATCATGTTCTTGGTAGAATAATGCTGTTTGAACTTAGCCGCCATAGCGATCATCATTACCTGGCAAGCCGAAAATACCAGGTGCTCCGTCATCACGATCAATCACCTCAACTACCAACAGGCTATCCCGGTATGATGATACTATCATACATTCCGCCCCTTTTTTTTAGCGTGATGAAGAAGCAGATGAAGAAATTTAATGTTGCCTGATTTTAGCTTCGCACTTCTCCAAATATTAATAACACAATCAAATGTTCCGCCCAATTGAGGCGGCATATTTGATTGTGATGACTAAACTAAATCCTATAGTTGCTCATCCCATTTATAGAAAGTTCTCGACCTTGGCTTATACCTCCTTAGCTGTTGGCACCTGGGAAAATGCTGGATATCGGATATCATTTATACGATCAAAACTATTGATCAGTTTCTATGATGGAGCAGCCTGAACTGCACCCATTGGCATACTGAAAAAAAGAACTAACCCCTACGCCAAAATTTGATCACACGTGCACATTGGAGCGGGAAAGTGACGGCTTAAATACCTACTCAACGTTAGAAGTCAACTACCAAAGAATCCCTTACTTCATTAGTGCGGTGTTATACTTCATTGTAGCCTGGCATTCAATTCAATTCTTAATGTTTATTTAATGGGAGCTTTAAAATTAGCGCCGTCCTGATTTCGAAGTAAACTCAAAACAACTCCCGCATTTGTAATGTAGATGAGTGTATTTACAAAAGATCATTCAATCAAAAAAATAGGAAACAAAAAAATGGCTGCCTAATAGGCAGCCATCATATTCTAAATTTTTAAAGTACTAATAATTCCTCACAACCGCTGCACTCAGGGGCAGTGCTGGCGTAGTAGTTCCGCCTCTTACAACCACGGTGTAAATTTTATTTTGGGGAGTACTAAAAGCACCACCCAGTGTTGCATTTACAGTTAGCAGCACATTACCAGTTCCAGCAGCTTTAACTCTTATTGTATAAGCCGTTGCATCTGATGTAGTACCAACTGTAACTGGTATTTGAATGAACGCCTCCGATACGGTAGCATTGGCAGCACTTAAAAAAGCACGATTGCTAATGGTGACACTGTCAGTAGTTCCGCGAGCAAATGTAATATCAACCGGTTGGGTGGTTGCCCCTGCGGCAGCATGAATAGCTCTAACTTTTACAACTCCTGCAGCTGGAAGTGAAAGATTATCATTTAATCTAACAATACTCCTGGCGGTCGGTAACCCTACAACAAAAAACGAAGAGATTGTGCCCGCATCTAAATTAGCATTAACGATTACTATATTGGTCTTACCGGTATCACGAGAAATGCCGATAGATCTACCTCCAGGTCTCGAAGGAAGATAAACAGTAGACACTCCAGCCTGAGAAATACTGGTGTTACCCGGAACAATTGTAGTTGCAGTATGCAATCTACCATCCAGGGTTACATGCACTGTATCACCCGGAACAGCGTTGGTAACAGCAAAGCTTGCCAACGGCTCCGCTTCAAATTTATCTGGCTTACAGCCTTGGATGGCTAAAAAACCCACACCAGCCCCCAGCAATGAAAAAAATATTCGTTTAGTAAAAAGCATAAATTCTTTTTTTTAGTTAATGATTAGTAGCCAGGGTTCTGTTGGTACAATGGATTAGCCTGAACCTCGGACTGAGGTATAGGTAATGTAAACCTAAAGCTATTAGCGGGTAATGTTTGAGAGTTAGGCGATGGCGCATCTGAAGCTAACCTTTCTACTGGTAAACTTTTGCGCTTCAAAGTCCAGAACCTATGACCCTCGTAGGCTAATTCTCTATAACGCTCAAGTACAATGTCGGTAATAGCAGCATCACGTGTAGCATAGTTGGCTATGTTGGTGAAGTTATTTATCCTGTTTGTACGAAGTAAATTAACATCTGCCGTAGCACCTGCAAGGTCACCGCTTTCAGCTCTTGCTTCGGCCCTTATTAATACCATCTCACCTGTTCTAAAGATCTTGGCATCAGCCACATTCTCGTTTGGCTGTGCATACGATCCACCTTCATATTTCTTTATAAGTCGTGAAGGACGGTTGGCTGCGGCCAATAGTGGTTCAGTTTTGAAATAAGATGAGAACCTTACATCGTTCACCTGGTCGTAAGCATTCCAAATTTTATCAGAAGGCTGCCAAGTGACTGTGCCTATTTGAGTAGCACCACCTGATGTACCTCTGAAAAGGCTGCCAATTCTTCCTCCTACAGCAGTGGTTCGGGCTAATTTAAAAGCCACTTCACCATTAACGACGTCTGTCCAGATAGATGGGAAAGTCGCACGATTAGATAATGGTAAACCATTAATAAAGTCCGTAGACTGTGCAATAGCAGTTGCCCAATCACGCATATGAAGTGCAATTCTAGCATGAAGCGCTACAGCCGATAAACGGTTGGCACGGAAACGATCATTAAGATCATTGGGTAGCAGGTTTTTAGCCTGGTTGATATCTGCTATAAGCTTTTGAAAATAGGGCCCCAATGGCTCTCTTGTTTGCTTTTGCAAAGTCACACTTTGCATATACGTCATAGCTAGGCCATTTGGATCATAATTAGCGCTGTAATAACGAATCATTTCGAAATGCCCATAGGCTCTCATGAAATAAGCTTCACCAAGTACACGACGACGCGTAGCTTCATCAGATCCACGTTGAGAGATCGCATTGGGTAAAGCCTGCAATACACGGTTAGCCCTGTCCACAACACGGTACAAATTCTGTACTGCCGTAAAATTGTCACGGATACTAATATCCGCTACACCCCACTGCCATTCGTGAACCGTAGACGAGTTATAAAACTCACCTACTTTCACTTCGTCTGAAGTTACGGCGTTAAATAAAATAGCCATCTCAGGGTTCATTTGGGTGTAGCAGCCCATAATGGCTGACTCATTATTACCCACAGTCTTCAAAGCGATATCACCTGCTATCAGGTCGGTTTCTTCCGGCTCCAGAAGCTTCTTACATGAGGCTAATGAAAGGCTCAGCATAGCCAAAAACAACAATTTGGTTAGTTTCATCTGTCTAATTATTTATAAGCTTTTGCTTGTTAGAAATTAATATCAATACCAAATACAGTCATACGAGGATTAGGGAATTCGTTCAGACTGATGTTATTATTGTCTTCAGGATCCGGACCGCGCCAAGGACTTGTTATCCAAACGTTTTGCATTTGCATGTATACACGGGCACCCTTAACATATTTAGTAGTTTTTGATCCAATTCCAGGTATTTGGTAAGAAACGTTTAGATTTCTAAACCGTAGAAAGCTCGCATCTTGTAATCCTGTAGAAACGAAACCACGATCATACAATAAATTTTGGTAAACGGCATTGTCACCTGGTTTCCTCCATTGTTGGGTTAATAACCTTTGGGCACCATTCACGGCAGTATGGTAACCAGGAATACCCATAGTTGTCCATGCTTCAATATTATTCGAGCGGGTAACGTCAAATTGATAAGAGAAAAGCGCACTCATTGTAAACCCTTTGTAACGTACATCTAAAGTAAGACCACCCACATGCTTTGGCAAGTAACTGCCCCACTTGTGGAAGAAACCCGCACGCCCAGGGTCAGTAGTTGTACCACCATTCTGAGTTTCGAAAACAGGCCGTCCGGTAGCCGGATCAGCACCCAGGTAATTCTCATCATAGTGCGTACCAAAAGACAAGCCCTTTTTAATGATAAATGTTCCTGACTGGTATTCATCTACCAATCCCAGATCTTCTATTCTATTGATATTGATGGAATGATTTGCTCCTAAGGTTACATCCCAATCATTGGATTTAACCACATCGATATTGACAGTGGCTTCAATACCCTTGTTGCTCAATACACCGGCGTTAATAATCTGAGTTCCACCTCCAAACCCTGTTGGGGAAGACAATGGGTTTTGAACGAACAAGTCTACAGTTTTGTTTTTGTATATATCAACGGTGAACCTTGCCCGATTTTTCCACATAGCAAAATCTACACCGATATTGGTCTTGTGTACCATTTCAATCTTCAGATCAGGATTACCTGCATTTGAAGGCACCAAACCTGCAACTCCACTTCCTGCATAGTTAGTTCCTCCAAAAGTTGGCAATTGTGGTCCAAGAAAATTGGTAATTGCAGTTTGGCCTCCTGAAAATCCGTAAGATCCCGTAGCAATGGAGTTTATACTTGGTACTACTCCATAAGAAAGGCGTACAACCAGGTTAGATAATAATCCCTGCTTTTTCATGAAACCTTCTTGCATAGCATTCCAGGTGAAACCGGTAGACCATGTAAAGATTTGACGGTTGTCTTCCTTTAGGATACGGTTGGTACCATCCTGCCTAGCTGCAGCACTCAAAGTATACTTGTTGTTGTAGGTGTACCTTGCTGTTCCGAAGAAAGAGCGGATACCAAAACCGGAACGGGCACTACTGGCATACTGTGGTACTGTAGTAGCACCGTTAGTTGGCAATGCACCTGAACCCTGTCCGGTGGCTCCTAACCGAGGATCTAATCTCCACATTTGGAAACCTAAACCTTGTTGCTCACCTTTTACGGTCTCAAAATAACCACCTACTTCTACATCGTGCTTGTCAGCAAAACGCTCGTTGTAGACCAGGCTGGTTGTATTTACAAATTGTGAAACGAGTCTGTAACCTTCCTGGTTGGTACCAGCATTGAAGGTTACTGAAGTATCTACAAACTGCTGCAATATTCCGATGTAGGAATTTGGGTTAACAAAACGACGGCTATACTCACTCCGGATATCTGTACCCAATACATTCTTAATTGTCAGGGTGGGGAACAAGCGATATCCTACCGTTAAACCAGCGTTCAATTTTACCTGGTTGAAGATTTGAGTTGTATTCTCGATGCCTTCGAGCAAGTTACCCACCTGTCTTAGGTTCAATGTGGTATTTGCTCCAAACCTGAACGAACCATCTGGATTGAATGGAATTTCATAAGGTTTTGCACGAAATGCCATTTGAAATGGATTGCGGGGACTATTACCTAACCACTCACCTTCACTTAATCCAGTTTGAGAATAACCGGCCGTGCTGGTAAGCGAGGTAAAGAATTTGTTAGAAGTATGATCCAGGTTAACCCTCATTGTATAACGCTTCAATGAAGATTTTAAGTCAGTACCTTCCTGGTTAAATACACCAGCAGACATAAATACCCGGGTTTTTTCGCTACCCGCTCTCATACTGATGTCATATTGCTGAGACAAACCTCTTCTAAAGAAGATATCCTGCCAATTGTTATCGATGTTACCAATACTGTCAAGCATAAAATCGTAGCGAGCCTGGCTGGGCGCAAAAGGCGTAGCTGAAGTCGCAGGCAAAGTAGTATAGGAAGGATTACGCTTAGAATAGATCCAACCCGGAACATTATTTGAACTTCCTGCCAAACCCATAAATTCTTCATACTGAAGAATCTCACGGGTGCTCATTAAGTCGAAGTTATTCAGGTTAGGAGCTTGGGTAAAACCAACCTGGCTGCTAAATGTGAAGTTGGTAGCACCTGCCTTACCTTTTTTGGTTGTGATAACGATAACTCCCGTACCTGCACGTGCTCCATAAAGTGCTGCAGCGGCCGCATCTTTCAAAACGGTAATCGATTCGAAATCGTTCGGGTTAATTGTTTGGAAATCGGCAGCAGGCATTGGTATACCGTCTAAAATATAAAGAGGTTGAGAAGAACCTTGCAATGACTGAACACCGCGAATAACAATGTTTGGGCTGGAACCAGGCTGACCCGATCCAGAGTTTACTAACACACCGGGTGCACGGCCTTGAAGTGCCTGGTCAAAAGAACCCTGAGCAGTCATTTCAACCGCCTTTGTGCTAATAGCAGATGCTGCTCCGGCAAATTGAGTTTTCTTTTCCCTGGTGTAACCTGTTACCACCACATCTCCTAAACTACCTGTCGCTGGAACCATTTTTACACTCATGGTGCCTGCAGATGTTACAGAGACACGTTGTGTTACATAACCAACGTAAGTAACCTCAAGCTGCTTAGCATTAGAAGGAACTGCTAGCGTAAAAACACCTAAAGCATTCGTTGTTGTAGTAGCTCTAGATGAGGCGACCACCGACACAGTTGCTCCTATTAGTGGGCTACCTGTTTCGTCAGTTATCTTGCCCGTTAAGGGACGGGTTTGTGCCAGCAGCTGCACACCTATCAATGCTGCGAAAAAAAACAATAGGGCGAATTTTCTCATGTGTTTTGATTTAATTAAAAGAGTTGCAATGTTACCGGAAATGTTTACAAAAACCTAAAACTTGACAACTGTGGAAAGATAATCGCTGCTTAAAAAAACATTAATTAGTCGTTGACTTTCTTTAGATTCAAAAATAGTTTTACTTACCCTATCAAAAACCGTTTAAAGCTGATACAAAACAACCTTAGCTAAAAGCTTCCCTTTACTATCTCCTCAACAACTCCTGGATCAAGTAATGTAGAAGTATCGCCAAAATCGCTCTTTTCATTCTCTGCAATTTTGCGCAGGATGCGGCGCATAATTTTACCACTGCGGGTCTTCGGTAGATTGGTGACAAACTGGATTTTATCCGGCTTGGCAATGGCACCGATAATACGGGAAACGGTCATATGAATATCCTTGCGGGTGTGTTCTTCATCGAGGTGACGGCCCGACAGAATAACGTAAGCATAGATGCCTTGCCCTTTTACTTCGTGTGGGTATCCGACTACAGCACTTTCTACTACGCCAGCGTGCATGTTGATGGCATTTTCAACTTCTGCGGTACCAATCCTATGTCCGCTTACATTCAGTACGTCATCAACTCTGCCCGTTATTTTATACTCTCCCTTATCATTGCGCAAAGCACCATCACCCGTAAAGTATAAACCGGGATAGGCCGTAAAATACGAGGTACGACAACGCTCATGGTCTCCGTAAGTGGTACGTATCATACCTGGCCAAGGGAACTTAATACACAAATTTCCGGACGCTTCAGGCGTGGTGATCTCCTCTCCCTTTTCATCCATTAAAACAGGTTGTACACCGGGTAATGGCAGCGTTGCCCATCCGGGTTTAGAAGGAGTAACACCTGCAAGGTTGCTTATCAAAACTCCACCCGTTTCGGTTTGCCACCAGGTGTCTACTATAGGGCAGTTGTTCTTACCTACATTCTCATCGTACCAATGCCACGCTTCTTCATTGATCGGCTCGCCAACTGTACCAAGTATTTTCAGACTGCTCAGGTCTTTTCCATTCAGATGATCTTTGCCATAGCTCATCAGGCTCCTGATGGCGGTTGGCGCGGTGTACAAAATATTTACTTTGAATTTTTCTATGATTTGCCACAGTCGTCCGGCATCGGGCCAGGTGGGCAAACCCTCAAACATTAAGGAGGTAGCCCCGGCACTTAGCGGACCGTAAATAATGTAGCTGTGACCGGTAATCCAGCCAATATCTGCCGTACAAAAATGCACATCACCTGGCTGGTATTGGAAGGTGTTGATGAACGAATAGTTGGTGTAAACCATGTAGCCGCCACAAGTATGAACCACTCCTTTAGGTTTGCCGGTGGAGCCAGATGTATACAATATGAACAGCGGGTCTTCTGCATCCATCTCCGCCGCTGGGTAATCGCTAAGGCCCTGGTTTTCTACTTTCTCAAATTCATCTTCCCACCACACATCACGACCTTTAATCATACTCACCGGTATGCGGGTGCGGGTGGCTACAATTACGCGCTTCACAAAATCTACTCCTATCAATGCATCATCAATAATACTCTTCAATGGAATATCTTTTTGGCCGCGGAAAGCGCCATCGCTGGTAATGATGAATTCAGCTTTTGCGTCGCGTAAGCGGTCTGAAATACTTTGTGCGCTAAAACCTCCAAATACCACGCTATGGATGGCACCCATTCGTGCACAAGCCAAAACCGCTATGGCAAGCCTGGGAAGCATAGGCATATAGATAAGTACCCGGTCACCTTTTTTTACACCATTGTGCTCGAGTACGTGGCAAAACTTACAAACATTTTCATACAACCGGTTGTAAGTAAAAACGCGGTCATGATGTTCCGGATCGTTGGGTTCCCAAAGTAAAGCAGGCTGCTCACCTTTATCTGCAAGATGCCTGTCGAGACAGTTTTCAGTTATGTTTAGTTTGGCCCCTTTGAACCACTCAATTTTCGGCTCTTCAAAATTCCAGTTGAGTACGGTGTCCCATTTTTTACGCCAGGTAAAATGTTCGGCAATGTTCCCCCAAAAGGCTTCAGGGTCAGTTACACTTTGCTCGTAGGCTACCTTGTATTGCTCCAGTGTTGTTATTTGGTTTGGAAAAGACATAGATAAGTTTCTTTGAAAACAAACCTAAGGAAACTGCACACCTCTGCCAAAGATTATAGCGCACAGTTTGCAGGAGAAGCGGATGACATGTTTTAGATTTCACAGTGCATGCTTCAAGTGATAACGTGGTTGAGAAAAGCAGTGCGACTCGATTGGTGAGCAATTGTGCATTAAATGCGACGTGGAGTTTTACCGTGAACATCTATTGTATGTTTGCACCCGAATGCTTGCTGGCCTTTTTTATTTTTCATGATTTTTTTAATTTAAGTGAATGTCTATTGTTGTAACGGAGCTACTTAAAACTTATGGTGAACAAAAGGCGGTAAACAACATCTCTTTTTCGGTAAGTAAGGGAGAGATTGTTGGATTTCTGGGGCCGAATGGAGCGGGCAAATCCACGACCATGAAGATGATTACCCGCTACCTGGCGCCAGATGCTGGCACCGCCATAGTAAGCGGAATTAATGTAGCAGATGATCCGATAGCAGCTAAGAGAAAGATTGGTTACCTACCCGAAGCCAACCCGCTGTATTTTGACATGTATGTAAAGGAATACCTTGACTTTATTGGCGGTGTACACGAAATAAAAAATTTGAAATCTGCCATTGCAGATGTGGTGGAGCTAACCGGATTACAGGTGGAACAACGTAAAAAAGTTGGGCAATTATCAAAAGGATATAAGCAAAGGGTAGGCTTGGCGGCCGCACTCATTCATCAGCCGGAAGTTTTAATATTAGACGAGCCCACTACCGGCCTTGACCCCAATCAAATTATTGAAATAAGAAAAGTAATTAAAGAACAAGGGCGCAATAAGACGGTGCTTTTTTCATCGCACATTTTGCAGGAAGTACAGGCCATTTGCGACCGCGTCATCATTATTAATAAAGGTGTGCTAGTGGCAAATGATACGATTGCAAACCTGCAACAGCGTTCGGCGAACAGCACCATCAAAGTAAGTTTTAGAGAAGCAGTACAACTGGGATGGTTAAAGTCTTTACAGGGTGCAGAAGTGGTAGAAAAAACGGACGAGTATACCTGGAGAATAGAGTCTGCCGACGAGAACAATATGCGTAAGCAGCTGCTTGAACTTGCGCTGAAACACAACCTGAATATTGTATCGCTGCAAACGGAGGGTGGAAGTTTGGAGGACATTTTTAGAAGCTTAACAACTACGGCAGTGTAGATATTGCACCACTACCCCAAAAGAAAAGTTCCTGTTATTTGAAACGAATTGCTGCCCAAAGATTTAATTGTACAAGAGTGCGACGCAAGAAAAGCTAAATCGATAGCTTTGCCGCTCGGTACATAACTACAAAAAACCAACATTACATGAGCTACATTTCAGACATTCATGCGCGGCAAATATTAGACAGCCGCGGAAACCCAACCGTAGAAGTAGACGTAATAACTGACAGCGGTACTATAGGACGTGCAGCCGTGCCAAGTGGCGCCAGCACGGGCATTCACGAAGCGGTAGAATTGCGTGATGATGATAAAAAAGTGTACATGGGCAAAGGGGTGCTGAATGCAGTGAAAAATGTAAATGAACACATTGCTGATCCGCTTTTAGGCTGGCCGGTAAACGATCAACCCGGCATTGACAAAATGCTGATTGAACTGGATGGCACAGAGAACAAAAGTAGGTTTGGTGCCAATGCCATGCTGGCGGTAAGTATGGCGGTAGCCAAAGCTGCTGCGCAGGAAAGTGAACTGCCCTTGTTCAGGTATTTGGGTGGGGTAAATGCTACCGTGCTACCTATGCCCATGCTGAATATTTTGAACGGAGGAGCACATGCCGACAATAAAATAGACTACCAGGAATTTATGATTGTGCCTGTAGGCGCGGAAACCTTTAGTGAAGGTTTGCGCTGGGGTGTTGAAATTTTTCATCACCTAAAAACTGTACTGAAGAAGAAAGGCTACAGCACCAATGTGGGTGACGAAGGTGGCTTTGCTCCAAATATTCAAAGCAATGAAGAGGCAATTGAAACGGTCTTGATGGCGATTGAAGCTGCAGGTTATAAAGCCGGGGAACAAATTGGCATTGCCTTGGACGCAGCATCGAGTGAGATGTGGAAGGCGGATGAAAAAGTGTACCATTTTCATAAAAGCGATGGCAAGAAATATGGCATAGATGAAATGGTGAATTACTGGGTAGAGTGGGCGAACAAATACCCGATCATCAGCATAGAAGATGGCATGGCGGAAGAAGATTGGGAAGGCTGGAAAAAGCTTACGGATGCTTTGGGCAAAAAAGTGCAATTGGTAGGTGACGATTTGTTTGTGACCAATACTAAAATTTTGCAAAGAGGAATTGATGAAGGTGTAGCCAACAGCATTTTAATAAAGGTGAACCAGATAGGTACGCTAACCGAAACCATTAATGCGGTTCAGTTGGCACAGCAAAATGGCTATAATACCATTATGAGCCACCGCAGCGGCGAAACAGAAGACACGACCATTGCTGATCTTGCGGTAGCATTAAACTGCGGCCAGATAAAAACCGGTAGTGCCAGCCGTACCGATCGCGTAGCTAAATACAATCAACTGATAAGAATTGAAGAAATGCTGGCGGAGACGGCGATATTCCCAAGAGGTAAAATCCGTTTCGGTAAGTAATAACTTTTCCACTTAAGTGCATCGGTGACTGTAAACAATTTAGTTTTATAGTCACCGATTTTAGTTTGTATGCAAAACCTCCCTGTTTTTTTAAAATTGCTCCGCAATAAGTATTTCATTTCGGTGGTTGTGTTTGTAGTATGGATTTGCTTTTTTGACCGGAACGACCTTTTTACCCAGCGTGAACGTAAGAAAGAATTGCAAAAGCTGGAAACGAGCACGGCGTATTACGAAAAAGAAATACAAACCACCCAAAAGGAACTTTCAGAACTGCAAAACAATCCGGCTGCGCTGGAGAAGTTTGCCAGGGAGAATTTTTACCTGAAAAAACCTGAAGAGCAAGTGTTTATCATCGACGAAAAACAAGCAGAAAATTTTAAGACAGGTCAACAATAATCTTCACCGCCTGCCGTTTTAGTGTAACTGGATAGAAAAACAGATTATAAACTTCTTAATTTATTTATGCCAAATTACACCACCGAGGACCTGCTACAATACTTGTATAAGGAAACCTCAAAAGAACGTTCGGCGCTTATTGAGAAGGAATTGCACACAGATTGGGCCCTTAAGGAGAAGTTTGACGTATTGACGAATTACTTAACACGACTTGACACGCTGGTTGAAAGTCCGAGACCACAATCGGTAATGGCCATTCTCAATTATGCCCGCTCATCAGCTGAAGTAGTATAGACTACCCACTGCTTTCAAAAACATCAAAACCGGTATCTTCGCTTTTTGTATGACAAAGAGTGAAAGGTACCGGTTTGTTATTAGCTACTTTCAGCAACACGCTCCTGACGCAGAAACGGAGCTCACGTTCGAAAATCCTTACCAATTATTAGTTGCGGTCATCTTATCTGCTCAGTGTACTGACAAGCGGGTGAACCTGACTACCCCAGCACTGTTTCAAAAATATCCCACCTCTTTTAAGCTGGCAGAGGCTGAGTATGATGATCTTTTCTACCTGATCAAAAGCATTTCTTTTCCCGGTAATAAGACCCGCCATTTAATGGGCATGGCTAAGCTGTTGGTAGAAAAACACAACGGCGAAGTACCCCTAACAGTGGATGAGTTAATAGAATTGCCGGGTGTGGGAAGAAAGACAGCACACGTGATTACATCTGTAATAGACAATCAACCGCACATGGCGGTAGATACGCATGTGTTTCGCGTATCGGCCCGCATTGGCCTAACCACAAAAGCTACCACGCCTCTCGCAACCGAAAAGCAGCTGGTAAAGCACCTGCCGAAGGAGCTAATTCACATAGCACATCATTGGCTCATTTTACATGGCCGATATATTTGTGTTGCCCGCAACCCTAAGTGCCCCGAATGTGGTCTTAAGCCTGTATGTCGGTATTATAACACATTTGTAGATAAAGCACCTAGAAATACCAGCGCACCCTAATTTTTTCTTTCTGTAAAATTGACCTGTTAACCACCGCTTATGAAAAATATTAAACTCTACCTGTTTGCTTTTGCCGCGTTGTGCAGCAATTCGGTTTTTAGCCAGTACTATTATTACAATGATAAATATTACGATAAGGATTGGGTCTTTGAATTTGGAGGCGGTGCAGGTGGTATGAACTCGATTACTGACATTGGTGGCCCTAAGGGCAAAGGTGGTTTGTACCTAAACGATTTAAACGGCAAATACACGCAAATGAGTACCACTGCTTATTTTGGAGGAATGTACCAGGATTTTGTGGGTGTAAGGCTCGAGTTTACGCTAGGCTCGGTTAGAGGATCGGACCAGGTGCTGGAAGGTGCAACTGCCAGCAATACAATGCTACGATACGATCGGAATTTAAACTTCTTTTCAACCATTACTGAAGCGGCTATGGTAGGCGAGTTTCATCCTTTACGCCTCTTCGAAAAAGAACCGTCAACACTTTCACCTTACATCATGGCGGGGCTGGGATGGTTTAAATTTAAACCGCAGGGAAACATAAATGGACGGGTGATCGATCTGCAACCATTGCGGACCGAAGGACAGGGATTTGCTGAATACAAGGATCGTGAAATGTATCGTTTGTCCCAAGCGAATGTGCCATTTGGTTTTGGGTTGAAATACGAGATCAGCTCAATGTTTAATGTGCGGGTAGAGGCGATGCACCGGTTTTTATTTACCGACTACCTGGATGATGTAAGCACAAACTATATTGACCGGGCGCTGTTTGACAAGTATCTGAGCCCAATACAGGCGGCACAGGCAAATGCACTGTACCTGGGTAAAAGGAATGGCGAACCTATGCCGGGCGTAACACGTGGAAATTCATCTAGCATGGATTCTTATATGACTTTTACGATAAAAGGCGGCATTACACTTGGAAGGGAAAGAAGACGTTAAGCTGGATAAATTTTCATTTAATTATTTGCAGCTTGGAGAAGGTTTACCTTCTCCTTTTTTATACCGCTGCTTGCCACCTGAAGGCACAATAATTTCAATCCACTCATCCAAACCACGGCACCATAAATAGTGATGGACTATGTAAAACAATATAGAAACTTTATTAACAGCCACTACTTTACTGAAGGGCTGCGTATGACGGCAGGTATACTTATTCCAGCCTTCTTAATGAGTTATTTCAATTTGTTTCAGTTTGGTGTGCTAATGAGTTTGGGTGCTTTATGCGTCAGCATTACCGATAATCCAGGGCCGGTTCATCACCGCCGAAATGGAATGGTAGCCTGCATAGGAGCAATTTTTGTGATGAGCCTGCTTACCAATGTAGTCCACGATTACACGGTAATTACCGCAATACTGATAGCTCTCTCTGCCATGTTATTTTCTATGTTGGGCGTTTTTGGAGCAAGGCCGGGCGGTATTGGTATCTCAGCATTGGTGGTGCTGATACTGCAGGTAGATAATACTGTGCAGCCGAATTTACCTACGCTACAGCATGCGGTATTGCTGGCCGGTGGCGGCATTTGGTACCTGTGTTTTAGTTTATTGCTGTATTCATTCAGGCCCTATAAGCTGGCCCAACAAAGTATGGGCGAGTGGTTTCAGCATATTGCAACTTACCTGCACACACGTGCTAGGCTATATGATGAAAAAGTAGATTACGCCAAAGTGTATCAAACCCTTCTTCAAGAGCAATCTTCTATCCAGGAAAAGCAAGCGGTACTGCGCGAAATCCTTTTGAAAACGCGCGCCATCGTAAAGGAATCTACCCCGCAGGGAAGGCTGTTGCTCATCACTTTCATTCACATGAACGATGTATTTGAAAAGCTCATTACTTCTTATTCACGTTACCGCGATTTACACCAACACTTTGATGAAACAGGTTTACTAAAAGATTTACAGGAGGTGATTGAGGGCATTGCCCACCAACTGGAGCATATCGGTTTTGCCATTAAATCGGGTAAGGCGGTAAAGGAAATGACTCTTGTAATTGAAAAATTTAGTGAAACCTTTAAGCGGTTTGAACAACTGCGACAACAACAGCTTGAAGCGGCTAACCTAGATGTTTTCATTAGCTTGCAACGCACGTTTCAAAATATTGAAGACATTATTGAGGACGTACAAACAATTGGGCAAAACATCTGTAAAGGAAAGCCGGATAGTGAAACAGGCAAGAAATATGGGCGACGCGATACAAACGCTTTTCTGTCGCAGCAGCCAATTGCCTGGCGAGAACTATGGGACAATCTTACTTTTAAATCAGATATTTTCCGGCACTCTGTACGGGTAACGATTGCCTTGGTAACAGGTTTTATTGTGGGCATTGCTTTCAACATCGGCCATGCCTATTGGATTTTACTCACCATTCTTGTCATTCTAAAACCGGCTTATAGTCTCTCAAAGAAAAGAAACCGCGACAGGCTTTTTGGTACCGTAGCGGGCGTGCTCATCGGGTTAGGCATTTTGGCTATTATTCAAAATCAGGCGGCGCTTTTAGTCATCATGGTAATTTTAATGGCTGCCAATTTTAGCTTCATGCGTACAAATTATTTCCTGAGTGTATTACTGATGACACCCTACATCCTGATTTTCTTTTCCATCTTGCATCCGCAAAATTTTACCGGCCTATTAAAAGATAGGGTGCTCGATACAGCGATCGGATCAATCATTGCCTTTGCTGCAAGCTTTCTTCTTTTTCCTTCGTGGGAGAAAAATAAAATACACCCGCTGCTGGTAAAAGCAGTAGAAAAGGTGAAGAACTATTTTACCAAAACCACCGTAGGATTAGGTAGCGGACTGATGGCGCTTGATCGGCGGCTTGCACGTAAAGATGCATTCATCGCATTGGCCAATGTTTCAGATGCCTTTAACCGAATGCTAAACGAGCCAAAACACCAGCAAACGAGTACAGAAACTTTGCAGCGCTTCGTAGTACTCCTCCAGTTTTTGGTATCGTACATTGCTACACTCGGTTTTTATATTGATGAGGATATGCATTTGCCACCAGCCCACCCATTGAAGAAAGCTTCCACCGAAATTGAAAAATTGCTCAACCAAATCATTCACTCTTTGAACGGTAAGGTTGATGAAAATTCAGCTCTGAACCCAGTTGGGCTGGAACTATTGCACGGGCACACCCGGGAACTACTGCAGCAAAGATTGAAAGAAATGGATGAAGGACTTGAAGACACGCCTACCAAAGGGGAGTTATTTGAAGTACAATCCATTGCGCAGCAATTCAAACTTATTAGTAAATCTGCTTCTGACATAAAGAATATCTCCCATTCCCTGAGTGCTATTCAATAAAAAAGGACAGCCGAAGCTGCCCCTAGTTATAAAATGCCCGATAAATTTATACTGCGATCATCTTCTTAACCTCGTCTACCAATTCGCCTTTCGTAATAGGAATACCCATGATCTTATTGTAGCCTTTTGCATCTACCATGTATTTATCACGAATGATTTTTATAAGCTGTCCATTGTTGATCTCAGGTATCAGCACTTGTTCAAAGTTCTTAATGATGTCGCCAAGGTTTTTAGGGAAAGGCCTTATGTAGCGGAGATGTGCATGCGAAACTTCTATACCCTGCGCCTGCAATTCGGCTACCGCACTTTTGATGGCACCGTAGGTACTCCCCCAACCAATTACTAATACCTTTCCCTTTTCAGGGCCACTGTCAAGCTTTTGCTCGGGAATATAATCTGCAATCTTCTCTACTTTTTCTTCCCTTATTTTCACCATCAGCTGGTGGTTATCCGGATCGTAACTAATGTTGCCCGTTACGTTTTGTTTCTCCAGTCCTCCTACCCTATGTTCAAAGCCAGCCGTACCAGGTATGGCCCATGGACGAACCAATTTTTCATCGCGGACGTAAGGCATAAACTTCTCTTCAGAAGCACCCAGTTGTGTTTTAAACTCAATTTTTATCTCAGGCAGGTCTTCCGTTTTCGGAAACCTCCATGGCTCAGCACCATTGGCTATGTAGCCATCACTTAAAAAGATTACCGGGGTCATGTGCTGCACCGATATCCTTACTGCTTCGAACACAGCGTTAAAACAATCGCTGGGGGTAGATGCGGAAATCACAGGCATAGGGCACTCCCCATTTCTACCGTAGTAAGCCTGCAGCAAATCGCTTTGTTCAGTCTTTGTGGGCAAACCGGTAGATGGTCCGCCACGTTGAATATTTATAATCAACAAAGGTATTTCCAGCATTACCGCAAGGCCCATTGCCTCAGCTTTTAGCGCCATGCCGGGACCAGAAGTTGTGGTTAAGCCCAACAATCCACCATAACTGGCGCCTATAGCCGAAGTAATGGCTGCAATCTCATCTTCCGCCTGGAAAGTTTTTACGCCAAATGCCTTGTGACGGCTCAGCTCGTGTAGTATGTCGGAGGCCGGTGTAATGGGGTAAGATCCAAGGAATAACTTCAACCCACTTTTTTTGCTTGCAGCAATTAATCCATAACTCACTGCCTGGTTACCCATAATGCTGCGGTACTGACCGGGGGGCATCTTGGCCTTTTCTACCTTATAACGGCTGGTAAATGCTTCGGTGGTATCACCATAGTTGTAACCAGCTTGCAGCGCTTTTATATTGCTTTGCAGAATCGTATCCTTCTTACCAAATTTCTCATTCAGAAAACCAATCGTGTTGTCCATGTCGCGGTTGTACATCCAATACAAAAAGCCAAGTACAAACATGTTCTTCGCACGATCCTTTTCCTTAGTGCCCATTTCATATTCCTTCAGCGCCTCGCGTGTCAGCTTGGTAACATCTATTTTAATTAGCTCGTAGTTGGTGAGGCTACCGTCTTCCAATGGATTAACGCCGTCAGGATAGTTGGCAAGGCGTAAATTTTTCGCGTCAAAACCATCGGTGTTTGCAATAATTCTACCGCTCTTCTTCAGCCCTTTCAAGTTAACTTTTAAAGCAGCCGCATTCATTGCCACCAGCACATCACAATCATCGCCCGGCGTATAAATTCTGTCGCTACTAAAGCGCAACTGAAAGCCACTAACACCCGGAAGGGTTCCTATTGGTGCACGAATTTCGGCGGGAAAATCTGGGAAAGTGGCGAGATCAATTCCCAACATTGCTGTACTATTGGTAAACTGACTACCAGTTAATTGCATACCGTCGCCGCTATCGCCGGCGAACTTTATTACTACTTCCTGAAGTAATTCTTCTGTACGATTCATTTGATAAATTTAAGGGCCGTTCAAGATACGAAGGTATGGCATCGCATAAGTGATTATTTGTAAAATAACAGGGTAGTACAGCCATTCGTCTTCGAGAATTCACATTATTCAAATTGGCAATTACCAGCTTGCGAACCTAAGCTTTATAGATATTTTACCGCAAAGGGTAACAGTGCTGAACTATATTTGTCCTTGTGTTTGTATACACTAAAACATAAACAACATGAACCTATTTAAATCGGGAAACCCAACTTTAAACGAGAAGATTTTCTCGAAATCTATTTCCAATACGCAGGAAGAAACCATGACTGCTGGTGGCGCAATCAACAAGTTTGGTTTTCTTTTCCTGATGGTCCTTGCTTCTGCCGCTTACGTGTGGCACTTGTATTACCAGGGCCAAAATGTAATGCCCTATATGTGGGGCGGAATGATTGGCGGTTTCATTTTAGCGCTTATTATTTCGTTCAAACAAAACCTTGCACCTGTACTTGCACCGTTATACGGTTTGGTTGAAGGTCTGTTCATAGGCGCGCTATCTGCCATCATAAATGATGCGTTTAAAGAAACCTATCCTGGAATAATCATGCAGGCTGTATCACTTACATTCGGCACTGCCATTGCTATGTTTTTGCTGTACAACTTTAAAGTGATTAAGGCTACTGAACGTTTTAAATCAATCATATTTACTGCAACAGCTGGTATTGCTATATTCTACCTGATTGCTATGGGCCTTCGTTTCTTTGGTATAGATATTCCGTTTTTGCACGAAGGCGGCATTATGGGCATCGGCTTCAGTTTGTTTGTGATTGCTATTGCAGCACTTAACCTTATCCTGGATTTTGACATGATTGAAAAAGGTGCAGAAATGGGCGCTCCCAAACACATGGAGTGGTATTGTGCATTTGGATTAATGGTTACCATCGTATGGTTATACATTGAAATACTGCGACTGTTGAGTAAGCTGGGCAGTAGAGATTAAGATTGTATTAGAAATTCCACCGAAGGCCGGGCTAGCAATAGTCCGGCTTTTTTATGGGGCAGACTAATGACAGGCGCACATCCAAATCATTAATTAAAATATTCAGCGAAACTGAACTTGCACGATTGAGAGTTATTATTCGCTCCTGATAACAGTTATTGCAGAAGGACATCAGCCGGTTCCGTGTCGAGCGTAGCGAAGACATTTGAAAACATGCATACCAGTTTTCAAAAGAAGCGGGTGTAGTCCTGGCGCAATAAAAAAGCCACGCGGCTCGAGCTAAAAAGGTTTTCAGAAGAGTGCGGTTAGGAACATTATCAATAGGTAAAATCAAAAGCAATTGCGCAATAGCGCTTTTCAAATGCTTTTGAAACTTGATGATACGATGGTTTAATCCACTGTAATGGTTTGTGTTTTGAGGAGGAAAGCTTAACAAAAAAGCCTCTGCCATCAACGATAGCAGAGGCTTTGATTATTCATAGAAGCGCTATTTCAATCGAATAATTCCAACAAAATTGAAAGCACGCATAATTACATAAGTTGGATCAAACTCGAACCACTTGCGGGCAAAATTTGCGTTATCCTTAGCATGGTGGTGATTGTTCTGGAACAATTCGCCCATCAGTAAAATACCCAGCGGAGTAGAGTTTTTTGAATGGTCGCCATTATTGTAGTTCGCATATCCTAGTTTATGACCAAACCAGTTTACGATCGCACCTTGAATTGGCCCCATCAGGAAGTGAATAGGCAGTAACAAATACCACCATAAAGAAGGCGCAAAAACGATGTAGAAAGTAACGTAGGCAGCTCCGAACAAAATGCGGGTAATGTTGCTATAACCTATCCGGTCAAGTTTGTCCCAAATAGGTAGGTAATCTTTTCTAAACTGGGCATCAGGCAAGTTCCTGTTATCTATAAAGGCCTGGTAGATTTTTGCGGTATGCAGCATCATGTGCCAAACGTCTTTAAAGAAATGAGGAGAATGCGGATCCTTCTCAGTATCACTGTACGCGTGGTGCATACGATGCATTACCGCGTACGCCCGTGGCACCAAAAACGATGAACCCTGTGTAAAAAACGTAAGAAAATAAAACACCTTCTCCCATGTTTTGCTTGTAGTATACATCTGGTGAGAAGCGTACCTGTGCAAAAAGAACGTGTGGAAGAATAAGGATAAAAACCAATGGGCGAAAAAGAAAATGATAATAGCTAACATAAAAATCTGTACTTATTTTAAACTTTAATGCTTCTGAAACAATGGAACAGAAGGAAGGTTTAAAGAACACCATAATTGTGCCTTTTTCTTTCTGTACTAAAATTTTATTGCAAATAGGTGGGTGGATTCGGCTGCAATGCCAGATGATATTGCCGGAGAATTTACGTTTGTAAAGCTCCGGTGTATTGTGTTAAGAACCTGATATCGTTCTGTGAATATAAACGCAAATCATTCACCCGATACTTCAATTGACAGATACGTTCAATGCCCATTCCCCACGCAAATCCAGTGTATTTGTTAGGGTCAATATTAAAATTCTCAAGCAACTTTGGGTGCACCATTCCACAACCTAAAATTTCTACCCAGCCGGTATGCTTACAGAGGCTACATCCAGCTCCATCACAAACCGTGCAGCTAATATCCATTTCGGCACTTGGCTCAGTAAACGGAAAATAGCTGGGGCGAAAACGGATCTTCACATCTTTACCAAACATTTCCTGCACAAAAAAGTACAAGGTTTGCTTTAGGTCAGCAAAGCTTACGTTATCATCTATGTACAATCCCTCGAGCTGGTGAAAGAAACAATGCGCCCTTGCACTAATGGTTTCATTGCGGTAAACTCTCCCCGGGCAAACAATGCGGATAGGTGGCTTTTGCTTTTCCATTACTCTTGCCTGAACACTGCTCGTATGTGTACGCAGTAGAAAGTCAGGATGTTGATTTACGTAGAAAGTATCCTGCATGTCACGCGCCGGATGATTTTCCGGCAAGTTTAACGCGGTAAAGTTGTGCCAGTCATCTTCAATCTCAGGACCTTCCGCAACTGCGAAGCCTATTCTCTTAAAAATGGAGACAACCTGGTTGCGCACGATGGTAAGGGGATGACGGGTGCCTACCTGTATGGGATCGCCAGGTAGCGACCAGTCGATTGCCGGGTTACTCGCCTGGTTGCCATGATCTATGGCATTCTTAAGCGACTGGTATTTTTCTTCTGTGAAAATTTTAAAGGCATTCAAAATTTGCCCAAACTCCTTCCGCTGATCGCCGGGTACATTTTTCATTTCGCCCATTACCGCCTTTACAATTCCTTTGGTGCCCAAATATTTTATCCTGAATGCTTCCACTTCATCCGCTGTTGCTGCGGTGGTTTCGTGCATTTCTTGCTTGTAGGATTCAATTTGCCTCAACAATTCTTCCATTGCGCGAAGATAAGTTTTGACATGTGATTTTTGACCCTAATTTATTCTACTGCAATCTTTACCTGTTGATTAAAACAACTGGTTCTCGGTAGCTATTTTACCGGTATTCCCGTTTCATTGAGATGGTTTTGCAACGGGATGGTTCGCGCAACTTCCCTGGTTCAACTTCACTATTTTTAAGCTGCTTATGTCTACAAATAACCCTAAAAAAGGAGTAATTACCGGTGCCGCCTTTCTAATGGCTACCTCTGCCATTGGGCCCGGTTTTCTAACACAGACTACCGTTTTCACAGAACAACTGGCGGCAAGTTTTGGGTTCGTCATCTTGATAACGATAGTGCTTGACATTGTTGCCCAGCTAAACATCTGGAGAATTTTAACCGTGACAGGCTTGAGAGCGCAAGACTTGTCTAATAAACTTTTACCAGGACTTGGCTACCTGCTTGCCGCTCTCATTGTTCTTGGTGGAATTGCTTTCAACATCGGAAACATTGCCGGCGCCGGATTGGGTATCAATGTGCTCACATCGCTAAAGCCTGCCTATGGAGCAATCATCAGTTGTGTAATTGCTCTACTAATTTTTGCTATGAAAGATGCCGGCGGTATGGTGGACCTTTTTACAAAAGTCCTCGGCATTTTAATGATACTACTGACGCTGTACATTGCGATAAGCTCTCATCCGCCGATAGCCGAAGCAATTGTCAAGTCGTTCAATCCTGATGTGGTTGATGCAAAAGCCATTGTTACCATTGTGGGCGGAACCGTTGGCGGCTACATTTCGTTTGCAGGCGCACATAGGCTGATAGACGCCGGAATGAAAGGACAAAACCATTTACGACAGGTAAACCAAAGTGCCGTAACGGGAATACTCGTGACTGGCTTCATGCGGAGCATTTTATTTTTAGCAGCATTGGGTGTGGTGATGAGTGGCGTAAACCTGGATGCTTCAAATCCGCCTGCTTCAGTATTTAAATTTGCGGCAGGAAATGTCGGCTACCGGTTTTTTGGCGTGGTTATTTGGGCCGCCTCCATCACTTCAGTGGTTGGAGCTGCCTATACTTCTGTTTCTTTTCTCCGCTCCTTTCATCCTTGGATAGACAAGCATCACAAACTGCTTACGGCTGCACTCATCATTACTTCTACCGTAATCTTTGTTGCGGTTGGCAAACCGGTTCAGGTACTGGTTTTTGCCGGTGCGCTCAATGGGCTAATTCTCCCCATTGCGTTAGGGTTAATACTAGTTGCGTCGTACAAGAAAAGGCTGATGGAAAACTACAGGCATCCTGAATGGATGCAAATAACCGGGTGGATAGTAGTAATCAGTATGAGCTCGTTAAGCGTTGTTCTTCTGCAGGACTGGTTAAAGTAGCGATATGAACGAGGGGCCTTAATCAATACAATACTTTTGTAAAAAAAATGCCGGAATGAACCCGGCATTTTCTAAAAAATCTATTTCGCTCTTTTAAACAAGGTCAATATCAAAGTTCACTAGTTGAACGAACTCGTCAAGGCGTGCATCAATTTCTTCTTTGGAAATTTCAGTCAGGCGTTGTGTCCCAAACTT
The DNA here is from genome assembly GCA_031425015.1 of Segetibacter sp. Taxonomy (GTDB): domain Bacteria; phylum Bacteroidota; class Bacteroidia; order Chitinophagales; family Chitinophagaceae; genus Segetibacter. The sequence continues at coordinate 15,845 of JANPIM010000015.1, read as the reverse complement.
CTCTACACAAAAACTAGCCATTGCACTACCCATGATGATAGCAGTCTTCATGTTTTCAAAAGAGATGTCTTTTGTTTTTGCAATATGGCCAATGAAACCACCTGCAAACGTATCGCCGGCGCCAGTGGGATCAAATACTTCTTCTAATGGCAGGGCAGGTGCGAAGAAAACATGGTCTTTATGAAACAGCAAAGCCCCATGTTCTCCCTTTTTGATGATCAGGTATTTTGGACCCATGGTCATAATCTTCTTCGCTGCTTTTACCAGGCTAAATTCGTGACTTAATTCGCGTGCCTCGCTATCGTTTACCATTAATACATCAACCATTGTCAGCACGTCTTTTAGATCGTCCAATGCTATTTCCATCCAGAAATTCATGGTATCCATTACAATCAGCTTTGGACGTGTTCTCATTTGTTGAATAACACTACGCTGCACCGCCGGCACAAGGTTACCCAACATCAGGAACTCACAATCCTGGAAACTTTCAGGAACTACGGGTTGAAAATTTTCTAACACATTCAGCTGCGTTTCCAGTGTATCACGTGTGTTCATGTCCATATGATAACGGCCGCTCCAAAAGAAAGTTTTTTCATCCTTCTTTATCTGAACGCCTTCCAGGTCCACACCGCGTGCAGTTAGGGAGTCAAGTTGTTCTTGTGGAAAGTCGCCACCAACTACTGAGATTTGTTTGATAGGCTTACAAAAATTGCTGGCACTCCACGCAATGTAAGTTCCCGCACCACCAATTATTTTATCAGATTTTCCAAAAGGAGTTTCAATAGCATCAAACGCCATTGACCCGACCACAACTAAAGACATATTTTAAGGTTTGTTATCGGGGGGCGAAACTAAAGTAAAAAAAGCATTCAGCTGGATATCTATGGAAAGTAACGACAGATTATACGTGGGATGGATGATGTAAACTAAAAGAGCGTTGTAGAATGCTAACGCCTGTTAGCTTAAATTTGCAGCATGGCGCGGATGAAAGTTGAGCAACATGTATCAAGGAAGGAGGTAATCATTGAACAAGCCGCTTTGTTATTTAAGGAAAAGGGATACAAGGCTACCAGCATGCGCGATTTGGCAGAGAAACTTGGTATAGAAGCTGCCAGCCTGTACAACCATATTTCCTCCAAGAATGAATTGCTACACACCATCTGTTTCGAGGTTGCTAAAAGCTTTATGAACAAGATTGAAGCGATGAATGCCACCGCTGATACCAGTATTGCAAAGCTTGAAAAAATGCTCCGCTTTCACATCCGGCAAATGGTAGAAGACTATGAGCAGGTAATTGTGAGCGATCGAGAGTGGCGCCATTTGTCGGAACCACATTTAACCAGCTATAGAAATCTACGCAGAACCTATCGCCAACAATTAACCGCCTTGATTGAAGCAGGAATAGCAAAGGGCGATATTAAAAAAATAGACGCACCTACTGCTGTACTTATCTTACTGCACGCCATTGGAGGCATCGAGTCGTGGCATCGTTCTAAAGACAAAATAAATCCAGCTACGCTGGAAAAAAACATGATCACTATTCTTATCAGTGGCCTTAAAAATTAACCCAACAATGTCAATTCATTTTCACCCCTTAACCATAAAAGATATTAAGCGCGAAACGCCGGAATGTGTTTCCATCAGTTTCGATGTTCCTGAAAATTTGAAAGAAGAATTTATATATAAGCACGGACAAACCCTAACGGTTCGCGCCAAAATAAATGGTGAAGAAGTACGTCGCTCCTATTCGGTTTGCAGTAGCCCACTCGATAACGAACTCCGCGTGGCGATTAAGAAAGTTGACCAGGGAGTGTTTTCGCAGTACGCCAACGAGCAGCTTAAAAAAGGTGATGTGCTGGAAGCCATGCCACCCACCGGCAGGTTTTTTACAGATCTGCAAGAAAACAACAAAAAGAGCTACGTAGCTTTTGCTGCAGGCAGTGGCATTACGCCCATTTTATCCATTATCAAAACAACCTTACTTACTGAACCAGCGAGCCAGTTTACTTTGGTTTATGGCAACCGGAACAGGCAGAGTATTATTTTTAAAGAGGAGTTAGACGCACTGAAAAATCGCTTCATCAACCGCTTTAGCGTAGTTCACATTTTAAGTAGGGAGAAGATGGATGCACCCATTAACTTCGGCAGAATTGACAAAGAGAAAGCTGCTCACTTAATGGAGAAAGTGATTGATGTAAACGCTACAGACGAGTTCTTTTTATGCGGCCCTGAAGAGATGATTTTTGCGCTGAAAGATAGCCTGGAGGAAAAAAATGTTGATCGCAAGAAAATCCACTTTGAACTTTTTACCGCCAGTGGCAGCAAGAAAAAAGTAGCAGCAGTAAAGAATGCCTATTCATCATCCGAAGTAAAAAGTAAGGTTACCATTAAACTAGATGGATCGTCTTTTGATTTCGAGCTGGGATTTGAAGGTGAGAGCATTCTGGATGCAGCACTAAAACTAGGTGCAGATCTTCCGTTTGCCTGCAAAGGCGGCGTGTGCAGCACTTGCCGCGCAAAACTGATGGAAGGTGAAGTAGACATGGACGTAAACTATGCGCTTGAGCCCGAAGAAATAGAACGCGGTTTTATACTTACCTGCCAGTCGCATCCACGCACAGAAAAAGTAGTGGTTGATTTTGATGTGAAATAAAACTTTGAACAATGACAATGGCCATATCCCGCCATGCATCCGGTTACAGAATTGCGCAATGCAATGCTGTACTTGTTTATGCAAATTGATCAGACCAATAAAGCCTCTTCATCAAAAATTAAAGTTACCCAGAAGCATCGTCCGATGCTTCTTTTTGGCATAGTTTTACTAAATATATTAGCAAATAAACACACTAACGATATGGAAGGAGAAGTATTCAACAGCCTTTTTAAAGGCACAAAAAATTTCACCCAGCACGACGTACACCGTGCGAATGCAACTGGCTTCAGCACGCCGGCAGATGAGTACATGGAGCGCGGCATTGACCTGAACGAACAGTTGATCCGTAACAAGCCCGCCACATTTTTCTTTCGTATGAATGGCGATTCGATGACGGGTGCAGGCATATTTAGCGGAGACGCTTTAATTGTTGATCGCAGCATTACCAACTTCAACGGAAAGGTGGTAATAGCCGTGCTGAATGGTGAAATGCTGGTACGCAGAGTGGAGAAAACGTTCAATAAAATAAGGCTGATACCGGAGACCAATAAGTTGGCGCCTATCGATGTAGATCCGTTTGCAGAGTTTAGCGTGTGGGGTGTGGTGACGTATGTGATACATGAGGTGTGAGGATAAGTCAAAAAAAGTAAAAAATTAAAAGGCAAATACACTTTTACTGGTAGATGCGAAACTGCATTACTTCGTCATAAACTTTTCATGAAAGCAATTGTAGACTGCAACAACTTTTATTGTTCGTGTGAGCGGCTGTTTCAACCGCACCTGGTAGATACGCCTTTGGTTGTGCTTAGCAACAATGATGGATGTATTATTTCGCGAAGTGATGAAGCTAAACTGCTGGGCGTAAAGATGGCGCAGCCCTTTTTTCTAAGCAAAGGATTACTTCAGCAAAATGGTATTCGGGCGTTTTCGAGCAACTACAATTTATACGGTGATATGAGTCGCCGCGTAATGGAAACCTTGCAGAGTATGTTACCCGAAAACTGTATAGAAATGTACTCGGTTGATGAGGCCTTTGTGGATCTGCAACAGGTTCCCTTGCAAGGATTACATGAGGTAGTAAAAGAGATGAAAGAACGCATTGTCCGCTGGACAGGTATCCCCGTTTCGATTGGCGTAGCACCTACAAAAACGTTGGCTAAAATTGCCAACAGGCTGGCCAAAGACAACAAAGCTAAGAGCCATTGCATGTTGATATTAGATACACCGGGCAAAGTTGATTCAGCTTTGAAAAGAACGCCGGTGAAAGAAATTTGGGGCGTAGGCAAACAGTCTGCAATTAAAATTGAAAACCTTAACTACACCACCGCCTTCGACTTAAAATCCGTTCCTGAAGATTGGGCCCGAAAACACCTTGGCGGAGTAGTAGGCGTACGCCTCGTGAAAGAGCTGAACGGTATACATGCCATTGGGTTAGATGAACAACTCACCACGAAAAAAATGGTGTCGTGTACGCGTCGCTTTGGTCGCCCACTTACAGACATTGAGCCGGTAAAGGAAGCCGTAGCGATGTATGTTAGCAGGGCTGCAGAAAAATTGCGCCGGCAGAAAAGTGCTGCTGGTAAAATCACGGTTTTCGTTATTGAAAAAGCAAAAGATTAAGGAGCCGTTTACAGGCCCAACGAATCTATTACTGTTGAAATGAACTTACCGATGGCTACCTCAAATACCAACGAATTGATCAAACCCGCACTAAATCTACTGGCACAATTGTACAAGGCAGGAACGGTATATGAAAAGGCCGGTGTTATTCTGAGTAAACTGGTGCCGAATGATACGGTGCAGCAAAACATGTTTGAAGCAAAATGCTGCAGCATGGAAAAACTGCTGATGGAAAAGATTGATAACATCAACTTCAGCATGCGCAATGAGATAGTAAAGTTTGCCGCATCTGGCTTGGAAAGAAATTGGAAAATGCGCCAGGAATTACTCTCGCCAAAGTATACAAGCAGGTGGAGCGATCTTAGAGAAGTTGGGTAAGGCTCGCTCTACAGTACACTTTAAACTAGTTGGTAAAACGATAAGCAAACCGCTGAACGCTTACCTTCAATATAAATCGTGTGCATGCGGAAGTTGCTTCAGAAATGGTTTCGAAAACCTGTGATGAAATTGGCTGACAAATATGCTTCGCGGCCGGTGAAAGAACGTGTGCATGAAGCCCTAACATCTCTTTATAAAAAGTTGATTGACGAACCGGGCAAACGTGGTCCAGTGCTTCAATTTGATCCGGTAAAAGATTCCTTCATCATTTTTTCTGACGTGCATAAAGGCGGTAAAGATGGCGCCGATGATTTCGCCAATGCTGAGACTAATTACCTGGCCGCGCTGGATTATTATTACGAGCAAAACTTTCACCTGGTTGCCCTTGGAGATGTAGAAGAACTTTGGGAAAATTTATTCCTCACAGTTAAAAAAAACAATGTCCCGTCTTTTACTAAAGAGGCTCTATTTGTCCAGGCAAAACGCCTCACAAAGATTTTTGGCAACCACGACCTGATGTGGGACAATGACCCGCTTGCTTCTGTGTACATCAAGCAACTTTATGGCACAGACTTGAAAGTGTACGAAGCTGCATTGCTTCAGACAACCCTACAAGGCAAGTCGATAAATATATTTTTAACGCATGGCCACCAGGGCGATAGCATGAGTGATGGCAACTGGTTTAGCAAATGGTTTATTGCAAATGTTTGGGCGCCGGTGCAGGCATACCTTGGCCTAAACCCTAATACGCCTGCCTACGATCATGAACTAAAATCGGAACACAACAAATTGATGTATGAATGGGTGGCAGGAACCAGTGACACTTTGCTGATAACAGGGCATACCCATCAACCAGTGTTTTGCTCGCTCACCCATTTAGAACGGTTATATAGAGACCTTGCAGCGGCCCATGCAAAAAATGATCAAGCAACTATTGTGAAATTGGAAACAGAAATTTCACGACGCAAAACCGATGGACAAATCATTCCGGATTTTACTGCATATAAGCCTGCGTATTTTAATAGCGGTTGTTGCTGCTTTGATGATGGAACGATTACCGGGATAGAAATCAGCATTGGAATGATACGCCTGATTAAATGGAGTTCCGCTGACAATCAACAACCTGGTAGAAAAGTATTAGAAGAGATGGCATTAGCCGATCTTTTTTCAGCGACAGCGTAAAAGTTACAGCTAAGGGCGCCCGCCATTCACGGTACGCGGCGCGGCGTTTGCAAAGGCATTACTATGGAAAAGAAAATGTTCGGGATAATACTTACCGTGTTGGGAATAGCAGGATTAATAGCTGCCGCGATTAACTTTGTAAGCAGCAAATCTGGTGGAAATGTGAAGCTCATTGTCACCTTCTGCGTATTGGGAGCAATTTTTTTCTTCACCGGTATTCAACTGATAAAGAATACCAAAGACACCTCAGTTTAGTTTACTCCAAAAAATCCCTTCACCTGGTGTAGAACATTTGCTATAGAATGAGCAATGTTTACTACAGTTAATCATTTCATGTTCAATATTTAGCCTGCCCCGCACGGCATCTGTCAACAAAATTTACTATTTCAGAACGTATAATTTTTGCCCCCTTTTTCAAAACATTGTTATGGCAAAAGCTAAGAAAGCAGCAAAAAAAGATGACCCTTGTTGGAAAGATTATGAACAGAAGGGAACGAAAAAGAAAAGTGGAAAGACGGTGCCGAACTGCGTGCCGAAGAAAAAATAACTCCATGACAGTGGCATAAATTTTCATTATTAATGCAACGCATACTGCGTAACCAATAAAACTATTGTATGAAAAATGTATTCACTTTATTAGGGGCGCTTGTTTTAAGTTCAGTCATCATTCAGCGATTATTTTCCCGTAAACACATACGCAGTAGACAGGATGATGCCAGTATACCGCCTATTTCTAAAAGTGCTTTCTAAAACAGACTTTTGCAGCCTTTGTACTTATGGTAGCTTCGGGCAATAAAGTAGTAGGTGCAATAAACCGACTGGCTTAGCCCTATACGAATTCTACTTGAAACCTACTTCGCCATGTAAGGGGCTCGCCATTTTATTGAAGAAGGTGTGCAATCGAAATGATCAAAAGTATTTCAATAGCATAGACACTGATTTATGAAACGGATATTTTATTTTATAAGTTTTGGTTTTTTTGCAGGTTGCGTTTTTCACTTGCCATGACCTCCATTTGCTCACTCGCCAAACTAATGACAGCAGTATGTATATTTACTGCCTTTCTTTCTATCCTATAGCTATAAATCGGTTTATCATAATGAAAAGAACGGTCATCACGGGCACAGGGTGTTACATTCCTACAGATATAAAAAGCAATAAAGACTTTGCCGTACACCAATTCTACGCCGAAGACAAAAGCCCGATAGAAACGCCAGCTTTGGAAGTAGCTGAAAAGCTTCGGTTGATTACTGGTATTGCGGAGCGGCGCTACATTTCACCCGATCTAAATTGTTCTGATATTGCAAGTATCGCTGCACAGCGTGCTATAGAAGATAGCGGCATTGATCCGGAAACAATTGACCAATTAATTGTAGCCCACAACTTTGGGAACGTAATAATAAACACGGTTCAAACGGATGCGGTACCATCGTTAGCCAGCCGGGTAAAGCATGATTTAAAAATTAAGAACCATCGGTGCGTAGCATACGATGTATTGTTTGGTTGCCCCGGCTGGATACAGGGCGTTATTCAGGCAGATGCTTTTTTTAAAGCAGGCGTTGCGAATAAAGCATTGGTTGTTGGTAGTGAAACGTTGAGCAGGGTTTTGGATGAGTATGATAGGGATAGCATGATTTTTAGTGATGGCGCGGGTGCCACAGTTTTAGAATATAAAGAAGTGGAAGAGAATGGCAGCGGCATTTTAGGCAGCAGTGTAGCCACCCATTCACTGGATGAAGCCTATTACATCTGCCTGGGCGAGTCGTTTTATCCTTCTTGTGATCCTGCCGTTCGGTATATAAAAATGCGTGGAAGAAAAGTGTATGAATATGCCATGAAGCATGTACCCGAAGCGATGAAAGAATGCCTGGAAAAAAGTGGAGTTGGGATACAAGACGTGAAAAAAATATTCATTCACCAGGCGAATGAGAAAATGGATGATGGCATCATCAGGGGTCTGTATAAACTATACGGAATAAAGGAGGCACCGGCTAATATAATGCCTATGACCATCCATTGGCTGGGAAACAGTTCAGTTGCCACGGTTCCAACACTATACGACCTTGTCGTAAAGGGCAAAGAAGACAATCACTCGGTTGAACCGGGCGATGTGGTTTTGTTCGCCTCGGTTGGCGCGGGAATGAATATTAATGCGGTTTGCTACAGGGTGTAGCAACGTACCATTAAGCATCCTTTTAACAGCAAATTATTCGCAGCTATTTTATCGACCCGGGATTATGCTGTGCAATTTTAATTTGCATAACGATAGCAATGCTTGTGGCTCTTTCTTTGGCAAGAAATGCCTTTTCTCCATCAAACAATTCATCTACTGTAGTGGTAAAATAACCCAGCCATACTTTAAAATGCTCTTTGGTAAGTGGTGACTGCTGGTGTAGCACCATATGTGGCTGTATGGCGTTCTTTTGGTAGGTATTCGATTGAAATAAAATCATGTCCCAGAAATCAACCAACACGGGCAAATGGTGCTCGAGATCAATTTGGGCAACGTCCGTAAAAAGGTAGCTGATGGCGGGATCATTCAGCAACTTAACGTAGAATTCCTTCACCAGTAACAACAAATCCTCACGGGTTTCGATATCTCTTTTCATTTGGCAAAATTAGCCGGGCGGGCGCTGGTAAAAGAGCCAAATACCATTATGGAAGATGATAGATATCATTGATTGAGTACAACCGGTAAAAAGATCAAATGATCGTCGGCTATAAGCCGTCTAATACCGTATCAATTCTTTGCTTCAACGTATCGTAATCGGTGTATCCACGCGCCACCATGTTAAACTTCAATTCTCCTGTTTGGATGAAGACAGTTGGATACCCATTAACCTGCAATTGCTTGCAAAGCGAAAACTCGTAATGTGCTTTTTCTTTGTATTCATCACTACCCAGCTTCTCGTAAAATCGCTCCGCAAAAATGCTATACTTTTCAAGCAAATGACGGTAAGCTTCATTATCGGTTAGATCGCGCCCTTCGTAATGCAGGCCGTATTGAAGATCGTGCGCAAAAGCAATCGCACGGTCAGGATAATATTCTTTAAAAATGCACATTGCAATCGCAGGCTTTTCTGAGTTAGGATACCAGTCGCTTTCTTCAGGATTATTGATATGCCACAGGTAATCTTGCCCAAATTTTACCCCGGTGTATTCTTCCACAGTCTTATACGCTCCAAGTATATACCCTGCCGTTGCGCTTATATGAACAGGTTTTTCCGGTAGCACCATACCGCCTGAAATCACATCGAAATCAAGTCGGTCCGTATATTCTTCAGAAATTCTTTTAATAACGGGGCTGAAACCATAGCACCAGCCGCAGTAAGCATCATAACAATAGATCAGTACTGGGTTCATGAGGCGAAGGTAGCATCCTCATGCTTTTTTGTAAGGAGGCACCTTTCTATTCTTTTAGAAAATTAACTTCTATTGTGTGGAAATTGAAGTAACCATCTGAGGAACAGTGCCGCCCTAAAGGCTGGTACAACAATGGTATACATTAATCCAGAAAACTTTTTATGAATAAGCAAGAAACTATCACCCAACAAATGCCCGATGTAGTTAAGAAGCCAATGACAATTTCTGAATTGGCCAAGCTTCATTTAACGGATCAATCGCATACTACCACGGATGCAGAGTTGCGTGATGCGACATTAGAATTGACAGAGTCTGTAGAGGTGGATGAAGAAAATCTTTATGAAGTTGACAATGAAACGGTTATTCCCGCCATGGACTTTGAAAAGAGTGACGAGGAAAAACGCGACGATGACGAAGAGGATCGGTATGCTGCACCTAATCCATACGATGTATTATCCTAAGTGGTAGCTTCAGGAAATTATTCGAAGTAAATGCTGGATTCTTTGTGGCATTTTGTTATGCTGCAAAAGGCGTCCCTTTTTAGTGGGCTGCCTTGTAGTTTGTTTCTCACCGGATTAGCCAACAAAAGGTTCTACAAAAATTCACTTAAAGACTGCTATAATATATGATTGATGGGGGTGTCTTGCGTAAAATCTTCTCCCATTAAATCCATTATTCTCATGAACAAATAATCTAATAAAACAGAAAGCCAGCTCATAACTAAAATTATTTGCTTGCTAGACACGCAAGGGTGCTTAAGCGCTGCTAAATAAAAAATTAAATTAAGCTGGCATCAGCGATGATTTAAAAGAATGGTTCCTAATCATATACATAAAAAAAACTGCTGACGCATACGCCAGCAGTTTACATTTTCAAGCAATTAATATTAACTGCTGTAACTGTTTCCTTCGCCAAACTTTGATTCGGCACCCATGGTTCCTACTTTAGGTTCAACCATATCTTTTACATTTTGCGGCACGTACTCGTCGTACAACTTCTGTCCTTTTTGTTTCAAATTGCTAATCATGTCGTCTTTGTCCTGTGCGCTCATCTTATTGTACTTGTAATAAGCAAAGGCAGCCAAACCGGCTAATACTAATCCACCGGTAGAAAATTTGTTATTGCGTAACATAGTTTTAAATTTTTGTGTTCACCAACATGTAGAAAAAAACCATGCCTTACATGACTTGTAGCTATCCGCGAAATAATATCACAAAAGAAAGTTTCTAAAGGAGGGATTTGTCAGCCACGTTTTTCGAGGCAAATAGTCAATGTGGACTTCGCGCAGCAAAGAAAATACCTGTGTAACCAGTTGAAGAAACCAGTTGTGCGCAAGCTGTCTAAAAACGAACGCAACGCATTTTATCCAAGGTGCTGTTTCGAATTTTCAGGAAACCCCGGTAGGCACCGGTAAGCTCAAAACCGCCGCGCCAGTTGGACGCAACATGTAGTTTAGAAATGTTGAGGTCGTAGCTCATAGCCAACGAAAAGTTTTTCATGTCGAGCTTGGTCATTGGCATTACGGCATCGCCCCAGCGTACGAAAGCACCGAAATATAATATTGTGGGTTCTTCATCATCATAGTAGCGTGTCAGGTTTGTACCATACATCATTCCGCCAAGTATCTGACGATTGCCACCCTGGATCATATAATCGCCAAAGGCTATCACCTTACCAAATTCACCAACAGGCATATTAAAACCAGCGTTTACCATGAAACGCTGCTGCAAGTACACATCATCCTCAACTGCATTGAAGGCAACTTTAGGTTTATTGAAATGATAAAGCGCTGCGCCTACATAATACCGCGTATCCTCTCCAAAACTACTGCTGTAAGTAAGCCCTGTGGCTGCGTCCCAATAATTAAAACCGGTCCTGTCAACCCGTTGCATGGTTCCATTTGAAGGGTTGAACGATCCGTTGCGATATTGATCCGCAAGTTTCATTTGCGTGGGATCAAATTGATTGCCAGCTATGCCGCCCATGAAGCCGACGGAAATATATTCGTCCTTCTCGCCGCTGAGTGATTTGTGAAAATTAAATGTTGGTAGAAGTTGTGTACGTTTTAGCCTGATGTCGCCTGCAATGTCGGAGGACATTTGAACTGCTGCGGTCACGTAATCATTTCCATTCCCCACTGGAAATTTATTTTCTATACTGACGGCAGTAGTTTTAAAAGGAACCGTTACACTCCCCCATTGATTTCTATAAGCCGCAGCCACCCTGATGTCGCCTTTGAATACACCTGCCAATGCCGGGTTTCGAAGCAATGGTTTTTCGTAAAATTGAGAGAAAGTAAAATCCTGTGACCTACCTGAGAAAGGAAGCCCGATAGTAGCAATAAAAATTGTTATTAGAAGTCTATTCATTTTCTTCAAACTACTGTTCAGGATAATTGTACTAATGTTTATTTCAGTATTCCAACGTTGCCTTTATAGGAGTAAGGGGTGTTGTTTTCACAAATCACTTCACAGATATATACATACACTTCAGGTGGTGCTTTTACGCCGCGCACCATACCATCCCAGCCATAGGCAGGATCATTCACGTTGAAGTTCACTTTCTCAAATACTAACTGTCCCCACCGGTTAAAAATTCTAAAGGACTTCACCAGCTTAATGCCTTGTCCAAGTACAACCAGTTTATCATTTACGCCATCACCATCAGGTGAGAATGCATTCGGGATAAAGGCCTGGGCGTTCTTACAGAATGTTTTAATACAGATGGTATCTGAAGCTATACATCCATAAATGTTGGTAACTGTACAGCTGATACACACATCTGTCTTAATTGCTGCAATTGGCGCAGGGCAGGTAGCACAGGTGAGATCATTTAAGCCTCTCCACGCATAGCGGGTAGCCGGACCGTTACCTACCTGCGCGTTCAACTGAATCAAAGAACCTGTTAACACCGTAGTATCCGCACCTACATACACTACCGGTTTGGTACCTACAGTTATGGTTATTCTTCCGGTATCTGAGAAGCAACCATTGACACTGGTACCTATAACGGTATAAGTGGTTGTAGATTGTGGAGCGGCAACAGGATTTGCGATGTCACTTCTATTGAGACCAATGGAAGGCGACCATTGATAAGTGCTCGCGCCTCTTGCTATCAACTGCGTAGTTTGTCCCACACAAATTGTATCGCCACCTGCTACCCGCATCCTCAGTGGAGCCATTACCGTTACATTAATTGAATCAGTAGCGCTGCAACCGAAAGCACTGGTTCCAGTTACCACGTAAGTAGTATTTTGCATTGGCGAAACAGTAACCTGCTGACAGTTGTTACAAATGACTTGTCCGTTTGAGCTCCAGGTGTATGTTGATGCGTTAAAAGCTTGCAGTTGAACCGACCTGCCAGCACAAATCACCTGATTACCTACATGGCTGAGTTCAGGCGTTGGGTTTACCTGCACGTTCATCGTTACCGTATCATAACAACCATAGATGGTTCCAACAACCAGGCTTACGGGGTAAGTGGCACTATTGGTATAAACGGTATTTACTTGTGGAAGGTTAGACAGAATTCCGTTGCCTAAATCCCAATGATAGAAGTTGATACTGTCAGATGAAATAACGTTAGCAGTAAACTGGTTCGGCGTTCGCACACATACACTGTTTAGGCCAGTTATAGTTGCTACTGGCGTTTGATAAACCGCAACCTGCAATGGCACAGTAATACTATCGACGCATCCCATGTTACTGGTTACTATTAGTCTAACATTGTACTGACCCGAAGTGGTGTAAGTTGCTGTGGGATTTTGTAAACTGCTGGTGCTGTTGTTACCAAAACTCCAATTCCAATTTCGTATGCCGGAAAACACATTGGTAGTATCCGTGAATGACACAACCGTAGATCCGCAATTGTTAACCATTGCGTTGGTAAAACCAGGTTTCAACACATCTACCCGAATGGTATCTGATCCCTTAAGTACTGCTTTACATCCATTGGCTGAGGTGATCGTTAAGGTAGGAACAAATACACCTGCACCGTAAACATGGGTGATAGGATTGGTGAATGTTGTAACAACTGTTCCATCTCCGAAATTCCATGTAAGCGAGTCTGTGGAAGCTGCTGAAGCCGTAAACTGAACTGCTGTTGGCTTACAATAATTACCGCCAACATATTGCAAAGCGCCTGCAGGGAAACGAACATTTACACGTGCTGTATCGGTATATCTACAACCCCCGGCTGATATGTTCAGCATGGATATGGTGTAAGATCCGTAAGCGGTGTAAGTATGAATAATTGAGTCGCCTGAGCCGGTTTGGCCGTCTCCAAAATTCCAACTGGTTGTTCCGCCGGCATTGGTTCTATTTACAAACGTAACCCTGAAAGGAACACATGTTCCTACAGTATCGGAAACAGACATTCTACCTGGTAAACGATCCGTTATTGCAATTGGCCTAGTGGCAGTATCCGAACAGGTGACACCCGTTTGGTATGCCTGGCTGGCAATTAAACTAACCATGTAATTTCCTGCAGCATTGTACGCATTTACCGCGTTCGTCGCAGTGGAAGAATTGCCATTTCCAAAGTTCCACAAGTACTGCGAAGCGTTGGAACTTGCATTCGCAAATCGAATACTATCCCCGATACATGCAGTTGCTGCAGAGGTAAATGCCGCTACCGGAACCTGGTGTACGTATACATATTTTGTAAGTAAAGAATCTCCGCACTGGTGTGTTCCTTTTAGCTGGATGGCGTAAACACCTGGCTGGGTAAAGGTGTGGCGTATCGTGTCGGTAACTGCCGCATTCATTTGTGTTCCGTCTCCTAAATTCCAGGAGTAAGTTGCCACACCTGTACTGTTGTTAGCAATGGAAATTCTATGCGGAGCACAACCTGCAGTGTCGTCGATTACAAAGTTCAATCTTGTATCGGCTGCCAATAACTGCACTGGTATGATAATAGAATCTTTGCCACATTCATTCTGTGCTATCAATCTTGGGAATACCTGCTGAGATGCCATTGCATAATACGTATGCGCAAAACTTCCGCTCGTGGTTAAAGTAGAATCAATACCATCACCAAACTTTACAGTGAATATGCTGCCGGTACCTGTAATACCCGCGTTGAAAGTAACATTCAACGGTGCACAACCAACAACTGGCGCTGCCGTAAAGTTGATTAGCGGCTTACTTCTAACTACAATCGATTTCGTCACCGACAATGTATCGCACTGGTTGAAGACCGTTAGGGTAATGGTATAGGTAGTATCGGTGTTTACAGAAGATGGTTGGAACACTACCGCTGCAGGTTGCATCAGGTTAGATGTTTGGCCATTGCCAAAATTCCAAAGGTGCTGATAGTTGGAAGCTGCAGGTGAGGTGTTGGTAAAGCTCACTGAAAAAGGTCCACAGCCTAGGGTATCGCTTATTGTAAATGCAGGACGTGGCAACGGAACGAGGTAGAACATCTGGGATAGTGTGTCATTCGCACATCCAAATGCACTGAGTGCAATCAAAGTTATTCTAACCGAATCCTGCGGATGGTTTAGCGTGTAGCCTGGGAAGGTAACACCTGTTCCAATCGAGCTGCCATCTGCATACCAATTGTATGTACTGTTCACATTATTGTGCGGCACATTTAGTAGAATAGTACTGTCGATAACAAATGGGCCGCAAGCAGTAGACTGCGTTGTAGTAAACTTAGCAATAGCAGCGTAATTGATTGTAACCGTTACCTGGTTACTAATGTAACCGCTGCAAGCCCCGGATGCCACGATACGTCTAAACAGGGTTGTTTGGGTAAGCACGCCAACTGTATAGTTAACTGTGTTGCTGTTCGCAATTGCAGTCCATGTAGTACCACCATCAATGCTCTGTTCCCAACTGTAATTGTAAATGTTATTTCCTCCCTGCGGTAATGTTCCATTGATGGGTGCAGCTGGCTGGCCAAAGCATAAAGTTTGATTACTGGATATAGTGTTGCCCGTAATCGCCGGCTGAACAATAATCCGGATGATCTGCGATACTCCTTCGCATGGCCCTGAAGTAAACCATCTTCTAACGAACGTAGAACTATCAGGCACAAATGCATAAGTGCTGGAAGTTGCTCCAATGATTGTTGTCCAGTTTATACCGTCAGCACTTCTTTCCCACCTGATTACATTAGCACCGTTATTACCAGTTAGCTGGACGTTATTAATCGTGACTGATATTCCTGCACACACGGTTATTCTGTTCGTATCGACGATATTTATAACAGGCTCACCAATCGTGATGTTGACTGTATCGGTGCTCTTGGAACAGATGCCGTTGCTGATCGTCCAAACTAAACTGTATACACCCGGAACGAGATTAGTTATGTCGGATGTCGGATTTAGAATGTTGGAGAACGTTACCGTTGTTGGGCCGCTTAGTTGTGACCAGGTGCCGCTGCCACTTGTTGGTGTGTTTGCACTCAGCGTATAGTTCGATGGCAAACAGATTGTTTGGTCTGCTCCTGCGTTCGCAGTGGTTACAGCTTGCAGTACGGTGATGATCGTGGTGTCGCTATAGATAGCGGCACACACACCACTTTGTACCAACGCTCTGAAGTAAGTGGTATCAGTAAGGTTGTTGTAAGTAAGTGTTGTCGTTGTGTTGTTGATGCTTGTCCAGGTAGCGCCATTGTCGGTGCTCATCTCCCATCTTACTACGCT
>JANPIM010000014.1:0-16498 GCA_031425015.1 Segetibacter sp. | reverse complement strand
ACAACCAATCACCAATCACCGATCAACCAATCACTGATCAACCATCAATTGTACTTCAAACTTTCCACTGTACATTCATTATTCAACCACCAGCCTTCAACCAAACCAACCTGCCATGCATCCTCACCCACAGATCAAAACGTACTATGTTTTCTTCATGACGTTGCCTGCGGGATTAAGCCAGGGGTTTGTCTCGGTAACGCTGCCTTACATACTAACGCACCACGGCTACACGGTAGCGCAGGCAGCTTCGGTGGTTGCGCTGGGTTTGTCGGCTAATGCGTGGCGGTTTTTGTGGGGCCCAATAGTCGATGTTTCCCTCAGTTTAAAAAAGTGGTACTGGATCAGTTTACTGCTTTGCACTGCCTCCTTATTATGGCTTTGTTACAGTTCCTTTAGTGTGCAGGAACAAGGGCTGGTTACCCTGCTCGCCTTTGTATCGCAGGTGGCCGGCACTTTTATGTTGCTGCCGGTAAGCGGGTTAATGTCTAAGTGTATCGACGATCGACACCGCGGCAGGGCATCGGGGTGGTTCCAGGCGGGAAGCCTTGTAGGCGTGGGCATTGGCGGTGGCGCAGGATTGTGGTTTGCCACGCATTATACCGTGCCGGTGGCAGGACTGGTATTGTGCATGGCCTCGGTATTGTTTGCGCTGGTGATGTTTTGGTTGCAAGATGTGCCCCACGAAAAAACGCACACGCTTCGGGTGGAACTGGCGGGCATGGGCAAAGACATCCTGGCGATGTTGAAAGTGCCGCTCACATTGCTCGTCATCTTCCTCATTTTGATGCCTATTGGCACCGGCGCCGCCTCCAACCTGTGGTCAGCTATTGCCACCGACTGGAACACCGATGCAGATACCGTGGCCTTGGTCACCGGTGTATTGAGTGGTTTTGTAAGCGCTATTGGTTGCCTTGTTGGCGGGCTTGTAATAGACAAATGGGGCAACTGGGTTGGCTACCTGGGTAGCGGACTGGTTTGCGCCCTCATCACCCTTACCATGGCCATGATGCCGATGGCGCCCTACGTATACATTGCCGGGGTTCTGGCCTATATGTTTGGTATTGGTTTAATCAATGCTGCCTTTACCTCCATTATTTTGTATGCCGTGGGAAAAAGGAATGTAGCCACCAAGTATTCGTTGCTGGCCTCGCTGGGTAATGTGCCCGTTATCTATATGACGGCTTTCGACGGTTGGGCACACGACCAATACAATAGTAAATACATGCTGTTGGCAGAAGCCTTTGCCGGGGTGCTGTGTGTCCTCATTTTCTTTGTGCTCCTCAGAGCCATGATGAGCCGCAAGTTGATACCGGTGGCGGTAGTGGCGCAGGCTGGGTGAACCCATGGGTTTGGTGGCGAACCGCGGTACAAAAAGTAAAGCTTGCCGCATGGTGCACAAAGATGATGTTTCGTAGATAAGCCGGGCATGGCAGTAAACACCTAGCGGTTCATTGTAATTAGCAAATAATGAATTGCTACTGCTTGCATTTATACTATTTGATTTCTACCTTATGCTGCTTTTGGTGAAAACCTGGTTCGTTTATCAAAGCCTTATTTTTTATAATCATAAAAACCAAACACAATGAAACGATTAACGATGGCTTGCCTGGTTGCAACATTATTTTGCATAGCAGCCTGCGACCAAAAGAAAGAAGAATCTGCCACCACCACTCAAGCGGGTAACGAGGACCAGCACAAACAAATGATGGAAGCCAATAGGGCAGTGTACCGCGCCATTGAAACGGGTGATACCGCTGTGCTACGTAAGCATATTGCTGCAGATGCAGTAGACCATGGCGGTGGTATGGACGGCAAGGACTTAAAAGGGGAGGAGATCATCAATATGCTGGCGTCGGTGCACAATGATATTGATAACCTAAAAGTGGAAACCCTGCAGGAGGCCGCCAACGACGACCATGTGTTTGCATTGGTTCACATGACGGGTACCACCAACAAAGCGGTATGGGGAATGCCTGCAGGCCATAAAATGGATAGTAAAAGCGTAGACGTAGTAAAAATAAAAGACATGAAGATGACCGACCATTGGGGCTACTTTGATATGGCCGAAATGATGCAAATGCAGCAGGGCGCAAAAACAATGGACTCTACCATGAAGAAGTAAGGCGTTACTAGTAGCAATCCATCACCGAATTTTTTTGGTGAAGACAAGGAATTGTTTAGGCTGTCTCACACGATGAGATGGCCTTTATTTTTTTTACGGTAGATATGCCTCATACCTTGGTACGTGTCCTCACGTATCAAGGTAAAATGATGTTGCGTGAGGAAGGTGAAGGGGGATCACACGCACCAGGGCGAATGGGTCTCCCTTTCTTGCGTCATGTTGTTTAAGGTGTTCCGAAGGGCACCTTGAACTTAGGATAAATGTTGTTCTTTAAACAACTGTCTTTCCAAAAGACAATGATATACTTAATACATTTTCTGTCGATTAAATTTAGTAGTGCGGTTGAGTACCCTTTACAAAGGCAACGCGGTCGAAGACTCCTGTTTATCCTGCGTTCGAGGTCATTCCCGAAATTATAGGCTCTTCGTAAGACACTTGAACAACCCCGGCGGCAGAACAGAACATCTGGGGAGAACTGGGCATTACTGAATCTACAAACATCAATCCCTGAGCACTTTAATCATAATCCATTAAAAATTATATAGATCAATAAATGCTATACTCTTATAATTTTTTTTTCTATCTTAACAAAAAATACTAATATGAGTTATGCAAATCGTACACTGCGCTCCCTTCCTTTTGGAAGAGTGATCGGGGGCCCGATGGTAGCCGCCATCCAGGCACAAAGTTTAGCTGCCCAGGCCACCGTAAACTTTATTAAAGAAGTTGGCTTTGTTCGCCCGACCGAAACCAACGAAGGCGAAACAGAGGATAACAATGGAAATTTCGGCGATGTAAGAAACGTTGTCTTTAAGTTTAAACGTAAAAGAACGGGTGGATCCGGCGGTACCAATGCTGATGGCGAAGAAGAGGTTTCTCTCACCGTGCCTATTCTCACCATTGTTCCCATTCCGTACATCCGTATAGAAGAAATGACCATCCAGTTTACCGCAAACATTACCGAACAACAGGAGTTTGCGTATGGGGCCAACACCAGTGTGGCCACCGATACTTCGATCAATTTTAAAGCAGGTAATTTTCTTTCGCCGGTAAAGGTGAATATGAATGCCAAAGTATCAACGCGCTTTAGTTCGAGTGTTGAATCAAAAACCCGCAACCAAACGCAATACACCATTGATATAAATTTAAAAGCTGTACAGGATGAAATGCCTGCCGGACTGGCCAAGGTGTTGAACATAATGGAGAGTGCAATTTTGGAAAAAGCCGGTACGCCAGCAGTTCCTAATCCATAATAACCTACGATACTAAACCCATGACATGGCCGACATAAGTAAAGTAATTGCAGCTATTTTAAAAGATGTAACGGAGGCCCGTGCTTCGGCAGATTTGGTATCCCGCGATTTGGCCAGGCAGTATGCTGCCGATGATATCATGAAGTACTTCACCGTACCGAAAGTGCAGGTGGCAAACCTGCAGTTCGAAATTAAGTATGCTGTAGAATCGGTGCAGGAAATTCCGCTTCAGTCTGCAGATGCGCAAAGTAAACTTGCACAATTAATTAAAGGTTTTACAGGTAATCTTGCCCGGTCGCTTCAGTCGTCCATTTCTACCAATACTTCTGGCAACAAACTCTATCAACTAATGGGTAGCGAGTATCCGGGCAAGGAATGGAAAGCAAACGTGGAAGAATTAATTGGTGATGAACTTGAAACTGTTGCAGGTGCAGTAGCGGATAATGTTAATGGAGCCCTGGCAACGGCAGAAAAAAATATCAAAACAAAACTGGCCAGTTTAGTACCAGTGGCAAAAAGAGTAGAATCGTTGTATGTAATTCCAAACAGTGACGGGCAATATGAAATCATTTCTTTTGACGCAAAAGATAAGTTTGACCTTAAGGTTGGTGATGGTTATGATGTTTTAGAAGAGGCGGTAAATGATGCAGGATTGGTAGTAGATGCCATTCAGAAAAAAACGGCAAAGATTGAAACGATTGCAAGAAATGAAGGAAAGAAAACAGACGTCGCGCAAGTATTAATTGGTACCCGAAAAATCAATGTGGTTACGTCACAATTTGCAAATGGTGTTATACCCGATAAGCAATTATTTAACCAGTTACTAAGTAGGAAAGATAAATTTATACCCCCGTCAAAAGCGCCATGGCTGGTTGGCAAAACATTGACTTTGGCAACCCGTACTTCCCCACCAAGGATCCCTGGCAATGCACTTATAACCCAGGCCGACGATAATACTTTGCTCACTAAGTCTGCCAGCCTTGTCGGCGAACAATTCAAAAGCTTTAAAGCTGACCTCGAAAAGCTTAAAACGACAACGTCGGAATCTAAAATTAACGTACAGGTAGAAACGCAAAAACTTAAGGATGTCGACCCATCCAAAGTGCTTACCCTGCAATTTAAATTAGACATGAACGACTTCTCCTTAACAGATGAAAACGATTTTACATTAATTAATTAATGCGATGGCCAGTATATTAACCCCGCTACAATTAAACGAGCTGCTTGGTGCGCCCATGCGTGCCATTGTGGAAGCAGAAGCGCAGGCAGCAAGGGCTACCGCCGAATTTATAAAGGAAGTTGGTTTTGTGGGAACAGGCGATGCTACCAATCCTGATTTTGGCGAAGTACGCATGGTTACCTTTTCGTACATGCGGCGCGATGCAAATGGCACCGAAACAAAAGCAGTACTACAAATACCATTGCTAACCCTGGTACCCATACCGGCCATACAGGTTTCGGAAGCCACCATTGATTTTGACCTGGTACTCACCTCTGCTACCGAAGAAAACAGAACCGCAACAACAGGCAGGCAGAATGATAACCTGCTTTTAAAAAAACAGGCGCTTCAATTAAGAGGCCTTTACGCAAAATCGGAAACGAAAAAGCCCGGCACTAATGTAAATAGTAGCAAAGTAAATATGAGTGTACAAATAAAACTGCAACAGGCAGATCTTACACACGGCATGGTGCAGTTGCTAAACCTGCTCGATAAAGGGGCCAGCGAAAAATAACCCCATATTCATTTAAAGGAAAACAATCCCAGCATGATTTTTTTCGAACATTTATTCAAATGGTTCAGGCGCAAGTTTGGGTTTGCGAAAGTAGCTCCAACTGAGGCGGCTGTACCTGTACCCGAACCAACACCGGTAGTAGAAGTAAGTAAGCAACCCGGTTTATCGTGCCCCGAGTGTGGCACCCGCATTCCCATTTCTTTTGACAATTTATTGCGACAGGTTCCGGTGGTTTGCCAGGGCTGCCAACTGGTTTTACATGTCGATCCCCAACAATCAAAAGGGGCCCTCTCGGCACTTCAAAAATTACAGGATGGTCTTGCCGCCGCCGGCAAAACTGGTTAGCCGTTTAGGGCTTTGCGCTAAGCGTTCCGTTCTCCAAACTATTGTTTGTGTTGCGAGGTTGCACTTCGTATGCGGTCAAAGACCTCTTTTTATCCCTAAGTTCCAGGTCTCGCTTCGCTAAGACGGGGAACAACACGAAAGGAACATGTTGGGAGAACAAGGAAGATGATATTGCGTGGGGACACGCTCAATATGTAACGAAGCAGTGTTGGCGATGCCAGTTTAGGTTTGGTAGTGATGGCCACATGCTTTTATCTGCTGGCAGTTTAATTACAGCACCCTCAAATTTTTTGATTGAATAGTCTTCAGCATTCTCTTGAAATGCCGAAGAGGTGATTACTTTATAGTCTTCGTTGATAGCAACCAATCCACGATCAAAAGCACGATGCAAATTTGGACATAGAGAAATGCCATTGGAAATGGTATCATCATGCGTTTCTGAAAATGGAATGATATGACAAGCGTCTATCATCTGAATTTCTTTGGAAGCAATAATGCGCATACCAGTGATGCAACAAGTGTAATTATAAATTTGAGGTACCAATTTTTTGAAAACACCTCCTCTTAGAAATACTTCTTCCTCGTCAAATGCTTCTGCTTGTTTTTTATACATAGCGGGTGCTTCATGTAGCATCTGTCCTTCTATTTCTGCTACAAGGCTTAACTGTTCTGCAGTTTTATAGGTATGTATGTTGAAGTAGTGTTGTAGCAACACGCTTTTCAATTCTTCTCTTGTAGATCGGTCTTTCAGCAGCATAAAGAGTGCATCATCTACACTTGCGTATTCTACTACTTCTTTCAGGTGTGCAAAACTGCGGATAGAGCCAGAGCTTGTCAATAACAATTGCCGGCCAAGCCGGGTATGCAAATACCAAAACTTATCTGAACGCAAATGATAAAATGGCAAAGAGAAATTAGCTGTGAACCTTGGATTGCTTACTAAGTGGTGCCAGTTGTCTTTGAACCGTGCTACCAGTTGAGGCGTAATGTAAATCCTGTTTTCTGTAATCTCCTTTAACTCTATTGACTGGATGATGGATAACAATAAAATTACCTTATGTGGTGCTTTTACTTTATCAACAGTGGCGGTGTTGAGTGTTTGAAATTTCTTGAAGTATTGGGCGAGGGTTAGCATTTATAGGTTCGAAGATATGTTGACGATTGTTTCACGAAGAGAGATTTTCAAAAATCATATTTGTGTAAAGCACCATTTTCCATTGCTTCAATAATGTGTGTTTCATCTCTTAATTGTTCTTCCGTTAAATCATCTTGATAGGAGTCATCAATCTCATTATGAACATCAAATGTGTTGGTGTTTTCGTTATACAGTATTCGTTTACTGCTCCTCAATCCAAAGTTCAAAACGATGTAAAAGTCAGTGAATGTTCCATCTTCACTTTTTGCCTCATGCTTAAGCTGGGTTAAAGTTGTAATTACTTTCATATTTGTTTTTTTGAATATCAAAGCTATTAAAATGACCCTTAAAGTCCGTTGTACTATAAGTCACATTAGTTGACCTTCCAGGCATGGAAATTAAGCAAAAAGTTGGTGAACGAGTTCGTGAACTTCGTAAGCAACTTTCTCTCTCTCAAGAAGCCCTAGCCTACAAAGCGGAAGTAGATAGAACCTATATGACGGACGTAGAAAACGGTCGTCGCAACGTTTCCTTAGAAATATTGGATAAGATTATTGGTGCATTAGAAGTTTCGATTACAGAATTCTTTAGTTCTACAGAATTTAAGAAATGACGGGGGGCAGGAGTGGTACAGGTCAGGATATGTCGACAGAAAAGCAACTAATAAGCAGGTGAAAAAAATGAAAAGAAGTTACTACTCAAATACAATATCAGACTTCTTGACTGACGATGGGGATAAAATACTTGGACAGCTAATTAGAAATCACAATTTTGCTACAGAGAACCTACAAAGAAATGCTTGGATAAGCCAAATCGAACTTCTTAAAGCTGTATTAAAATCATTTACTAACGGGCAAATCTATTTTGAATTTTCAATCCCAAGAATGGGTAAGCGGGTAGACAATATTCTTATTATAGAGGACTTTATTTTTGTAATTGAGTTCAAAGTTGGTGAGACAGAATATAAAAAACACGCAATTGAACAATCGGTTGACTACTGCTTAGATTTACAGAACTTCCATGAAGGGAGCCACAACGAAAAAATAGTTCCAATTTTAATTTCAACCAAGGCTCCTTTTGTTGAAAACATATTTGAAGTGACCGACAATTTATTCGAACCATTAAAAGCAAATCAAGAGAATATTGCCGGAGTAATCTCTCAAACACTTCTATTAAGCAATGGAAGTAAGATTAATGCAGACCAATGGGAAAATTCGATTTACAAACCTACACCGACAATTATTGAAGCGTCACAGGCACTTTACAGAGGACATTCTGTTTCTGAAATATCGAGAAGTGATGCGGGAGCAATTAATCTTTCAAAAACAACTGAATGTATTAATCGCATAATAGAAAAATCAAAAAACATTTCTTCTAAATCAATTTGTTTTTTAACTGGTGTTCCCGGAGCAGGAAAAACATTGGCTGGCCTTAACATCGCGAACGAAAGGAGAAAAGCACATGAAGATGAAAATGCTGTTTTTCTATCAGGTAACGGACCTTTGGTTTATGTTTTAAGAGAAGCCCTAGTTAGGGATGAGGTTCAGCATTCAAAAGAAAAGGGAGAAAAGTTAACGAAGAAAAAGTCTGCAATAAAGGCTAATGCCTTTATTCAAAACATTCATCATTTTAGGGATGACAACTTAATCTCAAATAGAGCACCTGATGAAAAGGTAGTAGTTTTTGATGAAGCCCAAAGGGCTTGGACAAAAGTAAAGGCAATTTCATTCATGAAAACAAAAGGTAAAGAATTCAATATGTCCGAACCTGAGTTTCTAATTGATGTAATGAATAGACATGAAAACTATTGCACAATAATTTGTCTTGTAGGCGGTGGTCAAGAAATCAATACAGGTGAAGCTGGTCTTTCAGAGTGGGTAATTGCTTTGAAAAACCATTATCCAGATTGGGATATCTATTATTCAAGTCTTATCACTGGCGACAATGACTATTTAAGTGATGAGGCATTAAAGGATTGGTTAAGGGCAAATGGTAATGCAGAAAATGAACTTCATCTTTCAGTTTCTGTTCGGTCATTTCGTTCGGAAAAAATATCAAGTTTTGTTCATGAAGTTATTGACGGCAATGCTTTTCATGCGAAATTAATTTTATCAGAAATCAATGATTTGTTTCCAATATACCTAACAAGAGATTTTTATGTTGCTAAGGACTGGCTGCGTAAAAATGCGAAGGGAACAGAAAGAATTGGACTGGTCGGTAGTTCTGGTGGCAGAAGATTAAGACCATTAGGCATAGATGTAAAAAATGAAATTACAGCAGAAGATTGGTTTTTAAATGATGCTACGGATGTTCGTTCTTCTCATTATTTAGAATTAGTTGCAACAGAATTTGACATACAAGGACTAGAAATTGACTACGTGTGTTTGGCTTGGGACATTAATTTTTTCTTTCGCAACGGTAAATGGAATTATCAAAATTTTGAAGGGACAAACTGGAAAGGAATTAATAATGAAGTTGATAAATCTTATTTAAGGAATGCCTATAGAGTCCTAATGACAAGGGCAAGGCAAGGTTTAATAATTTTCATTCCACATGGCGACAACTTAGACCGAACGAGACCAATCGAACTTTATGATAGTTCATTTAATTTTTTAAGTTCGTGTGGTATACCGACGATATAAGACACATTTGACGAGGTTGTAATAAGTTCTTAAGTTCACTTTACTCTACAGACAAAGCCTTTGCGTAAGTTCCTGGCAATACAATCGATAGAGATTTGTGAAACTCTGGAGATAGAACTTAAGGATGGATTTTTTTGTTTTACATAGATAAGCGAATTTGTAAGGAGCACCAAGATATGCACCAATGAAGCTGGAGTTTGTTTCTTTCTTCGTAATGAAGGGCTGCGTTCCTCCCAAATGACCCATAGTATTTTTTGCCCTAAATTACAACCACATCTATTGACCATGAACTCAATTGCTTTTATTGATACAGAGATTGATTCAAGAAGCGGTAGAATTCTTGACATTGGATGTACCAGCGGTGATGGCAATTCTTTTCATTCAGCTTCTGTCACTGACTTCATCAAGTTCCTAAACGGAACAGTGTTTATCTGCGGACACAATATTATTAAGCACGATTTAAAATACATTCAGCAAGCGGTTACCGATGCCGGAATAGATGCAGCAAACATCATTGATACTTTATTTCTTTCTCCATTGCTGTTCCCGACAAAGCCCTATCATGCTTTGCTCAAAGACGACAAGCTACAAACGGATGACGCGAACAATCCACTCAATGATTCAATAAAAGCCAAAGACCTTTTCTACGATGAAGTAGCAGCTTTCAAACAAACAGACGAGACGGTACAACAAATACTGTATGGGCTATTGCATGATAGAAAGGAGTTCTGCGCCTTTTTCAACTTCATTGCCTACACAAGCAGCAACACCGGGCTTGAGAAAATCATTCGTGAAAAATTTCGTGGTGAAATTTGTGAACATGCTGAACTGGCAAAATTAATTTCAACACAACCGGTTGAATTGGCTTACAGCCTGGCTTTAATCAATTGCCGGAACCGTTATTCCATCGCACCACGTTGGGTACTGAAAAATTATCCTGCAACAGATAATGTAATGACTGCACTAAGAGGAAAACCCTGCCTCGCGGGTTGTGTGTATTGCAACCAGGCATTGGACGTACACAAAGGATTGAAAACATATTTCGGTTTTGATTCGTACCGAACATACGCAGGAGAGCAACTGCAGGCGAAAGCAGTGAAAGCAGCCATTGACAACAAATCAATCTTAGCCGTTTTCCCTACGGGTGGCGGCAAGTCAATTACATTCCAGGTTCCTGCCCTGATGAGTGGCGTAGCAACAAAAGGTTTGACGGTGGTGATCTCTCCTTTGCAATCACTGATGAAGGACCAGGTTGACAATCTTGAAAAAATTGGGATTACGGATGCCGTTACCATAAATGGTTTGCTCGATCCGATTGAAAGAGGCAAATCGTTTGAAAGAGTGGAAGATGGTTCTGCATCGTTGTTATACATCTCACCGGAATCGTTGCGGTCAAAAACAATTGAACGGCTTTTGTTGGGAAGAAAAATTGTTCGTTTTGTAATTGATGAAGCGCACTGCTTTTCGTCGTGGGGTCAGGATTTCAGGGTTGATTATTTATACATCGGTGATTTCATCAAACAAATACAGGAGAAGAAAAACCTTGATGAACCAATTCCTGTTTCGTGCTTTACAGCAACAGCGAAAAGAAAAGTGATTGAAGATATTTGTGCATACTTCCAGGAAAAACTTTCGCTTGATTTAGAAATTTTCATTTCAGGTGCTTCGCGAACAAATTTGCATTACAAAGTTTTTGAGAAGACCGACGAAGAAGATAAATATAATGCAGCCCGTGATTTGATTGAAGAAAAAAATTGCCCGACTATAATTTATGTTTCAAGAACGCTGAAGGCATATAAACTGGCTGCACGATTAACCGAAGATGGTTTTAATGCGAAACCATATCACGGCAAAATGGATGCAAAAGAAAAAACAGAAAACCAGGATGCATTTATAAAGGGTGAAGTTCAAATCATGGTGGCAACGTCTGCATTCGGTATGGGCGTAGACAAGAAGGATGTTGGGATGGTTATTCACTACGAGATTTCGGATTCGTTGGAGAATTACATACAAGAAGCAGGCAGGGCAGGACGCGATGAAAACATAACAGCAGATTGCTTTGTGTTGTTCAACGAAGAAGACCTGGGCAAACATTTCATTCTGCTTAATCAAACAAAGCTTTCGATAAAAGAAATACAACAGGTTTGGAAAGCGATAAAAGACATCACACGATTTCGTTCTTCGGTTTCGAATTCTGCTTTGGAGATTGCACGTAAAGCGGGCTGGGATGATAATGTTGCGGAGATTGAAACAAGAGTAACCACAGCTATTGCAGCACTTGAGGATGCAGGTTATTTAAAGCGGGGACAGAACGTGCCTCAAATTTTTGCAAATAGTATTCTTGCAAAAAATGCACAGGAAGCCATTGAAAAAATTAATGCTTCGCAACGATTTGAGGAGAGCCAGAAAGAAAAAGGAATCAGGATTATTAAGAAACTTTTTTCAAGCAAGAGCAAAAATCAAAACAATGACGAAGCAGCCGAATCAAGAATTGATTACATCAGCGACCATTTAGGAATTGTAAAAGGGGAAGTGATAAATATTGTGAACCTGCTTCGTAAAGAAAAGATTTTGGCTGATGCAAAAGACTTAACCGCATTCATTAAGAAAGGAGAGAACATAAACCGTTCGTTGAAGATTGTAGAAACATTTAGTAAGATTGAAAATTATCTGCTACCGGAGTTTGAAGAGAATGAAAAAACTTTTCATATAAAGGAATTGAATGAAGAGGCAGAGAAAAGTGGTTGCATAGATGTTACACCAAACAAAATAAAAACCCTTATCAATTTTTGGGCTATCAAGAATTGGATAAAGCGACACAACGAAGCATACTCAAAGAATTATGTTGTAGTTGTTTGTGTCCAGCCAAAAGAATCGCTACAGGAAAAGTTGGAAAGGCGGCATGAACTGGCAAAATTTCTAATTGAATATTTATATGAGAAAAGTAACCTGAACATTGCTATAGATGAAACGGGAAAGGAAGAAGTATTGGTGGAATTCTCCGTTCATGAACTGAAAGATGAGTATGGGAAAAGACCGAATCTTTTTGCCATGAAAGTTTCCATTGATGATATTGAGGACACACTTTTTTACCTGTCAAGAATAGATGCTATTAAAATAGAAGGTGGATTTATGGTAGTTTATAATCGCTTGACCATTGAAAGATTGGAACAAGACAACAAGCGGAGATACAAGAATGATGATTACCAAAAGCTAAACCAGTTTTACGAAAACAAGGTTCAGCAAATTCATATTGTTGGTGAGTATGCTACCAAAATGATTGGCGATTACAAAGGCGCTCTGCAATTTGTGGATGATTATTTTCAGTTGAACTACAACTCGTTTCTCACCAAATATTTTAAAGGCAGCAGGCAAAATGAAATCAAAAGAAATATAACGCCTGCAAAGTTCCGTCAGTTGTTTGGTTCATTATCTCCGACACAATTAGAAATCATTAAGGACAATGAAACCAAACACATTGCAGTGGTGGCCGGACCTGGGAGTGGAAAGACAAGAGTGCTGGTTCATAAATTAGCATCACTGCTTTTGATGGAAGATGTAAAGCATGAGCAATTGCTCATGGTAACTTTTTCAAGAGCAGCAGCAACAGAATTTAAAATGCGATTGCTTTCACTCATTGGTAATGCGGCACACTACATTGAAATAAAAACTTTTCATTCCTACTGTTTTGATTTGTTGGGCAAGGTGGGAAGTTTGGAAAAGTCGGAAGCAATTTTGAAAAGCACAATTGATAAAATCAAGAACGGCGAAGTTGAAGCGAACCGGATTACAAAAACTGTTTTGGTAATTGATGAAGCACAAGACATGAACGCTGATGAATTTGCTTTGATAAATACTTTAATAGAGCAGAACGAGGAAATGAGAGTAATTGCGGTTGGAGACGATGACCAAAACATTTATGAATTCAGAGGTGCAAGTTCAAAATACCTTGAACAGTTCCTGGCAGATAGAAAAGCTAAAAAACACGAACTCATTGAAAATTACAGAAGCAAAAGCAACCTGGTAGAATTTACAAATGTTTTTGTAAAGCAGATTCGCCACCGGTTAAAGGAAACGCCCATTGTTGCTGATCAAACCGATGACGGAAATATAAAATTGGTGCATTATCAAAATGGAAATCTTATTACTCCATTGATAGAAGACATACTTTCAACAGGACTTTCAGGAACTACTTGTGTGCTAACAAAAACAAATGATGAAGCACTACAGATTACAGGTTTGCTTTTGAAATACGGAATGCAAGCAAAGTTGATCCAAAGCAATGATGGCTTCAGTTTACAAAACCTTTTGGAAATTCGTTTCCTTTTGAATGAAATAGACATGGGCGATGATGTGAAAATTATCAGCGATGAAGTGTGGGCACACGCAAAGGTGGAAATGAGGAAAAAGTTTAAGCAAAGTACAAAACTGGAGTTATGCAACAATCTCGTAAAACAATTTGAAGACATCAATTCGAAGAAGAAATACAAATCAGATTTAGAAGTTTTCATAAGAGAATCAAAGCTTGAAGATTTCTATAATGAAAACGGTGAGACGATTTTTGTTTCTACCATTCACAAAGCCAAGGGAAAAGAGTTTGACAATGTTTTCATCATGCTTCAAAACTTCAACCCTGCAACAGATGAAGCAAAACGGCAATTGTATGTTGCCATGACAAGAGCCAAACGCAATCTGACGATTCACCTGAACGGGAATTATTTGGACAATATCCACGCTGAAAATTTGACGCGAATTGAAGACAGCCAAATACATTTGCCACCAGCCGGGTTGGCCATGCACCTGACACATAAAGATGTAAATCTTGGATACTTTGAATATGTTCAACACCGATTGGAAACAATTTTCAGCGGCGATTTACTGAGCAGGAAAGAAGATGGATACGCAAATTCAAACGGTGAACTCGTATTGAAGTTCTCCAGAAATTTTATTGAAGTCTTAAATGATAAGGAGAGAAAGGGGTATAACCTGAAGAAAGTAAAAGTGAACTTTGTGCTGTATTGGAAAAAGCAAGACGAGGAGAGAGAAATAAAAATTATTTTACCGGAGTTATATTTTGAGAGGCTTTAATTCCAATAATAGTTTACCACATTGGTTCTTTACTTACAGTTTTCCCACCTTCTATCCCTACCTCATAATTGCACACGGCATTGAGAATTGCTGGTTCCTATTCTTAAAGCACCTAAACAAAAAGATTAAAGACTATAGCCTTCTCCGTTTCATGTATTCATCATTCCACCACCCTCCACCGTCAACTCCTAAGCGTTATTAAAAAATTTCTTCCGATAAGCAGTACAAGCCATCAAAAGCCCACCTATATTTAAGCTCCCAAAACACTTAAAAACGTCCCTTATGTTACCTCTATCCAGGCTACTCCTGATCTGCTTCTTGTTCATTACCCTTGCCTCTGCTTCGTCGTCCAGTCATACTACTGCTGTTGTGCCTGCGCAAGCTGGCGAGGCGGTATCAGTAGTAGCCAAAAAGCAAAACTTCCTAGACCGGTTGCTTCATTTGTTTGACAAGAAGAAAGCGGTAGATGTGGAGAAAGGTGACCGGCAGGCAGGTATGGCTCTTGGGTTGGGTATTGGTGCCATAGGTGCGCTTTTGCTCGGGCTTTTTGTGCCCTTTGTTATGCTTGCTACCATTCCGCTGGGTATTGTTGCCATTACAAATGGTCGATCGGCGTTGAAGAACAATACGAAACGCGATGGGGCTGCGCGTACAGGCGTAGGTTTGGGGATAGGTGCCTTGGGTGCCTTCGTTTTGTTGGTTATTCTGGTGGTGGCTATTGTGGCCGCCTGGGCTGGTAGTTGGTAGTTTTTTAAAAAGTAAAAAGTCAAAACTGGGGAGCCGCTAAGGCGCAAAGACACAAAGGGACAGGAAAGAAAAAATTAAAAATTAAAAAGAAAAAGTAAATCAGCGTAAAACAGTCAAATCTGTGTTATTTGTGTGCCATTTTTTTTGAACCACAGCGGCACAGCGACACAGAGATACACAACGTAGGAAACCAGTCACCGACCACTGATCAACCGACCACCAATCAACCAATCAACCAGTCAACCGATCCACGTACATCCTAACAATCATAAAAATCTGCGTTCTATTCTTTTGAACCACAACGCTAGACCTATCGAGTGTTTACAATTTTCACGCAAAGACGCAAAGAAGAACACACGCAAAGACGCAAAGAAGAAGGACAGATTAGTTTTCGATTTTATCATTCAACCAATCAACCATTCAACCACTCGACGTCTCAACCGATCACTGATCACTTATCAACCAATCAACCAATCAACCAATCACCTCATCCCCTCCAGCTCCTTCTGCATCCTTAGCATTTCATCGCGCAGCCGCGCGGCTTCCATGAAGTCTAAATCTTTGGCGGCTTTTTCCATTTGCTTGCGCGTTTGCTGTACGGCTTTTTCCATCTGCGGGATGGTCTTGTAGTCTGACCCTTCTTCGGCGGCACGTGTTACCAAACTTCCATCATCATCAATGGAGTATTGATTGACCGGTTCGCCTTTAATGTCCAGCACCGACGTCTGCCGCATAATCTGGTCGATCGACTTCTTAATAGTGGTTGGCGTAATACCATGCTCCACGTTGTACTCAACTTGTTTAATGCGTCGGCGCGTAGTTTCATCAATCGTGCGTTGCATGCTTTCGGTAACGGTATCGGCATAAAAAATCACCAACCCATCTACGTTGCGGGCCGCACGTCCGGCCGTTTGCGTCAGGCTTTTTTCGTTGCGCAAAAATCCTTCTTTGTCTGCATCCAATATAGCCACCAGCGATACTTCGGGAAGATCGAGTCCTTCGCGCAACAGGTTTACACCCACCAACACATCTATTTCGCCGAGGCGTAGTTGGCGCAAAATCTCTACGCGTTCCAGCGTATCTACTTCGCTGTGGATGTACTTGCTTTTGATGTGGATGCGCGCCAGGTATTTATCCATTTCTTCCGCCATGCGCTTGGTGAGCGTAGTCACCAACACACGGTCGCCTTTGGTAACGCGCTTGTCTATTTCATCCAGCAGGTCATCTATCTGGTTTACACTCGGTCGTATTTCTATCGGCGGATCTAACAGGCCGGTGGGTCGTACCACTTGCTCTATTACTACACCACCCGTTTTCTCCAGGTCGTAATCGCCGGGTGTGGCGCTCACAAAAATGGTTTGGTTCAGCAGGCTTTCAAACTCATGAAAATTAAGCGGACGATTGTCAAGTGCGCTCGGTAGTCTGAAACC
>JANPIM010000013.1:0-555680 GCA_031425015.1 Segetibacter sp. | reverse complement strand
AGGTCAAATTAAGCAAAAAAAAAGCTGCACTTAATGCAGCAATTAAAATTTGTGATCCGGATTGGATTCGAACCAATGGCCTACTGCTTAGAAGGGACACTTTCGGTCGATTCTTAAACATAACAGCCTGATAAACACGTGTTTTATACATCGAAAGAACTTAAACATGGACTGTTAACGCCAAGATTGTTAACGACCACTGTTAACGATAACAACTACAAACCTCTACAAATCAAAACGTTAGCGTTAACAGTTGGCAAGATAAACATAAACCAGTTAAAAAAACAGGATGAAAAACTTTTTAGAAATGTCCAGTACCATGCAAAAAATCACCGTCGATTACGAAAGTGAACAAGTTCAAAATGTTCACTGCCGAGAATCCATTTTATCAAAATCTACCTTAGACGTATTATTGCAGATTGAAGAAAAAATCAAAACCAAAAGAATGAAACAAGAATCTAAAGATCACCAGCCAGAGACCAAAAACCTTTCCAAAACCGGTCACTTGTTGGCGAATATTAAACTGCAAAAAAGGGTTGCAGAATTAGAGGAAGAAGTTAGACAACTACGTGGCAAAAATGAGCCACCGATGAAAACAAGAAACTCGCTATTCGGACGACTTATACGGAATACGAAGAAATAGTTCAATTGGGAAGGTAGATAATCGTCTACCTTCCTGATTTCTTACGATTGTCTTCTTTACATAGTATTTGACAGTTTTCCTCTATGGTCTTCCCGCCAGCATGCTAGGGATCGATGTGATCAGCTTTCAAACCTCGCAGATGGCACCTTGTCTCGCTAAGCTTTTCAATTGCTAATTGATCAAAAATCCGTACTCGAAAATCTTCGGAAGAATTGACGTTTTTAAAATACCGTGGAGAATTTTTAGCTCCTCGATTTGCTCGTTACCGTACTGAGATTCGGATAACCCATTTCGTATCTGCCACCAGCCCGCATCCCATGTCTGAATTTTTAACTTATGCGTCCTAATGTTATTAAGATGTTCAAAGAAGATTTTGTAGATCTCTTCGGCTTTGTACATCACTGCTCGTGCCTGTTCTGATAACTGCTTTCCCGATAACCAATTAGCAACAAATCGATTTTGGTCGCTCATCAAACTGGATCGTATCTCAGCGTTGTTAATGTCCCAAGCGTTGATTTTACTTATTTTGAACGGGAAAAAATGGTTATGTATTTGGTAGACAGCTCCTTTATATTGCACGTCTTTGAGCGCGGTTGTTTCATTACTATTAGCAAAAAGACTCCAAACAACGCAGTCGGCTATAAACACTTGGTCAAGTTCACAGGAAGGAGTCAAGAACTGATCTCTATCATTAATCCAAGTTGATTTTAAAGTGCGTCTGACTGCATGGACGATCATACTCTTTTCAAAGTTATCCTGGTCTATTGACAGGCCACCCGCGCTTACATAGGGCCCAGAAAAAATCGCCGTAGAATTCTGGTTCATCAATTCGTTGCCTTTGCACATTAAAGATCCAAGGAAACCTTCCGAAATGCGATCCCGAACATCAATATTTTCTGTTGCTACTACTATCGCCGATTTGAACGGGGGGAAATTCTTTACTCCTGCAGGTCGATCAATCCACTTATTTAGAAAACGACTACGGTTTTCATTGCTAATTCTTTTTGTTCCGATCTTCTCTACCTTGTTGTTGTAGATGTCGACAGTTATACTCTGTTCTTCAAGATGTAAAGGTTGTGAAAGATCCCAAATTATAAATCCCACAGGGAAAGCATTTGCTCTTGCTGTCCCTGAGAAGTTCGCGGATGAAAAGATGAACCCACCTTCAAACTTATATTGAAAAACCTCGTCTCTAAACCTTTGATCATTGTTCGCATTAATATATTTTAGTTTAGAGTACAAGCCAAGGTGCGCAACCTTATTTCGGAATTCTCTATGTATACGGAAAAGAAACTGTGCAAAAAGCTCTCGGGAAACTTCTCCAAGCTCCTGCTGGTGCATGAACGATCTGATCCTTGTAGTACTTACATCCTTCTTACTCTTTCCTGAAGTACCGGCAGTCTGGCTGGTGGCGAAAGGTGGATTTATAAGGATGATCCATTTTATGTTTGGATTTACAAGATCCTGACGTAGCTGGTGCGGCATCTTCCAGTTTGAGTTAAAAGGAATATCTTGAAACACAGAATCTACATCGTCATTCAAATAATCGTATTGGAACGTAACAGATTCCGGATAAAGTTTTGAAAGGTGTTCTACTTCCTCCGGATAGTATGTACTTAGATAGAGGTGGTCCCATGCCTCGTATGGTAGATGGTATTGAAGATTACCAGTACCAGCGGCCATATCCCACATTTTATATCCATGCTTCCACCATTCCTTACCGATTCTCCGTTCCAAATACTGTAAACCTTTATTGGCAAAATCAAGAGGTGTAAAGAATTCGCCATGAAAACGACGTAACGAATCGTCTGTCAACCGATCCATTTTAGATATAATACCACGGAGTATATGCGGATTTTTCACCTTTTCATAAAGGCTCCAAAAATATTCGTAATCCCGCTGCATTATCTGCTTTTCGCGAAAGTCGTTTGCGGTAATACGAAACAATAACTTATTCTCGCCTGCTATGACTCTTGTATTTCCTTCCTGGACGTCCGAGACGAAATACTTAGACGGTTTATGACCATTATAAACCGCTTCTCCAAAACTAAGTTCCCAGAACTTATACACGTCTTCAAAGTTCTCTTCGGTGATCAGCTTTTTATCTGCATAAACCAACTTGAGTTGAGGACTTAGATATCCTTCTATCCTCTCAATAAAGTTGTTTAATTCTTGTTTTACATCCAATTTGTAAACATGAACCTTGCGTAATTCGTAGTCGGTCAACAGGTCATTTACAAGTTTCTTATCAGGACTGCTGGGAGGCAAATCCCAATCGTATATGCCTGGTTCGTCGGTATAATACTCTTTCCACACAAGGCAATCAGTAAAAGCTGCCTCGTTCTTATCAGCCAAACAAATAATGGGAGGGATTGGTTTGTCGCTAATCCCGAACTTTAGCTTATGAATATAGTAAAGAGCCTGAGCCAAAACTTCTGCCAACGCTCTGAGGCTTCCAAAGTTCTTGCTGTATTTAAACTCAAAGAAAATCTGGCGAGTATAGACGTCATGGCGATCAGTTGTATCAAATTTGATGTCGAAAGTTTTGACGTACGCAAAACGAACCATATCATCATTCCGCGCTTCTTCAAGTTTTGCTATTAACGCTTGGCGTATTGGTGTCTTTTGTACCGCTCTTTTTATTCTTCGCACAGTAATATTTTGCTAAAATGAAGTTCGAAGATAAAGCAGACGAGAAATATCTTGAACCTACTAAGCTTACTTTACTTCCTTTAGGATAAGTACACAGTTAGCAGTAGGTCATACCCCTTTAAACCTCTACAAACCTCTGTAAATCATTAACATATCATCAATAAACTTCCTCAAAGGTTGTTAGCGTTACTGTTAACGATTATAAGAGGGCTAAAACCAAGAAAGCGCCTAAGCTATTGAGCTTCAGCGCTTTGTGAGAGTGGTCCGGATTGGATTCGAACCAATGGCCTACTGCTTAGAAGGCAGTTGCTCTATCCAGCTGAGCTACCGAACCAAAAAACCTACTCTGTTCTTTATTTTATCTTCAATGTCCTTCCCGACTAATAGTCGGGATGCTCTATCCAGCTGAGCTACCGAACCATACCTTTTTTGAACGGCAGCAAAAGTAATTTTTAATTAGTTTGCAACCAAACGAAAGTTATGGATGTAAAAATGGAAGACAGCTGGAAGCAAGTGCTGGAAAATGAATTTTCAAAAACTTACTTTCAGCAGATTGTGACTTTTTTGAAAGTGGAAAAAGCACAAAATAAAGTCATCTATCCGCCAGGTCAATTCATCTTCAATGCCTTCAATCAAACGCCGTTTCATAAAGTCAAAGTAGTTATCCTCGGGCAAGATCCTTACCATGGACCCGGACAAGCGCATGGCCTCAGCTTTTCCGTTCCGCAGGGTGTAAAGCCGCCACCCAGCCTGGTAAATATTTTTAAAGAATTACGTAGTGATATTGGTATGCCGATCCCCCAAATGGGGGACTTAACCTGTTGGACGCAACAAGGCGTATTGCTTCTCAACGCGGTCTTAACTGTGCGGGCCAGCGAACCTGCGAGCCACGCGCAATTAGGTTGGACTGATTTCACCAACATGGTCATTCATAAACTTTCCACCGAACGCACCGGCCTCGTATTTTTATTGTGGGGCAAATACGCGCAGGAAAAACAAGCACTGATTGATGAAACCAAACATTTCGTTTTAAAGGCTGCGCATCCTTCGCCGTTTAGCGCCGATAAAGGATTTTTTGGCTGCAGGCATTTCAGCAAAGCAAATGAGCTTTTAGTTAAGCAAGGTGTTGAGCCCATTAATTGGATGGTGGAAAGTGTAATCCCGGTAACCATTGCTGCGGAATAATTGGTGACACTTTCATCATTATTGTTTTCTTTGCGACCAATAGATGATTTTACAATAAGTACATGAAGCGTTTCAGAAATATATTTGGACACATTTGGGCCGCGTGGGGACTTCTTGTTTTCGCTATCACTTGCTGCATCGTATTCATTCCGATACTACTCACAAATTTGATTGCGGAACCAAAAGGCACCGCGATTTTTCGTTCCATCTCCAATGTGTGGATGCGCGTTTACCTAACACTTATTGGGTGCAGACTAGTGGTAAAAGGAAAAGAAAATTTCAAAAAAGGCGAAACGTATGTGGTGGTTTGCAACCACAACTCTTTTATGGATGTGCCGCTTACAACGCCCTTTATTCCTGGTGCAAATCGAACCATTGCGAAAAAATCTATTTCGAAAGTGCCGGTGTTTGGTCCCATTTATACACGTGGAAGCGTACTAGTAGAACGATCAAGTGATGAAAGCAGGCGACGCAGTTACGAGTTGATGCGACAAACATTGGCACTCGGCTTACACATGGTGATTTACCCGGAAGGTACCCGCAACAGAACCCGCGATCCGTTGAAGCCTTTTTATGATGGCGCTTTTAAATTAGCTGTAGAATCAAAGAAACAAATCATCCCAACATTGCTGTTTAATACGCGTAAAGTGTTACCCGCCGATAAAGGTTTTTACATGGAACCACACCGGTTAGAAATGCACTTTTTAGCACCCATACCCACTGAAGGACGTAGCGTGAAAGAAGTAAAAGAGCAGGCTTTTAAAACTATGTGGGAGTACTATCAACCTGCTTGCTCTTAACAATTATTGATTGTAAAAAAACCGGGAGCGATTAATCCGCAGATCCCGCAGTATACCCGACTTTGGATTGATGGTAATATTGAATGATCTGAACAACCCGACTGGCGTAAGATTGATTGACAATTGCCAGCAATGCATTTCACGTGTAACAAACATTGTCAACGTTTGAATCTGGGCCGTTTTAAAATCGAAGAATGTGCTTGCGCCCATCTTCCAGCGAGGGGTTAAACTAAAATCTCCGTTCAGGTTTACGTTAGAATTTATGTCTGTTCTGAACTTGCCTTCATACGGACTAAAAAGCCTGGAATAATTAAGCGAATAGGAAAGATTAACAGACCAGGGAATATTGAAATCCGTAAACTCTGCGGGGTTGCTACGTACATAGTCGAGTTGCCTTTGCTGTTCATCAGGCGTCATGTATTCATCAGCCGGGGCTTGTACGCCTCCACCTTTTCCATCTTTGGTTTTGCTTTGCAAAGACGTGGATACAGCAACGCTTGCGTTTGTAATTCTTCCGGGGCTAAAACTTCCTCCCGTCCAGGCATACTGATCGATATCCGTACCGTTTGTATCAATTTTGTAAGGGTTAAGCAAGCCGCTTGCCGTGATATTAATTTTCTCGAAGAGTGTACTACGTGCATACAAATTAAATGGCTGCAGTTTGAAACGATCCGCTAAAAAATTATAGCCACTACTGAAACCAAAACCATCAATCAGTCTAACCTTTTTTGTAGCACCCGCCGAGGTATCTTTTCTGTTACGTACTTTCATCTCCAGCAAATTGTCTACACCAAACGATAAGCCTGCAAAGCGCCGTTGCCCACTCACCTGGCTGCCTGTTATGGTTGAAAATGGCAACAATACTCTGCCGGCGCTATCCGCCTGTATAAACTCGAAGTTTCCCCCGTTTAAATCCGGCGTATAATTCAAACTGAGGTTAGGCCTTACCTCATGCCGAATGGCTTGAACGGATGCATCTTTATTGAAATTGTACGTTCCAAAAATACGTGTGTTGGCACTCAAAGAAAAGTTAGCCTGCCGCTCCACATTGAAGCCGCGTGTTGCCCTAGTTCTAACACCTTTTGCTGCAGTATCGTAATAGGCACGTTGGGCCTGGCCAAACCATCTTTCACTGTAAGAAATTCCCGGTGCAATCTGAAACGGACCAAACTGTGGAAGGGAAAGTGTAATGGGTATGTTGTGATTAACACTCCACTGCGCAGTATCTAGCAGCTTTCTTAAGTTGAAGGCAGAGTCATAAAACGACAACTGGTTTTGAAAGTTTCCATTGTACGCAATACCCAATTTTTCGTACCACTTGGGCGTTCCTGCCTGTTCTTTTTTCTGAAAAGGATATAGCGTGACAGCGCTAAAAGTTGCATTGGGCAAACTGAGGTTAATCAACCTGCTTTGGTTGTTTTGGTTGTGGTTCGCGTTAATGGATAGATTGTATTTACCGTTCCAATCTTTGGTGTATGAAATGGACGAACTCAGTTGATTTTGAAAATTTTGCAACGCATTGTTTGGAACAAGCTGGTTGAATTTTGTGCTTCCCGCATTTACGTTAGCAGAGAAGTTTGTTCCCGGTCTTGCTTTCGAATCTCTTGAATGGTTCCAATTGATCATAAAGCTGCGGGTTTTACTAAACTCCTCTTTTACAAAGCCTGTGCGGTTCAAGATTTTTGTGTTTTGAATAGCGACATTCATTCCCCCGCGGTAGCGGTAACGCCGCATGTAATTTGGCGCAAAGTTCAGGTTCCAACCACCATAGCTGTAAATGTTCCCACGAAGCATCACGTCAACGTACTCGCTGATGGCCTTGTAATAACCAAGGCCTTCAAGCCCTAAGCCAAAATCTTCGTTGGCTGCAAACTGCGGCGGCAAAAACCCTGACTGTCTTCCCCGGTTCAACGGAAAAATTCCGAAGGGCAAATAAATAGGAACGGGAACGCCTTCAAACTCAGGAGAAGCCGGGCCGGAAATCGCCATCTTACTATTAATGATTTTTAAACGCTTACTTCTAAAAGCAAAGTGTGGTGTATCTAGATTGCAGGTGGTAAAACGGCCGCGCCATGCGTACAACGTATTCTCGTTTACTTTTTTTACCGTGTTGGCATAAATAAACATTTCGCCCTCCTGCATGTAAGAGCTTTTAGTTAGTCCCTTTTGCGATTTTAGGTTGTAGAAGATCGAGTCGCTGTTGCTTGTTGTTTCACCTTGAATCAGCTTTGGTTTATCCTGCGGACGCCCAAGTGTATCAGAAGAACCGAACGCTGAAACAAGCTGTTTTTCCTGGTCAATTCTAATGACGCCTGCAGCAATTTCTACATCGGTATACTTTGCGCTCGATTTGCCATACAATATAAATTGCTTGGTGTCTATATACAACACACCACTATCCTCTGCAGCATAGGTAACAGGTGAGTTAATGGAATCTGAAGACATCTTTACATTGAACGTATCGCTGGTTGCGATCGTTGTATCTATTCGCTTGACAGGTGTATCGCTAACGGACGGTACAGTGTCCCTTCTTACAGAATTTACAGCAGTTTTATTTCTCTTTGTTGAGTCTTTTGAAACATTTGCCGGAGGAACGCTCCTGCGTTTTGCTTTCGTTGTATCCTGGTCGTACCGCTCCTTTTCAAAAGATTTATAATATGGACGATACTTAGCATTGGTCGTAAACGTTATTAGGAAAACAATCACAGTTGCCAAAAGAGGCAAAAATTTTTTTGAACTAACTTTACAACGATTACTCATAAGAAGAGGACAAATTTATACTGAAATGAGTGATTGGATCGGTAAGTTTAACGTTTTGCAATTTGAAACCCTAAAGACTTCGATATGCTGAGACTACGTAGTGTAATCTTCCTACTTCTTGTTATTATTTCGTTCTCCTCTTTTACTGATCCTGAAGGGAAAAAAGCACCAGCGTTAAGAACATTAATTATAGATGCCGGTCATGGACTCCCCGACCCGGGAGCACAGGGAAAGTACAGCAGTGAATCACAGATTACGCTTGCGATAGCTACTAAACTAGGTGAACGATTAAGAGAGGTTTTACCTGATACAAAAATTCTTTTTACACGCACGGACGAAAATTTACCCGCTGGTCATAGTGATCGCAACAAAGCCAACCGTTATAGAGCCGAGTTTGCAAACGAAAACAAAGGTGATCTTTTTATCGCCATCCATGTCAACTCTGCAGCTGCACGATACGAAAGAAGAATCGAAGGTTACCGCGAAGAAAGTTATAAGGTTACCACCGGCAAAGGCAGAAAGAAAAAGAAAGTTCAAAAAACACGCACCGTACCTATCTACAAATCATACAAACTCTCTTGTAATATACGGGGTACTGAAACCTACATATGGGCGGTCAATAAAAACGATCAGAAGTTGCAGTCCGTAGGTCGTAAAGATGATCACGAATTGTATTCAGAAGCAAAAGACAGCAGCTATAACTATTTCGACTCGCCGGAAGCAAAAATTTTCGCTTCGCTCAGAACAAAGAAATACTTTGATCAAAGCATGAATGCCGCCGCACTGGTAGAAGATGAATTTAAAAAGTTAGGGCGATATAGTTTTGGAGTAAAGCAAAGAAATCATGAAGGAATATGGGTTTTGCAGGCGACAAATATGCCCAGCATTTTGGTTGAAACTGGTTTCATTTGTACACCGGATGAAGAAGATTACCTGAATAGTGAAAAAGGGCAGAATGAATTAACGTATGCTATTATGCGTGCTGTGTTAAGGTATAGCCAAGCACTAGAATCAGGATCAAATGTTGCAACAAGTGTGACAGCAAAATAATAAAGAATTACAAGTTAAAAATGCATGGTTAAATCTTCTGTCATCCTCCTATCACTCCTTTTATTTTGTTTTGGGCAAAATGAGTCTTTTGCTCAAAAAGGCTTACTAAAAAAAATAATAGTTGACGCCGGGCACGGCGGCACCGATGTAGGTGCAAGAGGTAAGTACAGCACAGAGAAGGAGATATCATTAGCGGTATCATTGCAGCTGGTAAAAGAGCTGCAGCAGGAAATGCCGGATGTTGAAATTATTCCTACCCGCACCACAGATATTTTTCATTCCCCACCCACGAAGGCGAACATCGCGAATTTTAATAAAGGAGATTTATTTGTAAGTATACACTGTAATGCCGCGCCACCTATTCGGCATTCCGAACTGGTAGGTTATAAAAGTGTAGTGTCGTACACAGGCAAAGGCAGAAAGAAAAAAAAGCGGGTAACCAAGGTACCCCAGTACAGAAGCTGGAGCACTCCAAACGATGCAAAAGGAACTGAAACCTACATTTGGGGAGTACATAAAACCGATCAGAAAGAGGCAGCAATGCGTGAAAACGAGTCGCTTTACCTGGATAGCGCGACTGCCAATTATGTAAAAGACTTCGATCCCAACTCACCTGAAAAAATGATCTTGTATTCGCTGAAAACGCAACAATACTTTGGAAGGAGCGCCAACCTTGCCCTTACAATTGAACAGGAGTTTGTAAAGGTGGGTCGAATAAGCCGCCAGGCGCAGCAGCGCCAAAAAGGTATTTGGGTATTGCAGGCGGTAGCTATGCCCAGCGTATTGATTGAACTCGGTTTTATTTCAAACCCATCGGAAGAAGATTACTTAAACAGCGCCAGTGGACAAAAGGAAATTGTAGAATCAATTGTGCGGGCAATCAAAAAATATAAATTGTCTTTGGGAACTGCCAGCAATGGAGTTACCGCTCCTACTAGGTAAAATGAAGGTTATAAATGCCTGCATTTTGAATAATAACTAGAAAACTTACATTTGCCCCTTAGCATGACTTTTGCAAACGTAGCACTTACTACAAACGATTTTTAAAAAAGTATCTTATCAAATGAAGATTTCGAACGAGACCAAAGTTGGCGCGCTTACTACACTGGCTATTACTCTTTTAATATTGGGTTTTAATTTCCTGAAAGGCAAAAGCCTGTTTAAGACAGGTAATTTTATTTATGCCAAGGTGGTAAAAACAAAAGGTATTATGGTGTCTAACCCTGTGTACGTTAACGGCTACCAGGTAGGCGCTGTGTATGAATTGGAAGCACAAAGCAAAGAGATTGACACCATAATTGTTGCCATTAAACTTAACCAGGAAGTAAACATACCGGACAATTCACTTGCGTCTATTGTAGACAACCCACTTGGTACACCAAAAATTGACATTAGTAAAGGAAATAGTAAAACTTATTTGAAGAACCACGACACCATTCCTACATTGGATTCACCGGGGATGTTAGCAGAAGTTACCCAGCAACTAACGCCTGTAGTAGAACAGGTAAAAACAACGCTTCGAACGCTTGATACAGTACTTACAAATATCAACGGCGTTTTCGATCCTTACACTAAAAATAATTTGCAAGATGTGGTGGCTAATTTCAGCCGCATTTCTTC
Organism: Segetibacter sp.; assembly: GCA_031425015.1. Lineage (GTDB taxonomy): Bacteria > Bacteroidota > Bacteroidia > Chitinophagales > Chitinophagaceae > Segetibacter. The sequence continues at coordinate 544,970 of JANPIM010000013.1, read as the reverse complement.
AAGCCTTGTAGTCTCTTCGGCAACTATTCAGAAAATGTTAGATCAGCAAAATGGATCGCTGGCGAAGTCGCTGGATAATGTAAACCGGTTTACCGGCAACCTTGCAAGCAATAATGATAAGGTGACGGGCATACTAACCAATTTTCAAAATACCAGCAATAACCTTGCACAGGCAGACATTAATGGAACCGTAAATTCGCTTCGACAAACGGTAGAGCGATTGAATGCTACGATCGGCAAACTTGATAGCAAAGACGGCACGATGGGAAAACTGCTGAACGATACGCAGATGTATGACAACCTTGCAAGCACTACACGAAGCCTGAACATATTAATGGACGACATACGGGTTAACCCAAAAAGATATGTTAGCATTTCCGTTTTCGGTGGCAAGAGCAAAAGCCAATACCTAACTTCACCCCTGCCGTTAAAAGATTCTACGGCTACCAAATAAATGCAAAAGCTCGCTTATTTATTTCTATCACTCATCTTTTCAATTGTTGTTCATTCTCAAAGCCAGCAATTACCTGTAGAGGAAGGTAAGCGTATCGATATCGTTATTGCCGACCGGCTCACCTCGCAAAAAATTGATGGTGTTGGCGATTTCCTTTCACTTGCCGGCAACGTACGGTTAAAGCAAGGGAAGACTTTATTTTATTGCGATAGTGTGGTGATAAACCAATCTGCCAATACCATGGAGGCATTTGGCAACGTTCACATTAACGACGCAGACAGCATTCATACTTACGCTCAATACCTGAAATATTTGGGTACCGAAAAGAAGGCAACGCTTCGCAGGCAGGTAAAGCTTACCGATGGCAAAGCGGTACTTACTACAAACGACCTTGAATACAACACAGCAACTAAAATCGGCAATTACGTAAACGGTGGCCGTGTGGTTATTGGTAAAACAATTCTGACCAGTACCGAAGCCGATTATTTTGGCGAAACGCGTGACATGATTTTCCGAAGGAAAGTAGTGTTAACAGACCCGGAATACAAAGTGACGACTGACACATTATTGTACAATACCTATACAGAGATCGCCCGTTTTGTTGCCCCTACAACCATCAAATCTGACGGCAGAACCGTAAAAACTTCAGAGGGATATTACGACCTGAAAAACAGAAAAGCGGAGTTTGGAAAACGTCCCGTAGTTCAGGATAAAGAATATACGATTACGGCAGACCAAATGGCGTTTGATAATGCTACAGGCTTTAGCGATGCATTGGGAAGTGTAGTGTACAAAACAAAAGACACCGCCAATACTTCCCTCATACTTGCCAATAGAATACAGGCCAACAATAAAACCGGTGCAGTATTGGCGACCCAAAAGCCGTTAATGATTATTAAGCAAGGGCGCGATAGCATTTTTATTGCAGCCGACACTTTATATACAGCCAAGATTACCGACTTAGAGCAAGTTCGAAAAATACCTTCTATTTACGATAGTACGCTTGGTGTAAAAAGTGCCCAGGTAAATGCAAAAGATACAAACACCAATCGCTTTGTAGAGGCCTACTACAACGTACGTATTTATTCCGATAGCATGCAGGCAGTAAGCGATAGTATGTTTTACAGTTTTAGGGATTCAGCTTTTCGCTTATTTAAAAGCCCCATTGTCTGGGCGCAACAAAACCAGATTACCGGCGACACGATTTATTTGTACACACAAAATAAAAAGCCTAGAAAGTTTTACGCATTTGAAAATGCCATAGCCATTAATAAAGCTGAAAAAGATTTATACAACCAGGTAAAGGGCAACTCCATCCATGGCTTATTCCAGGATGGTGAGATCAACTTTTTTAAGGCTCGTGGCAGCGCAGAAAATATATATTACGCAGCCGACGAAGAAAATCGTTTCATTGGTGTGAACCGTTCCACCAGTGATGTAATTGATGTTTACTTTCGCGATCGTAAGCCTTTTAAGGTGGTGCTTCGTAACAATTTAAAAGGTACCATTTACCCTATGCGACAGGTGAACCATAGTGATCTTCGCGTACGGGGCTTTCAATGGTTTGAAAACAAACGACCCAAATCGAAATTTGAATTATTCGGAAGTTAATTTTTATGTTTCCGCTATAGCAAATGTTTTACCCTGGTGCGCTAGCAAAAAATTTAAGTGAATGATCAGTGCTTTAAGACGAAGTTTTCTAAACCCCCTTTTAGAGTTTTTTAGTGATAGCAGGGCGATAGGCATTGTCCTTTTAGTTTGCACAATTACGTCTTTGCTGATCGCAAATTTAATTGCCGGCGATGGGTACAGTGAATTTTGGGCGACTGAATTTCATGTGTTCGAAAATTTATACCTCCCCCACTCCATTCTTCACTGGATAAACGATGGGCTGATGTCACTCTTTTTCTTCCTGGTTGGAATGGAGATAAAAAGAGAAATGGTGAACGGTGAGTTATCAAGCCTTCGCCAATCGTTGCTGCCCATTGCCGGTGCAATCGGAGGCATGATAGCACCTGCTTTAATTTTTCTGCTATTTACAAAAGGCACTTCGGCACAGGGTGGCTGGGGAATACCTACCGCTACAGACATTGCTTTTTCATTAGGAATTGCCTCTTTGTTAGGCACGCGTGCACCGGTAGGATTAAAAATATTTTTGACTGCTCTTGCCATCATCGATGATCTTGGAGCTATAGTTATCATAGCTTTCTTTTACGGAGCAAAAATTAATTTTATACTGCTGCTTGCCTGCGCCGCATTAGGGATCATTATTTATTTTGTAAACAAGCGCAGCCGGCACTTTGGTGTGTTTCATATTCTGCTCGGACTGGCTTTATGGTATTGCATGTTTAATTCAGGCATACATGCTACCGTTGCCGGTGTTGTGTTTGCCTTTCTTGTGCCTACACGCCTGCTCACGAGGTATGAAAACAAACTGCACCATCCTGTTTACTTTCTTATCATGCCATTGTTTGTGCTGGCTAATACAGCCATAAGTATTCCAGCTGCAGGACTATCTGTGTTGGATGGTGCTTTGCCCCGGGGCATAATGCTGGGGCTATTTATTGGCAAGCCATTAGGCATTTTTACCGCAACATGGTTACTGGTAAAAGCACGCCTTGCTGACCTGCCAGCAGAAACTGGCTTTTATAAAATGGCTGGCGCAGGTATTCTTGCCGGCATAGGATTTACTATGTCAATTTTTATTGCTACCCTTGCATTCGATGACAAAAGCTCGCAAGACATTTCTAAAATAGCTGTACTTGTAGCGTCTTTTGCGTCGATCATTGTTGGATTTTTGTGGCTTTATTTTTCTAAGAAACAAAAGACTGCAAGCGCAGGCGAAACCATTTAAACTACATGCTTAAAAGAGAGCGGCAATCTTTTATTGTTCAGCAACTGAACATTCACAACAAAGTACTATCGGCTGATTTAAGCGTGCAGTTGCAGGTTTCTGAAGACACCGTACGCCGCGACTTGCAGGAACTTTCTGACGAAGGAAGGTTATTAAAAGTTCATGGAGGCGCCCTTTCATCGGCCTATCATTTTACACTCCAGGATAATAAGGTTTATGCGCTGCGCGAAAAACAAGTGATAGCACGCAAGGCTGTCGGATTAATTAAAGATGGCATGCTTGTATTGCTGGCAGGCGGTACAACCATACGAGAGTTGGTGAAGGCTCTGCCACCCACTTTAAATGCCACGTTTGTTACCATTAGCATTCCTATAGCTTTAGAACTTTTACATCACCCAACCTGCGAAGTAATTTTTATTGGTAACCGGCTGTCAAAAAACACCCAGGTAGCCACCGGTGCAGAAGTGGTTACAAAGCTAAAAAACATAAAGGCCGATTTATGCTTTATGGGTGTTAACAGTATTGATGTTAGTGGCATCTCTGACCTTGAGTGGGAAATAATCGAGGTGAAAAAAGCAATGATTGGTGCTGCCAAAAAAACCGCCTGCCTATCGATTGCTGAAAAACTTCACTCTACGCAAAAGCTAAAAGTTTGCGAGTTAAACGATATTGATATGCTGATAACAGAGTTACCAGGGAGCAGTGAGGCATTTAATGATTACCGCTTTGCAACCATGGAAATTTTGTAACCACAGTTAACTTAATCAATGCCAATTGATGATGGTCTCGTTAATTCTTCTCCAGCATCTTTTGCAAGTAAATCAACTCGCCACTGGCTCCTATTCCCTGAACGATTAGCTTAAGCTTTTTTCCGCTGGCGTTATTGTAAAAATTTATATCCGCTGAATTGTCCGCGTTCCATTTAACCATTGGATTCCAGTAAAGCGTTATCCTTTCCTCCTTCGAACCGAACGGTTGTTCATTATTAAAAGCTGGAACATAAAACTGCCGGGGTGTAGCGTAGCCCATCTTTTTAATCGTTGCAAAAGCTTTGTCAAACACATTTTTTCCTACGGCAACACCTTTATTGGTATACAATGCAATAACACCATCAAAAGGACCAATCAGAACAGCCTCCGGACCAACATACGTCTTTACAAATGCTACGTCGGAAACGGCAATGTTGTCAATTACCATTTTACTGACAGGCACTTCGTTTAAAAAATAGGCAATCCCATTTTCTACATTATCTGTTGCGCCGGGTTGGTCAGATGCGGTAACGCTGCTCGATGTAAGCGCTGTAAGATCGAGACCGTCCGTTCTTTTCAATGAAACGATGGGGCTTATAAAATCTCCTTCAACATTAAAGCCTGGCACTGTTCTGATAAACTGCCAAATGCTCACCAAATTCGATTTTCCTGGATCCAATCGGCGACCGCCAATTTCAAAAACGCCGGAAGTATAGGCAACGTTTAAAGAGTCTGGCACCGACAGACGCCTGGTAGTTACTGTAACATTGCCCAGGTAATTTGACGACTTTACCAACGAGTCAACATTGGAAATTTTACCCCGAACATATGAAGTCACAAAGCTCGATTGATCAGTCGCCGTGTCTATATCGATTATTGGGGGTTGTGTTACTTTTAAGGTGTCTAAGTGATTATCGAGGAACTTCACATCCATCACTAATTTATCCTGTTTATTGTTCGTTCCCTGGTAAGAAACGGATGCACCTTTATTAAAATCAATTTCATCTACTGAAAAAAAACCTTCTTTAGATACAATGGCCTGCGAAAGGATTGTGGTAGAATCGTCCGTCTTAATAATGAAATCTATTTTGCCATCTGTAATGGGTGTTTTGCTGCCGGGCTTGGTAATGGACCCTTTGAAACTGATGCCTGACTCAACCACATACTTTAGGTCGGGGAACTTGCCGGCAAGCAATTCCTTCCAAAGAAATCTTCTCCAGCCTTTTGTCATCATTTGCAAATCAAGATGACGGAGGCGTGCACTATCCGGTGCAAGAAAATAATAATTGGGGTTGCGAATATAGCCTTGCAAATCTGACGTCAGCAATTGACTAGCCAATACATTCACCGGATCAGAGTAGGTATCAATACTTGCATCGGTGATTGCTATCGAAACATTCGGGGTTTTAAGTGGCGGCATTACCAGGCGAAAACTGCTTTTATTTTTCGTGGCAGAAGCTATAGGCAGGTCATTTACTTTAGGCGCAACCACTTTTACATTATTGATAAAAGCAATCCGCTCTGCCAAAGGATTCCCCATGTTATCAAAAACGGTGATCTGTAAAATACCTGCAGGAAGATCTTTTTTAGGTATGGCAGCACCAGTTGCGCCTTCGGCAAAATTTACTTCACCTGCATAGACAATTGTATTGTTCATTTGTGCAATAATCAATAGGTTGTTTAAGGCAGGCGGTAACACCTCGGGCTTTTTAACCAGTACAAATAATCTGCTGGCAGAGGTATTATTGACATACAGTGCTATGCCCTCTGACCTTGCCACCGGTAATTTGAAACTAAACTTTGAGCCTTTATCATTTGTAATGACAGCCGTATAACTTCTATCCTTTTCAGGAGTAAATTTAAAAGATCCCATTCCTTCATGCTCAGTGGTAAAGGAGGCTATCTCTTTATTGTTGTCAGCCACAATTACACCATTTGCTTTCACCGATCTTCCGTTGCTTGCTTTCACTTCAAAGGCTACCCGCGATTCAATTCCCTGTATCAAATCGCCCCCTTCGGGGAAAAACTGCATACTCACTACCGGGGACTTCACTGGTTTGTTCATGGCAGTTTTATAATCGCTGCCGTACACAAACACATTTGTTTTAAAAATAAACTCAGGAAAGTTTAGCATCCATAAGGTATACGCCGAAATTTGGTAGTTGCCGGTTGGCAGTGCATTATCTAAAAGTATATCGGCTGCTGTTGAACTTAGGCTATCTAGCTTATACATTTTCTTTTGTACCACATTTCCTGCGGCGTTGGCAAGTACCACGTATACGGTTTTACTCAAAAAAGATGGAGCATCATCAGCGGTAAGCCAACACTTCATCCAAATTGTTTCACCAGCCGTATAATAGTTACGGTCTGTTTGTAAAAAGGTCTTTTCCTGCGGATAACGTTCACTTAATGCAGACAAATTGGTTTTTATTTTTTCTGCCAGTTGTGTGAACCCCGACTGTTGCGCATTTATGCAGGTACATACAATCGATAATAGCAGAAATAATTTTACAGCTTTAAACATAAAAGGTGAAGGTGTAATAGTGAAAATCGAATATACCAGAATTGCCCAAATATCTGCAAGCCCTTCATCACATCATTTAAATCTTGCCTATTTATGAGGAAGACTGCAAGAACTTGCAGCATTTTAAAAATAAAAATTGTCAGGCTGTTAACATTTTACATAATTTTCGCCCTACAAATCAACTTTATGAGGAAATTTTTTCGATTGCTTTCAGTAGTGTTTTTGCTATTGATGTCATTATTTTCTTACGCACAAGAAAGATCGGTGTCTGGCACCGTGCTTTCTGAAGACGAAGGTGGCGCCCTGGAAGGCGTGACTGTAAGTAATGACAAAACTAAAAAGAGTACGGTAACAAATTCTGCAGGTTACTTTACATTAATGGCCACCAAAGGAGATGTATTATCATTTACCTACGTGGGCTTTACCAAAAAAATGGTAACCGTTGGAGATCCTGGAATTCTGAACGTTCGTTTGGTACCAGGCGGATCTGCACTGAGCGATGTGGTAGTTACTGCTTACAACATGAAGCAGTCTAAAAGGGAGCTTACCTATCAGGCCATAACCGTAAGTGGTGATGATATCGCTTCTACAAGGAGAGATAACTTTATCAACTCACTATCCGGTCGTGTTCCCGGCGCAATGATTACTTCTACTACTGGTATGCCAGGTTCCTCTACCAGCATTGTACTGCGTGGACCAACATCCATTGATGGTAGTAACCAACCTATTTTTGTAGTGGATGGTTTGATTATCGACAACAGCGCATTTGAGATGAAAGATCGTTTCGCCTCTAACAGTAGTGGCGTAAACTATGAAAACAGGAGTAACGATTTCAGAAATCGTGGCGCAGATATCAATCCTGAGGACATCGAGAGTGTTACAATTTTGAAAGGGCCTGAAGCAACTGCATTGTATGGTTCAGATGGAGCAAATGGTGCTATCATCATCAATACAAAAAAAGGAAAGAAGGGAAGATCATCCGTTTCATACAATAACTCTTTCAGGGTCGAAAAGGTTTATCGCTTGCCTGAAATTCAACAGGTATATGACCAGGGTAATCTGGGCTTAACAAATTTTGCAGTCAGAACCTATTTTGGCCAGAGAATACCTGATGGATTACCACGCTTCGATAATATCAGGAACTTTTTTACCACCGGTAGAACACAACAACACAATGTGTCTATTGATGGTGGAAGTGATATTGGAACGTACAGGTTTACAGCTAGTGTGATTGATCAAAAAGGTGTAGTACCCAATACTGGTTTCAACAGGTACAACTTTAGACTTAACACAACATTTAAGCTAAGTCCTAAGGTGAATGTAACCAACAGTTTCACCTACATTAAATCACACACTGAAAAGGCCTCCAAAGGAAGCGGTGGTTTCTTATTGAGCCTGCTTACCTGGCCTACTACCAACGATGCCAGCGATTATGTGAGTGCTGGTGGTGTGAAGAAAACAATACGTGGTGATTTATTAGCCGCTGAAGATGATAACCCATTCTGGGATGTAAACAGGAACCCAAACTTTGACGACAACGACCGTTTATTGGGTAACGTTCAATTGAGCTACGATCCTACTAAATGGTTAAACCTAACTGGTTTGATGGGACTGGATTTTTACACCACTACTGGTACCTGGTTCCTTAACCCGCAGAGCAACTTTGCGCGTACTGTTGGCGGTTTGCTCAACCAATACCGTGAAACGCAGCGCTTAATCAATGGAGCGTATCGTGCGACCGTGAAGAAGAAATTTGGAGACATCAATAATACATTGGTGGGCGCCTTCACCTTCGACACCCGTAAGTACGATGTAAACACGGTAAAAGGTGAAAGGCTATTCGACCCAACCTTTATCAGTATCAACAACGCCGATCCAACCTCTGTTGGTTCACTCACTTCTATTGAAAACTATAATCGTTTTGGTGCTTTCTTAACGTATGGTGGTAGTTACAAAAACTGGCTTAATCTCTCTTTGTCTACTCGTATGGATGGATCCAGCCGATTAATTGATCCAGTGGATTATAATACCAAGGACGCGTTGTATGTCTATTACTCAGCAGGTACCAGCGTTATCCTATCTGACCTGTTTAGATCTAGTTTGCCAAAGTCAGTCAATTTCCTGAAAGCCCGTTTTAACTATGCAACTACGGGTAGAGATCCAAGATCAGCCTATGTAAAAGGAGCAAAGTTCAGTGCATCTTCCTTTACAGGAGGTGGCTTTATAACCGGTACTTCACAGGGAGGTTTTTTCCAGGGAAACCCGGATTTAAGGCCTGAGTTTTCTAAGCAATTAGAGACAGGTATCGAAATGAAGTTTTTCAACAACCGCCTTGGCTTTGATGTAGCCTACTATGATAATAGGACAACCGACCAGTTGATTGCATTGCGTTTGTCTTATGCATCCGGAGCTATATTGAAGTGGGTGAATGGTGGTACAGCCCAAAACAGAGGGGTTGAAGTTCAAATAACAGGAACACCCGTTAAGAGTAAAAACCTCACATGGGATGTAACCCTGAACGGTTCAAGGAACCGCAACAAAATTCTGGAAATGCCGGTTGGTATACCATTCTTCTACAATTCAGATACATGGATCGGAGATATTCGTGGCCAATCTATCCAGGGTGGCACCGTTTACCAGTTAGCTGCGGTTAACTATGCTCGTAACAGTAGAGGTGACTTGCTTATCTCTCCTACTTCCGGCTTGCCTGTTCAATCTACCGTGTATGATGTAGTTGCTGATCGTCAGCCAGATTTCAACTTTGGTTTGATTAACTCGTTCGCCATCATGAAAAATTGGAGCCTGGCATTCAACCTTGACATTAGGCTTGGTGGCGATGTGTATAATGGAACAGAAGAGTTTTTGTATAGAAGAGGAATGAGTCTTCGAACGCTGGACAGAGAAACACCACGTGTAATTAAAGGAGTACTGAATGATGGATTGCAAAACACGGCTAACCCAACGCCAAACAGTATTGTAATTAATCCACTGTTCCGCTCAGACTACTACTCTGCCGGTCCTGTTTCCCAGGATTTCATTGAGAAAGATGTAAACTGGATTAGAATGCGCGATATCACATTATCGTACAGAATTCCGGCTTCCGTTTTGAAGAGACAACGTTTGTTCAAAACTGCCGATGTATTCTTTACCGGTACCGATCTATTTATCTTAACCAACTACTCCGGTGCAGATCCTTCTACCAATGCCAACAATTCATCTGCACGTTCAGGTATTGGTGGTGTAGGTATGGACCAGGGCAATTTGGCTACTCCAAGAGGACTAAACTTTGGCTTACGCGTACAACTTTAAAACGTCAACACATTTATATGAAAATAAATAGCAATAAAATACTGGTTCTACTTCTTACTGTAGTAGCACTTTCCGGCTGTCGTAAGTACCTGGATATAAATTCAGATCCTTCCAGTCCACAAAAGCCCGACCTGGCTTCGCTTTTTACTCCGGCTACATCAATCATGTCTAAAATGATGAGCCTGGATGTGATAACTGCCGGTCAATATACCCAGATGTATAGCAGCATTTCGAATGGTGAGAACTTTGACGTGCATGGGGGAAATGCTGGGGGAGCTTCCGCTAACGCTTTGTGGCGTTCCTTTTACGCTCAGCAGGGCTCGTCTATCAACCTAATCGTGAAGCAGGGCATTATAGAGGAGAAGTGGGATTATGTTGGGGCAGCCATTGCATTAAGAGCATGGGGCTTACAAATGACTACAGACTTTTTTGGAGAGATGCCTTACAAACAAGCCTGGTCGGATAACCAGTACACATTTACATACGACAGCCAAGAGGAAATTTATAATGCGATTGACTCATTATGCCTCGTTGCACTCGACTACCTCAGTAGAAACGACGGAAGCGTAAATTCTACCGCAATGGCGCGGGGCGATCGTGTATATGGTGGTGACAGGTCTAAATGGATAAAGTTTGTTTATGGAATACGTGCCCGCCGCATGCAGCATCTAAGTAACAAACCAAACTACAATGCCGATTCTGCAATCTCTTTCGTGGATCGCAGTTTTACCAGCAATGCAGATAATTTTCTCATCACTCATACGGCCACGAGAAACGATGACACAAACCCTTTTGGCCCGGCACGCGATAACCTGACTAGCCGCCGCCAGGGAAGGTTTATTACGCAGCTCCTTGATGGTACAACGTTTTTTGGCAACACCAACAGCACCAGCCGCGACCCAAGGTTAAGAGCAATGCTGTCTGCAAGCCCAGATACCAGTACCCTTACCACCAATATGCCAACCTTTAATGGAGGCTTCCGCTTTATTGTTCCAACGGCAGGTGATCCAAACTCAGGCGCCGCTGCGCAAATAAGCCCTGTAACAGGTCTGCCTACAAATGCAGCCTACCGTCAAAGGCCTAGTACATTTTATGGTGATAGTGCGATTGTAAACCCGGCGATTAATAATTTTAGTGCAAGTATCGGAAAGTTCATTTTCAGGAACAATGCACCGTTTGCTGTAATGGCTTACCATGAACTTCAGTTCATTAAAGCGGAAGCGGCATTTAGAAAAGGAAATATTTCAGTGGCACATTCAGCCTACCAAAACGCCATTAGAACGCACATTGATTTTGTCAATTTTTTCAACCTTGGTGCTAACCCGTCTATCCCTGCTATCACTACCGTGCAGAGAGATGCTTACATGACTAGTGCGGCTGTAAAACAAACTCCGGCCTTGCTTACACTTACCGACATCATGCTTCAAAAATATATTGGAGATTTTGGCTGGAACATTATGGAAGCCTGGACTGATATGAGAAGGTATCATTATTTTGATGTAGACGATGCAACGGCGCTACCGGTATATAGAGGTTACCTGATACCGCTTTACTCAACCAACAACCAGGGTCCAAAACCGGCTTACCGCTATAGACCAACTAACTTTTCGGAGTTTGATTGGAACCTAGAAGAATTAAGAAAACTGGGTGCGTTAAATATTGATTACCATACCTACGAAATGTGGTTCAGCAAACCTTAAACAACATACAATGAAGAATAACTATAAATTTCTCTTTTTTGCACTGGCATCAGTTCTATTTGGGTTTTCTGCCTGCAAAAAAAATGAGCTAAGACTCACCCAGTTTGATTTACCGGCAGACAAATCATTTGTCCGCTTTGTGTTGCTTTCTCCGGGTACCCCTTCTGTAATGATTAAAGTGAATGGTGTAAAAATAAATGGAGCCAATACTTCAGGCAGTGGCGGTGTATTCCCATCTACGTTCAACTTTCCTGATTATGCGGCTATTGCACCCAATGGTACCTTTCGTTTATCTCTGCCCAATTTGGGCACAGGAAACGACTCGGTGCTAATCTTTAACAGCCCGCTGGCAGTAAATGCTGGGAAATTTTACTCGGTAGCACTTGCAGATACAGGTGTGGACAGAACAGTATTTTCACTGGAAGATCAAGTAGGGCCTGTGCCTGCGGACAGCACCTTCAATATTAGAGTGGTAAATGCTATGGCTAAAACGGGGCCCATCAATTTTATCCGGATTGATTCCACTTCTGCGACGTCAGTGGTAAGAGATACTTTAGCGCGAAACATTGATTACAAAGCGGCAAGTAATTTCATCAACACGTCTATTGTTCCTATTCGCGGTTTCACTTTCTTGCGTTTCCGTGCGGTTACAACCTCCGGCATGTTTCTGGGTACTGTAGCACCACCGTCTACATCTTTCAACAGGCGGAGTGTAACCACCTTTGCCAGCGGATTTGCTACCGGTGTAAGTACGCTTGCTCCTGCATTGTCTTCATTTGTTTACAATAAATAAAAAATAATGAAAAATAAATTCATAATAGGAATACTCATCTCGGGGTTGGTTTTCACCTTCGTTTCCTGTGAAAAAAAGGACGAAGCGCCTGAACTGCCAACGCTTGAAGCTTATTTGGCTACCCAGCCTGATCTGGGTTTATTCTCGCAAGCACTCGACAAGGCACAGCTGCAAGATTTTAAAACCGGGCCCGGACCTTTTACATGGATTGCGCCAACTGACCAGGCTTTTGCTTTAGCAGGTATTACAAGGGATTCATTAAACCGCATGACATCCGGAGCAATCAATTATATACTGTTGTATCATCTTTTTAATAGTACTGTTACGGCTAAAGATATGATTGCTCAAAACAGCTTTGCACGAACCACCCAAATGGGCGGTTCATTGTTCCTCGCTGCAAAAAATGACTCTGCTTATGTGAATGGTTTTGGCTTGATCCGGCCGGATGTAAAGTTGTCAAATGGAGTAGTTCACGTATCTAATCGTTTGCATACGCCTCCCAATTTAAGAGGCACATTACAAGCAATTTTAAACTCAACAGGACAGCACGCTCTATTTATTGCAGCATTAACCAAAGCGAACCGCTGGGCCGCTCTCAGCACCAGTGTTTTTACAGTAATAGCTCCTACGGATGATGCCATGAACAGTGCAGGATTTAATAGTGCTGCTATCACGGCCGCCCCTACTGCTCGTATTGATTCTTTAATGAGATATCATCTGTTTAGTAGTGCACGACTTTTTACCAACGATTTTTCTAACGGAAGGACTTTTCCAACTTCACTGGGAGCAACGCTTGCTTTAACTGCCAGTAGCAATGGCTATCGTTTGCAGGGTCGGAATAATGCTACACCGATAGGAATAATCGATGCAAACAGGCTTGCAACTAATGGCGTAGTACAAGTTACTAACGGAGTACTTCGATACTAAAATGTACCATTGAACTTGTATAATAAAGCTGCCCTTTGAGGCGGCTTTATTTTTGCTTTAAAGTTTCTGCCATCCTGTCACCACAGCGGTTATTTACCTATTTTTGCCCCCTGAAAAATTTGTGGATGGAAACCCTTGAAGTTGAAACTAAAGTACACGACGAAGCCCGGCAGGGAGAAGCATTTGCGCCGTTTGCAACGGAACCCAACGTTTACCAAAAAAAATTCTACATAGAAAGTTATGGCTGCGCCATGAATTTTGCAGACAGCGAAATTGTGGCTTCGCTACTTTACAATGAGGGCTTTGGCGCCACGCGAAATATTGAAGAGGCAGACCTTATTTTATTGAACACTTGTTCTATCCGTGAAAAGGCAGAGCAAACAGTGCGCAAACGTTTGACGGAGTTCAAAAAATTGAAGCTGGCCCGCCGCGGCATGTTGGTGGGCATGTTAGGTTGTATGGCGGAGCGCCTTAAAAGCCAGTTGCTTGAGGAAGAAAAGTTGGTAGATATTGTAGTCGGACCAGATGCTTATCGCTCTTTGCCATCACTCATTAGCGATGCTGAAGGCGGACAGAAGGGCGTAAATGTTTTGCTAAGCCGCGATGAAACGTATGCGGACATCGCACCTGTCCGTTTAAATAGCAACGGTATCACTGCCTTTGTAAGCATCATGCGTGGCTGCAACAATATGTGTAGCTTTTGCGTGGTTCCATTTACCCGAGGCCGAGAAAGAAGCCGTGATGCAGACAGCATTCTTACTGAGTGCACTGATCTCTTCCGCCAGGGTTATAGAGAAGTAACTTTATTAGGGCAAAATGTTGATAGTTACCATTGGGTATACGAGCAAAAGGAAACTACCATCACATTTGCGAAGCTGCTGGAAATGGTGGCTCAAATCAATCCGTTGCTACGGGTGCGGTTTAGTACTTCTCATCCCAAAGACATTACCGATGAAGTATTATTTACAATGGCGAAGTACCACAACATTTGCAAATACATTCACCTACCGATACAAAGCGGAAGTACAAGAGTGCTACAACTCATGAACAGAACGTATACCCGCGAATGGTACATGGCTAAAGTAGACCGGATCAAAGAAATAATACCTGGTTGTGGTATTACGTCCGACATTATTGCCGGGTTCTGTACAGAAACGGAAGAAGATCATAAGGATACTTTGAGTGTAATGCGGTACAGCAAATTTGACATGAGCTACATGTATTTCTACAGCGAACGTCCAGGCACTTTAGCAGCGCGCCGGTTTACAGATGATGTACCACTCGAAGTAAAAAAGAGACGGCTTGACGAGATCGTTAAGCTACAGAATCAACTATCGCAGCAAAGCTACCTGCAAGATATTGGGCAGACGTATGAAGTATTAATAGAGGGTCATTCGCGCAAAAGCGAAAACGATTGGTCTGGCAGAACAAGCCAGAGCAAAGTGTTGGTGTTTCCAAAAAACAATAGCGATTTACAAAAAGGTGACTATGCCGTCGTAAAAGTGATACGTTCCACCGGCGGTACTTTAATTGGCGAAATCGTTACTGCATTAGCATAAGTTGCCACTGGTGGCTAAAATTATATTGACTAGAAATGGAGTTACAATTAATAAAAAACAGGTTTGGAATAATAGGGAATAGCCCGTCGCTTAATCATGCTTTAAACGTGGCGGTGCAGGTAGCCAACACGGATCTGAGTGTCCTGATTGTTGGAGAAAGTGGTGTGGGTAAAGAAGTATTCTCGCAAATTATACATGCATTATCTGCACGCAAGCACAACTCTTTCATTGCGGTTAACTGCGGGGCCATTCCCGAAGGAACAATTGACTCGGAACTTTTTGGCCATGAAAAAGGATCGTTTACCGGCGCGGTAGATGGAAGGAAAGGTTACTTTGAAACCGTAAGTGGTGGCACCATTTTCCTGGATGAAATTGGTGAAATGCCGCTAGGTACACAGGCCCGTTTGCTACGCGTATTAGAAACCGGTGAATTCATCAGGGTAGGTTCTTCAAAAGTTCAGAAAACAGATGTACGGGTAATTGCTGCTACCAACAGAGACTTGTTGGAGTTTACACAAAACGGCCGCTTTAGAGAAGATTTGTATTACCGATTGAGTACCGTACCGATACGTGTACCATCGCTACGCGACAGGCCAGAAGACATTATGCTGCTGTTTAGGAAATTCGTGGTTGATTTCGCGGAGCGGTATAAAACTACACCGGTACAATTAGACGAAGAGGCGCGTAATTTGCTCACGATCTATCCGTGGAAAGGAAACGTGAGAGAACTGAAAAACATCGCAGAGCAAATTTCGGTATTGAGTACCGATAAACAGATTACTGCGAATAAGCTGAAACAATTTTTGCCGGAAGCGCCCAATATGAATCGCTTACCTGTGCTGGCGCATCCACAACACAATGGCCACTCAGGCAATGAATTTGCAAATGAAAGGGAGATACTGTACAAGCTTTTTTTCGATATGAAAAAAGATGTGACAGAGCTGAAAAAAATGTTTGTCGAGATTGTACAAAATCCAGGTTCAGTTAATTCGGCTACGGCTTTTGCAAGGGATATGTTACAGGAATATCACCAACCGGTTCATGACGACTACCAGCATTCGCATTCCGTAGTACCGATACAGCAACCGAATGTATTAACGTCTAATCAACCCGTTATTCTCCGCGATGATATTCACCATCATGAAGAGGTAGAAGAGTCGTTGAACATCATGGACAAAGAGAAAGAGCTAATCATTAAAGCATTGAAAAAACATAAGGGGAAAAGAAAAGATGCATCTGCAGATTTAGGTATTAGCGAAAGAACACTTTACCGTAAGTTGAAAGAATATGATATTGAGGAATAATATTAAAGTGGGAAGCATGAAGTATGAAGTAAGAAGTATAAGCCAAACACATGGTAGGAGGAACGATTGTGAGCAGCCTGTTCGGATTGATGAAGTGAACTTATCTAAAGAAAATACTTTTTTAAATTCTGTTTTCTTACTACTTGCTACAATCATTTTACTTCTATCCTCTTGCAAAGTGTACACGTTTCGCGACATTAGCATTCCGCCTGAAGTAAAGACAGTGAAGATTGGCTTTATAGAAAATAAGGCACGCTATGTAAATCCCCAATTAAGCCCACAGCTTACTGACAAATTGCAGCAAAAAATCACCAACCAAACGAGGCTTACAAGAACCAACAGCGACGATGCACATTACCAGGTTAGCGGATTTATAGCTGAAGACTTTATTAGCACAGCAGGTATCTCCAATCAAACTGCTGCAATCAACCGGCTTACCATTACGGTTCACATCACCTTATTTAGATCGCTCGAAAACAAAACGGATGAATTTGACATTAGCCGCAACTTTGACTTTAATGCCAGCCTGAGCCGCAACCAGGCTGAGCAACTTTTACGTGACGAGATCATCCGTACGATGACGGATGAAATCTTCAACCGCCTTTTTTCCAATTGGTAGCCAAATAGTATTTTCACCGCATGAATCCATCTTTAGACAAAGCATTGTATTACCTAACCGGCAATGGAAACATGGAGGATGTTCTTGTTGAAAACCTGGAAAAGCTCGTAAAAGAATACCCGTTTTTTTCTGTTGGCCAGTTGTTACTTGCCAAGAAGTTGAAGATGAATAACAATAGCCGTCACCAAGCACAGATGGAGAAAGCGGCTCTGTACATTTCAAACCCCTACTGGCTGCACTACCAACTTTTAAACCGGGCTCCATCGCGGCTAGAATTTATTTCTACAACTCAAGGATCATCCACTGCTGAAGTACAGCATACCAATGAAAACAAAACTATTTCATCATCCGACACCCACCACGAAGAATGGAGCAAGTATGCACCACCGGTTGTGCTAGTAGATGAAGCGCAAAATAAAGAACCTGAAAATGAAAGTGTTTTGGAGCAGGCAGAAAACAACTTGCATGTGGATGCAAATGAAGAAGCAACGAATGCAGACCAATTAACTGATATTCCCATCACATCCGTATACACGCAGGAAGAAATAGAAGCGGCAAGTGAACTAGCGCACGTACAATTAGCTGAAACAGGCGAGTTACCCATTCCCCCAGACTTCACTACTACTGATCCTGTTGAAGCCACTGATGTCTCTATAGTCGTGAACCAGGCTAATTCAGAAGACGTTTTTTATTCGAATACAAAGCAGGTAAATAGTAACCGGTTTGCGGTCACTGAAGTCGAACCGGTCCATGAGGAAATTCCGACTGAGCAAAACCTTCAGCCGAATAAGCAACAGTACATCGACGAATTTCAGCCAACCATTATTACGAACGAAGCGCAACCCGTAGCCCAGCAGACTCAGGCTGAAGCGGAAATGGCCGCAATCTCCCGTGATACAGACCCGATTGCAGAAGCTTTTATAGAGCAACTTCCCACAACAACTGAGCATGCAAACCTATCAGCATCCGAACAGGAAGAAACGGCACCAGATGAGCATGAACAAATGTTCCAAAACATCAAAGCGATGTTGGACGCAACCACGGAAGAATCAGAGAAGGGAGTTGAAGGTGCAGTTATTCCTATCGATCCCTATCACACCATTGATTATTTCGCCAGCCAGGGGATCAAACTCGACTTTGATCCTAACCCGCAGGACAAACTGGGCAAGCAGGTAAAAAAGTTCACGCAGTGGCTGCGACATATGAAAAAACTAGGTCCGGAAGATGCTATTGACCAGTTGCAGGATGAGCAGGCAGAATCAGATGTTCAGCAGATTGCAGACTCGTCAAACACCGCAAAAGAAGTGGTTACGGAGGCCATGGCGCAGGTGCTGGAGAAGCAGGGAAAGACCGAGAAAGCCATTCAATTGTATACCAAATTAAGTTTTTTGAATCCCCACAAAAGCGCTTACTTTGCCGACAAAATAAACCACCTAAAAGATAGTTGACATGACCATACTGTTCTTGATTTTGATTGTGATTTCTTGCATTGTGCTTGGTTTTATCATCCTGGTTCAAAACCCTAAAGGTGGTGGTTTAGCTGGTAATATTGCTGGTTTCAACAACCAGTTTATGGGCGTAAAACAAACGAACGATGTTTTGGAAAGAGGTACGTGGATTTTTGCAGTAGTCATCGCTCTTTTGTGTTTGTTTTCGTCGTTCTTTATGTCGGGGGCAGTTACTAAAAACAGTTCTATTTTAGATAAGATCAATACTAGCCAGGGCACAAGCGCACCGGTAAACAATGCACCTGCCCAACAGGCCCCGGCTCAGCAGGCTCCTGTGCAACAAGCACCGGCACAACAGCCATAGTAATAGCTTCTCATTTAACCATAATATTTTGCCCTGTCTAAGTTTGAGACAGGGTTTTTTATTTACTTTCAGCATCCTATTATGAAAAGAATTAGGCTTTTTATCCTGTTACTTATTATTGTGTTTGTGGGTGTCTGTGCGTGGTTAATATTGGGCAGCGCCACCGCCTTTCCTGAGAAACAACAGTACTTGTATGTGTATACCGGCAAAGCGGATAAGGCATCTGTAATGAGCACACTGAACGAGCAAGCACTCATCAAAAGCCCTGGAGTATTTGAATGGTTAGCAAATCGAATGAACGTTTGGGAAAAATTGAAACCAGGCAGGTACGAAATTAAAAGGGGAGAAAACCTGTTGACCATTGTAAGAGTGCTGCGAAACAGCAGGCAGACACCGGTGAAACTCGTCATCAATAAATTAAGAACCACCAATGATTTAGCTAACCTGATCGGGAAGCATTTTGAAGCAGACACGGCGCAAGTGCTTGAACTTTTTAACAACCCGGATAGCCTTTCTAACTTAGGGGTAGATTCAAACACGCTGATGACGTTAGTAATTCCTAACACCTACTCCATTCTTTGGAATACAAGCCCGCAAAAAATATTGAGCCGATTGAAAGATGAACAGGAAAAGTTTTGGGAAAAGAAAAACCGATTGGAACAGGCAAAAGAAATGGGGCTAACGCCTATGCAGGTATATACCATTGCCTCTATTGTGGAGGAAGAAACCAACAAACACGATGAGAAAGGAAATGTAGCGAGTGTGTACATTAATCGTGTGGCAAAGGGCATGCCTCTTGGCGCAGATCCCACTATTAAGTTTGCGCTAAAGGATTTTAGCCTTAAGCGTATTTACGAAAAACATTTGCAGGTAGTATCTCCTTTTAATACCTACAGAAATCGAGGTTTTCCTCCAGGCCCAATTTGCACCCCTTCCCCCATTACAATTGATGCAGTTCTTAATGCACCAAGAACAGATTATATCTTCTTTGTGGCTAAAAGCGATTTCTCTGGCTACCATACCTTCACTACTAATTTCGCCAACCATTTGAAGTATGCAAAAGAATATCAAAAAGCTTTGGATGAACTAATCGAACGCAAAAAGCAAAAGTCAAACAGCGGCACGTGAAGAAAATAGAACGGATCATATTAAAATCTACGCCGATTGCTTTCATCAAACACAAAAGCAAACAGCTGTTCCTCCCGGGTTTTCAGGGCGTGCCTTTATATGATGTTGGTTTGTTCTTTTGGAAACAAGTGAATAAAGTAGGGTTAAACGAACGAGCCTCAGCCATTTCCTTCAACTTTATTATGGCGATACCCGCTGCATGTATTGCCTTTTTTACACTCATCCCCTACTTGCCTATTTCAGCCACATTTACTGCAGAACTGCTACGCCTCACACGCGATCTTACCCCTAACCAGAACGCCTATATATTGGTGAATAATTTCCTGGAGGATTTCTTAAATACGCCGCGCACCGGTTTACTTTCCTTTGGTTTTGTTCTAATGATATTTTATGCATCCAATGCTATGTTGGGTATCATTAATACATTCGATAAATCTATCTATTACCACAAAAAGGAACTTGGATTTATTCATGAAAGATGGAAGGCAATAAAGCTTACACTTATTGTAATGGGTCTTGTTATTGGAATGATCCTCCTATTGATCGGCCAGGGTATTGTGTTTGCTAAAATTGTTCAGTGGTTTAATTTATCTGGCTCGCAAATTTTACTCATAACAATTTTTAGGTGGCTAATTACTCTTTCGCTGTTTTTTTACGGCATTGCGTTTATCTACAAGTATGCGCCATCGGTTACCAAAAGATGGCGTACGTTTTCGCCAGGTGCCATCTTTGCTACATTCCTTACTATAGTGGCTACCAGCGGCTTTTCCTTTTGGGTAAATAATTTCGGCAACTATAATAAGGTTTATGGTTCAATTGGAACAGTAATGATATTGATGCTATTGATTTACTTCAACTCACTCATCCTATTGATAGGTTTCGAGCTGAACGTAAGTATCACTTACCTGAAGGCCGAAGCAGAGGAGCGGAAGCAAAAAGAGTTGAGCGGTTTGATACAGAGTGAAGTATTACCTAAATTGGCTAAATAAATATTTGAGTATGAAAAAAATAGGGATGTTCTTATTGCTTGCTTATTGCTCTACCATTGTTTTAGCCCAGCAAAACATTCAGCCGATTAGCATCGGCACGTCGTTACCTGCTGCTGATGTAATAATGAAATCGACAGACGGCAAAATGTATTCGATAAAACAAAGCATGGGGAAGAATGGGGTGTTGGTGATGTTTAGTTGCAACACATGCCCTTACGTAGTGCGCTACCAGGAGAGAGCCCGTGCAACATTGAAGTATGCCCGTGAGATGGGCTTCGGTGTAATCATTGTGAACAGCAACGAAGCAATGCGGGATGATGAGGATTCCTATGAAGCTATGATAGCCTATGGAAAGAACCAAGGCTATGGTAATGCACCTTATGTATTAGATCAAAAATCTTCCGTGGCAAATGCGTTTGGTGCAACGCGTACTCCGGAGTTATTTCTTTTCAATAAAATGGGAACACTGGTTTATCATGGAGCAATAGATGATAACCATATGGCCGCAGACGCAAAGCGTTTTCATGCTAAACTGGCAATGGAAGAGGTAATGGCTGGCAAAGATGTAGCGGTAAAAGATACAAGGTCAGTTGGCTGCACCATCAAACGAATAGACTAAAAGTTTTTTGCAATAGAAAGGAGAAAAGGTTTGAACATTAATTCCTTTTCTCCTTTCTCATTTATGCACTTCGTGAAATTGCAGCGGTAATGTAAGTGCGTTCTTTCATGGCCGTTGTGCCTTATTGCCTAAAGCGTTTTCTTTGGTGGCAATGCAAAAGCCACTGCATCGTGCTCAAAATGTCCTTTGTGTGAGCCATCGCAAAACGGCTTGTTTTTCGACAACCCACAGCGGCAAATCGATACCAGTTCTCTTCCGGCAAGATCGTAGTTGTTGCCTTCTTTGTCTACTATCTCAAAGTCACCTTCTACACGAAGTGAGCCGTTGTTATTTACTGTAATTTTTGTTGTAGCCATTTGTATACTTGTTTTTTGAATGAATGCTTAAATAATGTCTTTTAGCTTTTCTACAGCGCTGTCTACTTCTTCTTTGGTGTTGTATTTACTAAACGAAAAACGAACGGTTACCTGGTTTGGATTGTTGTTGATGGCCCTGATGACGTGACTTCCTGCATCAGCGCCACTGGTGCATGCACTTCCGCCGCTTGCGCAAATATTGTTGATGTCCATATTAAACAAAATCATTTCACTCTTCTCTGTTTTGGGAAAGCTTACACTCAACACCGTGTACAAACTATTGCCCCTTGTATCCCCGTTAAAGCTCACATTCTTAACCTTCGTCTTTAGCTGATCTAGCATGTATAGCTTTAAGCCTTTAATGTATTCGCTGTGCTCCTCGTGGTGCTTTGTAGCCAGTTCAAGCGCTTTGGCAAATCCTACTATGCCGTATAAGTTTTCCGTCCCGGCACGCATATTCCGTTCCTGGCTGCCACCGTGTACGTACGGTTTAATCTTTACGTTTTCGTTGATGTACAACATGCCTACTCCCTTTGGACCGTGAAACTTGTGACCAGCCCCTGTAATAAAATGAACGGGAGTATTGCGCAAATCAAAAGGAAAGTGCCCTACTGTTTGCACCGTATCACTATGGAAAATTGCACTGTATCGTTTACAAATTTCACCCACTGCATGAATGTCCAGAATGTTCCCGATCTCGTTGTTTGCGTGCATGAGCGTGACCAGGCATTTCTCTTTGCTGTTCGCCAAAAGTTGTTCCAAATCATCTACGTCGATATGCCCGTTGGGAAGCAGCTTTACAAAACTTAGTGCCGCTTCGCCCGTCTTGTTAAGATGTTCTACAGTATGCAAAGTAGCATGGTGCTCTATTGAGGAAGAAATGATGTGCCTACACCCTAGGTCGCGTACGGATGCGGTGATAGCCGTATTGCTGCTTTCAGTACCACCACTGGTAAATACGATTTCTGCGGGATGCGCATTCAAAACCTTAGCGACTGACTTGCGTGCATTTTCGATGGCCAACCTGCTCTCTCTGCCGTAGCTATAGATTGAAGAAGGATTGCCATAACAGGAAGTGAGATACGGCATCATAGCCTCCAGCACTTCTGCATCCAGGCAGGTAGTAGCAGCATTATCAAAGTAGATTCTTTCTGACATAGCAACAATCCTTTTAGGGTTTTGGTCAAGCATTCACGATGTATATCTCACTTTGTAATCTCCCCGGTTCTTCCCACATCTAACCTCCAACTTTCCGGCGTGAACGTGATGAGGCAAATGTAAGGGATAACCAGTTGTTCAGTAAGCCATCAAGTAAAAAGCACTTAGGTCACCACTGTCGTGCATCCTGGTAGCATTGTAGCGTAAACCCGTTGAAGAGAGTTAACCCCTCTGAAAAAATACATGGCACAAAAAAACCGGAAGCAAACTCCGGTTTTCATCTTACTAATTTGACTATACCTTAACTACATATTCTCCTTAATGTCGTGGATCATTTTGCGAGCTATATTTTCCGCAGTAGTCTCAAAATTACTTTCGGCGTAAATACGAATGATCGGTTCAGTATTACTGGTGCGTAAATGCACCCAATCATTTTCAAATTCAATTTTCAGTCCATCTTCTGTATTTACCGGGTTGTTCTTGTATTTCTTCTTGATTTTATCGAAAATTGATTTTACATCGAACCCTTCTTCTAGCTCAATTTTGTTTTTGCTGATGAAATAGTCGGGGTAAGTTCCGCGCAATTGTTTGGTGCTTCGCTTGCTATGGGCCAGGTAGGTAAGAAATAATGCGATCCCAATCAATGCATCGCGGCCGTAATGTAAATCCGGAACGATGATGCCCCCATTTCCTTCTCCACCAATCACTGCGTTCATTTCTTTCATCTTACTCACCACGTTCACCTCTCCCACTGCACTGGGAAAATATTCTCCGCCATGTTTAATCGTTACATCTTTCAGTGCTCTTGTGCTCGACATGTTGCTAACAGTGTTGCCGGGCCTGCTCTGCAATACGTAATCTGCAATTGCAACCAGCGTATATTCCTCGCCAAACAATGTTCCATCCTCGCAAACAAAGCACAAACGATCTACATCCGGATCAACAGCAATTCCTATGTCGGCCTTCTGGCGGTTTACTTCATTGCACAATTCATTCAGGTGCTGTGGAAGCGGTTCAGGATTGTGCGCAAATTTTCCGTTCACTTCTTCATTCAGTACCGTAATGTCTTTTACACCAAGTGCTTTCAATAACATGGGCACTGCTATGGCCCCGGTACTATTGATGGCGTCTAAAACAATAGAGAACTTTCTTTTTTTGATGGCAGCTACATCTACCAAAGGATAATTGATAACTGCATCGATATGTTGCTGCAGCGCAGTGGTATTAATGGTGTGAGAACCGAGCTTATCAACTGAAGCGAAATTAAAATCCTCCTTTTCAGCTAAGGCCAACACCATGGCGCCTTCTTGAGCATTGATAAACTCGCCCAGGTGATTCAGCAACTTAAGTGCATTCCACTCTTTAGGATTGTGGCTTGCTGTTAGAATGATTCCACCCGCTGCCTTTTCAAATGTTACCGCCATCTCAACTGTGGGTGTGGTGCTTAAGCCAAGATCAATTACATCCAGTCCAAGTGCATTGAGTGTACTGATTACAATCCTTTGAACCATTTCACCACTTATTCTTCCATCGCGGCCTACAATTACTTTCTTGCCTTTGTTCTGTTGGATAAGCCATGTTCCATAAGCTGCTGTAAACTTTACTACATCCAGCGGGCTCAGCGTGTTGCCTGGCTTTCCGCCTATCGTACCGCGGATGCCGGATATACTCTTAATAAGTGCCATTCTTTTTTGGTGTATTGGAGTGCAAACATAACAGAAAATACGCGATTGAGAGGTAAGAGTTCACTTACAAAAGCAACTATATTTATGGCATGAGCAAACTGCCGGTATTTGATAAATATTTTACCCGCGAAGACACCGATTACTACCTGCATTTGTTTACTACAAACGGGTTGCACCCGTTTGTAGATCCTCCCAGCGAAAGCTTCAATGCAATATTTGGCAACACGCAGGTTGATCTGCAGTATGTGCTTAGGCTTCCTGTAGAAGAATTTGAAACGGCTGTTGCCCTAATCGGAAAAGCCATCGAAAAAGCAGGTTTACCGCAGGACTATTATCTGCACGACTATAACAACGAAGCACTGTACGATATTTTGAAGGATACTAAAAGCTGGAGTAGGCAAGATGTAGCTGCAGCTGCAATTGTACTTAAGCAACGCAACTTCCCCATTGACGAAAACAAATTGCTGGAACAAAAACAAGCGATCAAGCAGGAACAAAAAACACAAAATCAGATTAGCCTACCTGTTCTTGTTTTGTTTTATGTAGTTGCACCCGTGGGTTCAGTGCTTGCCGTGTTTGTGGGGTTGGTTATATATTTTATTAAAGATATTGACCTTGACGGCCAAAAGGATTTTGTGTTTACTGACCGGTACAGGCGGCATGGATTGTGGATCAGTTTGATTGGCGTTGCGTCAGTATTGGCATGGCTATTCAAATTCAATGCGCTGTAACAAAGGTTATGGTGCTTCCCCTACCTTTACCGTTTAAGATTAGCGTACATATGCCGGATAATAATTGGTTTAAAGATTGGTTCAATTCTCCTTACTATCATATTCTATACAAGCATCGCGATGATGAAGAAGCGCTTGCTTTTATACACGCCCTTATACAACAACTTAACCCTGCACCCGGCAGTAAAATGCTGGATGTAGCCTGTGGCAAAGGCAGGCATAGCAGGGCTTTGGCCGACATGGGCTTTGGTGTAACCGGCATCGACTTATCCATTGAATCCATTGAAGAAGCCAAACAGGATGAAGAAGAAAACCTTCATTTTTACCAGCATGATATGCGGTTGCCTTTTTGGATCAACTACTTTGATTATGCCTTTAATTTTTTCACCAGCTTTGGATATTTCAGAACCGTAAGGGAACATGAAAATTCTATACGTACGATTGCGCAAAGTATGCACGAACAAGGCGTTTTTGTAATGGATTATTTAAATGTTCACTATGCTGAAGACCATTTGGAAAAAACACATGAAAAGGTAGTAGATGACATGAAATTTCACGTTGCAAAATGGCACAACGAGGAGCATTTTTTTAAGCAGATACAAGTGGAAGATAAAGGGGTAACCAAACATTTATTTACGGAACGGGTTGCAAAGTTTTCTTTGGGTGACTTTACTGATATGTTTGCGTACCATGGCATTCAAATACAAGAAGTATTTGGCGACTACCACTTTGCAAAATATGATTTACGTAAATCCCCGCGACTGATTATGATAGCGAAGAAGGTGAGGAGTTAGAAGGTTTCGGGTTTTGGGTTTCGGGTTGCGCGTTTCGAGTTGTGAATTTTGACTGTTGACTTTTGAATTATTTATTAGCTATGATTGTTGTCCATTGGTTACTAGACGCAGATCGCTGGCTTTTCCATTTGATTAATTCAACTCTATCCTATCAACCAATTGATGGATTAATGCTGCTACTCAGGCAGGCGTTTACGTGGATACCCCTGTACCTTTTTTTCCTGCTGTTTTTTATAGCCAATTGCAGAAAATACATTGTCCCAATTATTATGCTTTCGGTCCTCACGTTTGCCATTGCTGATTTTACCAGCGCCAGCATTCTTAAACCAGCTATCGGCAGAATTCGACCTTGCCACGACGTGACATTAACCACCACAGTAAGGAACATTGCCGGGTGCGGTGGAATTTTTTCGATGCCTTCGTCGCATGCTGCCAATCATTTTGCTTTGTCTATGTTTTGGTTTTTAATGGTATCGCAACTGCTACGGCTACGTTGGTATTGGCTTTTTGGGTGGGCATTCATTGTTGGCCTTGCACAGGTTTATGTGGGTGTACATTACCCTGCTGACATTTTATTAGGTGCGCTGCTAGGCTGCTGTATTGGGTGGTTCACGTGGTCACTTTTTAAAAGATGGATGTCGGTAAAACCCGAACAAATTCACGCTTCATAAAGCACATTCATGAAAGTTTTTGAAAGATATTTTCCATTGTTTTTGCTGATCGGAATACTGATAAATGCTAACGGATTACTGAATGATATACTTGAACCTGATGGAGCGCTGTACGCAACGATAGCAAAACACATTGCGCTCACCGGTGAATGGAGTAACCTCTATGGCAATGGGGACGACTGGCTCGATAAGCCACACTTTCCGTTTTGGATTACAGCTGCATTATTCAAAGTTTTTGGCATCAATGCTTTTGCCTACAAACTACCGGCATTTCTGTTTTGGCTGGCTGGCCTGTACTACATCTATGCTTTGGCACAAGCTCTCTTTAGCAAATACGCGGCAAAAGTTGCCGTCATTATTTATGTGTTTTGCCTGCATGGCATCCTGAATAATTTTGACATTCGTGCGGAGCCGTATTTAACCACGCTTTCTATTGCTGCCATTTATTATTTTTTCAGGGCACAGGAAAATGGCAAATTTATCAATGTGGTTCTTGCAGCGTTCATGTCGGCTTGCGCCATTATGACGAAAGGCATATTCGTTTTAATCACCATTGGCGGTGGCTTGGTTATCTACTGGATAAAAACAAAACAGTGGAAGCAGTTTATCCATTACCGGTGGTGGGTTATGGTGATCTTGATTTTACTTTTCATTACCCCTGAAGTGTATAGCCTATATGTTCAGTTTGATTTGCACCCGGAAAAAATAGTGTTTGACCGCACCAATGTCTCTGGCGTAAAATTCTTTTTTTGGGATAGCCAATTCGGTCGGTTTTTTAACTCAGGGCCCATTAAGGGAGATGGGGATCCAACATTTTTTCTACACACTACCCTATGGGCATTTATGCCGTGGGCTATTCTTCTCTACCTGGGTATCATTCATTTGATTCGATTTAGGCATAGAGATGTCAACACTAAGCGCTGGGTTATATATGGAAGTGCGGCAATAACATTTGTAATTTTTTCATTATCGAAATTTCAGTTGCCCCATTACATTGTTTTAATTTTTCCGCATTTTGCCATCATCACTGCAGCCTACCTTACCAGCATTAGCCGGGAGGTTGAATTAAAAAGACTGGCTGTTTTACAAGCGGTTCTACTGTTGCTTGCGGTCGTTTTTGTTTCTGCACTCGCCCATTATTCGGGTTTTGGAAATGTAATCCTGGTGAGTATTATTTCGATGCTTCTTCTGGCACTTCACTTTCTGTTTATCAACAAAACCGGGCGAAGCTTAACTACAATTATAGCTACCGGCATTTCATTTTGTTTGATCGTATTTGTGTATCTACACAACCTATTCTATCCACGTTTGCTGCATTACCAGTCGGGTATGATGGCGGGAAAATACATTCGTGAAAACAACATGCAGACGGCCTCGGCTTTATTCAGTGGATGGTCGTACACTTTTGAATTTTATGCGCCGGGCTTTGTAGCTACGCTTAAAACACCTGATCAATTAGACAAGTTCATACAGGAGAACCAATCACACACCATCTACACATCGCTTGACGGTTTAGATATTTTGACGAAAGGCGGCTACAAGTTTACCCTGCTGAAACAATTTGATTATTTCGCGATAAGTATGCTGAACGCTGATTTCCTGAACCCAAAAACACGGCGAGCTGCTGTAGAAAAAATGGTTTTAATTACAGGGGTAAAAAAGAGTTGACAACCTGGATAAGCAGGCTGGTTCTTACCAGTGTCCTATCCTATTTTCCGCGACGCGTTTTCCCAATTTACGAACTCCGAATAAGCGAGATCATAAATGATTGAATGGGGTTGAGCGCCATTTGAGCATTGTACTCATTGATGCTGGCTGCTTCATCCACCCACCTAAGCGGGCTTGGTGCAATGCGTCCATGTATGCCAAAGATGAGTAACAACAAAAATGCTACACCCCAAACTACCCGGCTTCTTTTAGTTGCTGTAATCCTGCGCGAAAGCACATGATTGTAAGCAAGCCGTACGGCCCCGATTAACAGTAAAAATCCGGAAACAATCAGTAGGATAAACCATATAATCGGGTTCGACTGCCACACTTGTTTTGCCGTAATGCTTGCATCCCGGAAGTAATTGAGCGAATGGGAATTCAGGCGTTTCGCCAAATAACTATAGTGCGTATAATCGAGCACGTAGAACAGACAAAACAGCAAAATGAAAATGCTCCATAAACTAAAGGCCACTGCCTGTCCTGCCTTTTTTTGCAATGGGTGAAAAGCAGGAATGGAACCAATGATAAATTGAAGTAAAGTAAAAATGCAAATAACCCGCAGATCGAGCCTTGAACCCAAAACAAGTGACGGAACCACACTGCTCAAATCACCCGGAAGATTAAACCAAAATACCAGACCCAATCTCAGAATAGACATTACCAGTAAAAAAGTAATAGTAGTTATGATCAACCATAAAATATAACGAGGCATCTTCAGTCTTTCCATAAGGCGCCAAAGTTAAACAAATGAAACAGACACCGGTTATGCAAGCCATGCAAGCCAGGTGAAAAACACTCAACCTGCGTTATAAAAAAGAGTTCAATAATTGGTAGGATTGCGTCAGCAACCGCTGTAAAAAACCTAAACAGTTTAAAAGCCATGTAGGCCAATAGCAAGATTATAAAGTTTAAATACCTTTCGGCTCATGTATTACCTGGTTTATGGATTTTTATACCTGTTGTCGTTGCTACCTATGCGGGCACTGTACGTGCTTTCCGACTTCTTTTTCATCCTTACCTATTACGTGTTTGGCTACCGAAAAAAAGTTATTCTCGGCAATTTAGCTTTGGCATTTCCAGAAAAAACTGCAACGGAAAGGCAAACAATTGCCAGGCAGTTTTACCGCAACCTGATCGACTCGTTTATTGAAACCATTAAGATGGTAAGTGCCAGCCAGTCCTTTCTCAAAAAACGCGTGTCTGCCAATTGGGAAGTGTTAGAGCCGCTTTACAAGACTGGAAAAAGCGTTCAGATTCACCTGGGTCACACGTTCAATTGGGAATGGGGCCAGCACGTATTGCAGGCACATACTGCGTACAAAATACTGGTGGTGTATATGCCGCTTACCAGCAAACTTTTTGAGCGCATCATGTACAAAATGCGCACGAGTACAGGTAATGTATTTATTGGCGCTGGAGAAATGGCTACCGAAATGGAACAATATAAAAATCAGCAGTACCTGTTGGGACTGGTTGCAGATCAGAGCCCGGGTTCACTACACGCTGCCTACTGGACAAACTTTTTTAATATACCTACTGCATTTGTTTCGGGCCCAGAAAAAGGTGCAAGGGCAAAGAACATTCCAGTACTGTTTACAGCCATCACCAAACCGAGGAGGGGTTATTATAAAGCCGCATTACATGTAGAAACCGAAAATCCGTTGGAGCTTGAAGAAGGAGAACTAACCTTACGGTATGCAGCGTTCATGGAAAAAATCATCCGGCAAAATCCTGAGATGTGGCTTTGGAGCCACCGCCGCTGGAAGCATAGCTGGAACGAACAATACGCACACAATTGGGTAGGAAGTGAACCGCCAAAATCCAAATCGTAAAGCTGACTTTTTACAGAATGTTACCTTGTGAAAACCAAGAGCATTGGTGCCTCATGCTCAAAGAATTAATTGATCGCCTGCGGCACTAGTCTACCACCTTCTTCTGCGCCACGGTCACCCGCTTCGTGGTATTCTGCATCACCGTTTACCTGCCATAAATCATACACTTCTTTGCCAGCCTCAATGTTTTTTACTGCTAGCATCGCCGTCATCATGCTGTGATCCTGGTTGTTGTATTTGTGCATACCGTTGCGCCCTACTAAATACAATCCCGGGTACTCTTTTAAACCCTCTCTCACCACGTCAATATTCTGGCTATATGCATGGTCGTACACCGGATATGCTTTCGGCTGACGAACCACGTAGCCATCCGTAATTTGTTTCGCCTTTGCCAAACCAATTTGCTCCATTTCTTTTTTTGCCAGCTCAAGCAAGTCAGCGTCGCTGCTGGTCCACATGCCATCGCCTTCAAAACAGAAATATTCAAGACCATAACAAGCCATGGAGGAATCAGGAACCATATAAGGGCTCCACGATTTAAAGTTTTGTACCCTTCCAACTTTTACAGACGGATCATGTATATAAATCCAATTGTCATCAAACGCGTCCTCCTCTTCCTTCAAAATAATCACTACCGTTAAAAAATCACGGTACTTCAAACCTTGCGATGCATCAATAGAAGCCTTAGGCAAAGCAGGATTAATACGCGGGATCAAATACCGCATAGGCGTGGTAGAGATCACGTAGTCAAAATCTGTTTCAGCAGGCGCACCTTCCAATTGCACATGCCATTTATCGTTCATGGTGGTAAGGCCGGTTACCTTCGAGTTCATGCGTACTTCACCACCAAATGCTTTAGTCTTATCAGCGCACACTTCCCACATTTGGCCGGGGCCATGCTTTGGATAGCGGAAGGTGTCAATCAATGTTTTAATCATCTTGCCTTTGCCGCTACCCTGCTTCGGTTTTATCAGTGCGTTTCTTATGGCCGACGATAGCGATAAGCCCTTTATACGCTGTGCTGCCCAATCTGCCGAAATCTGGTTGCACGGAATGCCCCAAACTTTTTCTGTGTATGTTTTAAAGAAAATATTGAACAGCCTTTTTCCAAATTGATTGGTTACCCAGTCCTCGAAGTTGGTTGGATTTTTGACCGGCGCTGCCTTTGCCTGCAAGTAACTGGCAACACACAAAGCAGACTCTACAACGCCCAGCTTTTGTAACGCTTCCATAGCAACAAGCGGGTATGAAAAAAATTTGTTGTTGTAATAAATTCTGGAACTACGCGGACGATCGAGCATTTCATCGCCTAAAATCTCCGTCCAAAAATCTTCTATTTCCTTGCTCTTCGAAAAAAAGCGGTGACCTCCAATATCAAAATGGTAGCCCTTATATTTCTCCGTTCTTGAAATTCCGCCCACATACTTCGGATCACTTTCAAAAACAATGACTTCGTGTTGATTCTTCGCCAGTAAATAAGCTGCTGTTAAGCCGGCCGGTCCGGCGCCAATCACCGCTACTCTTCTTCTCTTTATCATAATGAGGCTGCAAGTTATAGCCTATTGCATTGAAATGTAACGCCACTATTTAGGCGTGGTTCAGATTTTATACTAATGCAGGAAACAATATGGTTTGCCTAGTTTTGCGGCAACAAACAGGAAATGACCGAGATACTTATAATTTTTGCTTTAATCTTATTGAACGGACTTTTTTCGATGGCAGAAATCGCCTTGATCTCTGCGCGGAAAGCACGACTTGAACTGCAGGCGAACAAAGGCGATGCCCGTGCAAAAGAAGCACTTGCGCTCTCTAATCATCCCGAAAACTTCCTTTCTACGGTGCAGATTGGAATTACACTGATTGGCATATTAACGGGTATTTTTTCAGGTGAAAATTTAAAGGGAGATTTTGTCGCATTCTTTCAGCGATATACCCTGACAGCTGAATACAGCAACACACTTGCAACTACACTTGTAGTAATTATCGTTACCTACCTAACACTCATTTTTGGGGAATTACTTCCCAAGAGATTGGGAATGTCAAAACCGGAGGCCGTTGCAAAATTGGTTGCGGCGCCCATGCGTTGGATTTCCTTAATCACCTACCCATTTATCTGGCTGCTTACGAATAGCACTAACCTGTTGGTGGGCATCTTCGGTATTAAGAAGTACGATACGATGGTAACAGAAGAAGAAATTAAGGCCATCATTAATGAAGGAACAGAACATGGCGCTATCGAAGAAACGGAGCAGCAAATTATTGAACGTGTGTTCCATTTGGGCGACAGAAACATTACTTCATTAATGACCCACCGAAGCGATATTATGTGGGTAGACATTCATGCCCGTGTGGGTGACATCAAAC
This sequence comes from Segetibacter sp., assembly GCA_031425015.1. Lineage (GTDB taxonomy): Bacteria > Bacteroidota > Bacteroidia > Chitinophagales > Chitinophagaceae > Segetibacter. The sequence goes on along the minus strand of JANPIM010000013.1, from coordinate 512,329 downwards.
AAAAATTGCACGAAGTGGTACACTCTACTTATCCGGTATGCCAGGGTGCTATCGATCAGATAAAAGGAATCATCACCATTAAAGATGTGCTGTTGGCGAGCGATGATGACCTTGTGGTGAACTTAATGAAACCAGCGATGTATGTACCAGAAAATAATTCTGTTTACAAAGTGCTGGAGAAGTTTAAATCTTCATCCTTCAACACTTGTTTTATTGTAGATGAATATGGCAGCCTGGAAGGAATGATGACATTAAACGACATCCTGGAAGCGATTGTTGGAGACATTGCACCGAACGATGCAGACGATTTTGAAATTGTTGAAAGGGAAAACGGCAGCTTCCTCATCGATGCCCAAATTCCGTTTTACGATTTTCTTAGCCACTTTGAACGTACCAGCCTGCTGGAAGAAGAAGAACAGGCGTTCAATACCGTGGCGGGTTTCATACTCCATCATTTAGAAAAAATACCCAGCACAGGCGATATGCTTGAATGGAAAGGTTTCACTATTGAAATTGTAGATATGGATGCGCAGCGCATCGATAAAGTATTGGTGAGTATTTCAGTAGACATACAAAAAGACATGGAAGAAGCCTAAGTAAATTGTTGCATTGCCCAATTGTCGCTCATCGTTCAAAAAACTATAACCAGCTATCTAAACCCACAGTAGCAATCCCTTTATCTTTGTTTTCGTATGAAGCATATTCTCCTGTTTGGGGCCGGAAAATCAGCCACTGCATTAATCGATTACCTAAAAGAACTTGCCACTGAAAAGCAGTACACCGTATCGGTTGCAGACGGTAATCTTGAGATCGTAAAGGCGAAGGTGGGTGAACATCCGCTGGTTACTGCTTTTGAAGCTGATGTAAACAATGAATTTGAACGGCATGCGCTCATCAGGCAGGCCGATGTGGTCATCTCTTTATTGCCCCCGACGCTTCATTACCTGGTAGCGTTAGACTGCCTCGAGTTTGACAAACATTTACTAACGGCGTCATACGTTGATGAAAGAATAAAAGCACTTGAAGAAGAGATAAAAGCAAAGAATTTATTGTTTCTCTGCGAGATGGGTTTAGATCCAGGCATCGATCATATGACGGCGATGGAACTCATTCATCGCATAAAAGCATTTGGTGGCAACATCGTTTCTTTTAAATCGCATTGCGGCGGTTTAATTGCACCTGAAAGCGATACCAACCCCTGGCATTACAAAATAAGCTGGAACCCCAAAAATGTAATACTTGCCGGTAAAGCAGGTGCATCATTCAAAATAAAAGGGCAGGAACAATTTGTAGAGTACGACGACCTGTTCAATAGCGAAAACCTGGTTGACATTCCCGGCCTGATGGTGTTGAGCTACTACCCCAATCGCGACTCGCTTTCCTATTTACCATTGTATCATTTGGAAGATGCAGAAACTTTTGTACGCACCACTTTGCGGCATCCTGATTTTTGTTTTGGCTGGAAGAATATTGTGGACCTGAAACTAACCGATGAAACCATTGTGTACGACACAACAGGCATGACAGTGGCAGAATTTTTCAAACTGCATTTTGACCGATTTGGTTTTTCAGAATGGCTGACCGAAATGCTGCACACCCGGCTGAATCATGCAAAGGATTTAATGGAGAACCTGCTGCAATTAATGGAAACCGAAGAAGGCTTACGGGAAGAAGGAGAAGCGGCAGAGGAAACCATTATGTTGGTAAACGAAAAAGGCGAACTGGCATCAATAGAAGTAGATGATGTAAAAGATAAAGCTGCTTCAACACTGGCTATAAAAATGCAGGAAGCGAATCTTAGTCTAAAGCAACTGTTTTTTTTAGGGTTAGATAGCGATGAAATACTGAACATGGGAGAACGTACAGCAGCAGAAATACTGCAACATATCCTGGAACATAAACTTGCTCTGATGCCTGAAGACAAGGATATGATTGTAATGATGCACGAAGTGATATACGAGGTTGATGGCATGATGAACGAAGTGAAAAGTTCCATGGTAGTAAAAGGCGAAGACAGCCTTCATACGGCTATGGCAAAAACGGTTGGTCTTCCGTTGGGTATAGCTGCAAAACTAATTTTGGATGGCACGATTACAGAGCGCGGCTTACACATACCAATCTCTTCTTCCATTTACATACCGGTGCTGGCAGCACTCGAAAATCATGGTATAGAATTTACCGAGATCATCACACGCTAAAGTAAGTACCTACAATTTTGCTTGAAATACATGCAATGTTTTGAAGAACCATTTTACGCATTTTTCGTCGTTAGAATGTATAAAATTGGCTGTAAAACAAAAAAGGGCCAGGATAAAAATCCAGCCCTGTTTTAATCCAATATTTTATGAAAAACCACTTGCATAGAGCGGTAATGAGAAAGCTTAGTTGCATGGACTTCTATAACCCAGCAAAACTATTTCGGGGATGCTGTTGAATGACTGCCACGCTTTGGGTTTTGAAAGTGAAGTTTGAGGCTTAACGCTAATACTTCGATACCACATCTCTGCAACGATGAACACTAGCTATTCCCTGTGTAGTCAAAGTTATTTGGCGCAGCGCAGCGCGTCCAATACTCCATAATTGATGATATGGTTTTTTCCATTTCAGCAATCGAATGCTGCTTAATAAAAAAGCCTTGCACCGAAAGGCTGTAAGCATCTATTACTGCCCGCTGGTTCATAGCGGTGGAGAAAAATAAATAAGGAATACATTTTACCTGCAGTGCTGCATCCGTTTTAAGCTTACGGCGCAATTCAAAACCATCTAGCTTCGGCATATTGATATCGGATATAATCAAGAAAGGAAGTATGTCGGTGCGGGTAAGGAAATCGAGTGCCGTCTGTCCCTCTTCAAAAAAAATAACCTCGTTTGGATAATTCAAAGTTTCGAACACTTCTTTTAGTATCTCGCGGTCATCAGCGTCATCTTCAATCACTATGACAGGGCCATTCTTATTCATATAAGCTCGTTTAGGTATTGGGCGAATGTATTGCAAATGAGTTTAATAAGCAACCATCATCGACCACGTATTTAATCGATTAAACCAAAAAACAAAAACCTGATAGAGGATTACAAACTTTACCAAATTTTCAAATTACTCCTTCCCCTTTCGTTGAATGACAGGCATAAAAATAGCCGCCACAGGCAGCTATTTTAAAAAACTTTCCTAGTCAAATCAAGGAGTAACATCACGCAAATAACTATTTCCTGGCGTTGTATTTTTTCCGGTCATCTTACTGAAAGAATTGTCCATGCTGTTTTCACGAAGGAGGTCTTCAGCTCCTTGTTTAGCATCTTTATATTTCTCTGAAAGACCCTGAGCCAATCCAGTAACTTGTTCTTTTAGATTGCCTGCAATTTCCATGCTACTGCTAACCACCCGCTTCCGGGTTTGCTTTCCTTTATCGGTTGTTAAGCTCCACACGGCCGTTCCAACAGACGCAGCACCTAATAATGCCAACAAAACTTTTGCTGTAGAAATTTCAACCGTTTCATCCTGGTAAGTTGAGTACTGATTGCTGTAAGTGTTGTTACTGCCTTTAGACTTGTTCTTCTTAAAAACCTTTACAGCAACTTCTTTAGAAGTTTCAAGTTTGTCAGTGATCTGCTCCCCAATGCCTGCAACCTTGTCTTTCAGGTTGCTGGTGATGTCGGCAGCCTGGTCTTGAATATTGCTGGCGATTTTCTTACTACGATTGCTGATACGGCTTCGTGTTTCAACTCCTTTCTTGGTAAAAAGCGATCCAACCAAAGATCCAACTGCAGCTCCCGCTAGAGCACCTAACAAAATTTTCTTTCCATCGTTATTTTTAGCACGACTAGTTGTTTTAAAATCAACCCCTGAAATCCCTCTTGATTGCGTATACATGTCAATATATTTTAAACGTAAATGAATGTGATTATACCCACAATGATTACTAAAAACAATGCCATGATAAATCTGCAAGCGTGACCGGGGACGGTTTAAATCCGCGAAAGATGAGGAACATACTCTACTTGAATATTCCTTTTATTTTATCGACTACGCTGCCACTGCCCGTAAACAACGCTTTCAAATCCTGGAGATCCACATCACCATCACCGTCTCTATCTAATTTCCCTTTTGCCTTGCTTAACATCTGCTGGATATTTAGGCCGCTGGTTTTTCCACCACTTACCTCGTTAAAAATCTTTTGAAGATTGAAGCTGTTATCGTTTGGATCAGAAGATTTTTGGACTAACCGCTTTAATACTGTGGGAATTAAGTTGTTGGCAATGTTAGCAGACTGCTGCACATTTAAACCAAACTTGCTTTGCAACCGATCGATAAAATTGCCTGTTGCGTTTTGCGTCACGGAGTTACCGTTAACCGCTTCGCCGGTACCATTAAAAAGACTGGCTACCTCATTTACATTTCCGCTTTCCAAAGAAGTCTTCAATGATTCTTCTATGGCGGTACTGGCTTCCTGTACTGCTTCGTCGTTGCGCTCGTTAGGAATGTCGGCATTGTTGATGATCAGGTCATCTGCATTTTGCTTTACGAGGCTGTTTAAATTTTCTATCATGACATTGGTTTTTGGTGATGAATAATTGTTGTCATAAAACTACTTCATTAAAACCCGGATAGTATATTAAATTGTTAACTGTATTTTCCCTGAAATGGAGTAGTTTTTGATGCGTTTGTTTTCATCACTAAAAAATATTTGTATGATTTACAAGTTTTCAAAAGTGCTGGAGCTCGACTACGATGTGGTAAAAAGTTATATGACCGACGAAGAAGAATTGACGAAGCAAGAGCTGATAGAGCGTTGCTCAGGGGAGATTGACTTTATTACTTTACAGAGCTTGAAAGAATTGATATTTGAACGGATCGGTAAGACCGCCAAGGGTGAACTCTATATTACCTAAATCAACTCCCTTTTTCTGTAAGGCAACCTTCAAAAATCTTAATTGAAACGGCTGCGGCATAAGAATAGAAGAAAAAGATATAGAGATGGTTGAACGTTCGGAAGTACCTGTGGTAAATAAGCAAGAGAGGGTTGTGGAAGAAGTTCGCCTGGTTAAAGAAGTAGAAGAGCGTGAAGGAACGATACGCGATACGGTTAGGAAAACAAAAGGGGATGTGGAGAATTTAGACACAGACCGTGATGGAGATTTAAATTGATCAGACAGAACAGAAAAGAATTTTTTTACCGCACAGATGCTTACACTAGAGAGGCCGCCGTAATTGGCAGCCTCTTCTCATTTTTATCCATTCTCCTAATAAAAGGAATACACCTCTGCCGCATAATCGCCCATTACCCTTCGGTTGCAAAAGCAAAGAAAGGTTTCTACATTTAGGTTGTCATCCGCTTTCAAACTAATCCCGATGAAAGTCAAACTACCACTCCTGCTTCTTGCAATCATCCCAATTTGCAGCATCGCCCAAATGCGCGATACTACCCAGCCAATGCTTTCTAAAACGGAGTACCTGAAAAAAAGCAGGGGTAACGAAACCACTGCCTGGATACTACTCGGAACGGGTGTCACCGGGTTGTTGGCAACTGCAATTATTGACCTTACAGAATCGGTCGTCCAGACAACTGTCACAGTTTTTACACTCGGTTTGGCCGAACCTGAACCAAAAAACTCCTACACTGCCGCGTATCTCGTCAGCACAGGCGTAGGGTTGGCAAGCATTCCATTTTTTTCGGCAGCCGCAAAAAACAAACGATTAGCAAAAAGTGCCACCACCTTTATAAAATATGAACGGGCTCATATAGCAAACGGCCCAGGCATTGTACCCTTATATTATCCCGCGGTGGCTCTAAAAATCCGGTTGTAATCAATGGAGCGGTAGGTTAATTATAAACAACAGACGCAGATGAGTACCACCCCGCATAATCCGCTAACCCATTAACGTGTTGATCTTTCCAAAAAATGTAATTGTTAAATCTACGTCTCATGACAGTCAAACTAATACTCCTGGTACTCACAACTATTCCATTGTGTAGTATTGGCCAAATGCGCGATACTACCCAGCCAATGCCTTCTAAAACGGAATACCAAAACAAGAGCATTCGAAATCTAACTCCTGCGATAGTTCTACTTGGGTCAGGATTAGCTGGATTGTTTGCAACAGCTGTTTTTGACGTAGTTGAGTCCCTTGATTATATATTCGCTCCAGAACCCGAACAGAATCGATCGTACACTGCAGCTTATCTTATTAGTGCTGGAGTCGGGCTCGCAAGCATTCCTTTTTTTTCCGCGGCTGCAAAAAACAGACGCTTGGCTAAGGGTGCTACCACATTCATTAAGTATGAACAGGCAGATGTGGCAAACAGCAGAGGCCTTGCTGTGGTACGCTACCCGGCAGTTGCGATTAAAATTAGGTTATAGTATATGGGCGAATTATAATAAAAGCCTGTGTTGTTAAGCTACCATCCTATTCCATAATCTTCTCCATGGTTGCTCGAGCCACCCCAAAAGGTGCCATGTTTCCAATCGAAGTAAATGGCGTTTATGGGTCCGCTGGTACGGTCTTCAAGGCTCATGATGTAGCCCATATTTTTCAATTGATTGCGCACCGCTTCAGGTGTTTTGCTATTCAATAAAATATTACCCGATTTAGGTTGACGATCGGTGGTTTTCATCCCACCCAGCGAAAGCCATAGTTGATTGGTATTAAAGTTTGCCGCTTCAGCAGCCTGCTGCACATTCATACCGAACTCTACTACATTTAGAAAGAACTGCAACAAGTTTTGATCTTGGGTATCGCCACCCTGCACACCAAACGCTAGGAAAGGCTTCCCATCCTTCAGCGCAAATGAAGGTGTGAGGGTAACCCTTGGTCTTTTACCGGGCGCAACCACACTAAAAGGATTGAGCGTAGAGTCTAGTACAAAGCTTTGCATCCGTTGGCTCATCCCTACACCCGTATTACCGGCAATACAGGCAGGTACCCAACCACCACTCGGCGTAATAGATACTACCCAACCCTCTTTATCCGCAGCTTCAACCGTAGTAGTACCGAGCCATAAATTTTTATTGTAATCTACCGCACCCAGGCTATTGCGCGTATCGTATTGCGGAGCAAAGTTCCGCTTACTTGTATCAATTTTAAAACCACGTTGCTGTAGCAAATCAACGTATGGGTTCACCTTGCCCTCAAAAGGGTAAGGGTCTCCGGGGCCAATGTATGGATCATTTTTGTCGGCACGTATCAGGCTAACCCTTTGCTTTGCATATGCTTTACTCAGCAAACCTTTTATCGGTTCAGCCGGTGGAAAGTATGGGTCACCATAATAAAAATCTCTGTCAGCAAAACTCAGATTTAAAACCTGGTACAGGGTGTGAATATATTGAGCACTGTTGTACCCCATGCTTTTCACATCAAGGTTTTCCAACAGATTTAACGATTGTAACAACATTGGACCTTGCGTCCATTGCGAAAGCTTGTATACATCAATGCCTTTGTAGTTTACACTAAGGGGCTCCTCTTCTATCGGTTTCCATTTGGCCAAATCTTCCATGGTAATTAAACCACCTTGTTCTTTACTACCGCGAACAAATTCCTGCGCTATATCACCTCTATAAAATCGATCATATGCAGCCATAATTGCCTCCTTCCTATTCTTCCCTCTCTTTAATGCAGCCTGCTCCGCTTGTACCATTTTTGTAAGGGTTTGAAGTAAGTCTTTTTGTACAAAGATTTCACCTGCCTCAGGCGCTTCCCTTTTTTCACCATTATGTATAAGGAATACTTTCTTACTATAAGGCCACTCTTTTATTCGTGCCTTTTCGCGTTCTATGCTGTTGGCAGTTTGCGCCTCCATAGGATAGCCTGCAGCAAGTTGCATTGCAGGCGCCAACACCTGCTGAAGACTCATGCTTCCATATTGCGCCAGCATATAACAAATGCCCCCTGGTGTGCCCGGTGTAGTAGCAGCCAAAGGCCCATACTGTGGCGGAAAATTATACCCTTTGCTTTTAAAAAAATCTACCGTGGCACCGGTTGGGGCTACGCCCATCGCATTGATCGCAATTACCTTCTTCGTTTTTGGATTATAAATCAACGCCTGCGTTTCACCACCCCAACTCAACACATCCCACATGGTGCAAGTTGCAGCTAGCATAGCGCATGCAGCATCTACGGCATTTCCACCTTTTTGAAAAATCATTGAACCAGCGGTAGCTGCCAATGGCTTACCAGTGATGGCCATCCAATTTTTTCCATGTAAAACAGGCTTTTGTGTTTGCTGCGCAATGGTAGTACTGCAGGCAAGGAGGCAAATAATAAGAGGTAGATTTTTCATATTAACCATTGAACAATTATAAAATGTATGAACGCTTTGCAGCAATTTAAAGTAAATAACCATTGAGAAGCAGAGGCCGGTGATAATACCGGAAACAAATCTGTTATCCCGCTAAACAGGTACAGTTCTGCACAAAAAAAAGAGGCTGAATTGCTTCAACCTCTACCCTTCTTAAAAACGTTTGCCTAATTGGTTTGTTTCTTAATATCAGTAAGAAGATTTACTTCACCATCGTATACAGTAACCTGTTTAAATGATTTGTCATTCTCGAGGTGCACCACATAGAATAAAATATCTCCTTCCAAAATCTCCTGCACACCGGTAATTGCATAATTGTAAAAGATGCTGCGTTTTACCAGCTCATGTATGTCAGAAGGCATTTTACTTTCGTCATACATTTTCATGTGGCGAAGAAAATTACCAGCTGAAGTATAGGTTACTACATTTCTTATTCCATCACCATTAAAGTAAGCAGAAATAGTTTCTTCGTTCGCAAACCATTTTGCATCTTCACGGTTTTTAAACTGGCTTCTAAAGTTTTTGACTGCCCGGATGCCTGCTTTATTTATCATCACTGATGCACTTGAATGCGCATTGGCAGCATTGACTGAACTGTTCGTTTCAAATGATTTTTCTTCAGCCGGAAGCTTAGCCGAAAGCAATTGTGCGTTGGTGTTGCTTGCTGTAGTAAATAAAATTGCCGCGATTAGGATTATTTGTAACTTTTTCATTTTGTAATTTTTTTTGATTGTTTTTTGAATAGTTGAAAACTGCGCTGTTTCTGATGTAAAGGTGATACTTCAGATAAGCCTTATCAATCGTTGTTTGACTGTTTCTTTCGGCGTATTTACACGCAAACTGGAGGGTGAAACCAACGCATTGTTACAATCCAAAAGCAAGAGAAAAAGAGACGCCTGCCATTAAATATTCGTTTGTTTTAGAAGCATCCAAGTCAAGAGGTCTAAACCGGGTAATACCGTGTTTTTCACGTTATACAGGTTAGGAGCAACCGCTAACATTGCAATATGTTGTTCACAGAAAAAAATAATTCAGCAGAAATGGATGTATTGCGTTTTGACTTTGAGGTATTGAAGGCAAGACTAGACATCAGAAATTTTTTCTTGCAGTTTACCGTAAGACAGATCTATGAAAACGTCGCGCAAGTATTGAGTTTGGTGAGAATGCAATTAGGCGCGGCAAAACCTGTGGCGAGTGTAGCCGCTGCAAACGATTTAGTCACCTCGGGCGACTTGGTTGGCCATTCGATCCGAGAACTGCGGACCATGTCGAAAAGCCTGTATCCGGATGAAGATATTCTGTGTGAAAGTGGGTTGAAGATAGCACTGCAGCAGGCAGTTTACATAACGAACCCAGGTAGCAAGATTGTGGTAGGATCATTGGCTTCAGAACTGGATATTCCGGCTGGTATAAAATTGCTGACTTTTAAATTGGTGATGGAAGTATTAATTTCAATACAACAAATGAGAGGTGCAATAACAAATTTATCATTTACGGTAAGTTCAAACAAAATGATGGCACAAATAATATTCACATCACAGGTTAAGTATAACAACTTTGCAGCAGACCAATTAGAATACATTTTGCAAAACGAAGCCACGAAACTATTACATCCGATCGTTGACGTAAAGAATATAAATGCCAACGAAACCGCTATTCAATTAAATGTGCCTTTCTAAACTACAATGAAATGAGTAAACCAAAAATCGTTCTTGTTGATGACCACGTTTTATTACGTAATGGACTCGCAAGCCTTTTAACCGAACTGGATTTCGAAGTAATGTTTGACTGCAGCAACGGCAAACAATTGATTGAGCAATTAAACGCTAACAACTTACCCGACCTGGTGCTGATGGACATAAATATGCCGGAAATGGATGGATACGAAACCACCTTATGGCTAAAGAAAAATGCACCGCTGGTTCGTGTAGTTGCGTTAAGCATGTACGATGACGAAAATGCAATCATCAGGATGATTAAGAATGGAGCAAAAGGATATATTTTAAAAGATGCCCGACCCCAGGAACTAAAAGCCGCTTTAGACTCTGTAATGGAAAAAGGCTTCCATTACTCCGACCTAGTGACAGGCAGGCTAATTCACTCTATTAATAAAATGGATGAGGATGAAAACACCACTACACAGGTACTTAATTTAAATGAAAAGGAAATAACCTTTTTAAAATATACCGCTACAGAAATGACCTATAAAGAAATTGCACAACAAATGCATTTAAGTCCGCGAACCATAGACGGTTATCGTGACGACCTATTTGTAAAACTAGATATTAAGAGTAGAGTAGGCCTGGTAATGTTCGCCATTAAACATGGAATTGTACAAATGAATTAAAGCCTTTCTCTCCGGGTTATTAAGTCCATTCTTTTTGGATTACTTAGGTTGAAAGCCACGTTCTTTTCCGGTAAAAACACCGGTTAATTTAGCGCGATTACACGATTGACTTGGGTTAAATGTTTTTGGACATTTGTATTCTAATCACAAATGTTATGAAACAGATTAACGCGAACCAGGCATACAGTAGCTCATGCTTTATTTATCGAAAAATATACTATAAAATTCTATTGATGAGTGCTTTTGCAGTGTCGGCCTGCCTGCTTCATGCGCAGAATAATTCAGATGGAAAATGGACAGGATCCTTCTTCCACCCGCGGGATACTACTGCAACGGCATTAGAATTAGTGTTAGAGAACGGGAAGTTACTAGCCATTAACACAAACTCAATAGACACGTGGTTTAGTAAAGCAAAGCTTGTACAAAAAACCAATGGCAACAGTATTTTATTTTGGTGGACGAATAGTGGCGACCTCGGAATTCAATCTTTTATTTACAAGTTTACTGCTGTTACAACCGATAGCGCTGAGATAAGCAGTTGGAACAAAACGAGCTTTCACTACGATAAAGTAACCAAACAAAATGGGTGGAAATTAGATGGATTTGGATATGTTCTAAAAGTATCGCCGTTGCCTGCAATTGCACGTAGAAATTAGTTGATCCGCAGCATCACGACAAAAATTTACGCGCATCCAATCACGAATAATTTTGTTGAAAGGGTCCTTGAAAAGTAAAGACGGATCGTTTAAAGACTTGTATTTTTACATCCACCAAAAACCCGACTAATGGCTTTACCAAACATCTTTAGCAAGGACGTAGCAGATAATCTTGTTAGCAGGATTAATCAACTTAGGCCAAATACTACTGCCAACTGGGGGAAAATGAATGCAGCACAAATGCTGGCCCACTGCAATGTTACTTACGAGATGGTTTACGAGGATAAGCATCCAGCACCAAACTTTTTAATGAAATTAATTTTGCAATTATTCATTAAAAAAAGTGTGGTCAACGAAGTGCCTTACAAACACAACTCGCAAACTGCCCCACAATTTAAAATTGCCGATCCACGCGATTTTGAAACGGAAAAGAAAAGATTGGCAAACTACATTAGCACCACACAGCACTTGGGCGAACGACATTTTGAAGGCCTGGAGTCAAATTCATTTGGCAAGCTAAATCCGACTGAATGGAACAATATGTTTTATAAACATCTGCATCATCACCTCACCCAGTTTGGCGTTTGATAGGCCACTTGCTCTTGAAGCTGAACCTTTCCGACTGCAGGTGCACTTTTCTGTTCAGATACATACACAAAACATAGATAGAGAAGCAAGGCTTTTCCTGCAAGGAAAAAGGAAAATAAAGTCCAGAATTTTTTGGCGGAACGCTTTTGCATGTTTTTCATAGTTTAATAATCAAACTGGATAAAGGATATAAGAAAGTCTACAAGGCGATTTCTTAAACTATGTCAATTACCAAGCCAATAAATGGCTCATCCAGCCTAGCTTCCTGCGCATTCTATCATTTCACCGCGGCGAGACTGTTCTCTACCGAATACTGTAAGAATGAACAAGATGCTCCGGTAACTTCGGTTTCTTGCTACAAGGATTATTGCAATTCAGCTTGAAGCATTTTTTATATTTCATACAGCGAAATTGAAAATGGAAGCATCTAGTCTTCAACAGCATTTTAAAGGATTTTAGAACCAATTAGTTAACCAAAATATGAAAGCCATGAAGCAGATTTTGTCATTGTTCATTCTAGTCGTCGCACTTGTTTTTTGCGGTGTTGATGGAAACGTGGATGAATACACCCATTGAAAAAACTTTAATTTATCGAGTAGATACCTGACGCAGGTATATTATTTCTATCGGCACATACCGCAATAAAAAAGATCCGCTCCAACTAAATGGAGCGGATCTTTTTTGCAATCGGGAAACTTTCTACCTGATCACTAATTTTTCCTGGAAAGACTTTTCGCCACTCACCACATTTACTATATAAATTCCTTTAGGAAGGCGGGATAGATTGAATGGCACAGACGTTTGATGTGCAGCAGTATTGAGTGCCTTATGTGCTACCTGCTTACCTGTTGCGTCTAACACATTAATCTCCACTTTACCTTTCTGGAAACCCGCAAGTTTTACATTGAAATTGCCGCTACCTCGATTGGGCGTTACCTTAATCGCTGTCTCTACTGCCACCATACTTAATGGCACCGAAGAAGCAGAAGTTTTAGAACCTTGCTGTGTTTGGGTAACATCAATTGTATAAGTGCCGGTAGTGCCACAACCATTGCCATCTTTAACTAATACATTATAGGTTTCATTCTTCACCGGTGCCACGCTGGCTTTTCCTTTCTCTAATGCAGTTAAACCTTCAGTAGGCTGCCAGGTATACTGGTAGTTTCCTGAACCACCACTGGCTACTGCCCGAAGCAAAGTTGTTTCACCTTTGGCTATTGTTGTACGGTCGGCAGTTACTTGCACTGCAAGGTTTTGATTGCTGATATCTACCGCTGTTTTAATCACGCATCCTGCAGCATGACGCACTATAGCTCCATAGTTACCCGCTGACAAGTTTTCGATTCTGCTGGTATGCTCTCCACTATTCCATTGGTAGCTGTAAAGAGCCACGCCGCCTGACTAAAATGGGGATGGAAGCAAGGCATGCAATTTCGATCTCGGAACCAATTGTCTTTAACCGCTCGTCGCATTTAGGAAATACTAAAGCGTTAATGTCTAATTCGCATGAGTTAATGCTCCTAATATCAGGCTAAGCAACGTTGTCTATTTAAAAATCAAGCTGCTTCGGTTCTTTGTGCCTACCGAACCGAAGCATTTAAAAAACAAAAGAAACTAGGTATTATTTGCACGCTCATTGTCGCAAATAATGTGCAAATTTTACCGCACCATGTATTGCAGACTTTTTATCTGCTACCACCCAGTAAACCACCAAGCAGTCCGCCCATACTACCCATGCCTCGTCCGCCACTAAGCATACCAATGAGTGAACCAAGTCCACCACCGCCGCCAAACATTCCACCGCCGCTTCCACCAAACATTCCTCCACTCCTTCTTCCACCAGAAAGCATCTTTGATAAAATAAGTGGCCCTGCAAGGCCGATCAATCCTTTTAATAAACTTCCGCCATTTATACCCGCACCTTGTAATTTGTCTCCCAATCCTAACGAGGAAAGAAAGTTGGGTTTGTTTACTTCTTCCGGTGTAGACTGGGACTGGGCAACCTTTTCTGCAACGCTGTTTAATACAGCATATTGCTGCTGATCTACACCAAGGTAATTAGCCATTTCTTGAACATGCTGATGTTCCGTTTCGGAATAGTTATTATCTGAATTCGCAAAGGTGATCAGGTCTGTGATCAATGAATATTTCAGGTCACTCGATTTCAATATATCCAGGTTTTGCTGCAAGTTGCTGCCCGATAAATCATTGGCAGAATCAACTACCTCCTGGGATTGCTCTTGCGATAATTCAGCAGCATCGCATAATGCTTGCAGGTATTCTATTTCTTCAGAAGTGGCCTGGCGATCCGCTGTAGCCAGCGATGCGATAGCAGAAAGGTAGGCTGACTTGTCAGTGTCACTCGAGCCTTGCAAGAGCGTTGTTGTTTGTTCCATTAAAGTGTTTTTGTATGGATGCAATCAAAATTATTGTGCCAGAAGAATGGCATAATGAACTGTATTAGACTGATCTACAAAGCTCGTTGCAGTTTAATGATGCCTTTCAATCGTAATGGTTTTCCCCTGTATGAATCGTTGGAACAAGTATTGCAAAGAGACTCTGTAAATCTAAAATTATGAAAAAAGCCGTCGTCTATTTGCTGGCACTTAGTGTAAGTATCACAACAGTAGCCTCAGCACAGGAAACAGAAAAAGGAGTAAGAAAGGGTGTAAAAAACACCGGGCACTCAATAAAGAAAGGAGCCAAAAAAGTTGGTAACAAAACAGTTGAAATGGGCGCTAAAGGCGTTGCAAAAGTAAAGGACAGAACCTACGATGGAATGGTGGCTCCAAATGGCAGGACTGTTTACATTACAGAAGACAGCCGTTACTATTGGGTTGATTAAAAAGGAAAACGTAAGTACGTAAAAGAAGCACAATTAAAAAGCAAGCAGTAAGATAAGTGAAGCGATGGGTACAGTTCCCGTCGCTTCTTTTTTCTATCGATGATCTCCACCAATGTGCGCTGACACTCCCTGGTCAATCCTAGCAGGAATTTTGAGAAGGCTCCGAAACTTCAACGAACTTTCCTGTTTCCCCAAGCTACCCAGTTTCGGCTTAAAGTGAAACTCCCCAACCAGTAGGGTTCGCCATACCATCTTTTCATTATGAATTTTCCATCTGCATCAAAATGAGATCCGCTGGAACCGTTCACGACGATATTTTGTGTTGTGAATATGCAACCCAGGTACAAGCTCAGTGCACAAAAAACTAATGTCTCAATTCCCTGCAGTTTAGAGTAAATTAGCCGACCACAACCACTCCATTTATTCCTACCGCTATGAGACAAAAACAACAATCTGCCTGTACCCATGTGCAGCATGCTTTCTCCACAAGCATCTATTTCTTTTTGGCACTTTTTGCACTCATTATATTGATGGGCACAAGTTGCCGTCAAAACAACCAAGGAGCTGAAGTCATTCAATCTATAAAGCCTAACACAGCAAGATCAATTGTGGGTACTAATCATGGGCTTACACAAGACCCGGTTAATCAGGATAAACGCAAGCATGAAGTCACCAGGAAACAAAAAGAGCAAAATGAGGTAGCGATTACGAATACCGGATCAAAGAAAAACGTGCGGGGTAAAAAACAGGATGAAGAAGATGGCATGCAGGAAGCAATGGAGCAAGAATTTTTAAAGACGCAAGATCCAACAATTCACCGGGTTCCTACAGAACGAATGAGTGCAGCAAAGGAAACAGTGGAAGCGATGAAAGCAGATATTTCATCGCGTACGAATGCGTTGGCGTGGACGGAACGAGGGCCCAATAATATTGGAGGAAGAACACGCGCCATTATAGTAGATAAAAATGATGTAACCGGTAATACCATTTTCGCCGGAAGCGTTGGAGGAGGCATTTGGAAGTGTACCAACTTTACAACTGCGGGCTACACCTGGACGAGGGTGAATGATAAAATGGACAACCTAGCCATCACTGCACTGGCACAGGATCCATCGAACCTACAAGTAATGTATGCCGGCACTGGCGAGGGCTTTTTCAACTTTGATGCAATAAGAGGTGGAGGCATTTTTAAATCAACCGATGGCGGAGCTACATGGGCCGCTCTTGCCTCTACTGTACCCGGCACTTCCAGCGATTTCAGCTACGTGCAGGATGTAGTGGTAACGGCTACAGGCGTGGTGTATGCTACAGCAAGTGGCGCTTTTTGCAATTCGGGAGGAGTATTGAAATCAACAAATGGTGGTACTTCATGGACGCGGGTGATTGGTACGTGGGGCGGTATAGATTGCACGACTGCAGTCGATTTTGTGGGCGTAGACCTTGAAATAGCCGCTAACGGAGATCTCTATGCAACTACTGGTTTATTCGGCAACAGCACGGCTACCTACAGTAAAATCTTCAAGTCGCTTTTTACCAATCCAAACCAGGGCGACAATGGACAATGGACGAACATAACTCCTACCCCACCTGCAGGCGATGCAGGCTTTCGCCGAATAGAGCTTGCGTGTGCACCATCCAACAACCAATTTCTATATGCACTTTGCCAGGCTTTCAATGGCAACAGCATTCGTAGGCTGTACCAATCTACCAACGCCGGTGGCGCCTGGACGGAGGTAGTGCCTCCTACCTGGTGCGATGCGGGTACCAATACAACCGACTTTACACGGGGACAAGCTTGGTACGACCTGATAGCTGCCATCGACCCAACTACTACCAATAACATTTACATCGGCGGAGTGGATGTAATGAAATCTACGAATGCGGGCCTTGCGTTCTCGCAACTTACACAATGGGCATCAGGCTGTGCCGCATTGCCGAATGTGCATGCGGATATCCACAACATCATTTTTATAAATGGGTCATCTACCAACCTGATTGTAGCACACGATGGTGGAATTTCATATTCAACCAATGGCGGATCCACTTTTACCAATAAGAACAATGGTTACAACATCACGCAGTATTATGCTGCAGCAATGGAGCCGGTGGCAAATGCATTTTTAGCCGGAGCACAAGACAACGGTACACATAAGCTTGTTTCTGCCGGCATTGCTTCAGCCACAACTTTTACCGGTGGTGATGGTGGATTTTGTCACATCAGTCAAAAAAACCCATTGGTACAGATGTCGGCATATACCACTAACTACGTAACCATTAGCCGTAATGGTGGAAGTAGTTTTCTTTCTACACTTGGCGATGGTTCGGGCAGGTTTATAAATGCCAGCGACTATGATGACAAAGCTGGCATTTTATACATGGGTGATATTGCAAATTACTATGGCAGAATAATCAACACACCGTCAGGAACGGCAGCTTATAACTACTCACAAATTACAGCGTTGGGTGGAACAATAATATCCGCGGTTGAAGTAGATCCTAACACAGCCAACCGCGTTTGGTTGGGTGGTAGCGGCTCAGGTACACCTCGTATTGTTCGGGTAGACAATGCACAAGCGGCAGGGTTCACCGCTACGCAGTTCAACATTCCCGCCGCGCTTAGTGGCTGGTATGTCAGCAATATTGACGTAGAAATTGGAAATGCAAATCACCTGTTGGTTACTTTTTCAAACTATGGTGTTACTTCTATTTTCGAAACTATTGACGGCGGTACTAACTGGACCGCAATAGAAGGTAATCTGCCAGATATTCCCATCCGCTGGGGATTGTTTTTACCATCAGGATCTACAGAAGGTGTAATAGCTGTGGCTACTGAACTTGGTGTATTTACTACTCCGCTCACCAATGGTGTTAGCACCGTGTGGACCGCCAATAGTACCAACCTTCCGAACGTAAGAACCGACATGCTAGAATTTAGAAGAAGCGACCGCACATTGCTCGCAGCTACACATGGTCGTGGCCTGTTTTCAACCACCATTTCTATTACGCCTAATACGTGGGCTGGTACCGTAAGCAATGCATGGACCAATGCCGCTAACTGGTCAGCCGGCAGAGTACCTACCGCTACCGATGATGTGGTGATCCCCACTGCAGGACTTAACATGCCGGTGCTGGTAACAGCTGTGCAATCTTGCTTTAACCTGACAGTACAAGCGGGTGCTTCCATCAATATTACCACCGGCTCAGTACAGTTGCCTGGCAATATTGTAATGAATGGAACCACTACAGGCACCGGAGCGCTCCTTCTTAATGGAGAACTACAACAATCATTAAGCGGCATTGGTACCGTCGCCAATCTTCAATTAAATAATACAAATGGAGCTGCAATCACGGCTGGCGGCAGTAATAGGATAAGTATTACCGACGTATTGACCATAACCAGCGGCACGTTAGTTACCAATAACAATCTTACGCTAAAAAGCACCCCTGCGCTTACAGCAAGGGTGGCACCCGTGTTGGGTAGCATTACGGGAAATGTAACGGTAGAACGCGCCGTTAGCGAACCAACGGCAAAACGTGCGTGGAGGCTGCTTACTTCACCTTTAAGAAGTGCCAGCGGATCTAGTGTGTTTGTCTTTGATACCTGGCAATTAGGTGGTGCCATTGGCGCTTCAGGCATTGGTAACGGAACGCTGATTACCGGACCTGCGGCAAACTCGGCCACCAACGGTTTAGATGTAATATCCGGCGCTGGCTTAAAGTCGTATAACGGCACCAGCCTGGTGGATATTATCAATACTAAAACGGCACCCTTATTCACAAATGCCGCCTCCGCTGCCAATGTAGGATACTTTCTATTTAGTCGTGGCGACCGGAGCAGCACGTCCTTAACCAATGTTTCCAAAACAATGCTATCTGCCACAGGTGCTTTGCAAACCGGCGATCAAACATTTGCAACGAGTGCAATCCTGGATGCTTACACCCTACTGCCTAACCCGTATGCTTCGCCTGTTGACTTTGACCTGTTCAGGCAAAACAATTCCGGGTCCAACATCAAACCAAACTTTTATTTCTGGGATCCAAACTTATCGGGCGTAGGTGCCTATGTAACGGTAAGCTACGATGGTACAGGGACAAACTATACCATCATTCCTTCAGGTCCTGATCGCACTCGTTTCATTCAAAGCGGCCAGGCCGTATTTGTTCAGCGAAGCGTATCCGGTATTGGTACCGCTTCGGTTGTTTTTAAAGAAACACAGAAGGGAACAACTACCACCAACAACGTGTTTAGATCGGGAGAGCAATTGGAGAAATTATTTGTAAATCTTGAAGTGGTAAACCCTGGCGGCAGTACCCAATTAGCCGATGGCCTTGCGGCTAAATTCCATAATAACTATTCAAATCTCATAGGGGATGAAGATGCCACAAAGTTGTACAACATAGATGAGAACATCTTCTTCAAACGGGCGGGTTACGCACTGAGTGTGGAGGGTCGCAAACTGGTGGACGAAAGTGATACATTGTTTATTGGCATGAGCAATATGTTGGTGCGCAATTACCAGTTTATTTTCTCTCCCACCGGCTTCGATGCTCCCGGTTTAACTGCATTTATGGAAGACGCATTCACCGGCTATGTCACGCCAATTAGTTTACTTGCACCAACGATTGTTGCTTTCAGCGTTACTACAGATGCGGCATCTTCCGGCACCAACCGGTTTAGAGTAGTGTTCAGGGGAAGTGTTTCACTCCCCGTCACCATTACCTCTGTGAAAGCCTATCAAAAAGGAACAGGCGTACAAGTTGAGTGGCAAGTAAAAAGCGAGTCAGGTATCCGCAATTATGAAGTAGAAAAAAGTGCAGACGGAACGCGATTTATAAAGCAGTCGACTCTTACTGCAAATAATACGGGAAACGCAGCCTATGACTGGTTTGATATGTTACCGGTTACAGGAGTAAATTACTACCGTATTAAAGCCAATGCAGCTGACGGCGGTATAAAATACACGCAAGTGGTAAAAGTAAATATCGGTAGTGGAAAGCCTGGCATTAGCATATTTCCTAACCCGGTTAAGGACCGTTTTACACTTTCATTTACCAGCATGGCGCGTGGCACGTATACCGTCTCTTTATCTAACTCAGCCGGAGTAAAAGTGTTTTCCAAAATGATTGCGCATACCGGTGGAAATGTTTCAGAAATGATTGCACTGGAAGAACGTTTGCCTCGTGGCATATATCAACTAGAAGTAAATAATACCGATACAAGGTTTGTGCAAAAGGTTGTATTGGATTAATGCAAACAATACTACGACAGAACCCACGGCAATGCTGCTGTGGGTTCTGTGTTAAGGCTAACAACGGAAATAATATAGGAGGGAGCATTACTCGCACAGCGATAAATAAATCGCAAAAAATTTACCCCGTAATCTTGTATCCAATGGGCTTAAAGGAAAAGTTGTTGGACAAACCTGCCGAACAGGAAGTCATGCCGACAATCAAATCCATTGTAGCCTGTAGTACCACGTAATCTCCTGCCTTGCTAAGCGGAGGTAATACCGATACTTTGCCGGTCGTGCCATCCACCGGTACATTCATAAAAACATTGAAGCACGTTGGTATTTGATCGGGCATAATACCAAAGTCTTTTAAGCTGTCGCGAAGGTTTCCAAAGCAACCCTTATGAGGTTCGGTATGCCCGTAAATAATCGTAAACATTTCAGCACTGCAAGGCGTCAATAAAAAATCATGTTTGCCCACGGTATCTTCTACCATTGTAAACATGATGTTACTCCGGTTAGAATAAAATGAATGCCCCTTGGTTAGGTAAATGGTTTCAGCATAATCAATCGTCCTGCCACTAGATAAATACTCTTGCGTATCATTTAGATTGTAGCAAATGAAATCAGAAACTTGCTCACCTTCAACATCAACAATTTTAAGCTGCTGGCCTTTTTTTAAAATAAAAGCAGTGCCACTACGCGGCGGAATTATTTGCAGGTTTGTCATGGTATATTTTTAAGGGGCATTGCCACTTTTCATCGTATCTACGTCCGCTATATTGGTAAACTTCTGATGCTTCCCCAAAATCTTCTAACATTGGATTGATGGACCCGGACACATTTAAGTCTCGTTTGCGTACCACCATTTTTAATGCATTGTATTTATGCTTCTCCTTCAATTGTTCGAACTGTTGGTGCGGGTTGAATACCAATGCCGGGTATTTAAATTGTCGCCCGGCCCTGCTACTAACGGGGTTTAAACCGATGATGAAGAAAGCTTCTTCTTTCAAACTAAAACTAAAATTGCCAGAATTTGGATCTGCTGCTACCCGCGCATCGTAGGGATGTTCCAAAGCATCAAGCGTGGATAAAGCTTGCAATCGTTGCCACAAAAGTGAATCAAACATTTCTTCATTTACAATACCTGATGGTTCAAACATAACTACGGCACTATGATATAGTTCTGCAGAATTTCTGTATGTATCTATGAAGGTGCACAGGAAATCGTGTATTTGCTGGTCATCGCGTGGGCAGGCCATGTGGCCCGCAACCATGTATTGTATTTGTTGCCGGGCCAGTGCTGCTTTTGCTGCAACACATACAAACTCCTTGTTGCTGATGTATTCTTTATACGCTTCAATTGCTATCTCCTTATTCATGAGCCGATCTTTTTAAATATTGAATATGCCTCAATACAAAAAAGACCACGCCAAAACATAACAATTAAAAATATGGTTGATGCCAACTGGCTTCACCAATTTTTATTTTTGCGCCAAAATGCATTCTGTCAAACAATTGCACTAAATAATTTAAACCCGCGATCTAAAAAACAGACAGCATTTACAAGTTTAACAAAAGGCATGTGAGGCATTTTCGGGTACAATGTTCCATTAAAACTTGTGAAAAATAAGGGACGAATCTGCGGCTGCATTCATTGAAATGCCTCTGCAATTACAAGCACTTTCTATTAAAACTAAATCCTTTTAAATCTGGTACTAGTTTATTGACATCGTGTGAGCCAGCCTAATACATAATCGAATAGCCGTCTTCTTTCACATTTCAAAATACACCATCACGCATACCTTTAGTAAAATAAGTGAACATGAGGTACTTATCGTTAATCGCACTTGCCACACTCTGCATGTCTTTTACAAATTGGGGGACTAATTTAGATGTAGCTAAGAAAGAGGCCGTGGCGCAACACAAACTTGTTCTTTTAAACTTTTCGGGGTCGGATTGGTGTGGCCCTTGTATCAAGCTTCACAAGCAAATATTCAGCAATGAAATCTTTACCAATTTTTCGGATAAAGAGTTGATACTGGTGAACGCTGACTTTCCGCGATTGAAGAAAAACCAATTGAGCAAAGAATTGATTCATGAAAATGAATTGCTGGCAGAAAAATATAATCCAAAGGGTGCCTTCCCACTAACGTTGTTATTAAATACAAATGGAGAGGTTATAAAAACGTGGGATGGTTTCCCAAAGGAAAACATTGATGCATTCGTTCATGAAATAGATGCCGCATTGCATGCCCACCATTAAGACCCAACGGCTTATTCACAAAAGGGTGCTCAAACTGATGGGTAATCGTTTTGAGATAACCGTTGTAGCCGATGAAGCAGCATGGGCAAATGCAAGAATTGATGAAGCGGTACATGAAATCAGCCGCATAGAACAACTCCTTACCACCTTTAAAGAAACGAGTGAAACCAACCAGGTAAACCGGCTGGCGGGTATTGAACCAGTACCCGTTTCGAAAGAAATGTTTTACCTGACCCAACGATCCTTAAAAATTTCGCAGCTAACCCAAGGAGCCTTCGACATAAGTTATGGAGGAACAGATAAACGCCTTTGGAACTTTGATTCTACCATGACCTCACTGCCCGATAAGCAAACAGCGAAGGAATTGGTGAGACTGGTAAACTATAGGAATATCATTCTTGAAGAGCGCAACCATTCTATTTACTTAAAAGAAAAAGGAATGCGCATTGGCTTTGGAGGCATTGGAAAAGGCTATGCAGCGGAGCAGGCAAAACTTCTATTGCAACAAAATGGGGTAAACAGTGGCATTGTAAATGCAGCAGGTGATTTAACTACCTGGGGTAACCAGCCTAATGGAGACCCGTGGACCATTGGAATAGCTGATCCGGGTGCAGCACAACACCCCTTCTCTTATCTTGATATTACGAACATGGCCGTGGCTACCTCCGGCAATTATGAGAAGTTTATTTGGGTAGAGGGTAAGAAGTATTCGCACACCATTGATCCAAAAACAGGCTTGCCCGTTACTGGAATTAAGAGTGTAACGATCATTAGCCCTAACGCAGAACTGGCAGATGCAATGGCTACACCCGTGATGATTATGGGTGTGCATGCGGGAATAGATTTGATCAACCAGGTGAAGGGAATGGTCTGTATTATCATCGATGATAATTATAACATTATTACCACCAAAAATGTGCGTTTGCAATGAATACAACACGAACAATAAAAATAGCAACAGCATTTATAAGCATGATTGCTATAATGGTTGCAACAGTTTCTTGTGTGCATGTAAAGGAATACCAAAAGGGAAAATTGAATGATAGTGAAATGGTGCTAGGTAACCGAAAGGTTGAAAAGACGGAGCTAAGTTTCCAGTCGTACCGCGAAGGTGCTTCTGGAGCAAATGCCGGCAAGAGTGGCGGCGGATGTGGTTGTAATTAAAACAAAAGCGTACAAAAATGAAGAAACTATCGTTGGCAGTAATAGCATTGTATGTAGGGTTGCTTAGCGCCTTCTCACAAAAGACAACAACCGATTCGTCCGTTTACAAAAGCCGTAAACTCACGTTCGAAGAAGCTAACATTGTTTCGAGCTACTACCAACAAGATGGCAACAATTCAGCTGTAACAGGCGGGATTGGTACTGAAAAACTTACCGACATTTCTAATGCGTTCCAGGTTAAATTAAGAAAGTACGATCGCCAGAACCGCAAGCATACCTTTGACGTGGAAGTGGGTGTAGATCATTATACATCAGCATCATCCGATAAGATTAACCCATCCACCATTTCTTCAGCATCTGCTGCAGACACAAGGTTTTATCCTTCCGTAAACTGGACGATGGAGAATGAACAAAAAGGAAGCTCTATTGGCGCTGGGTTGTCTACTTCCACTGAATACGATTATCAATCCTTTGGCGGCAGCATTAATTTTTCTAAGAAGATATTGAAAAAGAGTGGTGAATTCTCTGCACGATTGCAAACCTTCCTGGACAATGTAACCCTAATACAACCTATCGAACTTAGAACCAACACTCGCAGAGATGAGGATGATGATTACGCTACTTCGCCGCGAAATACCTATAGTGTCGCATTATCGTATGCGCAAGTGATTAACCAGCAGATGCAGGTGGAATTTTTGGTCGACGCCATCTACCAGAAAGGATATCTTGGACTTCCCTTTCACCGCATTTATTTTACAAACAATGCAGAGAAGGTTGAGAACCTGCCCAACTCCAGATTTAAATTACCAATAGGTGTTCGCCTCAATTATTTTGCCGGGGATCGATTGATCGTTCGAGCGTATTATCGTTACTACCAGGATGATTGGGGATTGATGGCGCATACCCTAAATATTGAAACACCGGTTAAGATCACCCCTTTCTTTTCTATTAGTCCGTTCTATCGTTTTTACAAGCAACGGGCGGTTAACTATTTTGCCCCTTATAAAATGCATAAAATAACCGAGCAATATTTTACCAGCAATTATGATCTTTCTTCTTTTAATAGCAACTTTTATGGTGCCGGATTTAGGTTAGCACCGCCAACAAATGTATTTGGTATCCAGCACCTTGCGAGTATGGAAATGCGTTACGGACACTACGCAAAAAACATTGGTATGCAATCCGATATCGTTTCGTTGCAGCTTGGGTTTAAGTAGATTTTAGCGATGATCAGTTGTATACGAACCTTACCATCATAAAAATTTTATAGACACCGGCTTCAAACGGCTACGGTTCTGTTTAGTTAATAACTGAAGTAATTCAACTGCCAGGGTCCAACATCTAATTGCTCTTAAGTTCTACATCTCAATTGCAGCGGTTCACGCGATGTACAACCTTTTCCCCCACTTAGCGTTTAGGCATTTTACTGTTAGCGTGTTTTTAGCATTAACAATCGTGGAACGCTTGTTGAAATTACATCATCACTAAACCCGCATAATGACTTTAGAGCAATACAACCATTTACCCGATAAAACAAAGAAAGAGCTGTTGATAGATGCTAAGAAGGTTGGAGAATACGAAACAGAAATAGCTACTTACGAGTTATTTCAAATTGATGACTTTTACGTAGAAGCAAGTAAAAGTGTTTCCCGAAAATTTAGAACGATCGTTAGCACTCATGCACTACATGCTTGCCCTGCAGGGTATTTAGGCAGGTATAATAGTGCCTGGTTTTAGTTTGTAGCGAATATGATTCAGTTATATAAGTGATTAAAGTGATCGCTAATAAAAAATAAAATCCTTGGTTAATATCAATTGAAATTTGAACTGGATAGACAGATGCGTTAATGTTTTACGCGCAACCTCTTACCCAAAAAATTAAACTACAAGCGGCCGGTAGCCCATTGCAATGCGATTCTTGCTTTAAAGAATTTTGTTTTTAGTTCTTGTAGTTTTTGCTGTGTCTCCAATACTTTGTTTTCTCTTGTATTTACCAAAAACAAGCTGCTCTCTCCTATGGAGAATTTAGTTTCCTCTACCTTAAGCAACCGAAGAAAGAGTTGATAAGATTCTTCGAACAACTTAACCTGCTGGCGCAATTGAACCAGCTCATTGTAATAGGCTTTAATCTTGTTCTCAATTTCAAGCCGGGTCTGTAATACATCCAGTGAAGTTTGCCTGATTTTAATGCCCGACAATTTATATTCGCCCCTCGCTTGTCGTTGCAGTAAGGGTAGCCCAAATACAAATCCATATTTGTAATTATTCTCAAACATCGCCTGCCCTATCCCTTTCACCGGCGCATATCCTTTGTTTAGAAAATTATAATTCACATCGAGCGTAGGTAACAAGCTTTGAAACTTCAACCGGCGCTCCTCTTCCAGTGCATCTACTTTAAAATCAAGCGAACGAAGTTTCGGGTGATTGATCATTGCATCATCTAACGACTCCTGCAATATCGGCAACGGGTACTGTGGTATACTTACCAATGCCCAACTACTGTCGGGTAAAATGTTTTGTTGCAATTGGTAAGGCTGTTCATTTTCGAGCCACAGATAGTTAGATAACTGCAAACCAGCGTTTTGCAAACGTAGATTGGCATCACTTTCCATGAATAAAAAACTTTGCAATTGCGCCAGGGCTTCCAGTGTATCAACGGCGGCCCTTTCACCCCCTAAAAAGGAGCGGCGTACCAGTTGCAAACGCTGCCGATTTACAAAAACCGCATTGGTTAAGATATTGTACACCTGGTACTCACGTGCCCAGTCCCAATAAGCAACCGAAGCTTCAAATAGCAATTGGTTGTAGGCGTTTAGGCGATCTGCCTCACTTTGCTGAACCAGCAGCCTCGCCTGTGTAAGCGAAGCACGTCGCCTGTCGATGAGTAAGTTTTTTAACAGTGGCAAGGATACGCCCGTATAGGTGCTTTTACCTTCTGTAACATCCGAAGACAAACGATCGCCTCCATTATTTTCTAAACCAACTTTTACCTCTACACCGTACCAGGTAGGAATTTTTAATTCCGGATTTGTATAGAAATAATAGTTTTTACCGTCGAATGTTTTTTGCTCGTTGCGTACATAAAAGGCCGGATCGAATGCGCCACGTGCTGCAAGACGGACAGCATCTGCACTGTCCACCTTTAGGTTGGCCTGACGAGCAACGGGATGGAACTTTCGCACAATGTTCAACACATCATCCAGCGTAAGCACTTGAGGCTTTTGGGCATGCACCCATTGCACCTGGAGTACCAGGATCACGAAAAGAAAGGTAAGCTTGCATGTTCCCCTCATTTCTTTTCCTCTTTATTTGCATCAGCAGTTTTGTAATACTCAGGCGGGAAGCCATTGATGTTTCGCCATAACTCATACCAGATAGGCACGTCTTTTAGCAAAGCAAAACCAATAGCACCTGTGCCCATTCTAAGTGCTTTTGGCCACGGCCGATCGTTCTTGTCTTCAATAACAAGCACGCGATATTTTCCATTTACGTTTACATTGCTTTCAACAGCCAACACCCTACCGGAAAACACTCCATAGCTTGCCCCCGGCCAGCCCGAAAATACGATGGCAGGAAACCCATCAAAGGTGAAGCGAACCAATTGCCCGGTGTCTACCAGCACAAGGTCCATGGGCTTCACAAAAATTTCCACTGCAAAATCTATGTCGCTAGGCACCACCTGCACAATCATTTCCCCGTCTTTCACTATTTCATTAATGCCGGATTTCTTAGCGCCAGTTATCTGGCCATCCTGTGGTGCAATTAACCATCGCTGCGATCCGCGAATGCGATAATTCTGAACCTGGTTTTCCAGTTTGGCAACTTCGCCTAACGTAGTGGCTATTTCGCTTTGTGCACCAGCCTGTTCGCCCCTTGCTTTAAACACTTTATCAGCGGTTTCCTGCTGCACATTTCCAATTTCGATTTGTGTGATCACCAATTCCTGTTTGCTATTCTGGTATTTATTGAATTTCTCTGTTTGATTGGCAATCGCCTTTTGATAAGCGCCTGTTCTGCGTTCGAAATCAACTAGTGAAATAATTCCATCATCCAATAAGGTCTTGGCCCTTTGGTACTGAACGGTAGCGATGTCTGTATCAATTTTTGCTGCATGCCACTCGGCAGAGTCGCTCTGCACTTTGCGCTGAAGCTGGTTTATTTTATTTCTTAAGGATGAAATTTTCAGTTCCCGCGAGGACTCCATAGCGCCAATTTGGCTATTAGTGGCTTCCACCTTTTCGTTGTAAAAACCAATGCTTTGCTTTTTGGCCTCCAACTGTTCTTCGGTACGTTGCACCAATTTAGGGTCAAGGTATTCATCTTTCACATCGGCCAACTGTATGATGGTGTCACCTCTTTTTACAAAGTCTCCTTCCTTTACAAACCATTTGATAATTCTACCCGGTATAATAGCATTCAGTTCCTGTGGTCGTTGGTCCTGGTACAAAGTCGTAACAGAACCGGCTGCACGAATATTTTGTGTCCACGGAAGAAAGAGCAAGGCGGCAAGCATTACAACAATGATCCATCCCCACATTTTCATTTGACGGCTGTAACCGCTATTGTAAATGTGCTTCGAACTACCGACGGACATTTCATACTCCTTCTTTATTTTCTCATCTATAAGCTGCATCTTTTTTGCTTTTTATTCACCGCTGAAAAAAGTATCCGGCGTTCCTGATCTTTCAACCGCGCCGTTCTTTAAATCAATTATGTAGGTACATTTTCGGGCAAAGGCTTCACTGTTGGTAGCTACTATTACAGTGGAGGTTATTTGATTGATGAGGTAGTCCTGTACTTTGGATTTATTCACATCGTTGAGTGCACTCCACGGATCTTCGAGCAACAGCAATTGTGGCTGATGAACCAAGGCCCTGAGCAATAATATTTTTTGGATGAGCGATTTACTCAACCGTTTGCCGGAGGCATGTAATACTGTTTCGTATCCATCAGGCAGCGCCTGGAAAGCCTGTTGAAAACCGAAAGAGGTGGCCAAATAACTCAGGTGCGCAAAATGAGCTTCGCTACCACCGAGCGTAATATTTTCTATCAATGTACCATCAAAGATTTCCTGCTCCTGCAAAATAATGCCTGTATTACTTCTCAGGCTCGTTAAGCTATAATTACTGATTGGCACATTGTGGATGCTGAGGGAACCTTGAAAATCGCTATAACTACCCGATAACAAACGAAGCAGTATACTTTTACCTGCGCCCTCTTCGCCCCGTAAGCAAACCTTAGCACCCGCAGGAATATCAAACGACACGTTATTAAGGACTTTAAAATCGCCAAACAAATACGACAAATCAACGGCTTCTATGGGTGGCCCCAATGGACTTTTAGCCAGCTTAATTGTCCCAGATTTTTCTTCCGGTTTATCCAGTATTTTACTTAGCTTCTCCACACTCGTTAACAGATCATACACATTATCAAGACTAAACACAAATTTCTCAACTGAATTCATGATCATAATTATCACAATCTCGGCAGCTATAAATTGCCCCAGGTTGATGATATTATTGATGGCGAGAACGGCACCCACAATTAGCATGGCTGCGGTAATAAACACTTTAAAAATGATGAGCGACCAGTACTGAACTAACAGCACGTTGAAGTGCTGTGTACGGGAATCCAGGTAATCTGTAATCAGCTTGTCGCTTCTCTTTATATGGAATGGTGTACCCCGGCTAAACTTAAATGTCTTAATGCTTCTGGCCATTTCTTCCAACCACGAAGCCACAGCATATTTATAATCACTTTCCTGTAAACTGGTGCGTAAACCTTTGGCGCTGGTCAGGTATAAAATCAGAAACAATACAATGAGTAGCAACAACCCAAAAATGATAAACACCGAACTATAAAATGATAATAGCAAAACGCCGAAGATGATTTGAATGGTAGCGACCGGAATATCGAGGAAAAATTTAGCAAGCCCTTTTTGAAGTGTTATCGTATCGAAAAAGCGGTTAACCATTTCAGGTAAGTAATATGAGTCTACACTCTTCATATCAAGGCGCGGAATATGGTAGCTGTACTCCAGGCTAAAGCGGGCAAAAATCTTTTGATTGATGCGTTCAATAATCTTCATCTGTGTAACCTGCAGACCGCCGCTGATTGCCACACCTATCACCACAAGAATGATGAGAAGCCATAGGCTGGTGCTGAAAGTGTAAGCCTGGATAAAGTTGACGATAGACTGAATTCCCAGCGGGATGCTCAGTTGCAGTACGCCATACATCAAAGCAAAAAAGTAGATAGCGTTGATCTCCTTCTTCTTTAATCGTAAGACTTCAAAAATGCGCACTAAGGTTCTGCGCAAATCCGTTTTGGTTGTTTCTCTAGCCATGCCATTAAATTAAAAGACGTAACCATTAGACCCGGGCAGTCGCCTTTAAAATCAAAGAGTGTTAGGCGCGAAAATATCTAAAAAAGGTTGAGCAGGAAGGTCTTAATGTTAAAGCTTTTGCAAATTGAATAATGTGTTGCGGTGTTGTAGGCGAAAGCAACATAGCAGCTTTACAAAAGATTATAGTGCATCCGAGAGCAAAAAGCTCATTTGCTTTACATCTTTACCTTGTTACTAAACCGGCGACAATAACCCCTCAATAGCCTAATTACTACATGAGCCATTCACCCATTACATTCTGCCAGTATATATCACTCTACAAAATGCCAACATACACCCGCGAGGTCAATCACGTTTACTTCTATACCATACGGTTGGCGGGTTGGGGATGAAATTTTGATGCCGAATTCTCCGACCAGTTGCTTGTCATTAAGCTCCTTCCAAAACGTAACTGCATTTTCTATACGAACATTGATCATTAGGTTTTCTGCGAAAGCCTTGTTGTCGTATCGCTGAAGTATGAATTTGCAAGCGTCTCTGCTAAAGCCTACATAATCACCCGCATCCCATTCTACCTTAAAGCCCAATGCAAGAAATAGTTGACGGGCTTTTTCAAAGTCGCTACCGGATGGGATAAAGGGTTCAAGGGATAAAAATTTCATTGAATAATAATTTACGATTTACATTTTAGATTCATCATCAACATGCTTCTATCTATTGACCACTCGCCGTTGCTTTAATGACAAAATAAATGTAATTACTATTAAGTATTAGTCGAGTTTCAAAGTAGAACTGCTGTTGGTCTAAAAACTCAGGTGCGACCAATTACTATTTACTCTTTGCTCATAAATACGCCACAGAAATTTTTTAACGAGCACTTCCAAAAAAAGCGAGACAAGTGCCTCGCTTTTGATAGATATGGTTGACCTGCTTTTATTGCTTCACCAGTTTGAGTTTTTGGGTGAATTTTCCCTGGCTTATCTCTGCGATGTAAACACCTGGCAAGAACTTCCGCCCAACCTGTAACCGGTTTGCAGAAGAAGTAATCTGCTCAACTAACTGCCCCGTCATTGTATAAATTTTGATGGTGACAGGCAAACCATTTTGCAATTGTTGAACATTGAAAGTAAAGTCTCCATTAGAAGGATTCGGTGTAACATTGATGGATTTGGCCACCTCTGTTAAGACCACAGCAGACGCTGCAAACTTCGTTGAAGTAGCACAATCTCCCAGGTAACTGCCATTGGCCAACAATGCAGGAACAGCGTTTTCATCCACACACAACCGCACCGTTTGCTTCTGTGGGTTGGTCTGACAAACTTTTACTTTCGGGTTCCTGACTGTACCACACCTTACATCTACAACTGTTACCATAACACCGCTGCTTGCTTTACAACCTTTACTATCGGTGGCAGTAAGTGTGAAGTTGGTTGATGTAGAAGGGCAAACCTGCGTACTTGCAGAAGTGGAACCATTACTCCACAAGTAAGTATATGAAGGCGTACCACTTGACGCGCTACCAGTAAGGGTTGTGCACTGCTGAGGTGTATAGCCCAAATACACGATAGCATTGGAGCCGGCATTTACCACCGGTACTGCATTCACAGTTATGTTTCTGGATAAAGAACTGGTACAGCCATTAGCATTGGTGTATGTGTAGGAAATGGTTTTTACACCGGTACCAGCTGCAGCCGGATCAAACTGGTTGCCAGTTACGCCAGGCCCACTAAAAACACCACCAGATGGCTGGGCGCTTAATGTGATAGAATTTGCATTCGCACAGATCTCTTGCTGCAGCGTAAAGGTTATAGGTGAAATATCGTTTACCTGTATACCCACTTCCCTGCTGCTGGTGCAGCCACTTGCATTTGTATACGTGTAGGAAACGGTTTTAAGACCTGTACCGGCTAGTGCTGGATTGAAGGTACTGTTGCTTAAACCATCGCCACTATATACACCACCTGCAGGTGTAGCTGATAAACTAATCACTCCACCATTGATGCAAACAGCAGGTGGCAATGTGAATACAATCGTTGATACATCATGCACCCTAATGTCTGCAGACTTACTTGCTGAGCATCCTTCTGCATTGGTGTACGTGTAAGTAATGGTTTTTACGCCAGTGCCAGCTGCCGCCGGATCAAACTGGTTGCCACTTACTCCAGGGCCACTAAACAAACCACCTGTTGGTGTTGCTGTTAGTGGTAAAACAGGTGCATTCGCACAAATGGCTTCCTGCATCGTAAACTCAATTACAGGTTTTGGATTGACCACTACGGATTGCGACTTTTCATCACTGCATCCTGCAGCGTTACTTACAGTTACGGTATAAATACCCGCATCTGTTACGTTTATAGCAGGTGTTGTTTGTCCACCAGACCAGAGATAGCTGGTACCACCAGACGCTGTCAGAGTTACACTTCCACCTTCACAGAAAGTAGTAGCTCCACTGGCAACAATGTTTCCAGTTACTTTTCCTGCTCCGAAGGCAAATGCATATACTTCGCCGTCATCTGCAGCCAATAGGCCACTGCCATCCAGCAACGAAATACTGTTGATATTTACCGGGCGTTGAAGGCCCTTATCGTCCCAGCTATTGCCACCGTTTGATGTTTGAAAAGCAGTACCATTTTTTCCCGCTACCATAGCCTCTAGTGTACAACCTACTTCTACGCAAAGCAAGTCTTCGCTAGTTGGACAGGTGTTTATTGGAAACCATGATTGTCCGCCGTTGATGGTTTTGCAAATGATACCACCGCTACCGACAGCATATCCAATAAGTGGTGTTACAAAAGCACAACCGTAAAAGTCGTTGGTTACGCCAACACCCGGCGATACATCAATCCATCCGCCATTAATGTATTTGCAGATGATTCCATTGGTACCTACGGCATAGGCTACTTCGCCTATTACATATACACAACGGAAAGTATTGGTAATGCCTCCTGTGTTGTATGGCACCCACGAAGTACCATTGTAAAAACATATAGTGCCGCCGCTACCCACTGCCCAACCAGTACCGTTGCCATAAAACGCCATTGAGTAAAAAGTAATGTTGCCTGGTATGCCTCCAAAACGAACCCAATTGGTGCCAAAGCGGTTGCACTTGGCAATGTACCCGCCACTGCCAGCAATGAACGAGCTATTGCCAATGATACGCACACAATTGATGTCTTCAGTGGTGTATGGGTTGGTAGAGTACCAGCTCTGTCCACCGTTGCCGGTAAATGATACCGAACCAAACCTTCCACCCACAGCACATACCGTCGGTGATCCGATCCATGCGCTTCCATAATTATAAGATGTGCCTGTGCTAATGCGTGTATAGTATGGGTTGAAACTAGTGTTGCAAACATCTATTTGAAAAGTAACCACTGCCCCATTTTGGCAAATAGCAATTCCCTGGCAACCATTGAAATCAACGTCTTCAAAGTTGAAGTTACCCAGCGGTAATTGCACCCAGGTAACGCCGCCATCTTTGGTTTGAAGTATCCTTCCGTCGCTGCATATTGCCCATGCAATGTTTGCGTTGTAGCAGCGAATTTTACGGATGTCAACATTCACACCACTCACACATGGTATCCATGAAGTACCACCATTTACTGTCCTATAAATTAGTCCCCCCCTTCCAACAATGTAACCAATGTCTTCGTTCCAGAAGCCTACGCCGTATATATTGTTGGGTACACCAGGATTGATGGGTTGCCAGCAATTGCAAGCACGGTTGTACCGGCAAACAATGCCACCAGAACCAACCGCCCAGGCACTGTTGCCGTAAGCATAAACACCGTAAAAATTATTTGTTAGTCCAACGTTGTATGGCTCCCATGCAGTTCCGTTGTACCTGCAAAGTGTACCATTGCTTCCTACGGCAAAACCATAATAACCGTTTACAAAATAACCGCCGTAAAAGGCGTTGGTAGTACCGGTAGAGAAAGGTGTAAAAGTTAATCCGCCGTCGTACGACACACAGATGTGACCATTGGCACCAAACAACCATAATGCTGAACCAATGGCGCGTATACTGTAAAGCGTTGCTGTTCCCGCAAAAGGAAGCATGGTCCAGGTAGCCCCGCCATCCGTTGTTTTGTACAGTTTGCCATTAGCGCCCGATACAAATCCAATCCTGTTATTGAACCACGACGCTCCATATAAATTATCAGTCAAACCCGGGATTTGATTGACCTGGTAAGTATAACCTGTTGCCACAGCAATGCCATTCAGGTTAATGATTGTTGGTGAGCCCGCTGCATTGTGGTTAATGGTTAACGTTGCCGGCGAAGCACCCGCAATTGTTGGTGTGTATCGAACGATAAGGCGGGTAGTATCTCCCGGTGCCAATGTATTTTTCGCGTAAGAAAATGAGTATACAGGATTGGAAGAAACGATACCGGAAATATTAAGCGGAGCGTTTCCGGTATTGGTGATGATGACTGAATCTTTTAGTGAGAAGCCAAGGCCGAGATGGCCGTAGTTGATGGAAGTAGCAGATACATCAATAACCGGCGCCGTGCTAACACAATTGGTCAACAGTGAATAATTAGCATAAACCCACTGCACACCATTTTGCAGCGTTCCGGCTAGTGGACTTCCTGCACTATTATTCGCCACTAACCCAGAGCCCTCATTAAAGTTGAAATAGAGCGCCATGTTTTGGGTTGATACTGTACTTGCCTCAGCACTTCCAAGTTTACAAATCTCATTTGCATTCAATCCACGTTGGTAAACCCTCACTTCATCAATCGTTCCGCCAAAAGCTTCGCCGGTAAACGTGCTGGGGAAATTGCCTATGGCAAAGTTTGCGCCTCCTGGTATTGACTGCGGCTGACTTGCAGTTGCATCCAACACGCCGTTTACATAAAGAGAAGTGACGCCGGCAGTACGCGATACTGCAACATGATACCAGTTACCCGGTACAATGGCAATTGAACCATTTAGATAACTTCCGGCTATGTAGGAAATCAGGTGGTTCTGGAACACATAAAATTCAATTCCGTTGTTCACGATTGAGCCAATGCAATAATTCCCGGCTATGCAATCTGCCGAACCTGACGTTGTGGTTTTTATCCAAGCTGAGATAGTAAAGTCAGATGTACCTGTAATCAAAGGTGACGCAGTTGAAACTTTATCATCGTTGCCATCAAAGTTTAGTGCATTAGCAGGCGGAGGTAATGGCGTAAATGAAGCAGCAATAGATCGTGCTGCAGTCACATTATTAAATGTGTATGAGGCTACTGCTCCTACTGAAATACCATCAACTAACACATCTGCTATTTGGTAGCCAGCGTTGGGCGTGATGGTATATGTTTGACTATTGCCCGCTACGACGTTGGTGTTGCCCAACGGAGAGATTGTACCATTTGCGGATGCTGATGATGTAATTAGATAGCTGTTAGTAAAAACTGCACAGGTTCCATTTATATTACCAGTGACCCAATTTGAGGTACTACCGATCAAACCAAAATTGATTAATGAACCATTGTTGCCAAGCCCGCTGGCATCTGAGGCAGTTGTAACACCGGCATTGTTTCCATTTTCAACGCCCTGATTTAGTTTATAATAAACAACCAGGCCGTTGCCTACTGCAGGCAATTCGCAATTTTTATTGTTTTGTATTTCTGCTTGTGAAAGCTGCCTGTTCCATACCCGTACTTCATCAATGGTTCCTGTAAAATTTTGAACAGAATAGTTTGAACCTAAACCCACGGCAAGTCCTATCGATTGGTTAACGATGTTATAGGTAAAGGTTTTTACCAAGGCACCGTCGACATAAATTTTTGACCCATTTGGCACTCCTCCTGCAAAAGATACTGCAACATGATGCCATTGGTTATCCGCCAAAAAAATGCCTGTAGAAATATTACCAGCTGACCAGTCATAGCAGATTAGCTCATTGTTGTAAAGAAACAATGAATAGGCCCATTGCTTCACAACAATTCCCCTCCATGAACTGCCTGCATTAGAAGTCTTAATCCATGCTTCCGCAGTACCCGTAGTTAATTGAACGGATGCGCTGTTGTTTATTACAACTCCATCATTAACTCCATCAAAGTTTAATGCTCCGGCGGTGGAAACGGGTGTAAAAGTATAGGTAAGGCCTGAAGAAGGAGACGAGCCTGAACTGTACGGCATCGTAGCTACATTAGTTACACCTCCAATTGAACTAGCCCAACCAGTAGTTGATGTTCGATTATTAAAGTCAGTATTTGTATTTCCTTTAAGACCTACTTGTAGGTTTAGTACACTTGCAACAGCATAACATTTGCCATAAACCAATTCAATTTTATTGCTTGTTTCGTACAGCCGTATTTGAAAATTCAGTCGTTCATCCACATTGCCACCAAACCTGCTAAATCTTGAAAACTGTACTACAAGGGTACGGTTAGGAGCACTTCCTACTGTTTCAAACCTAATCTCACCATTGCGTATTTGCCACGGTGCATTTACTACGGTTGCGTTAAACGTTCTATCAATAGTAACTGTATTAGAAGTCAGGCCGATTATTTTTGCGCCTGGAGCAGGAATACCAGTACCTGTAACAGAGTCTCCGACAACAAAATCAAATAAGAAAAAATTAGATGGCGATGTGAGTGTATTTCCACCAGCAGTAATGGCACCATTGACGCGTGCCCCACCTAATAAGTCGGTACCGGCTGCTGAGACAACATTTGACAGCCCAGGCAGGCTAGAACTGATGGGAGTTGTAATAAGGCCTGACGTGAGCGAACCGCTTCCTAAAAAAATAAACCCATTACTGTTTATTCCAAACCTATCAAAGGCGATCCCATTGTAATTAAAGCTAAATCCAACGGGTCTGTCATAAAAATTATCATCATCCAATGTGGCGACAGGTCGGTTTGCATTCAGTACTTGCGTTCCAAACTGTATCGCAGTGCCGCCACTAATTTGTGGGTAACCACCCGCACCAGAAGTAAAACCATAACTACTTACCTGTGCGTTACAAAAAGTAACAAGGCTAAATAAACCCAAAAGAAAAAATAGAGATTTTCTCATAACAGCAGATTTTAGCCAAAGCTATTTCCTACTGTTTCAATGGCCTATACTACTACCATGTGATATTAGTAGTATTGTTTGAAGCAGCAACCCTGCTTAAGCTATCGAAGATTGAAGAGCAGTATGCAATTCAGTTTCTGCAAACATTTACCTGGCATCAACAAACTCACGCGCTAATACCAGTGGTATGTAAATTGAAACTATTGTTCACATTTGCTCTTGACCTCTCCTTAAACTTATTTACCTACTCTTTTCAATCGATGGCATGAACAGTATCAAAACAGTTTAGCCAAGCTTGGATCTCTTTTTGTTTACTGCAGGAAAAAAAGATGATGCCGTTATATAGCTCTATTCGCTGCATCAGGTAAGAAACTTCCTGGTTAGCGTATCTATCATGCGCATCCTTTACGTCGGTGCGTTTACCAAACAATGCATCGGCTTCATCAAAAAATAGGATCCAATCTTTGTTGGCTGCGTTACTAAAAACCTTTTCTAAATTCTTCTCCGTTTCGCCTATGTATTTTGAAACGACGCCCGACAAATCGATTGGGAACAGCTCTCTATTCAGCTTCAGCGATACAGCGTTTGCAATCGCATGATGCATTTTTTTCCCCGTTCCTGCCAACAATATCTTCAATCCACTGACCGGCTTATTTTTCACTTTTATAATAGCCACCTTTGGCGTTATAGCATTTAAAATTTTTAGTACATGCATCTGTACCAATGGAGCGTTTTCATTTATATCTCCATCCAATTGCACGCGACCTTGTTGCTGTAAAACACCTTTAAAAGCGGCAACATTGTTCAACCCACTTTTATCATTACTTTTTTCAGGCATAGCAAATGTTTTATAAAAGTTACAACTGTTTTCCAGGGCTAACAAACAGAAAATTTAAACTTTTAGTGCAGCGATGTTTGCATTAGCATCTATATCAAAAACACAAAAACGGCCTGCGTAATGCAAGCCGTTGATTATAAATTTTAAAAGATCAAAATCACCACCAGTCTACAGAACGTAAAAATCCAAATTCTATAAACATTCCACCACCGGGCGATGACTTAAAACTTGAGCTGGGGTTACCAGCATTGTACTCAATCTCGCCGGAATAACTGTACTCAGGATAAAGATTACAATACAGGTTAAAGTGATGATCTTTCTTCCATTCGAAAGCATAACCTGTGAGTGACGTGGACTTACCAGTTTTCATAATATTGTTACTTACCGGATCAGTAAAATATCCAATGCCCCCGGCATGCAGCTTTTCATCTATCAATCCAATTGAAATATGACTTCTACGGTAGTCGTCGTCTGGGTTGGTTGTAAACCTGACACCATACCCAATTTTGCTAAAGGTCATATCTGATTTTGCTGAACCATTTTCTTCAACATCGTTGCTTGTTTGAGTCCATGTCCTCGATCCTCCGCCATATTCAACATAAGCCTTTACCCACTTGGCGCCACCATATACCCTTGCGCCATACAGTAAAGGTGCAAACTGGAAGGCATCAAAAATTGGACTGAAGCCGAACTTTGGATTTAAGTAAGCATACCCGCCATAATTATCATGATCAAGGCCCATTTTTACATTTGCTTCAAGATTGATTACAAATGGAGCCTTCTTTTCAAGTTCTTTTATGCTAACCTCTCTACCATTGCGCATGGTACTTATATCACTTTTAAAAATGACCGGGAAACTGCTGGCAGAATAACCCCAATCTATTCCCAGGTGAAAGGCTGGCTTTTTCTTATAACCTTTATACACAAAGAACGGATCTACCTCTCCCATTTTATCATTGTAAATCCAACCACCAACCAGCGTAAGCACCCCAAAGCTTGCGGCCATCGATGCTGCATCTACCTGCGCCTGTTCCTTTTGTTTGTCCGCTTTCCAACTATCGTATGCAGCCTGTTTTTGTTGTAATCTTTGTTCTTCGGCTTTTTGCCTTGCTGCTTCTGCTTCGCGTTCGGCATTGCGCTTATCAATGGCTGCCTGCCTTGCTGCCTCAGCATCCTCCTGCAGCGTTGCTTTACTTTTTTCAGCCGCTGCCGTTTTGCTTTGCTGATCTGAGGTGCCACCTGTTGCTGCCGATTTTTCGCCTTCTTTACCCGCTGCCGCTGTCTTGGACCCACTTGCTGTTTTCGCCTCGCTTGCTTTCTTTTCTTCAGCAGCCTTCTTATCTGTTGCTACCTTCTTTTCTTCAGCGGCCTTTTTATCTGCTGCGGCTTTCTTTTCTTCGGCAACCTTTTTTTCTTCAGCGGCTTTTTTCTCTTCCGCTAGTTTCTTATCGGCTGCCAACTTTCTTTCGTCGGCAAGTTTCTTTTCTGCAGCCGCCCTTTTATCAGCCTCAGCTTTCTTCTCTGCATCTAAATCCCTCACCTCTACGATGTCAAATCTTATACTGGCAATCCTGGTTCGTTCGCCCTTTACAATTTCTCTCGATTCTTTGCAATCTGTCATAAAACCCCACTGTTCGTTACCTCCAGACCAAGTACCACCACCTTTTGATTCATATGATTTTAAAGTCATTGTCACAGTCTGCGGTTTCGTATTGCCACAAATGTCCGTCACCTCCACCTTCACTTTTACAAAAAGCTCTGGGGGAAAATTGTTTTTTATCCGTAAGCCGAACTCCTGGTAACCCCCAATGTTGATACTTGTAGCAAACAGGGTTAGATCAATTCTTGGTTCCCTATGTCCATCAAGGTTCCATACAATTCTTTTTTTCCCAGCGTCCCATTGCTGTGCGTTTGCCATACTGGCTACGCATAAAACAAAAGCAGCCAGGCATACAATTTTCTTCATTTTGTTAGTTTGATTAGTTAGAAATATAAGTATCGATATATACATTACCAGTTGTGAAGGTTAATTGAAGTTTTCCTGCCTCAATCGCTTTTACTTCATCCGTATATGATCCAGAGCCAGTAATGGTTACTTTCAGAAGTTTACCCCCTTCCAAAAGTTCCCATGTACCAAATTTTGTGGTTTCGCCTGTAGTGCACAATACACTACCAGGGTAAATAGCAAAGGTTCCATCCGATTTATATTCCCACAGATTGTCTTTTCGGCAATTCGTAATTGTTTGTGGCTGATTACCCGTTGCTGTAACCATTTCCGTGGTAGATATCTTCCACCGATTTGCAGTAAGGTGTTGTTTAGAAATGGAAAGCGTGTCAACTCCATCTTCTTTCTTAGTACAGCTAAAAAGAAAAATCAGGCTGATAAAAACATAGTAAAATCGCGTAAGCATAGTTGATTGGTTTTGTGTAAAGTGTTTTGCGTATCTATATAATTTGTTGTGTTAGGAATCTTCGCCAACCACAATTGTTTTCGGTGCCATGGCAACCCGAGTGGTTTGATGGGCCTTGGGAAAGAATAAGAAATCGAATTTTGTAAAATGTCTAAGTCTTGTCATATCAATTGTTTTCATTTGAATGTAATTCCACAAACAGTTGCTGCCGTCCTGCGTGTGCAGTTAGTGTTGAAGCAAATGGATTTTGTAGACGAGTATAAACGATCGCATCGCTTAGTTAAGTATTTACCCTCTTTAAATACTACTTTGGAGGTATAAATTTTGCCGTTCTGGTTTCAATGTAATCAACAAACAATCGCACACTTACTTTGTATATGCATTATGTCTGCAATCACCCTCATCTTTCCGCACCAGCTATTTAAACAACACCCGGCAGTTCACCCCAGCAGAAAAGCATACCTCGTAGAAGAGTATCTTTTTTTCAACCAGTTCAATTTCCACAAAATGAAATTGGCATTGCACCGCGCTACCATGAAGGCGTATGCAGACCACCTGGGAAAACAGGCAATAAAGTTTGAATACATTAATGCGCAACAACCCATCAGCGATGTACGTAAACTGGTAAAGTATCTGGGCCAACAAGGCGTAATAGAAATACATGTATGCGATCTGGCAGATTACCTGCTTACCAGGAGATTAAGAAGGCTGTGCAGGCAAACAGGTATCACACTACAATTGCACCGCACGCCTAACTTTCTTAATAGCATGGAGGAGGTGGCGCCCTTTTTCGATAAAAAGAAAACCTACTTTCAGACACCATTTTATACTGCACAGCGGAAACAGCGAAAAATATTGCTGGATGCTTCTGGCGGACCAGAGGGTGGTAGCTGGACTTATGATGCAGACAACAGGCAGAAGTATCCGAAGAAACAAACACCACCAGCGATACAATTTGCAAAAGAAAACAAATACGTAAAGGAGGCAAGGAAGTATGTCGATCAGCACTACCCAAACAATTACGGTAGTCACGATGATTTCTTCCTGCCCGTTGATTTTGAAGGTGCAGAAGAATGGTTGCAAACTTTCTTTGAACAACGGTTTAGGGACTTCGGCATTTTTGAAGATGCGATTGTAGCCGGGGAACATTTTCTGCACCATTCTGTAATTAGTCCTTTATTGAATTGCGGTTTACTTACGCCGCACGAAGTGATAACGGGTGCTGTTAACGCTGCCGCAGCATATGGCGTTCCGCTGAATTCAACCGAAGGATTTATACGGCAGGTAATGGGCTGGCGCGAATTCATTCGTATTGTTTACGAACGCGAAGGCAGCCTTCAACGCACAAAAAACTATTGGGGCTTTACACGAAAAATACCAGCTTCTTTTTGGGAAGGCACCACCGGAATTGTACCGGTAGACAGCGTAGTAACCAAAGCCCTCAAAATGGGCTACAGCCACCACATAGAACGACTGATGGTGATGGGCAACTTTATGCTGCTGTGCGAGTTTGATCCCAACGAGGTATACAAATGGTTTATGGAAATGTACATCGATGCCTATGATTGGGTAATGGTACCGAACGTATATGGAATGACACAGTTTGCTGACGGTGGTTTAATGACAACCAAGCCATACATCAGCGGCAGCAATTATTTAATGAAGATGAGTGACTATAAAAAAGGTGATTGGACAGCAATATGGGACGGTTTGTTTTGGCGGTTCATGCATGTACACCGCAGCTTTTTCCAATCTAATCCGCGCTTACAAATGCTTTTAAACACCTTCGATAAAATGCCTGCGGAAAAACGAGAGGCACATCTTACGATTGCAGAGAACTACCTGCTTAAACTGGATGGCGAATTGTTGGCTTACACTTTACGTACCATTTGATGTTTGATGTTTGAGGTCGAGTGCTAAGCAGCCGCAAATTGAACTGGCAACTCGCTTTTCAATGTCCATCATCAAGCACAAGT
Organism: Segetibacter sp.; assembly: GCA_031425015.1. GTDB lineage: Bacteria > Bacteroidota > Bacteroidia > Chitinophagales > Chitinophagaceae > Segetibacter. The sequence continues at coordinate 470,356 of JANPIM010000013.1, read as the reverse complement.
AAAGACTTTCAGTTACTGGTTTAGTAACTAACTTTTTATTACTTCTGTCATTTTAAGTTGCATTAACCCTCGATGTTTGCCGCATTAACAGCGCACAAAACTGTCAAGTGATAGTATGTTTGTTTCCTTTAATTAACACAGTTAAAATAATTATGATGATAAAAGACATATGGATTAACCTGCCGGTGAAAGACGTTGCCCGTGCCTCTGCATTCTTTACAGCAATTGGCTTCACATTCAATGCGCAATATGGTACAAAGACTGACTCAGCTAGTTTTATTGTTGGTAAACAAAATCTTGTACTCATGCTTTTTGATGAAGCAAGTTTTAAAGGGTTTAGCAATGGCGAGGTAGCCGACAACAGTCAAGGCACCGAAGCGTTGTTTTCAATTGGCGTAGACAACAAAGAGGCTGTAGACGAAATAGCGGCAAAGGCAATTGAAGCTGGTGGCACCAGCAACCATTTACCTACCGAAATGAAAGGATGGATGTATGGGTGTTTGTTTTTGGACCCGGACGGGCACAAGTGGAATGCATTGTATATGGATATGAGCAAAATGTAGTTTGAAATAATTGTCTGAGTTTTGGTCAACAACAACAATTAAAACCAACCAGTCGAAAAATCTACCTCCAGGGTGCGGCAGTAACTGTGTTTGAGATTTGAAACCCTGTAGGCTTGACATTTTTACCAACCTGGCCTGAAAGAAATCCGCCGGTAAAAGCAATGGTAGCATTTTTTGCATTGTAAGTGTAGGTTCCGCCACGTCTATTGTCGAGGTCAACATACGTTTTATTGGATTTCAAAGTAAAACCCATTCCTGCCATCAACCTGTTGCCCGTTCCATAGCAAGCATATTCTCCTATGTAAAGGTTAGAAGTTGCAACGGGCATTTTATTTTCTTTGACATCCTCTTTACCCGGCATGTATAATTTGCCCGGTACTGAAGCTAAGGGTATGCTTTCGTCTCCTTCAGAAGCATTGTTTTTACAATTATTATCGCGGGCTGTAAATGCTCCCTGTACTATCCAGCTACCAAAATCATCTTTAACCATGTCGTACTTATATCCCTCAATTTTTCCTAAACACGTTTGCCCATAATACTGGTTGGAAGGGTAACCGGGAGCATAATCGTGTACATATGCTGTTACTTTAAAAGGGTAATACCCACCTGACGGCGTCCCTTTAACCACATCTACAAATACAATATTGCGTCTGCTGTAACCTTCAGATTTCAACTGCTCCATCGTTTTTACAAACACTTGTTTAAATTGTTCGATGGATGGTTGAGCATAGGCGTGGCCAATTGCCCATGAAAAAGCAAGAAACATACTGACAAACCGAGAAATGAATCTTTTCATATAAAAGTTGATTATGACCAGAAGATAAAACTTTTTACCTTTCTTTTTATTGCATGGCATGATGCCTCAAAGCTATATCCTGATAAATAAAACCAAGAAAGCCTCGGGAGTGTAAGAATTGTAAAGGATACAATATGGTAAAAGCTGGCCCAGCTCGCCCATCATGTTTTTTGGCCGCCGGTACATTATGATTTCAAGTAATCATGTATTGAAGTACCTTCTATTTCGCCGGTTTTTTTAGGTAGCTGGCAACCTGATAAAAAACAACTCTTTTAACCTTAAAAATTTATTGTATGCAAAAGAACGCGATCAGCTGGTTTGAAATTCCCGTGACGGATATGGACCGTGCACAAAAATTCTATGAGACGATATTTGGTATGAATATGATCCCGATGGAGATGCCCAATTTTGTTATGCGCATGTTTCCGACAGAAGACATGATGGGGGTTGGTGGAGCGTTGATATACAGTCGTGATTTTTATAAGTCGTCAGCCACAGACGGCACACTGATTTACCTGAACGCAAACCCTGATGTAGACATAGTGCTGTCTAAAGTAAACGATGCAGGTGGACAAGTAATATTACCCAAAACTCAAATTTCGCCAGAACATGGGTACATGGGTTTGCTTGTTGATAGCGAAGGCAACCGCATCGGCTTGCACTCAGTACCCGAAAATTATATACAGTAATCTTAAACTAAACAATGCCTTACTAATTGTATGCAATACTGCCATTAGTATTGCATACTTTTTTTTGTGGGCGATGAGTATGCAGGTCATCAATCCGTTTTTTATTGTTATCATTTTTGCATTGAGTTTCTAGCTTTCCAATCTTCAAAACTCATTTCAAACTTTATTTCATCCTCTCCATGTGTGCCAACCTCTCTCCATCCCGCTTTTCTGTAAAATGCTTCTGCTCTGGTATTGGGTGAAGTTCCTAACCAAACATTTTTCTTTGTTTGATCGAAATACCAATTCAGCATGATGTCGTGTAGTTTTTTGCCAATGCCCTGCTTCTCAAATTCAAGACTTACGAACAGCGCCCAGATGTTGTTGTCTTTTAAATCAGCAATGGAAAAGCCAACGATTGTATTGTTGACCTCACAAACCCAGCCATTCCCCCGAACCGTAATGAATTCTTTACAATCTCCGTCAGTTACCAAATCAGGATTAGATAATATATTTTCAACAACTGAATGTCGAACGATCTGAATTTGTTGTATGTCGTTAATAGTTGCCTCTCTTATGATCATGTTTTGCAATTTAAATGAATGGAAAAACTAAGATAAAACGGATTGCTTCGGTAAAAGGCTTCATTGCCAATTGATCAATAGAAATAAAATTAAATTCAACATTTCCCATTTCCCATTTCCCATTTCACATTTTTCAGTTTTCAGTTTACATTTTACATTTCCCACTTAACATTCACTTCCCGGCATAGTATTTTATTATTTAGCCAAAACGTAAAATAATGGATAATCAAACAACAGATACCACAGCAAAGCAAGAGCAATTGAATCATGTTGATCAGCAAGAGACCCAGGAAGATATTGATGTAACGGACAAGGAAGAAAGTCACAGTACCGCTGCAGACGGCGGTAACGACTATGTGGAACCTGCAGGTTCACAAGCTATTGCAGAAGAGGAGTCGGAAGGTAACCTGCCAGATCCTGAAACACTTTCTACCAGCAGTGAAGGTGAAATGGAATCGGAAAAAATAGATAATAAATAAGCTGGTTTATAAACCTGATTATCGATGTTGAGGTATCTCGACTCCTTTTAGTTTGCGGTACAGTTCCGTTGCGTATAAGTCGGTCATTCCCGAAATGGTATCCAATACATTCATCACCTTGTCGTATGCGCTTAGGGCTTCTTCAAAACCGGTGTATTGCATTGGCATTAGCTTCCGCACCTTCATGTCTTTATGATCGGGTTGTGCTTTTAATACCGCTGGTACAAATAACGCCAGCAGTTCGGACATTACATTATAACCTGCAATCTCAATTTCTAAAACAGAACCATAGTTGTAGATTTTTTCTACCGACAATTGCAATAGGTCTTTGTAGGCACCCGTTCGATCCTCCAGGCTATCGAGTAATGTATCGTTGAAAGTTCCAGCTAAAATGGCGTCTTTGTTTTCAAGAAATATTTCAGCCGCAGTGAGTGTAGTAATGTTGATGGCCTTGGCCCTTAGGAAACTGATCTTTTCATTTTGATCGCCAATCTTTTCATATATCTCTTCTATCCTGGCTACGTTTTCTTCCGGCCTATTGATGCGACTAATAATATTTAGCAAACAATCTTTCACCACATGATGCGGAAGAATACCTAAACGGTGTGCATCCTCCAGGTCGACTACACGGTAGCAAATATCATCTGCTGCTTCTACCAGGTAAACAAAAGGATGACGCTTGAAGCAAACCAACTCGCCGGCTTCCCTTTGCATGCCCAATTTATCGGCAATTCCCGCAATCACTTCCTTCTCACTTTGAAAAAACCCAAACTTTTTTTTATGCTTGAACTTTTTATCCATAGCTGTGGCTTCGCATGGATATTTTAAAATGGATGCAATCGTGGTGTACGTTAGGCCAACCCCTGCCTGTAGCCTTCCTTTAAAGGTGCGTGTGAGCAAGCGAATCGCATTTGCATTGCCTTCAAAATTGCAGATGTCGGCCCACTCTTTTTGAGAAAAATGGTCGGTTAATGGTTTGCCGTCAAACAATATTTGCGCATGATTAATAAAGTATGCAGAGATAGCTTTCTCGCCAGAGTGACCAAATGCCGGGTTACCAATATCATGCGCCAGGCAGCCTGCCGCAATTACATTGGCCAATTCATACCGGTAAAATTCATAGCTGTCACTATCCTTGTCAATAATCTCTTCACCAATCTTGCGGCCAACTATACTGCCCAGCGATCTGCCCACACTGGCTACTTCTAAAGAATGGGTAAGACGGTTGTGAACAAACGTGCTGCCGGGCAATGGAAAAACCTGGGTTTTATTTTGCAGCCTGCGGAAGGCAGAAGAGAAAACCAGTCGGTCAAAGTCTTGCTGAAAGCCGGATCGCGGGCCTTCTGCCTGCTTGTTATGTCCAACCCGTTGCGTAGTAAATATATTTTCCCATTGCATGCTCATAGGCGGCAAAGTAAAGCACAAATCATTATTCGGCACTTGGTTACAAATGAGGTGGAATCTGGCACAGTTATTAAACGAATATGAATTATCCGTTCACACTAAAAACAAACATGCATTTATGTCAAACGATCAAAACAATTCTGTAGCCAACAACGCTCAACAACATGAGACACAGCAGGAACCAAATGAAAGACCGGGAATGCCTGGTTTAGTGAGGGAACCATCAGGACGGCTACTTGATAAAGATGAAGATGAGCAAGCGCCGCCAACACTGGAGCAAAAAGCACAGGAACTGAAAGACAAATTTCAAAAAGAACAGAAAGAAAACAGTGTGCGGAGTGATAACCAGGAACCGGCACAAAGAATATTGGACAAAGAAGATACAAGTGAGGAAGCGGGGGTGTAGATGCGCGTTTCGAGTTTGGAATTTTGAGTTTCAGGTTGTAGACTTCATTAGGTCCAAAGTAATTATGGAAACATTGAATCGAAGAGCAGCTTACCGGCTGCTTTTTTGTTGTTCATTTGGGATGCGATGTTTACTTCAGTTCAGAATTCTGTTCTTTCTGTATTTAGGGGAATGAAGAACCGAAAAGAAGGCTGAAAAAATCATCGCTTTAACCTTCATTTATAATCGGCTCACGCCCCGCCTACGCCTATCTTTGCGGCCCTAAATAATACCGACGAGTGCAGGAAGCAAAGCAGTTCAAGATACACGGGCAGACATTGTGGCTCTCCACAGACAGGTGTATTTATTGGGAAGAACAACGATCGCTCATTATGTCGGACCTGCATTTTGGCAAGAGCGGACATTTTAGAAAAGCTGGTATTGGCATTCCGCAAAACGTTTATAAAGAGGACTTGCAACGACTTGTTGCACAGATACAACATTATAAACCGAACAGGCTAATTGTTGTGGGCGATCTTTTTCACAGCGTAGCCAACAAAGAACTTGATCTTTTTACCCGCTGGCGCAACGACTTTGCACAACTCGACATTCAACTCATAAAAGGCAACCACGACATCCTTAAAAAAGATTGGTACCGGCAGGCAGATATTACTGTAACCGATGAACACCTTGCGATAGAAAATTTTTGTTTCGTTCACGACATTGCATCCACCTGTGAGCCGGGCAAAGAGGTGACCTATTATTTCAGCGGCCATATTCATCCATGCATTAGTTTAAAAGGATTGGGTAAACAATCCATCAAATTACCCTGTTATTATTTTGGTGAAACGTTCGCGGTATTACCTGCCTTTGGCAAGTTTACCGGCACAGCTTTAATTAGGCAAAATGCGAAAGATCATGTATTTGCCATACTGCCGGCAAATGCTGCCCGAGGAGAAAGTGGTTCAGTTATTAAAGTATAGCCGTCTCTGTTCTACCGCTTCGCGTTGAGCTTACAAAAAAATAATACACATTGCTCAAGATTGCTTTCGCCCCTATTTATGCGCATCCGCTGCCGGAAAATCATCGCTTTCCGATGTTGAAGTATGAACTGATTCCTCAACAGCTATTGCACGAGGGGACAGTAGTAGCCGAAAACTTTTTTGAACCTCGGCCTTGCCCTCATGACATAATACGTAGGACTCATGATACCGTTTACCTAAACAAATTATTAGAACAAACACTCACTGCATCTGAGCAAAGAAAAATAGGTTTTCCGCAGTCACCACAGCTTACACAAAGGGAACTTATGATTACACAAGGCACCATCGATTGCTGCGCCTATGCTATGGAGCATGGCATAGCACTTAATATTGCCGGAGGTACACACCATGCTTTTGCAGATCGCGGCGAAGGTTTTTGTTTGCTTAATGATTTCGCTATAGCGGCCAATCATTTGCTGCATACACAACAGGCGAAAAAAATTTTAATCATCGACCTTGATGTACACCAAGGCAATGGAACGGCCAAGCTGTTCGAAAATAATGATCGGGTGTTTACGTTCAGCGTGCATGGGCGACATAACTATCCCTTTCACAAAGAAACTTCTGACCTTGACATCCCCTTAGAAGATGGCATTGGTAATGATGCATACCTGGAATTGGTACGGCATAATGTACCGCAACTGATAGAAAAAATTAAGCCTGACTTTGCATTTTATTTATCGGGTGTAGACATATTGGAGACGGACAAATTTGGAAAACTGAAAGTAACGATTGAAGGATGCAGGCAACGCGATGCCATTGTTTTTTCAGCACTTCAAGCCAATCAGATACCCTGCACGGTAGCCATGGGTGGCGGCTATTCGCCCGACATCAAAACAATCGTAGAAGCACACTGCAATACGTTTCGGCTGGCCGCAGCAATGTATGGGTGAAGGTGTGATTAGTGATCTGTGATCAGTTGACAGCAAGTTCTGTCACGTCGGCAAAAATGCGGAGCAACCCCAAACTCCAAACTTCAAATCCGAAACTTCTAACGAACCGGCTCCGCTTTTACTACTTCAATATCAAATACAAGAATACTGTTCGGTGGAATTTTTGGCGATCGGGTGCGAATAGAATACGCTAAACCCGACGGAATAACCAGGCGAATTGTCCCTCCTTCTTTTATGAGCGGCAACCCAATTTGCCAACCCCGGATTAAGCGACTTAGCGGAAACCTTGCAGGCTTGCCAACAGCAGTTTGATCGAACATAGCCGTGTCTCCAAGTAATCTTCCTTTGTAGAAAACAGTAACGGTATCGGTGGCTTTTACAAAACGGCCAGTACCCATTTTTTCAATAATGTAATACAAGCCTTCGTGCGGTTTGATGCCGATCGTTTGTTTGTCGGCCATGGCGTCAATTAACTTTTTATCCGCTTCTGCTCTGTGGGTACTATCAGGCTCTCCTATATAGCTGATGGCTGGCGCTGGTGTTGGCTTGCCTTCTACTGACCGCCAGCTGCCATTACTCCGTTGTACAGCGGTATGCAAAAAACTGTTTGTAATCGTTCCCTTTCCTGTACTGCGACTCAGGGTGGATGTGTGTAAAAAGCTATGTCCGGTTTGTCGTGCTGTTGCAACCAATTTCCACTTTTGCAGCTGCGAAAAAAATACGTATCCAGAAACTAGTGAAAAATTTCCTGAAGAGTCTACGGCCTTCACCAGCATGATTTTGTAGGTTCCTGTATCGGCGTTTATTACAGGTAAAGCCAACTTGTTCTTTCTTGAAATTTGAACCCCAATACCCGAAGTCACAACCTTGCTTTTTTCCGGCACATTCATCAGCACCAGGATTCCTGACCCCTTACGTTCTATCCTGACTTCTACTTCATCTACCACCACACCGGCGTAACCTTTTTTACTAGTATTACCGGGTTGCAGTGAAACTTCTGTATAGAAGCTAAGCGCTTTTAATGAGTCGGCAATTACATTCGAATAACTTGAATTCTTTTGAGCCGAACCCGTAGCGATGAAACCTAGCATGAGAATGACGGATAGTACAGACTTCATAAAAATGTTTGTGATTGAAAGTATCATTTTTAGGGGAAACCTGCCTAATCATCTAAAAAACAATCAGGGTACAATTCTTTTGGTTAAGCCATCCAACAACTTGCGCCAGGCTTACGCCGCACAAGAATTTCTTTAGATCAACAAGAACAAACAACGAAACAATATCCCGTTTAGATAGTGGCTGAGAAGAACACTTAGATAGCTTGCCGTGCTTTCAGTTCCATGTATTTGTTGATAGTATTAATGGTAAGCATATCGGGCGGGGTAAGGATAGATAAAATTCCATACTGCTGCAATTCCTTTGCGATTTGCCGTTTCTCGAAAGCAAACTTTTCAGCCACCGTTTTCACATATACCTCTTCTACATTTTTTGCTGGCGCAAGGATCACTTCCTTCAACTCCGTATTTTCAAAAAAGACAATCAGTAACAAATGGTGTTGCGCTATTTTTCGCAGGTAAGGCAGATGGCGACGCATACCACTCAGCGATTCAAAATTCGTAAAGAGAACCACCAAACTTCGCTGGCTAATATTGCGCCTGATGGCAACATACAATTGTTCAAAATCGCTTTCGAGGTAACGTGTTTTTTGATTGTATAACGCCTCCACGATGGCTTGCATTTGTGCAGGCTTTTTTTGTGCTACTAAAAAATTTCCCATCTTATCGCTAAAGGTGATGAGGCCGGCTTTATCCTGTTTGGTGAGCGCTACATTACTCAACACCAACGATGCATTGATGGCATAATCCATCAGGCTCATTTCAGCGAAAGGCATCTTCATCACCCTTCCTTTATCAATTACACAATACACCTGCTGGCTTTTTTCATCGGTGAAATTATTCACCATCAGTTGCCCCTTGCGTGCTGTGGCTTTCCAGTTAAGTGTGCGGTAATCATCCCCAATCACGAATTCTTTTATTTGCTCAAACTCCATGCTATGACCGAGACGGCGCACCTTCTTCACACCTACTTCACTCAACCGATTGCTAATGGCCATTAACTGGTACTTGCGCAATTGCAGGTAGCTTGGGTACACTGGTACATCTGCTTCTTGTAAAAATTTATACCGCCTGCGCACAAACCCAAGATCGCTGCTGGCAAAAACATTGATGGTGCCGAAGTTGTAATTACCACGCTTCACCGGTCGCAACAAATATTCCACAACGCTTTGCTGCCCCGGCTGTAAACGATCCTTAAATAGTACATCGCGCCGCTGAAACTGGTGCGGTATTTCATCGATGATTTGCAGGTTAACAGGGAAGCCGTAGCTGTTGCCCACGTCAATGCGAATACCATTATCATCCCCATTGCTAAAGCGTTCGGCATGAGTACGGCGTGCGAAGATTGCATCACGTTTCATGTAGAGCATCAAGTAATCTATCAACACCACAAAAACAAACAGCAAGAGCGCCAAATAAGGGATGACACCCAGCCAAGGCAGAAAAAATCGAACAACAAAAAGTACAACGCATGCAAAAATGCCCGCAAACAAACGTGTGCTAAAAAACAAGGAGCCGATATAGTTTTGCCAAACTTTTTTCAAGTAATTGCTTTAGCGGGGTATCTCAATTTTTTTAAGAATGCTGGCGATGATTTCATCGGCAGTGCTTCCTTCCATTTCCTTTTCGGGCGTAAGTAAAATGCGATGGCGCAGCACCGATGGAACTACTTTGATTACATCATCAGGCGTTACAAAATCACGACCTTGCATGGCGGCAAATGCTTTAGAAGCTTTGAGTATGGCAACCGATGCGCGGGGCGATGCGCCTAAAAACAGTGCTTTGTTATTGCGGGTTTCCAATACTACTTCAGCAATGTATCGCATGACCTTTTGTTCTATTCGCAAACCATTAATCATCTCGCGATAGCGTACAATATCATCGGCCGTGAGCACCTTGTTTACCTCCTCGGTAAAGTGGGTTGTTTTACCTGCATGTGTATGCTCAAGAATTCTTACCTCTTCATCAATGTTGGGATAGTTTACCTCGATCTTGAATAAAAAACGATCTAGCTGCGCTTCAGGTAGCCGGTAGGTTCCCTCCTGCTCTATCGGGTTTTGCGTAGCCAGCACAATGAAGGGCGGAGGCATTTTATAGGTGGTGCCGTCATAAGTAATTTGCTTCTCTTCCATTACCTCAAACAACGCTGCCTGCGTTTTTGCAGGTGATCGGTTGATCTCATCTATCAATATTAAATTGCTGAAGATAGGACCATACTTAAAGGTGAAGGTGCCACTTTGCGGATTAAATACAGAGGTGCCCAACACATCGCTAGGCATTAAATCGGGGGTAAACTGAATGCGGCTAAACGGCACATCGAGACAGCGTGCAATCAGTTTTGCTGTGAGGGTTTTTGCTACACCGGGCACACCTTCTATCAACACGTGGCCATCAGCAAGAATGGCTGCAAGCAATAGATCAATCATTTCTTCCTGTCCTACTATCACCCTGGCAACTTCGGCTTTTACCAGTTGCATTGCTTCGCGTAGTTGCTCCAGTGGTGCACCTGCGGCTTGTTGTTCGTATTCCATTATTGTACCTGTTTATAAAATTGATCAATCTTGTCATTCAGCACCAGCAAATATGTATCTGGTACTTGTTGTGCAGTTTGTACACTTCCTATTAGTTGAACCAACGCCTCGGTATCATGCTTACCCACTCCACTTTTCCTGCTAAGGTGTTCAATAAAATCTTCGTCCAACAGTACGGTTGGGATAAAGTATTTGTTGCGCACAAACTCCAGGAAGTAGGTAATCTTTTTTGCAGCAATACTATTGTTGTCTTTTTGCTGAAGATAAACGGTAGCAATGGTTCTAATGAAGCCAACTGTTGTGTTGCGCAATGGTGTAATGACAGGAATAATCCGCTGCCGACGCTTCATTTCAAACAGCACATACAGCAGCATACCTATCACAGCTAAACGTAAAGCCCACCGCAGGTAATCGTTGCTAAGAAAAAAACGCAGCGGCGTAGCGGCACCCAAAGGCCCAAGCTTGTAGTATTCATCCCAGTAAACTTTTTTCACTGTCTTTGGGATATACGATAACACCATTGCTGTGTACGATGCATTGTTGTCTGTCAACATAAAGTAGTTGCTAAACACCAGGGGATTGGCATGTAGGTAAATAAAACCATTGCCCATGGTCATCCTGATGAAGTTTACTTTACCAAAATTATTCTTACCAAGTACGGTTGTAACTGCAGTGTCATACTTTGTAAAATATTCATCAATAGAGTTTCGCAAAAAAGTATAATCGCCTTTGGCAGATAAAGTTGGATCGGTAAACTGAAGGCGGGTAGAATCCTTTGTAAACTCAATTAGATTGCGATCTGTATCATAGTGAAGCGTGTCTGATAAGTTCTTCGCAACGCGGCTAGCTGAAATAAAAAGGTGGTTCCCTTTCGTTACAAAACTCAGCATCTCTTCGACATCGTTCTCCGACACTTTCAGTTTTTCATCACACAATAAATAAGCAGTATTCTCTTCATTAAAATTATTTAGTTGGTTGTATACCGGCGTGCGAAACGACTCTACTGATGCAGACGGAAAGAGGTCTTTCAACCGGCTGTATAATACAAAACTGCCGTAGGGATTCTTGTCTCCTTTACTCAATGTCACCGACCAGTCAAACGGTTGTGGCCTGTTTGCTTCTGCTATGATGTACAGGGTAAGCACCAGCACAAAAACAACGATAAAAAATTTATAGCTCTTCACTAAACCTGGTTGTTTAATTGTTTAAACGCTTGCCTTAGTGCTTCAAACTTATCGGCATTTACATTTGTTTCGCCATACCATGCATACTCAAATTGATACGTTAATTGATTGAACAACGACTGCCATGGCCGCTCCGAAACTTCCTTCACATAATCGCTGTTCGTTTTATTAATCTTCCAGTTGATGATGTTTTTGTCGGCGAACTTTTTAAGGGTTTGCAGGTACAACAGTCGCACTGCAAGCCGGTAGTTTTTATGGGTGATGGCTTCTTCTATCGCAGCATCAAATGAAATCTGGTGAATGTCTTCGTGTCCAACACTATAGTCGAGGCCTGCACCACTATTGCTGGCAAACAAGCCGCCCCTATTCATCTTTTTTATCTTAAACACTGCATAGCCAATCACTATCACACCCATTAAAATAAATACCGTCCAAACAGTAGCACGCCCACTTTTTGTCTGCAGTATCTGTTCTACTTTCCACCAGAACCACATCCAAAATTTATCCCACCAACTGAGTGCTGGTTGCTTCGACTGATCGTATTGGAAAGCCTCATCGCTTTTTATGGATTGAAGCGCAGCACTGTTAAACGAGCGCACAGTAACTGCCGTGCTATCACCAGCTGCAAAGCAACCATAGGTTGATAGAAATATTATGAGTATGAAAAAGAAGCGGCGCATTAATACTCTTCTTCGGTATTTGGGTGATAGGTTGTGGGTGACTGATTGGTACCCAGCCCCTGCAGTTTGCGAACCATGCCGGTACCATCGTACCGCTCTACCAGGTTGTAGTAATTAAGCGTAACGGCAACGAAGATGAGCAAGTAGAATACGAACCCCAACACATTCAAAATTGAGGTTACAATGCCTACGGTATAGGTAATGTTGTCAGTAGAAAAGTATGCCATGATCCCTGTAATAATTCCTACGACAAGAGAGATAGCGCCGGAGCCAAAAGAACTTACGATTGCTATCACGATATAAATACCCAATGATTGCCAGAAATTTTCTTTGATTAAAGTAAAGCAGCGGTTGAAGGCTCCTGAAAACGATTCTGCTTCCATCATTACCACAGGTGCAAAAACCGCCAGCACCACCGCAAGATATACACCGGGAGCAACACATAATATTGTACCAATTAACATCAAGAGCACAATAGGAATGTTGTAAAGGGCAATAGTTAAAAAATTTCTTCTAAACAAACTCCACACTTCGTCGAAAAGGGGTGTCTCCTTATCTTTTTCCTCATACAATTTCATGTAGGCAATTACCACTACCTGTAGCGCTGTTGCGGTCAACCACGAAAACAGGATAATAAAAAAATAAAGGCCACTAAATATTTCAAAATTTCCACCGCTCCTTTTTCCACTGAAAACATCCCGGAAAATACCCGCCGACTGGCTCTGGTACATGCCATTTAAAATTGCAGCTGTAAGCATAAATAGACCAGCTATACCGAATACGTAAGTAAGCATTGGTTTAAAGTTTTGCTTGATGAAAAGAAAAGTATCGTTTAAGTTGTCACTAAAATCGCGGACTTTTCTGAGTTCAATTTTTTGTTGAGCCATAGGTTGAGGTTTTCTTTTTCTACTGCATCGTCATTTTTAACGGCAAGTATTCTTTGGTGTAAACGTATTGGGTATAGAACGAAATACCAGGCAATGAAGCATAGGCTGCTACCCAGTATTGAAAGGCTGAGCCATAAAGGCATATTGCTATAGCGTGTTACAAAACTTTCTAGAAAAGCTGCTGCAAGAAATACAGGTATTAAGCCAATCACAATCTTTAATCCGTCTTTGGCACCACGTATGGTAGAAACGCTTCGCTTGTATGTGCCGGGAAAGAGAATGCTGTTACCTAAAATTAAACCGGCTGCACCCGCAATTACTATCGCCCATATTTCCAACGTGCCGTGTATAAATATTACGGTGATGCTTTTAAAGCCTAATCCTTTTGAGAAAAAATAATATTGAAACGAGCCAAGCATCAGCCCATTTGATAGCAAAAGCCAGAGCGTACCAACCGAGAACATTGCCCCAAACATGTAGGCAATAAAAGCCACCCGAATGTTATTGAAAGCAATTCCGAAAAACATATTCAGTTGTCCACCTTTGCTATATACACCAAAAGGATCACCTTTCTCAATATTCTCATTGGTCATGTTTACATAAGCATCACCAAGAATCAATCGTATGAAATTTTCATCATATTTAGCAGATAACGCACCCATGGCACAAAACACTAGAAAAAAAATGAAAGCGTACAGAAACTGTTTATGGTAAAAACGAAAAATAAAAGGAAGTTCATACCTCCAAAAATTTACCAGGCGAGCTGACTTTTCTTTTTTGTTGCGGTAAATTTTTTGATGGAATAATCCCGTTAAGCCATTGAGGTATTTTGCCGTGGCACTACCGGGGTAAAATGTTTTTGCATAGCTAAGGTCGTCTGTCAATTCAATAAAACGATCTGCCAATAAATCGGGGTGTTGATGCTGTTTTAATTCCGACTCGTACGCCTTCCATTTATCAGCATTTTGCTTTAGAAAATTCGCTTCGCGCATGTCGGCTTTGGGCTTTGGGTAAAAATAAAGGAGAATTAATACGCTATTGTAAAGGTTTTAAAATTTATTTGCAAATAACCAGCGCTGCAATGAATACCATTAGTATCACCACCTCTCAAAACATTGAACTAGAATATGACCTTGCAAGCCTCGGCGACAGAATACTCGGACACATTGTGGATTGGCTGGTTCTGATTGCATATGGAATAATCGTTGCAGCCATTATAGGCTTTGGCAATATCTGGGGGTACTTAGGCACCAATTATTGGATGATCATCGTGTTGATCTTGCCTTTTGTTTTCTACGACTTGTTGTGCGAAATACTATTAAACGGTCAGAGCGTTGGTAAGAAAGTAATGGGTATAAAAGTAACTAGTTTGAGTGGGGAGCAACCAACCATCAGCCAGTACTTTATCCGTTGGTTATTTCGCCTGGTTGATTTTTCATTCACTTCACATTTGCTCGGTTTAATAATGGTGGCAGTTACACAGAAGAAACAACGACTAGGCGATCTACTGGCCGGTACAGTAGTAGTAAAAACAAAGCCACGTACCGATTTCAACCAAACGATTTATGCACCTCCGGTTCAAACAGCTTATCAGGTTACCTACCCTGAAGTAATTAACCTGAACGACCACGACATACAATTGGTACGTGATGTAATTACCAGTGTATATAAAAGTCGCAACACGATGCTGGCGCTGCAGGCACAAGAGAAAATAGAGGAAGTGTTGGAAATTAAAAGTCAGCAGTTTGAAGCAATGGACTTTTTACGAACGGTTCTTTCAGACTACAATTACATGACTTCGCAAATGTAAATGGAAGGGTTGATGTGTTATGAATTTCTGTTTTGATTGAGTGGGTTTTGTTCGCAAAGTCTAACATAAATTAGGCATGCAGTTAAAGGATTTACTAATCTTCATCTTCCATCAGCAGTTCCCCTTTCACCAACCACGACATACCGAAAGCAAACAATGCAATCGATTCTAAAATAAACACAGGCTTCAGCGCATCAAGGCTGCTGCCTTCACCAAAAGTCCAGTACAAACCGATGAGCACGATACAAACAAGTATCACCATTCCGCAGATACGATAAAGCTTGTTGCGCATCACTTTTTCTGGCGTCATATTGCCGCTGCTTTTCGTAAATAAAAACATAGAAATAATGACCAGTATAATAAAGAATGCAGCTGCGCTAACAATATGAATGGTGTGTCTTACTTCATTGATGGGAAATGCAAAAATCAGGCAACCATCTCCGGGTTCGGGATTGGTAGGAAAGAACGCTATAAGCAGTGCGAAAAAACCGGCAAGGTTTGTCAACCAGTTATCTGTGTTATCGTAGCCTTTGTAAGCGATCAGGAACACGGCATCACCACAAAGTATGGCAACAAATAAATTACCGCTGACGGTGTAATAGTAGTTGCTGATGGATGGTTGAATATATAGGCATTGGCCAATTACATAATTCACCGCAAGCATGGCGATAGGAATACTGATACCAAGCCAGCCAACCACCTTGCGCAAAGTGTTGTACGAAATGATGCGGGGGTCTTCATCGCGCCGACTTGTTTTTGCCATACTCATTAACTGACGCCAAAGGCTTTTTGCATAAATGAGAAAGGTGCCTCATCAGCACCTTTCATACAATTTTCTAAATTCCCTATTGCTTGTACTTGTCAAGAAACTCTTGCGGATTACTAAGCATTTCCATTCCGAAAAAGGCCAGGGCAAAAATAACCGTCAGCAAGTAAAGGGCAGAAAGCACCAACCCTATTATTGCACAAATTTTTCCAGCCTTCAAGTTCTTGTGAGAACTCTCTGTGTAAGCTTCAGGATTGTGCTGATAAAGTTTGTTTGCTTTAGAGGCTAACACCAAAGCAATGATGCCACACACCAGGCCAACAATGCCATAGCAAAAACAGCCAATAATTGATACAATGCCCAGTACCAGTACCGCCGTTGAATTTGGCAGCGGTTGCTGTACCTGTGCACCATAATTCGGTTGTTGAAATTGATTCTCCATTTAAGCGTTTAGTTTATGGTTTACGATCTTGTAAATATAGAAGCAAACAATAACAGTAGCTGCAACGAGCTGAAGTATTTTTATGTTGCGTGCGCCATGCGTAAAATCCCATTTTAGATGCATCGCCGTATAGGCTAACATCACTAGTATAGGAAATAATGCGGGGTACATCTTTAGGCTTGCTAACACATCACCTTTTATCAGAAGAATGAAACTTCGTTGAATTCCGCAGCCCGGGCAATCTATATGCAACAGGTATTTTGAAGGGCAGGTAAGCATATGCTCCTCAAGCCACTCAATAATATGCAACGACAGTAACATGATTAATAAGCTCTGGCAAACAAGACTCTTTGGGAAGAAGGCTTACCCGATAATATACATACCCCTTCTTCCATTATATTATCTAATGGGATACAACGGATTGTGGCTTTGGTCATTTCCTTGATCTTATCTTCGGTTTCCCCTGTGCCATCCCAATGCGCCGATATGAAGCCTGCTTTCTCATCCAGTAATTGAACAAATTCATCCCAGGTATTTGCAATGGTAATCCGGGTATCTCTAAATGTTTTTGCCTTGTTGTAAATGTTCTCCTGTATCGCATCGAGCAATTTGCCTATGCCAACAGACAAGCCATCCAACGACATCGTCATTTTTTCCTTAGTGTCTCTACGTGCAATTTCAACAATGTTCTTTTCAAGGTCACGTGCACCAATGGCAACCCGTACCGGTACTCCCTTTAATTCGTATTCTGCAAACTTCCATCCCGGGCGGGCATTGTCGCTGTCATCGTATTTTACCCGAATGCCGGCAGCTTTTAATTCCTTCACCAATGCGTGCACCTTTTCATCAATCAATTGCTTCTGTTCATCGCCTTTAAATATTGGAACAATCACCACCTGGAACGGCGCAATGCGTGGAGGGAGAATCAATCCATCATCATCGCTATGTGCCATCACCAATGCACCAATCAATCTAGTACTTACGCCCCAGCTGGTGGCCCATACATAATCCAGCTTATTTTCCTTATCACTAAATTTTACATCGAAAGCCTTGGCAAAATTTTGCCCGAGGAAGTGAGACGTTCCAGCTTGCAAAGCTTTGCCGTCCTGCATTAATGCTTCAATGCAGTAAGTATCTTCCGCGCCAGCAAATCTTTCGTTCTCGCTTTTCACTCCTTTAATTACCGGCATAGCCATATAGTGCTCGGCGAAATGTGCATACACTTCTAACATTTGTATGGTTTCTGCAACGGCTTCCGCTTTGGTAGCATGCGCAGTGTGTCCTTCCTGCCATAAGAATTCGGCGGTGCGCAAAAATAACCGCGTACGCATTTCCCACCTTACCACATTCGCCCATTGGTTTACAAGTATGGGTAAATCACGGTAGCTCTGAATCCAGGTTTTATACGTGTTCCAAATAATGGCTTCACTGGTTGGGCGCACAATCAATTCTTCTTCCAACTTACTTTCAGGATCCACCATTAATGATCCTGGTTTATCGGGGTTATTCTTTAATCTATAATGCGTAACAACTGCGCATTCTTTCGCAAAGCCTTCCGCGTTCTTCTCTTCTTTTTCGAACAAACTTTTTGGGACAAACAAAGGGAAGTATGCATTTTGATGACCCGTCTCTTTGAACATTCTGTCAAGCTCATCGCGCATGTTTTCCCACAACGCATATCCATAAGGCTTGATAACCATACATCCACGCACGGCACTGTAGTCAGCCAACCCACCTTTTATAATCAGGTCGTTATACCACTGGGAATAGTCCTGGCTGCGAGATGTAATTTCTTTACTCATAAAATCTATTTACCTAATTATTAACATAAGTACTTTAAGCTTTGGCACTTGCGGCAAACAGTTTGATGCTCAGTTGATAACCGCGAAAAAACCGTGGCGAAAGTAGTAACTTCATTTTTAATAACGCTCTAAAACCACTCTCATGAATTGTAAAGTTTTACTCCTGGGCTTATTTACAGCTTCACTGGTAAGCTGTTCCACTGCATACAAAGCGGGACAAACACCCGACGACGTTTATTATTCTCCTGCTCGTGAAGCAGTAACAAAAAAAGAAAAAGAAAAAGACCGCTATGAAGATGTTGTACGCAACGAAGACGACCAATATTTACGCATGAAAGTGCGCAACCGTAATCGTTGGTCTACTATAGATGACTATGATTATTGGTACGACGGTCGTTACGATTTTGGTTGTTATAATTACAACTATTATGGCAGGAACAATTGGAACCTCGGTTATGGAAGGCCGATCTACAATAACGGCTATCATCCGGGCTACTACGGATACCCTATTATTATTACCAAAGGCACACCACTTAGGCCATCAAATGTAAATCGCCCGGCATTGGGTGGGTACAAAAACAACACGGGGTACAACAATAGCAATGGACTTGGCAATTCGTTTAAAAAAGTAATCAGTTCAAGCAACAGCACTTATAATAACGGTAACTCAGGCAACAGCAATACCTATAATAGCCCTGCCAGTACGCCATCCAGAACCTATACACCATCCAGTGGAAGCTCTTCTACCCCTTCCTCATCTGGCTCTTCATCATCTGGTTCTTCATCAGGAGGTGTATCTCGCCCGGCACGTGGTGGAAACTAATAACACTACCAGCATGAGAGATTGTTTAAACTTTATCTCTCATGCTTACTTTACTAAATAAGTTTTATAAACTTATGGATTGGTTGATCAAATCCATTAAAGCCATTGTTATGAAAAAAACTATACTAACATTTACCATACTATGCTGCATAAAGGCGGCGTCGGCCCAAATACCTGATGATGTGCTTCGCTACAGTTACTTCCCCGGAAGCGGAACGGCACGAAACATTGCTACCGGTGGCGCTATGGTTTCGCTTGGCGGCGACATCAGTGCTCTGTATGTGAATCCAGCAGGTCTTGGTTTATACAAAACAAAAGAGTTTGTATTTACCCCCTCCTTCAATCTGAACAATAACAAATTTGATTTTCGCGGAACCAGCCAGGCAACTAGTAAAGCGGTTGCAAACTTTGGAACCACCGGGTTTGTGCTTGGTTTTAATACGCCGCATAGTAAGTGGACCAGCCAGGCATTTAGCATCGGCATCAATAACGTTGCGAACTTAAACAATGAGTTTACCTACAAAGGCACAAACAACTTCAGCAGCATGACGGAAGCGTTTGCACAGCAGCTAAGTTCCAGCAGGCAATCCATTGACCAGGCACTCAACAATTCCCGGTTTGCTTTTGGAACTGCACCTGCTTTGTACTTGTACTTAGTCGATACGTTTCGCAATAGTAACAATGTGGTGGAAGTAAAAGGTCTGCCTGAATTTTTATTGAAACAAGGCATTGCACTCGAGCAACAGAACACGGTAAAAACATCAGGTGCCATTACCGAATTAGCTCTTGGTTACGCCACTAACATGGATGATAAAGTTTATGTGGGCGGCTCGTTGGGTATTCCTTTTGTGAATTATGAAAGAGTAACTACCTACCGTGAATCTGATCCTACAGGTAACCGTACTAATAACTTCAACTTTTTTGAACTACAGGACCGGGTGAAAACTACTGGAGCAGGAGTGAATGCTAAACTTGGTATCATCTTTAAACCGCAGGAACAGATACGCCTTGGACTGGCGGTGCACACACCAACATTTTATAATTTGAAAGATAAGCAGTCGGCAACCTTGAGAGCGGATACGGAGGGCTACAATGGAGACAAAACCGTGGAATCATCTGAGTTTACAAAGGACAATAATGCCGGTGTGAGTGAATACCTATCCATGACTCCATGGAAAGCCATGGTGAGTGGTTCGTATGTATTCAGGGAGGTAAATGATACACGGAAACAACGCGCTTTCCTTACGGCCGATATTGAGTACGTTGCCTATCCAAACGCACGATTTAGCCAGTCCAGCGATGCAGCATACGACGATAGCAAGTACTACAGTGATTTAAAAGAGGTGGTGAAAGATTATTACAAAGGCGCGTTCAACTTTAGGGTTGGCGGAGAGTTGAAACTACACACCATTATGTTTAGGTTAGGCGGTGCCTATTATGGAAATCCTTATCGTGACAAAGATTTAAAGTCAAATATTATACAAGCTACAGGTGGACTTGGTTATAGGGATAAAGGAATGTTCATCGATCTTTCTTATGCACACAATTTTCTGAAAGATGTACATTTTCCTTACCGATTAGAAGACAAACAGAACACCTTTGCCACACAAGCAGGCAGCCGTGGAAATGTGGTGCTGACTGTTGGCTTTAAGTTGTAATGACATTGAATAAATTTGTTGAAAAAACACTTGCAGCTATTGCAGGTGTTTTTTATTTAATGAAATAGCCTGTTGTGCGGCAAAGCTTCTCTAGTCATGTTTGTATCCGTAGAAAGTGATGAGAGGGCCGCTTTAATAATGACTGGTATAAATTTTATAGTAAGAGCACTATATTTAAAACTAAAATAACGCATATGCAATGGCGCGGCAGACAAGGTAGTTCGAACGTAGATGACCGTAGAGGCATGTCAGGAAAAGGCGCGGCCGTTGGTGGTGGAATTGGTGGGATCATCATGTTGGTGCTCTATTTGGTATTAGGTGGCGATCCCTCGCAAGCGCCGCAAATGATGCCTGGCCAGGAACAAAGTCGTGAACTGGGTGCAGAGGAAAAGGCAGCTGAAGATACCTTAGCAGAATTTGTTGGTGTTGTACTGAAGGATACGGAGGATGTTTTTGGTGAATTAATTTCAGGGTACCAGGCGCCAAGACTGACCCTATTTAGAGATGGCATACAGTCGGCTTGTGGTTCGGCTAGTTCAGCTGTGGGACCATTTTATTGTCCTGGTGATAAAAAGGTTTACATCGATCTTTCATTCTTCAACGAGCTTTCTAAAAAGTTTGGTGCGCCTGGGGATTTTGCCATGGCCTATGTAGTAGCGCACGAAGTAGGACATCATATACAAAACCTAAATGGCACATCAGAGCAGATGCACGCGATGCGCAGCCAGGTGTCTGAAAAAGAATACAATAAAATGTCGGTGAAACTAGAATTGCAGGCAGATTTTTATGCCGGCGTTTGGGCGCATCACGCACAGAGAATGAAAAATATTTTGCAGCCCGGCGATATTGATGAAGCGTTGAGAGCAGCAAATGCGATTGGCGACGATCGCCTCCAATCACAGGCACAGGGCCAGGTAGTTCCGGATGCGTTCACACATGGCACCTCCGAGCAACGGATGCGCTGGTTTAAAAAAGGTTACGAGTCAGGCGACATTCGCCAGGGAAATACTTTTGAAGCAAGCAATCTGTAATATGCTCTTACTCCATTGTTCCAATGGTGATGTTTACACAATTGCCGATGATGTTTACTTTGATCCCCGTTTGCTTTCCCGGTACAGGTTGAATGCCGGAAAGGGTGAAACCTTTGGTTGAAAAGTAGCCAGCTATTTGCCTGGCTGTGTTTAGTGACTCTGGCACAGTAAAAATCTTCACACACTTAATTCCTTTCCCATTGCTTTTGCGAAGCGCCAAATTATAAATTCCGCCAAGATCCTGCTGGGATAGCGTTCTATAGAAACGTGTGGATGTAGCAACAGAAGTTTGCTCGTTCTTAGCAACGCTTATATCACTTGGGCTCTGGTTAGGTTCCACCTTCAAACTGTCGGCCGATTTGATAGGACCAGTTGAATTGAATGCTGTATTAGTATCATTATAATTTTCTCCAATTGAAATCGCATTTTCCATTGCTTCAAGCTTTTTAAATTCTTCTGCATCAAGCAAACGTTGTTTTTCAAGCTGCATATCCACCTGGCGCTTTATTGCTGGAAAAGATAGCATTACCTGCCTTGCAGCTGAATACCCGGGCAAAGCGTATGCGGTGCGTCGCATTGCAGGGGTTGAAGGCGGGGTGACGATTGGTGTAAGTAGTATTGTTTCACTATCACTCGCTTGTTCAATTGTAACGGGTGGATTTGTAGACTTTGTCGTGGGTTTAGTGACGGGTGCAGCGATGGTACGATCTCCCGACCTGCTATCGTGCGATGATGGCAGGTTGAACAAGATATAAGCTATACCAAACAAGCTCAAAATGCCTGTTATCAATGCAGCTTTTATAAGGGTTTGCATCCGACTCATAGCGTAAGAGAAACTGTTTGAAACGCATAAAGCCGGCGCGGGTTTGGTTGAATCATTAAACCTTCACTGTTAAGTTCAACTAATAGACGAAAGTTTTTACGATTGGTACGCCAGACAGATGAAAGATTTTTCTTCACGAGCTGCAATGATAAAACATACGGGGAATTATCATCTGTTAGCACTACACTGGTTTACCAATTAAGTGGTGAAAGAGACCGACAGCGTTTTAAATAGATTGTAAAGTTTCAGCCGGATTTATATTTACCGCTTTAAAAAGGGACTTATGTACATACCTCGCTTGAACCTACTGACCGATAGTGCAGAAACGGTGGCATTTATGACTCGGTTTAGTTTTGCTACGCTGATTACTGCGCAAAATAATTTGCCGACTGCAACCCATTTGCCTTTCCTTGTTTCTCAACCCGATGATAAAATTATTCTGACATCACATTTTGCGAGGGCTAACGAACAGTGGAAGGACCTGGAAAGCAATAAAGCATTGGTTATTTTTAGTGAACCTCATGCCTATATTTCCCCGAAGCATTATGATAAAGACCTGAACGTGCCAACATGGAATTATATATCAGTTCATGCCTATGGCGAAGGACGAATAGTGACAGATCCGGCGAAGGTTAGGGCAATTTTAGAAAAAACAATTGACCACTATGAAACAGAATACCGCCAACAGTGGAACACGTTGCCAGAGGATTACAAAATAAAAATGGCGAACGGGATAGTTGCTTTTGATATTACGATAACTGATCTGCAAGGCAAAAAGAAACTTAGCCAGAACAAGAATGAAATAGAGAAGCAACGAATCATTCATGCACTTTCAACAAGTGAAAACACCAATGAGCAATTGATTGCCGAATATATGAAGGAGCCAGAGTAATAATTTGTAACTGCTTACGTAGTTTAAGCAAAGCCATTCATACTTTTCAGGATAGGCTTTACGGGTGTACAATCTGTTTTACGCCTGCTTCGTAGGTTGTAGGCGTAAAATTAAAACGAGCATTAAATTTTGAACTGTCGAAAAGGTAGTCCCTGTCGTATTGGTACATCATTTCAGGCATTTCTCTCATTAAGGGGATGAATAAACCTAATATTCTAAGCATCATCATTTTTAAAACCATCACCTTCTTTGACGTCTTCATCTCTTTATTAAACAGGTCAATCCATTGCTGGCCGGTAAGTGCATTCGGATCTGTTGGCAAATGCCAAACCTGGTTAAATGCATCTGGTGTGTTCCCCAAAATCGCAGTGGCTTTAGCAGCGTCCGGGGTATAAATGAATGAATGCTTTTTTGTGGCATCCATAAACCAGTTGGGGCTTTTCCCTTTTTTTAGATTGTTATACACTACTTCAATAAGAAAACTTTTTTCATTATCCGGACCATAAAAATCCGGTGCGCGGGCTATCAAAGCTGTGAGGTTACCCGCTTCCACTTCCTTTAAAAGCATTTCAGCAATTTCCTTTCTAACCAAACCTTTTTTACTTGGTGGATTGATGGGTGAATTTTCTGTAATATTTCCAATAGCACTTGCATCATACAGATAAACATTATCAAAAAAGACCAATCTAGCCTTATGTTTTTTACAAGCTTCAATAGTGGCTTTCATTAGTGGGGGCCAAAGATCCCTCCAGACTTTTAACTTATACTCAAAGCCAACTACCAGGTAAACGACCTCAGAACCTTCAATGGCTTTATCCACCGCTGCGGGGTCAGACAAGTCTGCGGGATACAGTTCATCCGTTTCATTCACCTTCCTTGGGTTACGGCTTACCAACCTTATTTGGTCGGTGTAATTTTTCAATTCACGGGCAAGAACTTTCCCAATTGTTCCATTTGCACCTAGAATGGTCTGTCTCATACGTTCTTTTTAAATGATTGAGGGACGCTTTAAAAATAGCTAAGATAAATGTGGCAATTTTACTTGCATCTATTATGACTCATTGAAGATATGTAGTTGTCGCTTAACACAATGCATCTCCCCGGTTTGTGTGGCAATAGACCCGATGCCCTCCAATTTTCCCTGCCATTACCCTGTTCTGTGGGCATATTTGGCGGTATAGGAGTAAACACGCCGGCAATATTGTTTAGTAAAATGCTTAACAAACTGTTGGTTCAAAAGGTCAGAACATCTTTTTCTACTATAAAAAAGCAGGAGTAGATTTGCGCCACTATGGACACGAAGAATGAAGATCTGAAGATAGAGTTAAGGACACTTACCAAAGATGATTATAATGGTTTGAAAGCATCTATGGTCGAGGCTTACTCCGATTGGCAAGGTGCCTCCTTTTGGGGCGAAGCGCACATTAGCAAGTTGGTTGAAATATTTCCGGAAGGGCAGATCTGCTTATTGGTAAATGGCTCCATTGCTGGTTGCGCATTATCACTGCTTGTAGACTACGACAAATTTGGCGACAACCATACTTACGCTCAGATCACCGGTAATTATTCTTTCTCTACCCACAACCCCAAGGGCGACGTGCTGTATGGTATCGATTTTTTTGTACACCCCGACTACCGCGGCATGCGCATAGGAAGGCGACTATACGATGCCCGCAAAGAAGTATGCGAACGATTGAATCTTCGGGCTATCATAGCAGGTGGTCGTATACCGCAGTATAAGAACTACGCTGATAAACTTACTCCCAAACAATATTTAGATAGGGTAAAAGGAAAAGAGATACACGACCCTACCCTTTCGTTTCAATTGGCCAACGATTTTCATGTAAGAAAAATATTGAAAGGCTACCTACCAGGCGATACTGAATCGCTGGAGTATGCTTCGCTGCTGGAGTGGAACAACATTTACTACAATGAAGAGGCGGCACACATCAACTCTAAAAAATCAATCATCCGCCTCGGCCTGGTGCAATGGCAAATGCGTCCCTTTCCCAGCCTTGAAACACTGTGTGAGCAGATTGAATTTTTTGTGGATGTGGTAAGTGATTACCAAAGCGATTTCATCTTATTTCCCGAGTTGTTCAATGCACCGTTAATGACGGCATACAACCATTTAAGCGGTGCAGAAGCCATGCGCGAAATAGCCTCATTTACCACTCCCCTTCGCGATAAATTTATTGAGTATGCCATCAGCTACAACATCAATATTATCACCGGCAGTATGCCTTTGTTAGAAAATGGAATGCTGCATAATGTTGGCTTTCTGTGCCGCAGAGATGGCACGTATGAAAAGTACGAAAAGATACACTTGACCCCTGCCGAAAAAAGTGCATGGGGAATGGTAGGCGGCAACACCATCACCACCTACGATACGGATTGTGGTAAAATCGGAATACTCATTTGCTATGATGTCGAGTTTCCTGAACTGCCACGTTTGTTGGCTGAGCAAGGCATGCAGATTCTTTTCGTTCCGTTTATGACAGACACACAAAATGGGTATACCCGTGTACGCAGTTGCGCCCAGGCAAGAGCTATAGAAAACGAATGTTATGTAGCAATAGCAGGCAGTGTAGGTAACCTGCCCAAGGTCCACAACATGGATATACAGTATGCACAATCCGCGGTATTTACACCGTCCGACTTTTCGTTTCCAACCAATGGTATAAAAGCCGAGGCAACTCCCAATACCGAAACCACCCTGATTGCCGATGTAGATGTAGACCTGCTAAAAGAACTGCACAGCTTTGGTGCTGTACGAAATTTGAAAGACAGGAGAACAGATCTTTTTACAATTATCAATAACAGTAAGAAGTAGGGAATGGTAGAGGGTGTGGAATTATAAATTATGAATCATGAATGATGAATGGAATTGCTTCGCGGGTCTATCGCCATGTTGAGTTCCCACTTTAAACCTCAAACTTCAAACCTCAAACTTTTCCCTTAAATAAACTTCTTTATCTCACCCTGCAGCTTATTGTATTCTTCTTTATCAAACAAGTAATAAAAGGCACCCTTTCGTGAGGATGCCTTTTCTTTTTCATCCAGCTTTTGGAGGATGCCAAGTGAATTAATCTTGCGCGTAAAGTTGCGTTTATCAAAAGTGGTTTGATAGATAGCTTCATACAGATTTTGCAATTGCGACAGCGTAAACTTTTCGGGTAACAACTCAAACCCAATGGGTTGATAAGATGCTTTTAATTGCAGGCGTTCACGGGCCAGTTGCAACATTTGATTGTGATCGAAAATGAGTTTGGGCACCTTCTCTAAAGCAAACCATTTCGCATTAAAAGTTTGAAGTAACTCCTCAGCATGATCGTCAATTTTAATGAGCGCGAAGTAAGCGATGGACACTACCCTTCCGGCTATGTCGCGATCAACATTGCCATAGGCGGCCAACTGCTCCATGTAAATGTTTTCTAACCCTGTTAGCTGATGCAGTACCCGGATGGCAGCATCCTGTACTGCTTCATCTTTTTGTACAAAGCCTCCAACCAGCGACCATTTGTTGATCTCTGGTTGAATGCTTCGCTTTACTAGAAGCGCCTGTAATTTTTCGCCATCAAACCCAAAAATGATGCAGTCGACGGCCACCAACAACTGGTCAATATCTTTATAAACCTCCGTTGCCAATAGTAAAATAATTTATAGTTACCTCTGCTACCAAAACTTAACGTACAGCGCAGCCAGTATTAGGATGATTAATACGATTAATACCAGTGTACCCGGTTTCACTTTAAACATTTGCTTGTCTAATTCAAACGCTTTTGGATTCACTTTAGGACCCGCCAAACTAATACCGACCATTAAGAGCATGGTAAGCACAAACGACCAACCCATACAAATCAGGAATGGTATTTCGTACACTCCTTTTTCATTGCGGAATGAATCATACATCCAGGTATTGTGACCCAGCAACTCGGGAGCATAACCATTAAAGAATACAGCCAACAAAAAGCCTGAGATGACACCAGCGATAGCAGCAGCACCCGTAGTTCGCTTCCAAAACATACCGAGTATAAACATGGCAAAAACACCTGGGCTAATAAAGCCGGTATATTTCTGAATAAAAGTAAATCCACCTTCGCCACCTATACCCAAAATATCGCCCCAGGTAAAGAACAGTGCAATGATCATGGATAACAATACCACCATTCTCCCAGTCCACACCAATTGCTTTTCTGTGGCTACTTTATTAAAATATTTGTTGTGAATATCGAGCGTATAAATGGTAGCAATACTATTGACTTTACCGGCAAGCGATGCTACAATGGCAGCAGTAAGCGCTGCTATCGATAAGCCTTTTAAGCCTGAAGGAAGGAACCCCAGTATTGCAGAGTAGGCAGTATCCTTACCGCCAACCATTGCTAAATCTCCGTTCTTGTGCAGCACGTACGCAGCAATACCTGGAAGCATTACAATCACCGGCATCAACAACTTTAATAACGCGGCAAACAATATACCTGTACGAGCAGTATGCAGGTCGGCACCCAACGCACGTTGCGTAATGTATTGGTTGCATCCCCAGTAATTCAGGTTCACAATCCATTGTCCGGCAAAGTACATGGCTATGCCGGGCAACACCAGGTATTTATTAATGTCAGCCTGTGGTGAGGTAGCGGTTGGCTTATCCAATATCATATGAAAATGATCGGGTGCATCTTTTATCAATGCATTGAACCCGGCAATGGCATTCGAACCAAGTCCAAAGCTTTCACTCACCATGGTAAGCGCCATATAACTGGTAGCCAGTCCACCAATAATCAGCACGCCTACTTGTATTACATCGGTATAGCCAATTACCTTCATTCCACCCAGTGTGATGAACAAAGCGAACACGGCCAATGCCACCATAATGATGTGTAAATATTCTCCCCCTAACAAACCGTTGATAGCCACAGAGCCGAGGTATAAAATAGATGTAAGGTTTACAAAAACATACAGGAACAGCCAAAAGATGGCCATGATGAGTGCAACCGTTTCGTTGTATCGCCGCTTTAAAAACTGCGGCATCGTGTATATCTTATTCTTTAGGTAAATAGGGATGAACCAAACTGCAATAATAATAAGTGCTATGGCAGCTATCCACTCGTAAGCGGCTACTGCAATGCCTACAAAATATCCTTCGCCACTCATGCCAATAAACTGCTCCGCAGAAATGTTGGATGCAATGAGTGACGCTCCTATGGCCCACCACGTAAGCGATCCTTCGGCAAGAAAATAATCGTGTGAAGCGCTAACGGAAGCCTGTTTCTTTTTGTTGTAAATCCAATAGCCATAGGATACAACGATGAGGAAGTACAATACAAAGACGATAATATCAGCCGTAGACAGGTGATTCATAAGCAAAAGTTAGGGGTTGAAAAAGAGGGTTTATAGTTACTTGTTCATTTGATAATACAGGTCGTTCCAGCGCAGCTCATTTTTAAAGTTGTAAAGGTTTAGCTCCTTTCCTATCAGCACATATTCAATGCCTGCAAACGATGCAAAGTCTTCCATGTGCTCTGACGTTAAGTTTTGGCTATAGCCGGTATGATGTGCACCCCCTGCATAAATCCATGCGGCGCAACCGGTCTTCATATCAGGGTATGGCTTCCATAGTACACGCGCCACGGGTAGCTTTGGCACATCATGCTCCACCTGTACCGCTTCCACTTCGTTTACAATTAACCTGAAGCGGTTACCCATATCTACAATGGATGCATTAAGCGCAGGCCCTGCACCCGAATTGAATACCAGCCGTACAGGATCTGCCTTTCCGCCAATACCTAACGGATGCACCTCACAACTGATCTCCCCGTCTGCCAATGCCTCATCTACTTCCAGCATATGCGAGCCCAGTACCATTGGGTTCTTCGGATCAAAATGATAAGTGTAATCTTCCATAAAAGAATTACCACCCTTCAATCCGCTGCCCATTACCTTCATAGCCCGCACCAATGCAGCCGTTTTCCAGTCGCCTTCGCCGGCAAAGCCATACCCTTCATTCATCAATCGTTGCGCAGCTATACCTGGTAGTTGCACCATCCCATGCAAGTCTTCAAACGTATCGGTGAAGCCTTTAAAATTTCCTTCAACTAAAAAAGTACGCAAGCCAATTTCTATACGGGCGGCCTCTATTAATGATTGATGTTGATCGCCACCTTTGCGCAAGGCTGCTACCAACTTATACCTGCCTTCATATTCTTCTATCAGCCTGGCTATATCTCCATCCCCTACTGCATTAATCACCTTTACCAAATCACCAATGCCATATGTGTTTACAGAATAACCAAACTTATATTCAGCCTCCACTTTATCGCCATCGGTTACAGCTACAAAGCGCATGTTATCGCCAAAGCGAACAAAGCGTGCACCCTGCCAATCGTTCCAACCCGCAGCAGCCCGCGACCATGTATTAATCTGTTCACGTACCACTTCATCTTCCCAATGGCCTACCACTACTTTGCGGTTCATGCGCATACGGGTCATGATGAAACCAAACTCCCTATCGCCATGCGCACTTTGGTTCAGGTTCATAAAATCCATGTCAATCGTATCCCATGGTATGTCGCGATTGAACTGTGTATGTAAATGCAATAGTGGTTTCTTCAAAATCTTTAGCCCACCAATCCACATTTTAGCAGGCGAAAAGGTATGCATCCATGCAATGATGCCGATGCAGTTGTTAGCCACATTCGCTTGCTGGCAAATGGCATAAATCTCTTCGGTAGATTTTACTACAGGTTTAAAAACGATGCTTACCGGAACTTGCTTTGCATCATTTAAAGCCTTAGCAATTTGCTCCGAATGCTGATCTACTTGCTTCAACGTTTCCTCGCCATAAAGGTGCTGGCTTCCGGTTACAAACCAAACTTCGAGTGTCTTAAGATTAGGGGTCATTTCAATCAAAATAAAAAATTAAAAATTAAAAATGTACACAGACAACTGACAACGCTTTATTAGTATAAGGTGCATTTTTGTAGCCCAACAGGAAATCAGAACTCATCTTAGTTGCGTCGCACACTTATACTTTTTCTTATTATTAAACGAAGCATAGTTCAGCGATTACTTTATAGCATTCCTTATGTTGCAGGGATTGCTTCATGCCTCGCAATGACGGATGCACTCCCATCTCACAACTTACAACCCGCCACCTCAATTTTCGATTACTTCGTGCTTCGCAATGGCGGGTGCGGTCACAACTCACAAAACCCAACTCACGCCTCACTACTTTACGCCAAACTTATACACGGTAGTCTGTCTGTACGTTTCTCCCGGCTTTAATATGGTGTTTGGAAACGAAGGCTGATTGGGACTATCCGGGTAGTGTTGTGCTTCGAGGCAGAGTGCTGCATGCTTTACATAAGGTTGTCCGCTTTTAGTATCCTTCAACGTTCCATCTAGGAAGTTGCCGGAGTAAAACTGTATGGCTGGTTCGGTGGTGTACACCTCCATCGTTCGGCCACTTCCTGCATCTAATAAAGTAGCGGCTAAAGAAAGCTCGTTACTCGCTTTGTTTAGTACCCAATTGTGATCGTATCCACCATCTACTTTGGCTATGTCTCTACCAACTAGTTTGGATGTAGTAAAGTCCATCGGAGTATTCTTTACGCCATTTACTGCACCTGTTGGAATCAGCGATGCGTTGACGGGTGTGTAACGATCTGCGTTTAAATGCAGCTCATGGTTTTGTATGGTGGAGTCTTTACCCGCCGATAAGTTGAAGTAAGCATGACTGGTAAGATTAACCGGCGTTGCTTTATCGGTTGTAGCTGTATAATCCAGCTTCAGCTCATTGTTATTTGTAAGCGTATAAGTCACTTGCACATTCACTTGCCCCGGGAAACCTTCTTCACCATCTTTACTTGAGTAGGTTAGCTTTAAACTACTATCGCCTGGCATCCGTTCTGCTGTCCACACTACTTTATCAAAGCCGTTATCGCCACCGTGTAGCGAGTTGCCATTATTGTTTTTTGCAAGCTGATAGACTAAACCATCTAATGTAAACTTAGCTGCCGCAATGCGATTACCATATCGCCCAATGAGTGCCCCAAAGTATGGATTCTCTTTCTGCAGAAACCCATCCAATGATTTGTAACCAAGTACTACATCGCCCGTGTTACCTTCTTTATCGGGCACCAGAATTTCGGTGATTGTACCACCATAATTGATGATGCTCACTTGCATACCAGCAGGGTTGCTCAAGGTATATTGAACAACTGCTGAACTGTCAACACCTCCAAATGGCTTCTCTGTCACTGTAAATTTTTGTGTTGTATCCACGTCATTATTTTTTTCTTTGTTGCTGCTGTTGCAGGCGAATAGCAACAAGCAAAATGGCATTATTGTAAGTAGTCGTGTCATAAAGTATTTTTATTGTCCGTAATAAGAATCAGGTCCATGCTTGCGCAAAAAATGCTTATCGATGAGCGCTTGCTTCAGGCGTGGGGATGCGGGGTTTATTTGTTCTGTAAGCAATGCCATTTGTGCAATCGCTTCCAGCACGGCGCTATTATATACCGCCTTATCGGCTGATTTACCCCAGGTAAAAGGCGCATGGTTCCCCACTAGTACCATCTCAACTTGTTGGTAATCGTAGCCTTTTTGCTTGAAGCAGTTTATAATCTGGTGACCGGTTTCAAATTCATAATTGCCTTGTATCATATCATCACTCATGGGTGGCGCACAGGGAATGTCTACCGTGGTGTAATCAGCATGGGTGGTACCATAAATGGGTATGTCGCGCTGCGACTGGGCCCATGCAGTGGCATAGGTCGAGTGTGTATGTACAATGCCATTGATGCCGTCCCATTGTTTGTATAAAACTGCATGGGTAAGCGTATCAGATGACGGGCGCATGTTGCCCTCAATTGTAGTTCCATCAAAGTCGACCACGACCATGTTTGCAGGCGATAAATCCTGGTATTGAACACCACTGGGTTTAATGGCAAACACGCCCTGCGAACGATCAGCTGCGCTTACGTTACCAAATGTAAAAATGACGAGCCCAAGCTTCGGCAACTGCATGTTAGCTTGGTAAGCTTCTTCGCGTATTGATTGAAATGGATCAGGCATTGATAGCAGTTTGTTGTGATTGGCTCTTCAGCGTTGTCTTGCCAGTATGGTAGTCTTCTACAAATGTTCCTAAAGCCTTGTATTGTTCATATCTCTTTTCATAATAACCAACTACTGCTTTATTCGGCTCATAGGTAACATCAAACCCCGGCCCCATGGCTTCCATCGCTTGTTCTACTTTTTGGTACAAACCAGCCGCGGTAGCCGCAAACATGGCCGCACCCAACGCACAGGTTTGTTCACTCTTGTGTATGCGTATAGGCATGTTCATCACATCGGCCATCATTTGCATAATCAGGGGAGATTTTTTAGCAACACCACCCATGCCGATCAGTCCTTTCACT
Source organism: Segetibacter sp. (assembly GCA_031425015.1). GTDB lineage: Bacteria > Bacteroidota > Bacteroidia > Chitinophagales > Chitinophagaceae > Segetibacter. Next base: position 437,681 of record JANPIM010000013.1, on the reverse strand, counting down.
GGTATTTTTTGTTCGCGAAAGCGGTCAACAATTGCTTTGGCACCAAAGCAGGTTGCTTCTGCAATCGCCCTGAACATGACCGGTGGATTGGTACCTAAATCTAACCCAATGAAAGCTGCAAGTAACGATTGATTTGCATCAGGAGTGCGCCGCCCGTTGAACCAATCCAATGCTAATGGAGCTTCCTCATCCAAGGGCAACAAAGCCGCTTGCTTACTCAGTTCAGGAATAATGTTGTCGATACTCTCTTCTACCAGTTTATTCAGTTGTTCCGCATCCATCGTTGTTGATGCAGATAATAAATTTTCTAAGGGCCACGATAATATACTTCTGAACCATGCATAAGCGTCGCCGAAAGCAGATTGTCCAGCTTCCATCCCAATCATGCCTGGTATTATTGAACCCGGCACCTGTCCGCAAATGCCTGCTACCAAAGTGTTCTTTACATCACTGGTTGGCGCTACCAGCATATCACAGGTAGAAGTACCCATCACCTTGCTTAAGTGGTAAGGTTCTATTTGTCCCCCCACTGCGCCCATATGTGCATCAAAGGCACCTACGCCTACTACAACTTGTGTAGATAAGCCCAATCGTTTTGCCCATACAGGTGAAAGGTTGCCAGCTGCTGTATCGGCTGTGTAAGCGGATGAGAACAAATGATCAGAGAATTTTTGAAGCAGTGGGTCTAGTGATGTGAACCATTCCTCAGGTGGAAGTCCGCCCCATCCATCGGCAAATAGCGATTTATGACCGGCAGCGCAGATGCCGCGTTTCATCTTCAATATATCATTGCCACCAGTTAATAAAAACGGTATCCAATCACAATGTTCTACCCACGATGCCATTGCCTCAAGCAATGCTTCATCTTCGCGGATCACGTGTAGCAGCTTTGCCCAAAACCATTCTGAAGAATAAATACCCCCTACAAACTGCAGGTAGTTGACATCGAATTTTGTTGCGTGTTCATTAATCTCTGCAGCTTCCTTTACCGCGGTATGGTCTTTCCACAACACAAACATGGCATTTGGGTTTTCGGAAAACGCAGGCAGCAACGCCAGGGGCGTTCCCGTTTTATCCACCGCAACCGGACTAGAGCCGGTTGTATCAATAGAAACTCCTCTTACATTATTAGCTACTTCCCCGCCAGCCTGGTGCAAACAGGCGCGGATGGTGCGCTCTAATCCGTCAATGTAATCTTGTGGGTGTTGGCGAAAGCGACTTGTTGAGGGATCGCAATACTTACCTTCTTTCCATTGGGAATAATAGTAAACGGATGAAGCGATCTCATTACCATTACTGGCATCCACCAATAAAGATCGAACGGAGTCTGTACCATAATCAACTCCAATAACATAATGCTTTGCGACATTCATCCGGCAGACAATTAGCATTCAAGATAAGAGAAAAATTTATAAATGTCATTTGTACACTTATTTATTTTTCAGTCTTGTTGTCGCGGCATCCCACTTGCTAGCCAGCCTGAACTAAAGAAAAGTATCTAAACGAAAAAAGCCTGCAATCGCAGGCCTCTCCATTATTTCCTCGTAAACTTTCCCGTGACACCTTCCATGGAACTGGTGCCAACCATTACATTGAACTCTCCCGGCTCAACAATATAATCGCCGGTATTGGTAAAGAACCCAAGCTCTGCATCCGTTAGGCTGAACTCTACCTCCGCGCTTTCATTCGGCGCAAGCTTTATCTTTTTGAATCCTTTCAATTCTTTGATAGGCCGTACAATACTTGCCACCTTATCTTGTATATATAGTTGCACCACTTCTTCACCCGTAACCTTACTGGTGTTTTTTATGTTGATACGAACCTTTACGTTTTGCTGATCCGCATCATCAATCTTCAAATTGCTGTAGGCAAACTTTGAATAGCTTAATCCATAGCCAAACGGGTAGAGTGGCTTATAACTTTCATCCGTATAATGCGACCAAAAAACATCTGGCTTTTCCGCAGGTCTGCCGGTAGTAAGATAGTTGTAATATATCGGAACCTGGCCGACACTCCTGGGAAAGCTCATGGGCAATTTGCCGGCAGGATTGTAATCGCCAAACAATACTTGAGTAATGGCATGTCCACTTTGTGAACCCAGCTGCCATGCCTCCACGATTGCAGGAATTCTTTCAGCAGCCCACGTTATAGCCAATGGTCTCCCATTCATTAACACCAATACAATCTTCTTATTCACTTTATACACTTCCTCCAGTAATTGCTGTTGCACGCCGGGAAAGTCTAAGCGGGTACGGCTTCTTCCTTCACCACTTTGAAAGCCATGTTCGCCCAATACCATGATGACGACCTCCGACTTTTTAGCCAACGCAATCGCTGCTTTAAAACCACTTTTATCCGTTACATTAATTGTAAGCTCCTGGCTGAAAGCAGCAGGACCCGTAATTAGATCAGCGCCCTTTTGGTAGGTAAAATTTGTTGTGTACTTTTTTAGTGCTTCAAGAAATGAAACACCGCTGCTGTCGTCGGAACCAATGCGCCAACTGCCAAGCGGGCTGTTCTTGTCATTCGCCAATGCGCCAATCACGGCTATGTTCTTTTGATTTTTATTCAGCGGCAATAGTTGCTGATTGTTCTTTAGTAGTACAATTGATTTCTTCGCCATATCCAGCGATGCCGCTGCATGATCCGGATGATAGATCATTTCTTTTTCCCTTACTGCATTGCAATATTTATACGGATCATCAAAAAGACCCAACTCAAATTTAACCCTTAATATACGCGACACTGCTTCGTCCACCACTGCCATACTTACTTTACCCGTTTCTACCAACTGCTTCAAATGCTTCACGTAAGCGTATGATTCCATATCCATGTCTGACCCTGCATTCGCAGCTTGCTCCGCAACATGCTGCAAGTCGCGGGAAAAACCGTGTGCAATCATTTCAACACCTGAACCCCAATCAGAAATCACAAAACCTTTAAAGTTCCATTTACCTTTAAGAATGTCACGCTGCAGAAAAGCATTGCCCGTAGCCGGTATTCCATTCACCACATTAAAAGAGTTCATTACCGTTTTTACACCGGCATCCACTACTGCTTTGAACGGTGGAAATACAACATTGTACAAGGTAGAAGTGCCAATATCTACCGTATTGTATTCTCTTCCTGCTTCTGCAAAGCCATACGCCGCAAAGTGCTTAGCGGTTGCAGCAATGGTGTTAGGGGCGGATAAATCGGTACCCTGGAAACCTTTAACACGTGCTACTCCAATTTTACAACCGAGGTAGGTATCTTCTCCTGCTCCTTCCATTACTCTTCCCCACCGTGCATCGCGGGTAATGTCTACCATGGGTGCAAATGTCCAATTGATGCCAACTGCCGAGGCTTCAATGGCAGCTATTCTTGCTGACTTCTCGATCGCTTCAAGGTCCCAGCTGGCCGCCTCTGCCAACGGAATCGGTGACAACGTTTTATACCCATGAATAACATCTGACCCAAATATCATTGGAATGCCCAATCGAGATTCTTTCACTACGATCTCCTGCAGCTTTCTTACATTATCTGTACCACGCACATTTAATACAGAGCCCACCAATCCCTGCTTTAGGTGCTCGTATTTCTGCTTACTGTTACCTTCCTTAGGCACAGGTCCTGTTACTTCCCAAAAACCATTGTACTGGTTCATCTGACCAACTTTTTCTTCCAGGGTCATGCGCTGAAGCAGTGCGGCCACTTTTGCATCTATTGAATCTGGAGTATGTTTTTTTTGTGCAAGAACAGGCAGGCAAAACAACATACAGAGCACAGGCATGAACCTGAACTCCCTAACAATTTTATACATCATTAAAAAAGTTTGAAACAAATTAAAAAGAACAGTCGTCTTAGCCTGGAAAAGTAAAAACGATCTGTTCTTTGTAACGATTGCTATGAAAAAAAACTAACTAATTATACACCCTGATGTAGTCAATTTCCAGGGTGGAAGTATTAAATGATGGATCAACGGGACCACCAAAAGTTCCACCCATTGCCTGGTTTAAAATCAGAAAGAAATTTTGATTGAATGGAATACTGGTTGAGTTTGCCACCGTATGAAACACGTTGCCATTTACTGAAAACTTGATTGACGCCGAAGTCCATTCAACGGCATAAATATTAAAATCGGTAGTAACATTTGGAACAACAATGGTGTTACCATTGGCATTACCACCTGACCGGCCTGGATAATGAAGCGTACCATAAATTCTGTTTTGGTCGCTGCCCTTGTGCTCCATTATGTCAATCTCTCCACACGCTGGCCAGCCTACCGCGTCTATATTGTTGCCCAACATCCAGATAGCAGGCCAGGTACCTACACCTACCGGAATTTTTGCTCGTGCTTCAATCTTGCCATATTTTACTGAGAACTTATTTTTAGATAGCAAGCGGGCTGAGGTAAATGCACTTCCGCTAAACGCTTCCCTTTTTGCAATGATTTTTAAAGTACCATTTGAAACGATTGCATTATCGGTGCGGTTGGTATAATGCTGCAGTTCGTTGTTTCCCCAACCACCGCTGCCGGTGCCAATATCGTAACCCCATTTAGCAGGATCAGGTGCGCCGGGTGTATTGAATTCATCTGACCAAACCAATGATTGCGCTACTGTAACCGTTACCTGGATTGATTTGGATATGGTTTGCCCGGTAGAACTTTTCGCAATCACATTTACTGTATAGGTACCCGTAGTTGGATAAGCATACGTAACAATACCTGAAGGCACTGTTCTAAAAACACCGTTTCCATAATCATAATCGTAGGTAGTAGCATTAGTGGCAGATGCAGTGAAGCTTACATTTCCACTATTATCTGTTGCTACAGTTGCGTTAACGGTAAGGTTTGTCGGAAGTATTTCCGCAGGAGTATTACTGGTGCTTTTGCTACAGGCAGTTAGCGCCAGTAACGATATTAAAAAGGCAAGCGTCATACATCTCATATTTTATTTTTTTGAAGGTCAAACCAAATTCCCTGCCTATTAAATGCAAAGGCTTTTATTTTTTTATGAGCTTTTGATACCAGGCATTTCCATCGGTGCCAACATTGCGAATAAACATGGTGTTAGCGGTATAAGATATTATCTCGTAGGTAGTGCCGCCAGTTCCGAAATTGATGATACCATTGCCCGGCACCCTAAATTGTATTTTGGTAGATACCGCACTTGTGCTACCCGAAGTAGCATCGCTAAATGCCAGCACTTTAGTACCACCTGTATTAATGGCATAGCAACCATCTCCACCGATGAAGCCATAAAATCCGGTAGCTGCGGCAGTAGAGAATGAGGTGCCTTTATTGTTTACCGACATAGAGATGGTGTTCCCAGTCTTTGTAAACGTTATTTCATCGTCGTAAGCGCATGCTTCACGCGTGTTAGGCGTTGCCTCGTACCAGAATGGCGTAAAGAGTGCTGTAATTGGAAAAGCTGCCGCATCGGTTGGACCCACACCAAAATGACCCAGTGCATTTTTATCAGTAACCCAAACCTTAGATGCTCCATCTGTAAATGCAGCAACAATAGCTGGTGGTATCTCGAATGCAACAAACACTTTTACCTGCTTGCTGATCGTGGAAATTGAACCCCCGGTGCCAATCGCATTTACTGTAATGGTGTAGGTAGTAGTACCAGATGTAGTAAACTTATACATAAGCGTACCGGCAGGTACTACCCGTGTAACTCCATCACCAAAATCAATATTGTACGTTAATGCATTTTTTGAAGTGGCGGTAATTTTTACACTTCCGCTGCCATCACCATCAGGGGTGGCGGCACTTACCCCTATAATTTCGGTAGTGAGGGTAAGGTCAGTTGGTGCTTTCAAATCGCCAAAGGCGTATTCTTCTTTCTTGCAACCTGTAGCCGCTATCATTATAGCGACAAGGACCAGGATGAAAGGAGTTATTTTTTTAAACATATAGCTCGTTTTTAAAAGTTAGTTAAGCCTGATATCATCAAAAAGGAAGGTGAAGTTTGCGGAGCCGTCACCTACTGTTCCCAGTTCAAAAATGAATACAACTCTATCGTAAGTATTCGCTGTATTGATACCAGCATAGTTGAACGTAAGATCTTCCCATCCATTTGCTACAGTAGTCGTTACTTCCCTTTCGAAATTAATTGTACCGTTCGTTGAGTTTTCAACTTTCAATAAAACCTTAGCACCTACCCGCGGAGAAAAAACTTTCATTCTTAAAGTAGTAGAGCTAAAGTTGATCGGGCCATCCAGCGTAATGAAGCTTCCACCCCATGCCTGTCCTGCACCTTTTATCATGCGCGCCACTTTAGCACTGGTATTTATACCATTTGCCTGCGGGTTGTTAATTACAGTTGTCGCTCCACCATCAAAATTGGTGAAGGCATAAGTAAGAGAAGTGGACTCGAAGGTTAATGGCAAACCTAATGCAGCACCTCCGCCGGTAGCAAAGGTTACATCGTCCCAAAAGAACACTTTGCCATTACCCGCTGTACCAAAGTCGAAGAAGATAGAACCCATGTTATACGTAAAGGCTAAGTTCAAAGCAGCAGTACCCGGAGCCTGGCTGGCAAAGTTGAAGACAAGCGTTTCCCATGCATTGGCTACAGTAGAGGTGGCAAAAGTTTCCACGGACTTAGTAGGGTCAGCCTTGTCTTCTACCTTTAGCAAAACACGTATGCCTGCAGCGGGAGAATATACTCTAACACTCATACGCGTAGCCGTAGCAGAAAATGGCAGTGCCGCTGAAAAACCCTGTCCCATTGTACTGCCTGCCCATGTTTGTGCACCATTCGGTTTCGTAGTCTTTTTTACTTTATTGGTAGCACTGGTCGGATCGTTTGCATCATCAGTGATGGCGCCACCAAAGTCGATCATGGTATAGGTTACGCCGGGATTATCGAACGTAATGGGCAGTGCTAACAATGATGATGGCAATGTATTCGTCAAACGAATATCATCGATGAGAAAAGTGAAGTTAGCAGTACCGTTGCCGGCTGTACCATTGTCGAAAATCAATACTATTTTTTGATAAGAGTTGGTGGTGTTGATTGCTGAAAAATCGAACACCATATCCTCCCATGCATTGGCTAACGTTGTATTTACTTCCTTTTCAAAATTAACCGCGCCATTGGTAAAGTTCTCCACCTTCAGCAACACCTTTGCACCTACTCTTGGCGAAAAAACTTTCATTCTAAATATCTTGTTGGCAGAAAAGTCAATGGGTGCACCCAAACTAATTACTGCACCACCCCAGGGCTGCCCGGCAGATTTTATCATTCGGCCCACTTTGCTACTGGTATTTAAACCATTGCTTTGCGGGTTGTTGATCACGGTCACATTTCCGCCATCAAAACCAACGAAATTGTAGTTGATGGTTGGGGATTCAAATGTAATCGGCAAGAGGACAGGGTTAACAATAGTAATAGGTTTAATGAGTTGCGTGGTTGCAGCACCACCACTAAATGCAACTACTCTTACCTGGTAGGTGCCAACGGCAGGATACGTAAACGTAACCACCTCGCCTTCTAAAAAGGTAACCGGTATTTCGTTAGGAATATGACCAAAATATACCTTGAAATTGGTCTCGTATAAAGCAGTGGCGGTCACCCCAACTTTCAAGCTGTTGTTTGGATCAACGGTGATCGTAAAGTCTAAGTTTTCTGGGGCTCTAAACGAAACGGTAAGCTGCTGCGTTGCTTCTGTTTTTTTACCATTTACTGAATAAGCTACCAACTTTACATTGTACACGCCTTCGGCATATTTATGCGTTACATTTTTACCCGCAGCAACCTTTGCAGGAGCTGCTGTAGCATCACCAAAAAACACGTCGTACGATATGGCTCCGGTGCCGGCAGGCGTAATGGTAACCATCCCTGTATTGTCTTGAGTGATCTCGAACATTGCGCTGAGCTTATCCGGCGCCAGGCCCGTTTCCACAAAAGAAACATCATCGAAAATCTCTTTTTTACAACCGGCGAAAACGCTCAGCAGTAATGCGAGAATGAACAAATTTTTGATTGTATTCATAACAAGTTTTTTGTTGGGTTTGAATTAATAATTGGGGTTTTGGGTGAGCCCTGAAATATTAATCTCCTCCTGTGGAATAGGGAATACTTCATGCTTGCCTGCAACAAAGCCGGTAATTTTTGTTGGCGCCTGGCCTGTTCTCACCAAATCAAAAAAGCGTTGCCCCTCGCCTGCCAGTTCTAATCTTCTTTCATCCCATATAGCCTGGCGCAATGCCGTGCCGGTTGCAGAACTGTTTTGCGAAGTATTGCCAAATGCACGCTCTCTCACCCTATTTAAGTAGCCTAATGCTTTCGCATCGTTCGGTGCAGTAGATCTATTGAAAGCTTCGGCAGCCATCAGCAATACATCTGCGTAGCGAATGATCCTAAAGTTATTCAGGTAGTTCAGTTCAATTTGCCCGGATGTTTCTCCTTTGCGCGGCTGATACTTCTGATTGTACAATCCTGTATTTTTAAAAGGCGCTACCTGGTAGGTAATATTAAATGCAGGATTGGCAGTTTTATACGCTTCAATATCAAGAATGGCAACCGCTTTTCTCTTGTCGCCGGTAGCATAAGCAGCTGCTAAATTCTGTGTAGGTAAATTGGTGCTCCAGCCACTGGCATAGGGCATAGCGCCAGTTCCATTTAAGCCACGAACACCTGCTTGCTGCACCGCGTAATTACCTTGTCCACGGTTGTAGCCTGGCCAATGATAATATGGAGAGATATTGGAATACTGAATTTCAAAAACTGACTCAGGACCGTTTTCGCCTGAGGCCAACCAAATCGTACCTGGATCAGTAACCAACGAAAATGCGTTCGCGTTAATTACATTGTCCAGTACAGTGGCTGCTTCAGCAAATTTGTTTTGATACAGAAAAACTTTACCCAATAGTGCCTGCGCAGCATACTTTGTTATTCTTCCTTTTTGAACTTGTATGGGCGGCAAAGCGGTGATTGCCAAATTTAGATCTGCTTCAATTTGCTTGTATACATCTGCCTTAGGTGAACGCTTCAGCGATTTTGATTCACTTAAACTCAAACGTTTGTCCGCAAACAAAGGAACATCGCCAAACATGCGCACCAGGTGGAAGTAATAGTAGGCTCTTAGAAAATATACTTCGCCAAACAAGGCTTCTTTACCCGCAAATTCAACCGCAACTCCTGCAGGGTTTTTTGCTTTATACTGGTGCAGGTAATTGGTACGATTCACACCCTCGTAAGCCGAACGCCACAACTCTGCAAGGGCAGAGTTTACAGGGGTATGTGTGTAGTCATCTATCTGTTGCAACGCCAATACATCCGACGCATTTTCGCCACCGGCTACAGCGTTATCGGAAGCAATCTCTCCAATTACTACTTCCTGGTTTAGCCATTGCATCGGAGTATAGCAGCTAATTGCCATTGTTCTATAGTCAGATTCCGATCTCAGGTAATCTAATTCGGTTGTTCTGAAATCTTCGTGCGGATTGTAGTCTACCCATTTTGTACACGAGGTAGTTGCAGCAATCACCAACAAGAGACTGAAAATTTTTATAATGTGCTTATTCATTGTAATCAATTTTAGAAATTAAAGTTTGATGTCTAGTCCCACAGCGTAGGTACGTGCTTGTGGGTAGGCACCTCTGTCAATACCTGTATCTAAAATTCCCCCTGCTATTTCAGGATCGAACCCTGTGTAGTTGGTAAAGGTGAACGCATTCTTTACCTGTGCATAAAAACGCAGGCTGCTAAATAATTTGCCGGTAATGGACCTCGGGAAATTATAACCCAATTGCAGGTTCTTAATTTTTACAAATGAACCATCTTCTACGTAACGGTCGCTCACCCGTATGTTGCTGTTAGCATCAGTAAATGAATACCGTGGATTACGCGAGTCGTTGGTAGATCCTGCGCCGGTCCAACGTGCAAGCACCGAACGGTCTTTATTAGAGAAGTTTGCATTACGTTCGTAAGCCCGGTAAATATCGGCACCCACTGAGGCATAAGTAAATGCAGAAAAGTCCAGGTTTTTATAAGAGATATTGAATGTCCATCCCAAGGTAAAATCAGGAAATGGGTCACCAATTTGGGTTTGATCAGCAGCATTGATAATGCCATCCCCATTTACATCTACAAAGCGAATGTCGCCGGGCACTGCTCCTGTTTGCGTAGGGCTCTTGGCAATTTCTTCTGTCGTTTGGAAAAGACCATTTGTTTTATACCCATAGAAATATCCCGGTGAAAATCCTTTCTCAAACACGGTCACACTTTGCGACTGACCGTTGAAATAATATCCGCCCAAAATGCGGGCAGTACCATCGGTGTTGGTTTCTGTTACCATGTTTTTAGAAGTAGTAAAAGCCAACATGGTATTCATTTTTACATCCCTGCTAATGGTTTCTGCGTAGTTGATTGTAAGATCGATACCACTGCTTTTGGTAGCACCAATGTTAGCAGTAGGAATAGGAACCGTACCAAGGTAAAGAGATGCAGATGGGGTGAATAACAATCCATCTACACGCTTCTGGAAATAGTCGGCCGAAATGGTGATTTTACGCTTGTAAAAAGTCATATCGAAACCGATGTTCGATTGCACTTGCTTTTCCCAACGCAGGCTGTTATTTGCCGCGGATGCTACCGTTGATCCCGGGTAAAAGACGTTATTGAATGTATACCCATTGCTATTAGCAGTTGGTCCGTAGCTAGGTCCACCGGTTTCAATGCCTACAAACTGCGGGTTTACATTTTCATTACCTATGGAACCGTAGCTTCCCCTGATCTTCAGGTAATTGATCGCTGTAGATTTAAAGAACGCCTCGTTGCTAACTACCCAGCCCAGCGACCCTGAGTAGAAGTTGGCAAATTTATTTTCGATACCAAATGCGTACGAACCATCTCTCCGAGCTGTAAAGGAAGCCAGGTAACGGTTGCGATAGTCGTAGTTAATTCTTGAGAAATAAGATAAATTTCTTCTGAAATATTGATAGTAATACCCCGTAAGTGCATTGGTATTGGTTGCAATATTATTGCCGGTCGCTGCTGTAAAATCAGCAAATTCCCACGAGTTAAAAGGTACATCCTGGCGGGTAGCACCTGCAGCATTGCCCGATACTTTTGCTACTGACATTCCAAGCACTGTTTCAAAATTGTGGTCTTGCTTTATCGTGAAGTTGTAATTACCGTAGGTCTCCCAAGTGTAATTGAAGTTGCTTGTTTTTTCATGTCCTACACTATTAAACCTGCCGGCTACCTGCGATCCATCAGCACTCATAGTGTTCTCAACATTGTTTGGTCCGTAGAATACAAGTGGTGTAAACGACTTAGCATTTCCATCGTACTTGGTATACCCAAAACGTGAAGTGAGTTTCAAGTTCTTTAAAACATCATACTGCATTTCGAATTTACCGTACAGCTTGTTACCTACGTTTTTATTGTAGGTATTATCCAGCTTGGTAAGCGGGTTAAAAATTTCTGATAGCAAAAGGTTGCTGAAGCCATATGTACCAACTGTATTTGGAACAGTATTGAATACCGGCACAGTAGGATCGAAGTTGATGGCGCTGCCAATCACACTATTGAAAGAGTTTTCCTGTATCCCTTTTGAATTAAGAATAACGCCGGTAGTATTTAAAATAAACTTCAGCTTTGGTGCAATCTGGAAATCCACATTCGCGGTGAAGTTGCCACGGTTGAAAAAGGATTTATCGTTTCCGCCAACAATACCACCCTGATTTAAATAGCCTGCGGAAAGATAGAAGCCTACCTTATCGCTACCACCCCGTGCAGATACATTATGCGATTGAAATGACGCTTGTTTAAACACTTCATTTTGCCAGTTGGTGCCCACTCCCAATTTGGTAAGATCAGGAAATATAACATTGCCGCCGGCTACTGTACTTCCTTCATTAATCATTGCTGCATATTCCGTAGCATTCAATACTCCCAGGGTATTCATTACTTCGGACAAACCAAAGTTGGTGCTCGCACTAATTTGTGTCTTTTGATTTTTACGACCCGACTTTGTAGTAACAACGATTACACCATTGCCACCCTTTACACCATAGATAGCAGTAGTAGCGGCATCTTTCAATACGCTGACAGACTCAATATCCAGGGGGTTAATTGAATTGAAATCGGTTAAGGATTGTGGTACCCCGTCAATAATTACAACTGGGTCAGTACCCGAGAAAGAAGGAATACCCCTGATTAATACCGTAGGCTTTGCGCCTGGAGAGCCGCTTTGAATTACGTTTACGCCTGCAGCTTGTCCCTGTAAGGCTTCTTCGGCCCTCGCCGGAACGAGCTTTTCAATGTCAGCCGCCTTCACCGTTGAAATGGCACCAGATACTTTGGTAACTTTCTGGGTACCGTATCCAATAACAACAACTTCATTTAAAGCGGCATTGGCGTCTTGTAATTTAATGCTAATAGCACCAGCATTGTTAACAGTATAGCGTGCTGGCGTCATACCCACATAGGTTATCACCAGCGTACCACCTTTACTGACGGCAATGGTAAAATTCCCTTCGGCATTGGTCGTTGTACTTCGCGTAGTTCCGTCAACTGCTACTGTTGCACCCACCATTGGATCTCCCGCAGCGTTTGTCACTCTACCGGAGGCCGTAATACTTTGCGCCAATACCTGTTGAATAAAACTTCCGAGGACAATACAAAAACACAGGAACGTGAATTTGATTTTCATAAACAATCGTTTAAAATTTATAAAAGAAAAAAGTAGATTTCTTTTTGTGTGCGTATTCTGTGAATGAATGAGACTCGTTTACAAGTACCATTTACTCTATGCCGGCCAGCCAAACCTAAGGTATTTTTTCGCTGTAGATTCTGATATAAATCACCGTCGTGATATCTATATAAATGAGTGCGTATAGTATTCTCAGTGCTATTACTTTACCATTTTTTATGTGCACACTGCCCATATTCTCTCAGCACCAGTTTGTAACCTGCGAACACTATACGCCCATTTATTATTTCATTAGTCTATTCTTAATTTCTCAGTCTTGGTAGTAACGCCGTCGTTTAAAACAAGCATATACATACCGCCTGCGAGGTTCGAAATATCCATCACAATTCTGCTGTTTGATTGGCTTTTAGCCAAGGTCAGCACTTTCACTACACGGCCTTCTGCGCTCATTAAGGTAAGCGATGCAGTAGCACTTTCGAGCTGCTCTAATTGTACGTTCAGGTTGTTTTTGGCAGGGTTTGGATAGAAAGTGATGCCCAACTCTTTTGCACCAGAAAACTTAACTGAAAGCGTAATCGAATAGGTGAACTTACCATCGTTGTCAACCTGCTTCAGGCGATAAAGATTATTTGCTTTTGCAGGATTAAGATCAGTAGCAGTATAGTTGCTTACCGAACCAGTTGTGCCATTTCCGTTGATAAAAGCGATCTGGCTCCAATCGATACCATTGATGCTGCGCTCAACCGCAAAACCTTTGTTGTTTGATTCAGACAACGTTTTCCAGCTTAGAACAGCAGTATTACCGCTTTTCACCGCTTTAAAATCAGCCAGCGAAACGGGAAGTGGTGCCGGTTTCCAGAAATAAATATTATCGAGATAAACTGTGCTGGCACCAAATGGAGTAGCTACAAATTTCATCTGCCCAATGTTACTCAAGGATATGGTTGGAGTATAGTTCGTTAATAGAATGTCTACTGAATTCCAACCCGCAGTAATGGGCGTAACGGTAAACCCTTTTTCAACAGTTGGGCCTAAGTTGATGAGCGATACTTCGAACGCTGTAGCATTAGGCGACCAAATATCCAGGTGGAGGTTCGTCATGCCCGTAGCATTTACCGGCGTTGCAAACTCTACACCCTGGTAGTTCATATTCTCATACTTCCGAATGTTATTTGCAGAAATAGTAATCTCACTTACAGCAGTAGATTGTCCCCAATTGGGGTTCCAGTTAATACCTGCAACATTTGTATAGCTGTTGCTATAAAGCGAAACAACATTAACAGGTAACCTGGAAGGAACCGGCGCATTAGTAGAAGGTGGTGGGAAAGAAACAACCAAAGAGGCTGTAGCCGTTCCTGCACTATAGCCCCCTGAGGCAGCTTGCGTTGCAGTAATAATAGCTGTGCCTGCGCCAACCACGGTGATCATATTTCCACTTACAGTAGCTACTGAAGTATTGCCGCTTGAATAAGTAAATGCGCCCGGGCTGTTGCTGGTAGGTGGGGTAATGGCAAATGGTGCATCGCCCACCAACTTCGCAGGAATTGCAAAACCAGTGATTGTAGGTGTGTTAGACGATTTCCAGAAATATATATTGTCCAGGTAAACGATACTGGTACCGGATGCAGATACAAATTTGAATTGACCAATGTTATTAAGGGCAATCGTGTTGTACTGCGTTAGGGGGATATCGAAGCTATTCCATCCCGTAAACGTTGGTGAAACAGTTACTTTTTGCTCCACCGTTCCCGGTGTAGTATTAATCAGGAAAACTTCCAGCGAGCTGCAATTGGTTGTCCAAACATCTAAATGCAGGTGGGTAAGTGAGGACGCATCTACCGGTGCTGAAAACTGTACACCCTGGTAGTTGAAGGTTGTATATTTTTTGGTAAGATTACCGGCGATGGTTTCATCCGTCACAACCGTGGTTTGGCCCCAGTTGGGAAACCAGTCAGTGCCAGGTACGTTGGCGTAAGCGTCGCTAAAAAGTGATCTAACGTCAGAGACGTTGCGTACGGGCGGAACGGGTGCTCCAACCGCTGGTTGTGCATTAGCGTTCAGCATCATAAAAGACAGGATCAGAACCAGAAAGTAACTTTTTCTCATTGTTCAATTTTTAATCGTTAGTAAAAAGAGGCCGGACATTATACATCTCACATCTTGCTAGCTTCATCGCCAATATTTGCAACAAAAAGCAAGACAATATTTTGAAATACCAAGGTAGCATCACACTAGTCGAACACATAAAAAACTGCCACTACATCTATACATCACTCATTGTAAATCATTGATATCAATGCATTTACCACTACATCAATTCTACATCACACTAAAAATGTTTAGTCTTTCGCCTTTCGAATACGTTTGTTGCCTAAAAATCATTTTCATTTTTCCTGTACATTTCGAACTTAATAACCGCCCGGGTGCTTTCCAATCCACGTGTGATACGCAGTACCGGAACAGGATTTAATACGAACTAGTATTCCCTGTTTCGCATTTTGTTCCGACAAAAACATTCAAACTTCAACCCGTTATTGAACAAAAAACTGAATTGGTTTAAAACCATCAACAGCTAACATATACACTCCGCCAGATATTTTTGTTGGCAGATTTATACTGCTTTGGGTTTGTCCCACAGGCAAGGTCCCGGTCATTACCAACTTGCTTTCAATCCCAAGCACCCGATAAGAAAGTCGACCAGTAGCAGGCACTGCAAGTTTCACATTCAGTACACCCTCTTTAACAGGGTTCGGAAAAATGCTCAACGCTTTGGATTGCTTTTCGACATTAATGGTTTTTATTTCATACACCCTTTTTTGTCCGTCTTTATCCACCTGTGTTAACCGGTAGTAATTTTTCCCAATCAATGGGTTGGCATCAAACGCTTTGTAATGGATCGGCAGGATAGAATAAGTACTTCCCACCACTCTTTGCAATTCTGTAAATGAAACCCCATTCAAACTTTTTTCTACAACGAAATAATCGTTGTTCATCTCATTAGCAGTTGACCAGCCGATAGCTACCCTACCATCGCCAAGTAGAGAAGCAGTATAATTAACAAGGGTGACTGGCACAGGCGTAACCAGGCAATTCGTTCCAACTGTGTAACTGTGCGGTGTGGCGCTAGAGTTTCTTTCTCCGCCGGAAGGAACCTGGTACGTGAAGTAAATGCTCAAGGGAACGCCGTTGGCTATTGCTTTGCTAAACCTAAAATCTGTACCCAAGGCGGTCATTTGGTAACCAGGGTACCCACCTGAAAGGCCTTCGCGGATATACACCAAAGCATAAGCACAGCCTGCAATAGGCGCCAATGGGCGGAAAGAGACTACTACGTTTCCATTAACCGTTTCTACTTTGTAGCTATAATCTCCATTTGCCAGTGTACCACAAACGCCTGTTGCGTAACTAATATTCACCACCACTTTTACCACGTTCGAAATCTTTGTGAGTGAGGCATTGTCTGTGGCCTTAGCAGTAATGGAATAATTTCCCGCGGAAACATTGTTCCAGCTAAAACTATAAGGGCTATCAGTGTCAGTGCCCAGCAAAGTGGCGCCGTTATAGAAGTCAACTTTTGTTATAGTACCATCCGCGTCGGCAGCATTTGCATTGATGGTGATATTGGCCGGTTCAGTAAAGGATGCATTGTTTACCGGCGAGGTGATGCTAATGGTAGGGATGCCGGTTACACCTGTACAATTAGTCCCTACCGTATAACTATGTGGATTAGCACTTGAATTATTCTCTCCACCTGCAGGCAGGTTGTACGTGAAATAAAAACTAACTGGTGTGCCTGCGGCAATTGCTTTGGTAAAAATAAAATCGGGACCTGAAGGAGACATGGCATAGCCAGGGTAACCGCCCGATAAACCTTCTCTCAAATATAAAAATGAATATGCGCTGCCCACTACTGCTCCCAATGGATGGAAAGTAAAAGTGACAAACCCGTTTTCCGTTTCAGCTTTGTATTCGTACTGACCATTGAATGCGGTACCACAATAGCCGTTTGTATTCGGCGCACTAACCGTTACATTAATCACTGAAGATGTGGTGGAAAGTGCTGTATTGTCGGTTGCTTTTGCGGTTAAAGCATAGGCACCAGCTGCCACATTGGTCCATGTAAAACTATACGGGCTGGTAACATCTTCTCCCAGCAAAACAGCACCCTGGTAAAACTCCACTTTTGCAATTGAGCCGCCTACATCTGATGCGTCTGCGTTGATCGTAATACTTGCAGGTGCTGTAAAACTAGCCGCAGGTGCGGGAGAGGTGATTGAAACAGCGGGTGCACCGGCCACACAGACAGTGCCTACAACATAGGCGTGTGGATTTGCGCTTGAATTATTCTCTCCTCCTGCCGGAACATTGTATGAGAAATAGAAACTGGTGTTTGTACCATTCGCTATTGCCCTGCTGAATATAAAATCTCCTCCTGATGCTGTCATTCCATATCCCGGGTATGCACCCTGACCATTGCCCTCTCTCAAATAAATAATAGCAGCAGAAGATCCAATGATAGCACCAAGTGG
This sequence comes from Segetibacter sp., assembly GCA_031425015.1. GTDB lineage: Bacteria > Bacteroidota > Bacteroidia > Chitinophagales > Chitinophagaceae > Segetibacter. Next base: position 420,495 of record JANPIM010000013.1, on the reverse strand, counting down.
TTTGAATTTAAAATAAACAGTGCCCGCGGCTGTATACACTTCGTAGCTATACTGGCCGTTTGCAGCTAGTCCGGCACAAGGCACCGGCGACACGGAGATAGCTATAGGTGCAGAGGTTGTTACATTTCCATCATTGTCTGTTGCCTTGGCGGTAATGACATAGTTGCCTTGAGGAACGCTGGTCCATGAAAAAGCGTATGGACTATTTACATCTGTTCCCAATAAGGTAGCACCGTTGAAAAACGATACCTGCGTAATGGTTCCATTTGCGTCGCTGGCATCGGCAGTAATATTAATGGTAGCTGGTGGCACAAAGCTACTGTTGTTAGCAGGCGAAGTGATGTTTACTACGGGTACTATCGGGTTGCTGACAGTAATGTTTACAATGGCAGAAGTGGTGGTTAATCCACCATTATCGGTTGCTTTTACAGTGAGCGCATAGTTACCCGCTGCTACACCCGTCCAGCTATAGTTGAACGGTGCAGTAGTAACAGTGCCAAGTAAAGTTGGTCCGTTGTAAAATTCAACTTTGTAAATACTTCCATCTGTGTCGGCTGCGTTTGTGGTAATATTTACAGTGTTTGGTGTGAGGAAAGCGGCGTTATTTGCCGGGGACACAATTGAAACCGTGGGCGCCACATTTCCCGCAGGAGAAACAAAAACAATAATCGGAGCTGAAGTTGAAACCGCACCTTCATTGTCTGTTGCCTTGGCTGTAAGTGTATCTACTCCCAACCTTGGCGTAAGCCAATTAAAACTGTAAGGAGCCAATGCATCCGTTCCAATTAAAGTGGTCCCGTTGTAAAAATCAACTTTGGTTACTGTACCGTTGGCGTCTGCAGCATCTGCGGTAATATTGAGGGCGTTAGGTGTAATTAAGATCGCGTTATTTGCGGGTGAAGTGATAGCAACTGTTGGCGAAGGGTTTGAAGCTATTCCACCTGTGTAGTAAATATTGTCAAAATAGAAATCAGCAACAGAGGAGGCAGGGTCGCCAGCAAACATGAAGGCACCCTTTACCGAATACAAATCGATGTTCATGCCTAAGGCAGAATTATTAAAATCAGCCATTGGGATGGTTACCTGGTTCCAATTACCATCTCTTACCAACCCATACTTCTGCTGCCCAGCGGCAAAGTTCATCCACGATTCTCCATGCCCTGTCTTAATTCCTATTTTAAACTGTCCACTGTAAGTTGATTTAAAATTGAACTTTAATGAACCAGTGGCAAAATTGTTCAGGTTTACATAGTGGTTGTCGATACCCATGCCGAACCAGTTGCCTGCTGCTGCCCGAACTGCCCATACATTGTTTCCCTCCAGCGGCACCGGTGCAGGCGAAGTAATATTGGTAAGGTTATTCCAGTAAAATAGTGTTGCATTGGTTCCGTACGTTAGTGAATCTGCTACCGGGGTAGAATCGGTAAAAACACCAAAGTTGCCAACTTCTGCCACGTTATCGCCGATGATTAACTGATCGCCGGGGTTCTGGTAGAGCTTGATATAATCCACATACATTTTACCGGGTAGTGGAGCCGTAATGCCTGGTACATTGTAAATGCCGGTATAGGCACCACCTACTGCAAGGTTCAGCAGCAAAAAATGCGGATTATGAAATTCGCTGAGGTTTGCGGCTGCGCCGGCACTGATGTCAAAGGAATAAAACTCCACATTATCCAGATACATTTTAATATGCTGGCTGGTCCAAACTAATTTGTATAGATGATAATCCAGTGAAAGATCGACCGCCGCATTAGTAAAAGATGTGTTGAATTCGTGTCCACCGGTTCCGTTGCTCCAGTGGGCTGCAGAACTAACGCGCCTGTTTCCAACGTTGGCCTGCAAAGCGGCGGCTGAGCCTACTTCCATAATATCAATTTCCCCGATGGAAGGCCAGGTGCCGCCAATGGTTCCTAACGTCCAAAAGGCTGGCCACAATCCTTTAGAAACATTGGGCAATTTGATACGTGCCTCTACAGTACCATATCTAAAATGAATACGCCCTTCGGTTTTAATTCGTCCGGAGGTAAATGACCTGCCCAGGAAGTTTTCACTTTTGGCTTCAATCACCAGGCTACCATTTTCTATGCGGACATTGTCGGGTCTGCTAGTATAGTATTGCAATTCTGAGTTACCCCATCCGCAGAGTGCATGTTCACAACCGTCTCCAAAATCGTAGGTCCATCTTTGTGGGTTAACCGCCGTAGAGTCGAAGGTTTCTTGCCAGACAAGTGTTTGTGAATTAACGCTAACGGTTGTAAGCAGAGAAATAAAAAAGGCCGGGAACAGGATATAAATCGAATTTTTTAGGCGATTTAGAAGTTTGTAGCAATCGTTCATGATAACCTGTTTACGCAGTGTTTGGGAATGGTCCCGACGGTGGCTTCATAGGTTATCATTCTACTACCCGGCATTTTGGCAGAGAAATGGATTTGGAAAGAATAATACTCAATTGATGTAGCTAATAAATAGAACTGGCATCAGCAATATAAAGCTACGCCGCCACATCTCGATTGCAATTATAAATGCCTCTTCATTACTACAACAAGTATATGCAATCCCTTGTTTTGTACTGGCATTCGGTACATCAATACTACATCAGGTAAAATTTATCTACATTCACCTTCAACTTAGAAGCTGCTACAATGAAATTCATTCTACTGTTTTTCTTTCTGCCAATTTGTGTAGTTGGTCAAAATACAATTGGACTACCAGATGTAATCAACCATACCAAACAATCGTATGGCGGTGGGTTGCAAACGTGGGATTTTTGCCAAGACAGTCTTGGCCTCATTTATTGCGCAAACAATGAAGGTCTTTTAAGCTTTGATGGGAAAAATTGGAAGGTGTATCCTTTGCCAAACAAAACCATTGTTCGGTCAGTAAAGGTGAGAAACGATCAAAGAATATTTGTTGGCGGTCAGGATGAGCTTGGATATTATTCTTCTACAACAAACGGCCAATTACAGTATCATTCGCTCACTGCATCAATACCAGTAAAGGACAGATCGTTTGGCGATGTGTGGCATATTGTGGTTCTGAACGAGAATGTTTTCTTTAGGACAACTCATAAAATTTTTAAATTTTCCAATGAGTCGGTAGCAACTTATAACGCAGCCTCAGAGTTTTCATTTATGGGATTGTGCAATGGACGCCTATATGCCCACGATTCCAGAAATGGACTGTTGGTATTTGAGAACGACCTCTGGTCACAACTTCCGAATTCTGAACTTGCAGCGAATGAAATCGTAACCGGGATCTTGCCTATAAACAAAGACAGCGCGTTAATTACAACTTTAAAAAACGGATTTTACACGATAACTCCAGCTGGCATAACCAGGAAATCATTAATCAACACGTCGTTATTTAAAAACGAACGTGTTTACAGTTCCACCACAGTAAACGAACGGTGGATTGCATTGGCAACATCAAACAATGGACTTTACATTACCGACCATTCAGGCAACATTATTCAAAAGTTTGGGCGAACTGAGGGGTTGCAAAACAATAACGTACTAAGCGTATTCAATGACAACCAAGGAAACCTTTGGCTTGGACTAGACAATGGCATTGACTTCATTGCCAATAACAGCGCAATTAAAAATATTACCGCCTTTCCACAGGCAGGTTCAGGCTATACTACTATTGTTTATAACAACCGATTGTTTGCCGGCACATCTAACGGCCTTTATAGTGTGGAGCTTCAACCAATGCAGGATCTAAGCTTTAGTAAAGGAAGTTTCGACCTTGTAAAGAATACGTCAGGCCAAAACTGGGGATTGGCAAACATTAATAATCAACTGTTGCTGGGACACCACGAAGGCGCTTTTTTAATAAAGGACAATGAAGCCAGGCCAATCTCTACGGTGCCCGGTTTCTGGAACTTTGTTCCATTGTCCAACACTGCTCCAATTGCCAAAATAGTAGCGGGCAATTATAAAGGGCTGGTCAACTTCGACTACGCCAATGGCCAGTTTACCCAGGCCTCAACAATACCGGGCTTTGATGAATCTTCTCGATTTGTTGCCATTGATAAAGAAGGTAACTATTGGGTTTCACATCCGTATCATGGAGTCTACATGATAACCGCTGATGGCGGCGGCAAACAGTTAATTAGTTTGTACGACGACAAAAAAGGACTTCCGTCTACACTGAATAATCACGTCTACAAGATTAAAAACGAAATCGTAGTTGCCAGCCAAAAAGGAGTTTACGCATATAATAAACAGAAAAATGCTTTCGAGCCGTCCCCTATTTTCAAAGAACTTTTAGGAGACCAAAGCATCCGTTATTTAAAAGAAGATGCGAAAGGAAATATATGGTTCATCCACGAAAAAAATTTAGGGGTAATCGACTTTACCGGGAAAACTCCAATAACGCTGTATTTGCCTGAACTAAACAACAAAATGCTGAGTGGTTTCGACTTCATCTACCCATTAAATGAAGCAAACGTTTTTGTTGCAGCAGAAAATGGGTTCTTTCATATTAATTACGAAAAGTATAAGCGAACTATCCCCCAATTAAAGGTGCAGGTAAGAAGCGTGAGCATCATTAGTACGCACGACAGCGTGCTGTTTGGCGGGTACCCTTTGGTAGACAACCAATCTAATACAGGTGAAACGTTGAGACCCAACATTGCGGATGAGTATAAAACAGTTCATATTGAATACTCATCCTCACTTTTTGGATACCAGGAAAATCTTGAATACAGCTATCGCCTCGTTGGACTAACCAACCTATGGTCTGAGTGGACGAAAAGAACTGAAAAGGAATACACCACTTTACCGCCTGGCAACTATGTGTTTGAGGTAAAAGTTAGAAGTAATCTGGGTAACGAATCCGTTCCTGCGACCTATGCTTTTAGAATCCTTCCACCCTGGTATAGAACAATTTGGGCATTCCTGCTTTACACAATTGTGTTACTGACATGCGTCTATGGCTTCTATAAATGGCAAAAGCAAAAATTCACCAGGCAGCAAGCAAAGTATGAGGAAGAACAAAAACGCATTGTCTACATACACGAGCTGGAACTCAGTAAAACAGAAAGCGAATTAATCGCACTGCGCAATGAAAAACTGGAGGCGGAAATCAACTATAAAAATTCCGAACTCGCCTCCTCGGCAATGCACCTGGTTAAAAAGGGTGAACTTATTTCAAAAAGTAAAAGCCAGCTATCACAAGTTTTAAAAGGACTTGACAATCCAGAAGCTGTTGCAGATCTTAAAAAGATGATTAGATCGCTGACGGACGATGACAACATGGATAAAGAATGGGAAAATTTTGCCCGCCATTTTGATAAGGTGCACAGTGACTTTTTAAACGAAGTGAAGGATAAACATCCAACCATTACTCCAAATGAATTGAAATTGTGCGCTTACCTACGAATGAACTTATCTACAAAAGAAATTGCGCAGTTAATGAATATATCTGTTAGAGGTGTAGAAATTAGCAGGTACCGGCTACGGAAAAAATTAGGCATCGCTTCCGAGACTTCTTTATTTGATTACCTCATAAACATCACCACAGAAAATAAAAGCGACATTAAAGTCTAGTTTAAAACAAATCACTGCTGGTCAATACGTTAGCATTATTTTATAATCTTCCTTAGGTACGTGCCAATTATCTCTTCTCAAACATTCAAACTTTTATGGAACATTTTATCTTTAATGAATTAAGTTAAGTATCAACGCATTAAAGATTTTCGTTTGAATTGGATTGGCGGTCTCCTTTAATGTATAAATTTTTTATTTTAATTTAATCCACATCACTGTGGAGAAATTTACACCGCATCAAAAGAATTAAATCAGGTATTATAAAGAGTTTATATATTATTTAAAAATACATTTACAGTACTCAAATGAATTATGGGGATTATGCTACACAATTCATTAGATAATCTTTAGATTTTACCTTTATTTTCGCGAACGTATTTTAAAATCCATCCTCCTTAGATCTCCAGTAGCAGTATTATTAATCCGTTTTTATTAATCCCCCAATTTCTAAAGTAATGTTGAAAACCATTTTCCTCGCAATGCTCGTTTTTGTGGTAGCAACAACGAACGCTACTACTTACTACTTCTCAGCTAATTCTGGTGACGACTCAAGACCAGCCTATTTAGCGCAAAACCCTTTAACTCCCTGGAAAACAATCAATAAATTAAATAGTATTTTTAGTAGCCTGCAACCTGGAGATCAAGTCTTGTTGAAAAGAGGCGAAACCTTTTATGGTTCAATAGTGATTTCTAAATCGCGTGAGAAGTATGCACATGGTACAAGCAACTCCAAAGTACCAATCATTGTGGGCGCTTATGGTGTTGGTGATAAACCCGTTATCACCGGCCTGCAGAACATTACTAACTGGACAGGTATTGGCAGCGGCATTTATGAAACTCAATTAGCGCAGAATGAACTGAATATGGTTACGTTCCAGGGCGTTCTACAGCCTATGGGCAGATGGCCCAAGGTTACTGCACCAAAAGCAGGTTACCTAACGCTACAGTCGCATTATATGTCATCCAATATCACCAGCAATGCAATTGCTTCAGCAAATAATTTTACTGGTGGTGAATTAGTTATAAGAAAATGGGGTTGGATTATGGACAGAGGTTTGATTACCAATCAAACATCGAGCACGGTGTCTTATACTCCATTTACAGCTCCTGAACATCCGAACTTTAACTATGAGCCTATCAATGGCTTTGGTTTCTTTTTTCAAAATCACATTAATGCACTTACTGAACTTGGCGATTGGATGTACGATCGTAATTCAAAAAAACTAAGGGTATTTTTCGGCGGAAATAGTCCCTATTCATTTAATACTGAGGCGGCTACTGTAGAAAACTTAATTGATATTGTATCGAGCACCTATATCACACTTGATAATTTACAGCTTAGAGGATCTAATTCAAATGGAATTTTATTGAATTATGCGTACGATATTAAAATAACCAATTGCGATATCAACCTTTCTGGGGTAGACGGAATAAAAACAGGAAAATGGACTGAATCAAGCGACATTGATTTAAAGAATTGCACCATTATCAACAGTAATAATAATGCGCTTACTGCACATGGAACTGCGAGATGGAATATTCAAAACAACGTAATCAGGAATAGTGGAATTATTCGTGGAATGGGTTTATCCGGTGATGGCATGTACAATGGTATTTGCGCACCAGGTTCAAATAGTATAATTGAATTCAATGAAATTCGCAATACGGGTTACAACGCGATTGAGTTTAAAGGAGTTAATACCATCATCAGAAATAACTTTATTGATACTTTTTGCACCCTGAAGTCAGATGGCGGTGGCATTTATAACTCTGCTGAAATGGGACTTACCGGTAGAAAAATTATTGCAAACGTTGTAATAAATGGTATTGGAGATATGAATGGACGTAAAGAGGAAGAAGCTTCCAATCCATTTGCAGGCAACGTTCATGGCATTTATATGGACGGCGGTGCTACCGACGTAGATATATTTGATAACACAGCTGCAAATTGTTCAGGTACCGGAATTGAATTGAGCAGCCCAACCAACATGACTGTCTCTAATAACACATTTTTCAACAACACTCACGCCCAGGCATTCTATTGGGAATCAAAGGGTCCCATCTCTAATCTGAGTGTTAAAAACAATATTTTCTTTGCTTTAAAAAGAAACCAACTGGTGTCTTTGATAGCTGGTTCATCCAACACGGTTCCAGGTTGGGGGCCAATGAATAACAACTACTATTGTCGGCCACTTTCAGAGCCTGCAAGCATTGATACGGGTGGATACAGCCGTCCGAGTTACGATGATTATACAGACGGTGGTATTATCCAGGCTTACAATCAGCGGTTCTACTCGTTGGATAAATGGCAGGCCATGACCAACCAGGACGGCGGTAGCAAAAAAACTGCTGTACAGATTCCTGATCAAAGCTTTGTTCGGTTTGAATATGCTACCAGCAGCGCAAGAACCATTTCACTAGATGCCGTTTACCTGGATGTAAAGGGTAATGGTTACAGTAACTCGGTTACACTCGCTCCTTACACCTCTATAATTTTAATTAAGACTTCAGCAAGTGTACCGTTATCAAATCAAACCATCACTTTCAATCCGCTGAGCGATAGAAGTGTGAATGCTCCTGCTTTCAACCTTACGGCAAGCGCGTCATCAAATCTTCCTGTAAGCTTTAGGGTTGTATCTGGTCCGGCAAACATTTCCGGCAATACGGTTACAACTACTGGGATAGGCCGTGTGGTTATTGAAGCATCACAGGCCGGTAATGGTTCATACTATGCCGCCGCTCCTGTTACCCAAGCATTTAATGTGCTACCAGCACAGTCTGTATGCAACGTAGTGTTTTTAAATAACGGACAAATCATCTTAGCACCCACTTGCGGCAACAGTGATGGTAACATCACCATCGAGCCACTGGCTGGAACTGCACCTTTCTTGTATTCCATTGATGGTGGAGTTACTTACGTACCAGGCGCCAACTACGGTCATACATTTGGGAACTTACCTGCTGGTGTGTATAGGTTGAGATTGAAAGATGCGAATGGTTGCGAGTCGAATGTTGCAGAAAGAACTTTAAGTTCGGCTAATTGCGGAGGAGGTACAACCTGCACGCCACCAACTATTTTAAACAACGGTCAGATTGTGCTGGATGCAAGTTGTGGCAATAGCGATGGTAACGTCACCCTAATTCCTACAAGCGGAGTTGCTCCCTTCCTTTACTCGATTAACGGCGGAGTAACCTACGTATCAGGACCAAACTACGGTTATACATTCAGTAATCTTTCGGCAGGTAGCTACCAATTAAGAATTAAAGATGCCAATGGTTGTGAATCAAACACCGTAAATAAGAATGTGAAGAATTACTACGGTGGACCGTGCAATGGTAGAATAACAGGATCTATTGCCGCAACAGTAGGACTTTCTGTTGTACAACCTTCCGTGACTGACGGTACGCAAAAAATGAGGAGCTATCCAAATCCAAGCAATGGACAGTTCAAAGTTGAGTTCTTAAACTTTACCCCAGGTAAAGCAGAAGTGATTATTGTTGATGGTAAGGGTGCGACTGTAAAGAGAATACCCATGAACATGACCAATTCATTCAGTCAAACTATCGATGTGAATTTGACCGGTCAAACTCCGGGACTTTACTACATCAAAGTAACGGGAGCAGCAGGAACAAAGACTACCAAGATTTTGATACAATAATTGATATCCCCAACCAATGAAAACCTGGTTATTTTTTTAACCAGGTTTTTTATTGGGTCATCTTTTCAGTTCAGTCCTCAGAAAAGAAAGTATAAAATATCGAAATAGTTTGTTTCCAATCCTGTTATTACACCTTCGCTAACTGCTTAAGCGTTAGCGTTCAAGGATATTCAGATTTTACTGTTGATTTCCTAAGGCACCAAACCATCTCTCAAAATTTGGCAATGTCTATTGATTGGGCACGGTCATGAAACATCAAAAAAGATGGTATGATATTTAAATATTAATTGTGGCCGGAGGTATGCCTCGTGGTGTCCTTTCAGGCAATGATGTATCAAGCAAGTGTACACTGAACCTGGATAAAGTAGAGTTTCAAGGTAATTGGTGACTTGACCAGAAGACTTATACTGCCACAAGTAACATACTATTAAAAACGCACCGTAATCCCTAATTCAAAACTCAATCAAGTGAAAAATCTTTTACTCATTCTTCTTACGCTAATGGTTACAAACATTCAAGCTGAAACCTACCATTTCTCCACCTCAATTGGTGATGATGGAAGAAAAACGAAAGAAGCGACAAACCCATCCACACCGTGGAAAACCTTAGATAAGTTGAATAGCTTTTACAGCAGTTTAAAAGATGGAGATGTTGTACTGTTTAAAAGAGGCGATGTCTTTTACGGTTCGATCATGATAGCTGAAAAAAATCGAAAGAAAACAACTGCAGTTACTTTTGGTGCCTATGGAACGGGTGCTTTGCCTGTTATTACAGGGTTGCAGAAAGTAACTAATTGGAAATCGTTGGGCAACGGCATTTACGAAAGTCAGAATACGATGTATCCGAATAACTTAAACATGGTGTTATTAAACAATAACGTTCAGCCTATTGGGCGGTGGCCGAAGGTAAGCGACACAAACAATGGCTATTTAACGCTACAATCTCATGTAGATACTTCCTCAATTACCAGCAATGCGATTGCTGGTGCAAAATCCTTCGTAGGCGGTGAAGTTGTGATCAGGAAATACCAGTGGATACTTGATAGAGGAATTGTAAACAACCAAACAGCAACTACCGTTAATTACGTGCCTTTAGTTTCTCCGAATCATATAAATTTTACTTACGAGCCACTTAATGGCTTTGGCTTCTTTTTCCAGAACCATGTAAATACGCTTACTACCCTTGGCGACTGGTGCTACGAAAAATCAACCAAAAAGCTGAAGATGTATTTTGGTGCAGTTAATCCGAATATGGTGGATGTGCAATTGGCATGTGAAGAAAGCCTCGTAAACATGTTTTATGGAAACAGTATCGTATTTGAAAACATTCATTTCAAAGGCGCTAATGCAAATACGATCAACATCATCTACTCTACCAATGTTACAATGAACAAATGCGAGATCAGCTATTCAGGCGTGAATGGCATAAACGTGTTTAATGGCTATTACTATTTCCATAAAAAGGATAAGAAACAAAAACGAGGGAAAGGCTTTTATGAGTCCAACGGGTACACGAATAATATTGTTCCTGAGGGATTGTCAAACACATTCAATATTACAGATAACATCATTTCATTTACGAACAACAATGCTATTAACGCTGGCAACTCTAATAGCTGGATCATCAGAAACAATGTGATCAATAACACCGGACTGATCAGGGGAATGGGTCTTTCAGGCGATGCACAGTATAGCGCAATTCAATACATAGCTGCCAATAGCGTAGTGGAATACAATAAGATCATCAACACCGGCTATAATGGAATTCATTTTGTGGGAAACAATGTGATAATTAAGAACAATGAAATTGATCGCTTCTGCATGGTAAAAAGTGATGGCGGTGGTATTTATACCTATGGTGAAACCGGTTCTGAAAGACAAATTTCAGGCAATATTATTAGCAATGGAATGGCTGACTTTTATGGCACCAACCTGGATCCCCGTTCACCGGGCTCGTCTGAAGCACACGGCATTTATATGGACGGCAATTCTAACAATGTTTTGATTGAAAAGAATACCAGTTTTAATAATGCACATGCAGGTTTGTTTTTGGGTAGTACTTTAAACATAGTAGTGAAAAATAATTTGCTGTACAATAATAAAGTTGCGCAGATGAAAGCAATTGACAGCAAAGCACCACTGGAAAACATGAACATTCAAAACAACACACTTGTAGCGCGTGATAGTGCCCAGCTTGTTGTTTCAATTGTACTTGCAGGTTTAAACAGTAACCCTTACTACAACATTGGCACCCTGGACTACAATATTTATAGCCGTCCGCTGTATGAACCACAAGGTGTGAAAACACAGGGCTACCCAAATTCTCCCAGCTACGCTAATTACCCCGCCGGCGGCATAGGCGAAACAATGGATGCCACCATGAATACGGCACTGTTTTACGCTTTGGAACAATGGAAGGCATCTACACCATGGGATCGTAACAGCAAGCGCAGTCCTTTCACCATAAATGATCTTTCTAAACTTCGATTTGAATACAATGCTTCAAAGAGCGATAAAAAGGTGCAGTTGATTGGCCAGTACTTTGACCTTGATAACAATCCTCGTTCAGGAGAAATTACTTTAGCTCCTTATGCTTCGATTGTATTATTGAAATCGGACAATGGAAGCGTGGATGCCGCAGCAGACGCACTTTCTGAAACGTATTTAAATCGGAAATCAGCAATTAAAACTTATCCCAATCCTTCCAACCAGGCAATGAGCATCACGATATCCCCTGCTGAGACAGGTTTTTCCAGGGTGGATTTGCTAGATCCTCAGGGACGGCCAATAAAGAGAATATTTGAAGGAATAGTTAATGGGGGAAGTAAAAGGAATTTTAATCTGAATACAAGTGGCCTTTTAGCGGGCATCTATCGTTTGCGTTTTACAAATGGAAAAATGGTTGTGATGGAAAATATAGTTATTGCGAAATAACCAACAACGCTAAATAGAAAAGCTCCCGATTGATTTTGGGAGCTTTTTTGTGCATGAATAGCAAGTGATTTAATCGTTCACCTTAAAACCAAAAGGGAACAAATTACAAGACCCGAAGCATAAGCCCTGTTCTTTTAAATGATGATATACCGTTAAAGGCTACTCCTTTACTGCCTGGATAAATGCGCCCGAAATCTGAAAATCTTCAGGTGGATTGTTTTTAAACCTGCTTGCCAACTTACTCCTTTCGATGGTAGTTTCGGCTGCAATTTTTACGTCGGATATAATTCGGAATTTGTACTTGGTTAGCAGGTTAATGTAAGTTGAATGTGGTTCCCGGTTGGTGATATACACTTTACCAAACTTCAAAAATTTCCATTCCAGTTCAGAATATTCCCAATGCTTGTACCATGTTTCTAAAGCGTTCAGCGATCTGAAATCAACCTGGTGAGAAATAAAGCCTCCTTTCTTTATCCACCTGCTAAATATTTGATAAGTTTCTTCCAAAGCGTCGAGGTGCTGCATTGCTGCTTGCGATATCACCATATCGACCGAACCATTTTTGATCAACGTTCCATCCCAAGGAACGAAGTAAGAAACAACATCGCTTCCCTTATCGTTCAGTCTCATTGCCTCAATCTCTGCTCTTAATTTCTTGAGCCGTTCTGGTTTTAATGCTTCCGCCAAATGCGCCTCGGAAAAAATATGCGAAGGAAAATCATAAGTTTTCAGTTTTGGTTTTACACCAGGGTACTCATCATCGCCGGGAATGGCTGCCCTACTTTTAAACAACTCAACAAGCTCATCAAAAATTTTCAGATTGGCTTCCGTACTACTAAACTCCACCACGTCCACCCCAATGTACTTATCCGCGCCTCCAATCAATGCAGCTATACCAGTGCCCAACGAATCTCCCGGACCAAGTTCTGCAACTACTTTTGGTAAAGTAGTTATTCCATTTTCAAATCCAATGACGAGGTGACGCAGCCAAATAGAATAACAATAGCGGCCATCGCAGGTGCCGCCTGTACTTCCTTTGTTATTGCGCAAGAATTTTATTCCCGGAATATTTCTGATAATACCTTTTATGAGGTAACTGGCTCGCATAGTATTGGATTGAGGCTAGATAAGAAACACCTAACTGGGGCTGTACAAAGACAATAGCTTTTCTACTATCCTTTCTGAAGTGTGCCCGTCCCACAGTGGCGGAATGGTCGTTTTTTTCCAACTTCCTTGTTGCAATCGCTCAAGATATGGCTGAAGGTTTTTTGGATCTGTACCTACCAATTCATTTGATCCGAGTGTAATTGTTTCGGGGCGCTCTGTACTATCGCGCAACGTCATGCAGGGTATATCTAATACCGTGGCTTCTTCCGTTATGCCACCTGAATCTGTGATAATAGCCTTTGCATGTTTGATCATGTAAATAAACTCCAGATAGCCCATCGGCTCAATCTGCAACAGGCGAGGATGCGAAAACTGTAGCACTTCCAATTGCTGACGCGTTCGTGGATGCACCGGAAATACGATGAAAGAGTCTTCCGTACCATCAAGAATTGCATTCAATAATGTCTTCAGTTTTTCTACGTTGTCTACGTTGGCCGGCCTGTGAAGCGTTATCAGGTAATAGTTCTTCTTGTTTAAATTGTTTTGTTTCCAAAAAGCGGGCTCGCGCATTTTCTCTGTGTGCTGTAGTAGCGTATCAATCATCGTGTTTCCTACAAAATGTATTCGATCGTTCGACACACCGTTTGCAACTAAATTGTTATTGGCAAGTACACTGGTGGTGAAAAAATGATCGCAGATGGAGTCTGTAACTATGCGGTTAATTTCTTCGGGCATCGTCATATCGCCAGAACGTATTCCGGCTTCTACATGCACAACAGGAATACACAACTTTTTTGCGGTAATGGTACATGCCATCGTGGAAGTTACATCACCTACTACTAAAACTACAGTCGGAGTATGCGCCATCAGTTCCTTCTCAAACTTTACCATAATTGCGGCAGTTTGTTCTGCCTGTGAACCACCACCTGCTTCAAGGTTTACATCAGGATCAGGAATACCCAATTGTTCGAAGAAATCACCACTCATTTTCTTATCGAAATGCTGGCCGGTATGTACCAGCCGAAAGGCAATCTTCACGTTAGCAGATTGCTGCTCTTGTATAGCTCTTATGATTGGCCCTACCTTCATAAAGTTTGGACGGGCACCTGCAACAATTGTAATTACCATCAATATTATTTAAGCGAAAGTTTCTCTTTTAAAACCATATAAATGAAAACGGTGTTCGTGGTAAGGTACCGCTTCCACATGCGCCCGGGTTCCTGTATCACGCGATAAAACCACTCAAGTCCGTTCCTCTGCATCCAAACAGGGGCACGTTTTACCAACCCCGATATTACGTCAAAGCTTCCACCTACACCCATTATAAATGGTACTTTAATTACCTGTTTGTAGGTGTTCAAAAATATTTCTTTCTTGGGTGACGTCATGGCCACAAATAAAATATCAGCGCCTGTTCTACCAATGTCACTTGCAATTTCCTGTTCCTCTTCTTTTCCAAAATATCCATTGCGATAACCGGCAATAATCGAAGTTCCATACTTTGCTTCATACTTTTCCACTACTGATTTAACTACCTCTTCTTTCGCCCCTAAAAAATACACTTTGTAATGCTTCTGCGCTGCCAATGCCACCAGGTTCTCCATTAAATCGATACCCGCTACGCGTTCTGGAATCGGTTTATTCAGCAGCTTCAGTGCCCAAACAATCGACATTCCATCCGCGTTAATAATATCGCATTGCACAATGGAATCTTTCAATTCCTTATCACGATTCGCATTCACAACCTTGGCTGCATTGATCACCACATGGTGTATTGATCGCTTCTCTTGTATCGCTTTATCGATTGCCTCAAGGGTCTGGTTCATCGTTAATGCATCCACCGGAATGTTGCAAATCTTCACCCGCTCCGCCTTCTGTATCATCCTATATATTTTAAAAAATGCACCACTTGTGCAAGTTATGGGGTAGCAAATAAACTTTACTTTATGCCTTTATTGCAATAAGCGATTTCACCAGGAACAAATATTTTTCCTTAACAATGATCGCATCTGGAAACAAAGCCTGCATCTGTTTAAATGTTAGCAGGTTCCAATCCAGGTGTGTTCGTTTTACCCAATACCTGTTTGAAATATTGATGATGGCCCTTTGTAAGCTGCGCGGAACCATTACAATAAAAAACGGCAGCCACGAATGACTTTCTATTGGGAAATATTTATAGGGCGTTTGCACGAAGTACTTGTCTGACTTAGCGCGTATCTCATCAGCAAAAAGCTTCTGTCTTTTGAAAGCTGCTTTGTAAAAATCGCTGTTCGTTTTGTAGTTGTAAATGTCTTTTTTATCTACAGTTACATGTTCCAATACTGAGTTAGAAAAGATGATGTCAAATTGATTTTTACGGATCGGAATTCTTCCACTTTCATCCATCTGAATTATGTTGAGACCCTTGCTTGCTGCCTCTGCTAAATCCTTCCTGTCAAAGTCAGCTACATAAATATTTCCCTTGTAAGGAACCATGGATGCAATCAGGTTTCCATTGCCTCCACCGAGGTCAAGGATTGTAGTCTCGGGCCCAATTTTAAAGTAGGAGTTGAAGATGCGTGAACGCTTTCGCCTTGAGTACAGAGAGTACTTCGCGAACAAAGACTTAATCATAGGACTGCTAATTTAATGCGTGAGAATAAACGTATCAACGGCATAGCCGGTGACTATACATGGTCAACCACAAAATATATGGACAGTAAAAGGAAAATTTGCTTTTCCATGTTATAACCGTTTTGATGCTTTTCGATCAGTTCCGCAACATACCTCTGGTTAAATAGCCTTGAGAAGTTTGTACCGTTTGCTAACAGTATTTGCTTGACGGTGTCAACCTCTGTTTTAAACCAGGTGCGGGTAGGTGATTGAAAAGCCTTCTTTTTCCGGTTAATAATTTTATCGGGCAAAAGCGCACTTGCAAATTCTTTGTGTATCAGTTTGCCAGATGAGAGATTCAGTTTCATTGAAGGCGGTAACGATTCAATAAAGCTTACCAATTCCAGGTCTAACATGGGCACTCTGCACTCCAGTGAAAAGTGCATACTGATTTTGTCTGTATAGTTTAATAGATCATCCGCTAAGTTCATCCGCGCATCCAGCGCCATCATTTTTTCAGCCGCGTTTGTTTTGTTTTTACAACCCAATACATCATAGAAGTATTGAATTCGTTGATAACTTATTTTATCCTTCACCCCTATAAGACACGTTATTTCGTACTCGTTGAAAATTTCATACGCATTCAGAAAGCGGGCAATTTCATCCTTCACTCCTAATGCATTTATCCCTCTCGATATTTTTTCACTTTTGAAGCTAGCCAACTTGGCAATAGGCTGCAGCATCTGTTGCAAACCCATCGGTATTTTTTTGTAAATCAACTCTGAACGATACCGTGTATATCCACCCAATGGCTCGTCAGCACCCTGGCCAGTGATCACAACTTTCACATGTTTAGAAGCCAGCTCCGACAGAAAATACATCGGTATAATTGAAGTAGTAGCCAGTGGCTCTTCAACGATGCGTGCACATTCTTTTATGGTGTTTAAAAAATCAGTAAACGTTATTTTTTTATAGTGATGATCCAGTTGCAGTAGTTCAGCCGTCTCTGCTGCATCTTCAATTTCATCTTCGGCATGGTTGCCTTCGAAGCCAATTGTGAATGCTTTCATCTTGCCTTGAGTATGCCGCTTTGCCAAGGCAGCTACTACCGCTGAGTCGATGCCGCCACTTAAAAGCACGCCTATTTCTACGTCAGCTAACAGTTGCCTGTTAATGGCTTCTACCAGTTTTCTTCCGTACGCTTCCTTTAGTTCCGCTTCACTACTCTTTAATGTCGCGGGCAGTTGATGAATGAAACATGTGTGCGCAATGTGTAGCTGAGCGCCACTTAAATCAGCGGCTAAGTAATGCCCTGGTTTTACTTTCTGAATGTCAGCATAAATTGTTTCGGGCGATGGATTATATCGTAGCCTAAGCAACGTCGCCATCGCCTCTTTGTTGATGCTACCATTGTTTGCTAACTGCTTTTTGATCGGCCGCATTTCAGAGGAAAACGTCATCGTGTTATTGCCCAAGTGATAGTACAACGGCTTAACGCCAAAAGGATCGCGGGCTAAGTACACTACTTGCTTTGCGTAATCAACAAAGGCAAACGAAAAGATGCCGTTGAAATCCTTCACGCCTTCAATACCAAATGTTTTCAGGTAATAAAGCATGGTTTCAGTATCAGAATGACCACGGAAAGTAATGTCTGCAGGTAACTTGTCTTTTAAATCCTGGTGATTATAAATCTCACCATTGAAAATGATCGCGTATTGCCCACAGGTGGTATTCATGGGCTGATGTCCTGCCGGCGACAGATCGATAATAGACAAACGACGGTGACACAATTGAACATCATGACCATTCAATAAAATTTTCTGCATACCAAAATCATCAGGGCCCCGGTGTTTAATAGTATCCAAAACACGGTTGTCGATATGATGATTAATTGAACCTAAAATCCCACACATTCCTTTATAATTATTTGAAGCTTGACAGCGCATGCAGGTAAGGCATCACTGCCCACCGAAGCATATTTCTATTTCTTTTTACACCAATAAAATCAATGACCGAGTAAACAGATTTACCCGCCACAAAATATTTTCGGATAGAAGCTCTGAGGCCTTCCACCCGCTTCACATCTCCCAGTACATTTGCCAGGCTCAGCACTTCTGCATTGTCGTATAAATCAAACTTCACCAGCGACAATTTATTACTCTTGGTAAACCGCTTGTACAATCCAGTGTTCTTATCCAAAAAGTTTTGGTTGAGGTAATCGTAACCTTTCGTCACCAGATCTTTGGCACCATTTAGTTGAAGGATTTGATTCGTCTTCCATAAATTCTTCATGACAAAGCACGAATGAAAACAGTCGATGAATGAATGCTCATCATCTGGCGAATACAGCCACGATCCATCGTCCAGTTGCTTTGTTTTGATGAAAGAAAAAAGTTTCTGAATTTTTTGATCCAGGTAAGTTTTCTTCTCGGGAAAATACGAGCGAAAGAGGGCGTAAGAATACATTGCATAAGCAACGGCATTTGTTACAATTCTATCTCTGAATGGCCCATAAGAAACTGCCATGCTATCGTCATCTTCGTACATCACCTGTAAATCGTTTTCATAAAAAAGAAAACAACTCTTTATCGTCTCAACATACTTTGTACTCTTGGTGATTTGCGTGTACAAGTGAAATGCCTCCAGCGCATAAGGCGTATGTGTGACGTGCGGTGTGTTGGCATCGTAAATAACGCCTTTACCGGCAGGCCACTTAAAACCCAGGCCCCAACAAGCTCCACTGTACCCTTTACAAACATTTAAACGCAGCCACTCAAGGTTTGATTCTGCTGCTCCTAAATATTTTGTGTTCCCTGTTTTAATATATAAATGAAGTAAAGTTTGCGCAGCCAATCCCCTTGCAATTGGGTACTCCTGCTTTTTGTATCCTATGCGTGACCTGTTATTGATTAGCTGGTCGGCGAGTGTAAATCCCAATGCCGGAGCAGCACCTAAAACTCTGCTTGAATTAAATAGCTCTTTTACTTTTAAACCCATAGGCGTTTTCCAAACATCGTAGGGATCGTAAGTTGTAAGCGTAGAGGTTAGGCAAAACCTGTCGATCAAATCCAGGTCTCGTTCGTTCAATATTGCATTCGATGCAAGTGACGAGCTCTTATTTACCCTTTCTGCCTGTGTGTACGCCAACATCAAATGGTATGTTTTGAATAATCCTGGAAATGAGTGAGCATCCTGTCTTTTACAATCTCAGGCGTAAAGCGATTGAGTGCGATGAAATGATTACGTTCTCCCATCTCGCGGTATAACGATGCATTTGCTATAAACCTGGCCATGTAGTCTGCAAATACACCGGGATCAAAACTCTCGGATATAAATCCATTCACATCGTTGGCAATCACATCGGGTATACCACCAGTTGCCCTTGCTATGATTGGCATACCGTACAGCATACCTTCCAGTATACAATTGGGTAATCCTTCCGTGTAACTCGGCAGTAACATTATGTGCGACTCAAGTAGTACTTTCTTTTTCTTATCAGCACTTACATGCCCAAGTACAACTATGTTCCTTATGCTTAATTGCTCAATGTATTGCTTCACCTCTGTTAACCCTGGTCCATCACCAGCAATGCTTAAACGCATGTGTTGTGCGGGAAAACGTGTTTGTAAAATTTTGAAAGCATCAATAGCTATGAAGATTCCTTTTTCCCTTTCTATTCTCCCCAAAAAAAGAAACTGCACTTCATCATCGTACGAAGCATGCTTACCGGACAAAGTAAATTCTTGCAAAAAACGCGAATCAGCCACGGTAGTTTCAAGGGTGAAATTGCTTTTAGTTGGTACACCTAACGATAGTAACTTCTTTTTGAAAATGTTGCCCAAAACAAAATAACGATCGGCCTTGGCATAAGTGTTTCGAAACAAAAAAGACTTGAAAGCACTCCGTTTGATTACATCCTCATATGGTTCAAACCAACCTCTAAAAAACACGATCGTCTTACGATTGAGTAACCGTGCAATTCCTATAAAAACCAAATCCCGATGAAAAGACTTTCCCTGGTCGAGCGAAGGATTTACCATTACAACCTCATACTTATATTTTAGAAGATTGTAAAAGAAACGACCATAGTTCGTCAACAATCTGAACAACATAGCAGGCATTGACTCTTGTTTCGATTTACTGATCTCAAAGTAGGTGATGCGCTTATCGTTGTTAAAGCCAAGCGTATTGTAATAGTTGGATACTCCACCAGCCACAGCAAGACTTGGAACGAGTACCATCATTTTTGGAAGTGTATATGTCTTTGTTTTCACCACAGGCCTGGCTGACATCCTATTTAAACTGTCTGCAATTGTTTTGAGTCCATCCATTTTCTAAGTACGATCACCATCCAGATAAAATTTCCGAAGTCAGATTTGCCGTCTTTGTTTTCGTTGATCAAATGCTCAATTCCATTGGAGGTATAGGTGGTATTGTTGTTATTCTTAAGAAGCATATCCTTGATCCGGTTATTCAAATCATCTTCTTTAAACCAATCTCTGAGTGGTACACTGAAACCTTTTTTTGGTGCACCTAATAACTCCTTTGGTAATGAATGATTCGCCACTGCATTCCTAAGAATAATTTTATTGATGTAACCTTTTGTTTTAATGCTTTTGTGCACACCATACAACAGTTCAATGATGCGGTGGTCGAGGAATGGAATGCGCGTTTCAATGGAATACGCCATACTCATGCGATCAACTTTAGTTAGCATATCTCCCGGCAAAGTCACCTTATGCTGAAAATACATGAGCTTGTAAAAAGGATCCGTAAACCTGCAATCCTTCATCGCCTTTTTGTAAAAGTCGAAAAACGAGAGGGAGTTAGATTGCTTCGAAATAATTTTTGAAAGGTTTTCAGGCGAGGTGTGCGCAAGCTTTGTTTGTAGGCGCACTTCAAAGGATTGATTGCTTGACTCTAAAACTTTTGCAATGCGGTTCAACTTATAACGAAGATTTCCCCTTAGTGGAGTGGCTGAAAGTTTAGCCATTGCCGGTAACAACTTTCTAACCGACCCCGGCAAAGACTGGTATTGCTTCGCGAATTTTTCACCCTGATAAATGGTATAGCCCGATAGCACTTCATCTCCGCCATCACCTGTTAAAACCATCTTTACGTATTCTGCCGCATACTTTGAAATATGTCCTGTCGGAATAGCAGATGCGTCGCCAAACGGATCATCGTAATGGTGTAATACTTTATTGAGGGCTTCATCAAAATGTTCAGACGTTATTACACCTTCGTGATGGTTGGTTTTAAATTTATCGGCAACCAGCTTGGCAAGGTTTCGTTCGTCATACTTTTTATTTTCGAAACCCATTGTGAAGGTTTCAATTGGCTTGGCAGTATGGTTTGACATGGAGCCCACAACACAAGAAGAATCTAAACCGCCACTTAAGAACGCACCAAACTCTACATCACTTCTCATTCTTATCCGCACCGAATCATCAAACAAACGAGCGAATTCTTTTTCGATAAACTGTTTGTCTTTAGTAAGATCCTTCTCAGTGATGTCCGGCAAATCCCAATACTTCTTCTCCTGTAACCCGTCTTTATCAACCAGTAAAAATCTGCCGGGTTGTAATTGGAAAATGTTTTTGTAAAAAGTATATGGTGCAGGAATAAAACTCAACGTGAGGTACAATTCAGTCATGTCGTAGCGAGGCTCTTCCGGAATGCCGTAAGCTACCACTGTCTTAATTTCTGAACCAAAGACGAACGTATTATCGTAAGTAGAATAATACAGTGGCTTCTCTCCTATCCTATCCCTTGATACCAGCAAACGGCTAAGTGATTCATCCCATAACGCAAAAGCCCACATTCCATTAAAGTGATTTTGACAATCGAGCCCCCATGTGCGGTAAGCATTGATCACTACCTCGGTATCTGATGTGGTAACGAACGTATTGCCAAGCTGTATCAGTTCTTCACGTAGTTCTATGTAGTTGTAAATTTCACCGTTGAAAACCAGTACGATCTTTTGATCATCACTGTACATCGGTTGTTGACCTGCAGATAAATCAATAATGGAAAGTCGCCTGTGGCCCAAGGCTACATTACCTTCTGTATAATAACCTTCATCATCCGGTCCACGATGAACAATAGAATCAGCCATCCTTTTAATCACTGGTTGACCTGCTGTTCTCTCTGAGTCAAAATGTAAAAACCCTGCTATTCCACACATCCTAATTTACTTAAAGCCATCACAGACACTATTATGCGTTCTGCTGATAAACTGTTCTTATTAACGTAATTCTTTTTTTATACTATTGCTGCTCCATCCAACGGTTCCACCACATTTGGAACATCAATAAAAGCCATACCTGCGTTTCCCTGTTGTCTTTCCCGGCAAGAAATTCATCTCTCACGGAGATGGCTTTCTGCACACTGACGAGGTTATGTTTTGCCAATTGTTTTTCGTTGATGTACTCGAATAAGTAATGTTTCAAGTCAGTACGCAGCCAGTCTTTCATGGGAATAGAAAACCCAGCTTTCGGTCGGTCAAGCAATTCTTTAGGAATATACTTGTGGGTGATCTTCTTCATGATGTATTTCTTATCACCATTATTATACTTAAGGCTGGATGGCAGCTGGCTTACAAATTCAACGATACGATTGTCCAACAAAGGCTCACGACCTTCTAAGCCTACGCTCATAGTCGCCCTGTCCACCTTCACTAAAATGTCATCCACCATGTACGATCTATAATCGAGCGCAAGGCAAGTATTAATAAAATCGTTTTCATTATTGATCTTTCCTATGTCGTTGAACAAACCGATTTGCTGGTCGCATTCGGGCAACAACTGGGCTATCTCCCGTACGTTGTAATGCTGATTATAGATGTCTGCAAGACCATTGTCTTTATACGTGCTCAGTAACTCAGACAACCTGCCAACTTTATGAATTTGCTTTAATGGCGGCGCTACTTTAAAAGACAGGTCCAACATATTTTTTCCGATGCCCATTAGGCTTTCAGGAATTTTACTCAACATGTTATTGAGTTGAGAAATATGCAGATACCTGGTGTAGCCGGCAAAGATTTCATCACCTCCATCTGCCGATAAACTTACCGTCACTTCCTTTCGCGCAAACTGGCTAACCAATGTAGTTGGAATGGCTGAGCTGTCACCAAAAGGCTCATCATAAATATTGGGGAGCGATGGTAGTATATCCTGCGCTTCTTTTGTAGTGCAATAGTATTCGTGGTGATCTGTACCAAGATATTCAGCCACTTTTTTTGCGTGTGGTGCTTCATTAAACTTCGCCTCATGAAACCCGATGGTGAAAGTTTTTATCTTCTGCGTATTGTTGTGTTGCAGCACACCAGCCACCACCGAACTATCGTATCCACCACTTAGAAAAACACCAACCGGCACATCGCTCACCATTCTATACTGAAAAGCAGAGGTGAAAAGTTTGTCTATTTCCTCCATCGCATCCTCTTCCGAAATCTTCAGCTTAGGCTTGTTGTAGTAATCCAATACATCGTAGTACTTAATATCTTCTATTACATTTTTTGCTACATCTATCTTAATGTAATGACCCGGTTGAACCTTAAAAGTATTGTTGAAAATAGTATGCGGAGCCCTGATGTATCCATATTTAAAATACAGCGATACCGCTTGTTTATTAATCTCCTTTTCGAACACCGGGTAGGTGTATAGAGACTTAAGCTCGGAACCAAAAAGAAACGTGTTGTTTTTATGGTAGTAATAGAGAGGCTTAACTCCCGCACGGTCACGCAGAATGTAAATCTCCTGCTTCTTCATATCGTAGATAGCATAGGCAAACATGCCGATGAACTTGTGCACCACGTTTATTCCATAAGCTTCATATGCCTTTAGTATTACCTCAGTATCTGAATCAGAATGAAAAGAATATCCTATCTCAATAAGTTCCTTCCTGATTTCTTTAAAATTGTACACCTCGCCATTCAGAATGATGACAATACTTTTATCATCATTGTACATAGGCTGGCTTCCATTGCTGGATACATCCATTATGGAAAGTCGCCGATGACCAAAACCTATCGTTGTTTGATTGGTTTCAAAAAAAGCTACATCGGTACTATCAGGTCCACGGTGCTCCAGCACATTGGTGGCTGATACAAGATGGTCCCTGTTCAGTTGTTTATTAAAATCGCAAAAGCCTGCAATGCCACACATTTTTTCTTGTCGTTTAAATAAAAATTAAGTTCATGCTATTGACATCCGTCATAAAAAATAGGAGCATTGATCCAAGTTTCGTACGTTTTATCAATCCATCAATCACGGTCAGTTTATTCTCGTGAGAAAGTGTGTGCGTACCTACCATGTCAGCAGCCCAATCAGGTGATATGGCTGACACTTTCCGTTCCTTATACTCTTCTTCATTCAAAATCAATACTTCATTTATTACTGTAGAGTGTCCGTAGCGATACGAGCAATCCTGCGATGGCCTGTACAGTTTATCATGGTGCTTAAAAAGCTTACCAGCCGACCGAGCCGACCGAACATCAGACACAATTGGATTGCCAGGGTGCGCATTCCAATCGTCACTCACCAATTCGTTAGATGAAAACAAAAACAACTCATCGTTTACCGGCGCTCCTTCAATTTCCGCGATGTTTGTAAACATCCAAACGCCGTGTTCATCCACATATATGGTCGTGTCGAAAGCTTTTACATTATTCATCAACACCTTTTCCAATTCCCATTCCAATGGAAAACTTTTGGCTTTATACAATTCGATTGTTGAGTTTTCAGCCGTCTCTGGAATCATGTAAAATGAATCTTGGTATGTAAACACGAATGGGTAAGAAAGATGATAGGCTTTCTCTAAAACGTTCTGGGTAGAAAGAACCTTGCCAGTCTCGTCTATTTCCAAAACTGAAATATGTCCTTTATAATTTTTAAGAAAGTATTCTTCAAAAAAAACGAAATACCGACCCTGATCATAAATCACGCAGGGGTCTGCCCAAAACCTGTCTTTTGGGGGCGTAATACGTTTGTAGCTATAAAGAGCGTTCGTCGGGCTATCATCCTTACTAAAAGCGTAAAGCAAAATCCACTGCTCGAAATTAAATCGCTTCCAAATTTTGAAATATGTTTTGTGTAAAACATGCGTTGTTAAAAGTTTTAGAAACGAACGGTTGCGCGGAAGCGTGTATAATTGTTTTGAGTAAAAAAGGAGATCGTCATTTTGTGACTGCAATTTTTTGACAAACGCTTCAGCACCCAGGCGATGCAGTTCGTTCAATTTCCTAAAAACAAATAGCGAACTTTTCCAGTAATAACTATTAAGGGTTTCCACCTGCGTGGAATGAATGGTAGACCATGAACGGAATAGTACCTGGCCGCCATCAATATCCTCAGTTAATATTTCCAATATCGATCCAATGCCACGTTCACGTTTGAAAAACTCCCAAAACCCGGCTGGTCCACCGCGGTACTGAAAATTATCGCCATGGTGAAATGACCAAATGCCTAGGCGGGCTGCCGTTAAAATATCTCCACGTAAATCACCGAAACCTAATTTTATAAAAACATCTATGCTGTAATCGCCGATTACGGCGACATCCTTCTTGCTGATTACTTCAGCACCAGGTGCATTGTTACAGGTAACTTCAATTACAGGTACCGAACCAATGAATGTTGAAAGATCTTTCTGTTCGAAAGCGTCGGGAGAAACTTTAAATGCTTTTGCTTCATATTTCTTGTAAACCTTATAAAGTGAATATTTATCCAGGCGCCCTAATTTTTTTAAAAAAGATGTCGCAGGTAAAACACTTTTTTTCTTTTTTACAACCAACCTAACTTCAGCAAAATCAGATTGCACAATCCGCTCAATCATCTTAAACGCCCACGCCGGAGCATTAAAATCATGTACCAGGACACCAATTTTCAATTTATTCATTTCCACTTCACCTTACGAACCAAATGTCTATAATGACCTTGGAGGCTACGCAATCATTTTATAACTGTTCATGAAACCCTCAACCATCTTTTCGATAGTAAAATCTTCGTACACTCGAGCTTTACCCGCAGCTCCCATTGTAAACCTTAGTTGATCATTGTTTAAAAGCGTGTTTATCTTGTCGGCCATGTCTTGAGCGTCGCGTGGTTTGGCTAAATAACCGGTTATCGTGTCCAATAGTATTTCACTCGTACCACCTCCCACTGTGGCGACTACTGGTTTACCCAATGCCATATATTCCATGATAGAATTGGAGATACCCTCGGTAAAAGTTGCCAGAACGCCAACATCAATAATGTTTATAATTGCCTCCACATCGGTTCGTGTTCCAAGAAGTCTAAAGCAGTCTTGATAATGAGGCTGAATAAAACTCTTTGCCTCGTTAGAGTCGGTGTTTTTTCCCAGCGCAAGAAAGGTTACATCTTTCCTGCTATCGAGCACCAACTGCGCTGCAGCAAAAAAAGTAGCATAATCTTTAAAAGAAGAAAAGGTGGCAACCATTGCTACCACAAATTTGGTTTGGATAGCCAGTGATTTCCTTAAATTAGAATGGCCGTTCAAATTTTCAACACGCCGAAAATCAAACCCGTTTGGAATACAGAGTGACTTTTTTCTTGGAACATTGTATGCAGACAAACCAGCTTCACAATTTCCAATGATAATGTCTGAAAAAGGAAACGTAAGCCGACCGCGTACCCAGTTCTTATTTGAAAATCCAGTCTTTGCTGGGGCATCTTGCACCATGCAATTGATCAGTTTAATCTTCAATACTTTTAAAACAGGAACCAGGTAAACTGCCGACATGCTATCCCAGCAATGTACCATGTCTGGCTGGTACTTTCTGCAGATATCATATACCTTTTTAAAAACCGAAAAATCCTTCTTTGTTTTCCTAACAATTTTATGAACCCTGATACCTAGCTCATAAATCTCATTAAAGTGAATTGCATCACTTAACACGAGTAATTCAAATTCGATCTCCTGCTTTTTGGCGAGTCCTTTCATTAGCTCCATCAGCATTCTTTCCTTTCCACCTGAAGCAAACGTATCAGTACAAAAAAGTATTTTCATAAAATTGGAAAAGTGTGTCAGTGCAGTCCTATCAACTGCGAAAACTTTTATGCCTCAATAACTTTCAAAAACCGTTCAGCGGCGCCTTCAAAGTCGTGGTTGTTTTTTACGTAGGATGTGAGGCTTGCACTGTTGAAACCCTTTTGGTCAAATTGTTCTATTGCCATTTTCATTTTGTGCAGGTCACCGTTGCAACAAACACCCAGGTTGTTTTTTTCAATAATATCCCCCGGGTTTACATTAAGCGATATTACCGGAACACCCGTACCCCACGCCTCCAGGTAAATATTTGGAAACCCTTCAAAATAGGAAGTATTGATAAGTGCCTTTGCTTTTGAAATCAAATTCAATGTTTCATGATGCGCCTGGTGCCCTTTCAACAGCACGTTGGGCTTCTTACCTAGTGCCTCGTAGATACGCTTCGGCTCTTCATCTTTCGGCATACCCACAATCATGATCTGGACATTTGGGCTAAGCGTGTTAATTAACTTCAACAGGTTATCAGCCCCCTTAAGCATGGTTAAAGAACCTACATAAATGAAGTAATCATGCTTTGCCTCGTTCACAGGTGGCAACTTAGTGATATCTATAATGTTTGAAAATATAACCTGCTTGCCATTTCCTTTTGACGATTTAAAATGTTGTCCGGTGTGCTGAAGTGCAACGTAGTCTGACTTTTTAATCAAGTAATTAAAAGCAAGATCACAGGGTAAATGCTCAGTTAAAAATCGAAATAAATTAAAGTGTGATCGATACTCATATTTAAATTTTTGTCCCGCACTTAACACATCTATATCTGAAGCAACACCCTGTATAAACTTTTTACCTTGTTTCTTAGCAATGAAATATGGAATTAAATGTGCAAAGCTTCTCATACGCACATAGAAGTAGTCAGCCTGTTGTGCCCTGAAAATTTTTTTAAGTGCAGGAAGCCTATACATAAAAAACCGTAATGCTTTTGTCCCCTTTTTCCATTCAGGTACCGTTACAAGTCTTATTCCTTCAGGTGAAATGTAGTCATGATCCGAATAAGGGTCAATAATGGTGACCTCGTGACCATGCAACGCCAAAGATTTTGCAAGCAAATAAATCTGCAATTCTCCACCACCCTGTGTTTTCCCAATCATTGCAGGATAAATATGTCCAAAAAAGCAAAACTTCATTTTGTGTAGTAAACTAAATTAAAAAGGGTTTGTGTTAGTGAACATTATCATCGACTCTGGCAAGCGACAATTCGTTTACTTTCTTTGAAAACATTTCCGAGAATTGAACAGCACCGTGACTATTCAAATGCAGGTTATCTCTAAATAATGAACCATTTTGGTAAAACCCCTCCGCTTTGGTAAAGTCCCAAAAAGAAACAATTTCAAATTGATTACAAGTGTTGGCAATTTGTTGCATCAGGGTATCGTAAACCGCACTTGTTTGAAACACAGGAGAAGCAACAATGATTAAACGCACATTGTGTTTCTTGCAAAGCTCCACAATGTCTCCGATTTCATCCAATCGCTCTTTTGGAATAACAGAGGTTTCAAAGGAAGATGCAATCTTTGATGTTAATCCAACTGTATCAATTGTCCCCGTTAAAGGAATAAATCCATTTGCGGAATCAACGTTGGTTCTACGTATACTGGAAACGAGGGACGCGATGGTGGAATTGTAAGGATAGATAGAAGAAAGTAGTTTTATTTTTTCATAAGCATCACCTTTAGTAAGTGCATCATGTATCAACCCATCCCGGCGATTAAAGGGCAACAATATCTTCAACTTTTCCTCCGAGTCTTTATCTATTAAAATGTTTGGTGACACCTCCAGCACAACCATCTTCGGCTGGTATCGTTTCAGTGTTTCATTTAACTGTAAGAACGAAAACAGCAATCCCCTGCCACCAAACCCGCAGTTGTACGTTCTCATACCGGTTTGTTGGGATATGATCGTTGGAATAAAATGATGTTGCGCCCGGCTGCTACCATATACCAAAAGTTCCTCTTTGGTGGAGTCAATCGTATAACAAAGCTTGTGAATCGTAAAATCATTCGATTTATGGTACAATTTCTCACAAACGATACCGATCATTCTATCCATCAAAAACACGATCAATACAAACACTGCCACCCGAACAAACTTGTTCCTCATATACGCTTAAAACTGGAAATAAATAAATTGTCTGCTATCAAAAACACCAATCATTAAAATAAGTATAATGAGTATGGCATATGCAAATTGTTCTTTTAACCAAAACCCAGATTTAAAAGGAAGTGCAGAATGAAGGAAATACTCTTGCCTACTTTCAATCAACAATAAGCACAAAATACCTAAAATACTGTAGCCAAATTGTTGCAATTCGCCCATATAAAATGGCCCTTCAAACTGGAAAATACGCTGAACAATCAGAAAACCATCCTGGCTGGAATTAGCTCTAAAAAATATCCAGGCAAAACAGGCTAAAGCAAAAGTTGTGATTATTTGAACATAACGTTCGGCGGTAGGAAATTGATCAAGACGAACTAAGGCAGTAAGTCTTTTACGCCACTTAGCCGTTACAATAGCGAAGACAAGATAAAATCCATTGATGGCGCCCCATATAATAAATGTCCAATTGGCTCCATGCCATAAACCACTGACAAGAAAAACAACAAACAAATTGAAATACCACCGAGGAACAGTTACCCTGTTACCACCAAGCGGGATATACAAGTAGTCAGTAAACCAGGTAGACAATGAAATATGCCAGCGCTTCCAAAATTCCGAGATGGAACGTGCAAAGTAAGGCCGATTGAAGTTTGTCATCAATTTAAACCCCATTACCCTGGCCGCGCCAATTGCGATATTACTATACCCTGAGAAATCGCAATAAATTTGGAAAGCAAAAAAGACAGTGGCAACGGCAAGTGTAACCCCAGAATGTTTATCGGCGTTATTGTAAACTGCATTTACATAAATTGCCAGCCGGTCGGCAATAACTAATTTGATAAACAAGCCCCATAGCATCAATTTTAATCCATCCACAACGCGCTGAAAATCGAAATAATGCTTTTCGTAAAATTGATGCAGCATGTTTTGGGGGCGCTCAATCGGCCCCGCTACCAACTGGGGGTAAAACATTACATACAGCGCATATATTCCAAAATGCCGTTCAGCTTTTTGCTTTTTGCGATACACCTCAATGGTATAACTCATTGCCTGAAAAGTGTGAAACGATAACCCAATGGGTAGAAGAATACCTAACCTTGGAATGCTATTTTGATACCCCACCGCACTCAAAAGTTGGGAAAGATTATCGTTTAAAAAATTATAGTATTTAAAAATAGCCAGTACGCCAATATTAGCAACAAGGCTCGCTACCAGGTAAAACTTCCGTCGTCTGCCCTCAGTGTCTTCCAGTAGAATACCGGCGAAGTAGTCAATAACAATTGTTCCTCCAAGAATAAGGATGTACACTGGAACAAAAACCATATAGAAGTAGCAACTTGCTGTCAGCAACATAAACCACCTGTATTTGTGTGGTATAATGAAATAAAGCGTCGTAACTACAATGAAGAAAAAAAAGAAATGGAGACTATTAAACAACATCGTTCCTGGAAAAGTATTTTAAATTCGCTTATTAACGGGCAAGGATATAATCTATCATCCGTTTTGCCTGATATTGGTAATTAAAAATTGTTTCAGTTAACTTTCTCCCCCTTTTTCCCACATCAAGTGCGTGGTCATAATTATTGAAAACATAATCCATTCTTCCAGCCAAAGCATCAACGTCTCCGGGCGCCACTAGAAAGACTTCCTCCTCATCTTTCATATATAACGGAATTTCGCCGACATTAACCGAAATCACCGGCCTTGAACTGGCTAAAAATTCAGTGAGCTTGGATGGATAGGATACCTGGGTATGTGGATCATTACTTCTAACCATCACCAGTAAATCTGCATTTGCTACATAGTTGGCAATATCTTCTCTTTTTAAATACCCTAGAATATGTACGCGTTGAACCAAATCCAGCTGCTCAATCAGGGAAACCAGTTTTCCTTTTTCTGTATCAGATGAAAATCCGCCGAGAATAATGTGTACGTCAGGGTGCTTTTTGCAAAAAATTGCAAACGCCTGAACAAGAATGTGAATGTGATCGCGATCAAATGTCAAACTTCCAAAATACCCCACATATCGATGCTCAAAAGGCTTAGCCGAAACCCTGTTAAATCTGTTTGGATCAACGGTACTCGGGACAAGAAAGAGTTTTTTGTCGGCTATTCCCTTACTTCTATAAAAATTAATCAAATGATGAGAAATACAAATGATACCGTCAGAAATGTAAGTTTCTATCAAAAACTTTACATTTCCTTGAAGCCGTTTAAAGAAACCTCCCTGAAAATCTCTGAGAGGATGTTCACTAGTTTCCACAACCAACTTAGCATTGCACATTTTAGCCAGTATATACCCAAACAATTGTGTTATTAATAAGTTACTCCAATTATTGATCGCAATAATATTATTGTCCTTCTTCAATCTACGAACGTAAATAAATGTACGAACGTACTTAATCATATTTTGCCACCGACGTTGAAAAAAGGAGCTGCTTCTCTGCTTTGGAGTAAATGGGATATAATAGTGAATGCCGTCAACTACTCCGTTCTTATTATCGGAATAATAACTCATTGAACAAATGACATGCACATTGATTCCGTTCTCCACAAATCCTTTTGCATAAGTATACACCCGATTTGTTGCTGCACTACCATCTGGAAAAGTAAAAAGGTCACCGAAAATCACAATCATCATGTCGCCAATACTTTTAAAACCCTGCAAGGGTTACCGCCTGCAATTACGTTCGCCGGTATATTGCTTACTACGAGGCTATTTGCTCCGATAATTGAATTTTCTCCGATTTCCACTCCTTTTAATACTACCACATTCAATCCTATCCATACGTTGTTATGAATGATGACAGGGCTTGGTTGCGTTCCGCTCACATCAAGATGCCAGTCGAAATCTGTAATCACCGAATTGGCGCCACATAATACATTATCACCAATTCGTATTTCCTGCGCGGCTCCTATTGTGGTGCCGCTAAAGCCGCAATTGGCCCCAATGTTTATTACTGCCTGATTGCTATGCGTGGATAAAATACAAGGCCTGTTCACACCAATTAAATTGCTGGTATGATCTGAGCGGAAGGTACAGTTCTCACCAACCACAATCTTTGAAAAGGGATGGCGATGAAAATGTGGCAAACCAAAAAAATTACAAGTGTTGTGTATATGTACACCTCTAAAACCAGCATTTATTTTTGCAAAAAACCCAGAGATAGCCCTAAAACCAGAAAGGCGAAATTCATCATACCTATTGATCCACCAACTGCCGTTGTCATTAAATAGTCGATTAATTTTATTTTTTTCCATTAGAAGTTACCTGAAATTATCTCGCGGAGGACGATTGGATAGGTGTTAAGTCTCTGTTGAAATACAGCGCCTCTTCTTCATCGTCTAAATCCGAATGATCAATACTATCCCGGTAAAGAAAAAACTTTAAATAAATAACGGCGAGTACCACACCCATTTCACTTAAATTAAAATAAACAAGAGTCCAGTTGGCCAGGCAAAATGATAGAATTCCATAGAAGCTGCCCCAGAAATTTGACCTTCTCCCTACCTGCCAGGCAGTTCTTAACAAAAAGAAAAAACTCATGAAAATGAAAAAGCAACCCACAATGCCATAATAATACAGGTAGCACAGGTAGCCCACATGAATTACCGGTGCTTCTCCGGCTAACAGGTAAATCACATCATCACGTGTTTCAGGACCTACGCCAAGAATGGGGCTTTCGGGAAATACCTGCATGAAAACATCGTAGGAAAGCAGTCTTACTTTCGCAGAACCCATATCGGAACTTTTCTCCAGGATTCTCTCGTCAATCACTTCGTTGATATCAAACCCAACAGAATGCGCTACAATCATGATCAAGCCAAAAATACCGATCAAAACTAAAAGATAAGAAAGTCGCTTTTTAAGGGAAGTGCCTCCATTTAAGAAAATTTGAGATAACGCGATAATTACAGAAATCATTGCGTAACGCGTACGAGACAAAAAGGAAACTACAATGCCACAAATAATTATAATTGGAAGCAAGAATCGATTCTTCAGATACATCGCCAGCATAATAGAAATAAAAATCGGAAAAGTAATACCGACTGTATTCAAATTAGTCCAACTAAAAATAGAGTAGTTCCGACTTTCACCAATAAACATCAAATCTTCGTCCGCGTTCATATTAAACCAAAACGTAGGAATTTTGACCTGTACCATGCTTATAATAAAAGACAAGAAAACAACTGATAAAATCAGAACAGTCATCTTCTTTATGAAGCGTTCATCAAAAGAAGTGTATTCTATTATGATAAAAAACAAGCAAGCGAGCACATTGGGATCATACAGAACGAAATATATTTTATTAGCATCCGAGGGTACTGTATTATTAATGAAAGCAGAAAACAAATGGTAAAACGTAAATCCAATATAAAAAAGTAAATATTTGGGTAGTCTTTTATTTACATAAATAATAAAGTATAGAACCAACGGCAAAAGAACGATCGTAGTTACGAACTCCACTTGCTTGTGAATCAGGATAACACATAACCACGCCCAGACAGGATAAAAAGGGATTAAAACTAAGAGTAAGTTTTGAATGATTTTATCCAATCCCGATAGTTCACCTGTCAAAGAATCAGTGGAAATATTATTATCGTTTGTTAAAACCATGAATACCTAACTTGAAAAAGTATTACTGGGTACTGAGTTGGAGTGCTGCGCGATAACTGTCTTGTATACCTCCACAACGTTTCGAACAATGGTATCTGGATTGTGCCGTTCAAGAGCACGTTGCCGCGCCTTTGCCCCTAAACTCTGCGCGAAGTCTGGATTCTCTGCCAGCTCAATTACTGAACCAGCCAGCGAATATGGATCACCATCCTGAATTAATAATCCTTCTTTCTTATTCTCCAGAAGCGAGCCTGTGCCTCCGGCATAAGTAGCAATAACAGGCATTCCAAGCAACATCGCTTCGCACACGCTATTCGGGCTATTATCGATGTGAGACGGATGGATAAAAATGTCCGCATTCATTTCCAGGTCGCGTAAGGCAGCTGCCTCCACCCGACCAACAAAAACAATCCCTCCATCAGAAAACTTCTTACCTACTTTGTCTTCGTAGATACGTATTAAAATACTGTCTACCGGTATTCCCACAATGTACCATTCAAATTCAAACCGGTTAAGCTGTTTCAACAAAAGTGCAGCTTCTAGTATTGTTTCCAAACCCTTATAAATATTCGCCTGGATCGTAGAAATAAATCGCTTCTTTCCTCGCTGAGTAGAAACCCACTCTGCCTGGTAAAATTCTTTACGTAGCAATTCGTTACTAACATGATATTGCGCTAAAGGCGAAAGCACAGCCGTGACTCTTCTATCCCAATCGGTACGCCCAAAAAAGAAGCTGTTTATTTTAAAAATTTCCCTTTCACGGGATGCGGCAGATTTTATATAATGATAATTGTGAAGCAAACTCGTAGCCTGTATAAAACTCTTTACATTGGAATATCTCGCTAAATCAGCTTTACTCACATTTCCTGAAAACCATTTTAATTCATATACAGTCAATATGCCTTGTATGTGAACAATAACTGGAACATTCACTTGATTTGCAATCAATCCAAAACCATCTTCAGTTCCAAATATGTTGATAATATCGGGCTTAAAATCTGCAACTATTTCCAGGCAGTATTTGACCAATTCCTTATTGTCAATTCGCATTAAATGCCTTGAAATATACCGATCAATTTTAGAGGTCGTATCAGGAATAGCATAATAAGTGGTATCCTGGTAAATAAATTTATTCAGTTTCTCATGTCCATGTCGAAAAGCAACTGCCAGGTCAATATCACCAGTCTCTTTAAGCTTTTCCTCTAACGAATTTATCCATCCACCGCCTATGGTAGGTAATTGTAAATACGCAGCAGCAGATGAAGGCGTATTGGTAAACCATAAAACGCGGGGCTTTCGTGACACCATCATGATTTAAAAACTAGTAGCAGCATTTTAAATTAAACATCGGACTAAACCCTAAACGGTCTATTTAGCCCAAATGCCGGTTGCTCTATTATTTATTATTTTATTATACTGGGTGAAGCCCCAGGTTACATTTACGATACCCAGAATTGCGTTAGCTAAAACGACCCCTACTATTCCAATAGTCTTACCTAAAAAGAAAGCTAGTGGTATATTAATAATCATTCCGATCACTCCTGCGATCAGTTGCAACTTTACCTTCCCAATTCCATTTAAAAACTGACTGTATATACCGTTCCAGGCATTGATTAAAACATACAGCGCCATGAATAATGAAAGGTTTTTAGGGATCACGACTTCATCACCCACCCATAGCGTATATATTAAACCCGACAAAAAAAACATAACCATAGTGATGGCAGCAATAGCCAACCAAAAACGCTGTAGTTTTCGCATAGTATTCTTGATCCATGGAATATCTTGCTTCACCCATGCTTCTGTAAATGCACTCCAAAATGGCGTAAGAACTATTCCATAAATCATAGGAATGACACCAAAATACTTGTAAACAATATTGTACGGAGTAACCTGTGCTGGTCCAAAAAGCTGGGATATGATGATGTTGTCAGTTTGGTAAATAATGATAAAGGATATCTGCAAGATGAAAAATTTCAGCCCAACACTCATTAAATCTTTAGCATGGGCAAACCTTACAAGACTTATAGAGGGCCGATACTTACTATAACTGCCCATGAAACACCATGCACTGGCAAATAGTAATACGATAACGGGTGTAGCAGAAAACGCAATTCCGAGATATAACAAGTTACCCTTAGTAAACTTTGTAAGCAGGAATATGATAATCAATGAGAGCAGGCTACCAATAAAATTAAAAAGAGATGCTTTAGCAGGTTCCTGGTTGGCCGTCAAAATGGTTGTTATCAACTGAAGTACAAATTGGACACAGAAGAACACAAAAACAACCAGCACCAAAACCCTTAATTCGTTGATAAGATTGATAGGCGTATTAAGTATTGCAGTCCAATCCAAAAAAGGATTTATAAGAAAAAATAGCAACAGAACAATTACAATAATAATAGCCAATATCGCATAGGTTGTACTTACGTAAATACGCGCCAACTCATACTCTCCTTTTGCAACCGCTTCAGCAAATTTATTGCGAAGACCACTCCCAAAACCGATATCAAAAAACCCAAACCACCCAATAATTGAACTTAAGGTTAGCCAGATACCATATTGAGTTGGATTAACATAATGAATGGTTAGAGGTAATAAAACAAGGCTGATGATAATACTGCCACCCCTAATTAAAAAAGAAGAAATAATGTTCTTTTTGGCGCTTACACTACGGGCATGTCCTTTGTTTAAAAACGACTTTAAAGAGGAAAAAGGAACCGAAAAAATATTCATTTATTTCACCTACAAATCAAACAAGACTAACTGGAGCAACAGTTTTTTCTTTTTGCTGAAGATTCTGCCAATACCATTCAACTGCTAATCGCAAACCTTCGCTTAAGTTGAATTTGGGATTATATTTTAAATACTTCCTTGCTTTTTCAATAGAAGCCAGTGAATGTGGAATATCGCCACCACGGTGTGGGCCATACACTACTTGCACGTCTGCAATCTTCTGATCGTATTTACTAAGTTCAGATTGTAGGTTAACAATTAAATCGTTCAATGTCGTTCTCTCGCCAAAAGCAACATTATATACAGTGTTAAGTGCATCTCTATCTTCCGTTTCTAATGCAAGCATGTTCATTTGGACTACATTATCCACGTAAGTAAAGTCGCGAGAAAAGTTACCATCACCGTTAATGATAGGTGACTGGTATTGCATAAACTGAATGACAAACTTTGGAATTACTGCAGCATACGCACCATTGGGATCCTGCTTTCTACCGAAGACATTAAAGTAACGCAGTCCTACTGTATCAAGCCCATAAGTCTTGTAAAATATATCCGCATACAATTCATTCACATATTTGGTAATTGCGTAGGGAGACAATGGCTTTCCGATCACCTCCTCAACTTTTGGCAGCGTTTCGGAGTCGCCGTAGGTTGATGAACTTGCAGCGTAAATAAAACGTTTTACCTTGGCGTCCCGGGCTGCCACCAACATATTTAAAAACCCGGACACATTCACAGCATTTGTAGTTACAGGATCCTGGATTGAGCGAGGAACCGAACCTAATGCAGCCTGGTGTAACACGTAATCTGCCCCTTCAGTAGCGGCAGCGCAGTCTTCCGGATTTCGAATGTCGCCGGTTAAAAGAGTGAAATTTGGATTACTTAGAAAACCCTCAATGTTTTCTTTTTTACCAGTAGCGAAGTTATCAAGACACCTGACCTTATTGCCATGGGCGAGTAGCTCTTCGCACAAATTTGAACCAATGAAACCAGCTCCGCCTGTAACAAGTATTGATTTACCTTCTATCATTTAGAATAATTAAATTTTTAAGAAACGCATTGGGGCAATATACGAAAATGCCACACGGCTTCGCCTATCTCAGTCACAACCAAAATTCTGTTTTGAGAACTTCCGCTTCGATTGGACTAAGTGAAGGATGTTTAAGCGCATGCTCTACATTATTATGTATGCAACAATTTGAGCGAAAGCGAATACATTCCTGCTGACTAAAAACCTCCTGCAGGTAGCTTACCCTTCTTACTATTTCCATTGTTATGGTAGCCGTAACCATAGCCAGCATAGCCATACTTATCAAGGCTAAATGCCTTGGGTTGAAGTCCATTAAACACAATGGCGAGATTCTTAAGACGATTTAAACGATCATTTTCATTGATGATCCGTTTAATAAAATCTTTTGGACTATAATTTTGGCGAACTATGTACAGTGTCGCATCACAAAAAGGAGACAAAATATAAGCGTCGGTAAGGAGCCCGACCGGTGCCGAATCGATGATGATATAGTCAAAATTGGTTTCAAGATGTCTTAGCAATAATTCTATCCTACCATTACTTAATAATGCAGAAGACTTGTTGGTTGGTGGGCCAGCAGGTATAATAAACAGGTTTGGATATTCCGTTTCCTTAATAATGGATTCAGCCTCCACTTCGGAGCGTAAATAATTCGTGATACCCTTTATTCCCTTATTACCAAATTCCTGGTAGAGCGAAGGATTACTTAAATCAGCCTCAAGTAATACAACTCTTTTGCCTGAGCTGGCAATGGTTAGGCTTAAATTAGAAGCGGTAAAACTTTTCCCTTCGCCGGAAATTGTAGAAGTAATCAGTATTTTCTTTTTTGACGAAGTAATTCCTAAGTAATGAAAGGATGTCCTCAGGCGCTGAAATTGATCTGATAGAAAAACATCTTCTCCTTTATTGAGTAAATATGAATCTTTGTTATCCCTAAAAGCTATTTCACCTATAATTGGAGCAGAAGTGAAACTTTCAATATCATCGCGCAAGGCAACTTTCTGATTAAATATTTCGCGTAGCAAAACAATACAAACCCCAATAATAATTGCCCCCAGAATTGCTGACAAATAAATAATCTTTTTATTAGGGCTAACAGGTGTAAGCGATGCATCCGGACGATCTACAATGCGGTAGTCGAGAGAAGATGGCAGGTTAGAAAAACTAGTCTCTTCACGTTTCTGAAGCAGAAAATTATATACGTTCGTTTTTATGTTCTGTTCTCGGCTGATTTCTAGTAGGTCTCTTTCCTTTCTTGGAATAGATTGAATCGTGTTGGTATACGAGCCATTGGTAGCACTTAAATTATTTCGGCTAGCTTCCAGGCTTTTTCTCTGGCTTCGAATATTTTGTAAAATACTTGGACGAATTTTGTTGATCTCATCAGCGATGGAAACAAGCGTAGGATTATTTTCCCCAGTCGTTCGTTTGATTTTCTCATACTCAATTTCGGCCTGGTATAAACGCTGAAGTAATTCATTTAGCAGCGGGTCACTAACACCAAGTGTAGAAGGAACAATACCACTTTGGTTGTTATTACTTGCTGCAAACTTTTCTACCTGGTTCAAAACAGCAAGTTGAATATTAATCTCACTCAACTTCTGGTCATTGGTACTTACATTCTGCAAATACAAATTACCTTGTTGACTAATATCTATAGCCGACTCCGATGATTTATACCGCTGAACTCTTTTTTCAATTGAATCCAAGTCGTGCTTAACCGCCTTCAAACGCTCATCTACAAACGACAAAGTATTTTCAGCTAGACTCTCCTTTTCACTATTGGAAACTTTGTTGTAAGAGTTAATTAAACTACTTAGTATATCTTCCGCTCTTTTAGGAACCTCATCTACAAGCCTAAGGATAACTACTGAAGACAACTTACTGACAGGCGTTACTTTTAATCTTCCAAGATAATTTTGAACAACGCTTTTTGGTTCAATCAGCGACAAAAAATATGGGCGATTGGTATTCGCAACACCTTCTCTTCTTACAAATCGAAGCGTTCCAAAATCAGTGTTAACCCATGTATTCAAAGCATATCTTTTACCATCCAGAAGAACGAACTTTTCCGCATCGTTTACTAAAAATTCCTTTTTTTCTACTTGTGGTACAGAATCAATATTTCGAACTTCTACTTCAACTGGTGACGTACGGTAGGCCATTGGAGACTTGCTCTTCTTATTATCGAAGACCGGCGCATAAAGCCGCAAACTTTTTACCACTTCCTTCATCAAAGATTTGGAATGGAGTACTTCAATTTCGTTCTCAACTATTTTTTTGGAAGACAGGTAATTCAGCGATTCTGTAATCTTGGATTCATCCGAACCTTTCTTTTCATCTTTGAACAGTATACTTGTTGTGGCTTCATAGAGGGGAACACTCCTTTTAATGTAAAAAACTGCCGCTACAACAAAAACAGCTACCAGGATAATAAACAATGGCCAGTAGGGCAAAAATTTGGATATCAGGACAATAATTAAATTATTCCCCTGTTGGCTAAATTCGCTTTTCTTATTTCTACTCATATTAGATTTACTATTACCAAGCTTAAAGCTTCTTACAATAAAATCTGGTCATCACCACAGACTGTGTTAATCTTACCACGGTGATGAATGGAAATTCAATTAAATGAGTTCAACCTGGTCGACTGAAGCAGCTCGAAATAATTTAGATTGCCCAGATCGTGAAAGTCAGATTAGCTTCCCCAATGGTAAGTGTGTTGTGATTTACCATCTCATTGTAAATTCTATCAATTATAAATGACCACATTACAAACAAGTGACAATGAGACCAAAACGTGAAGCCACCTTCCTCTACCATCTCTTACACATTATTTGTCGCGTATGAGATTACAAAAGTCGTTCCCAAAGAATCTAAACTAAAATTGAATCCGTACTTTATGACCACAAAAAGTTGAACTACAACAGCTTATAAAAAGATTGCGCCACAGATCCTTAAAATTCACAATAAAAGTCTGAGATGTCTTCAAAAAAAGATTTTAGACCCGCTTTACACTTGCAAGGACAATAATCATCATGTAGAAAGAGTTGATTTTCTTTCAAAGTCGTCGCCAAAAAACTATTGATAGCCAAGCTTTACGCCGCTAAATCTATAAAATCAAAAAACTGTTGAATTTCCTCAACAACTATTAATCGGCTAGTAATCCATTAGTTGGCTAATGGATTTTTAAAATATCACAGGCGATAGCTCCTACTACCCAAAACTTAAATAGTTGAATTTCAATATATCCGGAAAAAGGACTTTTTAAGTGAATCTTCCTAATTCAACTCTGATTTTCAAAAAAATTTTCTTCTCAACCCAAAAAGGTAAATGAATATCCCTCTTGAAATTTTTTGCAATTATTAAAATGCAGCCTCGTTTGTAAGCAGTTAATTCCTTCTTGGAGACAAACATTCTACTACCATGAAACCTATCGTTCTACTCATTTCTCTGTTTACTTTTTATGTTGCTGATGCAGCAACCTATTATTTATCAACGTCTACGGGATCAGATAACCGAACTGCCGCGCAGGCACAAAATCAAGGTACCCCGTGGAAAACCTTGATCAAAATCAATACGGTTGCTTTAAATCCCGGAGACAGTGTTCTGCTGAAGCGGGGAGAAACTTTTACAGGTGGATTGGTTGTAAATCATTCGGGTAGTGCATCTAACCAAATTGTTTTTGACGCTTACGGATCTGGCGAAAAACCCATCATAACAGGGTTTACGTCTGTGAGTAATTGGAAATTTTCAAGAAATAACATTTACGAGTTTTCCAACCCCGCCTACCCGGAAAACATAAATATGGTAGTAGTAGACGGCGAGTTACAGCCGATAGGTAGATACCCAAAGGCAACCGCAAGCAATGGCGGCTTTCTCACAAACCAAACACATGTTGGGTATACCTCATTAACAAGTAGCGCAATAGCAGGACTACCTTCATTTACAGGCGGCGAAATCGTAATGAAAAAATATCAGTGGATCTTAGATCGGGGAAGAATTATTGGGCAGTCAGGTTCGACTGTTACCATTGATCATTTTATCGCACCCAATCACCCAACTGCTTACTATGACATCATTGACAACCACGGCTTCTTCTTTCAAAACCATGTAAATGCGCTAAGCCTTCCAAATGAATGGTGCTATGAAAGTGCTACAAAAAAAATAAAAATGTTTTTACCGGGTAATGCCAATGTAGAAGTAAGTACAATCGAAAACCTGGTGACTATTTCATCAAAATCTTTTTTAAGATTTAATAACCTGGCATTTACCGGGGCAAATTCAAATGCCATTCTTATAACCAATGCGTCAGATAATATTTCTATCACCAATTGCGACTTTAATTTTTCTGGAATCGATGCAATACATGCTAATGCGTCTGCACTAGGAAGGGTCACCGTAGAAGGGTGTAGTATTACCAATACCAATAATAACGCAATCGAGGCAGGCAGTACCCGTAACTGGTTAATTACCAATAACACAATAATTAATACTGGAATGATTGCTGGAATGGGTTTAACCGGGGACGGCCAGTACAATGCTATTTCCTATACCAGTGACGGATCAATTATACAAAACAATAAAATTAAAAATACAGGCTACCTCGGCATCCACTTTTCTGGAAATAATACATTGATAAAAAACAATTTCGTAGAAAACTTCGTCATGATCAAGTCAGATGGCGGGGGGATTTATACTTATGGAGAAACGGACAAAGTAAACCGGATTGTAACAGGAAACATTGTAATTAATGGACCAGGAAATCTATTTGGCACTAATGAAGATTCGACGAATCCATATGCAGGACAGGTGCATGGCATTTACATGGACGGGGGATCAGCTAACGTATCCATCACCAAAAATACTGTTGCAAATAGCTCACACGCAGGTATTTGGCTGAGCAGTCCGAAAGGAGTGGTAGTTGCAAACAATACACTGTATGATAACACCGTAGCACAATTGAAGGTCTCTGAAAACACTGACCAAATCAGTAACCTTAGTGTACGCCAAAACCTACTATTTGCAACGGATAGCGCCGAGCTAATTAGTTCATACTTTCTAAAATTTAGCACGCTTTCCTCCATTGGGCTTGTCGATAGTAATTATTATGCAAGACCATTGTATGAACCAACTGGTATAAGTACCTACGGCTATCCGAATGTACCTACCTACCACAATTATCCAGGAGGCGGTATAATTGAAGGAACTGATAACAAGTTCTATTCCTTAGATCAATGGCAAACCCTTGCGAACCAAGACGCACATTCACGCAAAACACATATCTCCATAAATAATCTCAATAAAATTAAATTTGAATTTAACGCCTCAGGAAATGCGAAAACAATTCAATTGGATGGCATATACACAGACCTAAATAA
Source organism: Segetibacter sp. (assembly GCA_031425015.1). Taxonomy (GTDB): domain Bacteria; phylum Bacteroidota; class Bacteroidia; order Chitinophagales; family Chitinophagaceae; genus Segetibacter. The sequence continues at coordinate 377,726 of JANPIM010000013.1, read as the reverse complement.
TATTTCATACAATAATACAATCGAACTACAGCCGTTTACCTCCATCATTTTAATACGAACGGGTGCGGCTTTGACAAATCAGTACATTACATTCGAACCGATTAGCAACAAAACAGTAAATGACTCTGCATTTCAAGTAAATGCTACTGCGTCTTCTAACCTACCCGTTAGGTTTAAAATAATTTCAGGACCTGCTAGCTTAAATGGAAATACAATAACCACAACCGGATTAGGTATTGTAAAAATAGAAGCCAGTCAACCAGGCAATAACATCTATAATATAGCAACGCCTGTCATCCAAACCTTCGCTGTATTACCCGACAAGAAATGTAAAATCAAATTTCTAAATAACGCTCAAATTTCACTAGCCCCTACTTGTGGCAATAGCGATGGTAATATAACGATTGAACCTACCAGTGGTGTGGCCCCATTTGTCTATTCAATAAATGGGGGTGTTTCATATGTTTCCGGGGGAAGTAACGGCTACACTTTCTCAAATTTACCTGCTGGAACTTACTACATGAAATTGAAAGACGCAAACAATTGCGAATCAGAAGTAGTTGAAAAAGTGTTAGCATCTACTAATTGTCCAACCGTTTGTACTCCGCCTACATTTATTAACAATGGAACGATTGTTCTGGATGCAAGCTGCGGTAAGAAAGACGGTAATATTTCAATCATACCATTAAATGGTAATGCACCGTTTCAATACTCTCTGGATGGTGGAGCTACTTATGTAACTGGTGGTAACGCAGGCTATACGTTTGACCAACTTGCTGCGGGTTCATACCATCTGCGCTTAAAAGACGGAAGGGGTTGTGAATCTGTAATAGTTGAAAAAAATGTAAGGTCACAGAATTGTACGACCACCTGTACCAAACCAACTTTCCTAAATAATGATAGAATCATGCTCGACGCTAGTTGTAGCAACAACGACGGTAATATTTCATTCATTCCACTTTCAGGGGTGGCGCCATTTACATACTCCCTGGACAATGGAAAAACTTATGTACCTGGCCCTGAAGCAGGCTACGGATTCATGAACCTTTCAGCAGGTACCTACTGGCTGAGAATGAAAGACAGCAATGGCTGCGAGTCAGATGTAGTTGAAAAGACACTTAGGATTATTTATGGAGCACCCTGCATAGCGCCGATCGTATTGAGCGGAAAAAATAGCGGACAATTCAATCTGCCCGGCAGTAACAAATCAGCAGGTTTGCAAACTCAAACCATTGCCGCTTTTCCAAATCCAAGCAAGGGTCAATTTAAAGTTGCATTTGATAATTTCAAATCGTCAAAATTAGATATTACAATATCAGACGCAAAAGGAACCATTTTACTTAGGGAAACAATCAGCATCAGCCGTAAAGCAACAGCCTTCTTTGATTTAACTGGGAAACCAGCTGGAATGTATTACGTGAAAGTGGTAGGAGAAAAAGAAATGAATATCTCGCAGTTAGTTATTCAGTAATAACCAAAAAAAGAACCCGACTGCGAACAATCGGGTTTTTTTTTGAATTAAATAGTTTGCATTTGATTAAAACGCATTTTTATCTCCCTTAAAGGTTACATAAATCGTAAGAAGAATAATTTTCAAATCAAGCCACATACTCCAGTTCTCCATGTAAAGAATATCATACTCAATACGCTTGTGCAGTTGCTCTTTTCTTTTTATCTCTCCTCTGAAACCATTTATCTGCGCTAAACCAGTAATACCGGGTTTAATAAAATGCCTTACCATATATTTATTCAGGATGGCAGAATACTCCTCGGTATGCTTAACCATGTGAGGACGGGGACCTACAACAGAAATATCGCCCCTTAACACATTAAAAAATTGGGGTAGCTCATCGAGGTTCGTCTTGCGAAGTATTTTTCCTAAACGTGTGAACCTGCTATCGTTACGTCCCACCTGCTTTGTATCAGCCTCACTATTTACATGCAGACTTCTGAATTTAAAGCAACTGAACTTACGGTTGTTCTTTCCCGACCGAAATTGCCGAAAAAAGACGGGACCCCTAGAATCCAGTTTTATTAGAATTGCGATTAAAGGAATTAACCACGAAAGAAGCAACGTAATAACCAATACACTGAAGACTATATCGAATACCCTCTTCTTCATTTGGTTACTCAACTCCTGCAAAGGCTCAGGTCGCAACGAAAAGATGGGTGTATCGAGGAGAAAATTAACGTGCAGCTTTCGATTGACAAATGTGCTGAAATCGGGTACAAATTTAAAGCGGATAAAATTCCGTTCTGCTTCAAGTGCCAGATCGTAAACGAAGGGGTTTTGGTCTGGCATTATCGTCGAATACACCTCATCTATACCATTGTTAATCGCATATTTGATGCTATCACGGATCGAACCTAGAACCGGGTATTCCGAAGAATTGATCCCAACCATCCTACTATCATCAAAATAACCATGAATTTCAAAGTTATCTTTCTCGCTCTTTAAACTTACGGTAAGCTTTTCAGATACATTGCCAATCCCTAACACAACCACCTTTTTTACAAAGCGCCTACCACTTTTAATAAAATAATTCGTTCCAACAAATAAACTCCTGGAACATATAAGTGAAAGTGCTACCCCAGCAAAATTTAGAAGAATAAATAAGCGGGAATAATCAAAATTATACAAAAAGACAAACAATAACATTGTTGTAAAGAACATCGAGAAAGTATAGACTGATCTTTTTACAAATCTGTCAGCCGCAAAATACAAAGCATTAATATAGGCCGAAACGATCCAGAAAAAATTTATGCTGATGAACAAAATAAAATAGGCCAATGAATACTCCACCCTATTCATGAAATGGAGCAATATCAAGGGGATGAAATTAAGTGCCACCACATCAATAATCAGGAAAAGAAAGCGAAAACTCTTTACCTGGCTTTGTTTACGTAAAAAAGAATACTCTTCGCCCAAAGTCTCCGGCTGCAATAAATTTGAACTGTAACTTTCTTCCACATTTACATGTGGCTGCTCTTCAGTTAGAATTTGATTTTGAAAAGTGAACATAGAATACGGTTTATAAAAATTGAACTAAAGGAGAAAAATGTGAGGGTTGTGCCTACGATCTCATTATCTACCCAAAGTTTAATTCCTTGTCCAATTATTTTATTATTTTAATCTCAATTTTTAAAATTTAAAAGCTCCAGTATTCCCGGCTTTTAATGCTGTGCCTGTATATTCCTTTTAAATCTGCTATCAATGCATTTTCTTTAGTGACAGAAGCAAAATAAGAATCATCTAAATTGACATATTCAGTATGAGGAACGGAAATTATTACAGCATCATAATCATTGTCTAATTCAGTAGTTAATCCGAAGCCGTATTCATGTTCTAATTCCTCAGAAGATGCATAAGGATCATCTACAAAAACATTCAGGTGATAAGATTTAAGCGTTTTAATTACATCCGTAATTTTTGAATTACGGATGTCGCTTACATTCTCTTTGAACGTTGCTCCCATGACTAAAATCTTAGCTTGCCTTACATTATCCGAGTTCGAAATAACGTGCTGCAAAATCTTCTTTGCCAGGTAGTTGCCCATATTATCGTTTATATATCTTCCCGACAATATCACTCTTGAATTAAAACCTAGTTCAGCTGCCTTATAAGTAAGGTAATATGGATCAACTCCTATGCAATGTCCACCTACCAACCCCGGCATAAACTTTAAAAAATTCCATTTGGTGCCTGCGGCTTCCAAAACTTCATACGTATTTATGCCCATCCTGTCGAAAATAATTGACAACTCATTCATCAGTGCAATGTTTACATCACGCTGCGTATTCTCAATTACTTTTGCAGCCTCAGCTACTTTTATGCTAGATGCCCTATGCACGCCGGCTTCTACAACCAATTCGTACACACTTGCAATCTCATTCAGTGATTCTTCATCACACCCGGCTACCACTTTAATGATGGTACTCAGCGTATGCTCTTTATCTCCAGGATTTATCCGCTCAGGGGAGTAACCTACTTTAAAATCATCGTAAAATTTTAGACCACTTAATTGTTCTATAATCGGTATACAATCTTCTTCCGTACAACCCGGATATACGGTCGACTCAAAGACAACATAATCACCTTTCTTAATAACTTTTCCAATGGTTTCCGACGCCTTTTGAATAGGCCTTAAATCAGGAACATTATGTGCATCTACGGGGGTAGGAACGGCAACGATAAAAAATTTAGCCTCTCTCAATTCCTCAAGTGAATTGGTAAATGTGATGTCGCATCCTTCAAATGCCTCTTTCTCCAATTCATTGCTGGGATCAATACCCTGCCGCATCTGGTCAATTCTTTTTTGGTTAATATCAAACCCAATTACTGATAACTTTCTTGCAAATTCCAAAGCGATGGGAAGTCCTACATATCCTAATCCAATTACTGCTAATTTCGCTTTCTTGTTTACGAGTGATGAATACATCTATCTGCTATTATTTATGCTATGATTTCTAACTAAATTCCGAATTATCGAACCAATCGATCTAACACGATTACCGCAAATGAGAGACCGCTTAAAAGAATGGGTAAAAGTTGATAGGTTCTTGTTGTACTGGCTATTTTACTTTTATTGGCTTCAACGTAAACCACGTCTCCTGATTTTAGGTAGTAGTAAGGAGAACCAAAAATCTCACTTGAGTTAAGGTTTAAATGTTTTATCACTTTTTTGTTATTCTCTTCGCGAATCACCATTACATTTTCCTTCTTACCATACACCGTAATATCACCCGCTAATCCGAGCGCTTCTAATAAAGAAACCTTCTCATTTCGCACATCAATTACTGCGGGCTTACCCACCTCACCTAATACAGTCACTTTAAAATTCAGGTGACGTACGGTTACCACCGGGTCTACCAAAAGCTTTTTACTAACGAGGCTTCTTTCAATCTGCTCACGTAATTGATTAGTAGTTAATCCTTCGGCCTTGATGGTACCCAACATAGAAAACTTGATGTTACCATCCCCGTCTACCAGGTATTCAGGAATTTTTACATTGCCCGAATTAGAAACATTGGGCGAATTAAAAATCTCTGTAGCAGCAGGATTCAGGCTACTCACCTGGATACCAATTAGATCATTTTTATTGATAACACTTTGTGTTGCATTGGTCGAGCTCTCCAATACTGCATCGGGTTGATTAGAAAAATAAACGCTCTTTTGGGTGTTAACGCAGGAAATTGAAAACGTAGCGATGCAAGCCACCAGCATGACATTGCGTGTAAAATTATTCATAAGGATATTACTATTACGGCATTGCTGCGAGGAACTAATCCACTATACGCGGTATACTCTAAGAATACTGATCGAAAAATCAAAGTATAACTTGAAACACCTTTGTACACAACATCACTTCTACTAAAATGCAATTCGCATACCAAGCAGGTAGCAGAGAGGTACATTAAGGTAGTTGTATCTGTAAGAACTGGCCAGCACCGAAATTTATGAATTAGAAGGATTGGACGGTTAGCAACAGAATTCAACTACATGCTCCCGACCGAAGGCGAATAACCAACTGATCGTATTATAAAAACCTCCCACAATCTACTGGTCTGATTCTCAACTGTTAACCCCACTTTCCAAACCAAGTTCAAAAAATTCAAAAGGGATGTTGTCTATACTTTGAAACCATCATGATTTTCAGCTTCAACTCAATGATCATTAGTGCATTCCGACTATTAGGGATGGGTAATAAACAGGCACCCTACGATTGTAGAAAGTAGCCCTGACACATGGAGAGTAATTTCTACAATGTTTTGCAGAGGGGCTTGCGGAGAGAAAACATTATACAAACCAATAAACTCATTGAACTATCAACAAATGTTGACACCGTAAAAATCATCCATGCAAGCATGTAACATAATTGCTGAATTCAATTTTATACCTAGTAAACTGGTGAAAGAATATTTTAGACGCGCAGCTAAAATATAGGTAATAAGCAAACCAGCTAATGATTAACAACTTACAAGCTTCAACGGCACGTCTATTGTAATTTCCCTAGGAAAATTGAAACGTACATTCAAGAAATTATTGGTGTTATGTACACTTGCTGTACAATTTACCAGCTGTATCGCCGGGGAAAAGACTACCTATTATGTTTCTAACAATGGCAAAGAAGAAAACACCGGCTTGTCTCCCACTTCACCATGGCCCTTCAGCAAAGTTCAACATTTAAACTATTACCCGAGGGGTTCAAGCTTTCTTTTCAAACGGGGAGAAAAATTTATTGGAACAGTAAGGGTATCAGTAAATCGTTATGATAAGCTAACTACGGTTGCGGACACGGCAGTTTTTGGTGCATATGGAGCAGGTCCAAAACCTATTATTACTACCAGGGATACCTTACCCGGCTGGAGCCAGGCTCGAAATTGGCACTTCACGTCCATTCCAAATGTTTGGGCAATTAAGCGCTCAATAGGAAGTTATACACCGCGGATCTGGCTTAACAATATCGAATACGCCCGGGCAAAAGACAGTCTACAAGTGAATGCAGCAAAACGCACTGCATACCTCAACGGAGATTTTCAATGGATCTATGTTTACGCAACCCGCAATCCTGCGCTATTCTACAAAAAAATAGAAAGCTCATCGACATCCAACAGTACCATCGACCTTGATGGATTAAGCTATGTCAGAGTGAGAGACCTGGACATCCGCGGAAGTGAAGGTGCTTGTATCGATTTGGCTTTTAACGATGATGTAATTATTGAACGATGTAAAATTGGAAGCGAAAGTGTAAGAGCAGGAATCAGATTTAATCATGCTAATAATGTTATTGTAAGAAACAATTTGTTTGACAGCAACGATACACTATTAAACGATTTTTATTTGAGCAGAGAAGGCGGCGATGGTGTGGCCATAGCAAGAGCAAGCAGAAACATACAGGTACACAACAATATTTTTTTAAATTGGCGACATACTGCAATTGAATTGGTAAATGAACTTGACCAGGACAGTATAAAAAATATACACATACACCATAACCTTGTTAGCGCTCCCGATATTAATTACGGAAGAGGATTTGACATACTTTATAACAATGGCGCAAACATCATTGTTGAATACAATACTTTTGAAAACCTGCCTACGCAAAATCAGATGGCTGCTAATGGCCTGATCTTTCGCCACAATATAATTAACAACATTAGAAATTCTATCAATTACGATTATGGTATTGGAACAGGCATTTGGATAGCTGGATTTAGTGGATACAAGCCCCAGAATATGACTATTGAGAAAAACACCATCACCAATTGTGATGGACCCGGCATAGACATTGACGGAGCATTTGGTGAAGGAAAAGCAGATGGTACTTTTCAAAAAGTAAAAAATAATACGATTGCAAATAATGCTTTCACCAACAATGGGAAAAATGTAAAAAACCCAGCCTACGGTATATTGTTTTATCCAGCCGTTGACATCATGATAAGAAAAGACCCAGATGTTCAAAGTAATACCTTCAAAAGCAACAGTTTTTCAGAAGGAAGCAGAATATATTACCGGGGAGCGATTAAAACGATTGCTTCATTCAATAGTGTTACCACAGAAGGAGATAAAATTGAGCATAATTCGATTACTACTAAAAGTACTGATCGGAAATAAGCTAGTTGTAAAATACAAGAAGCCCGGCAACACTGCCAGGCTTCTTGTATTTGTTGGAAGAGCAATTACTGAATAACCACTTTAGCAACCTTTACCACTCCACTGGTAATGGTCTTTATATGATAAATGCCCGGAGCATTACCGCGCAAATCAAAATCTGCAATTGATCGCTGCCGCAGGTTAAGTGATTTGCTTTGAATTACATTTCCCCTTGCATCAATAATTGAAACAGCTGCCTTGGAACTGGAAAAATTCTGCAACAGTACTTTAAAATGACCATTGTTTGGATTAGGAAATACAGTTACAACATCCTGGTTAGATGGTGAAGCAAGTCCACTTAGTGTAGTGGCAGGATTAGCACCAGTCGGTTCAACAACGCGATTAATGCAAGGAGCGCCATACACAATACGAATGGTTTTTTGGATAACTGCAGACTCACAACCTTTGGAATCTTTTAGCCTAAGGTTATACGTTTTAGCAGAAAGACCGTTAAAAGTGTATCCATAGTCAGGCCCGGCAACATATGTTACGCCACTATCCTTTGAATACATAAAAGGTGCTACACCACTTGTAGGTATGATAGAAATATTCCCATCATTGTTACTACAACTGGCATCCAGCAATATCATTGCATTATTCAAAAATGTTGGTGCCACACAACTGGTTTGGCAATTTGAAGTAACGTTCTTATCCACTATAGATGATTCACATCCATTTGCATCCTTAACCCTTAGGCGGTACAATCCACCGGCAAGTGCAGTAAACGTGCGACCGATATTTGGTCCACTCACATAGTTGGTACCACCATTTATGGAGTACAGGTAGGGCGCTACTCCACTTCTTGGTTCAATCGTAATAGTTCCATCGTTATTTGCACAGCTTGCTGCTGTAAACGAGCTCACAAAATTTGGAGGTGTACAAGCGTTGGCACAAACCAACTTGACCTCCTTTTCAACAATGGCCGACTGGCAACCTTTAGAATCTTTCAACCGCATCTGGTAAGTGTTTGCCGATAAGTTATTGAAGGTATAACCGTAATTAGCGCCCGGCACGTAAGTGGTACCACCATCAATTGAATACATAAACGGAGGTGTGCCACTTGTAGGCTCGATGGTTAGGTTACCATCATTATTACTGCATGACGCATTCAGTACGATCATAGCATTATTCAGGAAAGTTGGAGCAACACAGTTATTCAAGGTTACATTGAAGCTATGCCTGATGGGCGAGGCTGCATAATAAGTCTGATCGCCTAATTGAGAAGCCTGGATGATTACTTTTCCTGTATCTCTAATTGAAACCCTATTGCCCGTGATTACTGCTCGTCCGGATATTAACCTATAGGTAACTGGCAAACCAGAGGAAGCTGAAGCATTAAGCGTAAAAACGGAGTCAGCTAAAACTCTATCTGGCAAAGGAGCAAAAGTGAGTGTCTGCGCAATTGAACCAGTCATCAGTATGATGGACGTAAATGGCTGAAGCGCAACAGAGGTATTGTACGGCTTACCTGTTACGTCAATATACTGTTTGTCTAATGCAAATGTTTTGGGTGCATCGGTAGCGTTGTAATAAAATTTTATATTGTCTACATGGCTTACTGGAACAGGCGATTTCTTACTATGTGCATCCTGGTTAGTAAGTGTCTGCCACTTATCCATCGAATAGAACCTGTAATTGTACATCTGCATCGTACCACCATCCGGGTAGTCATCCCATGTATACGTACTGTATCCACCAGTGTCAATATTTGTCGGCTCAGATAAAGGCCTGCAATAGTAATTGCTATCAAGTGTACCCCATACCGGAACAGTGTTAGAAGAGCCATCTACATAATTAATGAGCTGATTTACTTTAGTGGCAAAAAGGATATTATTCTTTACGGTTAGTTTCGAAATCGGCCCTTTAGACTCCCAATAATAAATTTGACGGAACGTGTTATTAAAGAGCGTGTTGTTGGTAACCACTGTATTAACCGGGCTGCTCAACTCTAATCCGCTACTCGAACAATGTGCCACTGTATTGCCTGTAATTACCACATCGGTAGCGCCGCCATCCATGTAAATACCATGAACGTTACCGGCAAACGGGTTGTTGGCTTCGTCGTCAGGGCGACCGTTTAAATCACCAAAACCATTCAGCACAATGTTACTGAGGATTTTTCTACCAGTATATCCTGACTCTGCTGAATTATAAATTCCACCACCATCAGATTTTATGGTGCAAAATGTGTCGATGTAATTATTCTTTACAACAGTATTGTTCCCTTTAAATTCTACTGCATTATAGCCGGTATTGATGATTTGGTTATGCTCAATAATACTGTTACTACCTGGTGCACTCAAGCCATTGTATTGCCCATCGCCTGATAAACCCATTCCACGAACAAGACCTGTATTCCTAATCAAGTTGTTTCTAATGATCCAATTTTCAGTACCATAGGCCGTTACCGCATTATTGTTGGTATTGGTAATGGTTGAGTTTGTAAGCGATATTTTATTTACATTACTCGTCTTTGGAACAGCAATACCATCAACACCTGAAAAATTAATATCGCAACTATTAATTGTTATGTTAGATGCATAATCAAAGTGTATTGCATCTGAGTTCGCACCTTTTAAATGTAAATTATCGAGCGTAACGTAGCTACTGATAAAAAAATCAACCAAATTTTCCAACTTAGGTATTTCAATATTGTATTCCGCCGGGTTCTTGTTGCCAAAATACATTTTCAATTTCCTATTTTGCTTGTCATACATCCAATCCCCTAATTCAGTCAACGCATTTATATGGTTCTGAAAAAAGAAACCATAATTATTTAACGGCTCATAATTGTATGAAGGGTGTCCCGGGGCAACCATTGGTGAATAGCCGATAGTAGTAGTAGTTTGAGAATTGATGATGCCACGGTCAAGTATCCAACCCCATTTGCGAATGACAAGCTCACCTCCTACAAATGACTTAGCCCCGGAAATCATATTGCTTGTAATGCTAGCAGAACCAACATGAGACTGTAGTGCTAAAAATCCGGCATGAGGAGCCGTTACCTTTGGCCACCGGCCCATTGGCTGAAGTCTATCCTGGAAAATCACCATATTCAGTTTGTCTAATCCAACATTAGCTTCATATATGCCATTTCCAATCGGTGTCCATCCTGAAACTGGCTGTAAACCGGTAATGATTGGTTTGGCGCCGCTACCAAAAGCACCAATTGTAATGATGTTGTGAGATTTTACAATCGTTATATTTCCGTAAAAGACTTCTCCTCTTTTTAATAAAAGTGCATCGCCAAACGTGAGCGAGTTTATGATGCTATTTAATTTATTGATTGTTTTCCAAGGCGTTGAAGGATTTTGGGCCTGTATACTGGTTCGGGAATCATCACCGGAATTTGTTGAGAAGTAATAATTGGTCGCATTGACAGAAGTGACAGCAAATGCAAATAAGGCAAGTAAAATTTGTTTCACGATTATAGGATTAAGTGTAAAATAATTTGGCTTTTGATGTTAATTGATAACTAATAATTAGATATAATAATGTAAAAAAAAATTGATCAACAATACTAATATAAAAAATATTTAAATAAAAAAACTAAATAAAATGATTTCAATTCAAATTAAATAGAACGTTTTCTACAACTGACTTATAATAAAACGATTATTAAAATTTCGAACAAATAACAAATGAATTAAAACTCTCTAGTCTATACATTTTAAGATTATCGAAGTAACATTACCGTACCTTTTTCGGTTTTAACTGCTTCATCATCTAATTGATAAGTGCATATCCACACATACACTGCTGAACGATCCGAACTTTCATTCGTATTACCATCCCATCCTTTTAAAGGCGTTGTACTTTGGAAAACTTTTTGTCCCCACCTATTATAAACTGAAAACTGATAGTTGTTTATTCTGCCATACAGCAGCGGCCTAAATACGTCATTCTTACCATCACGGTTTGGGGTAAATACATTAGGTATAAAAAAACCTTTATTACACCTTGTCAAACCAACAAACATGCTATCTCTACCACTACAGCCATTCCTATCTGTTACCTCTAACCAATAAGTACCTGGCTGATTGATCGTAATTCCTTTGGTTCTTGCTCCCGTGTTCCATAAGTAAGATTGGTAGCTCCCAAATGGCTGAACCAGGCGCAGGCTATCAGAACACAGCTCAACTTTTGGAGGCAAAAAGTTAGCCGGCTGCGCGTTCAATCTTTTAATCAGCAGCGTATCACCACCTACACAGCCATTATTATCTTTTACCTGGACCGAATAGGTATTTAAATTGTAGACCCTGATCGTTTGGGTTGTACTACCATCATTCCAAACGTAACTTTCAAAACCCCGGCCAGCATCTAATATCCGGCTTTGACCTACGCACAATGAAGTATCATTACCCAATTCTACAAACGGCTTGTCCAATAATCCAACAATATTCACCGTGTCTTTCGACTGACAGCCAGCCATAGTAAAACCAGTTACCGCAAACGTGCCCGTCGATTTTACCGAAATCGTTGGTGTTGTTTCACCAGTACTCCATTGATATGCTTCAAAATTTCTTCCTGCATTCAACAAAACACTATCGCCTATGCAGATATTCTTATCGGGCCCCAGGTTAATTGCAGGAGATCTATAGACCAGTACTTTTACTGAATCGCTTGCAAAACAGCCGGCTGTTTTTTCAGCAACAACGGTGTAGACCTGGTCTGCAGGGGGATTTACTATAACTGTTTTGTTTGTAGTAGAATTGATATAAACGGCGGGTGACCACGAATAATTGAGAAAGCCCTGCGGTGCAGAAATGGTTACCGATGAGTCATTGCACTTGATTAAATCTTCTCCTAAATCGAAAGGAATTGGGGGCGCATTAGTTATGTTGATAGTATCCCTGTAAGTCGAACCACAAACATCTTTTACCGAAACACTATATGTGCCGGCTTGAACCACTCTATAAATTGAATCAGCAGACTGATCCTGCCATACATAAGATGAAAAACCCTTTCCTGCTTTCAGCTCAATTGATCCGCCACCGCAAATAGCCGTGTCATCTCCCAGGTACAACCCATTTGCCGGTAAGGCAGTCACGTTCAAAGTAAGTGAGTCTATAATTTGACCGCAGCCTCCTTTCAAACAGGCGAACAATTTGTACGTACCGCTTTCAACAAACCGAATAGATACAGTACTATCGTTTTGAATGGAGTTGACTGTTGAGTCTCCACGCAAATTCCAACTTACGGGCAGGGTACAACCGGAACTTCTTCTTGCTTTGAAGGACACCGGTCCTGCTGAACAAATAGTATTACTACCAATAATTTTTATAGAAGTGCAGGTGACCGTGGACAGGCAGGTTGTATTTTCTGTTACCATGGTATTGGTTACAACGGTCGTAGCCGCACCAATGGTAAAAAGAGCAGTGTCTTTTGCCTGTACTGCAAGAGGTTGATTAGCAAATGAAAGTGGAACAGTGCTTACCTGCTGGTTGGTAGTGGGGCAATTCAGGAAATTTCCATTAAGATCAGATTTTGCCAGGCCAAAATACCATGACGACCCACCCATACCGGGTGCAAAGTTTGGTCCACGGCTCGAAATAATTAATCCATTTTCGTTCTTAATCAGTTGAAGGGGTGAGCTGCCCGGAATAACATTATTACTCCGTGACCAAACTACCTGGTCATTGTTGTTTACGTACATCAAGTTGCTGGTGTTCCAACCAAACCATCCGTAATAACTTCCATCGGGTTGTACCAATAGGGTGACGGCAAATTGCCGGTCAATGTTGATGAACCGCGATGCACTAACAGGTTGTAAATCGGGTGACAACCTAATGACCATATTATTATCTTCCGGTGGGCCACCGCCCACATATAGTACACCCAACACCAAATATCCCCCGTTGTATTTAAAAATATTGATGATGGTATTGTTTCGGTTCGCAACATTAAAGCTGCTTTGTTTCACAAGGTTACCGCCAGGTGCATCAAAACAAAGAATACTGGCTTTGTAATTCACAAACCCCGCTACTAATATTTTTTCACCGTCTATCAGCAACTTGTGATAATACGAATCAGGCGCACCGAAGTACTTTGTCCAGACAACATTGGTCAAGGAAGAAGATACCCTTACCATCACGTATGAATTGATGGTAGCGTCCATGTCCTGCAACAGCAACAATTTATCACCGTTTGACAACACCTTAAGATCATAAAATTTATAACTGCCTGAAGCCTTTATTAACCGTATGGTCTTTTGAACGTTGCCTGCCGTGTCTATCCGGGCTAAATAATTATTATCGAATGCGCTCACCAGTGAGCCATCAACGTCGGGTAATGTTTGAGTATACTGCCCAACTACGGGTGTATTCGTGGCAGAATATGTGCGACTCCACAATAAGTTCCCATTGTAGTTGGTCTTCAACAACAAAAAATTACTGTTTACCGGTCCGCCTGCTATCATACTTCTATCGGAAAGTTGCAGCAGGGAATTCTGATCTGCATAACCAATTCCCGTAAATGTTTTAGCAAACTGTTGGTTGATAACACATTGTGATGTAGCCGTAAAAGAAAGCGCCGTTAAAAGGGAAGCCAAAAGCAAAATTTGAAACATAGGATGGTGGCGACGGAGCTTACGCACGAATAGGATTTTGATAGATATAGATAAATTTTCGTGCCGACTTTCCTAATTGCGAGCGCAAGCTGGGTATAAATAGCAAAACAAAAAAATATAAACGCGATCGATTTTGGATGGGATCAATATCGAAAAGACTTACACTTGGCAGCAAAAAATATGAAGTAAATATTTAGCGGTGAAGCGGAAGTTTTAGTTGAAGTATACGGGTTTTAAAACGCTCATTAGCAATTGATCACTTCAGAATGCAAGCAAAATCAACTACTACCTATTTAAACAACATGCGCAGGTAAAACATTGGTTTCCACGAAACATACAGTAAGTCAAAATCGGTTTGCGTTTTTGGCGCTACATAATAGCGTAAAAAAAGAGGATCAGATTTTCACAATCCAAACAATTGATTTGCGGTCATCAAGTGTAAAGATCTAGATTATTAGTATTCTATTTTATCCTTCTGGCATCTTCTTCACTAACTGCTTCTCTTTCCCTGGCCTTTTTTATTTTAACATTGCCAAATCTCCAACTAAAACCTGCAGTAATATTTTGGCTTTCCCATTTGCGGTAAGTATTTAGCCAGAGATCATCGGTGCTTGCACGTTGTTCCCAGCGTTGTGTGTTCAGTATATCTGTAACACTCACTTTTATAGTTGCTTTTTCTTGCAAAATATTTTTTTGTATACCCAAATCTAAACTCCCCAATGGTTTTGAAACATATATGGTAGCGCGATTTTGAAAATTAAACCAACCACCAAAGCTGCCTTTCCACCCTCTACCAAAATCAAAATTATTGCCTGCATAACTATTTAAAGCCCAACTGCCACCTTGCTGATTTTCAGTGCTTCCAAATCCACTTAATTTTGTATTGTAAAAATGGTAGTAAGGGGTTAGCGAAATGTATGCCGACCACACCTTTGTAATCTTTATTGGGGTACTAAATGAAAAACTTAGCATCTTTCTTGTGCCGGCATTTTGTGGTGTTTGAACAGTATACTTTCCATTTTGGTACGTGAGGGCTTCTATATAATTGGTGGTATAAGCATAGCCAATTTTTATAGAGGTAGCATAACTGTACGTATAACTCACTTCAAGGTTATTGGTTAGTTGCGGCTGCAAATATGGATTGCCCTGTTCGGTATTTAGTGCATCTAAAAAATAAATAAAGGGATTTTGATCCTGGTAATTTGGGCGGTCAATACGGCGGTTTGCAGACATGCCTAGCTGATGCCTCGCACCAATTTTATATTGTACAAAAATCGTTGGAAAAAGGTTGAGGTAAGATGTGTCTGGCTGGTTTACTTCATGCAATTTTAAATCTGTAAGTAAACCCTGAACGTTGGTAAATTCAGCACGTAAACCTAATTGCCATGCAAAGCGTTTCCTGTCACCTTTAAGGGATGCATATACGGCGCCAACATTTTCGCTATACCGGAAATTATTTGTTTTACCCGTATCTGTGAGCCATGGCCCACCATCGCTGTTTTTTACTTCTAAACTATTATTGGTTCTTGTTGACATCATCTTGAAACCTGTTTCTAATTTTAGAAGAGGGAAAATTTTTTTGGACAAGTCACCTTTTAGCGAGTAAAGATGAATTTGTACTTGCTGATGATTGGTTGTAGCATTTGCACCAACTTTTTCTGCTAGGTCGTTTCGCAGGTCATTGAATATACTGTTTTTTATTAAAGACTTGTACAAGGTGTAATCTGCATCTAAAGAATATTCAATGTCCGCATCTTTTAGATTAAAGTTTAGGTTATAGGCGTTGCGCTGAGTACCCATTGGTATAAGACTCTGGGTGTTATAAATCGTATCCCGACTATTAAGGGTTTGCATTACAGTAGTACTTGCATTATCAAGGTAGGTGTTTCGATTGTTATGCATCCACAAAAAACCTAAGGTTGTTTTCCTGTTGAGATAATAATCTAATCCTGTACGCAATGTGTATCCATCAAACAAGTCTTTCTCAATACTTCGTTGTGTAAATAATCTGTTGCCCGATAGGCGGTTGTTGTTTGCCACTACATGTTGCAATCCATTGTTTACACTTGAATTAAAAAACATAGCCCACTTATTTTTGCGCCAGTTACCATTGGCTGTAGCATTTTGACGTGCGTGATTACTTTGTACAAAACTGCCTGCAATGTTTCCATTAAATCCGTTGGTCAGACTCTTTTTTAAAATGATGTTGATGATGCCGGCATTTCCCACAGCATCGTATTTTGCTGATGGGTTTGTGATCAATTCTATTTGCCTGATATTGGCTGCCTCTACACTTTTAAGAAGCTGTGCTGCATCCTGTAACGATAACTGGGTGGCCTTCCCATCTATACAAATGGAAACGCCCCCCTTGCCGTTTAGCTGAATGTTATCGGCGCCATCCACCGTTACACCCGGCGAACGGCGTAACACATCCAGTGCATTTTCTCCAATGGCAGAAGGCTGCGCATCAAGGTTCAGAATGATTTTATCGGGTTGTACCTCTATCGGTCTCTTTGTAGATGCGACAACAATGCTTTGTAACGTTTTCGATAACGTATCGGATTTTGAAAGGGAAGTGTCAGACTGTGCAAGGCTGGGTAATGTAAATACGAGTGAGATAAAGAAGTGCAGTGGTTTCATAATTTGCCATTTAAGGAAGCAAATTGCATTTACCAATTGCGCCTGCCGCCTCAATGTATGTTTTGAGGCAAAGAGGAGAGGTCTCAAATCATATATCCTTACCCACAGAGGGTTTCAGCGCCTGCTCAGCATAATTTGAGACCTTGAAATTCTTAATCGCCTAAAAAATCTTTTGGGTTTTTACCGGTAAATTTCTTGAACGCCCGGTTGAAGGTAGCCTTGCTGTTGAAACCGGCATCGTAGGCAATGCTCATGATGGTAAAATGGCCGGCATCCTTGGTTGTAAGTTTTTGCATTACTTCTTCTACGCGATAGTAGTTAATGAAATCATTGAAGTTTTTTTGAAAACCGGTATTGATGACTTTTGATAAAAAGCTATTGTTAGTGTCTAACAGGCGGGCAAGATCGGTAAGTGTGAGCTCAGGATTAGCGTACGCTTTTTTTGCCACTACCTCATGCAATACTTTGGCTTTCCATGTGTCCAGATCAGTTACTTCTTTTGTAGCAGGTGTAAGTTCTTCGTAGCTGATGTCCTCAAAATTAGTTTCGGTGGGAGATGTAGGCTCCGCCAGCAGGTTCTGCCTTTTGTAAGAAAGCAGTTCCAATGCCAAAAGTGTTCGGGCTTCAATTGCATTACTATAACCATGTATAGCAATGTAATAAAAGAGCAATGCAAAAAGCAGGTAGTACCACCAATTATCTATATAATCCATGTCAACACCAAACAAAGGAATGATGTGCACAATGAAGTTTAATAAAAAGTAAATAAAGAAAGCTACAAGAAAATTGCGCACCCAGCGAAACATAATGGCATCTGCAAAGGAAGACTGCTGTAAGATGAACTGCTTATAGCGTAAATAATACCGGATGCTAAGAACGAGATAAATTAGGAGGCTGATCAAACCTGCTGTTGTGTACCAGTTGTCAAAATCCGGGTCCTCAATTCCATCCATAAAAAAATACTTCTTAAGTACCAAACGGTCTGTTACAAATACAACCGCGCACCATAGCATGTACAGGGCACCAGGAACAAAATGAAGTAAGTCTTTTTTTCTAAAGGCTATAGTGGGCTGAAACAAAGTTTGCAGGTGCCAAAAAATAATAGGGCCCATTAGTAAGGTATGCTGCAGAGGCATATAGAAAAGAAAGTTGCGGCAGTTGAGGCACGAATAACCATCGTACCAGCCGGCAAAGCCAAGCATCCATGGAGTAATGTAGAGAATGCAGAGAAACAAAAAAGCGGCCAGCCATTTATCAGATGACCGATCGCTTTTTATTCCCTTCCGTAATAATAAAAAAGCATATACCAACCCATGAAAGAAAAAAATAAGCAGCAGCCCGCTATAGCGATTAAAATGAAACGGCATTGAATAAATTAACAAAATGCCACACGCATTGTTGATGACTGAAAAATTTTGTTGGGGTTCTACTACTTAAAGCTGTACTGCAAAAAACTTGCCTTTTGGATTTTTTGTCTATCCATCACCATATTAATAGATGATGATCTGGCGGTTTTCTATTTAAACAACATGCGCAGGTAAAACATTGGTTTCCACAAAATCTTACGTTTCTTCTCAATATCTGAAATGGCATCTATTAAAAACTGGTGGAGGTATTTGCTTCGGTTGGCCTGCCTGATCACAAAACTGAACGCCCTGGGGTAACGTACTATTTGCTGCAATGTGCGGCTTATCTTAAACTCATTCCACATGCGCTTGTATATTTCTTTGTCGTAAGCTTTGTTGAAAGATGAAGAAAAATTTTTCTGTTCAAAACACTGGAGCACATGCTCAGCCGCAACTCGTCCACTTCTGATAGCGTTACCAATTCCTTCCCCTGAAAAGGGATCGATAAGCGCAGCAGCATCCCCCATCAACAAATAACGTTCACCAGAAATCTTTCGCTTGGCCGAGCCCAGTGGCAAACCAAAACCTTTAACGGTTTCAAGAGGCTTGGCATTTTTAAAACGCTCCTTCAGTTTCGGATCCGTTTCGATTAAGTGTTGCAGTTTCTCTTTGATATTCATCTTCTTTTTAGAAACCTCCGACGACAAAACACCGATGCCTACGTTAGCCCGGTTTCCTTCCAGCGGAAAAATCCAAACATAGCCAGGCAGTATGTCTTTGAAGAAATACAATTCTATGTAGTTGTTGTCATCAAAGGCGGGTATGCCTTCGTAATACATACGCAGACCTGCGCAAAAATGCTCCTTCTTAATTTTTTGATTCGCCAACTTTTTTGCAACGATTGAATGCGCACCATCAGCGCCTAAAATCATTTGTGCCTCCATTGTAGCATCGGCAGTTTCTACCACTACCCTATTATCCTGCAGCAATACATTGGTAACCGATGTGTTTTCGAATGTTTTAATACCTGGGTAAGACTTTGCATGCTGAAACAATAAGTTGTCGAAATGAAGACGCGGCGAAACATAGCCACAGCTTTTCTTCTTTTTATAATAAAACGGGATGTCTAAAAAAGTGGTGTCAGGAGAAAAAAGGCGCAAGCCATTTGAGTAGTGCTTATTGGGAAACGATTGAAACGAATCAGCTAGTTCTTTTGACAGCATAGGCAGCTGATTAATTACATCAATACTTAAACCATCGCCGCATACTTTGTCGCGGGGAAATGTCGCCTTGTCGATTAAGGCAATACGCAAACCGCTATTTGCTAGTTTGATTGCGCAAGCACTGCCTGCAGGTCCACCCCCAATAATAATAAGATCAAACTTTTCCATTTGTCACTGCTCCCAGGTACGGAAGGCTATTTTGTTTTGACGAAAGGCTGCAAAATAGTAAGTCTTGCTTCAAAAACCTGACTGACAATTACTACCGTTATAATCGTTGGAAAGAAAATGCACGGCGTAAAATCTTATCCTCCTGCTTCCATCGCCTCCGCTGTAATGCTGCTACAGGGAAATATACCCCGATAATTTGAGCGTTGAATTTTATACCTTGTACAGATCAACTCCACCAAATGAAAAGAATATTGTTGTCGGTGCTGGTATTAATCCTGGTCTTAGTTGCTATACTGCTTACCCGTACTTTTTTGGCAACAAGCAGGCAAGTTACGGTAGCACAATCGGCAGAAGTACGGGTAACAGATTCGGTCATTGGTCACCTGCAAAAGGCAATTACTTTCCGAACCATTTCCCTGGAAAGTGGAAAAGTGGACACAGCAGAATTTACTAACTTTCACGCCTTTCTTGCAACTGCTTTTCCAATGCTGCACGCACAGGCAAACCTTGAGAAGATTAATGATTTCTCTTTGCTATTTCATATCAAAGGAAAAGATGCTTCTGTAAAACCTATCATATTAATGGGCCACCAGGATGTGGTACCGGTAGAGGATGCCGCGTTGGCGCTCTGGAAGGTTGCACCTTTTAGTGGTGGCATTGTGAACGATAGCATTTATGGTCGCGGCACGGTGGATGATAAGGGCAGTGTTATGGCGATTTTAGAAGCAGCAGAACAGTTACTGCGCGAAAGTTACCAACCGGCTGGAGATGTGTACATCGCACTGGGACATGATGAAGAAGTGATTGGTCAGTATGGTGCCAAAAACATCGTACCCATTTTAAAGCAACGAAATGTTCAACCGGCATTTGTGGTAGATGAAGGTGGGATGATCACTTCAAAAGAAATTAAAAGTGTAACGAAACCCATTGCATTGATCGGCATTGCGGAAAAAGGATTTGTTACCGCCGACCTTACGATCAACATTACCGGTGGGCACTCTTCCATGCCCGCAGAAGAAACCGCTATTGACCAACTCTCAAAAGCAATTGTAAAGTTGAAAGAGAACCAGTTCCCTTCCACGCTGCAATACACCCAACCATTTATGGACTACATTGGCCCGGAAATGCCATTTGGACAACGCATGGCTTTTGCCAATAAATGGTTGTTGAGTTCAGTGATTAAAAACGTTTACAACAGCAGTCGCGGTGGTGCGGCTATGCTACGAACCACTACGGCCCCTACCATCATGAATGCGGGATTTAAAGACAATGTAATTCCAACGCTGGCCACCGCTTCTGTAAACTTTAGAACACTCCCCGGCACCACTATTGAAGAGGTGGTAGCCCACATAAAAACAGTGATTGAAGATGATCGCATCGTAATTAAAATCAGGCCTGTATCTAGTTTGCCAGAGGCAATTGCGGATGTAAATGATCTGGCGTTTACCTACATGCAAAAAGCCATTCGCAGCTGGCGGAATGATGTGATTGTAGCACCCTACCTGGTAGTAGGCGCTACCGATGGCAGGTTTTTTACAGCGCTAACTCCAAATGTTTACCGCTTTTTACCATTCAATGATGTACAGGGATTTCATGGCATCAATGAAAGAGTTGGCATCAACGAATATAAAAAGGCCATTGGATTTTATTATGGATTAATCAAAGGATGGCGGTAAGCGTATTAAAGATTTGAGTGCGTGATGTTGAGATTTATGTGTGATGTATCGACCGGATATTTCATTCCAAAAATATTACATTGCACTACCCATTCAACAGCGCATCTTTATGAAATATATTGTTCAATTTTTTTGCTGTCTCCTTCTTTGTCTTGGTGCCAACGCACAGGTTAAACCATTCCGCTTTGCTTTCGTGTCAGACACGCACATTGGCTCGCCAAACGGAGGTGCAGAAGAAGATTTGCGCAGAACCATTGCAGACATCAACACTTTAAGAGATGTTGCCTTTGTAGTAGTAACAGGCGACGTTACAGAGCTTGGAAAAAATTCAGAGCTACAGCTTGCCAAACAAATACTGGATAGTTTAAATATCCCCTACTTTGTTATTCCCGGCAACCATGATACCGGCTGGAGCGAAAGTGGCGGCGTTGGGTTCACTACCATCTTTGGCTATGACAGGTTTTCATTCGAACACAATGGGATTCGTTTTCTCGGATGCGCTTCTGGTCCTTATGTACGCATGAGCGATGGACATGTTCCCAGGGAAGCTGTGGTTTGGCTCGATAAAGAACTGAAAAAAAATCCATCGAAGCAGCCCGTAATATTTTTTAACCATTACCCACTCGATAATAGTTTAGACAATTGGTACGACGTAACCGATCGTTTAAAGAAGAAAAATATAATAACTGCCCTGTGCGGTCACGGACATGCCAACAGTCCACGCAATTGGGAAGGCATACCGGGCGTAATGGGGCGTTCAAATCTTCGCGCAAAGCAAGCCACCGGCGGATACAACCTGGTGGATGTAAACAGCGACACCATCGTATTTACCGAAAGAACACCTGGAAAAGGAACCTTGCGTACCTGGCATAAAGTAGCAGTACAGAAACAAGTATACGATAACATTAAAGTTGTTCGGCCTCAATTCCTCATCAATGATTCATTTCCTTCTGTAAAAACGAAGTGGGTATTTTCTTCAGACGCAAATGTGGTAACAACTCCTGCTGTTATAAATGACCTGGTAGTTTTTGGCAACAGCAATGGCAACATAGAAGCTGTTTCGTTAACCACCGGAAAAAGGAAATGGTCGTTTAAAACCAAAGGTGCTGTTTACTCATCACCTGCTGTGTATAATGATAACGTAGTTTTTGGTAGTGGTGATGGAAACATTTACAGCATCAACAGCAAGACAGGCAAGCAGGTTTGGAAATTAACTGCAGGTGCAGCCGTGTTGGGTTCTCCGTTAGTGGAAAAGGGTGTGGTTTATATTGGTGGAAGTGATCAAAACTTTCGCGCAATTGACGCCAGCACAGGTAAACAACTTTGGGCATTTGATGGATTAAAAGGACCAGTAACCAGTAAGCCTTTGTTGGTTGCGGGTAAAGTAATTTTTGGATCGTGGGACACTCATTTATATGCCCTGGACCAAAGCACGGGTAAACTAATATGGAAGTGGAATAATGGATCTACGGTTCCAAACTATTCGCCGGCCGCCTGCATACCGGTAAGCCACAATGGTGTGGTATATGTTGTGGCACCCGACCGTTTCATCACCGCCATCGATTTGGAAACGGGCACTACCTTATGGCGAAATAATGATGCAACCGTCCGCGAGTCCATCGGTATATCTGCCGATGGGAAATTCATTTATGCAAAAACGATGAATGATGAAATAGTAGCCTATGCAGCCAGTCGCGAAAAACAAAGTGTAGCATGGCGCGTAAACTGTCACTACGGGTACGAACATGTACCGTCTATGCTCCTTGAAAAAGATGGCGTGGTTTTCTTTGGAACGAAGAACGGAGTAGTATATGCAATTGACAGCAACAATAAGCAAGTATCGTGGGCACATAAGATTGATAACTCCATGGTAAATACGGTGAATGTGCTGAACAAAAAAGAAATCGTTGCATCAACAATGGACGGTAAAGTAGCGCTGCTGACAATTGAATAAATGAATGCAATTGGTGTAGATATTAACGATATCATCAACCCTGTTAAATGATTAAAGAAGATTATGCTTAGTAACAATGATATTCTGAAAAAAATAAGGATTGCACTGGCACTTCGCGATGAAGACATGCTTAATATTCTATCGCTAGCCGGCTTTAAAATGACGAAAGGCGCATTAAACGATTTGTTCAGACATGAAGATCACCCCAGCTACGTGGAGGCCGGCGACCAGGTTTTAAGAAACTTCCTGGACGGATTGATCATCTATAAACGTGGACCGAAGGACCAGAAAAAAGCAGGAGAACGCAAAGAAAATTAAGGGTTTGCTCCCGGTGAATAATTCAGATAACTCGGATCACTTAAAGTGCCTGCTTTATGTGTCAGTTTATGGTTGGAAACCCATTTTTTTCTGGGGGTACGGGTACATTTTTTATGTAAAGATGAAACGGTGATCGTTATACTTTTGTATATTGTAACTGCCATTAAGGAGAACAAATAATTATCTTCTGTTGATACTGCTTCCAATTATTCTAAAAAAATTTTTATAGCAACGGCTTACGATTGCCGATTGTATGTCTAACCTTTAATGCTAAAGTAACATGTTCACTCTGCAAAGCTTCAAACCTATGATGCATGTTATTGCCAGTTTTTGCACCTGCTTTATTTTGAACGTGACTTCCGCACAAGACAAAGAAAACGAAGCGAAAAAAGAAACAATTGGATACCTAAATCAGAAAACGAAGGAAATTATTGGCTTCAACAAACTTGCTGTAAGCCAAAAAGTGTTTTTAAACAAGCGAACAATTACAGACGGGCATTTAAAACAAACCAACTCCGGTGTAGAAATATTTGTTGTCTACACCACTCCAACATACTCTATGTACACCTACAATAGTTTCAACCCGAAACACATTGTTTCGATAACCAATTCCAGCGCAGAAAGTCTTGCTCCTGATTCACCGGTTGGCACGCTGGAGATAAAGCTGGTTGGCAAAACCGCCATCTTTAATAACAATGGCGATTCAAGCAACGTTCAAAAAGTAATCCTCAACTTTTTACAAGCCGATCCCGGCAACGAGGGCAGAATTGTAAAGGCGTTATTGCGTTTACGAGACCTTTTTAAAACCGAGGATGCCATGTTTGAGGACTGATGTAGTACCATTCACATCAATACTGTAATCAAATGCCCGGGTTTGAACCCAGGCATTTGATTTTTTAATTGCATTGCGGCAATTGTTAGTTCATGGTCACTCGTAAGCAACTGCTTCCTTCGTTATTGAACCCTTTTAGGGTTCTGAAATTCAATTACCTTTTCAACCCCTAGGTTCCACCTACGGCTATTAAAATTGAAGCCCTTCGGGCTTATTCAATCCAGATTCAACACTATTCTAATTATAACCACAATGTCAAACATTCCTTGTAAGCCCGAAGGGCTTCCATTTGCATAGCCCCGGTTGCAAACCGGGGAATTGGTGCGCACCTTTCACATCAACCCCGAAGGGGTTGAACCATTACATGCAATTCATTTTCTATCACATTTTCACGCCAATCACCGGTACTTGTTTTTCGTGAATTTTTTGGTTGAGCATTTTCACATCATTGTTTAAAATAGAAGCAAAGGCCTGCAGTTGTTGGTCTGCCTGTGCGGCCAACTCAGCATACGCATCTTTTACCTGCTTAGCTGGCAGCGTATATCCGCTGTTCGCAAAATTGAATAAGCCGGCAATTTTATCGTTGATACGAATGGGGTAATTCAGTACATCCTGCCCGCTCTTTGCCTTTGTTTGGTACAACTTTTCTTCTATCGCCGTTATCTTTTTCTGAATAGAATCAGCTAACGCTTTAATGTCTTTGTCGTTGCTGGTAAGCTTATTATTGGAGAGATCATTCATTTGGCTGCGCAGGCTCCGGATGTTCTTAATCGTCTTTTGAATTTCGTTGAATTTATTCTGCACCTGCATCAAAAAGGTTACCTGCTGTTCGTAATCGGCATCCGTCATTTTATAGTTTGGATCAGCTTTTACGACAAATGGTACATCCATCGAATCCTTACCTGTACTAAACCTGGCTGAATAATTTCCGGGCGCTACTTTCACGCTGCGCGGTGTGCCGTTCCATAAAACCATTCCGTCAATTTTTTCACCTGCGGGGTATTCCATATTCCAAATAAATTGGTTCATGCCTTGTACAAACACCGGGCGGTCTAATGAGTCCTTTGCTTCCTTGCTAAAGGTCTTTACCGTCTTTCCCTGTTTATCCATAATGGTGATGATCATCCTGCTTGAATCGTTCACTTCCTTCAACCAATAGTTTAATACAACTCCGTTTGGCGGGTTGATGCCAGCGTTGCGCGCAGTCATATTCCTGCTGCCAGCCATGCGGTAAGCCGGCTTAGTACTAAACGCGTGCAGCGACTTTTGCATCACCTCATTTTCCTTTTGTTGCACCAGGGCAAGGTCATCCAATACCCAAATCGATCTTCCTTGTGTAGCCACAATTAAATCATTCTCTTTTATATGCAGGTCAGTGATAGAAACCACCGGCAAGTTCAATTGAAAAGGCTTCCAACTACTGCCATCATCGTAGCTGATGTACATACCATATTCGGTACCTGCATACAGCAAACCAGCACGTTTAGGATCGGCACGCATACATCGCGTAAAGTGCATGTTGTCTATTCCGTTGGTGATCTTTTTCCATGTAGCACCGTAGTCTTCTGTTTTGTAGATGTAAGGTGCAAAGTCATCACTCTTGTACCTAGTTCCAATAAAGTAGGCGGCGCCTTTCTTAAAAGGATCAACCTCCACACTATTCCACATCATCCATTTCGGTATACCGGGCGGCGTTACATTTTTCCAGGTCGCTCCACCATCGCGGCTCACATATATCAATCCATCATCACTACCTGTCCACAGCAAATCTTTTTCTAACGGAGACTCTGCTGCAGTAAAAATTGTACAGTAATATTCTACGCTGGTATTGTCTTTTGTAATGGGACCACCACTTGCCAGTTGCCTGCTCTTATCGTTTGTGGTAAGATCAGGACTTATGCTTGTCCAGCTCAGGCCTTCGTTTTCGGTATAAAATAAATGATTACCTGCTGCATACAATCGCTTGGGATTGTGGGGTGAAAAGAACAGGGGGAAGTTCCATTGAAAACGATATTTCAACAGGTCGGCACCGGCGCCCATAGGGTTGTCAGGCCAAACACTCACCGCCCTGTTTTCGCCGGTCTTATGATCCAGCCTCGATATAAATCCACCATAGTTTCCACCGTACACCACATCGGGGTTGGTGGGATCAGCAACTACGTAACCACTTTCGGCTCCTGCGGTAGGCTCCCAATCATCTTGCGAAATACTACTGCCATAAGTGCGGCTACGAATGCGGAAGGTGCTGTTATCCTGTTGCGCTGCTAAAATGCGATAAGGAAAAGCATTGTCTGTTGACAATCGGTACAGCTGTGCCGTAGGTTGGTTCATGTAGGTGCTCCAGTTACTGCCACCGTCAAACGAAACCTGCGCACCACCATCATCTGCCACAATCATGCGGCTTCCATCATTAGGATCTATCCACAAATCGTGATGATCACCATGTGGTGTATTTACGCCGCGAAATGTTTTGCCACCATCGGTGCTGCGCATAAAGTCTACGTTCATCACGTGTACCAGGTTTTCATTTTTAGGGTCTACAAACAATTTGGTATAGTACCATGCTCGTTGCCGTATGTTGTTATCGGTACTGGTAAGCAACCATGTAGTGCCGCCGTCGGCGCTCGCAAATAAGCCGCCGTTTGCGTTTTCAATTAATGCATAAACCTTATCAGGATTGGATGGCGCGATCGCTACACCCACAATGCCCCAAATACCCTTTGGAAAACCTTTGCTGGCTGAAATATTATTCCACGTTTCACCACCATCGATGCTCTTATACAAGCCACTTCCTTCGCCACCACTTTCCATACTATACGGTGTTCTTATGGCGCGCCACATGCCGGCATACATCACTGAAGGATTACCCGGTTCCAGTACAAGATCCGAACAACCCGTTTGTTCGTTTACATACAACACACGCTTCCATGTTTTTCCACCATCCATTGTTTTGTAAATACCACGCTCATTGTTTGGGCCAAACAAATGTCCCATAGCTGCCACCCACACAATATCAGGATTACGCGGATGGATTATAATGCGGATAATATGACGTGTGTCTTTAAGGCCGATGTTCTTCCAGCTTCTGCCACCATCTTCGCTGCGCCACATGCCAAAACCTTCAGCAACGTTGCCGCGCATAGTGTTCTCGCCTTCTCCCACATACAGCACTGCCTCATCCGATGGCGCAACGGCTACTGCGCCAATGGTGCCACCAAAATATTTATCCGTGATATTCTTCCAGTTGCTGCCCCCGTCATTTGTTTTCCAAACACCTCCGCCGGTTGCACCAAAATAAAAGGTGTTCTTGTCTTTATAACTTCCAGCTACAGCAGCGCTTCTACCTCCCCGCCATGGACCAACTAACCTATACTTAGCAGTTGTGAAATATGCCGAGTCGTTGGAGGATACTACGGCGTTTGCCGGTTTACTTTTCTTTTGAGCAGTTGCACCAAAACACAGCAGTAGTAAAATGGGTAAGATGAATTTTTTCATATGTAAGATTAGAAGGCAAAATGTACAACATAAACCAACATGACGGAATTATTCACGTGGTTATATCAAGATTAATTCAGCAGGTATCAAACAATTTTCAAACTTAACAGTTAAGGCTTTTGCAGAATGCTACCACTTAATTACTACTTTTTAAATGAGTAGGAAGCGTTCCTTTTGCAATGACGCGTAGGTATTAACACGTGCTCCTTCAGACAAAACAACGGGGGTTGTTTAATGAACTAAGAATCCTGGCGCAAGCCGGGATTTTTAGTTGGAACATTGTAGAGGTACCCAAAAATTTTTAGGTTGTAGATTCGATATGTGGCGGGTTAATTATGCCTTCTTTTGCGAGTACCGGCTGTACCGACAATGCTCGCGATATTTCTTCTTCGGAAACCTGCGGCTTTGCATTATTAAAGCGTTTGTTGTAACTCAACTGCCTCCATATCCATTCTACCGGGCCAAATTGGTAGCGGGCCAGCCACCATTTGCTGAAATAAACCTGTGTTACATAGATAACAAATCCAAAGAGCAGGTAGTACCCATAATCCAGGCGCTTATCACCCACAAAGCCAAATCCAACACCCGAGAACAGAACCAAAGCAAGTACATTTTGAGTAAGGTAATTGGTCAATGTCATTCTGCCGATCACCTGCATTGATCGAAAGAATGCCTTCAGCTTTCCGGCAATGTATAGCCAGCAAATGGCTGAGGCAATAAAAATCATCGACCCCATCAAAACCCAAAAACCGGGTTGATAATACTTGAGGCTGATTTTCATTTTCGAGGCGATAAAAAAGAAGGCACCCACTAATATTACAAACGCCAGACTACCCCAGAAAATCCGCTTCACATATTTTTTATTCTCTGCAATGTTGGTGAAGAACGCTGCCCTTTGAGCTGCCAGACCTAACATAAAACACGCTAACATCATGAAGTGAACAGTAATTGCATAACCGGGATTTAAAAATTCAAAACGCACCGTACCTAATAATTCAAAATAGAATACTTTAAAAATATTGCTGCTTTGCAGGTATGGCATGATGGGTACCAGCGCGTCAAAACCACCTTGGCCAGGTAAGGTATTTACCCATCCGCTAATGGCCGGAACAGCGAGCATTAAAACAACAAAGCAAATGAAAGCCGTTTTGGCGCTTGCGCGATAAAACAACAGCAAAACCATTCCCATTAAAGCATAATCTTTAAGGATGTCTCCAAAAAATAAGGCACTATTGATGACGCCCAACATCAACAACCAAAACATTCGGCGGCTAAAAAACCCGACAGGGTTCATTCCTTTTTGCTCAATGTTTTTCATTAGCACGGCAAACCCATAACCGAAGAGAAAACTAAGCATGGTCCACGATTTGGCAGCAAATATGATGTTGGCAAATCCCATGAGTATGTTAGTGGGTAAGCCTGGCTTATACGTTTTCCAATCGAGGCCGAGAAAAGAATAATCAGCATAGTTCATCAGCACAACTCCAAGCAGCGCCCAACCACGTAGGATGTCAATGATTGCTGTTCGTTGCTTTTGCTGAATAGGCGAGATAGGAATAGCTGACATGTGCAGTAGTTTAGTTAAACGAAAAGTACAATAATCCTTGGTACTGCAAGATTGTATATGGTGCAAATACACAAGCGGCAAACTGGCTCCTGCTTACCTAACCTCGTGTGATGTTTTATATAGCAAACCGGATAGTGCTAAAAACGAGTGAGCTATGAAATCTGTATGCATAAAAAATGTACAGACTTACTATTATCCCCATGAAAGTTTTGCTTGCATCATGACGGCTATATTGTTGGATAAAATTTTTGATGTGACAAAGCGTGAAAGAGAATTGGTGCATGCCAGGTATGATGGTAAATGTGCGTATTGCGGCTGTGTGCTTGCAAAGGGATGGCACGTGGATCACCTGAAGCCGATCAGGAGAAAAAAATATAAGAAAGGAGAATGCAGGTATCCGCAAAGGGATTGTTTGGAAAACTGTATGCCGGCATGTGCAAGCTGCAATATCAATAAGCATGCAATGAAGCTGGAAGAATTTCGACAGTTGGTGGCGGGTTTTATGAAGCACCTGAACGAGCGGAATACGCAATACAAAATAGCCAAGCGTTTTGGGCTTGTGGTAGAAGAGGAAAAGCCGGTCGTGTTCTTTTTTGAAACCTATGAAAAGAGGCAGCCGGAAACGCATGCTTTGAATGCAACACAACAAACGGCTGAGTTACGAGCCATTTAAATTGTTGCCAAGAATTTTAAAAACAAAGGAGCATAGCCTTCGCTACACTCCCATTGACAGATCACTTCAAAAAAATTTACTATTCAGGGCGGATCCCCGAGGATGACGCATTACCAAATACCACGAAAGTCTTTTCCTTCTTAGTAGCTGAGTTCAATAACCGCACAGTAATGGTCGTATCGTTCGTCCATTGGTAGGCTGCTCTATCAAAGTCATCTGGCAACTCGTAACTGGCCTGGTGACTGTTTAGTTTTCCGCCTTCCATTTGATAGTAGCGAACCGTGTACAGCTCTGCCATAAACACATTTCTGTAAGCTTCAAAATCGTGCGGTTTGTGCGAAGCAAGTTGAGCTTCCGGCATGCTCGTTTTTCGAACGTCTTGAATAGCTACTTCACCTGAAAGTCTATCCGACGTATTTCCACAAGAGAAATGGATGGCAGTAACGGCGACTGCAATCATTGATAGCACTAAAATAGAAAAGCCCTTGGGCCGGGTAGCGATGTTTGTCATTGTTTTGGTTTTAAAACAAAATAGTTCAAATTTTCTACAGTTTATAAATCAACCAATCGCTTTACTTTCCAGCCAATGAAATAAACTACAGCATTGCACCTTGCTATTCAACTACCAGCTTTGCGCTAAACACCCTGGTTTGCGGCTTACACATATAGGGCATGAACTCCACTGCAGCTATAATTGAACCCCTTATTTTTGCCGAATGATCAATGCATCTGAATTGAGGTTGGGCAATTATATATTACATAAAACAGGTGTGAGAATACTACCGGTTAAATGTACCTACCAGCACTTTGAACTGTTTGCCAAAGGGCAAATAAAGGACTCGTTTGCCATTGGATTAAAGCCAGAGATATTGGAGAAATGTGGTTTCATCGAGAATAAAAAATACTACCAATACCCTGAGGCAAGGGAGTTTATTTTAGCGCTGCCCGTTATGGGCGTCAACAACAACCAGATTGCAGCCTACCTGAATGCCCAAAAAGAATGCTATGCACGAGCCATGGTAAATGACTTAGTGATTACCAACAACTTTCATTTTGTACATCAGCTTCAAAACGTTTATTACAGTTTTACAGGGAAAGAAATGGAGACTACATTGTAACCCTGATCACTTAAAATCGACAAAACACTAATAAAATAGCCCGTGCCCCAACCGGGCCACTTCACTTCAATAATGATTGACATGGTAAAAGCTTTTTGAAAGAAATGCTTTTTTAACGGTTGATGAAACGTTTTTCCAAACTCTGTTGTCTTGCTGCCAGTAATACTAATTTTTTATGGAGAAAAGAATACAGCTGTCGCAGTCAACTGAAGCAATCCGAGTCATACATACCATAATCATCGCTTCCATACACCTCATTTACCGCTGGTGTTTTTAGCAATTGAATATAATATTCCGATGCACATTTTTGCGCCGTTAATATAATCGAATATTCTACAAACCATTTCAAACCGACACAAGCATAAGCATAAACCGATGATCAACAAACCTTTTCTTTTTGCAGTGCTATGCTCCATTGGCTGCATCCATTCATTTGCACAAAAACATACCATCAGTGGTTATGTAACGGACAAAAGTACCGGTGAACGCCTTCGTGGTGCATCGGTATATTTCTCCGGAAATAGTGTAGGAACAACGAGTAACAACTTTGGCTTTTACTCGATTACCCTGCCAGCCGACAGTGTTTCGCTGCTGATTACCTACACCGGCTTTAAATCGTTTGAGCAACGCATGCTACTTAATGCAGACGCCACCATTAACGCTACGTTAGAACCACAAAAAGTGTTGGAAGAAGTGGTGGTAACCACAGCCCGCCGCCCTACCATTCAGCAACGTACACAAATGAGTAGTGCAGATCTGCCGATAGAAACCATTAAAAGTTTACCTCGTTTCCTTGGTGAAACAGATATTATCAAAGCCATACAGTTGCTACCGGGTGTACAGGCCGGAAGTGAAGGTCAGTCAGGCTTGTATGTACGCGGCGGCGGACCCGATCAAAACCTGATATTACTGGATGGTGTTCCTGTGTACAACGCCTCACATCTATTCGGTTTCTTTAGTGTGTTTAATGCCGATGCTGTGAAAAGTGTAGAGTTGGTAAAAGGTGGATTTCCTGCTCGGTATGGTGGCCGCCTTTCTTCGGTGATTGACATACAAATGAAAGAAGGCAACAACAAAGAATTGCATGGCGAAGGTGGTATTGGATTGATCGCATCGCGCCTTACATTGGAAGGACCATTCCGTAAGGGAAAGGAATCTTCTTTCATGGTGAGTGGCCGCCGAACCTACGTAGACATTCTGGCGCAGCCCATCATTCAATCGCAGACAGACGGCATCAGTACCGGTTACTACTTTTATGACCTGAACGCAAAGGCAAACGTAAAACTGTCTGATAAAGATCACCTGTACCTAAGCGGTTATTTTGGAAACGATCGCTTTTACGCCAAAGAAAAAACAGAACAATATACCTCCAGCGCAGCGCTTACCTGGGGCAACGCAACAGCCGTAGCACGTTGGAATCATCTCTTCAATAAAAAGCTATTTGGCAACTTAACGGCACATTACAGTCGCTACAATTTTGAGATTGGTAGTGAAGAAAAATCGAGGACGAACAACAATGATTACTTTAAGCTGCGCTACTTTTCTGGAATTGAAGACATAAGCGCACACTACGACCTAGATTACCTGCCGAGTCCTAATCACTTTATAAAAATGGGGACGGGTATCACCCATCACCAATATAAACCAGGCGCCATACAGGCTAAAGAAACTTATAGTGGAGGAACTGGTATTGATACACTGATTAAATATCAATTTATTACTGCAAAGGAAACGGACACTTACATAGAGGACGACATCAGGTTAAGCTCAAAATTAAAAACGAACGTCGGCCTTCACTTTACAACGTTCACCGTGTCGGGCAAAACTTTTACATCGCTACAACCAAGGGCCGCAGTACGTTACCTGCTTACGCCCGACCTCAGTGCTAAAGTTTCGTACGCGCAAATGAACCAATACATTCATTTACTCACCAATAGTGGCATTGGCCTGCCCACAGATTTGTGGGTGCCTGTCACGACAAAAGTTCCACCGCAGCGCTCTCAACAAATTGCAACCGGTTTTGCCTACAATTATAAAAACACTTATGAAGTAAGCATCGAGGGTTATTATAAAAAAATGGACAACGTACTCGAGTATTCAGAAGGCGCGAGCTATATAGACCCTACAGGTAATTGGGAGGATAAAGTAGAAACAGGAAAAGGATGGAGTTACGGTGCAGAATTTTTTGTGCAACGTAAAAAAGGTAAAACAACCGGCTTACTGGGGTACACACTTAGCTGGACAAACCGCCAGTTCACCAACTTGAATTTTGGCAATACCTACCCATACCGCTACGACAGAAGGCACGATTTAAAGGCGGCCATCGTACACAAAATAAGCAAGCGTGTAGAGCTAAGTGCCGACTGGGTTTTTGGAACGGGGCAAGCCATCACATTACCGGTTGAAAAGTATGTAGACGAAAACGGGCAGGAAATACAAGTCTACCAAACACGCAATGGTTTCAGGATGGCTCCCTTCCACCGAATGGACATAGCTGCCACTTTTACCAAGGTAAAAAAACGATACACACGCAGTTGGGTGATAAGCGTATACAATGTGTACAACCGCCAAAATCCATTCTACATTTATTTAGGTGCGAAGGAGTTAGCACCCTATAACCCTGTGTTCAAACAAGTATCCCTTTTCCCTATCCTTCCTTCTATCAGTTACCAGTTTAAATTTTAAGTACATCATGAAAAATATATTGGCCCTTTCAGTCCTCATTTTTCTTTCGTCGTGCGAAAGAGATGTAACCTTTAATGTACCTACTCAGCCACCGAAGCTAGTGGTCAACGGCATTAGCAGTATTAATACGCCTATCAGGGTAAATATTGGCAAAACTGCCAATATTCTGCAGGCTTACACCACAGACATGTATAGGGTAACTGATGCTTTTGTGCAATTGTATGAGAACAATATTCTGAAGGATACACTGGTATACAATGCTACCAACAATTCGTATTTGGTAAAAAGAAATACAGTGGCGATGCCTGGCAATACCTACTTATTAAAAGCTGCGGGGAACGGTTTTACCACCGTAGAAGCAGAAACAAAAACACCAAAAACCATTACGATCAACAGCATCACACGTAGGGTAAATGCACGTACCGATGCCAATGGTAATATGTTGGATGAAGTGAAGATCACCTTTACAGATGATGGTACTGCTGCCAATTATTATGCTTTCAAAGTAAAGCGACCAAACTACCTTAATGGAAATACCATGGTGTATGGTGGCATCTACTGCATGCACTCGAGCGATAAAGACATAGACCGCAGAAACAATGCAGATCCAACGGATTTCGAGAACTGTATAGACCAGGAATTCTTTATGAGTGATAAAAATTTTAATGGACGGGTAAAAGAGTTACTGTTGTTTATCCGGAACAACGAGCTGGAAGGTTTCTATAGTCCATCCAACAACCGTACGTACAAATCAATTGTAGAAATCAACAACATAACTGCAGAGCATTATAAATACAGAAAGAGCTACGATACTTACCAGGACTCAGAAGACAATCCCTTTGCAGAACCGGTATTGGTGTACAGCAATGTGAAAAATGGCTACGGCATCTTCAGCACATACAGTATTGGTAGGGATACGATCAGGTAAACAAACAAAACCTCAAAATACATTTGTGGCCCACCTGTAAAGATGGGCCACTTCCATTTGCATGGTAAAGGTGTACTTCGCGTTTGTATGCTCCACCCAAAATTATTTTCTGAATACCAGGCACTTAATAGGTCAATTGTCCCTGCATTAAAATAAAAAAGCTGATCAATCGTTGTAAAGTCTCCAATATCTATCTATGGCTTCTGCTAACCTATTTTTATTACTGCAACCATTCGGCCTGGTATTTCTAAAAGTTACGCTCTTGCTAAAATATTTCCTGTATGTGCGCTATAGTGGTACCCATCAGCGCATCAAACACATCCTGTATTTCAACCGTGAAGAAATGAAAGTACAACGCTGTCCTTCCCAGAAAATACAAAACCATTTAAGTTTTATTTGTCTGTGTATCATAGCAATAATTGTATGTTCAGGCTTTTGATTTTAAAAACAAATGCCATCTGCATGCTGGCTTCTTGTACTACATCTCCAGGTTCAATAACGCATGGAGTTTAACAATGCATAGATCTATGCAATCATTTAATGAAATATCGAATCATCTTTTCAACAAAAGAATATCGAATAAAATAATAGGGAAACAATAATTTTACATGCTCTGTAAATCGTTAATAGCCAGAGACAACACGGCGGGATTTACGTAGCTGATTTTACCCATTATTACAAACATCGATCTATTTTGACCAAAGCTTTCAGTACTTCGATTCCACAAATTCCCGAAAAGGTTTATCAAAAACTTCTTTCGAAAAAAACGAAAGAATCGAGTGAGCAGGCCATCCTGTGGATCGCTTTAGCCAGCTTCATCATTCACTTAATAATTATCGGGTTAGTAAGTTTAAATATTATCTCCGTTAATGAACCATCCAACCTATTAAAAAATCCGATAGCAGCCATCTACACCCCTTTTTCCTTTATACTGGTGTATGAAGTATACCTATTGATCTATTATCTACCTCAATCAACTTCCACTTATATTTCAAAGCAATATGAAATTATCGCACTCATAATTATCAGACGACTGTTCAAGGACCTGTCAGATTTATCACTCACTACAAATTGGTTCACCATAAAGAATGATCTGCAGTTTACCTATGACCTGGTAGCATCGGTAGTATTATTCTACCTGATTTATCTATTTCACATACAGAGGACCAAAGTCTACAGGAGTGTAGACGAAAGGAATGAGCAATCTTTAAGCATTCCTAAATTTATAAATGCAAAAAAATGGATTGCTTCTGCTTTGGTGCCTATACTTCTCATCACTGCAATTTATTCATTTGTGCACTGGAGCATAGGCATTTTTTACCCAAGTGAGGCAAATGCTATTTCATTCAAGAATATCAATAACATTTTCTTCGAACAGTTTTTCAATATTCTAATCATTGCTGATGTAGTGTTATTGCTATTTTCCTTTTTTCACACCGACGAGTTTCACAAAGTGATTCGAAATTCAGGTTTCATTATTTCAACAATTTTGATAAGAATATCCTTTTCAGTAAGCGGACTTATCAATACTGTGCTGATTGTCTCCGCTATTTTATTTGGGCTTCTAATGCTTATTATTCATAATAAATTTGAAAAGCAGCTTTTCCTGGAAGAAAGTAAAAAAAGCGGTGATCTCAATCGTAGAGCAATCTAGAAAACGATTTTCTCATCATCAAAATTTCCCGCGTCGCGAAGATTATTTTGTACCGGTTGCATACCAAGGTCCCCTTCACCCGCAAGGTAGGGAGAAGGAAACCCCAGCACGACATGATAGCAATAGCCGGTCATTACTCAAACTTTGCCGCCAAAGCATTCCTATGCAACTTGTCCATTGTATCTATATCATATTGCTTGTAATAACTTTTATAACCTATCATTCTTGCCATGGGTGTTAGCAGAAAACCAACAACCTTTTGCATAGCAACCGGTGGCCCATCGCCTACATAAGAGTCAAATCCTCTTGACCACAACAAGCTCATCTGCAAAATCATTTTTGGTGACTTAACAATGGCGGGATTATCATCCATGATACCATACACCTGCAATAGGTGATAGGCAAACTTTTCAGGGAAGGCCACTTCACCTTTTACATTTATAGTGTCTGCTGTTTCGTTGAAGGGCCTGTGCGGCGTACCCCTGGGCACAAATAACGTATCGCCGGGCTGCACCCGAACTACTTTCCCGTCTACCCAAACAGATAAGCTGCCGTTTTTCACCTGGAAAGTTTCGTCGAAGGTGGTATGCACATGGGGTGGTGGACCATCGGCAAAGGGGTCAATTTGCAAAGAGCAGTATACATTTCCATTTTCTTGCTTTACTACCGTTTGTTTAAAACCTTCTGTCTTGCTGTAAAACTGTTGGCCTGGTTTAAAATAGTTGGTCACAGCCGGCTTCTGTTCGGGAAAGATTGCGAGGTGAAATAAATAACCGATCGCTACATAAGCGGCCAGGAAAACAAAGATGTACATGGCTGTGTGTTTAATAATTTTTTTAATCACTGTAATACGTTTTAGTTACACTGCAAAAATGACTAAAAGGCCATCGGGGAAATTGTACCAAACGGACAAGATTACATCCGCTGGTTTTCTCTACAGCGTTATACCTGGTGAAATAAGTGGTAAGGAAGTACACTCTTTTGTTGACGGTATTGGCTCGGTGTAATGCCGGCAAACAATTTAAATACGCGACAAAAATGAGCTTGGTCGAAGAAGCCGGACTCATACGCTACCGAGGTGAGTGGCTCGTGATCGATGTGCATTAATTTAACCGCCTGCAGGTATTTTTTATAGGTAATTAACTCTTCTGCAGATATGCCAAACAAGCTTTGTGTTTTGCGGTTAAGGTGACGGGTAGAATAGTATACTTGCCCGGACAAGCCATGGATGTTTTGAAAACCTTCCAAACCATTTGCATGAAACAAGTTGCATAGTGTCAAGGTCCGTTGGCACAGACTATCTGGTAAAATGGGAAAAGCATCTTCAATCAAAGCAACGCGTTTGTCGAAAGTGGCCGCTTCCATCAGTTGATGCCATAGCGAGTTGAAGTGGGGCTTTACCAGTGTAAGATCAACTTGAATATTTTTCAACTCAACTGGTAGTACGCCAAGCAAACTTTCAATCATACCGGGGTGCAGGCGGATACCAAATAGGTGTTGCTGTCCTGCATATGCTACCTCTACTTTTGAGGTGTTGACACCTTGTATAAAACAACGTGGCGCAAACTGTACTGTTTTAGATGCGGGTGTACTACCCGTCATTGGGTCACCCAAATTAAATACCATCTCTACTACCCCCTGCGGAATAATTGTCTCCCGAATGCCGTGCCCACCATAGAGTTCCCAAATGGAGGTAACATAGCTTGCAAGCTTTGTAGTAGTTGGTATGTAAACCTGGGGATACATGAGTGTAGACAAAGGTAGCAGTTAGCTTTGCCGAAAGAAATTGACAGATACAAAAAATGATAAGCGGCGATTGGGAGCTCAAAATGTAAAATCAAAAATGAAAAAGTGATTACTGGTCGTGAAGTCCGTTTTTCGCAGTAACACAATCTACACTTGCCTGATGTCTACATCAATTGGAGGAAAGAAGCAATCCGCTTTTTTTGGTAATATTGGGGCAGACCTATTCTTCTAAGTTTACATTCACCTTTAACCCATATTACATAAACTACTAAGTTCGAAAATACTTTAACCCAAAAAACTTTTTACAAACTCTAACCCCAATGAAAAAATGAAAAAGATACCCATTGTAATTATAATTTTTACGGTAAGCATTACTACATTGATGGCACAAGGAAATCTAAAACTTTTAAGAAAGGATTTGAAGCCTTTGGTCGGCGATTGGACAGGCACATTAACGTATTTGGACTACAGTTCTAATAAACCGTACACAATGCCAGCGGACATTTCCATCAGGCAGATCGGTAATTCTAATTCATTTGCGTTTTCAAAACTCTACCCCGATGAACCAAAGGCAAACTCCAATGACACCATCCGCATTTCAGCGAATGGACAAATGCTAGACAATACAGTTGTAAAAAGCAAAACGAAACTTGCTAATGGCGCATTGGAAATTGTAACCGAATACACAGGTGCAGATGGGAATGATAATAAACCCGCAACGATAAGAACTACCTACACTATTGGAAAGAAAGAATACAAATCAGTAAAGGAGATTCAATTTGCAGGAGATGATAAATGGATAAAGAGACACGAGTATCGTTACACCAGAAA
Organism: Segetibacter sp.; assembly: GCA_031425015.1. GTDB lineage: Bacteria > Bacteroidota > Bacteroidia > Chitinophagales > Chitinophagaceae > Segetibacter. Next base: position 338,650 of record JANPIM010000013.1, on the reverse strand, counting down.
ATGAAACGATACACAACAAGCGTGTCCATTAAGATTCACAAATCCGTGCGGCACACAACCTCAAACTTCAAACCTCAAACTATTTATCGCTTCCTTGCTTCTGCCTGTTTCGCTGCCAATAAATAAATCAAGGAGGCAGTTCCATCCATCGTGGGTTCGTTGGTGCTGTAATCTCCATAATCATCATGGTACACAGCAAGGTCACTTTGAAACGCAGCGTATGAATCGGGTGAATACAACGTTATTCCAATCAAGCCTTTGTAGATGGAAGTATACACCGGACCATCTACCAGGCCTCCATTTATAGGGTAATGCTTTAAGTGTGTAAAAGCTGCGTGAGGATCAGTGGGCGTATCGCCATTAGCCGGCAAACCATACACCATGCTGGTGCCCCACGGGTTGCAACCAAACAGCCAATCTATGTTTGCCTGCTCCAGTTCAGCGTATTGGTTATTCCCAGTCAGCTGCCGGTACCAATAGCACTGCATAGCAAAAGCGGTAGTAAGATTATTGCTGCACCAGATGAACGGAACGCCTCTGTAAAAAGCATTTGCCTGTGCTTTATTCCACACTTGTTGAATACCTGTTCGGTAGTAGCCAATTACGCTATCAGCATTGTTCGGCAAAGCATTATTTAGCCGTGCCGTCTTGCTGCCTTTTTTAAAATGCTTTTCTGCTTTCAGTTGTTTCACCAGTTCATAATGACCAAGATTTATGAATGGATACCACTGGTAATGTGCTGCTGTATCCGCACCCAACCATGGCGTTACTTTCTCCTGTTTTGCATATTCAAAGGCATTCATCAAATATGAATTATTATGGCTACCTCCGTTGCTGCTTTTTACCATGAAGTGTAAAGCAGCATTAGCCAGTTCCATATCGTCCACCCAATTTTCTTCGGCATAGATGTAGGGTGCTCTCACAGAAACAGTTTGCGTAACGCCCGGCTTCTGCAATGCATATTGGTACGCACTCATAGCTTTATCAAAATATCCTTTTCTACTATTATGTTTTTTAAAGGTGCTATCCGTAAGGTATAGATAATGGGCTAGCGCAAACGCACTGGCAAACTTGGCGGCAGTACTGCTGGTGCCCTTTGTATTGTTCATCAGTTTACCGCGCTGTTGCGGCAGGCCATTAATGAAATAGACCGGGCGTTCAAATCCTTTACCATATTGGCTATCCAGCTTTGGTATGCGCATCGAAATATGATCGCGGTCGTCTCCCAATTGGTTAAACATCCAGTCGGCCTGCGGATGCATTTTTACCAACCAATCTAATCCCCATTGTGCTTCATCCATCACATCTGCCAGGCCATTACTGCCCTCTAACCCGTTTGCTTGTTTGGCATCGGCAAAACACTTGGGAAAATCGCGGTAAGCTGCCAGCAAATGGTAGGTTGCATTTGCACTGGTGGTTGCATACTGCAGGTAGTCACTTGCATCGTGCCACCCGCCCACAACATCCACATGGGCGCTGTCGCGCATCGGTCCATACAGCGTATAGCCATCGTGGGTGTGACAACTATCTTTTAGAAAAGGATTGAAACCACTACGTTGCTGCCGCATATACTGCAGGCAAAAATCAGCAGTTCCATCGTACACCTTTGGGTGAATACGGAAATACGGTGACACCGCAGCACCTGCACGCAATTGGTAAACACCGGTTTTATTGTAAGCTGAAAAGTTAAGACGAGCAGTATGTGTAAATGGCCCGTAGCTACCAAAATCCCTTGAAGCTTTTGCTGTGAACACTACTTTTTGCGTAGCAGAATCAATCAACTGGAAAGTGGTAACAGGTATTTCGTTTTGGCTGCACCACACCGCTACTTTTATACCGGAAGGAGTGTATCCTAATTGGTTTATCCGGATCCATGCCGTTGATTCAGCCGGAGGATAAAAAGCATAAAGCAGTACTACTAAAAGTAATGGAATGTATAATCGTCTTTTCATTCTTTATGAAATTGGGGAATGAAGGTAAAGCAGCAAAGGGGTAACAAACAGGTGGGTATTCAATTTCATTATCAAGGTAAATGTAATATTGCTACCAGTGTTTGTTGGCGTGTTCTTTACTAAAGTGTAATTGCCCGTCGTTTTCAAAAACATAAGAAGTGGCGCAGCACCAACATCAAACGTCAAACGTCAAACCTTACTTACTATATTTAAAGCTTCAACTACTATCATGAAATACATCTTCTTCATTGCCGTAAGCCTGTTAAGCCTTACTTCTATCGCACAACGCACCGACAAAAAGCTACAGAAGAAAGTGGAGCAAGTTCTGGCAGGTTTTAATGGGCAGGCAGGTGTGTATGTGTACGACTTAAAAAAGAATCGATCAGTAGCCATCAATGCAGATACCATTTTTGCGACAGCTAGTATAGTAAAGGTTCCCATACTGGTGGGCATTATGGATAAACTAAACCGCGGCGAATTGAAATACCACGACCCCCTGATTTATAAAGACAGTCTATTGTATGCGGGTGTTGACATATTGGGATCATTGAAACAAGATGAAAAAATAGAACTCAGCAAAGTATTGATGTTGATGCTTACGATGAGTGATAACACCGCCAGCTTATGGTTACAAAGCCTTGCTGGAAGCGGAACCCGCATCAATGAAATAATGGATAGCCTTGGACTGAAGGATACCCGCGTAAACAGCAGGACACCCGGCCGTGAAGCTAATCGTAAACAGTATGGCTGGGGACAAACCACGCCACGCGAAATGGCTACACTCATGATGCGTATTGCGAATGGAGAAATATTTAGTAAAGAGGCGAGCGACAAAATGCTTCGTTTATTGGGCAGAAATTACTGGGATGAAGAGGCTATCTCACAAATACCTGCAGATGTATTTGTAGCCAGTAAAAGCGGCGCAGTAGATGCCAGCCGCAGCGAAGTGTTGTTTGTAAATGGCAAACATTGCCGCTATGTTTTCTGTATTACCACTCAAAACAATAAAGACAAATCGTGGAAAGAAAGCAATGAAGCCTGGGTGATGACAAGAAAGTTATCGGCGCTGCTATGGGAGTATTTCAATTAGTGTATAATGGATTGGCTTTCATTTTGACTTTTGCCTTTTGACTTTTACTTTTACTTTTTACTTTTTACTTTTCGATTTACCTATACTTATACCACGATCCAGTATTGAACAATAAAACGGTTTCTTCTACTTTAATCCAGTCCGTCTCCACCAATTTTTGCATCGCTACGTACGTGCTGCTTCCTTCCGGCGACAGCAGCATTCCTTCGGTACTCGCAATGTCTTCAATAGAAGATTCTATCTGTGCTTCAGACACCGTTACGACTATTCCATTGCTTTCATTTACCACATTCATCATCAGGTCTTTTGCAAATGGATAAGGTACAGCAAGACCGTATGCAATGGATGGGTGCGGATTGAAAGTTTCACGGATTCGCCCGTGTGTATACATTTCCATCATGGGTGCACATGCTTCAGTTTGCACAATCACCATACGCGGTAATTTCCCTGTAATCCAACCCAAATCGATTAATTCTTTAAATGCCTTCCACATTCCAATTAACCCGGTGCCTCCGCCCGTAGGATAAATAATTACATCAGGCAGTTTCCAGTTAAGTTGCTCGGCTATTTCGTAGCCTATTGTCTTCTTTCCTTCTATACGGTAAGGCTCCTTCATGGTAGACATATCGAAGTAGCCTTTCTCTTCTGACAGACGTTTGGCCATCTTACCACACGTATCAATCAAGCCATCTAACAAGATTAACTCAGCGCCATACAGCCTGCATTCTTCTTTCAGTGTATCAGCAGTATGCCTTGGCATAATTACCGTTGCACCAATATCTGCCTTTGCACAGTACGCCGCCAAAGCACCACCGGCATTACCGGCGGTAGGAATAACACAGTGCGTAATGCCCAACTCCTTCGCCCTTGATATGGCCATGCTAATACCCCGTGCTTTGAACGAACCGGTTGGATTGGTACTTTCATCTTTCAGCAGTATACGATTCATGTTCATTGACGCAGCCAGCTTACCCATCGTATGAATTTTCGTCCATCCCTCACCAAGACTAACCATATTTTCCTGTTGAAACAACGGTAGCATTTCATGATACCGCCACATGGATTCTACTCTTCCTTTCAAAACATGTTTAGTGAAATTGCTCGTTTCATATTCTGTCAACAAGGGCTGGTTGCAACAAGTGGCGAACGATTGAACTACATCAATGTCGTATTCACGGTTGCATGAGGGGCAATGCAAGGCTTTGGCAAACGAGGCCGTAACTAATTCCATTTGTCAAAACTAGCAGCATACCATAAGCGATAAGATGCGTTTTGATTATGTGCGATAACTAGAGGTTATAATTCGTCTTTGTAAATTGAATGAAGATTTTATTCAGGGCTGAAACAGATTCTCCTTTGCGCTGAATGAAATAAAACTTACGCTGTATAATTAGTCCATCGATTCTAATTTCTTTCAACTCTTTGCTCTCAAGCTGTTTACGCACCGAAATTTTTGGAAGGAAGCCAAGACAATCTGATTCAAGTAAAAAATTTTTTAAAGCTTCGGTACCGCCGAGTTTCACTTTCACATTAAGATCTGATTGCCGCATACCGTGCTTCTTTATTTCATCCAATAATGCGGCAAGGGTTCCGCTACCCTTCTCCCTTAAAACAAGTGGCACTGTCGGCAATTCAGTTATTGCATAACTATTCTTTTTCGCCAGTTTACACGAAGCATTACAAACGGCTACTACATCATCTGTAATAAAGGGTGTGTATTCTACCTTCTTGTTTTTGGGTGGACCTTCAATGATGCCAATGTTTATGTCGTGCGCAAGGAGTGATTGAAGTACAATCTCAGAATTCCTGTTGAGTAGGTTTATTTCGACTTGCGGATATTTCTTATTAAAAGTGGAAAGAATTTTTGGAAGAACATATAACGCAACTGTAGTGCTGGCACCCAGCTTCAATATGCCCTTCGCCTGCAGGGTATCGCGCAATAAAGAGATTTCGAACGATGCCTGGTCTTGTATGTTTTTTACCTGCAGCAGTTTTTCCAGCAGCAACGCACCAATGGGGGTCAATTCTATTTTGTATCCCTTTCTATCAAACAATTTGGCTTTGTAATCATGCTCGAGCGATTGTATGTTTTTACTGATAGCAGGCTGCGAAATAAACAATGCTTCGCTGGCTTTTGTAAAGCTCTTTTGCAAAGCCACTTCTAAAAAGACGAGATGCTTTATTGACAACATTTTGTAAGATTGTTAATGTGTGGCACCGCCGGTGCTGATTTAAATTGATGTGATGCAAACTATTAGCCACGCCCGCAAGAAAGGAGGTAAAAAAAGGAAACCTGGTATTCTATTCTTCGCCAATGGTCAGTTTCAGTATTTGCTATGGTAATAGAAAATTGATGGAGTACTTATTTTAATACTTTTTGAAGAAAACGAATGCTATATGCCAACACATCGTTGTACCATGGATTAAAAAACCAAAACGTATGGGGAGTATTGGGAAATTCATGCACTTCACTGTAAATGCCAACCTTATTGAGTTGTTCAATCATATCATTTCGACCAGCATGGAAACGCGGATTAGAACTATTGAGAAATAACACCGGCGCTGCGTGTTTATCAACTTGGGTTAACGGCGAAGCCTCGATCCAATTTGTTGGGTTCTCATCATAGGTGCCGCCCAGCCATTCTGCAGCCACTTTTCCTTCAGATGATTCAGGATGACGGAATGCAAGGACGCCATCAATATTTACCACTGCCTGAACCGAACTTAGTTTGCTGTAACAATAAACGCAGCCTGAAAGCTGCTGGTTCTTATTTGTAGTGCCCAGTAATGAGGCAAGTTGACCACCTGCGGAACAGCCGAGTGCCGCAATACGATTAGAGCGTATGTTATATTCTTGCGCACTTGCCCGCATCCATCTTACAGCAGCTTTTAGATCGTGTAGGGCTGCAGGGTAAGGCGCCTCAGGTGTAAGGCGATATTCGACGGCAACAGCTACAAATCCTTTTGCTGCCAGTTGCTCCGCAAATGGGATCCAATGATCTTTGTTACCGCTCTTCCATCCGCCGCCAAAAATCAACAGTACTGCTGGATAGCCTTTACGTGACTTGATTGTTGGTGCATACACATCTGCCAGCAACTGCCTGCTGCCAATATTTCGATATACTACATCTTTTGTAACTGTTACGCCGGCGGGAAGCTCATAAGATGGAATTTCAATGTGCGGATATTTCTTCTTCTCTTTTGCGTAAGCACTGTACACGGTGAAAGACGTGTCCTTTTTAAGAACCACTTGTGCAGACACATATTCGGCCATTATTAACCACGTGAATAGAAGGAAGATTTTCATCGAAGTAGTAGGCTTTTTTTTCTATTTCTTAAGGGGCGAAACAAATCCTTTTTCATTTAACCAGAGCTCCAATAAATTCAGCCACAAATCAGTGGAGCCGGGATTGTCTACTATTTTTATTCCATGCCCGCCCTGCGGAAAAATATGCAGGCTGGCATCCACTTTTTTATCCAGTAGCGCCGAATAAAACAGCAGGCTATTCTTCACCGGAACCGTACTATCATTTTGCGCATGCACTATAAAAGTGGGCGGTGTTGTGGTGGTTACAAGATTTTGCGTAGAAAATTTATTGACCATTTCGCTGGTTGTATCCGCACCTAAAAAATTTCTCCTACTGCCCGGATGCGCAAAAGCGCCCAACGAAATAACGGGTGACAACAGCACCATAAAATCTGGCCTGAAAGAGACAGCATCGAGGCTGTCTTTAATGGCTGATTCATCTTTCAGGTTCGTGCCTAATAAGCTGGCCAAATGACCACCTGCGCTTATGCCCATTACTCCCAATTTTTGCGCATCTATGTTAAGCGAAGCTGCATTTGCCCGGAGATACCGCGTTGCTCTTTGTGCATCCTGCAAGCCGGCCAGTTGCCTTTGTTGCAGGTCTTGCTGGTGTGGCAAACGATAGATTAACACATACGCATTAATGCCGTGGGCATTGAACCACCTTGCAAACTGGAAGCCATTATAGATGTGCGACAAACGCTCGTATCCACCACCGGGACAGATCAATACTGTAGTGCCTTTATTCTCGCCTTTTGGAACGGGGAACGCATACATACCCGGTGTGCCCACACGCCAAATTCTTTCGTTGTACAAGGTATCGGTTACCCCTTTGCCATTCCAGTTGGGCTTCTTTCCTTTTGGCCATAGCGGTATAAATTCCTGCGCCTTCACTACAAACGATATTAGGCAGCATGCAACAACCAAAGCAACTTTCATCAGGTTTTAGATTTTAAAAATGAACAAACGTCTCACTCATTCGCGTATCAATCAATCACTGGCTCCACCCTAAACCAATCGAAATCTGCATAACCAGAGTCATTTGTCTGACTTGTGCGCGTGCAAAATAATCCTACTTTGGCTCCTTTCCACCGTGCCGCTTCAGCCTGGAAGATAGTACCTGCATCGGCGAACATTTTTCCATCAAGGCTATAGCTAAACTGGCACTTGGCTCCGGCAGTAATTTTTACCCTCAGGTACACGAGTGGCGTTGCCATTTTCATAATTGGTGTTTCTATTTCTGCTTTTCCTTTTACTGCATCTTTTGCCAACGTGCTTACCAGGTAAATGCCGTCTTTTTTACTTTTCAGTGCAAGGTTTGCATAGCTGAAACCCATGATCACCAAGCCCGCTTTTTCGTTTTCTAATTTGGGGTTATGGATAAAAGTCATTTTGGTGGTTACCATAAATGAGTCGGCAGGAAATTTTTGCAATAGGACATTGCCTGCATTCCAAAGATTAGCGGCGCTATCTAATGTGTTGTGGGCGTACAGACGCATTGAGCCTTTTTCCGAATTGCTAAATGCCCAGGTGGCTTTTGAATTTGACTGCCACTGCCACTGCAATCCCATCTTTGCTTCATTAAATTCATCGCTGTCGTTTGGTGTAACCATTGGAAATGATTTACCCACGTTTGGTTTTTTGTACACCAACGCGGGTTCACCCTTTCCATCACCGTCTTTATCCACGCCAATGACCGGCCAGTCGTTTGTCCATTTCATTGGGTTGAGGTGTACTACCCTGCCGTATTGTTCTTTATCCTGGAAATGGAAGAACCAATCTTCACCTGTTTGTGTTTGTACCCATGCGCCCTGGTGCGGACCGTTCACGCTACTTGTGCCCTGCTCCATCACTACTCTGCGTTCATAGGGCCCGTAAATATTTTTTGATCGAAGTATTAATTGCCAGCCCGTTGCTACACCACCTGCTGGCGCAAAAATGTAATAGTAACCATTGCGTTTGTACAACTTTGGACCTTCAATCGTAGGGTCTGTTTCATGGCCATCATACACAATTCTTCCGGCATCTGTTGTTTTGGTTCCTTCACTATTCATCTGTTTTACTACGATGATACTTTTTATACCGGCACGGCTACCCGCATACGCATGCACGAGATAGGCCTTGCCATCATCATCCCACAATGGGCAGGGATCGATCAATCCTTTACCGCCTACTACCAAAACAGGTTCACTCCACGGACCGGCCGCGTTTGCTGCTTTCACTACATAAATTCCAAAGTCAGGATCGGGATAGTAAATAAGAAATTCTCCCTTGCGATAGCGAATGGCGGGTGCCCAAACACCTTCCCCATGTCGTGGTGTAGAAAAGTGATCTACCGGAAATTGCCTTGGTAAAGCATGGCCTATCAAACGCCAGTTCACCATGTCTTTTGAGTGCAGTATAGGCAGCCCGGGAATATCCTCAAACGAAGAAGCAGTCATATAGTAATCCTCGCCCACGCGTATCGCATCAGGGTCAGAATAGTCTGCGTTTAAGATTGGATTTTTAAATGTGCCGTTACCGTTATCCGCCACCCAAACTTTTGATTCAAAATTTTTAGTTGGAGGCAGGTGTTGTGCTGTTGTAATAACGGAGAGCAACACACCGCCAATCGTTGCGATTATTTTCGTCATTGTACTTTCTATTTAGGTTGCCATGCATCAGGGGTGGCAAAGATTTTTTCAATAGTGAAATGCCTTGCTTGCTTACGCGTGAGTTGTTTGCTCCAGGGAACGCGCTGCAATACATTACCACCATCACCCATGCTTTTGTATTCTGCATAAAAAGCAGTCTTTTCGTTTTCTGCATTACGCCAGTTATCCCAACCAGCGGGGAGTATATGTTTGCCCATTTTGGTATGAATAAATACAGTTTGAGCATAAGGCCGCCATGGTCGTCCAAGGAAAACTTTATTAACCGATGAATCGGCAATAAGATCGCAATCAAAAAATACAAATCCATATTGCTGACCCCGCTTGGTTGACGCTGCCGTGATGTACGAATTCTTTAAACTCCGGATGATGCATTGCCGAAACACCACGGTTGCATCACCAAATATGAAATCAGTCGTGCCTTCAATAAAACATTGATCGAAGAGTTGACGGCATCCATCTTTTGCCACATACAGCGTGTCCTGGTAACCCAATAAGCGACAGTTCTTAATCAGCACCCGATCTGCTTCAATGTGCAATGCTACGGCTTGTCCTACAGGACCTGAAGTATTTTGAATAGTGAGATTCTCTGCACTAAAATCGTTGCCTTGCACCAACAGTGTATACGAGTTAAATGTGTTGAATTTGTCTTTGCCCATTGCGTCAACGCCATTGGGAAAAGGCTTGCCTGAGTAATCATTGTTTGATAGGATCGTTCCGGCTTGGCTCTCTCCCACTAATGTAATGTTGATCTTCCATGAAGGCACTACGATCTTCTCCTGGTACAAGCCATCCTTTATAAAGATGGTGACGCGTTGCTGCGATAAATCGCGTACGGCATTAATGGCTTCCTGTATGGTTTTGAAATTTCCTGAACCATCTTTAGCTACGGTAAAGTTAGTAGGATAAGCAACGGGCGTTGTGGCTAACCCCTGTGATAAAAGACCACTGGCGGTAAAAAAAATTAATAGAATAACAAGACTGATCGTTCGCATCATAGCCGAAACATTTACAACTTTTAGGTTACACATAACTAGCAACTAATATCCAAATATTAAGGGAACTTCCACGCAAACGATTGCGGATTGAATATGAAACGCAGCGCATGTGTGTTCTGCAAACCAGATCTTAATTGGTTCATTGAATGTTGACCCCATATTAACGTATCACCCGTTTATGCGGTTGGATACTCTTCTAGTGAGCGTTTACTTTGCTTCATCAGAGCAATACATCATTCATCTATTACCAAGGGCAATTTTACATGCCACCAAAAAACATGAGAATATTTATTTTACTACTTGCATTCGTTTCGATTATATCCTGCAAAAAGACGAAGCCGGTTGTCTACCAGTCGCGCAAATTTACAACCTATGAAAACAGCTCACTTACAAAACTTACTTCGCCTCGATTGTTTACAAAAAATGGTGAGATCACTACTTCGCATTTGGTGAACAAGTTCACGCAAGATTTCGACCAATACTTATATACTGCTTCCAGTAGCTTCAACGATTCGGAATTTCAATCGTTCCTGATGTATTCAGACGACAGCCTGGTGAACAGTAGTATTCCGCCGCTGTATGATTTGGTAAGAAGCAACACCGATACATACGATTTTTACAAGAGTGGCAGGCTAGCACCGGTAAACGACACCAATGCTTTGTTCCTGCACATCGGTCAATATAAAAGACACTTCCTTGCTACCACTCCGCTGGGGTATACCTATGCGGAGTATGAAAGCCCTGCGTGCATTTTGAAGAAAGTAAACGACACTCTATTCGTTCCTTTCATTCGGTACATTGTTGTAAGCAGGCAGCCGGGAATGATCTCGTTCTCTGCTGAAAAAATGAACAATGTATTTGCCAGCAGCGGAGCACAAAAACTTGGCAACAAAGACACCATGTTGATTCAAACATTTGATGTCGCTTTTATAAAGAAATGATCCCAACAGGCAAACACTGCAATAGGTATGTTCGATGCGGATAAACAAAGCGCTTTCATCTATTTGAAAACATGGGGTGAGGAGAGCATTGTAACGATCCACTTGAGAATGGCGCTAGTTGGTGATTACCGAAGTTGTTTGACAGTTGGTTAGTACCTTTACGCCTTAACTATTACATGAAACGAATATTAAAGTCAGGACTGATTGTTGGAATTATCCTCTTTATTGTTAGCTATGGTGGTTTGTTTCTATCCATCAAATTTTTTCCGGAATTTTTCATCTCCTATAATAATCCGTTATTTAATTCTGATGGTAGCCGTGACGTCCTTTTTTATTCGCATGCCTTTATCATCAGCTTTGCTTTAGCGTGGTTCTGGGATCGGTTTAAACCATTGTTTCACGGCCCATCAATGTTTCGTGGATTAGAGTTTGGGCTGGTGTACGCATTGGTTGCTTTGTTGCCGGTGATGTGGATCACCTTCAGCTCGCTGGATATAACGGTTGTAATGGTAGCAAGCTGGTTCTTTTACGGTTTGTTCCAGGCCATTGTTGCCGGCATTGTATTGGCCAAACTAAATCCATAGCCTGCTCATTTCTCTTTAAAAAAAGGAAACTTTTGTAGGAAATTTTTGGAATTAGGATCCGGGCTACAAATCCTGCACAACTATTTATCCAACACTTTTATGCGCAGGTTGAATACAACCTTTAACGCGTTGTTGGTTTTAATCATACCTCCCAACTTGCGCGGCGGTATCAGGTTAAAGTCAGAAAAATTTACGGTTCTTGTTCCTTCTAAATTTATAAAGGCATTGGCTGCAGAAACAACCCGGTAGTCTACTTCAAACTGTTTGGTTACGCCGGCAAGTTCAATGGTAACCATGCCTTTAGTAATGTCAGCGCCTTCAGGGTATCGGTTCATAGAAATAAACCGAATGGTCAGGTGTGGAAACTCTTTTGATTTTAAAGTTTTTCGTAGATCCTCCGTCATGATTGGATTGTGACAATCAAATTTTTGAACGTCCAATTGTATAGAACCAAACAACTGAATGGATTGGCCTACGTTCCGGGAAACTGCGATTGTATCAGGATTGCTGTAATTGGTAATAGCACAGCTAAACTCATTTACATTGGTTTTACCATCAACCTTAAGCGAACCGCCACCAATAATTAACCAGCCGGTGAGGTTTGGCCTCACCACCTGGAAAGACACGGAAGGAATCAATAACAAAAAAAGTAAAACACATTTCATCATATAAATGCCAACCTACACAAAATCGGCAAGCGGCAAATTACTTATCTAACCGTATCATTATCATGATTGTTGTTATCAAATAAAAAGCTGGGCTCCGAATTGTATGAGATTGCGCAGGAGAATGCCGAAGCACAGCCACTTTACCTAACGATTCCGCTGGAGCAATTTTATTCATGATTTTAGAAAATCCTTTTTAGAATCAGTGGTATGATATTTTAACCTGATCATTTCTAAAAATTATAATACAATGGCAAAGTCATCTAAACTTGCTCCAAAAAGAAACGTAAACGCTGGTGCATCCAATTCTTTATTGAAAGAATTTTTCGTTGAGGAATTGAAGGATATTTATTACGCTGAAAAACAAATTGTAAAAACGCTTCCAAAAATGAAGAAGGCAGCTACGTCAAATGCATTGAAGCAGGCTTTTGAAGCGCACTTAGTAATGACTAAAGAGCAAGTACTACGCCTGGAAAGAGTGTTTGAACTAATGGGCAAAAAAGCAAAAGGAAAAACTTGCGAAGCAATCGTAGGAATCATAAAAGAAGGAGAAGGAATTATTTCTGATACAGATTCTGACACAGCAACAAGAGACGTAGGGTTGATATTTGCCGCACAAAAAGTGGAGCATTATGAAATTGCGACTTATGGTGGGCTGGCACAACTGGCAGAAACTTTGGGATTGAACGAGATTTCTCAATTGCTGCACACTACGCTGGAAGAAGAAAAGCAAACTGACCTTGACCTTACTGCCATAGCAGAAAACGACGTTAATTATGAAGCATCTGGGGAACCAGCATAAGTAGTGTTTCAGTTTATATAAAAATGAACAAGCCCCGGATCATCTCCGGGGCTTGTTTATTACAACCAATGTCCCTTTTTCATTTTGTTTATTCTTCCTTGATGTCGAATTTTTTCAGGTTGGATAACGCCGGTCCATTGATCACGACACCTGCGGTTGTAAAACGCGAGCCATGACAAGGGCAGTCGAAGGTTTTTTCACCACCATTCCATTGCAATACACAACCAAGGTGCGGACAAATGGCCGTATAGGCGTGTGTAGTTCCCACACCATCTTTATACACCGCTACTTTATGCAAACCAATATTGATGATGGCTCCTTCATCAGGAATGAGTTCCTTTTGCGATTGAATATCGCCTGACTTGAAATAGTCTGCATATTGCGCCGCCATATTGCCTACTTCCTTCAGGAAATCGCCTGTTGCTTTTAAGCTAATACGCGAAGGATCGTAAATCTTCTCCCAGGGATTTTCTTTGCCCATAATCAGGTCAGCCACCAGCATGCCTCCAATGGTACCGTGTGTCATTCCATTTCCAGAATCACCCGTTATGATATACACGTTTTCATCGCCGGGATTTTTACCAATGAACGCTAATGAATCAACTGGTTCCATTACTTGTCCTGACCACCGGTACACCACTTCGGTTACGGATGGAAAGCGCTCTCTCGTCCATTGCTCCAGGCTATCGTAACGATCATCCTGTGTTTTATCTTCTGCATCCTCCTGGCCAGTCTTATGATCCTCACCACCAACAATCAGCATGTTATGTTCACCATCGTAGACCTCTGTACGAACATAGTGATAAGGATGGTTTACCGATTTTGATTCATGGTCACCCGTATCCCACCAAAGCGATTTCGGAATCGTATCTTTTGGATACAAAACGCCAACTACATACGTGCGGTAAGGAAACTGCTTTGTATGATCTGTAAAAAAGTTATTAATGGGCGAATTGGTTGCCACCACAATATGGTTGGCATTTATGGTAAATCCATTGGCAATTACCTGGTTTTTCTTAAAGTCGCTGGCATGGGTCTGCGTATAAATTTTTCCGCCATTACTCGTTATAAAATCCACCAGCCCATTCAGGTATTTCAATGGATGAAACTGTGCTTGCCCCGGGAATTGTAGCGACCTGCCTTTTTCGGACTGTATACCGGGCACATAGTCGAGCAAAGTAGTTGAAATTCCCACCTCGTTTGTAGCATAGTATTCTTCGTCGAGTGTTTTTTCTTTGTCTGAAGGATGAAGAAAAAGATAGCCATCTACCCTCGCGAAATCACAATCAATGTTTAATTCCTTAACAGCATTCTCAACAAACTGAATGGCTGCCGTATGGCTTTCTGCTGCCAGCTTCGCATTCTGCTCACCATGTACACTTATCAGGTAAGAATAAAAATCGTCGAGCGCATTTACCACGTGGGCCGTTGTTCTGCCGGTTTCACCACTGTACAGCAAGCCATCTTCAATTAATACTACCTGCTTTCCCGCTTTTACCAGGTTATAAGCAGTGGTAATACCGGCGATACCTCCACCAACTACTACCGTATCGGTATCAATATCTGAGGATAGCTTTTCGAAATTCTTTTGTTGAATGGTATCAATCCACAATGAAGCTTTGGAGCCGGATGTAACCATTCCCTGGCTATCGGCTTGTTTATTTTCCATTCGTTATTTTACTCAACTAAGCTTCAATTTCTATACCACCAGAAATTAGGGACAGAAGAGTTACAGGGGAATATTTCCATGCTTTTTCCGTGGGCGCTTTACAACTTTATTTTCCAGCATGGCAAAGGCATGGATTAACTTTTTACGGGTATCTTTTGGTTCTATCACTTCATCAATAAAACCTCTTTCGGCGGCTTGGTAGGGTGTGGCAAACTTCTCCGCGTATTCGGCTTCTTTTTCCAATAATTTCTGAGCAGGATCTGCGGCTTCCGAAATTTCTTTTTTGAAGATGATCTCACTTGCGCCCTTCGCACCCATCACTGCAATTTCTGCAGTTGGCCAGGCATAGTTCATATCGGCTCCAATGTGTTTTGAATTCATTACATCGTACGCGCCGCCATAGGCCTTTCTTGTAATGACGGTTACACGTGGCACGGTTGCTTCGCTTAATGCGTACAACAATTTTGCGCCGTTTGTTATAATGCCATTCCACTCCTGGTCGGTACCCGGAAGAAAGCCCGGAACATCCACCAACACCAATAAAGGAATATTGAAGCAGTCGCAAAAGCGCGTAAACCTTGCTCCTTTTTTTGAGCTGTCAATATCCAACACACCTGCCAGGCACATTGGCTGGTTGGCTACTATGCCGATGCTTCTGCCGGCCAGCCTTGCAAAGCCAACTACGATATTTTCTGCGTAAGATTTATGTACTTCAAAAAAAGAGTCATCGTCGCAGATGCCAGCTATTACAGCACGAATGTCATACGGATGATTGGTACTTGCGGGCAAAATGCTTTCGAGAATTTCCCTTGTTTCATCGCCAAAAGTGTAGGGAAGTTTTACCACTACATCTTCGCAGTTCTGCGGCATATAACTGATCAACTGCTTCAATTGAAGAATACATTCCATATCGTTGGCTGCGGTGAGATGGGTTACGCCACTTTTGGTTGAATGCGTAGAAGCCCCACCCAACTCTTCAGAGGTAACATTTTCGTTGGTCACCGTCTTCACCACGTTTGGGCCTGTAACAAACATGTAGCTGGTATTCTCTACCATAATGGTAAAATCGGTCATTGCCGGCGAATAGACCGCACCACCCGCACAAGGGCCCATGATGGCAGAAATCTGCGGAATAACACCTGAGGACTGTACATTTCTATAGAAGATATCTGCATATCCGCCAAGCGATCTCACCCCTTCCTGTATGCGGGCACCTCCTGAATCATTCAGGCCAATCATTGGAGCGCCACACTTCATCGCCATGTCCATAATCTTACAAATCTTCTCTGCATGCGTTTCAGATAATGCGCCTCCAAACACGGTAAAGTCTTGCGCAAACGCATACACCAACCTTCCATTTACCGTACCATAACCGGTAATTACGCCGTCACCATAAAATTGCTGATCTGCCATTCCAAAATCTTTGGTCCGATGAAGTACCAATGCACCAATCTCTTCAAAACTTCCCGCATCCATTAATAGGTTGATGCGTTCACGTGCCGTCAGCTTTCCTTTTCTATGTTGCGTTTCAATACGCGCTTTTCCGCCACCTAACTTTCCCGCTTCTATCTTTTCTCTAAGTATGTCAACCTTTGATGTCATGATCGTGAAAATGAAAAATGTAAAATGTAAAATCTATTAGCCGATAGGGCATGCTTCAGCGTTTTTCAAAAAGCACTAAGCTAATCTACGCTTCCAGCTGGTGGTTTTATGTTCTGGTGGTTTCGATATTTTTTCCTGATCCAATAGATGCCTTAGGGCGACCAGCGCAGCGGCTTCTGCGTTGGCCCGTTGCTTTTGTTTGATGAAATCGGGTGTGAAATAATTTTTTACAAAGTGCGTATCGAAGTGCCCGCTAAGGAAAGCGTCGTGCTCAAATACAAAAGTTCCGAAAGGTAGCGTGGTGGATAGGCCTTCAATTTTAAAGTGCCGTATGGCTTCTTTCATCTTTTGAATAGCCTCTGTTCTGTCTTTGCCATGCGTAACCAATTTGGCAATCATTGGATCATAATAAATCGGTATGGGCATTCCTTCTTCATAGCCATCGTCTACCCGTACACCATCGCCGGTAGGTTTTACATAAGTTGTAAGCGTGCCTATGGAAGGAAGAAAATTATTCAGCGGATCTTCAGCATATACCCGCAGTTCTACCGCATGCCCATTGATGGTAAGATCATCTTGTGTAAAGCTTAATTTTTCGCCGCGTGCAATTTTTATTTGTTCTTCAACAAGGTCTATACCAGTGATCATTTCTGTGACGGGATGTTCCACCTGCAACCGCGTATTCATCTCAAGGAAATAAAAATTCAGCTGATCATCCATCAAAAATTCTACGGTACCGGTGCTGGTGTATTTGCACGACTTGGCTACCATTACCGCAGCCTCACCCATGCGCTTTCTTAACTCTGGAGTAAGAATGGCTGAGGGTGCTTCCTCCACTACTTTCTGATGGCGGCGTTGTATGCTACACTCCCTTTCAAAAAGGTGAACCGTGTTTCCATAATTGTCGGCAAGCACTTGTATTTCTACATGCCTTGGCGAAGCCACATATTTTTCGATGAAGACAGACCCATCGCCAAAAGAAGCTTGCGCCTCGCTGATGGCCCGCTCCATTTGCTCCTGGAACGCTGCTTCGTTCTCAACTATACGCATGCCTTTGCCTCCACCACCTGCCGACGCTTTTATTAAAATAGGATAGCCAATCTTACTTGCGGTCTCTTTGGCTAACGGCACATCATCAATAGCTTTATCTATTCCCGGCACCATTGGAATATCATAATACTTCACACAATCTTTTGCAGCCAGTTTGGAGCCCATAATTCGCATGGCCTCGGGGCTCGGACCAATAAAGGTGATACCGGCATCATGTACTTGCTGTGCGAAGTCAGCATTTTCACTCAGGAATCCATAACCGGGATGAATGCCATCTACACCAAGCTCATTGCAAAAGGCTAGTATTTTACCTGCATTCAAATACGATTCGGTAGAAGGTGCGGCACCCAGGCAAACTGCTTCGTCTGCAAATAGTACGTGCGGCGAATGCCTGTCGGCTTCAGAGAAAACAGCGACCGATTGTATGCCCATCTTTTTTATAGTACGCATGATGCGCAATGCTATTTCTCCACGATTGGCAACCAATATTTTTTTCATGTGATGATTTTGATCCAGATACAAACGACTTAGAAAGTCAATAAACATTTGGGGCGCATTTAATCAAGCTCCACCAATAGCTGTCCTTTGTCTACAGCTTGACCCGCAGTAACGGCAATGCGTTTAATGGTAGCATCGGCGTGGATCGCAATACTGTTCTCCATCTTCATGGCCACCAACACAAGTATTTTTTCTCCTTGAACAACTTGCTGTCCTTCAGTAACATTTACCTCCAACACTAAACCCGGCATGGGTGCCTTTATTTCCTTTATGTGTTTGCTTTTTACTGCACTAAAACCCAATTGGTCCAGCACAAGGTCCAGTTCATCTTTTATGGTTACGTCAAATCTTTCACCCGCTACTTCTATGGTTTGGTGCTTGGCAGACGGGTCGCAATCTACCAATGTGGCCGCAAACGAATGGTGGTCTTTTAGGAGGTGGAATTCTGCAGGAGATTTTTTTATAAGATCGAGCGCAGCTACCTGCTCTGCAGAGAAAGTAAATTCGAAATCATTCGCCTTTACCTTGTACTGAATGGTATTGTTATTTGGCATAAGCAAGATTAAATAAGCAGACAAATTATAGGATGAAAATAACTTGCTGTGTATATACACGAATGTATGGTATTAAATAGTTTTCAACTCTGCCTGCCGATAAAGGCAACACTGATGTTGATCAAGAATTAAATAACTATGGCTGTGGCTAGATTAGGCAACGTGAAACGATAGTGCCTGGAAGTAAAGGAAACTGAAGCGGCTGATAAAGCACCATCTGCTCGCAGCTAAACGAATTCCACACTGCAACCGATTATTATTTTTATACGACCCGCGTATAAGTGCACGCAAGCAATACTCAAAGAAATTACTGGTTAAGCCGTTCTTCACCTGGGATGTAACACAAAAATCTATTCAATCAAAGCGCAACTTTCTCTTTTATTATTGCTATAATATTTAAAGAGACTAATTAAAAGTTTGACATCATCTATGCTGCTGTCACTGTCCACATATTTCCACATTTACAAGAATATATTTTAGTAAAACCTGCTCCCACATTACTTATTAGCAAGATCCACATTGGTTTACCCTATAGGCATACTATTTTCTTATAATACCTGAACCGTCTTCAGTATTCTAAGAACTTAAAAACAATTTTGACATCATGGAGGTAAGACAAAGTAGCAATAAGCCAACACATGGCGTACACAATCAATCATTAAACTCAAACCCATCTACCATTATCTGTTTCTCCCATTTACGATGGGATTTTGTTTATCAGCGCCCACAACATTTGCTCACCCGCTTTGCCACAATGTTTGCCGTTTACTTTGTAGAAGAACCCATTTTTGACGCTGCTAAAGAACCTTCGGTAACGTTTATATCCAAAGCAGATAAGCTTTGGGTAGTAACACCGCACCTGCCTGATGGAACAAGCCATGAAGAGGCTGTGGTAATGCAGAAGCAATTGCTCGACAAGTTTTTGCGTAAAGGCAGTACCAGCGATTTTCTTTTTTGGTATTACACACCAATGGCACTTAAATTTTCAGGGCATTATACACCCGCCATCACCTTGTATGACTGTATGGATGAGTTGAGCAATTTTAAATTTGCCCCGCCAGAATTAAAAGAACTGGAAGATCAATTATTTGCACAGGCCGATATTGTTTTCACTGGTGGACATAGTTTATATGAGCACAAAAAGAACAGGCATCACAATATCTTTCCTTTTCCCAGCAGTATAGATAAAGAACACTTTGCGCAGGCACGTTCAATTACCGAACAACCGGAAGATCAAAAGAAAATCGAAGGTAAAAAGCTTGGCTTTTATGGCGTGATAGATGAACGCTTCGATATTGAAACCATTCGCGAAATGGCGGAGAAAAGACCCGACTGGCAATTCATTTTGTTAGGCCCTGTGGTAAAGATTGATCCAAATAGTTTACCTCAACGAGCCAACATACATTTCTTAGGTGGCAAGAGCTACGATCAACTGCCACAGTACGTGTCAGGTTGGGATGTAGCACTCATTCCTTTTATGCTAAATGACGCCACGAAATTTATCAGTCCCACTAAAACGCCTGAATACCTGGCAGCAGGAGTACCCGTGGTTTCTACTGCTATACAAGATGTTGTACGTCCCTACGGCGAAGCAGGCATTGTAAAAATAGCCGGTACCAGCGATGAATTTATTGAAGCTGCAGAAGCCTATATGGACATCAACAAGGCTGACTGGTTACCTATTATTGACGACTTTTTAGCTGGCAACAGCTGGAGCAATACATTCGGCTCAATGATGAAGAATCTAACCACTACGATTAAAAACAAAACCAAGTAAAACACTATTCTATGTACGATTATTTAATAGTAGGCGCTGGCTTTGCTGGCAGCGTGCTAGCCGAAAGATTGGCTTCAGTAGCAAACAAAAAAGTACTGATCATCGATAAGAGAAATCACATTGGAGGAAATGCATATGATTATTACAATGAAGATGGAATACTGATTCATAAGTATGGTCCTCATATTTTTCACACCAATTCTGCAGAGGTGTTTAACTACCTGAGCAAGTTTACCGCATGGCGCAATTACCAGCATAAAGTACTAGCCTCTGTAGACGGACAAATGTTGCCAGTTCCTATCAACCTGAATACCATTAACAAATATTACGGGTTGAATTTAAACGGACTTGAAGTAGAGGCATTTCTAGAATCACGTGCAGAAAAAGTTTACCCGATCAAGACATCTGAAGATGTTGTGGTAAGCAAAGTGGGACGTGAATTGTACGAAAAATTCTTCCGTGGGTATACCCGTAAGCAATGGGCACTCGATCCATCAGAACTAGATGCATCCGTAACTGCACGTGTACCAACACGTACCAACAAAGATGATCGCTATTTCACCGATACTTTCCAGGCGATGCCTTTACATGGATATACAAAGATGTTTGAAAAGATGTTAGCCAATCCAAACATCAATATAATGCTGAACACCGATTACCAGGATGTAATTGATGAGGTGAGCTACAAGAAATTAATTTTTACCGGACCGGTAGATGAATACTTTGACTACAAATTTGGCAAGCTACCTTATCGTTCTTTGCGCTTCAAATTTGAAACCATAGAGAAGGAAAATTTCCAGGAGACAGGTACGATCAATTACCCAAATGACTATGGCTTTACACGTATTACTGAGTTCAAGCACCTGACTGGTCAGAAGCACGACAAGACTACGTTGGTGTATGAATTTCCTGAAGCAGAAGGTGATCCCTACTACCCTGTTCCAAGGCCTGAAAATGACGCGTTGTACAAGAAGTATGCAGCTTTGGCAAGCCAACTAAAAAATACCTACTTCGTAGGACGATTAGCAACATACCGTTATTACAATATGGACCAGGTAGTAGCGCAGGCCCTAACCACTTATAAGAAGATAATGCAATCAGATTTATCAACGAAAGTGGCATCGGATGAAGATGGAATGCTCGAACAAAATTGATGTTTGGGGTGGAATAGAATGTTCGATCAATAGGGTTGGTGAACATTTTATGGATCAGCTCCAACTCTCCGGTCATTACCAACGGAGTGGCGATATAGACCGGATAGCGAAACTTGGCGTAAAAGCCGTTCGCTACCCGGTACTATGGGAGAAGTATGCCCCTGATACACTAGAAGATATTGACTGGAGTTTTGCACATCAACAATTGGAGACTATCCGGCAAACAGGAATGGAACCGATTGTTGGATTGGTCCACCATGGAAGCGGTCCTAGATATGCAAGCTTTCTGGATAATAGCTTTGCCAATGGCTTGGCTGAATATGCAAAAAAGTTAGCCACACAATTTTCCTGGGTTGAGTATTATACGCCGGTTAATGAGCCATTAACTACAGCACGCTTTTGCGGGTTGTACGGGTTGTGGTACCCACACGGTAAAACAAATTATACGTTCTTAAAAGTGCTTTTGTCTGAGTGCAAGGGAACTGTGTTAGCCATGCAGGCCATTCGTAAAATCAATCCCCATGCGAAGCTGGTACAAACAGAAGACCTGGGTAAAACACATAGCACGCCGCTGTTAAACTATCAAGCGAAATTTGAAAACGAACGGCGTTGGCTATCCTTTGATTTACTGTCAGGAAAGGTGACGCCGAAGCATCCTTTGTACAATTTCATTTTAAAAGCAGGAATAGGAAAAGAAGACCTGCAGTTTCTTGTTGACAACCCATGTCCCCCGGAAATTATGGGTATCAACCATTACATCACTTCTGAACGTTTCTTAGATCATCGAATTAAACATTACCCAAAACATACCCGCGGTGGTAATGGACGACACAAGTATGCAGACGTGGAAGCTGTGCGGCTAAACAACCAGGCGATTGCAGGACCTGAGCAATTGCTGATGGAAGCTTGGAAGCGATATGGCTTACCTATAGCCATAACAGAAGTACACTTACACTGTACGCGTGAAGAACAACTACGTTGGTTCAATCATGTGTGGAAGGCTGCTCATGGCGCAAAAGAACGCGGTGCGGATATTAGAGCCGTAACTGCCTGGGCCATCTTTGGTTCGTTCGACTGGTGCAGTTTACTAACCAAACCAAAAGGAATATACGAAGCAGGACTGTACGACATTAGAAGCCTTGAGCCGCGGGCTACGGCCCTCACTGCCCTTGTGCACACGATTGCCAGTGGCGGTAAATATTATCACCCGGTGTTAGATGAATGTGGATGGTGGGAACGCGAATGCAGGGTGCAATACTTCGCCAACGAAAAAAAGATCCCGACTTCAACACTCATGAAAGCTAAAAACACACAACCACTCCTCATCATTGGCAAAACGGGTACACTCGGAAAAGCAATGAGCCGTATCTGCACCCTTCGGGGAATTCATCATGTTAGCGTTGGCAGAAACGACGTAGACATTATGGACATAGCAGACATGGAAAGATTGATGAAGCAACACAATCCATGGGGAGTAATTAATGCAGTAGGATATGTGCGGGTGGATGATGCAGAAGGGGATGCTGAAGCATGTTATGCAATCAATACACAGGCGGCTGAGCATATGGCTTGTATTGGTCACAAGCTTGGCGTGCAGTTTATGACCTTTAGCAGCGATCTTGTTTTTGATGGCAAAAAGACAAACCCGTACTTAGAAAGTGATGCAGTTGGACCTTTGAATATTTATGGCAAAAGCAAAGCAATTGCTGAAGAGAAAGTGATGGCCGGCAACAGCAATGCACTCATCATTAGAACAAGCGCTTTCTTTGGTCCGTGGGATGAACACAATTTTGTTTACCACGTTTTAAATTCACTAAAGCAGGAAAGGGAAATGCCGGTCGCAGATGACCTGTACATTTCACCTACTTATGTACCTGACCTGGTAAACACCACACTCGACTTATTAATAGACGAAGCGACTGGCATCTGGAATATCAGCAATCATGGCACAGCAACGTGGTCTACTTTGGCCAATGAAATTGCAGCCCGGAGTGGCATGCAGCCTACCAATCTGAAAGCAATGCCGGTATCGCAACTTGGTTTAAAAGCTACCCGACCAGCCTACAGCGTACTCACTACTGAACGAGGCTTTAAACTACCCTCACTTGACAATGCACTGGAGCGATATTTTAAGGAACAGGAAATGTTTGCGTAGCAACTTCTTCAAATATTTCGCTTAGAGAAATACATGATTTCATTGCTGAAATCTACATGCGGATATTTCTCCTGGAACACCTTCGCCTTTACTAAAAAGTTATTCAAAAATGCTTGGTGTGCTTCTGTAGCCGGCTGAAAAGGTTTGTGCTTAAAAGCCGTTACAATCTTCTTTATCTCCTCCATCATTAACTGAGCTGCGTCATCAATGTAGCTCCCCACAAATTGATTGAACACATACTCTGTCGCAGCATAGTTTGGGTGAACTAAATCCACATCGTAAAAGCGATAATCGCGCAGCACATCAATTACAATTTCGTACGAAGGGAAATAATGAAGCCGTTCATTACTACTCACCATTTGGTGTACCGCTTCAATCAACCTTGCTTTACTGCGATTGTTCTCCACTACCCCATCGCGTATGTGCCGCACCGGGCTTACTGTAAATATCACCTGTATGTTACGATTGAAATGGAACAGCTTGTCGAGACAGTTTTGTAAGGCCGAAGTAGTTTCATCAATGGTAAGCAGATGCTTACCAAACTGCTGCGCAGGTGCACGATGGCAATTGGCTACAGCGGATCCATTCTCTACTAAACGATAAGAAAAGGATGAACCCAATGTAATGATCAACCAATCTGTTGTCTTTAAAAACGCATGCGCCTTTTGCTGTTCCTGGTTAATATTCAACAGTACTTCTGCTGCGTCCATACCAGAAAAGACCGAATGATGATTCCAACTTTGCCACAATTCATTCAGGTAAAATAAATCGGCTTTTTGCACAGGCTTGTTGTCAATGTAGTTGCTGAGGTTAGAAGCTACACTTATTGGATCGAACAATACACCACTCGGATTTTGGAGCACGCTGAACTTGACCTCTTCAAGCTTTTTGCCTACCTGCTCCGTAAAGCACGAACCCACCAGCATCAACTGATCATTGTACGTTATCTTTCTTGCCGGACTTTTAATGTCGAGGTCTAACATCATCTTCATATTCATCAACATTTTTAAGTTAAACAAATATTTCAGTGGCCATCGCCAGGCTTTTTTCTAGTGCAGTTTCATTTAAAGAAAGAATATCCCCGCTTTGCTGCAGATGTGCAATTGTCCATTCCATATTCATGTTTCCAATCAGGGTATCGTCTGCCATTGGGCAACCGCCAATACCCTTTAATGCACCATCTATACGCAGACAACCGGCATCCATTGCCGCCTGCAGTTTATTTTTCCAATTGGTGGGGCTGGCATGTAAATGCACGCCAATTTCGGTGGAAGGATATGCAGGAATAAGCGCACTCAAGGCAGTAGTAATTTGTAGCGGAGTAGCTACCCCTACCGTATCAGCCAATGAAATAATGGGGACTTCTTTTTGCACCATCACATCGGCCCACTGCAACAAAATTTCTTCGTTGTACACATCGCCATACGGGTTGCCAAAACCCATACTTAGGTAAATCACCAATTGTTTATTGTGTTGTTTGCACAGTGTTTGGATCTCATCAATCCTACCTATACTTTCTTCCATGGTGCTATTGGTGTTCCTCATTTGAAACGTAGGTGAAATGGAGAATGGAAAACCCAGGTAACTTACTTCGTCGTACTGTACTGCAGCTGCTGCACCGCGGGTGTTGGCAACAATCACCAGGAGTTTCGACAAGGAATTTTGCAACTCCAATTGAGGCAACACTGAGCTGGTATCGGCCATTTGAGGAATGGCTTTAGGAGAAACGAAACTACCGCAGTCGAGGGTGTGAAAACCCACTTGCAGGAGCTGGTTCAGGTAAGCAACCTTATCGGCGGTTTCAATATAATGTGACCATCCCTGCATGGCGTCTCTGGGGCACTCTACCAGTTTAATCATGCCGCAAATTTACAAAAGCTCGAAGTTTGATTTACAGCAAATAACAACTCCTATCGCAGGCCGAGTTGCTGCATCAGCATTTCTTTTTTTGCTTTGGATACGGCGAGTTTTTCGTTGGAGCTAATTACAACATATCCGCCATCCGTACGGCTGTAATGGGTTATTTCATTCAGGTTTACCAGGGTGGAATGATGGATGCGTATAAACAATTCTGAGGGAAGCATCTCTCCAACATCCCCCAACGTTCTTGAAATGAGCAATGGCTTTTTGTCTTTAAAATTCACCCGCGTGTAGGCACCCTCTGCGGTGCAAAATAAAATGGAATTTGTTTCGGCAAATTCATAACCATCGCTGATGGGCAGTGCTACTTTTTGGTGCTGCAGCGGGTGTCGAATATTATGGAGCAGGTTTTGAATATTGTGTAAGCCGAAGTCTTTTATCATCCTTTCTTCAGCTTTATTCACTGCCATTACCAGGTCGGCCGCGTCAACTGGTTTCAATAAATAATCAATTGCGCTAATGCGGAATGCACGTGCTGCAAATTGGTCGTAAGCCGTGGTAAAGATCACGCCAAAATTAATTTCAGGTAGCGCTTCCAGCATTTCAAATCCATTCATCCACGGCATGTCCACATCCAGGAAAACCAATTGCGGTTGCAGCTTTTTTATGGAAAGTATACCGTCTTTTGCCGAGGCACAAGTACCTGCTATTTCTACATTGGTGCAATGCGTTTCCAGATCGTTGGACAGCGCATCAATGCAATGCTGTTCATCGTCTATAATCAAAGCTTTAATCATGAGGGTATTCTTTAAAGGTGAGGATGATACGTGTGCCAGCCGGTTCTCCCTGCATGTCTACTTTATCTATTACCCGTGCTCTTGCATGCCGGTCGTTCAGTTCACTATCGAGCATGAGCCTTGACTGGGTTAGGCTTACTCCTTTCGACACGTGACTACTGTTTGGATTGAACTGGTGTTTACCAGATTTAGCCCGGCCAATTCCATCGTCGTCGATGATGCAACAAATAGCACCATCTCTTCTTTCAATATTTACCTGTACATGTCCGCCCTCTTCTTTGGGCATAATACCATGCCACACGGCATTCTCAATAAAAGGTTGAATAATCAGTGCCGGCACCTCAACTGACTTCGAATCAATCGTTGGATCGAGTAGGAATTCGTACGTAAACTTGCTGCCAAAGCGAAGCTTTTCCAATTCAGTATACAACTTGCACGTTTCCACTTCATCGAACAATGAAACCTGGCGCTTATCAGAATTTTGTAAAATAGAACGCATCAACTTAGCAAAGGTGGTAAGGTAACGGGTAGCGTTTATATCATCTTTCTTTTGTATCAGCGACTTTATAGAATTCAGGCAATTAAAAATAAAGTGCGGGTTCATCTGCGAACGTAAAGCCATCGCCTCCAGTTCTAGTTTTTCATGCTGTATTCTTGCCTGTTCCTTGAAAGACTTTATCAGTTCAGATTTTGCCTTTACTTTTTCGCGCAGCGTAATATTGATCCTGTCACCCATTGATACGGTAAACAAAATCATTTCCAATGCCGAACCAATTTCCATTGAATTACTTGTGATGAAATTGTAGGGCAGTAAGCCGAAAGCCTTCAATACGTAAATAAATACGCCAACAAAATAGAAGCTGCAAGCCAGTATGTAAAATCGAGCAGCCTTAAAGCCTTTCACATATACGTACACCGCGGTGCCGGAAATAGATAGTAGACCAAGTAAACCAACCACCTGGTTCAGTACCGAGGCCATCATTGCTTTGCCGAAAAGCGTAAGCAAAATACTTATAGCAAAAAGTGGCAGGAAGACTCTACCAACGGCCATACTCACCCTTGGAGCAAGCTCCTCTAGTCGCAAAAAAGATTTGCTAAACAAAAAAAGAAATACGCCGCCCAACGCGGTGATAATAGGTCCGGCATTCCATAAAAAGTGTAAACGATCCTGTAGTAGAAATGGGTATATGCCACACAGCACCGCCATAAGAAGCGCAGTAAAAAATACATACACCAGGTAGTACAAATAGGTGCGGTCTTTAAAGCTGAGGAACATTACAATGTTGTAGATGATAATAAGGATGGCGATGCCGAAATATATGCCCTGACCCAGCAAACCGCTGAATTGGCTTTTTACAAAGTCTTCGTAGGTCGTTACCGATAATGCGTATTCAGGACTACGGGTTTCTACCCTCAGGTAGTAGGTAGAAGTATCCCCACGCTGTACGGGCAAATCAAATGCAAATACATTGGTGTAATATTTACGAAGGCTGGCCGGCAGCGATGCGCCTGCTACAATTTCGCGGTAAACACCCATACTATCCCGGAAGAAAAAATTGAGCGAGTCTGTATCGTTTAAGTTGGTTAACAACCAGGTTTTTGATGAGTTATTTACTACCGTAAACTTGTTCCAGACGGTAACCTCTACATTACCAAAATTGGGAACTTGCTGCGTACTCGGTTTAAACAACTGATTTGCATGGGCCTGCTGCACATCCGCCAGTTGCATGTTGCCGCTGGTGTCAATGAAATAAGCAAGCGAAGTACCGATAAGCGTTGCCGGCATACTATCCGTCAGGTTGATTACTTCCTGTGCTGATGTGCCAAGGGAATACACCAGGAGCAGAATTGAAAGGAGCATGTGCTTTATCACACCATTAATATACTGCTCCGTTTTGCTAAATCATAACGCCAATTGGCATTTGCACGTTTTCAGTGAGTAATTCTGCTTCCTAAATTCATAACCTCATGCATAGCCAGTTGCGTTTGTGGGATCGCTCTACTTCCCAATTATGGTACTGTAGAAATTCAAATGATTACAGGTTGTTTACTCATTTGTTCCAATTACCAATTGAAATGCAGCACGTACCAATCTCCGCCTTTATACCCATCTGCATGAGGGTATTTTAGCCTTCGAAAGCTTTCTGAAATCTTCTACATATTCTTCAACCGAACGAAAGACACCAGCAAGAATCACTATTGTATAATCGGCAGCATAATACTGCCACAAACAGATTTTTATGAGAAAGTATTTACTTGTCGTTTTATCTGTAGCATCGGCGTTGGTAAGCATCGCACAGGAACAAACCATACGTGGAAAAGTTACCAATGATGAGGGGGCTAACCTTGCAGGTGTATACGTAATAATAAAAGGAACAGAGAAAGGAACAACGACTGATGATGGAGGTAACTTTTCATTTGCAGCAACGCAGCAATTTCCTTTTACGATTGTATTCAGTTATGTAAATCATCATTCGTTCGAGTACGAGGTAAAAAGAAATGAAACGGTGAGGGTAAAATTGCAATCAAAAATCCAATTGCAGGAAGTAACGGTTTCTGCTCCCTCACGTTTTTCCACCAAGCTTGTCAACTCTCCAGTTTCGATTGAACAGCTCGATCTTAAGGCTATTCAAAGCACACCTGCCGCCGATCCCTTCGATGCACTTGCTTACCAAAAAGGAATAGACGTAGTGGCGTCAAGCTTTACGTTTAAAACACCTTCAACGCGAGGCTTTAATGGTAGCGGAAGTGCACGTGTAAACCAATGGGTAGATGGCATGGATAACCAGGCACCAGGGATGAATTTCTCGATAGGTAATTTTGCCGGTATCACGAATCTCGATCTTGAAAGCATTGAAGTATTGCCTGGTGCTTCGTCTGCCTTATATGGTCCCGGTGGAATGAGTGGAACCATTTTCATGAATAGTAAAAGTCCATTTAAGTATACCGGACTAAGCATTATGGCAAAAGGTGGTGTGATGAATATTGATGGACAACAGCGGCCAAATACTACAGGTTACCAGGATTACTCTATTCGGTTTGCAAAAAGTTTTAAAGACAAATTTGCTTTTAAAATAGCAGCGCAGTATTTGCGGGCACACGATTGGTTGGCAAACGATAGCAGTAATTACAATCGCCCTGGAGGAAAAGGCATTGCCGGTACAAGAAGCTCAGATCCCAACTACGATGGCGTAAATGTATATGGCGATGAAACCACGGTGAACATACGCCCGTTTATACCCCCTGTTATTCCGCTTCCTCCTGATCCCATTTATGTTTCGCGAACTGGGTACAACGAAGCAGATGTGATTGACCCAATTACCCTCAACCTGAAATTGTCTGCAGCATTTCATTACAAAATATCTACGAACACAGAAGCTATTGTTGCCGGCAATTTTGGTACAGGCAATACCGTATACACCGGCAGTGATCGATATGCATTGAAAAATGTAAAAATTGGCCAATACAAAGTAGAGCTGCGAAACAAAAACTGGTTTTTGCGGGCATACACTACGCAGGAAAATGCAGGCGATTCCTATGCAGCCACTACTGTTACCCGCTACCTAAACGAAGTTTGGAAGCCAAGTAATCAATGGTACGGACAATACACACAAGCATTTGTGCCTACCTATATGCAAACACAAAATTTAGCACAGGCACATGCGTTTGCCCGAAGCGTTGCGGATCAGGGCAGACCTACGGCTGGCTCTCCAAGGTTCAATCAAATTTTGGATAGCCTCAGGCAGGTACCCATTTCTAAGGGAGGAGGCCTATTCATAGACAGGTCGAACCTGTACATGGTAGAAGGCCAATACAATTTTGGTAAAAGGATAGGCTTCGCCGAAATATTGGTAGGCGGAAACTATAAACGATACGATCTGAATTCGAAAGGCACCATCTTTATTGACAGTACGGCAAAAATTGGCATCAACGAATTTGGCGGCTATATACAAGCAACCAAAAAACTTTTTGGCGACCGGCTAATACTTTCAGCCAGCGGTCGAATGGATAAAAATGAAAACTTTGCAGGCAAATTCACACCAAGATTTACAGCGTTGCTAAAAATAGCCAACAACAACAATCTTCGATTTTCGTATCAAACCGCTTACCGATTACCCACCACACAGCAGCAGTTTATTAAGCTAAAGGTTGGAGAAAACATATACATGATGGGCGGCCTTCCTTGGATAATCGACTTCATGAATATTAGAGAATACCCGGTGCAGCAAATAACCGCTACGGGGTTGCAGCCCTACCAATACAAGGCGTTTAAACCTGAAAGCAGCAATTCGTTTGAGGTGGGTTATAAAGGCGTCATAGGCAAAAAACTATTCATCGACATGTATGGCTACCTAAGCCGATTCGAAAACTTTTTAGGCAGAATAAACTTGTTTCAACCGGGTACACAAAGGATCTATTCTATAGTTACCAACAGCGAAAGCACTGTAAAATCTGCAGGCTACGGTATAAGTCTGCAATACCCGCTTTCAACCAAACTAACCGCTTCTGCTAATTACTACTCTGACAGGATAACTGATGTACCGGATGGTTTTGCTGCTGCCTTCAATACACCAAAACACCGGGTGAATACAGGGCTGACAGGTTCAGGCATTGGTAAAAACAGGCAGCTAGGCTTTGGCATCCAGTACAAGTGGCAAGATAGTTTTGATTTTGAAAATGATTTTGCAAACGGGCACGTAGAAAAATTCTCTACGTTGGATGCACAGGTAAATCATAAGATAGCTGAAGGCAAAGGCGAAATAAGGTTGGGTGCTACCAACCTGCTGAACAAATATTATAAAACAGCATTTGGCAACCCTGAGATTGGTGGCTTGTACTACGCAAGTCTACGATTTGATATACAATAACAAGTAAGTAGAAATAGGGGGGTGTAATGAAGCTCCGGCAAAAGTCGGAGCTTACTTTTTTAAACTGGTTTTGTTGTAGTCTTCTCAAACCTACACCCTAAGCAATCCCCGAAAGCCCCTTGCTGCATAATAGGATTCTGCCCCGTTGTGGTAGGTAAAAACATGGTTGTACCGCCAGTCGCAAAACAGCGCACCACCAAGTTTTCTGATGGCCTCGGGCGTTTCTATCCAGCTGGATGTTTTTGCATCGAAGCAACCCAGCGTTTGTAAATGACGATATTGTTCTTCATTCAAAATGCTGATGCCCATAGAAGCTGCCATGCCTACCGCGCTGTCCTTTGGTTTGTTTTCTTTCCTTGCATGCAATGCTTCATTATCGTAGCAAATACTTCTACGGCCCTTTGGACTTTCTGTTGCACAATCATAAAAAATCCATTCACCTGTTTTTTGATCGTAAGCAACTACATCGGGCTCGCCGCCTGTTTGTTCCATTTCGTTTAGCGACCAGAGCCCGGCTGAATTGTTCCTTTTGCAAGCATCTAGTTTAGCCTTCAAATCTTCCCAATTCAAACCTTTATGCAGGTGTATATTCAGGCTAAACCGATCTTTCAATACAGCTAGTAATTGGTTGAATTGTTCTGGAGATAAAAGTTGCTTATTACGCTTTGACATTTTTGCTGTTTGTTGCGAAAGATACTTCAGTAATTACGGGCTATACCAACAACCTGTGTGGATGAATAACTTGTGCCGTTACCCCAAAGATGAAAATAAAAAACCACCTGCTACGAGCAAGTGGCTTCTACTTTATAGAAAAAAAAATTGTTAGTCAAAGGTGTATTTACCCACCCAAAGCTTTTCGTAATCTTCATCGTGGCCAACGTAGTAGCGTGTGGTTTTGTTTTTGTCGAGTACCAATCCATTGTACCTGTACACCAGGAATTTTCCTTTGTTGCCCAACTCGGTAAAATTGGAAATCGTTCCATCTGCCAGGTTGATTTTTGCAATGCGTGGGAAGTAGTGAGCGGTAAAAGTAGTATTGCCAAGGTATGCATCCACAAACGATGCATAACCTTTTGTACCCTTTACTTCCAGCAGCTCCCAATACGCTGTTTTACCATCTTTACTAAAGAAAAAGTTCTGCATATTTTGGAACACTTCACTCTTGCGATCGTCGTTTACTTTATCTACTGCGTATTGCGCTTTAAGATTTCCACTTGCATCAAAATACATACACACGATATCATAATAGCGATATTCAATATCGTTTCCCTGGTTTACAATTTTCTTATCATGGAACTGGCCTGTTACCAGGTATTCGCCAGCTGGTGTAACCGCCAGGTTCTGTATCTGAAATTTTCTACCGTCGTAGCCATCTCCTTTTTTTTGCGAAGGAGGCACGATCAACTTTGATTTAAAAGAAGCAACAGGAGTAGAACTGCCGAATGCCAGTTTTCCTTTTTCAAATTTTAATAAATGTATGTTGTCAAACTTTTTTACAAATACCCGCTTTTCGTAAGCGTCCATTTGCCTGTTAGCAGAGGTTGAATAACCCGGATTACTGATCGGCGCATAGCTGGTAAAAACCTGGTTAAAGGCATCATTGTCTTTTACAGATGCCGCGCAAAAGTATAACGCGCCATTTACCTCCTGGTAATCCATTACCACCATATTAGGCATAGGTGCGGTAAATTCTGACTGGGTCACGAGTTCCGCTTTGCGGGTAAATTCCGCATAGGTATATTTTTTTGTATCGGGCATTCCCTTATTTGGCGCCAGTATCATAAAGATGTTTCCTGACTGTAGCGCACCACAGTATACCAATGAGTATTTACCATTTACGGGCACCTTAGTTTCTTTTAGGTTGAGGTCGTTGGTGATATATAGCGCTACAAACTGGTCATCGTCATCTTTCTGATCGTAGCTGGCAATAATAAACTGGCTGCCGTCGTCGTCATTGGCAAATTCGGCAAAACCTTTGTATTTACTTTCGCTATTACGCGGCTTTACGCTTTCCTTGCTTAGCCTTTTACCCCACTTGTATTGCTGCCTGTCATAATCCCATTTACGCTCCCACTCTTCACGCTGAAGGTTAAGGATCATGCTTAGTACATTAAACGAATTTGATCCGCCAACAAAGGCAGCAAGGCTAACCACTTTGGTGTCGGGCTTTACTTCTTTCGTCAACTTTGTTGGTTGCGCTTGTTTGAAACCTAGTTGATCATCGAAAAAATAATCTTCATAAGCCACCTCGTCGCTTTTCTTGTCCACCTTCATTTTGTAGGTAAGCCGGAGTTGGTTTTCGGGGGTCAGATTTGCATCTACGATCATCCCCTTTTTTGCGGCTTTGGACAACTCCTGTACGTTTTCTTTAGTGTTTTGTGCAGTTACAACCATGGTGGTGTGCGAGACTGCAAATGCAAGGCATAGGCTTAGCATTCTCTTTGTGCTGTTCATACTTCGTGTTAGTTTTGGTTAATAAATCAGGAAGAAAATACTTCACTAGACGTTGATATTGCGATTACTAGGGATGAAAAAAAAATTAAAATTTATTGTTTCAATCATTTGTTTAACGAAACGATTTGAATGACTGAACCTACCAAACAGAGGGGTGTTTTCTTTTAGGCGAGGCATAAGGAGTATCAACTCAGCCAATAAACTAGCGTTGTAAGTTTATAAAATTGACAGAAACTACACCTCCTTGCCTAAGATAAGTTTGTCTTTTATAGCAAATACAACGATTGATCAACGAATACTGGTTGAAACTGACGAGTAATGGAGGCAACGCCCCTTTTGCATGTGTGGTCTACAAATGAATGCAAAATATGGGACCGGGCAAGGTAATCCAGGAGTTGCTAGACGGTAACAATTATTTGTTTCCCTGATTAGAAACATCTTTTAAACTCATCGCGGTTCTTGAATTTGGGTGGTAAGAATATTGCCAGTAAATAATAACAGACCTCAACATGTCCTGCATCTCATCTTGCAGAACTGGTTTTCTGAAAAATCCCTGAACTGATAAGTTGTATGCTTTATCTACAAACACCCTGTCATTTGCAGTAGAGAGAAACAGGAAAGGAATGGATCGCTGGCGCAAAACTTCATCATCATAAATGGCCTGGCGCAACTCGAGCCCATTCACTTTTGGCATATTGATGTCGCAGAGAATAAATAAATATTGTTGGCTTGAACTTCTAAGATGCTGCAATGCAGTTTCAGCGTCTTTAAAAGTGACAATCTCATTTTCGAGATTTAAAGCATTAAATGCTTCAATGAATAAATCCAAGTCCTCTTGGTCGTCGTCAATAAGCAAAATTGGCCGGGGTTTCATAAGTTCTACTTTAATTGCTAGCTGGAAGCCCACTTTCTACAAAAAAGGGAGGCTTAAATATAGATGGTATTCATAAACTATTTCAGATAGATCTTAAAGACACTACCCCTTCCAAATTCGCTTTCAACTAAAACCTTGCCACCCGCTGTTTCAACCACCTTCTTTACCAGGTATAAGCCTATGCCTTGTCCATTTTTATTAGGTTCCAACTGGTTGTATAATTTAAAGAGTTTCTCTTGCTGTACTTTAGAAATGCCTATTCCGTTATCCGCAACTGACAACACAGTGTAATTTTCCTCAAAGCTGGTACTTACCTGTATTTTAGGTGCACGATCGTCACTAGTGTAAGTTAGTGAGTTGCTTACAAGGTTCAACAAAATACTGCGTAGGTTCTTTTTTGAGAAGTTGATAGTCGGTACTTTAAAATCAGTAGTGAAAATTGCATTGGCTGCTGCAATTCTATCAATCAAAGTCAATTTTATTTCATCAAATAGCTGCGCGACCTTTATCGCCTTTTTATTTTGTAGATCCGATTCTAATTTGCCAATCGCAGACAGCTCTTTGATGATGGAGCGGAAGTTCTTTACGGACGAGTCCATTATGGATAGGTAACTCTCCAGTTCGGTGTTACTGATCTTAATATTTCTAATCAGGCTTATTACACCTTCTATGTTGCTAAGTGGCACCAATAAATCGTGTGAGGCTGTCAATACAAAATTATCCAGGTCCTTGTTTAAACTTCGCAGGTGTTTGTTGGTAGCATCCCGCTCTTCTTGTATTTTTTTTAATTCGGTAATGTCGCTGAAGGTAATAATAGCGCCATCTTTTCTATTATCAGCTTGCCGTACATAGGGCATCGTCATTACCTGGTACCACTTACCATTTGTAGCTTCCACGTCTTTGGTAATTACCCCGCCTTTTTCTAATACATTGTTTATATCCGCAACAATTGTTTCAAATTTAATATTGGTAGAAATGTTGCTGATAGGTCTGCCAATATCAGTATCTAACAGGTTGATGTGCTTTACGGTACCGGGCGAAAATTTCATCAACAATAAATCGCGGTTTACAAATAGTTGCCCATTCAAATTGCTTCTGAAGTAGTTATTCAGATCATCATTCATGTCTACCAGTTCCTTATTTTTTAACTGGTAGTCCGTATTTATGGTGTGCAATTCTTCATTTACCGACTGCATTTCTTCGTTAGAACTTTGCATTTCTTCGTTGGCAGAAAGTAGCTCCTCATTAAATGATTGCATGTTCTCGTTGTAGGCATCCAATTTTTCGTGGGTTGAATCCAGCTTATGTTGCAATTCCTTTAATTCCTGTTCCAGGTTGCGGGTATACTGATCCAGGTAATCTTTATCATTAAAAGAGGTGCCTTCCGTGGGCAGTAGCGCGGTCACCATATCTTCCTGCAGGGTTACCATCAACAATTTTTGATCTCCATTTTTCAAAGAAACCGGTCTTACAGCCAGGCTAACCAGCATAACGGTTTCACCCTTTTTTATTTTAATACCATTTACGCGTACCGGCTCGTTGGTTATTTGTGCATTTATACGAATCGTATTAAAGGCTAAGGCAAGGGGCTCGGGCAACAAGTCTACCAGGTTGCTATTAAAATTTTTCGCCAATAAAAATCTATTGGTATCGCCATACGATTTAACCACCTGGTTGTTCTCATCAATGCAAACCACCAAAATATTTTTTTCTTTTACCAGAATTCCGTTTACAGCTTCGGTGATTGTGATGTTGCCAGTTTGTACAATACCGGCTTTTGCCAGGTAGGGTGCGGCATGTTTAATTTGCAATTTCTCCGGAATAGAAAATGGATTGGTACTGATTGTTCTTTTTGCTTCCATGCTTCTATAAATCTTCCATTTGCTATTTACAATTTCCAGGTTGTCTATTATGGATAATGGATTTTCGCTAGAGCCCAGAAATAAAATACCCTCCCATTTTAGGCCGAAAAGTAACATGGCAAATACCTTGTGTTGAAGCATGGGTGCCATGTAAATAAGCAGGTTGCGGCAGCTTATTAGGTGCATGTTGCAATAAGGTGGGTTTTTTACAATATCATGCTCTGCAAAAATGACCATTTTGCGGAGGTTAGAATCTACCTGGTATTTGTCACCATCTTTTGTAAAAAATGCTGCAAGCCTTTGTGGAGATACCTGCTTGCTAATATTATCGGCATATAAACCTTTACGGGCAAACGTAAGCGCACTACTATCCATATCGGTAGCAAAAATTTTAACCGGCAAATCTTTGTAGGGGCCGGTCAATTGCTCACTTACCAGCATGGCAAGCGAATAAGCTTCTTCGCCGGTAGCACAACCTGCCACCCACATCTTTAGTTCTTCACCCGCATTTACTTTCTTTAATATGCCGGGTAGGATGTCTGTTTCTATAAAGTCGAAGGCCTCCTTGTCACGAAAAAATGCGGTCACGCTAATTAAAAAATCTTTGGCCAACGCATCTATTTCGTCAGGATTGGCCTGTAGAAATGCTATGTACTGGTCTAAACGCAATAGTTTTTGCATAGCAGCACGGCGTTTTATTCTACGCAATATGGTGCTTGGCTTATAGTCGGTAAAATCTTGCAGTGAATTCTGCCTGATTAAATCAATGATCACCGCCAGGTTTTTATCTTCATCCTTACTGCTTTCCTGCGGGTTTATTTCTTGTTGCACAAACTGTTCTATGGTATCGGGCATTAGCTCAGGCTCCAATATAAAGTCGACGGAACCGGTAGCTATGGCACTTGCCGGCATACTGCTAAAGGCCGCCGTGTCGGGGTTGCGGGCTATCACCATACCCCCGGCATTCTTAATGGCTTGCACGCCTTCCGCCCCATCGGCCCCAAGCCCCGAAAGAACAACCCCAATCGCTTTTTCGCCGCTGTTTTTTGCCAATGATTCAAAAAAAGTATTGATCGTTAAGTGAGGGCCGCGAACAAGTTCTTTATCGCTTAACATTAACCGATTGTTCTCAATGGTCATATACTTGTTGTGCGGAATGAGGTATACCTGGTTGCACTGCACCTGCATTTTATGTTCTGCCTCAGTTACAGTAAGCCTACTGTGGCGCGATAGCAACTCTACCATCCTGCTTTTAAAGTCGGGCGATAAATGCTGAACGACAACATACGATACCCCGTCGAGTGGTGTGTGATCGAAGAATACATTAATCTCTTCCATGCCTCCGGCAGAAGCTCCGATGGCAATGATATGATGAGGATTGATCGACAATTTATGGTAGTTAAAACGGTAAAAAATATAGTACGCCCTTACAAAATACGGCGGTTGGCGTTGGGATCGTAGCTGGTAGATCTAATGCTTCTATACCATTGCCAGAAACTAAACTACTACTATATCAGGACAAACTAACGCTACACGTTCCTTAGAAAAAGCAACATCTTTTTCATCAACATCAGATATCAGTATCCTTTTATTTTAGGCTCCATACAACGGTTTTAGTGCCAAACAAGATGCTCAACCTGTAAAAGTATATGAAGGCTGTATCAATTGGGGAACTTAATACCAAATCTACAACTGAGGAGTAGGTGTAATTATTGAAGATAGTATCAGTAGAATCGGGCTTTTGGCACAATTTCTACCGAATAAAATGGCATTAATAGATAATCATAATAAAACAATGGAAGCGGCAAATGCTTCGTTAGATCAATTATATGATAAATATGCCCCGCTGCTATTTTCGGAAATAATAAAAATTATCCCCGATGATCAAGGGCGGGAAGATGCGTTAGCAGAAGTGTTCTTTTACCTGCATCAACATCTCTCTGATTTCCATCCGACAAATGATTTTTTTGCAATCCGCTTAATTAATTACGTCAGGAGAATAGCCATCTGCAACCTTTGCAAGATGCAGGCAGACAATCGTTATTGTGCACCGTTGGAAACTATGACGCTTGGCGAAAGAACAGTGTTTGCACTACACTGTTTCCGATCGTTTTCAACAAGTCAAATTGTAGCAGTGCTGCGTTTAAGACACCAAACGGTTGTTAGCCTTTTACATAGCGCCAAGATGAAAGTTAATCATGCTTCATCTGCCGCACACTCCAGATAATACGCATTGTACTATAACAATTAGAAGGACAATTTTTTACGCTGCTGTTGGTGTTCTTAACATTGGCTGTAATTCGCTCAAAACGAACCAGCAGGCTCTCTTGGCGAGCAGATAGCTACCAAGGAAAACCTGCTGGTGTAAAAAAAGCATATCAATACTTCTGCACTACCCTATAAACAAATCTTTCGGGTACACCAATTGTTCCAGATTCTAATCTTTTTTGTTTTATGACATCTCCATTCCAAAATGCATTGGCTTTGGCGGAGTCGTTAATGGCTACTACAAGTATAACCTTCTTGTTATCGTCGGTATCGTAGCCATACGCCCTGTCGGTCAGTCCATTGTCGCTTCTTAATTGCCGATAGCTTTCAAACGAAGTTTTCCATGCGCCCCAGTCTTTTACATTAATAAAAGTCATTGACCTAAGGTCAGACATATTGGGAGACACATCTGAATAAACAACTGTTGTGGTTCTGATGATTGGCATCCCTATTACACCACCCTTCTGCATTGCGGCTTTCAGACTTGGGTCTTTTGCAAATGCTTTCGCTTTGGCCAGGTCGTCTACCTTTACAGCTACCATTATTGTATTTGAATCCTCTACCCCTCTGCCAATTACATAATTATGTACACCATGGGCCTGCCGCATAGTATCGTGTCCATCATAAGAGCTTTTCCATTTAGCATAATCAGCAACCTTGTGCCGTACAATCAGAATGGTTTGCGGCATTGTGTCAATATTGGAGGTTGTAACTGTTGGCGCTGCCATCTCCTTTGTTGTGTCAGCTGTAGCCTCCGATGTCTTATCGGTACTATTTTCACATGAAACCAGGAAAAATGTAAGCGATGTACCTACAAGCAAACGGGCGAAAAAAGAATTGTTCATAATGTTTAGTTTGGTTAAGTGTTAAAAAAAAAGATGAGAAAAATGGGGTGTAAAACAAAAAATTAGCAGTAAATAAATGTAGTGCATAAAACTTAAACATAGTGTGGCTATTGCAACGGAGACCTATTATCCCGGACTGAATGCCAACATAAAATCCTTTAACTGATCCTTTGTTTACAGAGTCCCACATTTACCAGAAAATTTAAACTGCTTACAATTATATCTTTCATTACGTCATTTGCAAGCAAATGTTTCCACTCTAATATTTGCGCAGTAAAAAACTGTGGGTAGTGCTTACAGGTTATTGCTTAAAAAAAGCGGGACACAGTTTCCTGCATCCCGCTTCATTATACATTCATCTAAATCTATTCCTCTAATTAATAACCCGGATTTTGTGTAAGGTTTCCATTGGCATTCATTTCCCTGAAGGGGATGGGAAATACCAACCTGTTATCATTCCACGGCCTCCCATCAAGGCTGCGCTTAAAGCGGCGAGCGTCGTGCAAACCAAAACCTTCAAAGGCCAGTTCACGCCTGCGTTCCAGGTATATTTCGGGCAATGTGGGTGCCACTATACTCACAGGTGCCCCAGCCCTGGTGCGAAGACGATTTATATCATTCAGTGGCGAATCGCCAATGACAGTGCTAAGCCTGGTATTTGCCTCAGCCCTTGTAAGGTACATTTCTGCAAGGCGTATCACTTTTACATTTTTATATAGATCTCTCCATTTAGTAGTACGACTTGCGCCATATTTTGTATAAAAAGCAGTGTTGAACTGCGTGGTGGCACCGGGGTTACTGGTGGATGTTTTCCTGGCATCCGTTGCGGCATATATTGCAAAGTGCGATGGTTCAATTTCTATATCGCCATCACGTGCACCAAAAATGTCTACCGAGTAAAACAGTTGCAGGTTATTGCTGCCATCCTGGTCACTTACCTGTATGGTGAGAAGGTCTTCAGCAGTATTTACTGCCTGGTTAAAGTTGTCCATGAAATTTGGCAGAAGTGATTTCCCGGTTGCATTTGTAATTGCCCTGTTTGCCGCATCCCTTGCACCGGCATAATCTGCTTTTTGAAGATAGACCCTGGAAAGTATAGCTGCCGCTGCTGACTTGGTTGCGTAAACGCCGTTTGT
Source organism: Segetibacter sp. (assembly GCA_031425015.1). Taxonomy (GTDB): domain Bacteria; phylum Bacteroidota; class Bacteroidia; order Chitinophagales; family Chitinophagaceae; genus Segetibacter. Next base: position 298,237 of record JANPIM010000013.1, on the reverse strand, counting down.
TCTTGGCAATATATTTTCAGCTTCTACCAGGTCAGCAATAATAGCATCGTAAACAACCTGGACTGTATTGCGTGGGGGAGTAGTAATCTCAGGTATGGTATTGATGGCTTTGGTAGCTAATGGTATGCCTGGGTTGGTGGTAGCACTACCATCCGTAAAGTCTTTAGCATAAAATCTTACTAGCTCAAAATGCATTGCAGCACGGATGAACAATGCTTCACCTTTTACGCGGTCTTTTTCTGTAGTGCTGCTTGTTACTTTGTCAATACTCGACAGTACGGTATTGGCAATATTGATGGCCCGGTAGCCAGCACTCCAGGTGTTTGCAATTAAGGGGTTTGTAGTTAAAATATTCTTGCCCCAAACTTCGCGGTAAGTATTAAAAGTACCGGCCCAAAACAGTTCGCCATCTGATGCGGCCAGGTCTGCAAAGAGTATCGCATTACCACCATACATATTGGCAGAGCTAATGGCATCGTAACCGCCCTGTAAGGTTTTCTTTATGTTTGCTTCGTTTGCCACTGCCTCGGCCGGTGGTAACCCTTGTGGATCTACCAGCTCAATCTGTTTTTTGCACGAAGCAAAAAGAAAGGTGCCCGTTATTAAAAAGGCAGTAAATATATTTTTGAGTTTCATTGCTGTAAATTTTGGGGTTTAAAATCCAAGATTAAGTCCGAATACAATTGATTTGATTTGGGGAGCTGCATAAAAGTCTCCCCCTTGGTTAATATTGCTGGCCCTGTAATCTGTATTTACCTCCGGGTCCCATCCTGAGTATTTAGTGAAAGTGGCAAGGTTTATTGCCGTAACATACACTCTTGCTGTAGCAATTTTAGCCCGGTTGAGTAAGGTTGCTGGAAGATTGTAAGCAAGAGTTACATTCTTTAATCTAATGTAAGAGCCACTCTCCATAAATTGTGTAGACACACTTGGTGAAGCAAAATCGCCAAAGCGGTTAAGTCTTGCCTGCGGAACATTCGTAACGTCTCCGGGTTTTCTCCAACGATTTAGTTGGTCGCGTGTTTGATTGTCAAACCAATCGGCACTCGCACTCATAAATCCTGCAGCGCCATTTACAATATCGTAGTCAAACACACCCTGGAACAATATATTTAATTCTATTCCCCTATAAGAAAAATTATTACCTAATCCTCCAAACCATTTAGGATTTGGATCGCCTACTACAAAATTTCCGGCATCGTTGTAATTGTTGGTGGTTGTTTTTCCATCTTGCTTAAAATACAGACCATCTCCGTTTTGAGCGTCAACACCGGCAAACCTTGGCCCGTAATGAACGCCAATAGGCTGGCCTACAATGAGTGCATTCATGTAGCGTCCATCATTGAAAGAAAGGGTGTCTTGCTGACCATCAATTTTTAAAACTTTATTGCTGTTGCGTGAAATATTAAAGTTGGTTGTCCACCTAAAGTTTTTATCGTCGATGTTAGTAGTGTTCAAAGAAAATTCAATACCCTTATTTTGAATTTCACCAACGTTAGCTATGTAACTGGTGTACCCTGAAGTAGCAGGTACCGGTAAGTTGAAAATAAATCCTTTACCAGACCCGGCCGATTTTTTATCGTAGTAATCTATCTCACCGGTAATTCTGTCCTTAAATATTCCAAACTCTAAACCAATATCCAGTTGGTTACTGGTTTCCCAGGTAAGGTCGAAGTTGCCTAAGCGACCCGGAACCAAAACTGCCTGCCCAGAATATTTTCCGGCAACATATGCGGGTTGGGCCGTATAATTTCCAAAGCCCAAAGCATTACCTAATTGACCATAACTGGCTCGAAGCTTTAAGAAACTGATCGCTTTATTATTACTTAAAAATTCCTCTTTGCTTATTACCCATCCTGCAGAAGCTGCGGGAAAAAATCCATACCGCTCATTTTTTCCAAAAACCGAGGAGCCATCATAACGACCAGAAACACCTAAGAGATACTTGTCTTTAAATTTATAGGTAAGCCTGCCAAAATAGGAAGCGAGGGCAAATTCACTCTTAGCAGAACTTCCGCCGGTAATTTTTGCAGCATTGGCAAGCCCCCTTAAATCATCACCCGGAAATTGTTCGCCAGTGGTAGAAGTAGAGCGGGCCGTTGCTTTTTCAAATGAAAAACCAGCGGTTGCCTGTAGGTCATGGTTTTCATTTAGGGCTACATTGTAGTTTACAAAATTGTTGGTTGTGAAGCGTTCATTCTTAAACCACTCGCTTGACCCATACCCGTTGGTCGATCTGCCCAGCAGCGTAGTTGATCCATGAAACCTTTCATCATTCTGGTGTTGTATATCTATGCCAAATTCTGACCTAAAATATAGGTTGCGCATAAAATTATACTGTGCAAATGCTGATCCTATATTTCTGAAGCTGTACGATTTATATTCAGAACCTTCTAACTCCAGCAATGGATTATAATAGGTAGTTGTTGGGGTGTTATACAATACGCCGTTTTTATCCCTGATGGGAGTTATAGGTGCTAAGGCAACTATTTGCATCGGCGTATAAAACTCATTATCGTCTGCTACTCTTTGGGTGTTACTCCGTGCCAAAGACATATTTACGCCTACCTTAAGTTTACTGGATAACTCCTGCTCTAAATTCATGCGGCCAGAGATCCGGTCGAAAAAATTGCCAAATAAAATTCCATCCTGGTTCGTATACGCACCCGATAAGTAAAACCTCGTTTTATCAGTTCCGCCTGATGCCGAAACATCGATTGAATTCACTTTTGCGCTCTGGAAGGCTTCGTCCTCCCAATTGGTGTTTGTTTCCAATTTTCTCCAATCGCTAAAGCCACTGTACCGGGTAAAGCGCCCTTCTACAAAAGTGACCATGTTATCAATAGCCGCTTGTTCTGTAGCGAAGCCACGTGTGTTTCCTGCACGATTAAAATGATATTTGCCAGAATTAACCGCTCCTTCCCGCAGCAGCTCAAGGTATTCAGCTGAATTTAAAAACTCCCTTTTATTGGTAGGCTGGTTGGTACCGAATTGTGTTCCTACGGTAAATTTTGGTCTGCCAGACTTTCCTTTTTTTGTGGTAATAAGAATTACCCCGTTAGCAGCGCGGCTTCCGTAAATAGCAGTGGCTGCCGCATCTTTCAGAATATCGAAAGTCTCTACATCATTAAAGTTTATATCTGCTAATGCGTTACCCGATAAGCCTCCTGAGCTAATAGGAATTCCATCTACTACATATAGCGGATCGTTGGACGCATTTACCGAACCTTGTCCCCTGATTCTTACTTTTATGCCTTCGCCCACCTTTCCATTATTCGACTCTACAAAAACACCTGCGGCCCTACCCTGCAAAGCCTGGGTAAAATTTGGAACCGGGGTGTTTGCTACATCTGATCCTTTTACCTGGACAACACTAGAGGTTAATTCCCTTTTTGAAGACTGCCCATAACCCACCACAACAATTTCACTTAAGGTATTGTCACCAGGTACTAACCTAATGGTTTGCGACAATTCGCCTGCCGAAATTTCCATGGTGCGAAAACCGACATAACTAATTACCAATGTAGCCTTGGTAGAACCAGTTAAAGTAAACGAACCATCTGGCCCAGTAGCGGTTGTAATGTTTGTGTTTTTAATGTTTACTGTAGCACCATCAACAGGTAATCCGGTTTGGTTTGAAATAACTTTACCCGATAGTTTTGTTTGGGCCTGCAAACTGCTGAGGGAAAATGCACAGCATAAAAGCATTAGCCATTTAATGATTCTCATGTGGAATATTTTGGTTTACATGGTTAAATTACCAAACATTCCTTTCTGCACGTCATACAACGCTGGATTTATTTAAAAGCATAAATGCACTGAAATATTCAACTCTTACAAGTTAGGGGTGTTCAACATGTTTTGCATCACGAAGTGACCACCCGAAGAAGGGAAACAAGTGCTAAACCTTCTGGCCTTTGCTATTGCTTTTTAGCCAAAACAGAAATAAGAAAATCGACGGGCTGATGGTAGAACTACATGCTACCCTACAGTTTTTCACAGTCCGGTTTTTAATTTTAAATTGCCCCATGCTTTCACCCAACTTCACTCCGTTTCCAATCATCCATACGCCCCGCCTCCTTCTACGCGAAATCACACCCGATGATGCACCTGCCATCATGCACCTCCGGTCTAACCCTGAGGTGATGCAGTACATTAACCGTCCACTCACGCTTACCATTGAAGAGGCAGAAACATGGATAGGAAAAGTTGCTGACAACCTGGTAGGCTGCGGCGGAATTACCTGGTGCATCTGCCTGCACGAAGCCCCATTACATCACGTGGGTAACATTGGGTTGTGGCGCATTGAACCAGAGAACTACCGTGCAGAAATTGGCTATATGCTCGAACCGGATTTACAGGGAAAAGGAATTATGCATGAAGCACTAATGGCGGTTGTGCACTATGGCTTTCACACTATGAAACTCCATTCCATAGAAGCACAATTGGACCCTCGCAATCACGCTTCCGCAGCCTTACTTAAAAAGGGCGGATTTGTACAGGAGGCCTATTTCAAAGAAAATCATTTTCAGCGTGGTGAATTTGCTGACACGGCAGTGTATTCTATTCTTACGCCGTACAACTAAAAAGACAAACGGCTTAGTGGGATATGAAAACACAAACCACAGAATTAGCGTATGAAGAATATTGCTTTTACAGGATCGCAGTTTTTTGTCTCGATGACTGTACGAGTTTCACGCAAAGGCGCAAAGGAGAAGCACGCAAAGAACACGCAAGTAAGCATCCCAACATACCTGCGTAGTCGTGGTTCAAATGAGCCTTTTGCGCGTTCATTTTTAATCAGCCGTCACTAGATCTTGGTTGCTTACTAAGGTTGATTCTCCTCTGCTTTTTTTGCGTTTTAGAATCAAAGCGCAAATAAGTGACACCAAAATGCCGACTGGTAATATTTCGGCGTAGGTAAGTAAGACAAAATAGAACGGGTTGCGGTACATCTGTTTGTAGCTTTCCATTTCCGCATTTGTTTCTGCCAGTTTTGCTGCCGACATGCCGTCTCCGGATTGCTTCATTGCTTGTTCTGCGTACTTATCCATAAAATCCGGCATATACAAATTGTACAAAAGCGACCACGCAATTACATACATGGTAGAAGAAATAAGCGCTATCAGTAACCCAATGCGAAATGCTTTGCCAAACGAAATGGTTCCACCGTTTTTATCGTCCCGAAAATTTTTTATACCAACATAAACCAGGGCAAAGGCAATCAGCATAGATAGGTAGCCAATAGCCATTGAGGTACTGTTGCTAATGTTCCCGGGGTGAGTGCGGTAATAGACCATAGAAGCAGTCATTATAACCGAGACAATAAGGCCGGAAATAATTCCGCAGGTAAGAACTGTTTTTCTCATGATAGTTTTTTTTTGTAAGGGCAAGATGAAAAATTTTGCACGGAGTGACCTCATACTTTCGGGTGATTTTAGCCGTGCCGAGGCTTTTTCATCCTTTAGCAGGAGCGTTAGTGGATAATTTGTAACTGTTTGGCTTTACTCACAGCTTGCGTACGCCGCTTTACCTCCAACTTTTCAAACAAATTAGACGAATGCGTTTTGACAGTATTGAGCGAAACAAACAGCCGTCCAGCAATTTCCTGGTTACTGAGACCCTCGGCCATTAGGGTAAGCACCTCCATTTCGCGTGAACTTAATCCCAACTTTTGTCTTTCTATCTCATTTAACTCCGCTAATGGCGTTACCATTACAGGAACTTCCTTTTCAACAGTAATGGTTTCTATTCTTATTTTGGTAGCCGGGCGCATCAACCGTGTAGCCAGCCATATGCCCAGCGCCGTAAACAAGAGGGCTACGCCAGCAATATAAAATTCAAAGGAGTGGCTGATCAGCAATAACCGGTATTCCATTACCTGCAGCAGGATGAGCAAAGCAGCCAACGATAAACTGTATAAAAGTGCGTGGCGATATCGTTGTAAAAACTTTACGATCATGTAAGGTTTGGCTTTGAGCAGTTAGGGGATTCGATCAACGATCTGCCCCATAACCGAAGCTCAATTTAATTTAAAAGGTGAAGTTAAAAAAGTACCATTCAAGAGAACTCCGACCGCCCAATGTAATGGTTGAATATGACCTGGCGTTGTTTGGTCCAACGTTATACCAATTGTGCCAAGTCTTTCATTGGTCAGCATTGCTATTTAATCAGTTGATATATTGTAATGAGGATGATAAGCCCTAAAATCGAAGTATAAATTTGCTTATTATATTTTGCCAACCAGGCAGGAAGAAAAATGTCAAAATTTGATTTTTGAGAGTTCGAATATTTTCTTGCAATTATCGTCAAAGGACAAATGAATTTAAATGCCAGGAGAATTATCCCTTCCAACATGAATAACCCATACCCTATCCACAACCAGAGATCGATCTTATTTGCAATAGCTGCATAAAGCATATAGAAAATTACAAAATTGAAAAATAACCAAATAGCGGTGTGTATGATTTTAACGACAGCTAGTTTTGTCTCGTTCTACATGCTAGTACAATAAGAATTTTTAAAACTAAAATGTAGTAATAGCTGAAACAAAAGTAAGATGGTTATTTGTTCATTTCTAGCTACACTACTGGCAAGAGTTCTGCAAGCAGCATTGTATATACTAACCTCTCGTAAATTTCAGTGGGAGAAACAAAAAAGCCCCGGCAAATTTGCCAGGGCCTAAAACCACTCAAAAAAAAAACTTTATTGGGCTGGAACAATATCAATGATCACTGTTCGGTTGTAAAATCTTTCTTCAGGAAGTTTGTTTTCAAATGGTGTCATTTCGGGGTCTTCGCCAAAGCCATAGGATTGGAATTTTACGCCCTTCTTGCCTGCCTTTAGTAGTGCATTCTCAATGATCTTTTGAACACTCATTGCTCTTTCATGCGATAAAGTATGGTTGTATTTATCATCGCCAATTACGTCAGTATGACCATGGATAATAACGGTTGCATTTGCCGGTATCAATGGTGTTACTTCAGTAGCAAGAAACTTTTCATAGGATGCTATAGACTTCGATTTATCAAAATCAAACAGTATGCTGTAGCGCAATCCTTCTGTTTTTGGGTCTGCTGCTTTTACCAGGCTCAGTGATGTTTCTTTCCTGATGGTTTGACCTGCTTTTGTAACACCGTTCATTGCAATTCTGTAATTGCCCTTTTCGTTGTTTCCTAAAATAGTTTTACCTGGTATAGAAGCCTGGTCATTTGTAAATGGTCCGTAATGCTGCACTTTACCTTTGTCATCAGTCACATCTACTGTCCACGATTTCAACAACGAATTTGCATTACCTGCATTGAAGATAACGTGGCTATCTAATGGATCTTGCTGAACGGCTTTTATTTGTACCGGCTTCAAAAATGGTGAAGCGCTACCACCCACCTGCAACAACAATTCAGGTGAGGCACTTTCAATATCAACCCTGCGATCGCCTTCGCGCAGCAATGCTAATTCTTTAGTAGCACCCGGTTGTTCTGAAGGTATAATTGGCTTAGACCTTCCCACAGTTGTTATTCTTGCCGGGCTTATTCCAAATACTGCAACAAGGTATTGTTTGATGTTTTCAGCCATCTCTTTACCTTCTGCAGGTTGATCGATAGATGCACCGGTTAAAGCAATCGTACTGGCCGGGTTGGCGCGCATACGGTCACCCATAATGTTGAGGATGTTGTGATACACCGACAACTGCCTTGCTGAACGACCGTTACTTAAATCTTTTGGTTGACTTTGTTGCAAGCCTTCTTCTTTAAATGAAGTAGCCTGGCTTTTATTTAACTGCACATAGCGTGTAGGAATTTCTGTTGAACCTTCGTTGAAGAAAACAGAATTGCGCAATGCAAATGTTTCTTTCACCTGGCGATTTACAGGAACTGCTTTTGGTGCGCGAACAGAAAAATCAACGGTTTTTACAGTAGCTGTTGAGGGGGTGGCATTTGTAGTAACACCATCCTTCCTTCCTTTACCAAATTTGAAAGCTACACCGGCGCGTACCGTGTACAACGACCATGATTCAACCGACCGTGGATCATGTCCAAAGTCTGTTTGAAAGGATGCGAAAGGCGATACGGTAAACTGTGTCAGACTCGTTTTAGCTGATACTGGAATGTCTATACCTGCACCGGCTTGTGCAGATAACATGCTGTTGCGAATGTCACTCCAATCGCCTGTTTTATCTGCTTGTTTATCTTGTGTATACTCAAACGATTTACGAACATTGAAACTAAGTGTTGGTCCAGCAAATACATAGAATGAAGACGAAGGAATGGGTGCCAATCGCACACTCGGTTCAATAGAAACATAGCTAAGGTTGGTGGATAAATTAGCGGGGCAATTACAAGGAGCCATCACTTCTTTAAATTTTCCACCGCGGTTATCGTATGCTACGTTAAGCATACCACCCCATCGCTTGTTTGGGCGATATTCGGTTAGCAACGATAGGTATGGTTTTACTCCACCACCTTTATGAAATGCGGTTGGTACAGACACGCTGCTATTCAAGTCTTGCGTGGTACCCCGAAACTGGTTGATGTTTACCGCACCCGATTCGCCAAACCACCATATGGGTTGTGGACGTGCAATGGTTTGCGCCTTGCTGGCAATACTTGCCACACTCAGCATCATGGCTATGATGGCTGCTTTGTGTTTGTATGAATGATAGATCATAGAATTTGTCTTTTAATATTTTTATAGATGCTGATTATTTTTTGGTTACCAGTCCCGATAGCTAACGGACTTTTATTAAGATTATCGTTCGAATGACATGGTTATATTTTTTGAGCCCAACAATGAATTTCTATTAAGCATTCTTGCGTCGCACCTTTGTACGCCATCAAAAAATGAGCACGTTCCTTTTGTGTGGCTTTCCTCCCCTTTAGGGGCTGGGGGCTCTTTCTTAAGTATCAACAGCACGCTCCCAATTGTCAGTAAACAATATGGATTTATTCTACTAATTAGGAACATTGATGGTTGTGTTTACTACGGTTACCGATGCGTTCAATGAGATGGCCCTGCCATTCAATACGGTTTGTACTGCATTGCCTGCAGTAGAAAAAGTAACTCCTGCTGAAGCAATGATGTTTCCCACCATAGTACCACCGCCGGCTCCATTAATGGTAGCTGCACTGCCAACATACCAGAATACATTTTTAGGCTGTGCCTGGTTTTTCATGATGATGCTGCGTGCACCTGTTGGTCCGGCTATACCTACGGTTAATCCTGCTGCAGTCTGAAAAATCCATACGGCATTTGGATCACCCATTGCATCGAGGGTTAGATTACCATTGGTGATTTTAAATGTACCGCTGGCTGATTTATAAATACCAGGGGCCAATGTTAGTCCGCCTAACTCTCCAGCTCCGGGATCTGTACCACCTGGCTTAGATGCAGGCGAAATACTGTTGTAAGCAATGGTTGCATCCAGCAAACCTTGCTGGGCAATTGCGAATGATGTAGCGGTGCCCGGTAATGGTGGAGCCGTATAAATTCTTCCGGTTACAAGACCCACGTTTGATGTCGTTTCGGTGTATATATCATTGGAAGTTCCATCATGAAAACCGGTAATTAAAGTAGACACACCGGTAGTACCAATGCTACCGTTAATCACTGTATTTAATCCCTGGTTGGTAATGCCTGCACTACCGCCAAACACGCCAAACATAGCTGCACTGCCCAATGGCGGAGGCGCTATTGCTAAACCTGTAGTAAAGCTCCAAACATAATTTGCCGCCATTGCATTGCCTGCAAGATCTTTTGCGCCGGTAGTAATGGTTGCTGTGTAAGTAGTGTTAGAAGCAAAATCTGCAAATGGTGAAAACGTAGCGCTCATACCTGCGTAGGACACTGCCCCCGCTATGGTTGTAGCGCCTTGTTTTACCACGAACGTAATTGCATTAATGGTAGATGGGTTCATCGCCTTGCTAAACACGGCAGATACTTTCTTATTTCTAATTACACCAGTAGCACCATTGGCCGGATCGGTTGACGTAATAACAGGCAAAGTCACATCAGTGGTACTTCCTGTTGTAAAACTCCAGGTATAATCAACGGCCATTGTATTGCCTGCAACGTCTCTTACGCCCGTGGTAACCGTAGCCGTATACAGTGTATTGGCAGCAAGATTGGCTAACGGAGAAAAGACCGCAGTACCATTTGAATAACTAACAGTGCCTTGCACAATGGTTGTTCCTTGCTTTAATACGAAAGTGGTACCATTCACTGACAAGGGATTCATTTCTTCGCTAAATGTGGCAGTAACTTTTTTGTTGAGCGCTACACCAATGGCGTCTCTCAGCGGGTCAGTAGCATTTACAGTAGGTGCAATAGCATCGGCTATGCTTCCGGTTGTAAAGCTCCATACATAATCTGCTTCCAGTGCGTTGCCTTGCAGATCTCTTGCTCCTGTAGTAATGGTAGCAGTGTAAATGGTATTGGCCTCCAGTATACTTGCTGGCGTAAACGTAGCGGTACTACCTGAAGTGGAAACAGAACCATCAATTTTAGTGGTTCCCTTGTACAAACTAAAAGTTGACTTTGTGAGCGATGCGCCATCCATTACCTCGTTGAAGGTGGCTACAAGCGAAGCATTTAAACTAACAGTAATTGCTGCATTTGCTGGTGTTGTTGAAATAACAACCGGGCAAATACCAATACGACCCTCCTCTTCGATCACTTTTTTACAACCGACTGCAAAAACCAGCAGTAGCAGCATAAAGGACCATGTGGTTGACAGTAAAGGTAGACATTGGCGTACCCGCATGGTGGTACGCTCTTTCGCGGAAGATTTGCTTTTCATAAAATTTTAATAATTGGGGGTGAAGCTGATAAATGGATGAGCTGAGGCATCAGCCTGTAGGGTGTCTTACATTGTACAGGATGGCTTACAAACGAGGGGTATTGCTTAATATTTCAGAGGCAAAACGTATATCTTGTAATAGTATATTTAGTAAGTATAAGCGCAGGTCGTTGACTTAATAAAATGACTTAATAATTTTTTAAGCTAGCCTGTCCTTCCGGTTGAATTGTGCAGTATATATCGATTAATTTAACTGCATGGGCACTAAAAACGCTGGTTAAACTTTAAACTTCCAGTATTTCGAGCAGGCAGATCGTATTTACAACAATTGTCTCATCGGGATATTACGGCATCCGCATGGGACGTTTAATGTTTATAGCTTCTAATAATTTTACATTCAACAATCAATATTCACCCAAAAACCCTGATCATGAAAATCACCATTAAAATAATTGGTCTTATTGTAGCAATCTTCTCTTTTCACATTTCGCTATGCGCTCAAGGTCCAACAGAAGATTTACCGGGTGATCCTGGCCTTAACGCTTCCACGCATATCAAGTTCAACCAGGCTTTTCCAAACCCATGCAAAGGAAATTTTAAAATACACCTTGCTGAAGAAACGGAACGCACAACGGTAAGAATTTACAATTGGCAAGGCATTGTTGTAACCCAGCAAACGCTGGAACCAAAGGATGGTCCGCAGGCAGTTGACTTTAGTTTGCCGGATAACCAGGCGGGCCGTTATGTGGTGGAAATAAAAAGCGCTAGCCACCAATACAGGTCGCAACTGTTAGTTCAACGATAAATTTTATACCCTTAAATTTATTTTAAGTCCCTTCATTTCTTGTGAGGGATTTTCTTTTTATATCTAAAAGGACTAACTCCGCAAACTTTTCAGTAGTACAGGATTGGTGGATTGTACCAGCGTTTTCATGCCGATATTGAAGGCCAGGGGTAAGGTTTATTTATGATTAAGGCGCAAATTCTGGCTTTGGGTGGGTTATTGGAAATTGACAGTACCGAAGATGTCGGCACAACTTTCAAGATCACATTTAAAGAGGCTTAATTGCTGCGTAGAGAAAAGACTTACAAAGAAGTTCCCTCGGCGGGTAAAATGGTAAGTAAAAGGATTGGTATGCATATCACTGCCCGCTTTGCCGGGTCATTACAACATTATTCCAACTGTTTCAAAACCTCATTGCGATAAAGTTTACCGATGGGTATTTCCTGGCTATCCAATTGCAATAGTTCGTGGGTGTACGATTTTATTTTACTGAGCGATGCAATGTAAGACCTGTGTACCCGTATAAATTGTTTTGCCGGAAGCATGGCCTCAACCGAGTTGAGCGATTGTTTGGTAATGATGACTTCGCGCAGCGTAAAAATTTTCACATAGTCCTTCATACTTTCTATGTAACAAATTTCATCCAGCATTACTTTCACCATTTTTCGATCGCTCCTAAAATAAACGAAGGCGGCTTGTTTTTTAATTTCTTCTGCTGGTGGTTGCGCAACATTATCCAAATGTTTTGAATGCGAAACCTTATTGACTGCCTTTAAAAACCTGTTGAATTGAATCGGCTTTAGTAAGTAATCTACAGCGTCCAGTTCAAAACCTTCCATGGCATATTCTGCAAAAGCCGTAGTGAAAATAACTGGCGGCGGATTCTTGATAGCCTGTAAAAACTCCGTTCCCTTTAGCTGCGGCATTCGAATGTCGAGGAAGATGAGGTCGACACTATGTTGTTGCAGGTAAGTCATGGCCTGAATTGCATTGCCAAATTCAGCGGTAAACGCAAGTGTGGGTACATCACAGATATACCTCCGTAATATTTCTCTTGCCGGAGGCTCATCATCCACCACAATGCAGCGCATTGGTTTTATTTCATTCATACAATACATTTTTCAATTGGCTTTTTCCTTGCCTGGCCGGCTGCATACTTTTCTCAAGCTCTACTTGGAGGCTCACAATAAACACGTCGGGATCGTCCTGTATTTCCAGTTGATGTTTACCATCGTAAAGTAGCTTTAACCTGGCTTCAATATTCTTTATACCCAGGCCGCCATAGGGATGATGGTTTACTTTTTCTGCTTTACCATTTAGCAGTTTAAAGTACATGACATTGCCTGTAAAAGTGATAGTCAAACTCAACCATGGATGATCGAGTACCTGGCTGGCGCCATGTTTAAAACTATTTTCCACAAAAGGTAAAAGAAGCAGCGGCGCTATTTTAAAGTCATTAGAGTTTTCCGCAACGTCAAAATTTACATCGAGCTTATTACCATACCGAATGGTTTCAAGTGTGATGTAATCGTGCAACAACTTTACTTCGTCGGCTAGCGCCACCAACGGCTGATTACCCTCGTACAGCATATACCGTAGCATATCAGATAAGCCCAGTACCAATCGCGATGCCGTATGGGATGTGTTTTGCGTATGCGAATAAATGTTGTTGAGTGTATTGAATAAGAAATGTGGATGGACCTGGGCTTTCAAAATCTGCAATTGTGCCTGGGTGTTTTCCTGCTGCAGTTGCATGTTCCGTTGTTCCTTCAGGTATAATAGTTTCATTATTCTAATCGCAGCGGCTAATCCACCAACCGTGATTCCGCCGCGTAGCCCCGCCATCATAGATATAAATAAACTACTGCGGTTGAGCGTATGATAGTGTACAAAATTCGCACGAGGAAAAAAGAAATTCTTGATATTACCAAGTACCATCATGCCAATAATGCTTGATAAAAGTGCCGTAATAAATAGCAGGCCTAACACCATTAAAAGGGTAACACCATTGTTGCTTTTTGACATCAGCCGTGGCACCACCACATACATAAGGGTATAAGAAAAGAAAGTGTGTGGTATTAAAAAAAACGTACTGTCGATTGAACTTGACACAAACCTTACGGGCAAGCTTAATGAAGCAACAGCCGGAGTAAAAGCGTATATCAAAGAGCAAAAAATCCACCACGCCGACCAAAATAAAAGGTGACGATATAAACGATAATGTTTTTTAAATACAAAATCTTGTGTCGGCATGGTGGTGTATAAATTTATTCAACTATTTGCACAAACAGAAGCGGCTATACATTTTCTTAGTCACCCACACAATTCTTCCTTGATACCTATGGCAATTATTGTTTTGCCTGAATGGCATTGTGAGCGAGTTTAAGCTTAGTCTGTTCAGATTTTTCATAGGCAAGTAGCGAAGCATCCAGCTCAAGTTTCAATTGCTTCAGTGTGTTTTTCCTTTCTACATTAAGCACTTTACCCTCTACCCTCCTGGTGTATATTTCAGTATGGTCGTTGTTATAAAAATGAACGGTGCAAACGTCTGGTGAATTTTTATTGCTCACGATTACCCAATAGCCTTTATCGCTAACCCATTTGCTAGCAGCAGGCTTTACGGGTTCTGATTCTTGTGCGAAAGAAGAAAGGGCACAAAAAGATAAAAGAACGATCAGTACGATTGAAAAAAATTGCTGTTTCATAATAGTATATTTTAATTGTTTGATTAATACGCAGTAAAACTATTACGGGTTAAAGGCATTTATTTTCAATAGTAGCCAGGTGAACAAGGTGTGGCGCTACACGATGTATAAAAGAGGATGAATGCAGGGTGTTATCGACAAAAGCTGTTCATCGACGAAAAAGGGAGCATGTGACTTTAAAGGGGAGCCAATCTCCACTTCACAGTCATGATCAAATTTGTGTACCCCCATTTGGTCATCTACAGAAATGAACCCGAATTTCGGGAGCTTGGATTAAGTGACTTGAATTGAATTTTTCAATGGCTGAAATGATCAATAATGGCAGTAGCAGTAAGCGTACCTTTTTCCACTAAAACTTATAATTGTACCCCAGCCGAAACACTTGTGTTTCATAAAAATCTACCGTCTCAAAACGGAAGCCATTGCCGCTAATTTCTTTTCTAATGTTGAGCGTATTGAATATATCGGTACCATTTAAGAATAGCTCACCCCTTCCTTTTTGAATAGACTTTTTCACGCCCATGTCTACCGACAGCCTCGATCCAATTTTACCCTGGGGTATAATATCGGGCGCTAAATAAATGGTCGTAAGCTGAATGTCTACTCCCTTGGGCAAATGAAGTGTGCCATTGAACTTTATGTTTCCTGAAGTTGCGGTTTCGGTTTCAGAACTGTAGAGTGAAGTAACAGGATATTTATTGGTTACGCTGAAAGCGTTAATTACATTCTTATAAATATTTACGTTGGCATTAAATGAAAACACCTTGGAAACTGTTTGCTGGTACACTACCTCCGCGCCTGTATTATAGCTACGACCTGCATTTTGAAATACGTTATAGAGAATTGTACTTCCGGGCACTTGCGTTGCGATACGTGTAATCGTTCCATCTGTAATGCGATGGTACAATGCGGTGTACACACTGCCCTTTCCCCAGTTGTATTTATGACCTGCTTCAATAGTATTGGTGAACTGCGGACGAAGCGCAGGATTACCAACTTTCAGTAATTCAGGTTCATCGTACTTGGGAAATATCCTGATGTCTACTTCATTGGGCCTGTCCACACGCCTGTTGTAAAACAAGGAAAGTTTGTTACGCTCATTTACCTTAAATCCTAACCGTAAGTTGGGAAAGGGTTCTGTGTACGAATAACCATCACTCTTGTACGTGTTATGGTTTGGATTGACCTCATAATCCACTTTTACATACTCCATGCGTAAGCCTGCTTCTAACTCAAATTTTTTACTTTCTACCACATAGTTACCATACAGGGCGGGGATGGTTTCGCGGTATTCTGCAAAGCCTCCTGCGCCAGCATCAATGGGTGAGTTGAGGCCAGGAAAGAATTGCATGTTGATCGGAATATTTCTCAATCGAAGTTTTAGACCGCCTTCTATTCTTCCATATTTTAATGGACGTATATAGTCAACCGTAAGGTCGTTTACATGTTCGTCGGACAGCAATTTAAATGCGTCTTTTCCTGTGAACGTTGGCATTATGTTGGTAAAGAAATATTGCTCGTCTTCCCTGTGCCAGGTGTAGTTATAATTGGCGTTGAGCAAATGACCGGGCTGTTTAAACTTATGTTGATAGGCAACTGATGCAGTAGCTGTGTATTTCACTTCATCTTCTAAAAATTGCCACAGGCGGTTCCGTTTTGATAGGTCGTTGTTGAAATATGGAATGTCGCCGTTGTCAATGATTTTTTCCCGGTTAAATAAGCCTGATACAGATAGTGTGTTTTCCGGGTTAATGGTGTAGTCGACGCCCGTTTTTACAGTAGCGTAACTGGTGTTCCGATTTCGTTTCACCTGTTGCCTTACTACTTCTCCGTTGTTATAATACCGTTCTGTAAACTCGTTCCTGTTGAGTGTTTCAGTGTATAACCAATCTGCCTGCAAAAATGTATTGAGTTTATTTTTGCGATAGTTGAGCGACAACGACGGATTGATCTTTGGTGTACGCTGGTACTGCGGCCGGACATCAGGAAGATTTTCTCTTTTCCGCCACAGGGCACCAAGCCCTGTTGTTAAACTAATCTTCCCGTTAAAGCCTTCCTGCTTGTTCTTTTTATAAATGATGTTGATGATACCGGCATTACCATTTGCATCGTACTTAGCAGATGGGTTGTTAATAATCTCAATTCTTTCAATGGCACTTGCCGGAATGTTATCAAGTCCCACCTGTCCGCCAAAACCAGTAAGTGCAGTTTGTTTGCCATCAATTAATACGGCTACTTTATCGCTGCCGCGCAGTTGTATTTTTCCATCCTGCGAAGTGGTCACACCCGGAAGGTTATTCATCACCTGCAACACCGAACCACCGGCCTGAGCTACATTATCGGCTACCGAAAACGTCTTTCGATCCATCTTTTCAGCAACACCACTTTGTTGCGTAGTGGTAACCGTTACCTGTCCCAAAACCTTCGACGTATTCATCATTTCAAGAGTGCCAAGGTCTAAAAATGCACTAAGCTCACCAATCAATACAGGCTGCTTTTTTGTTTCATAGCCAATGTAAGAAAGCTCCAGGTAATCGAGTCCGGGTTGTACATCGGTAAAGGTGAACCGTCCATTTTCGCCGGTGATGGTACCAACTATAAAACTGCTATCGCTGCTTTTCTTGAGGGTAACATTTACAAAAGCAAGCGCTGCTTTTGAGGTGTTGTCTTTTACCACACCGGACAGCGTTACTTTGATATTCTGGCCGATACTATTGAGGGAGCAAACTATTAAAAGAGAAGTTATAAAAAATCGGTAAAGAGGTGTCAATCAATTGGATTTAAAGCGCGAAATTACGTGTATCCAATATCAGAAACTAAACGACATGCTTAAAAAATAATTTCCACCATTATAACCAAACGGCATTGCTTCATTACCGTATATCAATGTTCCTTCAGTTGTATTATGACAATTTTTTAGTTTATCGGGATATACATCAAAAATATTATTAGTACCGGCAGTAATGGCAAGCCATGCTTTTGGTAAATAATTAATACTGAAGTCGGTCAATATCTTTGGCGAAAAAAAATTCATCCTGTGATTTGTTTGCTGAATTTTAAATTGCCGATGTTCTTCCGAAGCGTGTACTTCTAATCAAAATGGCAGTTTTACCTTTGTTGTGCTGCTTACATGGTGTTGCTTGCATTTGCATCCTGCAAAAAAAATGATCAAGGTAGTGTACCAACAAACAATCTTGTTGCCAATGTAGGCATTGCCCAAACTACTACTTTTCCAGCCGACAGTGTTTTGCTGGATGGCAGCGCTTCTACCGGTACTATCTTCAGTTATCAATGGAGAAAAGTTGCTGGCCCGGCATCTTTTACAATTCAGAATCCAACTGCAGCAAAAACATTCGTAAAATATCTGGTACAAGGTATTTATAAGTTTGAATTGGAAATAACAGACAGTAAAGGAAATTCATCTAAGGCGATGGTTCAGGTAACTGTCATCCTGTTACCACATAACATTAAAGCAAAGATTACTGAGTATGGCACTGGCATACCATTAGCTGATGCAACTGTAGATGTCTTATCAGTTCTTCTCCCTTATTCAATTTTACCAGGCACAAAGATTTTGACACCGACTGATTTAAATGGGGAATGTTCGTTTCCAGGCTATAAGGTGACCTTCCGCGAATTTTCAAAACCAGGTTATTGGAACACTACCATGTATTTAGGAACAGGTGGCTACCAGTTTTCTCCCATCCTACTTTTCCCCACGCCTACTTCATACAATTTTATTTCGTACACGTCCGGCAGTCATTTGTGTGACAGCTTCGTAGTTAAAATGTTTCCAATAAAATACATTAAGATTCGCGTTATAGACAGCCTTGGCCTGAATACTTGCCTGGATGATTGCTATGTAATGTTTGGAGTGAACGGACTATTTAGTGAGCATGGAATTAGAAATGCGGTTTACCCAAATTTTTATGGAAACGGCCAAGTATTGCTGCGGCCAGCGATTGATACCACATTTCAGTATCCCGTATTTGGCAATACTGATAATCAATTTATGGTGACACTAGTTGGGGATTTTGGACCCAACCTCTTGTATAGCGATACCGTTTTCATTGCCAATAGTAGCAACCGTGTTATAAAAATTGCATTCTAAAATTTTAATGCTGAAAACAATGAACCGGTTATTAAAATTAGCTGCCTTGTTTTCTTTGGCCGGATTGATTCACATCTCCTGCCAAAAAGAATTATCCTGCGAAGATTGCCCTGGTAAAAACCTACCTCCCGTTGCCAATGCAGGGCCCGATCAAATAATTGTTCTCCCTAAAAACAGTACGCTATTAGATGGCAGTGCATCAACTAACCGGGGTAATATACTGCGGCATTATTCAACCAATTTAGGGCGGAAAGGAACAACTGGCCGAACGGGAAATTAACTTTGAAAAAAATATCTTTACGTTGAAACTTTATTAATTTTATGTCGCCGACTTCCTCCTGACAATTGAATTAGTAGATCATCAGCCTCATGTCAGATTGCCTATGGCAAACACTTTAGGAGCCTTTGTTCATGTTCGACTTAATGACTGGCTCGCACCTGTGTAACATCTAATCGTTTAAACTTAAAGGATAATAAGCATTGATTATTGTTTGACCATCCGCTTTTAATTCAGAAAAGATGAAATCTATCAACAAGCTATTTTTCTTTCTTTTTTTCTTTTTATTAGTACTTCAGATCTCCTGCCAAAAAGAATTATCCTGCGAAAACTGCAAGGAAAATAACAAACCACCCATAGCCAAGGCCGGAACAGACCAGGTAATTGTTCTACCAAAAGACAGTACGCTTTTAGATGGCAGTGCATCCACTGATCCAGATGGCACAATCACTTTGTACAAATGGACAAAGATTTCAGGCCCAGCTTCAGCAAGCATTAACCGACCAGACTCAGCGAAAAATTTAGTGAAAAATTTAGCGATGGGTGTGTATCAATTTGAATTAACCGTGAAGGATAATGGCGGGCTTTCAGCAAAAGATACCATACAGATTATAGTAGATGATCCGGCAGTCAATCAACCGCCAGTTGCAAATGCGGGGACCGATCAGTCCATTACTTTGCCAACTGATAGCACATTGCTTACTGGAAATCTTTCTTTTGACCCTGATGGAACAATTGTTTCCTATCAGTGGACAAAAATTTCAGGGCCATCTCTTGTCAATATTGTCACTGCGCAGACAGTGCAATCGAAGGTAAAAAGCCTAGTTCAGGGAGCTTATCAATTCGAAATAAAAGTTACAGATAATGGAGGACTATCATCGAAAGATACTGTGCAAATAAATGTGGATGCAGCTATTACTAACAATATCCCTCCTGTTTCTAAAGCAGGAAACGATACCACCATCCTAAGTAATCAAACTTCCTGTACACCCGTTCTGGTAACCGCTACTTTGAACGGCAGTAATTCTTACGATACCGATGGAAACATTGTTAGTTATTTATGGACAGGCCCGGGAAATATCACCAGTCCTAATTCTGCAATCACAATAGTAAACGGCACTTTTCAGGGAACTGTGTCTTTTATTTTAAAAGTTACAGACAATAATGGATTAGCCGGTTACGATACAGTTTATATTTCCGTCCTGCCTGCTAACCGACCATTGGTACCAGCCCAACTTACGCTTATTGCTACACTGCCACAACCAAGACCTGCATCTTTTGCAATAGCAGGAAATAAAATTGTATTTGCAGGTGGAAGTGTCGGTTCGCAACAGGGGTGTGTAACGACAAGAGTTGATATTTACGATATGGTTGCAAGTGTTTGGTCAACGGCTCAATTATCTGTGGCAAGGGAAGGTGCAGGAGTCAGTGTTTTAGGTAATAAAATATTTTTTGCCGGTGGTTTTGCTCCGATAGCAGGTCCACCTTACGGCTGTCTTTTGACCAATTGGTCAAACACCCGGAGTTCAGTTGTAGATATATATGATGCATCCGCCAATACCTGGAGTACTGCACAATTAAGCAGTGCAAGAGTACCGGCCGGAGCTTCTGCCGGCAACAAGGTTGATTTTGCAGGAGGTGATGATAGTTATTCGCCCCCGGTCGCAGATATTTATGATGCAGGAAATAATTCTTGGTCAACCTCTACATTAAGCCAGCCACGACATATTTTTCAGGCTGCGGTTGCAGGAAATAAAATATTTTTTGGCGGTGGGTCTATCGATTTTTATGGTGTTTCAGGAGGAAATCTTTCTAAAAAAATTGATATTTATGATGCTTCATCCAATACATGGTCTGTAGATAATTTGAGTGTTGAAAGGGGTGAAATGGGTGCTATTGAAGCTAATAACAAAATTTATTGGGCTGGAGGATTTGAATTTGACCCAGCTATTAGTGATTGGAATTCTACAAATTCTGTTGAAATAAAAGACTTGGTAACCAATATTACTTCCTTTGATTGTTTGTCTGAAGCTAAGGTCCAAATCACTGCTGTAAGGAAGGACAATAAGATTATTTTCTTTGGAGGGTATGGAGCGCATTGGGTAAGATCTTCAAGATTTGACATCTATGATTTAGCCACTAAATCCTGGTCCATAGGTGTATTGCCACAAAATTTAATTTTATCAACTATTGTTTCAAATAACAATACGCTTTACGTAACGGATTACAGCAAGGTTTGGAAACTGGAGTTTTAAAAGATACACGCATCTGGTGATAAAGTTCCATGCTCCCGTTTAGATGTCCTATTTGAAAAGCCAAATGCAATGATTACCTTGTTCATATCACCTCTGGCAAACACCACGCTCCTAGGATAACGCCATCTTTTTTTCAACCCAAAAAAAATAAACTAATGAGAAAACTTTTCTTCTCGCTAGCCATGCTGGCAATGATTATCGGATGTAAAGATGAAACCAAAACAGAAACACAGCCTACCGCTGTATCAACCACTGCTGGCAGCACCGAAAAACCACCCGCAGAATTTGCAGATCCAAAGTATGTAGAGATTGGCAAAAAACTGATGCAGCACATGGAGTCAGGTAACATAAAAGAGTACTCAGAAGCCTTTGCTGATAATGCTGTTTACCAGTGGTCGGCAGGCGATAGTCTTGCCGGCAAAAAAGCCATTGCTGATTACTGGGCCGACAGGCGAAACAATGTGATCGATAAGATTGATATGTCTAATGACATTTGGGTGCCATTACAAATCAATACACCTCAACAAGGGCCTGACAGAAAAGGTGTTTGGCTATTGGGATGGACGAAGGTAAATGTGAAATATAAAAACGGGAAAGAACTTGTTTTCTGGACCCATACAGATTACCATTTTGATAGCCAGGACAAAATAGACCGCGCTGTACAATACATAGATCGCGCACCAATCAATGCTGCTTTGGGCGTAAAATAATAGTCCTCCAATGTTTAACAGCAGGCCCTTGTGCCTGCTGTTTTTGTTTATAAGTTACTATTGAGTTTCCAATGTAGAATGAACAACAAGCACCGGTATCTACCCCTAAGCATTGGTGGCCTGATATTGTATGAATGTAGTTTTCATAAAGGCACGGCTATCATCTGTTCCGCAACCTTTCATTATTCACTCAAAATTTAGCAGCTTCATGTTCAAGTTTATCGGAAAAGTTTATCGTGTTGGCTACTCAACAATTATACTTATAATGCTCTTCAGCGCTATTGCCTTAATCATATTTGCTTCAGTTGAATTTTGGCAAGGCATTAACCCGGTCCATGCCAAATCTATAAGAGATCGTTTCGACTCCATTCTGGAAAGTATTGGGCTGTTGACCATTGCCATCGTTGCGTTAGAATTAGGGCAGAC
Source organism: Segetibacter sp. (assembly GCA_031425015.1). Taxonomy (GTDB): domain Bacteria; phylum Bacteroidota; class Bacteroidia; order Chitinophagales; family Chitinophagaceae; genus Segetibacter. Next base: position 276,174 of record JANPIM010000013.1, on the reverse strand, counting down.
CCTGCTGGAGGAAGAAGTACAGCGCAAGACTCACATAAGTGCACCCACCCGTGTCAGAAGATTTCTATCCCGGTTTTTGGTGGTAATCGTTGTGGCGTTATCTATTGAATGCCTGGTGGCAGTTTTCGAGATCGCACATAAAGATGTGTCAATGCTTCCTCAGGCTGCATCTATAGGTGTGGCGGCTGCTGTGTTGCTGGCTGCGTGGGGCGTGTTTATAAAATTGAATACAAGTGCAGAGAAATTGGAACCAGAAGCAATGGCCGAAACAAAACGGGAAGACCAGAAACTGGAGTAAGCCAGGTTGTTTGTGGAAACTTATTGTGTGCATGGAAAAGCCGGCAGTCGCGCTGCAGACGAATAGGTTATCCTTTGAAATACTGGTAAAATGTACAGACTAGTTTTCCCCGGTTTTACATGGCTATTCAATTCCATTTTTCAATTTGATTTAAAACAAAGATGCTTGCTATCCAGCAGGCATCTTTGTTTTATCGTAGCGAATTTATTGCTTCATTATTTTGATCGTTTTAATTCGCTGGTTTATATCCACCCTTATTAAATAGATGCCAGGAGGACGGTTGCTGATATTAAAAGGAACAATTAAAGACGAAGTTGAACCTTGCGTTGTAACTGATTTTTGTTCCAGTTTTTTTCCAAGCTGATCAACTATTTCTATAATTACCGAAGGTGCATTGACACTTGACAATAAAACTGAAAATTGTCCATTTGTAGGATTGGGATACACCTTAATAACCTCTGCATTATCCATTGATCGAACTGCATTAACCTGTGCATTTAAGTTAGCCGACCGATTATTAGATACTCTTTTGTTACAGGCCCCTGATGGATCCAATACCAAAACATTCGCAGTAACAGTTGAAGCGTTGCCACGGGCATCGGTGGCAGTAATGCTTATAGGAATACTACCATTGCTATTGGGTAATGTGTAACTAAAAGTGCCGGCAAGATATCGGTTGTATGGACCACCATCTACATTGGTCGGATAAGTGAAGCCATTACCAAATCCATACATGCAGGTGCCTGTAAAAGTGATGGCACCATTGGCTGCATCGCCGGCCGGGTTATCGCTCCTGTTTCCATTGGGTTCATTACTGTTGTATCCGATAGCCACTACGGCATAATTACCGGGTGGAAGCAGTACAGGTGTAATATTTTTCATGCGGTGATTGCCGGTATATGTATCGGCGTTGCCGGTTACAATGGCATCCAGTCCTGCTACAATGGTTTGGGTAGCCTTATTAAAGATGGCTACGCGTATGCCGTTGTTCGGCCCCACGGTTCCATTTATTCCATTTCCCAGGTGATCGAAAGTTCCCAATTGTTTTACCAATATTCCACTTGCATTGTTCACAGTAAATTCCATTCCGAGTTCACCGCCCCAGCCCTGGTTGCCAATGGTCGTGTTGGCTATGTATGCCTGGTGCACCGCTCCATCAACAGTCGCAATATCTATACAATTAAACACCGAGCGGCTCAGTTGAACAGTTGGATTGGCGTCGCAATTATCGGTTACAGACTGTATAACATCGACAGCTTGCAGTGTGGCGAAACCATTAGCATCTAAAGAAATAGTAGCATTTTTAGAAACCACAACGGGTGCTGTATTATCAGTGGAGCACGGGTTGTTATTGCAAGCACCCAATGGATCCAATACCAAAACATAGGCAGTTTCGGTTGCAGTGTTTCCATGCGCATCGGTAACACTGATGCTTACGGGTATGCCGTTATTACTACTGGGTAAACTATAGCTAAAGGTACCCGCCAAATATCGGTTGTATGGACCACCATCTACATTAGTTGGATAAGTGAAGCCATTACCAAATCCATACATACAGGTACCTGTAAAAGTGATGGCACCATTGGCTGCATCGCCGGCCGGGTTATCGCTCCTGTTTCCATTGGGTTCATTACTGTTGTATCCTATAGCCACTACGGCATAATTACCGGGTGGAAGCAATACTGGTGTAATGTTTTTCATGCGGTGATTGCCGGTATATGCATCGGCGTTGCCGGTTACGATGGCATCCATTCCTGCCACAATGGTTTGTGTAGCCTTATTAAAGATGGCTACGCGTATGCCATTATTTGGGCCCACTGTACCACTAATACCATTACCCTGATGATCGAAAGCACCTAATTGTTTTACCAGTATGCCGCTTGCATTGTTCACGGTAAATTCCATTCCGAGTTCTCCGCCCCAGCCCTGGTTGCCGGTGGTAGTGCCTGCTATGTAAGCCTGGTGGATTGTTCCATTCGCATTGGTAACATCTGTACAACTAAACACCGAACGGCTCAATTGAATAGTTGGATTGGCGTCACAATTATCGGTTACAGATTTTATTACATCGGCAGGCTGCAGTGTAACATGGCCGGTAGCATCTAAAGAAATAGTAGCATTTTTAGAAACGACCACGGGCGCTATGATGTCTTTTAAACATGGGTTGGTAATACCGATACATGATCCCGGTGTTGGCTGAAAACCTGCGGCTACAGGGTCTATATCGGTGCCGTCATTTAAGAACGGAGTAAACACAACCGGACCAATAACCTTTGAACCAAGGATGGCAGCATCAGCAGTACCCAGCCAGTTACAGGTTGCATCCAAACTCCCCGTTCCACCATGGTAAACAGATTTGTTGGTATTGGTAGCATCAAATGAGTTGTCATGAATATGAATGCCTTTGCTTTCGATGTTTTCGCCGGTGTACACTGCAAATCCGTTAAAGGAGTTGGTAACAATATTATTGGTGAAGTTGACTGTTCCTGTAAATGCTGATCCATGTATTTTAATACCACCTGCATCGGCCACATGAGCAGTATTTGTGTGATCAATTCTATTCTCTTTTATCATTGCATCCACCATACCGCCGGCTATTAAAATACCTGCATGACTTGTATTGCTTATTAGATTGCCTGACACCTGTGCCGATAAAAGATGATCTAATAAAATACCCGCAAATGATGCTGTTTTTATCGTGTTATTATTAATCGTTGCACTTACAGTTGGTGCGTGTGTGCCGGCGTCATTTATTTGAATGGCGCTTGAAAACGCAGTCTGATCTATCGCATCAAAATAGTTATCGTTTATTGAAATCTTTTTCCACGGCGTTAAAGTACCAGCAAACAAATTGGTTCCATGCTGTATCCAGTTTTTTTCAAAAAGGACCGTAACACCAATACCTGTTACCCTCGAATTATGTCCATCAGTAAGTGGTGTTCCATTTATGATCTTAAAGCCTTTTATTTCAACCGAAGTGCCCTCCGTATGCGCATCAAATGCTACTGTTCCTACCACGCCTGGGTCGCTCATCGCTGTTACAATTGCTTCCGCATTGCGGCTTCCGGTGTTTGGCGAAATGCCCGCATTCGGACCATATAGTTTCAGCGATTTGGTGATGTTTACATACTCTGAATAGGCACCGGCATCTACATAAATAATATCTCCTGCATTTGCTACCGTCATTGCTTTATTAATTGAACGAAATGGGGCTGAAGGAGTACCGGTCCCTGTTACATCATTTCCGATTGCAGTGGTGTAGGTGTCGCCGGTTTGGGTGTTATCGTTTACGTACAATCCATTCACCAGAACAATTGAAGCACGAGTAACGAATATTGAATAAATTTTTACAGTTCCATCCGGCGCAGTTACCTGCAGTGTTATTGGGTTGCTGCCTACAATCAATGGAATAGCCGGTGAAACATTTCCACTTACGATGGTTGCGATAACGTTTCCACCATTTATTACAATGGTAGCTGCAGGATCGCAGGATACTGGCGTGATGAAAATAGGTGAAACACTATTGCCCACTGCGACGGCGTACGATGTTGTGTTTGAATTAAACGAAGGCGATAATGTTCCGTTGCTTAAGCTGATGCCGCACAAGTCTGCATTTGCGGATGCTGCTCGCTTTACAATGACAGTGTAAAGTTTATTCGTACCATCAAATTCGGTCACTACTACACTGATGACATTAACTCCTACAATTAGTGGAAGTGCGGCGGAAGGATTGCCGCTTGCTACAGTTGCATTATTGACAGTAATCGTTGCACTACTGTTTGCAGCAGTCGGTGTAACAGTAATGTTATTGACGCTATTTTGCACAACCACATTGTAGGTAACGGCACCAGGACTAAATACCGGGGTAAGTGTGCCGGCGCTTGTAAGTAAATTGGATAAGTCAGGATTGACCGAAGTGCAATTTGTTGCTTGTGGCAGAATAGGTGTAGCTGCAAATGCATTTCCCGAAATTCCTGGTACAAAATGGGGGTTGCCTAATCCCTGGTAAAAGGAACCATTTTGGCCTGTAACACTATTTGTTATTTCACCAACGGAGCCAAGCGTATTATGCAAGACAAGGTTGTTGCTTCCGTCAAATATTTTGAACTCATCAATAGCTGCTTCGCCCGTAACAGAACCCGGATTACCTAAAGCTATCAGATTTAGTTTTCCTGATAAAAGAGGTTGGAATATTCCTGATCCCGCATTTTGCCACCTGCCTGAATTGAGGATTCCATCAACAAAAACTGCCACCTTTTGCTGGCCATTATTTACGCCAGGTATTCCATCCTTATTCCATTGGAAAACATAATGGTGCCAGCTCGCCTCCTTACCGGCGCCAAAAATTTGTTCATACGAATAAGATCCGAAAAAACCCGTTCCACTATAGAATGTGTTTCCCGCAACACTGGTTAGGCCACCGTTGCCTTGTCCGTCATTGGAATTAAATCCAAGATGGTAATAGCTTTGTCCATCATTAAGACTAAAGAAATATGGAGCGACACCACCCACAGGAATGGTACCTGAAAAACCGGACAACTTTGCCCAAAAGTCTATTTTACCTGCATTGACAGGGATCGATTCTTTTGGAAAAGAGACAGCCGTAATGTTAGTTGTTGACGGGTTTGCCCTTGTAACATTGATGGTGTATGATTTGGTGGTCGTTCCATCCTGGGCTGTTACAACAACAGTAATTGTATTGCTTCCAACAGCTAATGGAATAGCTGCGGATGAGCTACCATTTACCACCACTACTCCGTTTACTTTTATACTTGCTGTAGCATCTTCAGCAATGGGCGTTACTGTAATTGAGCTTACGCAATTCGTTACGGAGGCTGCATAGGCCGTTACATTGGCTGTAAAAGTTGGTGTTAATAAGCCCGAACTGATGAATAGATTTGAGAGGTTTGCATTGGAAGAAACGGGTGCTGCCCTGGTTATTGTTAGGGTATAGGTTGTAGTGGTTATTCCATCTGCTGCAGTTACTATAATATCGATTGTATTTGGGCCCACATTTAATGCTAGGCTACCTGATGCACTACCACTTACTACGGCAACATTATTCACCTTTACATTCGAGTTAGGATCAGCAACGGTAGGCGTAACTGTTATTGAAGAGATATTATTTCCTACTGATGCGGTATAGATTGTTGTACCAGGTATAAATGTTGGGTTTAATGTTCCGGAGCTTATTGAAAGATTGCTTAGTAAACTCACCCCTGATGAAGTTTGAGTAAATGAAATATCATCCAATCCAAAGTCATTCCCTATAAACCCCGTGTTTTTATCTATTATACAAATTGTTGCGGTTGTTGCTGACCCAGAATTCCATTGTACAGAAAATTTCTGCCAGTTATTCAAAGTATTTGGCCCAGCAAATGGCGAACCTACTTCTATCCCATTAATCAAGACCTGAAGCCTTGCCAAATTTGAAGCATTCATAGAACTAAGCCAATAAGAAAAGTTGTAAGTATTATTCGTAATTACATTGATTGTTTCGCACCAGATATTTACATTAGGGGAGAGTGCTCCATTTACGATTAAAAAATTCCCCGAACCAGTTGTATGATCCCGCCCCTGAAATCCCCCATGAAAGCATGAAGCATCGTCTCCTATAGCATACCAACCTTCTGAAGAATTGGAACCCAAGCAATCCCGAATTCCGCAATAATAATACTGAGACGAGAACCCAGTATTTCCCAAACAGAATTCGCCATTTAATAATAAGTTACCTGGAGACGTTGGGCAGGTAATAAACTCCGGTACACAACAAGAAATTGATGCCACTTTTTGGATGGTTCTTTGGTTAATAATTACATATGGAGCAACATCCCTCCTTTCAAAACAAACATTTCCTGTTTGAATAGTTGTCCATCCGGGTGGATTAAAATCGCCATTGCAAACTTGTATTGTGGTGCCTATTGGAACTCGTTCTATTTTTTCAATAATTCTTGTAAAATATCTTATGGATGGCACAACATCCTCTCTATTGTAACATGCAGGTTGGTGTGTTTCGGTAGTTATCCAACCGCAGGGTATAGGATCGCCGCTGCAAATGGATAATATTGAACCGGTCGGCAAACCATCAATCTTAATGATCGTTTTATCACAATAGGTAATAGCTGGTGCAACATTCAAAATTTGGAAACATACATTTCCAATTGACTTAATGATCCATCCTGTTGGTAATGGATCATTACCACAAGTAGACACCTGAGAACCAGCGGGTAAATTATCTATCCTGGTTATAGTTTTCTGGTAGTAATTAACTCCGTTCACTTGTTTACACACAACTCCGATGGCCGTTGTTATCCACCCTGCGGGAACTGGCTGGTCTCCACATATCACTTGGGTCTGGCTTGACGCAAAATAAGGAAGCAGTAAAATCGTAATTGCTATTAAGAATATATTTTTCATCGCAAAAAAAATTAATAGTTAGAAAGATTGTTTTGAGGAATTTTTCATGTTGTAAACCTATGTACTAAGCAAAGCCATCCAAAGCCCCATTTAACCTAGGGCGGTTTTCATTTGAGGTGCGGCGGTATTGATCAATAAAATTGTAGCCGAATTAGTTGCATCCTAGTGTCGATTCAAAAACGTTCGGATCAATCGAAAACTCCTTTTCCATCGGCAGTGGGATTTCACTTAATACAATTTGAAGAAAGGCCTGGCCTTTACGGGTTTCCCATAAAAAAAGTTTATGGCCGGGAGCAGGCTTATGTATAATTTCCGGAGCCAGCTCATCGAGCATACCATTCCAGCAAGCTTCTTCGAATGCGTCTAAACCTAATTGGGAATCAGTAGTTGTACCAGTTTCGCACAATTGTCTTTTGAAAAAGGTAGTGTTAGCCACTAACAATATTTCCTGTTGGGTAAGATCCGGTTTCATAACAAAAGTTTTAGTTGATGATAAACACAGATCAAATGTACCCGGCCAGCAATGCGATTGGAAGCTGCTTTTAACGAACGGCGGCGTCGGTTTGAGGTATGGTATTGCCCGGCCCTAAAGGGTGCCTAACTAAGTAGTAAGAAAACTAGAGGCCCCAAGCCCAAAAAGGAGAAGATAGTTACTCTCAGGCTTTATGAAGTAGTTTCAAAAACTCTTCCTTTCTCCTACGCGATACATCTATGGAAACATTGTTACTCATCAATACATAACCACCTTCTCCTCTCACATACTTTATAATCTCCGCCATGTTTATAATGTAAGATTTGTGTACGCGAAAAAATTGGTGGTCTGCTAATAACTCTTCGTACTCTTTTATGTTTTTTGAAGTGATGATTTTTTCATTGTGCTTAAGAAAGAAGTAGGTATAAGCGCCCTCAGATTCGAGGTAGATGATGTTGGAGACTTTCACAAAAACAAACCCATCGGACGATGATATGGCAATCTGGTGTTCCTGGAAATTATTCCTGAAATTACTCATTAGTATTTCCAGGTTTTTATTCATTATCAACTGGTTTCTTTTTTGTTCTGCCTTTTCAATCGCTGTTCTAAGTTCTAAAAGATTGATGGGCTTTAGCAAATAGTCTATTGCTGAAAGCTTAATGGCCCGTAGCATATAACTATCGTAGCCTGTAGTAAAAATTATTTCGAAGGAAACCTTTCCTAACCTGTCTAACAGATCAAAGCTTGTTTCGCCTTTTAATTCTATATCCATAAAAACAACATCAGGCTGGTGTGCATTGATGGCAATAAATGCAGCCTCCACACTATCAACCGAAGCCACTACATCTAATTGTGGAAAGTGGTCTGCAAGCAAAGCGCCAAGCATATTTCGATTCCGCTCTTCGTCTTCCAATATCAGGGCTTTCAACACCATACAACAATATAAAAATTTTACGTCAGAATCGTTCGAGTAAGGGAATACAAATTTCAACCTCGGTACCTGCAGGCGCATGGTCTGCATCTTCTAAATCAATGATGTTTACCGCGACGGGTATGTTCATCTCCTCGTTCAGTAAATCTAACCTTGCCCTGGTAATGCTCATACCATGCGATTTTTTCTTCAGCAGGTTCTTTGTGCTTATTTCAGCAGACCTTTTTCTTCCAACCCCGTCATCTTTTACAAGGCAAACTATCGTGTCGTTCTGCCGGATAAGTGCTATCGTGATAAGCCCTGGTTGTTTCTTTGGAACCAAGCCGTGAATAATAGCATTTTCAACATAAGGCTGAATTAACATGGACGGAATCATGATGTCTTCCGCATCAATTCCGGCATCCAGTTTTATCTCGTAAGTAAGTTGTTCTTTCAACCGCGCTTTTTCAAGTTCAAGGTACAGTTTCAACGTAATAAATTCGTCGGCAAGTGGTATTACTGAACTGGAAGAGTTGTCGAGTATTTGCCTGATGAGGATAGCAAAGCTGGATAGAAATTCTTCGGCCTGTGCCCGCTGGTTGTTGTGAATATAATAGCGAACCGAATTAAGTGCATTGAAAATAAAATGCGGATTCATTTGCGATCGCAACGATGCAAGGCGCGATTGTGCCAGTTGAATTTCGTTTGCTATATCTCTGCTTACCACAAGCAATCCATTTACTTTTTTCCGGGTTGAAATGGGGTAGGTAGTGGTGTGCCAATGAATTTCTTTCCCATGTCCTATCCCCGAAAATTTGAAATTAGCAGGGTGCATGTTTTTAAACCCTGGTTCGATCACACGGTCTTTAAACGCTTCATACAATTCATTTGAATGAGGGAAAACATCACGCAAGTGCCTCACCCCTGTTCCATATGTGCCGCTTGTATTTTGTGCATATTCATTGATGTAAGTCACCTGTAGATCGGGAGTAACAACGAAAATGTTTTCCTGGATGAGATTTGCTATATGCTCCGCATCTATGGTCTCCGACAAATTAAAAATCTTATACCTGATTAGTTGTGACATGACCGCGATAATGGTCACCATCAACGTGGAAGCCAGCGGGAAAGGCCTAAAGTTTAGGAAGAAGGAAAGGGCAGCATCCGTGGTAGCGGATGCTACCAGTGGTACCAAATAGCCAAAGAAGATGAAGCGTGAAATAAATTTATTTTCACTTTCCAACCGGCTTTTATAGGCAAACAATCCTAACGTAACTACAGACAGAAGACTCAATCCAATTGTCCACAAAAGTGTTACTTGCTCAAGTATGGGTGAATGATAAAAATTTCTGCTCCATCCCCAAAATGCGCTGTATGAAAATGATTGTGTGTATAGGCCTGCGCAAAGCAGAACCGAAAATACAAATGAGGGCACATAAATAGAAACGAGTAACCAATTGTTGTCACTTAGTTTAGGTAAACGAGTAAGCAAAAATGTACAATGCAGCCACGCCGGAAACTGCATGATGTACACAAATATCAGTAGCCTGTTCCATGACTGCGCAGTCTCCAAATCGATGCTCATTCTGCAAAGCGTGTCGTTTAACTGCCAGGCAAATATGCACACCAGGTAAAACAGGTAGGTCTTATTTAGTCTATTGAAAAGGAACCTTGAAAAATATACAATTGCCGATAGGGTAATCAACGCAGGAATGAACGAAAGCAGGATGGCTTGCCAATGTGTAAAACCCAGTTTAAAAAGAGAGACTGCATTCATGGTAAACAATGATTAGCCATCCTTCAGAAAATATTCAAGAATGTAGAAAGTAATAAAATAAAAACGCAGTTACAACTTAGTTTGCTAGCAGGGTTTTAATCCGGTATACACGTGCAGAGAAATTGGAGCCAGAAGCGATGGCCGAAACAAAGCGGGAAGACAAGGCAATGGAATAAACTCCCCGGTATGAGGTAATCAAACTAGGTATGTTTTTATCTAACCAACGTAACCACACCTTTTCGTATCACAGGTTTGCCGGTGTAGTCTGTTGCTTCTGCTATCCAAACAAAACTACCCATGCCTTGTGCAAGCCCATTTGTGGTGCCATTCCATCCGCGTTGCTCGTGTGTTGTTGTAAAAACAAGCTGACCCCACCGATCGTAAATATTGAAATACTTCAGACTTTTCATACCCACCAATGTGGCACGCAACACGTCGTTTTTTCCATCTCTATTAGGGGTGAAACCAGACGGTACATAAATCTCTGGCCCCTGGTATACTTTGATGTTGATTTCATCTTGTGCCTTGCAACCACCCGGTGTAGTAATCTCTAGCTTGTAGGTTATTCCCTGCGCAATTACCACTACCGGATTGGCAATCCCCGGATTACTTAATCCGCGTGCCGGCGTCCAGGTAAAGCTCGTTGCACCACTTGCGTTTACATCCTCACCTGTTAATTGCAATGGTTGGTTAATGGCAATCAATGTATCTCTGCCGGCAAAAGCTTTAACGGGAGAAGTCACTACTACTTGAACCGTATCAAATCTTAAAGACTCACAACCATTGGCGCCCGTTACTTTTAAAAAATACGAGCTGGTAGTTTCAGGCCTTACAAATGGATTAGGAATAGAAGCATTATCAACACCAGTTACAGGCAGCCAGCTATAGCCATTTCCACCGCTGCCGTTAAGCCTTGTGCCCTGGTTAAAACAGATGATGGTATCCTTTCCTGCATTGGCATCAGGAGCTGCAAGCACTGAAACAACAACTGTATCCGCAGCGGTACAATTACCAACAGTGGCTATCACATGATACGTGCTTGAGCTCACGGGTGATACGATTGGATTGGGCGCATTAGGATTAATAAGTGGACCACCGCTCCACGAAAATGCAGTAGCCGGTGAACTTGCTGCTAGCTGTATACTGGTACCCTCACATAGGGTAGTATCGCTGCCGGCAAATACAGTAAGATTGTTCTGGAGAGGCACAACAACATTGCGGGTTAGCGTACAGCCGTAGCCATCGCGAACGATAACTGTGGCATTGCCCACAACATTAAACTGGTTGGATGCCTGGAAGTTGATGCCGTCAAGCGAATAAGAATATGCTCCACCTCCACCTGATGGCACTATGCTTATTATTCCCCTATTGAAACAATCTGCAGGTGTTATACTAACCGAGGCGCTTAGGTCAAAATCGAGCAGCTCCACTACTATGCTGTCGTTATAAAAACTATTGCCATTGCAGCTTACCACCGATGCAAATATTTTCAAGTATTCACTTCCTTCTACAAGGTTATCAACGACTGGCATAATAGGAATGGTAACAACGGAATCACCTGCTGGAATGACAACAAACGATGGAATTAAATTAACATCAACTCCATTAAGAGCAGTGCCACTAAAAGAAAGATTGACAACCTGAGGTACAGGCAACTTTTTTGATCGCGTTACCTTGATGCCTCCATTATTACAACCCTCTACTAAAAATGGAGCGCCATCCTTTTGTGGGTTGTTGTCTATAATTTTTACTACCGCCGATTGCAGGCTACGTCCTTCCAGGAATACAGCGCTATTCACCGTACGGTCGGGCACCATATTGTTTCCAATACTTCCACCATCTGCTATTACAATTTTGAGGTGGTAGGACTGACAAGGCAAAACTTCCGCGACCGCTTCCATCACCACCGTATGCCCGTTCAGGGTAAGAAACGGAGACCCGGTATTATCTACATAATATTTGGTAAATGGAGACCCGGTAGCAATGCTCGTACAGGCAGACAAGTTATAGCCAGGTCCGGGCTTGCCGCTATTCACCGTATTAATTCCTACAGGTGTTTTAGTTCCGGGAACCAAAGCCATGTTCTGCAAACCAATAAATCCAGGGCCAGATATAAAAAAAGCAAAAGCATCATTAAAAGGACTACATACAAACCGGGGATATTCATCAGACGCGAAAACGTACCTGAATCGAACGCTGTCACCCAAGGGCACGAAATCGAATTCAAGAATACTTGCATCACTTGTTACCGTGTTGATTGCTGAACTCAGGTCGGCATCGCCGCCAAACATTAAATTGGTACTTGAATTTGATGCAGAAGGGCCGTCAAGACCCCATTGTGAGCCTGATGTAATCAACCGGCCATTGGCTAAAACAATTCCGCTATCAATATCGAACTGAAGCCCACCACGATTGAAAAAATAGCCTGTTGCAATGGGAGCTGCGTTACGCGTAACATTTGATACAGAGATGCCGTTGCCCAGTAGTCGTTGTACCAGGCTAACGCCCGTTGTATCGTAATTCAGGTTTAGTTGTGCCTGGCATAGCACCGACACTACAAGTAAAACAACAAGGCTGATATAATATTTTAAGCGCAACGGAATGGTAGAATTAGCAATTCGGAAATTACTTAAATCTTTCAAACTAACCCATTGGAAGAGTACAAGCCAGAGAAAATAACCCTAAACTAATGCTGGAGTTGATAACACTAAAACAATTCTGGGTTAAAAGCTTAGTACCTGTAGTTTATTTCGCCACCGATTGCTGCTTAAAGAATTACAAAAAAAGCTGACGAAGAATTGGGTCAATACTTTAGATCATCTAGATTGAATTTTTCTTTATACAAAGGTTTTGAATAAGACTTTCATTCAAATAAATTCTCAACTACAACAAATGCTTTGTAATCAGTTCATCAAAGCTCAAACTGCCATCGTTGAAATATATGTTGGTATGAAACTTTTCAAGATAAGCAAGCAGTCGGATCAATTCCTTTTTCTCCTCCTCGGAAAGGTTGCCAGCTTTCAATTTTAGGTCGGCCACGGACTGTTTGAAAAAGTTTTCTTTCGTACGTTTTCCCTTGGGGGTAAGCTTTACCCGGCGAACACGTTTGTCGTTTTTATCCTGCACTTCTTCTATAAGCCCGGCTTCAATCATTCGTTTCATCATTTGAGTGCCGGTATTTATTTCGGAAATGGTGTCGGCATACACTTCTGTTTTAGAAGGCGTATTCAACCGGGCAATAGAAACCAGGAAAAAATATTCATCCATTGAAGTAAGTCCATTGGCAACCAAAGTATCCTTGGCGTACCAACGAAATATTTTGCTCAGCCTGTGGGTTAACCATACGAGGGTTCTGTTGTCGGCAACGGTACTTTCTGCTTCAGCGGCAGTCGTATGCATTCGTCTATTAAGCCAAACGCTGAATGCAGACACATCATCGCTGCCAGTTTTCTTATAAAACTCAGCAAACAAGTTCACTACTTCTACCACTCTTTCCCCCTTCATAATTTTAAAAGTAACGAGTTCAGCTGAACAACTCAATTATATTTTATATAAAGTAAATAAAAGTTATTTAGTTTTGATTTAAACCTTTACGAATTCGCCTCGTCTTTTAAGAATAACCATTACAACATGAAACTAATTACCCTTCTGCTGCTTTCCTTTTTGGTGTTTGCGTGTAAAAAGAAAATCGAAAATCCTGGCAACCCGGGACCAACCATCGCATCATTCACACCTACAACAGCCGGTTCAGGTGCTACCGTCACCATTACCGGTACAAACTTTACCGGCACCACTGCAGTAAGTTTTGGTGGAGTGGCTGCTGCATCTTATACCGTAGTTAATGCCACTACCATTACCGCCATCGTTGGCACCGGTGCATCGGGCAGTGTAAGTGTAACCACACCTAATGGCACTATAGCTCTGCCCGGATTTGTTTACACGGCAGCTGTTCAAAAAGGATTGGTGATTCACCACGCCAATACCGCCCAATGTTATGGCAAGGCCGTAGCCACAGATGCAAATGACAATATCATTGTTGCTGAATTATTTCAAACCAACATTACAGGAAAACCGTTTACCAGTGCTGGCAACATAGATGCACTCTTTAGCAAGTATGATAAGAACGGCACATTAAGCTGGGACAAAACAGCGGGCGGAGCTAATTGCATCACTACTCCTCATGGGGTAGAGACAGATGCTGCAGGCAATGTATACGTTACCGGCTATTTTGGACAAACTGCCAACGCTACCGGAAGAACGATATCATTCGATACAAAGACCATTACTTCTAAAAGTGATTACGATGTTTTCTTAGCAAAGTATAACCCAGCAGGTTTCATTCAATGGGCGCTTGCATTAGGAAATACTTTTGGCGTAACCGAAGAGAGAGCTTGGGATATAGCTGTGGATGCAGCGGGCAACAGCTACATCTGTGGCGCCTTTGCAGGTACAGTAGATTTTAACCCCTTAGGTACACCCAGAACGATCACTGCTGCGGGTGCTACCAACAGTTTATTCCTTGCAAAATATGATGCGAATGGTCTCAACCTGTGGGCCATTAAAGTAGATGCAAACCTTGGCGCTGTATTAACCGAAGCTTATTCATCTGTTGACTTAGACAATTTGGGAAATGTGATCTTAGGTGGCAACTACCGCAACTCCATCACTATAGGAACAAACAACTTTACGGCATTGGGTAATGCTGATATTTTCATGGCAAGTTTTAGCCAGGCAAGCGGCGCAAACAATTGGGCAAAGACTTTTGGTGGAGCAGGCAATGATATTTTAAGTCCCGGCGCAATGCGTGTGAATGCTGCGAACGAGCCGCACTTCACTGGCAGGTTTGCAGGCACCTGCAATATGGGAGGTACATCGATAACTAGTACAGCCGGTGCAATTACCAATCTTTACGTTACTTCATTAACGGCTACGGGCAATACAAAATGGGCCTTTAGTATTCCAGCTAATGCCGGGCAAAGTGGTGGACACCGCGTAGCGTTTGATGCGACAAATAATGTGCTGATCACTGGCTGGTTTAGTGGTACAGCGATTATAAACGCTACTACAATTACCGCCAAAAATGGAAGCAGTTCAGCCGATGTTTTCCTGGCAAAATATGCTGCAACCGGTACCCTGCAGTGGTTTAATACCTATGGTTCGGTTGGATACAACACCGCCGGAGACTTAAGCATTAGTGCAGGATTGGCAATAGATAAAGAGGGCAACGCCGTAATCACCGGAAAGTTTTATGGAGCCGATGTAGATTGGGATCCATCAACAACAATGGATTTAAAAACAAGCTCCATGGGAGACGATGATGGCTTTACCGTAAAATATAAACCCGATGGTAGTTTGTGGCAAAAGCCATGAGTTTTAAGTGCGGTGACCTTTGGTGCGATGATAGAATTAATGTTATGATCGCAAGCCGTTAACCTAAAGAGCATAATAGAAAGGCACGCCAAACGGCGTGCCTTTTAAATAATCATTCAAAATTTATTAACGCTGAAGTATTGCCTTCAATGTTTGTACAGATGAACCGGTAATTACTTTTATAAAGTACATGCCGGGTGCCTGCTTACTCAAGTTGAACCTTTGTGTTTGTGCGCTTGATTCGTTGATCGCTCTTCTTTCAATTAATTTACCGTTGATGTCAACAATTACGATTTCACCTCTTTCACGCAATTGATTTAATTGAAGCATTAACAGACCTGATGTTGGATTAGGAGAAACATTCAGCTTGGTTTCGCCAATCAATTCTGCCATTTCGGTAACACCAGGTTTTCCTGCGGTTTTGGTAACCATTGAATACAAAGAACATTTACCCAGTTTACCACCATTTGCAAGAAGTGTTGCTACTGCATTTGGACTTACGCAAACCTCTTGACCCTGGGGATTTTTCTTATCTGGCTTTGTACAAACCAGAACTTTATCATTCTTGTTACCACATCTTACATCGTTTACAAAAACAGTAACCTGATCAGTTGCGGCACAACTATTAGCCCCTTTAACTGTGACTGTATAAGTGGTGGTGGTAGTTGGGCAAACATTGATGCTTTGTGTTGTAGCGCCATTAGACCATAAGTAAGTATAAGGTCCTACTCCGCCAGACCCGCCTGCTGTAAGGGTTGCGCAATTTGGATAGCCTGGATAAACATTGCCGACACCTGCAAAGAAAACCGTTTTGTCGGGGCCTGCATTTGCGACCGGAACTGTTCCATTGTCAACAATTCCATCACAATTTTCATCTATTCCATTACCACATATTTCTGTAGCACCAGGATAAACTGACGCTCCGCCGTTTGCTGGATTATCGTTGCAGTCTGTATTAACAGCAACATATCCAACCGGCTGATTACAGGTTTGAACAGACACGCCTGGATTTCCGAAACCATCTCCATCACTATCCTGGTACCATAAAGGCGCAGTAACTGCAGGGTTCAGAGGTTCGCAATCATCTGCATTGTTAACTCCATCGCCATCGTTGTCGGCAATCGTGCCATTACAGGTAGCACTTGGCTGAAAACCTGTAGCAGGAGAATTATCGGTACCATTAACAAGCCATGGCTGATAGGTTACTGCACCAGATATTTTTGTTGCAATTACAGCACCATCCACAGTGCCGTACCAGTTACATGTTGCGTTTACCGAAATGATATTTAATCCATTTTCGAAGATTATTGCAGCGGCCGTAACTGTAAATGAGTTCTCATTTATGTCAACGTTGCTATAAGATACTGGGCCATTTGCAGAGGGAGGTGTAACGCTACATCCTGGTGTAGTACAATGAAGGTTACGCAAACGAATACCAGCACCTAAAGCACCGGGAATGGTAGGCGTAACAGTAACGATATTATTGTTTTTAATACTTATGCTTGACTGAACCGGTTGAGAAATTACCGGTGCAACACCACCTGTATTAAGGTCAACTCCCAGAGAAACGTTGTTAAGATTATTATTATGAATAGTCAACCCTGTCAGGTTCCGCTGGCTTAACCCTTGAATCGACCTGTAGGTATTAGAGATTATATTTCCAGATATGGAACATGATACTGCATCCCTGTCCGACATGCCAATCTGTATTGCCCAGGGAGCGTTGGTTGTCGTTGTTGGACTTGCATCACCCATGTTTATTTTGTTGCCATTGATAGTCGCATTTTGCAAGCCATCAGCATTAATACCTCTTCTGCCTGCGAAGCTAGTATTGGTTTGGTTGATGCAATTATTATCTACAGTAGTGTTGGTAATATTAAAGAGGGCTATAGCAGTGGAATTTCCAGCCTGAATGTCTTCTATTTTATTATTAGAAACGTTCCAATTGGTAGTGCCAACACCACCACCTGAACCGAAGCCATGGAGTATAGGTTGCCCCGCATCAGTAGCATGGATATAATTGTTTACGATGGCAATATTGCTCCAGGTAGTTAATGAACCGGAGGACGCCACCCTTGCGCCTGTACCGGTAAATTCAAATCCATCGATTGTAACACCGTTGGAGGCTATGTTGAATGCACCATTTAAAATTTTTGTTTCTGCACCCCTGGTACCACAACCTGAAACACCGGCGTTGGCACCTTTCAATGTCACTCCTTTGGTGATGTTGACATTACCGGTATAGGTAGCTGCACCAACATTTATAGTGTGCCCTGCTAATGTTAATGGATCATCAATAGCAGATTGAATGCTGCAATAAGAATATCCGGTATTGGTGTTGTTTACTACAACTCCACTTGTACCGGTAGTAGCCACATTGTCCCAATAAGCGTCGTAAGAATCGGAACTCTGATTAGCTACTGGCAATGCAGGATCGTTGAAATTATATGCTTGTAACATCACATCTGCAAAGTAGGTCGCCCCATTTGCTGACACAGTTCCAACATTTGTTCCATTCACTAAATATTGTATGTCTGATCCCACCAGGCGAAACTCTAAATTGTACCATTGGTTATAGGTAACTGAAACGCCTGAGTTCACCCAGCCTACATTTCCGTCCCAGAAATAAATACCGGGTGAAATGCCATCGGGATTTCTAAATCCTAGGATTGGATATGATTGAATGGTGGTTGTAGGATCAGCTGCTGATGCCCACATGTCTGAACGTCTTTTGTTTGTCTGCCAGTCTGCAGGAACCCATAGACTGCCTTTCATTACAGTGACACATTTATTGCATTGATTAAATTTTCTTCCCTGGGTATTGTAAAAACTGCCAGTAAAAGATCCACCTCTTCCTACCGAACCATCAGCTACACCATCAATAGAAATTTTTAAAACATTCCCTCCACCCAAAATTGCGTTGGTGAAACCTGCGGGACGATATCTATCTGGGTACCATGCATTATCTGTTTTAATAGCTGAGATTACCGGAGCAGCATCAAATGTTTCGTTGAGGAATCTGCATTGCGCATTTGTTATGCCAGCAGCCAGCACGGCTGCTATAAGTAGAAATATAACTTTCTTCATAATTGTTAATTTGTTTTGAATTACCCTGCTAGTACAGGAATTGGTAGTTTGTTGTAATGAATAAGCACTGCTACGGTGGAGCATGAATAGCAAAAAGCGTAAACGCAGGCAGGAAAGAAACTATATCCACGAGCAATCGTTTGGTAAACGGATAAATAAATGCCGAGGTGTTTTTCTACTAGAATGTTGGTCTGGTAAGCTGCAATATTTGCCTTTTAATGCGTGGGGGTGCTAAGACAATGAGTCTAATGTAATTAAAGAAAGTCCAAATGCAAATGACCACAACTTATTTTTTTCAACAATTGCACCTGGCATTATTCTGCTAAGTGAATATTTATGAACCTAGCTCAGGACATTGCAACTGAGCGGGCAATCGTGCAACTGAGACTTCGTTTGTGTACCCTATTTAGGGCAACCGGGCAAACCAATTTCAGCCCTCGGCTATGTGTATTGGCAGAAGGAAATCTTTACGAGATGAAGCACTATATTTTAGATAAATTGACGGTAAGTAGGCAAAAGAAAAAGCGAAAATATCTACCAGCTCTTGGCAGCAAACGCCGAGGTTTTTTTGCAACCAGTACAACATTCTTTTGCCATTTTAGTATGTTTTGGTTTAGCTCAATTCATCAATTGAACCTTTGATTTGCTTGAGGTATTTTCCGTAGAAAACACGGAATAACCATTTGGAGAGGAAGTAGCTGGCGGGAATGAATACCAACAGGCAAATACCCAAAGCAATCAAAGCTACCGGGTGACTAATAAATTCCTCAACGGTTTTACCCGATCCATCAATACCGCCCAGAATAAAGCCACCGGTAATAGCGAATGGTAAAACAAACAAACTTGTTCGCAATTGAATATGCCACCAGCGCATATATTGGTCGTATACCGTTTGCAGCTTATCGCGCAGCGGCTCGTTTATACTTTCTGTTTTTCGGGTGAGCAAGTACAGGCGCCAGCTGTCTGCCATAATTATCAGGTTGTATACCGTAACTACTACTAAAGCAACCCGTATTTGCCACGGCGAAAACTCAACGAAAAGAAAACCATAGCCCGCCGTTATCATCAGCGCCAAAATCAATCCGTAAAGCAAATTGTCCTGCAGTTTTTTTATAGGGTGCCTGGAAGATATCCGCGTAATTTTTCCTGCGCGTAAAAGCTTATCCAGGTTGTTGTCTTTACCCTCACTCTCCTGCCATATTTTTTCAATGTCCATCAAATATCTTTTAAGAGGGTTGTCAATTGTTTTTTAGCACGGTGCAGTTTTACTCCAACACTGTTGGCCGTAATACCTAAAAGTTCCCCCACTTCACTGTTGTCATAACCATCAAGGTGTAATGAGATAATGGCACGTTCGCCTTCTGGCAGGGTGCGGATGGCTTTGTACAAGCGTTCCTTTTCGTCGTTTACGGCTGAAGTGGTAGTGAGCTGTTCCTCGTACTGCGCCGTGTCGGTGTATTCAATTCTGTTTGTCTTGCGTTTGAAAGTGAAGATGGTATTGAGCGAAAGCCGGTACAACCATGTGCTAAACTTGGCGTCTCCGCGAAAGGAAGAATAGGTCTTCCATGCCTGGAATAAAATTTCCTGGTACAAGTCTTTTTTATCTTCTTCCGAAGTAGCATAAATATGCACCAGCTTATAAATTATATTCTGGTGCTCCTTCAGTTGCAATAAGAATTCTTTTTCGCTCAAGGTTTTAAAGGTTTACGGGTTCTACCGTGTATCCCTGCCTGGTTAGTTGTTGTACAAGCCCGGTTTCCCCTACCAAATGCAATGCACCCACGGCTACAAACAGCGACTGTTCTTTCATTAGTTTCGGTAATTGCTGCATCCAATAATTGTTGCGATCCTCCAACAATGGTTTCATTTCTTCAGGCTTGTACGTTTCAGCATACATTAATAGATGCAAGGCATTTAAATCGTTCCGGATATAGGCATCATTCATCACAGCAATGGCCGATCTTAAACCATCTTTCTCTTTAAAACTATCATTTAGTATTTCTACCTGTCGTGCCAATGTTAGCTGGTTAAACATCGCATTTACCTGCATCTGTATCGTCTCCAACCCTATTATCTTCTTGCCATCTTTTCTACCTAAATCCTGAAAATAAGTATCTAATTGTACTTCGCCCGGTTTATTGGGAAAATATTTTTGGTGTGTGATGGCGAGCCCCACCGTTATAATGGTGAGGGGATTCAATTCGTTCAACCTAATTAGATCGAGGCCGCCTTCTTCCTTAAACCATGTAGCTGTTTTTGTATACAGCGTGTCATGTAACAGCTTTTGCAAGGTGGTCCCTTTTAAAACAGAGGCTTCCATTATAGGTCCCTGGATGGTGCTATCGATCACCAACTCTCCAACCACTGCATCGCTGGCCGCGTAAGCATTTTTTACAGCTTGCAGCGTATCAACAAAACCGTTGGAAAGAAAGTGGTAGGTTCCAAAAATGTAGGATGGCTTTTGTAAACCGTTACCGGTTACTTTCCATAGTAATGAGTTTCCCTGCTTTGTTTTTTGGGCAAATAAATTGGAGGTACATACAAGGCAAAGCAATGCCAATAGAAAATTTCTTTTCATGTTTTTAGTTTTTGAGCTTAAATGTTTTTAGTGCTTAAAAAAAGTGATGAAGATTAAACCTGCAAAGGTGAGCGTAAGGTGAACAATCAACCATACTCTTTGGTACATCGGCCTTTGCTGCCATTTTACAGAGGGATCAAATGGATCGAAAATGAGGGCAATACCAAGGTTGGTAAATGCCATATTATAGTCACCTTTAATAAACAAATAAACAACCAGTACCATAAAAAGTACGTAGGCATAACGGTTGAACGGAGAAAATTTTGCAGTAGTTTCTGTAGTTAGTTCCGGTTTCATAAATGTGCGTTTTATATATCAGTGGCACACCGAAAGCTTTTATTACAGAAATGAAAAAATTTTTTTGCCATGCAGTAAGCTCAGCTTGAACCGCTATGCACGAAAACATATGATGCACAGAATTTTTCGGGAACAAGGTCAGTAGCATTTATTTTTACATCCCACACACCACAAGCATTTGTCACCGAAGTAATTTAATGAATTACTTAACCCACTTTTATCCACTTGAACCATCTGATTAGACAATTTACAATAAATGTTATACGTTTAATCCACGAAGCGACAGCCTGTTATATATCATTCAACAGAGTATGTTTATGTACACGCCTTGAAAACTAGCGATCATACCGCAACAATGGGAACCAGCAATTCGAAACCAACATCTTTCATCATACGGCGAAGCCGAAAACCGAACAGAGTAGGCAACATCAAAATTCATCAACATGAAAAAGCAAGTGTTCACAGCAATGATGCTTATTGCATCAATGGCTGTTTCGTTTCAGTCTTATGCGCAGGACGCCCAACGAAAGGGCAACTGGGATGTAAAGACAATAAAGGCATGTAGGGTAAAAGTGAGTAGCGTAGAGAATGGATGTGCGGTTAGTTTCAACTATTCAAAAATAGAGTACAACGTGAAATCGCCACGTGATGCTGCAAGCGGGCAGTCGAGCGGTAAAAGACAGCATAAGCCTTACACCTTTATTGTTAGCTCAATGGACAACTCTATCACCGAAACCAATTCGACAAAAGAGGTTGCTGCCGGCTTATCAAGAGGTAAGGTTTCTTACAGTGATTTGAGTGTTATGATTTCATTGGATGGAAAACCTAAAAAACTTACCGTTGAAGATGGAGAATTTGATTTACCCACTGATCTTCCTGATGGTGATCACAACCTCATGTTATCCTGGAGTTGGGGTTCTACCAATACCGGAAGCAACGCTTCCGGCGCCGGGGGCGGTGGCCGTGTAACAGCGTCATTTAGCGTAACCATAAGCGAGGGAGTGTGTATGGCCATCAAAGAACAGGGAGTGAAGAAGAGATAATTTTTTAAACGATCTATTCAATCATGAAAGCGATATTCCTCATAACCCGAACCCGGTTTGCCTGGAGTATCGCTTTTTTTATTACCATTTTTCCTCCACTAATGTTGTTTGCGCAACGCGATTTAATTGTAAAAAAAGACAGTGGCGAAATACGGTGCAAAGTCTTGAAGGCAACTGCAACAAAGTATTGGTATGCTTACATCAATCCAGCAAACCATGTGTTGAAATCTACCATCATAAAGTCTGAAGTTGATACGGTTGTTTATAACAAATTTGCGGCAGACTTAATTAACCATAAACTGTTTGGAAGCACAGCTGTCACTTCGCTTACTGAAGCGGACAATCCGCCTAAAGCCTGGCAATTTACTTTTGCCCTTGGGTTGAACGTAGGAAATGTATTAGAGTTTAATTCTCCATCGGGTCCTGATAAGAAAAGCTTTTCCGCTACTACTTCTGTAGATCTTGGTCTGAATTATGTAAAAGACCAGAGTAGATTTTCAGTAACCAACGAAGTGCATTGGACGCTGGCAATTCAGAAGGCCGGTTTCACCAATACATCACATCTTCAACGCGCTACTGACGACCTTTCAACGCTGCACGATTTCTCGATATCCTTTACTAAGAAAAAGAAATGGAACTTTAATATCATTGCCAAAACAAACACATCGGTCTTTACCATTTTTGATGGCGACTTTTTTAAAGATTACAATAACCTGGGGCGCACCCAGGCATTTCTAAATCCGTATGAAGTAATCATTTCTCCAGGCATCAAATTTCAACCCGATAAATACTTTCGTATCTCCATCTCACCTTACTCATTTAGCCTGTACGGTTTAACCAACCAGCAAATTGCAAATACCGGTAATTACACTCAAACATTTGACACCAATAATAACTATGATCTGTTTGTATATAAACAGCTGGGTGCCGAGGTAAACTTATGGTACGACAGGAAGTTTAAGAAGTGGCTTGACATTCAGTATCGCCTTGGGCTATCATCAGACTACTTTACCAAACTTGCTAACAACGGTTTGATGAATGGATTATTCATTTCAAAGTTCCGGGTATTTAAAAATGTATCGCTGAGCCATCGCGCTATTCTAAAAGGCGATTTTAGCAGTAGTCCTTTTAAGCCGTATTACAATCAAACTATTTTATTGGGGTATAGTAAAAGCTTCTGACGCTTGCAATAGCTGCAACGGCCTGGCAAGGCTTGATGGATTTTGCAATTGGGTGTAAGGATTATCACATTACGATTGGATGTAGCATTTCACCATAACTCCGCGGCATTTTCGCTACCCAACATACTGATTGTAAATACCTTTTTTATATTTTAGCTTATACCTATAACTACCTCGTCAACTCTACCCTATGTGGTTACGTTTATTTTTTCTATGCCTGGTGTTCATTACGACTACAATTTCATACGCACAAATAAAACGCGGCCAGCAACGCGCAGACTCACTAATGGCCGTAGTCAATGACGCCAAAAAAGACACCCACCAGGTGAAAGCTTTATGTGATTTGAGTTTGTACTATAGGGACAAAAATCTCGACTCAGGCTTTATGTATGGCGAGCAAGCCTTGACATTGGCAAAAGGGATAAAGTGGCAAAAAGGAATTGGCACCGCCACCTGGTACATAGGAAATATTTATAGAAAGCGATCGCAGCAACTACAAGCGCTTAAGTGGTATGAAAGGGCAGCGGCTATTTTCAAGGAAGATGGACTAAAGTCTGAATATGCTATTTTATTAGGGTTGATAGGTCAAACGTATTATGCGTTGTACGACTTTCCCAAAGCACTGGAATTAAATTTAAACGCCCTGACCATGAAAGAAGCGCTTAACGATAGCGCAGGTATAGCCCTCACGAAGAATACGCTTTCCGGAATTTTTGAAAAACAAGGCAATTATGAAAAAGCACTTGAATACTCGTTTGCGGCACTCAAGTATTATCATGCAGAAAATGCTTACAGCCTAAACACCGGACGATCGTACAATCGCATTGCAGGCATATACGCATCTATGAAGGCACACACCAGGGAATTGGAGTATTATATGAAATCACTGGAAGTAAGTGAAAAATTGAAATATTTCGCCGCCATGTCTATCGACTACGACAATGTGGGAGTTGCTTATACAAGTCTTAAGAAGTTTCCGCTGGCAGTAGATTATTCAATGAAAGCGATGGACATGTACCGGCAAGGAGATGACAGTATTGGGATTGCAAATGTCTATTGCAATCTCGCTAACATATTTGCGAATGTTGTGAAAGAAAAAGATGAACCATCCTTGAGGTATCTCTTTAATGGCGATCAAAAAAAAGCACTATCCACCGCCCGGTTATATGTTGACAGTTCCATCCTGATTGCCCGCATGTACAATGAAGCCATCATTCTGGAAGTTGCCTATAAACATAAAAGTACCATTGCCGAATTGCAGGGTGACAATGCTACTGCACTGCAAGCCTTTAAACAAGCAATAGCCATTAAAGATTCTATGCTGAACACAGAGAAAGCAGGTAAGATGGCTGAGCTACAACTGCAATATGAACGAGAGAAGATTGAAACACTTCAGCGGAAGGAAATGAAAAAAGAAAAGCTGATCCGCAATGGCTTCATGGGTGGCTTTGCACTAATGTTGGCAATGGCGGGGTTCCTGTTTTACCAGCGGCGCAAAACCATAAAAGCTGGTAAAAAAGCAGACGAGATTGGCAAGAAAAACGAGGCCCTGTTGCTGAACATATTGCCTGCCGAGGTTGCCCACGAATTACAAACAACCGGTACTGCAAAGGCGAAGGCCTACACCATGGTAACGGTGATGCTAACGGACTTTAAAGACTTTACTACGGTCAGCCAAAAAATAAGTGCGGAGTTATTGGTAGATGAAATACATCATTGCTTTAGTGCATTCGACCATATTGTTCAGAAATACAATATTGAAAAGATAAAGACGATTGGCGATGCCTACTTATGTGCCGGTGGTTTGCCGGTGAGCAATTACACACATGCATCCGACATATTACACGCTGCTTTTGAAATCAGGGAGTTTATGAAAATGCGCAGGCATGAGAAACTTGCCAAGGGCGAAGTGCCTTTTGAAATACGAATAGGCGTTACCACAGGGCCGGTAGTAGCAGGTGTGGTAGGTGTAAAAAAATATGTCTACGACATATGGGGCGATACGGTAAATGTAGCTGCGCGAATGGAACAAAACTCAGAAGCAGGAAAAATCAACATTAGCGGACAAACCTATGAACTGGTAAAAGATACATTCAACTGCGAATACCGCGGTAAGATTGCAGCAAAGAACAAAGGAGAGATTGATATGTATTTTGTAGAAAAGCAAGAATAAAACACTGCTCTGGCTGAACCATGATAATTTTTAGCACCTTATTTCAAACCTTCCACTTTATAAACCAACTACTACTATAACGCGGTATAGTCATTTGGCTGCTAATTTAAAAGCCCTCCGTTAAACACGGAAGGCTTTTACGTTTTTTCGGATGAACCGATTAGTGAATGACGATTTGCTTTGTGTTTTTACCATCGTTATTGATGCGCAACTGGTAAACACCTTTTATGATACCTGATGGCAGCGCAATTGCCTGCGTGGTAGAACCTCCATTGTGCGAGAGCTGGTTTTGAAACACTTTCTGCCCACCGCTATTGTACAACTGTAGCAGGTAGACCCCTTTTGGTTGATTGCTTAATTGAATGCTGATCATGTGATCGGATACTGGGTTGGGATATATAACAATGTTGCTTTCTTTGCCAATTTTTACGTTTACTACCGAGCTATATTTTTGGATGCCTGAATTTTCTATTGCCCTTATTCTGTAAAAGTTATTACCTATAATCGGGGTGGCATCAAACCACGAATAGCTTACGGCTGATTGATTATTTGCCTTTGCCAAAACAGTTCCTCCTTTTGTAAACGTTCTACCATCTGTTGATTTCTCTACCTCGTAATGATGTGTATTGATTTCAGCAGCAACGTTCCAATCTACCGTGATGCCCGCATTTTGTTGGTAGGCTTTTATGGTGGTAAAATTTACAGGTAAAGTGGTCGCTGTTCTAAATACGATCCTAAACCTATTGGCAAAAGATGTTGGATTAGCATTTACCAAAAACGAAATGGTTGTTGTATTAAGTAAGCTTACACTTGTCGTTGTGTTCAAGTAACTGTCTTCTAAAAATGCCGCGAGCCCCGGTGCATCAAAATTGGATGGATCAAGCTTAAACTGGTAGGTACGATTCGGTTTTATGTTACTCATGTTGATGAAGAGCGTATCGTTACTATCAATCAATGGTCTTCCTTCAATGCTTAGTAATCTTGCATCGCGTAGCAATCCAACATTTTCATCAATGTTTATAATTTTCTGCGCGTCTTCATTACCGAGTAGGGGCGAGTAAATGTTATGGTATACCGCAGTGGCTGCATCCGTTAGCATCCAGCTTCCATCAGTGTTCTGAATGTTCAAATTGATCTCTAGCTTTTCTAACTGAGTACCTGTTCTAAAAATTGCATTGATGTTATTGGCTGACTTATGTGTTTCTTTAAAAACAACCGCAGCGTTGGTGGCGGGTGCTATGTTTTTGGTTTGAACAAATATGGCTTGTCCGCTTTGAATGTACTGTGTGTGCGAAGCAGATGCAGGTGAAATGGTATACCCACCTACACCATTATAACTCACCGTTACATAGCCTCCAACCGTGTTCAAATAAGGATCCCAGAAATAATAGTTAGGGCGGATGTTTGATGACAAGTTGCTCAAGCGAAAAGCATCAAAGTCTACCGGCGAAGCATACGGATTGCCGATGAGTGTAAATCCATCAGCGGTTGTATTGGTTGCAAATGTTTGATCGCCGGTCTGCAGTAAACCTTGCGCAGTAAAAGTTGTGTTCGTAGCGCCGGAAAGACTTGAAGTACTTCTATCGCCACGCACAAATATGAAGTAACCTTTATTAGCAGCTGTTGCACTGGCATCAAACAATTTGGCTAAAATAGTATTGTCAACGCCAACCAGGTTGGTACCGTCAAACGATTTTAAACTATAACCAGATATTGCATCGAGGCCATCGCCACCGGCGGCATTAGGACCGGTTATTAAAGTACCATTTCCAACGCCAGCACCGCCTACAGTTCCACCCAATTGCCAGTTCATTCTTACATCGTTTCGGCCTGGGTTATTTCTCAATGGCGACGTTAATAAACGCCATGCCCGCTTAGGTGTAGCTGATCCAACAAATCGCTCAACATACACTTTACCATCGATGGTTGCCAAAGCAATACCACTTCCGTCTACTGGCAATGCGGCTACCCTTGCAGTACCGGTAATGTCTGATTTTAGTGTTAGAATGTTGTTGGTGACAAGGGTAGCCCCAGTGCCTAATGTAAGTACGCCGGGTGTACTTCCTGTGGCAATATCCAGCGGTCGGCCAAGGGTAAGAGAGGCGTTGTTACTAAGCGTAAGGTTTTTTAAAATGCTGAAGCCTGTTGTCAGGCTCAGTACACCGGACCCACCCATCGTAAGACTGGAAGTAGCGCTGCCCGACATCGTTCCTTCACCGGTAAGTTCACCATTGATGGTGAAGTTTCCGCCAGCCAGGTTCAACTGAACAGAGGATGCGAGATCGAGACTGTTTATGCTATACGTACCTCCTAACAGACTAGGTTGATTAGGCGTTGGAAAAGGGATGATCACATTGGTGGAAGATGTTGGAACTCCGCCACACCAGTTGGCTGCATCATTCCAATTGTTACTGGCTATTCCTTTCCAGGTGCTGACGTCTCCAACATTGCAGAGGTCTAGTTTATATAATTCCAAACCTGTATCGGTGCCATCGTGAGCCGAAAAAACTACTGAGTTACC
Source organism: Segetibacter sp. (assembly GCA_031425015.1). Classification (GTDB taxonomy): domain Bacteria; phylum Bacteroidota; class Bacteroidia; order Chitinophagales; family Chitinophagaceae; genus Segetibacter. Next base: position 248,050 of record JANPIM010000013.1, on the reverse strand, counting down.
AATGCCGGACGCATTTCTCGGATAACTACTTGGTGGTCCTGGTGCTATATCATAAACACCAGCGTTGGTACCATCGGTCCACCACAATTCCTGGCCACGTACACGGTCATCCACCCAAAAGAACCAGCGGTTTTGATACACTGGAAAATTATCCAGCAGCAGGTAATTTAACCCCTGTCCAAAATTCGTAATCATCGAAGTATTGGATTTTCCATCCGTACTCCAAAGGGTAAAACCATCGTTACCTTCCAATGCAAAGAACACGATCTTATCAGCCACTTTTGTAAGGAAAAACGGGTAACTGACATTGTTGAACAACGACGCCATTCCTATGGTTCCATCGGTACGCCAAAGTTTGCCGCCGCTATTATCCGTGGTTGAACCGAAATATATGTATTTCCCTAGTTTGGTATAGTTGCCCGAACCGGAGGAGTTAGTACCCGGATTCATATCTTTAAAAAGAACAGTATTGGCAGCAGTGCCATCAGTTCTCCACGGTTCATCACCATAGGTTGGGCTAAATGCGGTAAAATAAAGGAAGTTATCGATGACCGCTACGTTGTTGATGTTGGAATTCCCCCCACCAGGATTTATATCCTTCAATAAGAATGTCCCTGCAGTTGTTCCATCGCTCACCCATAATTCATTGCCATTAATACCATTGTCAGCAACAAACAATAAAAGATTATTAACCACTTTCATATCCCGAATTTCGGCTGATCCTGTTGCATTGATATTTTTAACGAGTGTTGTACCAACAGCTGTCCCGTCGGTTGTCCACAACTCACGTCCGTTAATGCCATCGTTGGCAACAAAAAATAATTTTGATTGAAACTCTATAAAGTCAAAGGGGTCACTATGCGCATTGCCCGGACTGATATCCTTAACCAATTGTGTTCCTGCAAGGGTGCCATCGCTTTTCCATAATTCAGAACCATGGGTAAGCGTGTATGCCTGAAAATATAAAAGGCCACCAGCAACCTTCATCCTGTTGTACGGATTCGCAGAAAATTCGTCATCAACAACTGCTGGTTTTACTTCGATGGTACCAGCATCCGTTCCATCTGTTTTGAATAAGCTGCAACTAAAACTGGACGTTTTATGAGCGGCAAAATAGTTGGACCCATTAAAAGGAACTACGTAACCGGGGTCGCTGTTTACGCCATTTCCTTTGTTGATATCTTTTACCAAATTGGTGTTTGCAGCGGTGCCATCAGTACTCCAGAGTTCACTACCGGTTGTACCATTGTCCGCGGAAAAGTATGCCTTGTTATTATAGACACCTATCAGGTAGGGCTTGTCAGTAAATAAGGGCTGAATATCTTTTACCATCTCCGTTGTGAGTGCAGTATTTTTCCAAACTTCAAATCCGTTCCCATCATCTGCTACAAAAAATAAGGTCCCATTCAGATCAAACATATTTTGCGGTTCTGCAGTTCCGAACGGATTGATGGTAAACACTAGCCCAACCGTATCGCCGTTGGTTCGCCACAATTGATAGTTTCGATCTGGAATTTGCCAGCCATCGTCTGCCGCGAAATACAGCATTCCATCGGATACGGTAAAGCCATAAAGTCCGGGATTAGAAGAACTATCTGTAGTTAAATTAATGTCCGCAATCATTTCGGCTATACCCGAAGTGCCGGTGTATTTCCATAGTTCATTTCCTCCCAAACCATCATGGGCGCTAAATATTAAAAGGTTGTTGAAAACCGTTTTATGAGCGGGGTTGCTACTATCTGCACCAGTATTTTCCATATTAATATTGGCAACCATCTCTGTACTTAAGTCATCCCCTTTTGTTTTCCAAAGTTCAACGCCGTCAATACCATTGCTTGCACTAAAAAACAACGAGTCATTGTAAATAACAAAGTCATATGGATTAGAAGAATTGGCTCCTACATTACTGATATCTTTAATCATCTGCACAGCATTCAGGGATGCATTATACAGCCAGGGTTCTGTACCATGTATGCCATCGTTAGCACTAAAATAAATGGTGTCGCCTTTAACCGTCAGATTGCGGGGGTTGGAGCTGTCAGTGCCGGGTCTAATATCTGCCACAGATAACAGCACACCAGTGCTAATCTCAAACTTTAGTAACTCGAGCCCTTCATTTAAAAAATTATACGACACTCCGGGAAAATAAAGATTACCAGCGCATACTACTACTTCCGCAGGCATAGAACCATCTATGTAGCCGACTTCTGTTATCGCATTCGTAATACCATTTACCTTGTAAATTTTTACACCACCAAACTCGTTGTTGCAAAAAAAGAATAGATCATTTCCCACTTTATTAAAAAATTGCGGGTCGCTGTTTGAGTTACTAAAAGCGCTTGATATATCCCTTATCTGAAGAGTTCCGTTGCTGGTGCCATTTGTTTTCCATGGCTCTCGTCCATTAAAATTATGCGCAGAAAAGTAGAGTTGACCGTTAAATACATACGCATTTGTCGGAAAGGAATGGGAGCCTGCATCCACGGTTGTGGGGTTGATGTTTTTTAGTAAAACGGGTTGTGCAATGGATACAAAAGGTACCAGGAACATTAGAAATGTACATATGTTTTTCATGCAATAATGTTTTAAAAAATGGTATAGGTCTAAACCAAGTAAGATTGTTAAAAAATATTGCGTTAAAATACAAGGGTTTTTAAATCATGTCAATACATAATATGTGGTATTGAATAATAAACTGCAGATAGTTGATAGCAATGTTGGATCATGACGTGAATTGTCAAACAACTGACGTCTATTTTACCCTTAGTGATTCTACCTCAGGTTAATGCTAAATTTTAATGGGAGCGTGCAGCTGTCGCTTAATCTTTCTCGTACAATGCATTAAAACATTTTTATATCCAAGCCGTTGATACTGCCTACCTTGCAAGTATGATGCAGACGACAAGCAATCCGAATCCAATTATTATCATCGACGATGATAATGAAGACCTTGAATTTTTCCAGGAAGCTTTCAAAGAGATAGGCGTTAAAAAATGAAATAATGGTTTTTAACGACGGGTATAAGTTTTATGATTTTATTTCAACGACGGAAATGAATTCGTTTTTTATATTTTGCGATATCAATATGAACAAGCTGAATGGGTTTGAACTCAAAAAGATGATTTTTGACAATGAAGAAATTCGATTAAAATGTATTCCATTTTTGATGTTATCGACAAGTGGTGCTCCCAAAAGTGTACTTGAAGGTTATAGTTTGAATGTGCAGGGATATTTTATTAAACCTAATAGCGTTGAAGGAATTAAGGAGATGTTTGAAACCGTAGTTAAATATTGGTCATTATCGCAGCGACCTGCCTCAGCTCAATAATCATTTATAGCTAAGAACCGAACTTGTTGAAGGAAGTTTACAACTGGCATCAAATATTTATTTTCCACATCGAAAAAAATTTATTTACTAAAAGTTGTAGGCAACAAACCGCCAAAGGGCTATTAAAAGATCAAAACAAAATACTTTTATTTGTTTCGCTGAAATGGTAACTTCAGCAGCCTGCATAACCTGTGATGATAGCATATTGTGAACACCTATTTTTCACCGCTTCTAAAATCAAAAAGGTTATGCGCTTCCAAACTACTTGTTTATGCCTCTTAATCTCCCCGCTTCTTTCCTCTCAAATAAATAGTGGTAAAGTCATTCAAACAGAACCACTGGCAGTTGGCAGGTATCATAGTTTGTTTATTCGAAACGGTATGTTATACGCCGCTGGTCAAAATGTTTATGGACAGTTAGGCAACCAAAACAAAGCCGATGCGCCGATGCCTGTAAAAGCCGGCACTGCTACTAACTATGTGAGCGTTTCAACCCGTGCTTACACATCGCTTGCGCTTAAATCAGATGGCAGTTTGTGGGCGTGGGGATTTAATAATTATGGAGAGGTGGGCAATGGCAATAGAGTACATCAATTTAACCCGGTGAGTATAGGAAGAGATACGAATTGGGTAAGCGTTTCGGCTGGTGATGCCGTCAGCTTTGCCATAAAACGCAATGGCAGCTTGTGGGGTTGGGGCAATAACACCATGCGGCTACTGGGTGTGCCACTTCCCGCCGATATCAGCATGTTTCCAATTCAACTAGGTAAAGAATTAAGCTGGCAGATGGTAGCTGCTGGCATTAATTATACGTTAGCACTAAAAAAAGATGGCAGCCTTTGGGGCTGGGGTGCCAACGGGTGGGGAATGCTGGGTACAGGAAACGTGCAGGCACAAACTTCCCCGGTACAAATTGGTACCGAAACCAATTGGCTGTTTGTGACGGCGGGACAATTTCATTCATTTGCCATTAAAACGGACTGCAGTCTTTGGGCATGGGGAAACAATCAAAATGGTGAGCTGGGTATTGGTTCGCTTGCAAAACAATTGAGCCCGGTTGCGGTTGGTAAAGACAAATGGAAAGCAATCTCCTGCGGCCAACGGCATTCGGTTGGTATAAAGCAGGACGGCACTTTGTGGGCGTGGGGAAGCGGTAGTTCTTTGGGTATTGGTAACACCGGAAATAAAAATACACCGCAACAAATTGGAAGAGAGAATAACTGGGTGTCAGTTGCCGCCGGTAATGCGCAAAGCCTTGCAATGAAGGCAGACGGAAGCCTGTTTGCCTGGGGCTCAAACAGCTATGGAGAACTAGGTATTGGAAATACAACCGGGCAATTAATACCGGTAGCCGTAAAATAATTTTTCGTTAGTCAGCAGTTACTCCCACAACATTTTTACCATGAAAAAACTGTCACTCACCTTATTCACCAGTTTCATTTTGTCGATCACCTATGCACAGCCAGTAGAGTTGTATGATTTGGTAAAAGCCCTTGTAACCGATAGTACCGGGTACGAGAACATTGGTACCTGGGCAGTAGGTAAGCCAAAGCAGTACCCCGTGGTATGGAAAGCCGATAAAATAGAAATGAGTCCGGATACCAGCGTAAATTTTTACCGGATGGGCAATGCCAATATTAGTATCAAGCGAAAAACGTTCATGCTGGCAAACAAGCCTGTTTCATGGAATGTAATGCTGAAAGGACCACGCATGGGTTATGCCTCCTTTAGTATTTTAAGTTCGCCGAGTAAAGAGCTTGCGGTAAAACCAACGATAGACAGTTTGTTTGGCAAGCAACCATTCAAAGCCAAACTCCTGAAACGATGTGACGGTAAAGACGCGGTCGGTTTTTATTTTTACGAAGTGAAGCTGCCTAAAAAGGATATAACATTTATAAAAATCAGCTGGCTCTCCATCAACGGAAACGTAGCCATCAGGATAGATGGCTACGATTCGTATAGCAGGTACAGCGCTAAACTGGTGTGTAATTAGCATCAAAAATTTCTTGGAAATGCTAACCGTTCATCTTCTTAAACATTGGTTGAATGCAATGATTTTTCGATATCAACCATAGACGCTTTCCTATTTATTGAAAGCTTGCTTTAAAGCATCTACGGCGTAAGCCTGGGCATCTTTAGCTTCCGGCACCAAAGCAGCCATTCCGAAGAACTCGTGTGTTGTACCATTGTACAATCTTCTTTTTACCTCAACACCTGCCTTTTTAAAATTTTCTTCCAGCATCTCACCTTCGCTTCTTAGCGGATCATATTGTGCAGCAACAATAGTAGTTGGAGGTAAGCCTTTTAAGTCAGCTGTCACCAAAGAGATCATAGGGTTCTTACCATCCGCCGGGCTATTCAAATACTGCTGGAAAAACCACTTCATCAAGCCTGAGCCTAATGGTTTTGTACTGTCACTCTCTTTATACGATTGTGTAGTAAAGTCGTAAGCAGCAATGGGATAAACGAGTACTTCGTGTACGGGCAATTGCATGCCTTTATCACGCGCCATCATACTTACAGCGGTTGCAAGATTACCCCCAGCGCTTTCACCTACCAAGGCTATGCGTTTGGGGTCACCTTTTATAGAAGCTGCATTCTTAACCGTCCACTCGTAGGCTGCATAGCTGTCGTTGTGTGCGGTTGGAAACTTGTGTTCCGGTGCCTGCCTGTAAGCCACGGAAACAACAACCGCCTCTGCCTGGTTAGCCAACCCTTGTGCTGACGCATGGTACGTGTTCAAATCAGCAATTACCCATCCGCCACCATGATAATAAACAATAACCGGATAACTATCCTTACCTGTTTTAGGAGTGTAGATACGCAGGTGTATTTGCCCGCCCTTCACCGGAATGTCCTTCCCGGTTGTGTCAACATTACTGGCAGGATCAGGTATGTTATGGTCTTTCATTACAGCCATTGCCGCATCCGCAGGTGAGGGTTGCTTGCGAGCCTCTTGTGCCGACAACGAGGTAAGCGGTGGCGCATTAAAACCTACCAGCTTTTCGATGACCACGGCCATCGGGTCTGTCATGTCTTTGCCCCAACCAGGTTTAGCATTTGCAGGTTTTAAATCGGCTGGCATATGAGCCTCGGTATTTGATGCTGTAGCGGTGGTATCCCTGGTTTCTGTAGATGTATTGCTGCTATCGCCACATGCGGCAAAGGTTAACATTAGAGCTAATGACCCTGTAGAAAATACGAACTTCAATAATTTCATTTGAATGTTTTTAGATATGTAAATGATGGTATCTAAAAACCGTTCCTGCTATTGAGCGCTTGATGTTTGAAGTTTGAAGTTTGAAGTTTGGGGTTTGGAGGCTAGTGAGGAAAGCTGGTTGCCAGGCATAAGCTGATCAGTGTAGACAATGCTGTTATTGAGCCGTCTGACCCATAACCAAGGGGATGAATACAGTACTATTTTAGACTCCAATCTTTTCCGCCAACACCACATGCACAGTTGGCTTACATACGATGGGTGATTTTACATAATTAGCAATAAGACAAGCGGCCTCTGACTTTTGCAACACCTTCATTGCTTTTTCCTTGTCTTCCTCGTTTTCTACTTCTACGGTTGGCATCAGCGTCACTTCGCTCATCAAGTATTTGCCTTCCACCAATTCCAGTTTACCTATACCTTTTGAATTAAAACTGACATAAGCCAGTTTGAAATTTTCAGCTATAGCCAAAAAGGTAGTCATGAGGCAACTATTGATCGCCGCTACAAACAAGTGTTCAGGCGACCAAATTCCTTCCATGCCTTTTGGAAATTGTGGCGGCGTAGCTACTTCAATGCGCAGCGGTAAAACATCAGATTTCAATGTTCCTTTTCGATCACCTTCCCACTGTACCGATACATCGTAATAATGTGCTTGTGCCATGTTACTAGTTTAATTTTATTCTGCAAACATTACCTGGGGTAAAAATTGTTTTACGGCCTCACTTAAGTCATACACTTTCACTTTTTCATTCAGTGCTGAATGAATGATTGAACTTGCTGCAGCACTGCGGTAACCTGCTGCACAGTGAACCACAATTGGCTTATCTGTTGGTATCTCATTCACCCGGTTTCTTACTTCTGGCAGGGGAATAGAAATGCTGCTGCTAAAAGGTTTGCTTTCCCTTAATTCTGATTCATTTCTAACATCTACAATTGTGTAGTTGGCCGTATGCGCTTTAAAATCTTCGAGGTCTATTATCTCTTGTGTTTCACCTTTATAGGTAAGAATGAAAGCTTGTTTTATTTGTGGCTCAAACCCAATGGCTGCTGCGCGTTCAATCAGGCGTTGCAATTGGTTTCTGCTTTCACCGGCCAGGTAAAATGGTTCATTGGGTTTAATAATACTACCCAACCAGGTATCAAATTTGTCCCCCTCCATCAGGTTGATCGAATTTTGTAAATGACCTTGTTTGTAAACCCCTTCTTTTCTTGCATCAACCACTACAACGGCTGGGTCCAACTTGTCTGCATCAGCTTTCGAACGCACATCATTTCCAATTTTTATTGACCGGATGCTGACTTCATACGGTGCAGCTCCCATCCTATTCAATTCCACATCAAAAGGAAAATAAGCGGGGATAAATGGCTGATCACGTAACAGCGTAGTTACAAACTTTTGTTCGGTCATTGCCTGCAACGACCAGTTCGTTTCTTTTTCGTGGGCCATCGTACTACTGTTCGCTTTGCTTAAGCCCTTTCCACACAAACTACCGGCACCATGTGCAGGATAAACAATTACATTATCATCAAGAGGTAAAAGCTTATTGCGCAGCGTGTGGTACATGCTTTTAGCCAACTCAAGCCTTGTCATTTTTTGATTGCCTGCACCTTCTCTTAAATCGGGCCGTCCACAGTCGCCAATAAATAATGTGTCGCCCGTAAACGCAGCGGTTTGCGCTCCATCATATTCTAATAAAATCGTAATGCTATCGGGCGAATGCCCTGGTGTATGCAAACAAGTAAGTTTAATCTTACCAAATTCAATGGTATCACCCTCATCAAATGCAGTATGCTGATAGCTTACACCAACCAGGCTATTGACGTAAATAGGCGCGCCGGTAACGTCACTTAGTTCTAGATGACTGCTTACAAAATCTGCATGCGGATGGGTTTCAATAATTCCAATAATGGCGGCTTCATTTTGCTTTGCAAAGTCAAGGTAGGGCTGCGGGTTACGGGATGGATCTATTAGCACTATCTTTTTTTCACAATCGCTCACGACTGCATAACTAAAGTGAGCAAGGTTCTCATCTTCCCATTGTTTTATGTGCATGTTATTTACATTGGTCTTTGCAAAGTTCATTAAAATAAAAAATCCAACAGGTGACTAATGTCACTTTGAAAACGAATACCTATTGATTTGGTAAGTACTCTTTTAAAAAAGGTAATTGCCACAATGGTTTCAAGCCCAAATGGTGACCAACATCATCTCTATTCAATTTGAATTTGAATAGTTTTGGCAATGCCCAAATGGTTGAAGCTAATATTAGTTTGCCTCGCCTGCCTGGCAATTGTCTATTTCATCGTTCACCTAACACAATAAAAAACTTTTATGAAAAAGAACATGGGAAACGCAGACCGTGCAATTCGGGTATTACTGGCTATTGTTTTTGCCGCATTATATTTTACCGGCACGGTAACTAGTACATGGGGTATTGTACTATTAGTATTGGGAGGTGTATTTGTACTAACCAGCCTGGTAAGTTTTTGCCCATTATATACTTTGGTAGGAATGAATACCTGCACCACAAAAAGCGTTTAAGCGTACCGTAAACACCCTACCCTTTTTAATTTTCGCCCGGAGAAACCGTATAGGAATAAGTTTCTCCGGCCATTGTTTGTATTGGAAAAAAAAATCACCGGCCCATTCGATTCGACTCTCCAATTCTAAAAATGTAAAGAGCGCCATAAGCCTTTATAATCAGTGGGGCAATTGGTTGCGGAAATATCCGTACACCCAGGTGCCGGTAATAGCGCTAACTAAAACTACGCCGATCACAAATACACCCATCCCTATTTGTGCAAACAATGGACCCGGACAGGCGCCCGTCATTGTCCAACCAAGGCCAAAAATAACGCTACCATAAATCTGACCTTTATTGAATTTCTTGGGGTGAAAATGTATGGCTTCTCCGTGTATGGTTTTTAACCGGAATTGTTTAATCATCCACACTGATATCATTCCTACAAAAACAGCCGTACCAATTACCCCATACATGTGAAAATTCTGCAGCTTAAACATTTCCTGTATTCTAAACCATGAAATGATTTCGGCTTTTACGAACACAATTCCGAACACAATTCCAACCAGCAGGTATTTAACATTGTACCATAATGGATGAGACAATTCAGTATCATTGACACACATCGTGTCTAAACTCCTTACTTCATAATCCGTAATGAAATCGTTTGTCGTGGTATCTTTTATTGCTACTTGCCCACCATGTATAATTTCTGACACAGCCATCGTATTAATTCTAATTTAAAAAAGGAATGATGTTCTATTTTATCGAAAGCACACTTATCACCCTTTAAAGTCGCATTATAAAAGGGAGAAGCAGGTTTGCCATTATAAACCCTCCGACCATAAAACTAATGGTGGCGATTAGTGAAGGAAACTGCAGGTTACTTAGGCCCATAATGGAATGACCACTGGTGCAGCCTCCGGCGTATCGTGTACCAAAGCCCACCAGGAAACCGCCACCCACTAAAAGAATAAAACCCCTTAGGGTAAACAAGCTGCCCCAGCTAAATATTTCGGAAGGCAGAAAACTGCTGTAATCAGTGATGCCGTATGTTTTCAACTCTGCTACCAATGCAGGATTGACTTTAATTGGCTCGGGATTAGATAAATAATGGGCAGCAATAAATCCGCCTATTAAAATACCCACAACAAAGAAAAGGTTCCATGTTTCCTTCCTCCAATCGTATTTAAAAAAGGGAATGTTGGCGGGGAAACACGCCGCACATACATGCCTAAGCGTGCCCGAAATGCCAAAGTGCTTATTGCCTAATAATAGAAGTGCGGGAACAATCAAACCAATAATAGCGCCGGCCACGTACCACGGCCATGGCTCCTGTAATACTGCTGTCATTTCTTTCATTTCAATAGTAACTATAGGCTTTTGAAATTAACTACAGTATTGAAAGTACTACAGCTTTTATTGTGCCCATGTAATCATCAAACTTATTTATTGTCTTCTATGGAACAGTTGGCACCTGCGCAACCGACCGGCTTCAAAAAAGAAGTGATCAAAAAAAGAGCACCGAAAATGTAGGCTGCCCAGGCGTCGGGGTATAATATGCCTACCAGGATAAAGAAAAGCCCGAATATCCATCGTACTAAACGATACATCCACAAGGACGACATTTTATATTTTACGTGTGGCTTCATCTTGCTGTATAGTTGAAGATTGATTTTGATCTTTTTTGATAAACATGCTAAGCAATGTGGCACCCAGTACAGCAAAGTACACGGTGCTATTTACCGGGCTGGAGGTGATTGCACAAGTACCGGAATCACATCCTGCAAACTTCCAGTATACATAACCGGCAATGGCGCCAATGGCTGCGCCAAACCAGGGAAACTTATTTCTTATGATCCAATTCTTCATATTCTATCGTTTCAATTTCGGTTGATGACCGGTTGTTTATTGCACAACGATTTGTTCCGCAGCATCCAACATTTGCAATGGCCATACCACCTAAGAAGACAGCCAGCACCATCGTCATGGTATCTTTTACTATAATCCCCTGCACCAGTATGACTATAGCCAAAACTAACCGGATTATTCTTGCAATATTCCATTGCTGTATTATCGCATTCATTGGTTTTTAAGTTGATGTTGAAGGCTTGTCCATGCGCCGCCGTTCTGTACATTAATTCCCGCTGCCACTAATATAGATTTTGCCATTCCGCTACGGGCACCACTTTTACAGATAGTAATAATGGGTCTATTCAGATTCTTTAATGCTACCGCCTCTTTCTTGATATCATCCAGTGGTATATTTCTCGAGCCGGCAATATGCCCTGATTGAAATTCTGCTTTGGTTCTAACATCTACGATCAAAGCACCTTCCTGCACCAACTTGCTCAGATCGGCTTTTGGTTTAAAGAGGTCTTTTATAAAATTAAACATGGCTTTCTATTTTGTTGTTTGTAACATATCATCAATTCCCCCGCCGTTTACAACCTCTGTTATCCCATTTTGCTGAAGTTTAGACACTGCCATCCCGCTCCTTGTTCCGCTTTTGCAATAAGCAACAATTGGCTTGGAAAGCGTTTTGAATTCATTTAACCGGCTGGATATTTCATCGAGGGGAATATTTATGGCACCCGCCACATGTTTACAGTCATATTCGCCGGGGCTTCGTACATCTACAATGGTTGCGTCAAGATAAGCTTGTATCATTTTTTTATTTGACGCAAAAATATTCGCTAGCTGCTGGCTTCAGTGTGACAATAGTCACGCACCCGTTTGGCAGTGAAGTTTTTTAACAAAAACCTAGATAAGAGTAACCAATACATACCATCCAAAACATGCTCCAGCTCGTTTCCAATTTGTTGCCCGGTTAAAAAATCCGCCTTAACAACTTGGTACGATCGCCCGCAAAGTATCGTGTGATATCACTTTTCCTTTGGCATGAGTTTGCTGCCAACCGCAATCCACTCAATAGAATTTCGATGAATGATGAGCCAGTTTTTAGCCTCCATTTTTTTCAGTAACCTGCTAATAACCTCACGGGAAGAGTTTAGGTCATTAGCTATTTCCTGGTGGGTTATTTTAAGATGAGTTCCCACGCTGGCAACCTGTTTTTTCAGGTAATGTTCCAGCCGTTGGTCCATCTTCGAAAAAGCAATTGCATCGACCGTTTGCAGCAATTCTTCAAAACGGTTTCTATAAGAGGTGATTACGAATTGATACCAGCTTTTGTATTTGCCCATCCATTGCTCCATAAAACCAAGGGGAATATTTAGCAGGGTTGCATCGGTAAGCGCCCTGGCAAGCACTTCACTGGTTTCGTGTTTGGCTGCACAAACCATAGACAAAGAACAAGCCTGCCCGGGATTAAGTTGGTAAATAAAGAACTCTTTTCCTTCGTCGTCTTCCCTGTATAGTTTAACCAATCCATCCAGGATCAGCATCGTTGACCGTATGGTTTGTCCCACCTTTAAAAGTGTTTCTCCTGCCTTTGCTTCATGAATGGTACCATGCGCCAAAAGCTCCGTATACAAACCCGCTTCAAGGTTAGGAAACAATTGTTTCAGTTGTTGAATGTCCATGTATGCTGGTGAAGTTATTCATTACTCATCATCTTAACCATCATACTTGTGAAACCCGGTGAAGGATTTGCTTTGCGGTGAAACGATCAGTCATTTAAAAAAGAAAAGCTGTTGGAGACAAGCCAACAGCTACTGAATAAGTAAGGATAGGTGTACCCGGCCACACCCAGGTGGAACAACTACTTCATAAACTTGAGTGTATAACCTACACTGATTTCATTCCCTGTTTTTATAGTACCTAACAAAGCTTTTGGAGGAGCAACATCATAATCCGTCATTTTCATGTTCTTCACTCCAGATACAACCAGGCTTTTCGTTTTAAGATCATAAACACCTGAAGCGAGTATTTCTGTTGGCCGGCTTTTGCCTGCAATGGACAAATTGCCCTGGCATGTGATTAGGTAATTATTGGGTGAAGTAGGTTTAACCGTACCAGATGTCAACACAAACTGCAGGTTAGGACTGTTTGCCACTTTAAGTGCTTTATATGTGTTGTTGTCCATACCAGTATGTTGGCTTTTTAAACTCATAGCAGGAATAGTAAAGCTTAAAGCAGTAATCCCACTAACTTTTCCCGACGCATCTATGGCAAACGAAACATTGCTCTGACCACTGCCCGATTTCATTTCCCAGTCGTGAACATTAGAGGTTCCTTTGATGGTAATTGTACCAGACTTGGTGGTGTAATTCGTTTGTGCAGCTGTGCTAAACGGCTGTGAAAAAATCAACAATGAACATGCCACTACCAATAAAAAACATGGTCTTCTAGAAAAGTTTTTCATAATAAATAAGTTTGATTGTAAGCGGCGAAATGCCGTGCAAAACCATGATGGTAATTGTTACCAATAAGGAGCAAACGCGGTGCCACACAGAGTAGAATAGGTATGATACATATCAGCTATTCACCATTGTGTTTGTACTATTGATGAAGGAAAATAGACCGGTAGCTTGGGCATTTGCATTTAGTGTCCGGGAATGTATGATTTCAAATAGAACCAAAAACAATTCATCAGGGGTAAAAGCATAAGGGCGCATCCTTACAATCATTTAGTTTGCATCTTAAATCAACCAAATGACAACTTTAAAACTTTGCTTGTTGATCCTGATCATCGCTGCCTGCAGTGTAACTGCATTTGCGCAGCAAAAACCTGCTTATGTTTTGTACAACGCAGAAGGCAAGAAAGTTAGTTACGAAAAAATGATGCAGCAACTGGTAAAGAATGATGTTGTACTGTTTGGAGAATTTCACAATAACCCGATAAGTCACTGGCTGCAATTGGAAGTTACTAAAGATGCAAAGCAACAACGAAACCTTGTGCTGGGCGCTGAAATGTTTGAGCAAGATAACCAGGCAGCATTAGATAGTTACCTGCAGGGAAAGCTGACCGCTAAAGGACTTGACAGTGCTGCACGCTTATGGCCAAATTATAAAACTGACTATGCGCCATTGGTCAATTTTGCTAAGGAAAATCAACTGAAATTTGCCGCAACAAACATCCCCAGGCGTTATGCTTCTTTGGTAAATAAAGGTGGGTTTTTAGCGCTTGACACATTAACTATCCAGCAAAAAAAATGGATTGCGCCCTTACCCTTTGTTTTCGATTCCACCTTGCCCGGCTATGTCAATATGCTGAAGATGATGGCGGGCCACGCTACACCGAATATGGTAAAGGCACAGGCTTCTAAAGATGCTACGATGGCTCATTTCATTTTGCAATACCACGAACCCGGAAGCCTGTTTATTCATTACAACGGCAGCTATCACTCCGATAATCATGATGGCATTGTATGGTACCTGAAGCAATGGCGCCCCAATTTGCAGACAGCGACGATTAGCACCGTTTCGCAAAAAGACATTCATAAATTGTTGCCCGAAAATAAGGGCAAGGCCGACTTTATCATTTGTGTAGATGAGGATATGACTACTACCTATTAAGTGTCTTTTAGCAGATCTCCAGCAGCGTGGCCCCAGCTTGATTGTTTTATCTACCGTAATCTAATAGTGGCCCCAGTAGTAGCGCCGGTGCGCATCGTAAATGCATGAAAGCAACTAATAAGTTGCAATTCGGCAATTCGACAATGTGCAAATTTGGATAGATGATTAAAGCGATTCCCTCCCCCTCATTGACCAAATGACTTAATGACCTAATGCCCCAATGACCTAATGTCCTAATGAATCAAATTCACACCTCCACCATCTTCTCCTCCCTTACCATCTCCGCCTGGAACTGCAGCAATGAACGCTTTACCTGCACCACGGTAGCAGCCAGCCAGTTTTCATATTCACCCAGCGCTTTCATCAACAGGCCCAACGTTTCGTCTTTGTATTCTTTTTCAATAAAATAAGGGGATGTATTGTTTACGTATTGCTCCAAGCTGTCTTTCATGTCGGGCGTAAGATCGGCCTGGTGGGTGCTGTCGTGCAATAGTAGTTCTATCTCGGCCTTCAACTCTTTTTCTGCCGGCTTCAGTGCGGCTAAATTGCTTTCAATAGTTTCGTAAGGTGTAGTGTGTTGCAGAAAGTCGAGCTGGCTGGTGATGTTGGTATGCAATGCCATCCGGCGTTCATAGTTACCATGTACCTGTTCGTATGTACTGTATTGTTTTTGGAGTGCATCTTCGTTGCCAGTTTCTTTTGCCAATGCAAAAAAGCTGCTGCAGATTTTTTGATCGTGTGCGGCCACTGCTTCCTTCAATGCTGTTATTTCTTTTTCGAGTTGCTCTAATAAAGAAAGGCAGTCTTTTACGGTATAGCGCACGCCGTCGTAATCAAATGTTTTTACCGTGGTATCACCCGTTCCTATTTGTTTGATCAATCCCATGTCTGCTTCTAATGTAGCAACAGCAGTAATCATTTCTACCGCCTTATCATTAAAAAGCATTGCAGGCTCAAGACTTGTTGTTAACGCAACGTCCGCTTCTATCGGCGTCTCAATTCCCGTAAACTTCTTATTGTAATATCCATTATAGAACAACGGCAACGAGCCTTCGTGGTAGGTGTTGGTGTAGTCTTCAATGAAACGGTTGGTTTCCATTACCTCGGGCGCAGTGGTATATTCTACCTGCTTAAAAAGTTGTTGCGTAAAACGCTCTTGCACGGCTACAGGATCTTGCAATAAAGCAGTAGCAGGTGAATGGTCTTCTTCCCTATCCGGAAGTCCCAGGGCTTTCAGGTGCTTCACCCGGTCTTCGGTGGAAGGATGCGACGACCATTGATCTTTTATTACCAGCTTGCTTTTATTAAACCTGCCCATCTCATCCACATTCAATTGCGGCAAGTCATGTTTTATTTCAAGGCTATTTTCGGTGGCTATAAAATTCAGCATCCATGAGTGCTGTGGGTACACGTTTTTGCACGTAATATTTTGTTGGATGCGATCTCCATAATAACCCAATACACTGCTAAACGTTTCATCGGCAAGGCTCAATCGTAGCAAAGATGAAATAAGCGGTGTAGGCCCTGTAACATGCGCCGCCACTGCATCTGCATGAAATTCCATCTCCCGCGATAATGCGAGGTAATTGAGGTTTACGACCACGTAAACCTTCCTGAGGATGTATTGAATGGCCTCGATAATTTTTACTGCAATTGCAGATGTAATGCTAAAGTAACCGCTGACATTTGCCCATCCACTTAACGCAGTTCCGTAGCCCTGGTTATCGAACAGCATATTGTGTATTACCTGGTTTACATTGTACACATAGCTGCCCACCTTCATACTGCGCTGCGAGAAATGGCCGAACTCATGCGCCAGTATGGCCTTTAGTTCTGTAGCGCTTACGGCATTGATCAACCCCACACCTACCTGCAGGTTTTTACGCACGGGAAAGATCATACTCCAGAAAGTTGAATTGTAAAATACGCTGGCATTAATGTCGGCGGACAGGTAAACCCTTTTTGGAAAATGCGTACCTACTTCTTTTACCACATCATCAATAACGGCAAACAATGCGGGGTGCTCTTCCTTTTTTATTCTTACCAGGTTAGAACGATCGCTGTGGTGCTTTTTGAAAATAAATTTCACTAAAAACACGAGTGTAAACACGCCTGAAGCCATTAATGCCAGCGCCAGCATAATGGTTATGAAATGGATCTTTACACTGAGTAACAAAAAGCCCAGGTAGCCTAAGACAATGGTAATGCCAATGGCGATGGCTACGAGTACGATGTAGGTAATAATGAACATCAAGATGGAAAGAACCGACCGAATGGCCATCTGTTTAAAACGCGCAGAAGTTTGTACTTGCACAGTAGAGAGTTTTGGTGTTTTTTAAAGTTGAGTGTTAGCGGAGTTGAAAATAGAAATAATTTGACAATTGGGCAATTCGGCAATTTGACAATTTGATAATTTGATAATTTGATAATTTGATAATGAAGGAATGAGTTGATGGGTTGAAGGGTTGAATGGTTAAGAAGTAAACTACTTTATTGAAGAAAGAAATAGAACACGGATGCCTGCGGCATACACGGCTTAAACGGACTTACACAGATGGCTTTTCCTTTTTACTTTTTACTTTTTACTTTTTACTTTTTTCATTTTGACTTTTGCCTTTAAAAATTCCTGACATCTATAAGCCCTTCACATGACTACCCTCATAACCTAGTCCGGCAATCGTATTTAAGTTACAGTGGTAAAATATACCAAATGATTGCTTTTCCGTCCGACATTGAGATTGCGCAAAATGCGCCTATTCTGCACATAAAAAAGATAGCTGAAAAACTGGGTATTGACGAAGAACAACTGGAGTACTATGGCAAGTA
Organism: Segetibacter sp.; assembly: GCA_031425015.1. Taxonomy (GTDB): domain Bacteria; phylum Bacteroidota; class Bacteroidia; order Chitinophagales; family Chitinophagaceae; genus Segetibacter. Next base: position 230,677 of record JANPIM010000013.1, on the reverse strand, counting down.
CAAAGCAAAGCTTCCCCTTAACCTGATGGATGAAAAGAAAGTTGCGATCAACCACCTGGTACTAATGACTGCTATGACACCTACTCCTGCTGGCGAAGGTAAAACCACCATGAGCATTGGCCTTGCCGATGGGCTGAATAGGATTGGTAAAAAGGCCATAGCCGTATTGCGCGAACCATCGCTCGGTCCGGTGTTTGGCATGAAGGGTGGCGCAGCCGGTGGTGGCTATGCACAGGTGATCCCTATGGAAGATATTAACCTGCATTTTACGGGTGATTTTTCTGCTATAGAAAAAGCGAACAACCTGTTATCCGCCATCATCGATAATCACCTGCAGCATAAAAAGAGCAACGTACGCATCGACCCACGCACCATTGTTTGGAAGCGGGTGATAGACATGAACGATCGTGCCCTTCGCCAAATAGTAGTGGGTATGGGCGGAACAGCCAATGGAGTGCCGCGCGAAGAAGGTTTCAACATTACAGCTGCGTCCGAAATTATGGCCATCCTTTGCCTGGCAAAAGATTTTGAAGACCTGAAGCATAAGCTCGGCAACATTTACATCGGCCAGTCTATGGAAGGTGAGCCTGTTTTTGCGCGTGACCTGAAATGTGTAGGTGCGATGGCGGTATTGCTGAAAGATGCCATTAAACCCAACCTGGTTCAAACATTAGAAGGCACCCCAGCCATCCTGCATGGTGGCCCCTTTGCCAGTATTGCGCAGGGAACGAACTCGATCATTGCCACTAAAATGGGTTTAACATTGGGCGAATATGTGGTAACCGAAGCGGGCTTTGCCGCTGACCTGGGCGCTGAAAAATTCTTCAACATCAAATGTGTAAGCGGCGGACTGAAACCAAAAGCCGTGGTGCTGGTAGCTACCATTCGCGCCTTGCGCCATCATGGTGGTGTTGGCAAAAAAGATTTGAAAATTCCGAATGCAGAAGCGGTGAATAAGGGAATGGAAAACCTGGAGAAACACATAGAGAACCTGCAGAAGTATGGACTGCAACCGGTAGTGGCCATCAACGCATTTCCCTGCGATACAGCGGAAGAAAACAACCTTGTGATAAAACGGTGTGCTATGTATGGAGTGAAAGCCATTGTATCGAATGTCTTTGCTGAAGGCGGTGCCGGCTCGGTAGCCTTAGCCGAAGAAGTGGTGCGTACCATTAAAAGTCATGAAGGCAGCTTTCAGCCGTTGTACAATTGGAATATTTCTATGGAAGAAAAGATACACACCATTGCCGTAGAAATGTATGGCGCCAGTGGTGTGGCCTACTCCGTAAAAGCAAAGGCCGGGCTAAAACAAATAGTAGATCTGGGCTTTGAACATATGCCTGTATGCATGGCAAAAACACCCAAGAGCCTGAGTGATGATGATAAGAAATTGGGCAGACCAAAAGATTTTATGGTCACCGTGCGGGAATTTGAATTTGCTTCAGGAGCAGGTTTTGTCATCCCTATCCTGGGTGATATCATGCGCATGCCCGGTCTGCCTGCGGTGCCCGCAGCAGAGCAACTGGATATTGATAACCATGGAACGATAACGGGGTTGACCTAACAGGCTCAAGTCGCCCCCCTTGTTCATTGTGGATTCTACCGGCTAACCGGCATATACCTGCCGGGTACTTACCTGCTTTTTACCACGGCTGGTGTACAACAACATTGCCTTATACGTGGAGCGAATTTGACGCAAAGTTAACCGAACATGGTACGAACTTGGTACGAAAAAGGTACGAACAAGGTCCCTACTCCACCCAACCCATCCCTTTTTTGGTGTTTAAAAACCCTGGCATCACCGGGGTATCTTTCAAAAAGCTGGTTTTGTTTTTCTATCTCTACGTGTTGATACCTGCCGGTTGTACCCCATTTTCAGTGAAATTTTTGCTAATGATTTAGGAAGTCTCCGGCAAGTTTCGGCAATGCATTGCAGAAAACTGTGAATACCATAATAAAAATAGTTATGGTAGTTTGTAATTAATGGCCGCAGGAACCACCGTAATGAATTACTGCAGGGCAGGTATTATACCGCTTGTTGTGAACTTTGCTCACTGAGACGCAATTAAATAGTCACCCCTCGAGGTGTGCCCGGGATGGTGGGTAATGAAGTTAGTAGCATATAGCGTGCAAGAGAGGGAATGGGGCATACGCATTACCCGTTATTACATCTAATAAATGCGGAGAAGATCAGCAATCAAAAAATTATAAAATCTCACTCCCGCATTTTTAAGTGTTCTCTTTCTTAGGGTGCTTTATGGTAAAACTATGCAACCAAAGTCCACTAACAAATCAAAAACTTCGACTAACATAAAGTCACTGGCGCTATTGCATAACTAAGAACTTATTTAGATATTACAATGAAATAGAAACTCATTCTATTGTACAACATGAATATAGAAGCATTTCTTAACGATCCAAACAAGTCATTTAAATTACTACAGCGCATAACTGCGAGCTTTTGTCTTTTTATACCTTTTTTATTGTTTTTGGCGGATAGTGGAAAGTATGACAAAGTGATCATAGGATATAAACAAATCCATAAAATACCGACGTGTTCAAATATCACAAATACAACAAATACAACTCAAAGAATTATTTCTAAAACCAATGACACAAATAATAAAGGGAACTTTTTAAGAGTTATTTCGACAGACTCGAAATGCCTAGATACTACGTTACTATTTGAAGCAAGAGAATTACAAACCGACGTTTGGGGTTTCCGAAAATCTATCAGCCACTATTCAGACAGCCCAAAAGGATATTTACTCGGACTCTTTTACGGAATTGCAGCCATGCTTTTAATTGCTAATTGTTTTGTATACCTATCATGGTCTAAGTGGCTACAGCCATTCACACAAATAAAAATGAACCTAAAAGGCCCTTGGTATAACGCAGTTACAGGATTTATGCTTATAATGGTAGTCGTATTTCCACTATCCGAAAATAAAGTAAAAGAGATGCTGCATTATGTATTTACTTTTGGATTTTTCATTTCTGCAATTGCATCCATTGCCTTTGGTTTTAACCAAATGGAGTATCCTATCAAAAAATGGCTCAGGTATGGTCTTGCCATTTTTATACTTGTCAGTGTTATATCATTAGGCCTCGCAAAATGTATACTATGGGGAGAGTGGCTGGCCTTAATTGGTATCGCCGTGCACTTGTATTTATCGGCAAAAGAAACAGATCGCTTGCTTAAAAACCTAAACAAAGTCTAATATGATTCGTACTCATGGAGGATACACCTGCGTAGTGCCAATTAAAGATGGAAATAACAGCCAATTAAGAACCAACTTAAAAAAGTTACAAGATGTGTCGTTCCATCAAACCGATTCTGTACTCTTTGCCTCGGCAGCTGTTATTCCGAAACAGAATTATTTTGGAGAAGAATTACCAGCGTCATTGGTCTTTGCAACTACGTATTGTGGATCTCTAGATGATCACCTGCTGGAGATCAGTAAATTTTGTTACAACGAATTGTTTGACATGTTTATTCATTGTCAGAACTTTCCCGGAGCACGAAATGGGCATTTTGCCGAAATACTGCTTTTCCTAAAGCAACATAAATATTCAAGTGCCTTCTGGTCGAAATACAATGGTATAACTAAAGAGGATATCGTACTTGAGAAAAAATTGTACGATGAAATTCAAATATACCTAGATAGTGAACAAAAGCTAATAAATCAACAAAATATTGCCCCCAGTGCTGAAATAATAAAAAAAGAAATAAAGAACCATATCATTTCATTGGGTACTCACAATCCACTACTTTACCAACATTATCCAAACACAGCTGAAAAAATCCAACAAATCAAAGAAAAAATTCCAATTTTCCTTTTAATGGGAGGAGCTATATGGTTTACCGTTGGAGCGATCAAATTTTTTGTGGCCTCGGTAAAAAAATTCCCAAAATTAACCATAGCCAGCAGCCTTATAATTGCAGCTGTTGCATACATGTATTATCGATACTTGTTTTATCAAAAAACCCAAACCGCTAAACGGATCGAAAACGCAAAGATGAGACGGGTGGAAACACCACAATTACACCCGGTACTTAACACAATGATTGCTACTGGCCCTATAAAAAGAGGAAGAGTTAGAAGGTGGTTCTATTCTTTAGTATTGAAGGTTGTAAAGTTTTTTCCGAAACGATTTCTCAGCGGTATACCCACCATCAATAATATCCGATGGCTGGTATCAGATAATGATAAACGACTGATCTTCCTTTCAACTTATTCCAATACAGCTGGAGCTTATGTGCGGGACTTTCTGAATGGTAGTATTCCATCAGGGGTCAACTTTATGTTCAATCATGGCCAAGGATTTCCTGACACGCAAGGTTTGTATAAAGGCGGGATCGTCAATGATCCGGAAGGGTATATGCAGGCAGTCTATGCGGGTCAGCAGGTAATAGACTTTTGGTATGCACACCATCCGAATTCAACAAGTGATTTGACTAATAAATATCACCAGATCAGAGTCGGACTTTTAAAAGATATGAATGAATGTGAAAGTACTAAATGGTTAAATCTATTATAAGATGCTTATAAATTCGCTTGTAACAGCTGCTGCCTGTCAACAAAATTTTCACTATCCGGAAAGTAACCTTGAATTACAAGACATTCAGGGTATACTAAAAAGTGGATACAGAAAATTAAAAGCCTCTAGTTTTGTTTTGTTAAGAATAGTAAATACCGATGCTGCAGCAAAATATTTGTTAGAGGAAGTAATACGGCACATTGTAAAAGCTGGAGAGTCCAAGGAGGTGAAAATATTAAGCGATGAATTAAAATTTGCGATTCATTTGGCGTTTACAAATACCGGTCTTCAACGTTTTCTTCCTGAGCAAGTCATAAATGCATTCTCCCGTCCATTTACAGAAGGCATGGTGTATAATGGAGCTGGTGCGATGATAAGAAGGAACAATAAAACGTTTTATGAACGTGAATGCATTTTAGGTGATATAGGCCCAAATAGTCGAAGCAGTTGGAAATGGGGAATAGGTGAAAAAACAGTTGATTGCATGCTTATGCTTTATGCAGAAGATGAGTCTTCGCTGAAAGAATTAAAGGCAGGTTTATTTGACAACTTAAAAAACAAAGGAGTAGAGGAGATTGTAACATTAACAACTAACACTTTTGAAATAGAAAAGGAGCATTTTGGTTTTAAAGACGGAATATCTCAGCCTGCTATAAGGGGATTTAAAGAGGCTTTAGGTGCAAAAGACAGTTTGAACTTGATTTATCCTGGTGAAATTATTCTAGGGTATAAGAATGAGTATGGCAGCTATGCTCCTACTCCTTTTATCAACGAATGCGAAAATAGTATTTTGACACATAAAGTACCAGGGGAAAGTACAAAATTAGACCTTGGGAAAAATGGAAGTTATCTAGTCATTAGGCAAATGGAGCAACATGTAGAACGCTTCTGGCGGTACATGTATGATCATTCTATAGAGAAAGCCGCTACGAAAGAAGAAGCTGCTATTTTACTGGCAGAAAAGATGGTGGGGCGAAAATTGGATGGAACACCACTCTCGTCTAAAAATTCTGGGAAGAACCAAAATGAGTTTGATTTTAGAGACGATACATTGGGGCAAGGTTGCCCTTTTGGTGCTCATATCCGACGGGTAAATCCCCGAGATCAAACGCATGCCGGCAGGTCGCGAGCTCTTTCTGGTGATATCTCAAAAAAACACAGAATGCTCAGGAGAGGTAGAATATATGGTGAACCTTTAGCAAATAACTTTGATGTAAAGGCAATGATCGAAAAATCTAAAAATGCCACCATCGAAGATCTTGAAAACTGGAGCGGTACAAGGGGTTTGCATTTTCTAGCATTAGTATCGGATATTAACCGAAATTTTGAATTCGTACAGAATGCCTGGTGTAACACACCCACCTTTGCAGAACTTACAGATGAAACCGATCCAATTATCTCTGGCACATTACCTTTTTCAGAGGGGCTGCCACATTTTACGACACCCCAAAAACTCATTAGAAACCGATACAAGGATGTACCACCATTTACCCGAGTAGTAGGGGGTGCATACTTCTTTCTGCCAGGAATTAAAGCACTTAATTACATACTTGAATGCAGACCGGACAGGGGCAGCAAACCAGTGTATAGTTGTCCGTACGCCAATACCAATCAACATGTAAAAGAGGTAAGTGACTACCTCCAAAAGAAACGAATAGAAAAATATCCTACAGGAATTAATGAAAGGATTTTCCATGTAAATTCAATTGGATGGGTCTCGGGGACTTTAAAGGTAGATAGTAATATCAATGTTTTAAATAGAAAAGGCTTATTTAAAAACCCGGAGGATACTTATGAATTTATAAGCCGTTTTTCAACCAGCACTTCCCAATTGGACGGAGATGAGTCAAATGCTTCACAAACCGAAAAAGGCCTTTATGGGTTTGCAATAAAGATATTTACAGGCAGGGAAGCTCCTGAAGCAGTGCAAGATTTGATCTTACTAACGAGTGACATTTTCGTACCCACACTACCAAAGCACCAGATATCAGGAGTAAAGGTTGTACTGGGTAATAATGCAACCAGAATTAAGATGCTTATAAAAATTATAAAGGAAACGTCGGCCACCAAAGGATTTGTTCAAACGCTTATTGAAATCATCAACTTTCTAAAAGCGCGGAAACAGTCAAAAAATATTCTAACGGAATCATATAACTCAGCAACCCCATTTCTTTTTTTAGACCGTGCAGTAAAATGGCATGCAATACCATCCAAAAAAAATAATAAACCCCCGCAAACAGAGTCGGCTCCAAACCATCTCTCGAAGCTGTTAGAGGCGAGCCTATCAAAAGGCCCGGTAGTATTTGACCTTTATATACAACCACAGCAAAATGAAGTAGAACAACCAATAGAAGACAGTGGAAGAAAGTGGGAAAGTGATTTAGAAAAGGTTGGCGAATTAATACTTAAAGAATTTAAAGAGATGGAAGACCGCTCGGTTAGATTTTGTCCCGATAACTGCGTTAAAGAACATACTCCATTAGGTGAAGTCAACGCTATCAGGTCTGGAGTGTACAAACAGATGCAGAAATAACTGTCAACACAATATGACAGTGAAAAAAATGAAAACTAAACTTGCAACAACACTACTTTTGTGTTACGTACAAACCATATACGCACAAAGCATTGACGTATCAGTTTGTGACGTAACTAGTAGATTCCCGATCACAAAGTATATTGAATATTTCCAGGCGACAACTCTGATTAATATCGATTCAGTAGCCAACATAACCGATGGATTTAAAAGAAGTAAAGACACCACAGTAATGGCTTTTGATTATGATCCCTTTTACTACTGGTTCAGGATCGTTGTTAGTAATAATACTCCGCTTCCAAGAAATCAAATGATTTTAATGGCTCCTGTGGGCATCGTTGATTCAAAACTCTATCAAAACAAGTGTGGCTCATGGATTAAGATTGCGAACTCAGGTCTTAATTACCGAGTCAAGGACAGAAGTTATCAATCAACTCATCATGTTTATCCATTCTCACTAGAGCCTCAAACCACCGATACACTCTATCTTTTTATTAACTCCACGAACCTTAACAAGTCCTATGGCTTTGCAATGATCAATCCCAAGGAATTAAAGCTTTTTGAAAATAGCATTTATTTTGTCTTTGGAATAATGGTTGGATTACTTCTTCTATTCCTTATTTTAAACTTAGGACTCTTTTTCGTGTTAAGAGAGCGAATTCAATTATGGTATTCATTTTACATTGTACTGCTGATTCTTATAATAATGAAAAATGATCATCTTGATCAGCAATTCTTCGGATGGGATTCAGAAAGAATTTTCAGGCTTACTCCTTACATGACAATAGGTGCACTTGCAATTGGTATCCTTACACATGTAGTTCAAAATTTCCTAAAACCTGCACTTTACCAAAATAAGATACTCAACAAACTAACCTCCATTTTAAAATGGAATGTAATTTCTAGTGCTATGGTCCATTATCTTGTTTTTAATATGGCCTCAGAATCACATATACATTCCACCGTGTTTGACTGGGCGAGGGTGAGCCTGTTTCTTTGTACAATTTTAATTGTGGTAATATGCAGCTATAGCGTCATAAAACGTTTTAAAGGTGGCATATTTGTATTACTCGGGTCTACCGTATTCATGATTGGAGCTATACAGAGAATATATTTTCCCGACACGTTTTCTTTTCTTTTCCCTCCTACAACTTTTCATATAGGAATAATTACTGAAACATTGGTAATTAGTTTAGGCTTTATTTATCGGTACCGGTTAGATAGAAGAGAGAAAACAAAAATTGAACAAGAAAAACTAGCAAACTATTTGACTTTTCAGACGGTACTCGATCGAACAAAACTCGAAATACAAGAACAAACCACCAAGAACATTTCCCAGGAACTGCATGATAACATTGGCCAGTTGCTCACCCTATCGAAACTGCACATGAATATGATTGACTGGAACGATGTACAAGGTGCGACAAGTAAGGTGGATGATTCGAAAAACGCACTGACGAAAGCCATCCAGGAATTGCGTGACTTGTCTAAAACGCTGAACGCTGATAATATTAGCCGCATCGGCATCATAGAGGCATTGAAGAGTGAATTGTTGAATATTCAAAAAGCTTCCGGCATACAAACTAAGCTACAGGCTGAAGACAACTTTCTTCATCTAAACCCACAAGTAGAACTTATTCTTTTCCGCATTGTGCAGGAGGCATTGCACAATATCATCAAACATTCTGGAGCTAAAAACCTGCTGGTATCTTTAAGCCATCACGAGGAACAATTAAAATTGCAGGTGCAGGACGATGGCAGCGGCTTTGATCAAAACGATGCTAACCTGTCCGGCTCAGGATTAACAAATATGAAAAGCAGGTGTAAACTGATCAACGCATCGTTTTTACTGCAAAGCAGCATTGGAAAAGGAACAACTATTTTTATAGACTTGCCACTTGGCAGTGAGCGTTGAAAGTTGGCTATTAGAAATTGCAAGAATGTACAGGTACCTTTCATTAATTTGATCAAGAAACAACATTGCAAGGACTGCAGCACACTTATTAACGTGTGGTGTTTTTTGGAAAATATCGCGGCAACAATACACTAACTTCTTGCTGGCACCGCTGCTTCTATTTAGCCGTAACTGTAAGCGTAGCCATTGGCAGGTTCTTTTTGCTAAAGTCGCCGCCCTGTTTTTCGATCACCATTTTATTTACACCAAACAATGTATTAGCGGCGGTGCTTTCGCTGGTACACTGCATTACTTTGCTCTTTAAGGCATTGTATAATAAATCTATCTTATCAGACAGTGAAGTAATCTTATACGAACTGATGACATAAGTAGTAGTCATAGCGCCGGCAACCACCACCTTCTTCGGTTTCATCCAAATTTTTATTAAAGCAAGGCCGTTGTCATCTTTCAGTTCCTGGATGTTACTTACACTGGTTTCACCCTGTGCCAACTTAGTTTGCATTTCCAAATAGCGTTCAGCAATTTGTTTTATGGCACTCGCTGAATCCTGTGTGTCCCCCAGCCATAAGGTGCAGGGTTTATCTTGGGTAAATGCCGTGCTGCTCAGCAATAAAGCAGCGGCAACGAAAAGGTTTTTCATATAAATGGTTTAGGTAAAAGTAACGCCAACCCGTCAATTGAATGCTTAAAATGCAAAGACAATCATCAGCTCCTCTGCTTTGCAGACCTTCATAGCAAACTCCCTACTTAATAAAAATCTTAAAGATTTACCCCCATTTACTTTGTATTTCAAAGTGCTTTCACTTACTTTGTATGGCAAAGCGCTTTAGCCATTTTGAAAGGCGGGCATATTCATCAAACATTAAAACCAAATCATTATGACCATTGAAAACAAGCGACTGACCGCCATTCTAGTCATCATCGTAGCCATTCTTTTAGTTCCCTTGATCGGCATGCGTTTTACCAACGAAATCAACTGGTCGCCCGCCGATTTTATATTAATGGGAACATTACTACTTGGCACCGGGCTATTATGCGAGTGGGTATTGCGAAGCATAAAGAAAACCATGCAACGTATTATTTTATGCGCTACCATTTTAATGGCTTTGCTGCTTACATGGGCCGAGCTTGCGGTGGGAATTTTCGGTACTCCGTTCGCAGGTTCATAATTAAATATTGTAAAACAGAACGTGCTTATTTAATAGACCAACGATTTTAATGAACACAATGAAAATTATAATCATCACACTCACTGTTGTCCTGCTAACACTGTTGTCCTGCAACAATTTTAAACAAAGGGAGCGGCCATCTATTGCAAGGGAAGCATTGGATACAATAACAACAACCGCTTCAAATAATCTTGTTGCACCCAACCTTTTTGAAACTGCTTTTATAAAAGGAACTAAGCAAAAAGTAAAGGAGTCAGATTTCAGTCTTTACGGTATCACCATCGGGAAAATAAAAGTTGTAAGTGGTCATTTAATTGTTTGTGATCCGTTGCACATTGACAAATATGGAATTCCCTTTACGCAATTATTTCCAACCGGCGAGTTCCCCGTTCAGCTTTCAATTGCCAAACTGGAGAATGAAGAATTGACTGCATTTGCGCGAATAAAATTTAGTGATGAGCCAGTTACAAGGTGGGAGTTTGCATTGCAAAAAGATCAACAACCTTTGCCTGTAGGCGGCGAGGAAATGCATACATACGGCATTGATGGTGGCGTAGTAATTTTTGTTGATGAAGCAGCTGCAAAAGTGCTGGACCCAAAAACAGTCGAAAACTTCGAGAGTATCCTTTTTAAGGAAATGGAAAAAAATTACCGGGAAGTTTGGAAATATGTCATGTACAATATCGAACCCCATAACCTCGCATGTTTTTCTACCGGCTTAGGCGATGGTCGCTATGCTACCTACATTGGTTTTGATGCTACAGGAAAACCATGCAGACTGCTCACCGACTTTAATTTGTTTGATTGGAGGAATAATGAAAAAAAGTAAACTGCCATTTGGCACTTTCGTTTAGGATTGTTTCAATAGAGCTGATAATCTCTCGCCTACTTATTAAAACAGAGAGCCCAATATGGACTCTCTGTGCTTGAAAATTTACGCTTCTGCTTACTATTGTTGAACGGCCACCTGGAGGTTCTCTATTTGTTCAGAAGAAATCACTTTAATGAAATACAATCCGGAACCTTTAGCTCTTACATCGAAGCGCTCTGTTTGACCGTTTGCTTTTGCAACGTTTTTAGTGGCCACAATTTTTCCATAACCGTCCATTAACTGCAATTCCACCTTACCGCTGATAGCACTTGAAAGCTGAACGTTTATCTCACCTTTTGAGGGCGAAGGATAAACTTTAGAAACTTGTTCCATATACAACACTATTCCAGCTGGCTTTGACAATCGGCTGTAAAACGAACACGGGCCAAGTTTGTCGCCATGATCTAAATGTGCCTGCACAGCATTTACACTAATGTTTAAGGTATTTCCATTATGACATACAAATACTTTTTTAGGACCAGAATAGGGATCTTTTACCTTCACCGTAAAACTGCAAATGGCTTTATTACCGGAAGCATCGGTCACTTCAAAAGTGTTGATGGTTGTGCCAATTGGATAAACTGAGCCCGAAGGTAATCCTGCAGTTTGTATGGTTGTAGCGCCTGTACAATTATCAAGGCCTACAGGAGCAATAAAATTGTAAACAGTACCGGCTAACGTGGTAGGATTAAGTTCTACGTTAGATTGGCAATTAATTATAGGCAATTCATTGTCCACTACGTTAAGATCAAAAGTGCAGCTTGCATTATTGCCAAAGGAAGCCTGCGCTGTCCATGTAATGGAAGTAATTCCCTTATTAAATACCACCCCATTCAAAGAATTGCTACCGCTACCCGCTGTGGCCCCGGTTAACTGGTAGGTAAGTGTATTCAGACCACAAACATTTACAACAGGGTTCAAATCATTATTTGGCGACATCCAGTTACACGCACCGGCATTGGTGTTTCGTACCTGGTTGCCAGGGCAAACCAAAAAGTTAGGAGAAGCCACACCACAAGTACCTGCACCTTCAATTTGCAGCGTGTAATCAGTCTGCTTTCCACTTTGAAAATTATACACGATTATTACTGCCCGTGCACCCGGAGCCAAATTGAAGGAGTAGGATAATTCCCCACCAACTACCGCAAAACCACTACTAGCTAAAAAATTATTAGTCAAGTTAGTCGCATCGTAGCATTGTTGATAAGCATACGAAGACACAAATTCCTGGATACCCCCGTAGTAAACTGTGACACATTCCGAGGCAGCCGAGGTATTTGTGTAATTATAAAAATCATATAAAAAAGGACCGGATGCATTTACTCCTGGAAATGGTTTGGGAGCGAGGCAAGTATTCTCTTGACCATTTAAAAATGGTCGGTTTGAACTTGAAAAATCACCTGTTTGTATACGCCCATTAAAAGAACATGCGGGGGTGATTGTTTTTGCGGTCACCGATAATTTATGCTCTTTAATTAATTGTGTGTTTTTAGAGGATGCTGAATTATCTGTCATAATTTTTGCCTGCCCAAATAATCCAACTGTCATAAAAAACGAGATAGAAAAGAATAGAAACTTTTTCATAAAGCAAATGTTTTAGGGATTAAATAATAGAAGTTTTAAAAGTGCTGAAGCCTTTGTAAGGATAAAGTAAATAGGAGTTTTCTAGAATTCAAATAGTGCAAATGCAGAAATTAATTGCTATATATTAAAGTAGATGGTGGAGAACTAATGTAATTTGATTGTGCCTCAATCTATTACGGTTTGTACAAGGCAAAAAAGAAAAAAGGATAAGAAGATAATATCTTCTAGACGGTTGGAAGATTAATACGAAGAAGACACCACCAATAAGCTTAACCTTTACATATCTCTACACTATTTTGCGTAGTTCACTTTTCCACCGCTCGTTGCAAGCGGTCATTAATTGTTTTACCCAAACCCACATCGGGGAAGCGCTCTGCTATAATCAAATCCAACTGTAGCTTGTCGAGGCGATGCAAGGCTCCATACAATTCTTTGGCGGCTGCTTCTAAATCTCCTTTTTCTGACAGAACTTCCTGGCAATCTCTTGCATGTCCTTCAACCAAATTTTTAAAAAGCAATAAGCCTATTTTTTTGTTGGGAAATAATTTAATCTTCTCCTGAACATCTTCGGCTAAGTAAGTTGGTGTTGCAGGTGAGTAATGACGGGACAGCATTCCCGGCGCGGCTACTTCAGTACCGGAGCTTTTTGTTTTTACCAACACTTGGCCCACTACCTTTTCAATATCTTCTATCGATAGCGCTCCATGCCTGTATAAAACCGGCTGATCATCCTCAAAACCAATAATGGTGGATTCCACTCCTTTGTCGCATTCGCCGCCGTCTAAAATCACCTCCAACGTATTCTTAAAATAAGCAAAAACATGTTGGGCCGTAGTTGGACTAATAGAGCCAAAAGGATTGGCGCTTGGAGCTGCCAATGGAAAATCTAATTGGTTCAAAAGTTCTAAAGTAAGTGGTTGATTGGGCACGCGCACAGCAACAGTGCTTTTGCCTGCCGTAACTAAATCAGGAATATGCGATTGCTTCTGTAGAATTAAAGTTAAAGGACCAGGCCAAAATGCGTCCGCCAATTTTTGTGCAATAACAGGAATGGACGAAGCAACATCCCGCAACGACGCTGCGGATTTAATATGAACGATGAGCGGGTTGTAGAACGGCCTTTCTTTTAATGCAAAGATTTTTTTGATTGCGCTTTCGTTGTAAGCATTGCCGGCTAAACCATAAACCGTTTCAGTAGGGATGGCAACAATGCCACCGCTTTCCAATTGTTGTTTTGCCAGCGCTATATGGGTAGTAATCACAATAAATGCAATGATGAATGATAGCGGACGTTTCAAAAAGGATGAATAAAAAACGAAGGCAATATTGCGTTCATTCCACCCCATCCTTTCATGTTTTAAAAATTCTGTTGCAAACAAACTCGTGTAAAAACAAGTAAGGATCACATTGCTGTAATCCTTACTTCAGAGGTCCCGAGCGGATTCGAACCGCTGTACGAGCTTTTGCAGAGCTCTGCCTAGCCACTCGGCCACAGGACCATTTTTCTGACAACCACTACAATAATTACTTGCCATACCGCCTGTCAGGTTGCGAAAATAGGGTAATTGCTTTGAATCAAAAATTGAAAATTCTAACCTTATTGTTCTGCCCTATTTTTGCTCTCCTAAACGCTTACCCATGCTCAAAATTGCTGAAAGTGAATTGATTTTAACCAACCGTGGCGCTGTCTACCACCTCGATCTGCGACCGGAAGAACTGGCTCATACCATTATCACTGTTGGCGACCCGGACAGGGTGAAGGAAGTAAGTAAGTACTTCGACAATATTGAAGTGCAAAGACAACACCGTGAATTTGTAACCCATACCGGTACTATTGGCAACAAGCGATTATCAGTTGTTTCTACTGGCATTGGCCCCGATAACATTGATATTGTTTTAAATGAGTTGGACGCGCTGGCTAACATCGATTTTGAAACGCGCCAGATCAAAGAAAAACTTTCACAACTATCCATTATCCGGCTGGGCACTTCAGGTGCGTTGCAGGCAGATATACCGGTTGACAGTTTCGTAGTGTCAACGCATGGTTTGGGAATAGACAACTTACTCAGTTATTATCGCCACGAAAACAATGAAGAAGAGAAACAGATTGTGCAGCAGTTTGTGGCTCATACACAAATGAGTGACACTTTTTCCCAACCATATATTAGTATGGCAGGTTCTGGCATTCTAAAGCATTTTGTGAATGGATATTATCATGGAATTACCGTTACCTGTCCCGGTTTTTATGGCCCACAAGGAAGGGTCTTGCGGCTTGGATTAGCCAACCCTGAACTAATTGACAGGTTAGGTGAATTCTCTTTTGGCCAACATCGCATTACCAATTTCGAAATGGAGACCAGCGCAATTTATGGCCTGGGGAAACTGCTGGGTCATCAATGCCTGAGCATTAGCGCAATTGTTGCCAATCGAATTAAAAAAGAATTTAGTAAAGATGGTAGTGCTGCGGTTGAAAATCTAATTAAGCAATCGCTCGAGATAATTGAAAAGATCTAGCCATGCAATTTAAATTTTATAAATACCAGGGAACCGGAAACGATTTTGTTATTCTTGACAATCGTACAGAAATATATAGCGGCATAACGCCACAGCAAGTAAAGCAACTGTGCGATCGCCGGTTTGGTATTGGCGGTGATGGGTTGATGCTATTAAACCTGGCCGATGGTCATGATTTTGAAATGACATACTACAATGCCGATGGCAATGAAAGTAGTATGTGTGGCAATGGCGGACGCTGTTTGGTACAATTTGCTTTTGACCGTGGTATGAAAAAAAAACAATACTCTTTTATCGCAATTGACGGACCGCATGAAGCATCTTTTCAGGAGAACGGTTGGGTCCGTTTAAAGATGAAAGACGTAGATGTGATAAACAATGAAGGCAACGTTTCAATATTAGATACCGGTTCACCGCACTATGTAAAAATAGTAGAAGACGTAAAATTGCTGGATGTTTTTAGCGAAGGCAAAAAGATCCGGTACAATGATGTTTATAAAGAAAAAGGCATCAACGTAAACTTTGTTGAAAAGCAAAAGGACAAGTTAGCAGTGCGCACCTACGAACGCGGTGTGGAGGAAGAAACCTTTAGCTGCGGAACAGGCGTAACAGCTTGCGCCATTGCAGTATCGCCAGCCATCAATGGTCATCATCGAATTGACATTAGTACACCTGGCGGTGACTTAGCGGTGGAATTTAAGAAGCAAGATCACTTGTTTACCAACATTTGGTTGTGTGGGCCGGCTACGTTTGTGTTTGTAGGACACGTAGACTTCTTATAACCCAAGGTAGTAGCATCTTAATTTTTTGTAAAGGGTTAACTGTACTTCAGCAAAACAATAGCTCAATTTTCAAAACCTAAAAAGTGTTTATGTATTTGTTCTCGATTGACTGTTTGTTTGTAAGTGTTACATTGCAAAATAAAGGCACTTCTATCCTACTCAACAACCCATGATCCAGTACTTAAAAAATATTGACCAACGCACCGTTGAGGTAAGCAAGCCGGAAAATGGTATATGGGTAAATGTGGTGCCCCCATTTAAAGAGGAAGAGTTTTTGGAGCTGTCTGAGCAACTCGATATTCCCATTGAGTTTCTGCGGGACTCGTTAGATATTGATGAGCGTCCTCGTTTCGAGTTGGAAGACAATGTTAAGTTTGTCGTCATTAAAACGCCGGCTGAAAACAACTCCTTTAATGAAAGTGATGCTTTCTATATCACTATCCCAATCTGCATCATTCTTACACACAATCATATTGTAACCGTCAACTCGTTTGACAATGGCGCCATCAAAAAGTTCCTGAACACTTTCCAGAAGCGGCAGCCTGAAAAACGCAACCAAATGCTGCTGAAGATTTTGGAGAAAGTGGTGCAGAACTTCCTTGACTTTCTAAAAGAAATCAATAACCAACGCAATGCATTGGAGCAAAAGCTATACGACGCTAACCGAAATGAAGAATTGCTAAACCTACTGCGGATACAAAAAAGCCTGGTGTATTTCGTTACCGCTTTGCGCAGCAATGAACTGCTGATGATGAAATTGCAACGCACCAATTTTTTAAGCCTTACGGAAGATGAAAGGGAAATACTGAATGACCTGATAGTAGACACCAGCCAGGCGCTCGAAATGGCCAATGTGTACACCACCATCCTAAGCAGCACCATGGATGCATTTGCCAGCATCATCAGCAACAACCTAAACAATGTGATGAAACGCCTCACCAGCATCACCGTCATCTTATCGCTGCCCATCCTGGTTACCAGTATTTATGGTATGAACGTTGACCTTCCCTACCAGCATTCGCAGCATGCTTTTTACATCCCGGTTATTTTGTCGGTTACCATCTCGGTTATTATTGGTTGGTATTTCATGAAGAAGAAATTGTTCTAAATCCTTTTTACATGTATCCTTTCAACGTACGCGTTTATGGTGTTTTGTTAGATGAACAAAAACGTGTGTTGGTAGCCGATGAATTTATTCATGGTCATTTTGTAACTAAATTGCCGGGTGGCGGATTAGAATTTGGAGAAGGAACACGCGATTGTTTGAAAAGAGAATTCATGGAAGAGACGGGACTCGAGGTTACTATCGGCGAACACATTTATACTACTGACTTTTTCCAACTATCCAGCTTCCGTCCAAACGAACAGGTGATTAGTATCTACTACCGTGTACACACCAACCAGGCACATACACTGCAGGTAAAAGAAAGCATGTTTGATTTTGAACCTTCCGCTATTGCTGATCCGATGGGCGAAGCAGAAGTTTTTCGTTGGGTTGTTAGGGAACGCTTCAATGCCGACTGCTTTACTTTGCCCATTGATAAAATAGTGGCAGCACTTGTACAAACAACTTTTTATTAGAATATATCAGGCCCACTGTTAGAACAATCTGTCCCATTTTAGGAAAGAAAAAATATTTGGGTCTTTTCTCCAACAATAGGACACTTCTGTGCAACCAATGAAAGCGGTTTTCGTTCTATGTAATTGGTTTTTCATAGAATATTGGATTAAAACAGGGCTGGATTTCTATCCTGGCCCTTTTTTGTTTTTATGCCAACCATCTCACGATCTTGCGACCGTTCGCGGCCACTATCCTTTATGATTCTATCTTTCACTTTCTTTAAGATGTAGCCTACGCGCTACAGAATAGCTGCATGCTGTACCTTAGTTAAAAACATACCCGTTGAGATTATTTCTTGTCCTTTCGCTTTTTACATTCATAGCCTGCACGCCGCAAAAGAAAGCGAACAACGCTAACAGCAGCAGTCGTTTTCAACCCTATATTGATTCTGTCACAAGGGAATTTGCGCCCGATAAAAGAACGGCACTCTTTGCGGTTGAAGCCACCGGTAACATGCTAAAGGGAGAAACAAATCTGCCGCAGGCAAAGCAGGCACTGATGAATAGTTTGCAGGCAGCAGGTATGCCTTTCGTGGATAGCATTCAGCTTTTACCCGATGCACAACTGCAGCAGCAAACGTATGCCGTTGTAACGTTGTCGGTAGTAAATCTTCGTACACACCCCGAACATAAAGCAGAATTAGCCACGCAGGCAACCATGGGTACGCCACTGCATGTTTGGAAGAAGCAACGAGGCTGGTACCTTGTGCAAACTCCTGATAAATATTTGGCCTGGGTAGAAGGTGACGCATTTGCCCGAATGGATTCAAGCACATTTGTTTCCTGGCAAAAAAAACCAAAACTCATTTATACAAACCCTTATGGCTTTGCCTACAATGGCACGATTGAAAATGGTACTGTAAGTGATTTAGTTTATGGTAACGTAATGGCTTTAACCGGATCTGACGATCGTTCTTTCCAGGTAATGTTTCCTGATGGTAGAAAAGGAATGGTATTGAAAAATGAAGCTACTGTCCATAGCGAATGGCGTAACAGCAGGCAGCCAACTGCTCAAAACATGATTGAAAGCGCTAAGCGTATGATGGGCATTCCTTACCTGTGGGGCGGCACTTCTTTCAAAGGTGTTGATTGTAGTGGCTTCACTAAGACGGTCTATCAAATGAATGGACTTGTTTTACCGCGTGATGCTTCACAACAAGTGATGGTGGGTGAACAAGTAGACACGCGCAACAATTGGAGTGCATTGAAGCCGGGTGATTTGTTGTTTTTTGGTTCACCGGCTGATGGCACCCGCAGCGAACGGGTGGTACATGTAGGTATGTGGATTGGCAATAATGAATTCATTCATTCCGCCGGTAAAGTAAGGATCAGCAGTATGGATCCATCTGCAGCTAATTATGATGTGTTTGAACGAAACCGTTTTCTCCGGGCAAAGCACATTTCGCCTGAAGCCAGTCTCATTGACCTGCGGGTGAATGATATATACGAGTGGAGATAAGCTATTCACCAATTATAGTAACTACCTGGCCTTTTTTACCCACGCCAAGCGCCTGCGCATTGATGAAGCCCATCATCCCTTCGCCTTGTACATCAAAACCATTTTTCTCAATCACTTTTACAAACACCCATCCCGGTAAAACCTTTTCTGCTTTTACAATGGTGCCTGCTTTCAGGTGGGTGATCACTTCTTCCTTCCACTTTGGCCCCGTTAATAAGTAAGCGCTGGAAAGTAGTTTTAATTCTTTACCAAAAACCTTCGCGGTGTCCTTTTCCGCTCTTGCCTGCAAGGCCTCTTCGAACATCATGCGTGTATTGGCGGTATCCACAAAAATCTCTGTCTCTCCAAAAAGATCAATCACCTGCCCGGCTATACAGAAGCTTTTTTGCTCAAGATCTTTAGGCAAATCGGGCGTCAACTTTGCTTCATCATCAAATCGCAAACGTACCTCGATTCGCTCATTCATATACGCGCCACCAACATTCATTTGAACTAGTTTTCCCGTCTCACTTTTAATAGGCTTTGCGTGGTACACTTTACTGCAAAGATTGATTTGCTTCCCAAGGTTCTGCCTTACATCAGTAGCGTAAATGCTGCGCTTCATGGCAGATTCTTTACGCGTTACCGGATCGGGCAATGTGGACACTGAATTGCTGGTAAAAGCAAACTGGGCCTGGAGTAAAAACGGAGAGAGTATCCCTACCAAAATGTTGTAGAATTTTACATTCATAAATCTCTGATTAAACTAAATAATACAGCAGTAGGTAGTAAGTAGTGGTCTTAATCAGAATATTGGAGTAGAAAAACGAATCGGCAGCTTATGAATAAAACAACTATGCCAAAACAACCAATCCGTACTTTATAATTTTAAGATGTGCGTAGTCAAATGATCTGCAATAACGAAATTGCACAACAATGAATTTACGGATTTAAACAAAAAATCCCCAATAGTCCATTAGAAATATTGGGGAAACAGACTTTGAAAAACTTGCCTTGCCTTAGCTAAGCGCGTGCAATACCTGGTTAAATGCACCAAAGAGTTTTTTTAAATCAGCCGTATTGGTGATGGCATGCTGTATCACAAGGTGTAAATGATCTCCCTCTCCTTTTTCTGCCTTATCAATATGAAATGAATAGCCGGACAGGTTTTGAAAAATGCTCCTAAGTGAACTATCTGCAAATATTTGCTTCAGCTTTACTTCATCGTTGGTTTGCACCAAAACATTGTCATCAAATTCAGGGTACCCGATTTTCACATCTTGCATTCCGAAGAATTTACCAATCCGATTAATGACATCTTCGGGAGTAATAGCAAACTTAAATTGGTTATTCGACGGCAAACTAGTCATCAAGGTTGTTTGCTCAAATCCCCATCCTTCATCGCCTCCACCTGCCGAACGTACTGTTTCCAGAAAAACATCGTGAGTGCCGGTATGGATGGTTGCCCGGTAGTTATTAGGACTTTCGCTCCAGGTAACATCCGTTGTTAATTGTTCTACGGCATCCTCTACCGAGGTGCCTTTGATCGTTCTATTCTCATTCATAGTAGCATGTTTAGTAATTGGTTATAAAATAATTGCGCCAGCATTTTTGTATAGGGTAAAGTTACATTTCGGTTTTTTATGGCGCATGACTTTCGTCATTAATGGACCCATAAAATAATAACAATGATTACTTTTTCAGCTGTTCCAGTATTCGCTGAATAATAGCCACGTCAACAATTGCAGTACATGAACCGACGATGCTAAATGACTGTGCATTAATGATTTCATAAAGTTTCTTGTTGGCACCCCGTTGTTGCAGGGCATTCCTGAAATTTGTTTCCATAAAAACGGTTTAATGCAATTGAGGAAAATGTTCATTGTGGCCATGTTGCTTTGCTTAACTGCGGCAGCACAGAGCCAGCAAAATTTAAAAGGCTGGCACTTGAAGGATGCGAAAGCTGACAGTTTGCACGGCATTAGTTTAGCCCAGGCATACGAATTCCTGAAAGGCAAAAAAAGCAAGCCTGTAATTGTAGCAGTAATTGATAGTGGTATTGATACAACGCATGAAGATCTTAAGGCGGTGCTTTGGAAGAATACAAAAGAGATTGCCGGAAACGGAAAAGACGATGATAGAAACGGTTACATTGATGACGTGAATGGTTGGAACTTCATAGGAGGAAAAGATGGACGAAACATAGAAAAGGAGTCACGTGAAGCCACACGCATCTATCATCGCTACAAGGAAAAATTTTATAAGAAAGAAGTAAAGGAATCAGAATTGGCTGCGCCTGAGAAGTCTGAATATACGTTGTGGAAAAAAGCAGCCGAACTGTTGGATATTGATCGGGATGAGCAGGTTGCTACCATGTTTTTAGAAATGGCCTACAAAACTGCCCGGAAGAACGAAAAAATATTGATTAAGGAAATGGGCAAAGACACTTTTAATGCTGAAGCAGTAGAAAAGTTTCAACCCCTAACCCCGCAGGCAAAGCAGGCAAAGATGGGTTACCTCACCTTTCTTAAGATAACTGATCTTGAAAGGGAAGAAACCAACAAAGGATTGTTTACTCAATTGGAAGAATACCTGCTTGACAAAAAATCGGCTTTAGAGGCAAAAGATATTGCACCCGTAAATTATCGGGAGGACATTGTAAAGGATCAATATGCTAACATCAATGATCGTTTCTATGGCAACAATGATGTGATGGGTGCAGCACCGCTGCACGGCACCCACGTAAGTGGCATTATTGCAGCGAAGAGGAATAATGGCATTGGCATGGATGGAGTTGCGGACAACGTAAAGATCATGACGATACGCGCCGTGCCTGAAGGCGACGAATACGACAAAGACATTGCTTTAGCGATAAAATATGCAGTGGATAATGGGGCAAAAGTGATTAACATGAGCTTTGGCAAAAGCATTTCACCAGAAAAGAGATGGGTAGATGATGCAGTGAAATATGCAGAAATGAAGGACGTGTTGCTGGTACATGCAGCTGGTAACGAATCCGCGAATAATGATGAGACAGAGACGTTTCCCAACCGCCAGCTAAAAACGTACAACAGCACGGCCACTAATTTCATTTCCGTAGGCGCCAGTTCAGACGTTGTCATTTCTAACAGCGCGATTGCTGACTTTAGTAATTACGGTGCAAAGAGTGTGGATGTATTTGCACCGGGAGAAAAAATCTACGCTACGCTGCCTGGCGACAGCAAGTACGGCTTTGAGAAAGGAACAAGTATGGCAGCACCGATCGTAAGTGGTGTGGCAGCACTCATCCGTTCTTATTATCCTCAATTGTCTGCAAAGCAGGTGAAATTTGTGATAGAACATTCTGTAAATAAAATGGATACCGCCATGGTGAATAAGCCTGGAACAAAAGAAAAAGTATCCATGAGCAAGCTGTGCTCTTCAGGTGGGACTCTAAATGCTTACAACGCTATTAAATTGGCAGCTACCTTACAGCCTGAAAACAAAGAAGAAAAAGTAATTACACTTCCAAAGTCATCGTTGAAAACAATGACATTAAACCGATAACAATGGCAAAACCAGCTGCTAATACATACCCTCCATTCTATGCTACCTATATCAACCTGGTTGATGCTGAAAACGTACGCGATTCAGTGAGCAGGTACAGCGACGAGATTTTGAAGTTTTGGAGAAACATTCCGGTGGAGAAGGAAGCCTACAGCTACGCACCTGGTAAGTGGACCATCAAAGAAATGCTGCAACACGTGATAGATACGGAGCGGGTGATGAGTTACAGGGCAATGTGCATTGCACGAAAAGATGAAACGTCCTTTCCCGGGTTTGATGAAAACGTGTATGCGGCTAATAGCAAAGCCAATGGACGCAGTTGGGATGATTTACTGGCTGAGTTAGAAGCCACCCGCCTATCCACCAATTACCTGCTGCTAAGTTTAGATGATGAGCAGTTGCAACAACAAGGGTTGGCAAACGGGAATGCAATTACTGTAAATGCTTTGGGCTATATTATTTTCGGACATGTGCTTCATCATACGAGGATTACGATAGAGCGGTATTTGTAAGGGGTTTTTGTCTGATTTAATTACCCATCACAATTATCATTTATAACATTATTGTGATCGTTTTAATTATAACACCGACAAAATATCAAGGGATATAGATAACAAAAATAATCAGGCTTCTTATTAGCTTGTTGGCTTTTAAATTTATGTAAGTACCTCCGGCCATACTATACAAATACGAATGTTGGCTAAGTGTTATTTCTTCAGCGTCTTGGCATCTATCTTAACTACTTTCCCTTTATCCGATATTACGATAAAGGAATTGTCTCGGCGCTTTTTCTCTAATAAACGCTCGACTGGAAGTTTACCACCCTTTAAAAATTTATCTCTTATTTCTACGTGTGTCATGTTCTACAAATTTATTAATTCCGCATTCCCACGGTTCAATTATATTTAGTTTCACATTTATCATAAAATGTCCTTTGTCATATACTTAGTGTACGCAGTTTAAAATAGCAGCCAATGCGTGTATTTATGTTATTAAACGAATCAGTAAGCCAAATTAAAGATTATCAACCAACAAGTCACCGTTACACATTTTGCATTGCTAGTACAAAATAAAACTTTGCTCTTTTACCGAACGCATTAAAGTATTTTCTTCATCAGCCAGTCATTCTGTTTATCGGAGCCCAGCATGAAGATGTGCTCACCAACTTTTTCAAAACCAAAGCGAGTGTAAAATGCAATCGCTTTTTGATTGTGCTCCCAAACGCCTAACCATATGGCTGTCTTTTTCTGTTCTTTGGCGAGATCAATGCAATACTGCATGAGCCTGTTTCCTACACCTTTTCCAATTTGTTCTTTTACAACATATAGTTGTGAAATTTCCAGTGTGCCCTCTCCGTCTGAAGTGTTTGGTAATTGAATGATTTTGAGATAACCAACCGGCTCGGCACGTATCTGCGCAATGATAAAGGTGTTGAATGGGTTATTCAACTCCTTTGCTACCGCAGCGTCAGTAAAATAAGTGCGTAAGAATACATCCATGTCCTCCGGCTTATTCTGTTCATGAAAGGTGTCATAAAATGTTTGAGCACCCAGCTCTGCCAAAAGTGATACGTCCGATTCCTTTGCTATGCGCAGTTCAATGTGCATGACCTAAAAATAAAGATTGAAAAATAGAATGAAAACATCAACCCACGAAAAGAGCCCACGTTTTTTGTGGGCTCCCAAAACTATTGATAGAAATAATTTACATCAACTCAATTACCATAGCGCTTGCACCGCCGCCGCCATTACAAATTCCGGCGGCACCAATTTTACCATTGTTTTGTTTTAGCACATTGCACAGGGTTACAATTATTCTTGCGCCGCTACATCCCAACGGATGACCAATAGACACTGCCCCACCATTCACGTTTACCTTAGCCAAATCAAGATTCATCTTTTGTGCGTTCACTATTCCAACCACACTAAAAGCTTCATTCAATTCTACAAAATCAATATCACTCATTTCTAACCCAGCTTTCTTCACCGCTTTAGGAACGGCAATACTCGGCGTAGTTGTAAACCATTCCGGTTCCTGTTCAGCATCAGCATAGCTGAGTATTTTGGCTATGGGTTTAATCCCAAGTTCATCAACTTTTTCTTTACTCATTAATACTACTGCGGCTGCACCATCATTCATCGTACTTGCATTGGCGGCCGTTACAGTACCCTCTTTGCCAAACGCCGGGCGTAAACCAGCAATCTTGTCAAACTTTACGTTCCATGGTTCTTCATCTTTGGACACTACAATCGGGTCGCCTTTTTTGGAAGGAATTTCAACAGGCACTACTTCATCTGCAAACTTTCCACTCTCCCATGCAGCCTGGCTACGCTTGTAACTTTCTATTGCAAATGCATCCTGGTCTTCGCGGCTTACTTTGTTTTCAGCAGCACAAAAGTCGGCTGCGCATCCCATGGCAAGCGTGCTGTAGCAATCGGTTAACCCATCTTTTTGAAGACCGTCTATTAAACTGGCGCCTCCATACTTATTGCCCCAACGCATACTCTCAATATAGAATGGCACTGCACTCATATTTTCCATTCCACCAGCTACTACAATATCCGCATCGCCGAGCAAAATACTTTGCGCACCCTGAGCAATGGCTTTCATTCCACTTGCGCAAACTTTATTTACGGTGGTACAAATTACTTTATCCGGAAGGCCGGCATACTTGGCTGCTTGCCTTGCAGGTGCTTGCCCCAGGTTTGCCTGGATAACACAACCCATCAATAATTCATCTACCTGGTCGGGTTGAATGCCTGCTTTTGTAAATGCACCTTTAATGGCTGCGGCGCCAAGCCTTGTAGCGGGAACATCTTTTAAAGCGCCGCCAAAACTGCCCAATGGCGTTCTTACGGCGGCAACTATATACACTTCTTTGTTAGTCATAACAGCAATCGTTTATCTAAAAATTAAAGAAAATCAATACTAAAAATGCGCCGCAAAGATAGGCGATTCGCCCTGCTGTTTAAAGGGTATAAGGGTGCGTTTTTAGTGAGCTAGGGTTGATCTAAAAACAACAAAGCCAAAGCATTTCAATACTTCGGCTTTGTTGGTGTAAAAAACAAATCGCTACTGGATCAGCTTGGCAATCTCCGCATAAGGCAGTGTATTAGCCATAGCCAGCGCCTGTGTTTCTGTACAGTTATTTGCAGTAATAGTGACCAGTGCAGAATTGAAAGGAATCTCAACTTTGTACCCTGGTTTGTCAGAAGAAGATTCCTTTGTAACCCGCGCTTTATAGCCCTGAACTTTTACCATTTTGGTATCGCCATTATTGGCAAAATTCATTAACGGACTATTAAACAAAGCATTGAGCGTACCTACCATGGGTGAGTTGCTAATGATATTTATTTCGGCACGTTTATCAGTTGCACCATAAGAGCGACGAACAGTTGCCCCAACAAAACCAATGTTGGCTGTCACGTTATCATCTACTGTGTTTACTTTCATTGTTTCCATTTGAGCAGGCAGTAGCTTCAGCACCTCTTTACCAATGGTAATGTCCAATTCCACTAACATTTGCTGCAGGGCAAAATGCGCATCTTCTAATTTACCTGCGTTATAAGACTGTTTGGCGGTAGCGGCATTTTTTACAAAGTCCTGACTACTGGCTACCACCACACTCAATATGTTTATTAGAAATATAGTTATCTGTTTCATGGGTAAGTTTTTTATTTTTCTCCAAGTAATGATTTCACTTTATCAATATCAAATGCATTTACCGCTGCCATCATCTCATCTTCAGTGGCAAAGTTTACACCCGTCCACGCAATAACACCTGACTGACCTAAGGGCACTATTACCGAGTAGCCATCACTTGCATCGTATTGAATGATCGCCTTGTTTCCTTTAACCCTTATCTGCTTTATGTTTTCTTTTTGCCCGTCGGTTTGCATAGAGTAGGAAGAGTTAAAATAAAGCGCAGTAAGCCCAGAATACAGTTGGTTATTGCCAATTGAAATATTCAATTCCTTATCTGCTTTGTTGTACGTACGGGCGATCGTTAAATTAGCCCACCCCCAATTTGTACTCACAACTCTATCATTGGTGCTATCCGATGGCAATCCACTTACTGTAGCGGGCAATGATTTTAGTATTTCCTTTCCAATTTGCAGCTCAACACCCAGTAAAGCCTGTTGTACGGAGTACCGTGCGTCGTTATAATTTTTTGCGGTGTACGCTTTGTTGGCATCGCTAATCTGTTCCGCTACATCAGGCGGTGTGGTGCTTTTTAATCCTGCTCCCGATTTGTTGGTAGCCTTCCCTGTTCTTTCGCTGCCTGACTTATTCTGGTGCTCTTGCTCCTTCGACTTATCTTCAATTCCTACCTTTTCATTTACCTTTTTTTCCAATGCCTTATCAGCCGTTTCCTTCAGCTTTTTTAGAAAGCCCTGAGCTGGTAACTGAAACTGAAGCAAAAGAGCACCAGCCAACATCAGTGCAGTCATCGCAATTTTTTTCATAACGTTTGTTTTAAGTCATACAAAATAATACGCTGTTGTTACAAATCCAATGACCCTGGGGAGGAATTAAACCAAGAAGTTGATCTACATGTGATTACCTTTCTTTTCAACTCTTTTTGCCTGATGCCCGTGATTTTTTTTACTGTCGTTGGTCCCGACATTACTGTCTGTTTGCGTAGCATTCAAAAATTTTAATATCATTGCTGCCGTTTCTGCGCCTAAATGAAGAAAGACTATTACAAAATATTAGAGGTGGCACCCAATGCATCTGCAGGCGACATCAAAAAGTCGTACAGGAGATTGGCCATCAAGCACCATCCCGACAAAAACAATGGAAACAAAGTTTCGGAGGCACACTTTAAAGAAGTGCTGGAAGCCTATAGAGTGTTGAGCGATGAAAAAAGTAGAAGCGATTACAACTTTAGAACCAACGCAAACAATTATAACGGTACCGGCCAAAAACCCAAGGGGCCCGCGCCTGTAACGGCACAAACATTATTACATCAAACCATCGAACTAAAGAAAAAGGTAACACTGCTCGATCCTTACCGCATGAATAAAGTGGCTGTTTTTCAGCAGATCGAGCACTTACTGTCCAGGCAAAACCTAGCCATGCTGAAGCAACAAAACGACGTCAGGATCAACAAGAAAATTATAGACGAAATACTGGTTTGCGCACGTTACCTGCCTTATGTGTACGTAGAGAAAATCTGTTTTCAGCTTGCCGCTATTGCCGGCACAGACAACGGTACCTATCAACGCATCTATCAATTTTCGAAACAGGTCCGCTTACAAACGTATTGGAATAAGTATAAGGTGATTGGTGCCATTGTCCTTACGCTTATTTTTTTATACCTCATTTTTAGACTTAGCTCAGGTGAGTTGTAGTTGCCGAATTGGCTCGATATCTAATCGAACCTTTTGACTTCACCCAATGTTATCCGTCTTTCTCATCTTTCATGTGCTTCATCTTATCTTGCTTTTATGATGGTTATGCTCACAGTGGTTCGTTACAAAAGTTGGCTTGCATGGGCTGGATTTTTATCGATGGCTATATTCAGACTTCCCTTGATGCTCAATCGCAATATTTCTTTTTTTAAATTGATGGGTAGTGGCAAAAACGGAACGTTTGATATTGTCCCCGACTTACAACAATGGGCCTTGCTGGTTGCGCTGAAACCAGAATTTTCTCTACACTCAAGTGCAGAGAGCTTAATGGACACCGCACATGGAAAGTTTATAAATGGTTGGTATAAATTCTTTGGCGCGAAGCAATGTACGATTGTGCTTGAACCCATAGAAGGCAATGGTTTGTGGGATAAAAAAGAGGTGTTCGGAGCGCTACCAAAAAGCACTGACCACGAAGGATTGATTGCTGTTTTAACAAGGGCGACCATCCGTTTATCTAAGGTTAAAAGCTTTTGGAAGAATGTGGCATACGCAGCTGGTCCTTTAAGTACATCGCCAGGCTTTATTACCTCAGTAGGCATTGGTGAAATTCCCTGGATAAAGCAGGCAACCTTTAGTATTTGGGAAAGCAAACAAAGCATGAAGAACTATGCTTATCAAACGCGGCAGCACGCCGAAATAATGAGAAAAACCAGAAAGGAAGATTGGTACGCCGAAGAAATGTTTATTCGCTTTAAAGTGTTGGCTGCTTCGGGCGACTTAGAAATGAATAGCACTATCCAACGGTATTTGTAAAGTATTTCTTCCTTCTCCTGCACAGTGGCTCAGTTCGTCGAACTTGTTTACATTTGCTGCCAACCTATTCTATGCTTGCAGCTTGCACATTCCATAGCTACTTATTCATTTTCCTGATGTTACCGGCTAACTTTTATATTCCGGAATAAATAAGCGTACCATTTTAGCGTTGTTAGTTCTGCAAGTAGTTACACAAACGATTTGTCTTTATGAAGAATATTAAATTAATAGAAGTTCCCTCAGAAATAGGTGCGGGTACACGGGGTGCAAGCCTCGGGATCGATGCCATTAAAATAGCAGCGCTCGACTTTATGAGTAATTTCTTTGTACACTTCCCATCGGAAAAAATTCCCCCCGAAAATAATATCCTCTTTGAACCCATTGCTTCTCCTTATGCGAAACGCATCAAAGGTATTAGTAGCATGTATGATAAGGTGAGTAAGGCTGTTACTGACTCAATTAAAAGTAACTTCTTCCCGGTAGTGCTTAGCGGCGATCATAGCATGGCAGGAGCAACCATTGCCGGCATAAAACTGGCCAAGCCCAATGCTAAACTGGGCGTCATCTGGATTGATGCACATGCAGATTTACATACACCTTACACTACGCCTTCCGGCAATATGCATGGTATGCCTTTGGCCACAGCGCTGGCAGAAGACAATATTGATAACGCTGTTCATGAACTAGACGACGACACAAGAAAAGCATGGAATGCGTTGAAGAATTTGGGAAAGATCTCACCAAAAATTTTAGGGGAAGACATTGTTTTTATTTCGCTGCGCGATTATGAAAAAGAAGAAAGAGCCCTGATTGAGAAGTATGGGATGAAAGTAATTACTACCAATGAAGTCCGCAGAAAAGGACCGGAAAATATAGTGCGGGCCGCTATTCGTTACCTCAGTGACTGCACCGACATCTACGTTAGTTTTGATGTGGATTGTTTGGACTCTTCCATTTCCAAAGGCACCGGCACACCGGTAAGCAATGGACTACGTGAACGTGAAGCAGAAGACCTGGTGAGCAAGTTTATGCAAAACCGTAAAATTTGTTGCTTTGAAATAACTGAAGTAAACCCTACACTTGATAAAGAAAACCTGATGGCGGAAATCGCCTTTAATATTCTGCAGCGAAGTGTGAACGTGCTAATGATGAATTAGCCCTCTGCGAGCCTCATTCTAATTTCTAAAGAGATATTTTGAGACCAACGGCTGTAGGTTGCAAAACCAGGCAGTACACTTGTGTTGCGGGATGATGCCTCCAGGTAACTTTATTATTGTATAATTCGAGTGCATCATTCGCCTGCATACGTGCTTTGCTATTAATTGGAATGGATATGCCAGCGAGCACTGCACCTGCTAAACCTATTGGCCATTTCGCCTTTTTGCCAGCCAACATTTCGCCCAATGGATAGGCCATCATTATTGCGCCGAGGCCACCCAGCGAAGCAGCCCAATATTTCTTTTTTCTTGATTGCAGCATTTTGGCGTATGCAATGGAATCTACAGCGGCCATCATCTTTAATGCTTCCTGCAATTTAATTTTCTTATCATCTACCATGAAAGAATAGCCGCTCCAGTGTTGCTTCATTTCTATTCGTTCGGTACCAAATTGAGCAAACAGCGTCTTACTCGCAAATAGCAGCATAAAAACAAAAACACTTTTAATTAGGTTGAACATAAGTCTTCGCACGCTACAATCTTTCTGTTAAGTCTAGCCCGTGGGCCTTTGCCACTTCTTTTGCAGTTTCATAGCCTGCGTCGGCATGGCGTATCACACCCATACCGGGATCGTTTCTAAGCACCCGTTTCAATCGCTCTTCGGCATCCATGGTTCCGTCGGCTACTATCACCATACCCGCATGTATGCTATAGCCCATTCCTACTCCACCACCATGATGGAGACTAACCCAACTGGCTCCACCGGCAGTATTTATCAATGCATTCAAGACCGGCCAATCCGCAACAGCATCACTGCCATCCAGCATTGCTTCTGTTTCGCGGTTCGGCGATGCTACAGAACCGGTATCAAGGTGATCTCTTCCGATCACAATTGGCGCTTTTACTTTTCCAGTTCTCACCAACTCATTAAAGGCAAGTCCGGCTTTCTCTCTTTCGCCCTGGCCCAGCCAACAGATCCTTGCAGGCAACCCCTGGAAAGCAATTCGTTCTTTCGCCATTTTCATCCAGCGGATCATGGTTTTATTTTCAGGGAATAAGTTTATGATTACTTCGTCCGTTACTGCAATATCATTGGGGTCGCCACTTAGCGCCGCCCAGCGGAATGGACCTTTGCCTTCGCAAAAAAGCGGTCGTATGTAAGCTGGAACAAAGCCTGGAAAATCAAATGCATTTTCAAGTCCGCGTTCTTTTGCACGCGCCCTTATGTTGTTGCCATAATCAAATGTGATGGCGCCTAGTGCTTGCAACTTGAGCATGAGCGATACATGAAGCTTCATACTATCGTACGCCAGGTCCATATATTGGTCTGGATTGTCAGCACGCAAAACATTTGCCTGTTCGTTGGCTAATGTATGCGGCACATAACCAATCAACGGATCGTGTGCGCTGGTTTGATCGGTTAATACATCTACCTGGATTCTTCTCTCAATCAAGCGTTCCAGTAGTTCTATCGCATTGCACAATACGCCAATGCTCAATGGTTCGCGCTGCTGTTTTGCCTGTAGCGATCGGTCGATTGCCTCGTCAATGTTCCTGTACTTTTCGTCCAGGTACTTTGTCTCGATGCGCTTATCAATTCGCCATTCTTCCACCTCCGCCACCAGGCACACACCATCATTCATGGTAACTGCTAATGGCTGAGCGCCACCCATGCCGCCGAGACCAGCCGTCACACATAATGTCCCGGCCAGGCTGCCGCCAAAATGTTTATCGGCTATGGCTGCAAAGGTTTCGTAAGTGCCTTGAACAATGCCCTGCGAGCCGATATAAATCCAACTGCCAGCAGTCATTTGGCCGTACATCATCAAGCCTTTTTGTTCCAGTTCGGTAAAATGCTTCCAATTGGCCCAGTTGGGTACCAGTTGCGAGTTCGACAACAAAACACGTGGTGCGTCTTTGTGCGTTTTAAGAATACCGACTGGCTTACCACTTTGTATTAGGAGCGTTTCATCATTCTCCACATCCTTCAATGCTTTGATGATGAGGTCGAGGCTTTCAAAATTTCTTGCAGCTTTGCCGCGGCCTCCATATACAATCAAATCATCCGGCCGCTCTGCCACTTCTGGATCAAGATTGTTTAGCAACATACGCAATGCAGCTTCTTGTATCCATCCTTTGCAACTGATCTGCGATCCTGTAGGTGTTTTGTATTTTACGGGGTCGTACTTTTTAATAACTGTGTTCATCTGCAAACTTTGAGGTTGGGCGTAAAAATAAGTGATTTGGGATCGAGATAGTGAGGGGTGAGCTGTGAGTAGTCAGTGAGACAATGGTCATTAGTCATTGGTCGGTTATTCGATGGGGCGTGGAATTAATAGTCATTGGGTCATTAGGGAAATCAGAACCTCAAATATTCTCACCGATAGTTTCAACCAGGCTCTTATTGGTTTGTCAAAAAGCAGGTTAATAAAATTTCGCTTGAAATTTATTGCAGAGAATTGGTGAAATTCGCAGCTTATGCGTGAGAGTAAAAGTAGAATGGGCTCAAAGAAGTTGCAGGTTTGGTTGCCCTTATTGTTTTCGGTAACGATGGTTTTTGGAATGATAGTCGGCTTTAAACTGCGGGAGAACACCGCCATGACGAGTTTCTTTAAAGTTGCCAACCGAAACACCTTCCAGGAAGTACTGGATCTTATCAGCTTAAAATATGTGGATGCAGTAGGTACTGATACGCTTGGTAATAAAACCATCCAATCCTTACTTCACAACCTTGACCCGCACTCAGTTTACATACCGGCCACAGACCTTACTTTGGTCAATGATGATCTTCGTGGAAACTTCAGCGGTATCGGTGTTGAATTTCAGCTTTTCCATGATACCGTAAATGTACTGAATGTACTTGCTGGCGGTCCGTCAGAAAAAGCAGGCCTGCTGGTGGGTGATAAAATGATTAAGGTAAACGATACCATCCAGGTAGCTGGCAATGGCCTAAAGAGTGAAGACATACGCAAACTGCTGCGCGGCAGCAAAGGAAGTTCGGTAAAGTTGAGCGTGCTGCGCGACACCAAACTCATTCCTGTCACAATTGAAAGGGGTACCATTTCAGTTCCATCGGTAGATGCCGCATTTATGATGGATTCTGAAACTGCATTCATTCATATTGCTAAATTTTCGCAGAGTACTTATCGTGAGTTCATGATGGCCATGGAAAGATTACGTGGAGAAAACATGAAGAAACTGGTACTTGATTTACGGGGAAATGGCGGCGGCCTGCTAGGTGAGGCCGTAAACATAGCAGATGAATTTTTGGATGAAAATAAACTGATCACGTACACAGAAGGATCGCATGTAGCCAAGTTTGAGTACCGCTGTAAGCGGGATGGACTGTTTGAAAAAGGACAACTGGTAGTGTTGGTAGATGAAGGATCTGCGAGTGCCAGCGAAGTACTGAGTGGAGCGTTGCAAGACTGGGATCGTGCTACTATCGTAGGTCGACGCACTTTTGGTAAAGGGTTGGTACAGGAACAGTTTGGTTTAAGTGATGGTTCAGCTTTACGCCTTACGGTTGCCCGTTATTTTACGCCGCTTGGCCGCAACATTCAAAAATCTTATAAAGATGGATACGACAAGTATGAGGAAGAAGTGACCTCACGTTTTCAAAACGGCGAAGTATTGAAAGGCGACACGACGAAGAAATCGGGTACTACGTACAAAACACCCAAAGGCAGAATTGTTTATGGTGGAGGTGGCATAACCCCGGATGTGTATGTTCCTTTCGACACCACCAGCATGGGCAAGGAGACTGTAAGGCTTTACATGAAAGGAACGTTGAGTAATTTCATTTACACTTACTACATACAGCGCAAACAAAACTTTGGATCGTATAAAAAAGCAAACGAACTAGCTGATGCATTCCAGGCAAATGAAATGGAATGGGAAGCGTTGAAGGTGTTTGCCGCAAGGGATACCATTGACCTGAACAAAGTAAATGCAAAGGATAAGGCTGATATTTTAAGGCGTATTCCCGGGCTTATAGCAAGGCAAATGTGGCGGCAGAATGGATATTTCCAGGTTATGAATCGAACAGATGATTTTGTAAAAAAAGCCAGGGAAGTGCTGCGTTAATCAACTTAAAACTTTTTAATTCATATACTGTTAGACTATTGAGCGGTATCTTTAGAACGCTTCATTACTAACTGATATGGATAAAATTTACGTTCTCAAAAAAGGGAAGTTTATCTCAGGTCCATTTACCCTGGAGTACCTACAGCAAAAGGGATTAAAAAGTCTTGACAAAATTTGGTATGAGAGTCTCTCTGATTGGCAAGATGCGGAAGCATTGTCTTCACTAGGAGTTCCTGTTTCGGAGCCTGCAATACCCGTTCGCAAAAAAGCAAACAACTTGTTGTTTTGGAAAAAGAGTTAATGCCTGCCGAACTTCATTACCTCAAAATTAGCAAACACAAAAATGCAGTTTCGGTACTGAGTTCTTCCTTTTCTATAAACGCACTTTACCACGCTGAAATCTAAAGGAGCCGCCTACTTGTTTGGCATTTCAGCAACACCTCGCCAAGTCATTTTCCCTACCTTTGGCCGCTAAATAAAATTGCTTGTATGTGGTTTAACAATATCCTGGAAACAATAGGGAATACTCCTCTCATTAAACTAAATAGTGTAACCAAAGAGCTGCCATGTACGGTGCTGGCAAAGGTTGAATATTTCAATCCCGGCAATTCTATGAAGGACAGGATGGCACTTAAAATGTTGGAGGTTGCCGAACAGGAAGGCAAAATAAAACCAGGCGGAACCATCATTGAATGCACTAGTGGCAACACGGGAATGGGCCTTGCACTTGCGGCTATCGTAAAAGGGTATAAATGCATTTTTGCCACCACCGATAAGCAATCCAAAGAAAAGGCAGACATATTAAAAGCCGTTGGTGCCGAAGTAATTGTTTGTCCTACCAACGTAGAACCCGATGATCCCCGCAGCTATTACTCAGTAGCAAAAAGGCTGGCAAAAGAAATTCCGAATTCCTTTCACATGAACCAGTACGATAATCTTGCAAACCGTCAGGTGCATTATGAAACTACTGGTCCAGAGATTTGGGAGCAAACAGAAGGCAAATTAACACACCTGGTTGTGGCTACAGGTACGGGTGGAACCATTGCCGGGCTCGGCAAGTATTTCAAAGAAAGAAATCCAGCCGTTCAGGTTTGGGCCATCGATGTCTTTGGATCGTTGTTAAAGAAATATCATGAAACGGGTGAAATGGACCACAGCCAGGTCTTTCCCTACATTACCGAAGGAATTGGAGAAGATTTCGTTCCGCAGAATTATGATATGAGCGTGATCGATTTATTTGAACAAGTAAACGATAAAGATGGCGCGGTAATGGCGCGGCGCATTTCCAGGGAAGAAGGAATTTTTGTGGGCTACAGTGCTGGCACTGCCGTAAAAGGAATCCTACAATTAAAAGACAAGCTAAAGAAAGAAGATGTAGTAGTTGTAATCTTCAATGATCATGGAAGCCGCTATGTTGGAAAAGTTTATAACGACCAGTGGATGATGGAAAGAGGCTTCCTTGATGTAAAAACTTTTAAAGACATCGTAAGTGGACGCGGCAGTAAAAGGTTGGTTACGATTGCCCCAACTCAAACGGTTTCTGAAGCAGTGGAACTGATGAAGAAATACGATATTGAACACATCCCTGTTTTAAATGGTGAAGGCATTGTAGGTTCAATCAGCGAAGGTGGACTGTTCAAAAAAATTATAAGCAACCCTGATATAAAAAGCCAACCCGTGAAAGAAGTTATGGAGGCACCTTACCCAATGGTAGCCTATGATGCACCGGTGGAAAAAGTGAGTGGGTTAATCACTAAAGAAAATGGAGCGGTAATAGCAAAAGATGAAAGCGGCAACTTCCAGATTCTTACCAAGTACGATGTAATTCAAAGTTTGGCAAAATAGAAGTTCTAAAATTTATTAAATACGGTAGTCTCCAAAAGACTACCGTATTTTTTATTTTGAAACAACTCCATTATCATAGATTTTAATTATTTCCTGTGCATTATTCCAGTCTGTCCAATCATGGTCAATACGCACGTTAAACATTTTTCCTTGCTGATAAATCTTGATTTGAGGGTCTATCTTGAATTTATCAAAATCTAATATTAACTCTGTATTCAATGATCTGTCAAATTGCTTCCTTATAGTACCTGGCGCCACTCTAATGGAGTCAATTTTTTCAGAAGTCTTATACCCTATAAACAAAATAAAATCAACAGGCTTAATTAAATTCTCCTCCTTATAATTCACTCCATTTGCAAATAAGTAAACCGAATCGTGTTGCTTAGCCATGTATCCCCAATCATGAAAGCCCCACTGTGCGCTATACTTTTTGTTATTCTGAAATATAAATATGGGAAAGGCCCCTTCACCTGAAGTTTTAACATCCTCTAAATCAATTTGAATAGTCCATATTTTTCTGGGTCCCAACGGTTGAAGCATTTTCAATTTTGGATATAAGAGAACAGAATCAATTGCAATCGTAGTTTTATTAATTATGGAAACAAAATGTTTTTTAGAGTTGTCTTGAGCAATACAAGAATTTAATAAAAGTAATTTTAGGATTAAAGGAAAATACCTGCTCATGTTATTATTGGTTGGTAGGAGTTAAAATCGTAGGATTCAGATTTGGCGGTAACACTATTCCATCAGTGGCTGTGTTTGGTGATCCGTTCGGGCCTACATACCAGTAAGGATCAGTATGATCTAAAGGTCTCAAATATCTCAAATCGCCATTATTCATTTTCGTAATAATGTCGTTAGCAATACTTTCATTAGAAGATATTACAGGAAGACAATTCCAGCAGTATGTTATTCCCACATTGTTATTAAATGAATCCATTTGCTCTTCCAAAGCTAACTGAGGCGGAGTTTCACTTTCATGCGCCATAGAAAACAATCCAACAATGGTTGATGAACTGATTAGAGGCCACGATGGGGCTAAGACATCCCTTGTATTAATTGCTTGAAAATAAGCATGTCTAAATGCATCTTTTTTATCATTTAAACCAATGTGAGCGCCAACAGTTCCCATTTTTAAATCGGCTATTTCAAATGCTTTAGGTACGTTTAATTTGATCTGGTAAGCTTGAAATGGATAAAGTAAAGCCAAAGCCAATTCTGCAGCGGTTAATTCAGATAATTGCTGATCATCCTCTATATCTAAATTGAAATTATTCGGATTACTTAACCAATTAGTATCTTCCCACCATACAATTACATTTGCGCTCGTCTGACTATGGTTGTTGACAAACGATAAGTATGTCGCATCCGACATCATATTAAACAAATGATCGTAAGCAATTTGTTTTCTTTCACTGAAAGTTAAACTGCTATTAGTGATATTGAGATAAACATATATCTGGTCGGCAAGTGCAGGATTGTTATTTAGCCAATTTGCCTGTGCCCCAGGTAGGTTAAGATTGATAATAAGGTAGTTTATTGAAGATGAATAATTATTATTAACCGGACCCCCGCCGCCGCTTTCACCTGGCTGCATGTTCTGCCATTCTCCAGGTCCGCTATCCCCGTTTCCTCCTCCAGAACAAAGTTCTGGATATGATGTACACCAATTTATTTGAGCAGGGGGTGCACAATTACTGCATAAAGAGCAAGTTGGGCAGTCTGCTTCGGCAATACGTGTTAGTTTTCCTTTATCATAATATAGGTCTTTGATCTTGACCATATTTCCATTGTAAAAGCTAATCGTTCCTGTATACGTAGTAAAGTCGCCGTTTTTATACTTGTTTCTGTCGTATTCATACGATAAAATCATAATAGAAAGGTTATTGTTTTTTTCACTTATAAAAGCTTTAGACTTAGCAAAGCCAAAACTACCTTTCTTTAATGCAACGATCCATAGTTTGTTTCCATCAGGCTGTTCTGAATATTTACAATAGCTACCGTCAAAAGCTACTTTCAAAGAGTCAGAAATTCCCGGAATTAATTTTAATTGTTTGAAGGCAAGTGTCTCATGTACAATAAAAGATTGTAAAGTAGAGGCCTCCTCTATTAGACTTACCTGAGCCTCTTTCTTACACGAAAAGAATACAAAAAAATTAATAAAGCAAAATATAATAATGGCGTTTCCAGTTTGTTTGCATAACATGTTTTGGCTTGAGAATTTCATTGGTTATTTTAATTGTTAAGATTGGCAATGTACCGAATTCACTATAACGACGAACTTATATCTCGGGCTCCTCTGCACTAAAAAAATAGATATTAAATGAGGTGTAGATATGGTAATCTCTGCACTATAAAATTCTTTATTTGTCTAACCTATTTTAATCAACCAGTTTTTTCACCGCATTTTTTATATAGCCATTTTCAAGGTAGACATATAAGTTTTTGCCGGGACAAGTAGTTTGTGTAGAATGGTCGCGGTGAGAGGCAATGGTTTCGTGAGGGATGTTATATTTTTTACAACAGTAGGCGATAAGCTTCACTAAAGATTCAAGTTGTTCCGGCCTTACCTCCTGCTGTTCAAGATTACCCAGGCAGGTTATTAATAGATGCCCTGTTGGGTCGTATTCAGTTGCTGTTTCACCTACGGTAAATGGATTTCTACCTTCATAAACTTTACCACCCGGCGCAATCAAAAAATGGTAAGGAATGTCCACCCATTTACGATCAGCATCCATGCCCCATGTTTGTATGTTCTTGATTTTTTTAGCTGCATCATCCGTCGCTTCCAGCCGGGTGCCTTCGTGATGAATGGTGATCTGTACAGGTACGTGCTGCTTGTACGCTCTGGGCTCTGCGGCATTCCATCCTGAACGTGGGATAATTTCTATCTCAGTTTTTGATGAGGCTTTTTTAGTGGATGTACAACCGGCAAATAAAAACAAGATCAACAAAACTGACGCAGCAAACTTCATCATGTTTAGTAAAATTTACAGATCGATTTCCTGAATGCTATTTCTTTTCCATGTAATCAAGCGTGAGGTTAACCAGCGCTTTTACACCCAGTGTTAAACCACTTTCATCTATATAAAAATCAGGTGTGTGGTGCGAAGGAGCTGTTTTTGGATCCTTACCTTTTGACATTCCTCCGAGTTGAAAAAACAATCCAGGAACTTTTTCCTGAAAAAAAGAAAAATCCTCTGCACCGGTTACCGCAGGTTTTAATACTACATTTTTATCCCCGGCTGTTTTAACCAGTGTCGGCAACATTCTATCGGTCAGCGCCGGATCGTTGTAAGTAACCGGATAATGCGAGCTGTAAGGAATAATGACTTCTGCTGTTGCACCGCCCGCTTCTGCAGTTTTGGTAACGATGGTTCGTATCCTGCTGATCAGCATGGCTTCATCCTCTTTGCTTAAAGCTCTTATGGTTCCCAACATCTCAACCTGCTCAGGAATTATATTAGAACGGTTGCCACCATGAATGGAACCAATGGTTACTACACCCGCATTTTGCGTTATTTCCAAATTGCGGCTCACAATTGTTTGAAGGTTGTTAATTATCTGCGCTGCTATTACAATTGGATCGATTGATTGCCATGGGTAGGCACCATGAGACTGGCGGCCTTTAATGGTAATCTTCATGTCATTTACTCCAGCCATCATGCCCCCGGGCTTATAAGTGATTTTACCTACTGCGGTTTGTGCCTGTATGTGTAGGCCGAAAATGACATCTACTTTCGGGTTCCCCAATACACCTTCTTTAATCATCAATTCTGCACCGCCTTCTTCACCTACCGGAGCACCTTCTTCGGCAGGTTGAAAAATAAACTTTACGGTTCCTTTTATCTCTTTTTGATTGGCCGCTAAAATTTCTGCTACGCCCATCAGTATGGCAACGTGCGTATCGTGACCACAGGCGTGCATCACTCCTACTTCCTGGCCATTATATTTCGACTTTGCTTTGGAGGCAAATGGCAACGGCACACGTTCTACCACTGGCAGGCCATCCATATCAGCACGGAGTGCTACTACAGGCCCCGGCTTGCCTCCTTTTAATATTCCTACAACCCCTGTGTGGGCCACACCAGTTTTCACCTCTATGCCCAGCGACTTCAGGTGTGCTGCAATAATGCCTCCTGTACGCACTTCCAAATTGCCCAATTCAGGGTGTTCATGAAAATCGCGGCGCCAGCCAATTACTTTTTGCTCCAACTGATCTGCTTGCAGTGCAAGTTTTTGTTTCAATGGTTCATTCTGCGCGGTAGCCGAAAGTTGTAATAATAGAACAGCAGCCAACATCTTTATATTCATCGTAATATTTTTCAATGGGAAAGTAAACAATAGAATTGAACTATTAACTCACGGCTGATAGTACTTTTAAAAAACACGAAGCAAGATTGAACCACGTATGGTCATAATTTATAGGTTGCTGCATACAAGTGCGTCATCACCCAAAGGATGGTTAAGGAATTTTAAAGAGCATGTGATTCGCCAAAATTAATATTGATCATCGATCGTCCACTAAAGTAATTTGATACCTGAAACTATTTGTTTATTCAATGTGCCTATGATCCTATGTGGTTCAACTCACTCATAACATATCAAGCTATAAAGAAAAATGCGATCAACTGACCGCACTTTCTTTTTGATTTTTGAATTTTGACTTTTGATTTTACTCACTCAGCCATCATTGCTTCTATCACTTCTATAATTTCTTCCACATTTGGTTTGCTGAAATAATCACCATCACTTCCGTAA
Organism: Segetibacter sp.; assembly: GCA_031425015.1. Classification (GTDB taxonomy): domain Bacteria; phylum Bacteroidota; class Bacteroidia; order Chitinophagales; family Chitinophagaceae; genus Segetibacter. The sequence goes on along the minus strand of JANPIM010000013.1, from coordinate 190,144 downwards.
GATGGGCGGTGCGCTTTAGCCGTGATGGTTCTTGCAGCCACATCTAACCAACGATAGCCACCTTGTTCTTCCATTACCTTGTTAAACATATAGGCTGATGCTCCGCCAGGTACGTCTTCATCCACAAAAATAATTCTGCTGGTTTTTTTGAGTGATTGAACAATGGTATGGTTGATATCAAAAGGCAACAACGTCTGCACATCTACTACCTCGCAACTAATGCCCATACTATCCAGCGTCAACGCGGCTTCCTGAACAATACGAAGCGTAGAACCATAAGTAACAATGGTGATGTCGTCGCCGTCTTTCACTTTTTCGGGTATTCCAAGTGGCACGGTGTACTCTAACAAATTGGCCGGAACTTTTTCTTTTAACCGGTAACCATTCAGGCACTCTACTACAATGCCCGGATCGTTTGCCTGCAGCAATGTGTTGTACATTCCTACTGCTTGTACCATGTTGCGCGGCACGCACACATGAATACCTCTCAGGGCATTGATAACGACACCCATTGGGGAACCGCTGTGCCAAATGCCCTCCAACCTATGGCCGCGTGTTCGAATGATTAGCGGGCAACTTTGCTGGCCTCTTGTGCGAAAGTGTGTGGTGGCAACATCATCACTCAAAGGCTGTAATCCATATAAAAGATAATCGAGGTACTGGATTTCTGTAATTGGCCTTAATCCGCGCAGCGCCATTCCTATGCCTTGTCCAACTATAGAAAGTTCTCTTATGCCTGTATCAAAAATGCGGTGGTCGCCATGCTTTTCCTGCAAACCGCTGAAGCCCTGGTTTACGTCGCCGATGTAGCCTACGTCTTCGCCAAAAGCGAATACTTTGGGATTAAATGCAAACAGTTGATCAAAGTATTTATTCAAAACCTCGTAACCATTCATTGACACAGCATCAGGCTTGTAAGAAGCTGCTACCGTTGGCACCCGCAATGCTGAACGCTCACCTTCATTATACAAATGAGAATTGAACAATGCTGCATTCTCCTGCTTCAGTTCCTGATAAAATTTTCTTACCGCTTCGGCATTGGCAGCTTTAGGTGAAAGCTTGATGGCAGCACCTAATGCCTTTAAAACATCGCGACGCATGGGCTCGCGATTAGTTGCAAGTTCGGACGATAGCTTTTGAAGCGCATCCAGGCTTGTAGAATCATTCGGGTGTAAGGCACTGATCAATTCCACCGTCTTTTCTACTTGCTTTTTTATCGGAAAAATGTAGTTCTCCCAGGCGCGTGCCTTACTTTCTTTTACGTGCTCCTTTGCTTCGTTTTCAATTTCGCTTAACTCTTCATTGGAGGTTAATCCATTCGCAATAATCCATTCTCTGAATTTTTTAATGCAATCCCAATCCCGCTCCCACTGTAAGCGATCAAGATTTTTATACCGTTCATGGCTACCACTCGTGCTATGTCCCTGCGGCTGTGTTATCTCCTCTACGTGAAACAATGCCGGTGTATGCGTTTGGCGCATTTCTTCTAATGCGTTTTCAAACACTTCGCACATGCCAGCGTAATCCCATCCTTTTACTTTGTAAATGTTGATGCCGTTTGTAGTCTTGCTTTTCTGGAAGCCAGCCAACGCCTCGGAAATAGAACCTTTAGTAGTTTGATATTTCTTCGGTACTGAAATGCCGTAGCCATCATCCCAAACAAAAACAGCAAGCGGCACCTGCATTACACCGGCAGCATTCATGGTTTCCCAAAAATGACCCTCGCTTGTACTGGCGTCACCGATGGTGCAAAAGCAAATTTCGTTGCCATTGTCACTAAGGTGTTGCAGTTCATCTATTGCAGGAATATTCCTAAAAGCCTTCGAAGCGAATGCCAACCCGAGGGCACGCGGCATTTGACCTCCAGTTGGAGCTATGTCACTCGAAACGTTTTTTCTGTTTACCAGGTCAAGCCAATTACCTTCTTCGTCTACAAATTGAGTGGCAAAATGTGCATTCATTTGGCGGCCTGCACTAAAGGGATCATTGTTTACATCCGGATCAGCATATAACTGTGCAAAAAACTGTTCTACCGTAGCAAGGCCTGCAGAAAACATAAAGGTCTGATCGCGGTAGTACCCCGACCGGAAATCGCCATTTCGAAAAAACTTGGCCATGGCTATTTGGGCCAGTTCCTTGCCGTCACCAAAAATTCCAAATTTAGCTTTGCCGGTTAATACCTCACGTCGTCCGAGCAAGCTGGTTTCACGACTTACCATGGCGGTCCTGTAATCCTGTAGAATTTCCTGCCTAAAACTGTCGTACGACATTACATCGTCGTTAACCTCTGGCTGAAGTGGCTGATTATCCATATTAAACAGTTTTAAAACAGGCGCTCGTCGATTTTTTACTTTTATTTGGCAAGCCTATTTGTTGGTCTTAAAATTTTATTACCGACTTTCCGTTATTAATACAACAGGAAAACCTGCAATTAAAAATCATATAAAACGCAAGGCTGCGAAAATAGGCACTATATTTTCTTAGCAAAAGCAATAACTTTACAAATCTTAAAACAAAGCCGAAAATGAAAAGATTTACCCTGTTCATGAGCAGTTTATTAATTGCTGCGACTATGAACGCGCAAACTCCTACAGCTGCTCCACAAGCTGATATTACCAAGATATTGGACATCAAAGATGCAAACCATGACTTTGGTAAAATTGCCTACGGTAAGCCAGTGGAATTTGATGTTGAAATCAAAAACATCAGTAAAGATTCAGTGAAAATTGAATCAGTAAAAGTAGGTTGTGGTTGCACCACACCGCGCTACGAAGCAGGCAAAAGTTTTGGCCCTGGAGAAACCATCAAGGTTACGTTAGGCTTTAATGGTTTTGCAGAAGGTCACTTCGAAAAATCTGCTGATCTTTTCTTCAATAATGGACTAACTAAGAAAGTAACATTCCATGGCGAAGGTTACAAAGTTCCGGAAACGCCAGCTCCGGCTAATGGCGTGGTTGAGAAGATGAAGAAAGGTAGTAAGTAAATCCATTTCAAAATTTTATAACCAAGGTTGTTGCTGAACGTAACAACCTTTTATTTGCAACTCATATGAAGAAATTAACTTTTCTACTCGTGACATTGCTGGCAAGCATCACGATATTTGCTCAAACCAAAGCTCCACTTGAATTTAAAGTAGAGAAACACAGCTTTGGTAAAATAAAGCAGCACACCCCCGTTACGTACAATTTTGCGTTTAAGAATGTATCTGACAAGATTGTTGTAATCGAAAATGCTACTGCTGAATGTGGTTGTACTACACCTGAGTATCCAAAATCGCCCGTGGCGAAAGGTGCTTCCAACAATGTTAAGGTGACGTACAATGCCGAAGCAATGGGTGCATTCACCAAAAAGGTAACTGTAAAGCTTGCTAATGTAGCTGAACCGGTTTACCTGTTTATTGAAGGTGAAGTAGTTGAAGCAAAAGCCTCCGGTGCGAAAGCTTCGGCAGCAAAACCCGCCGCAGCAAAGCCCGCGGTTAAAAAGAGTTAATCGTTTTTAATAAGAATATGGAAGCCGCTTTTTTAGCGGCTTTTTTGTGCGTTTAAGTATACCCGTTACGCTTAAAAAAACGCTTCCTAGCTTCCTTCTCAACACTGTCTATTGGTAAATTGAAGGTTGACAACTTTCTGCAAATTGAAAGCGTAAGGTTCGTTTTTCAATGTAGGCCACCCGCTATCTTTGCCGCATGTTAACGATCAGCAATCGCGGCAAAATGATGCCGTCTTCTCCTATTAGAAAGTTGGTGCCATTTGCAGAAGCAGCAAAGAAAAAAGGGATTAAAGTTTACCATCTAAACATCGGCCAGCCAGATATCGAAACCCCAAAAATGGTGTTGGATGCGGTGCGCAACAGCGACTTTACCGTGCTCGAATACAGCCACAGTGCCGGAAATGAAAGCTACCGGAAGAAGCTGGTTCAATACTATGCTTCTGTAGGTATACACGTCAACCACACACAAATCATCGTTACCACCGGCGGAAGCGAGGCAATTCTCTTTGGCTTTCTGGCTTGCCTTGATGAAGGGGATGAAGTAATTATTCCTGAACCGTTTTATGCCAACTACAATGGTTTTGCTGTAGCAGCAGGACTTAAAGTTGTTCCTGTTACATCTTATATAGAAAATGGATTTGCACTACCACCCATAGAAGAGTTTGAAAAAGCCATTACTCCACGCACCCGTGCTATTGTAATGTGTAACCCCAATAATCCGACGGGCTACTCCTATAGCGAAACAGAAATGCAACAATTAAAACAGCTGCTGATTAAGCACAACCTCTACCTTTTTGCAGATGAAGCTTACCGAGAGTTTACTTATGAGGGCAAACAGTTTAGTGCAATGCACCTGGAAGGTGTAGATGATAACGTGATTTTAATGGATACCATCAGCAAGAGATACAGCGCATGCGGCGGTAGGATTGGTGCATTTGTTACCAAAAACCAGCAGGTGTTGGATGCTACTATGAAGTTTGCTCAAGCGAGGTTGAGTCCGCCGAGTTTTGCGCAAATTGCGGGTGAAGCCGCTGTGGACCTGCCGGCTGATTACTTTGACACCACCAAAGCCGAATATCAAAGTCGGCGCGACTTAATTGTAAAAAGATTGAACGCCATGGACGGTGTATTTTGCCCGAACCCCGGTGGCGCCTTTTACGCCATGGCCAAACTTCCAATAGATGATAGCGACCTTTTTTGCCAATGGTTACTTGAAAGCTTTAATTACAAGGGAGCTACTGTAATGCTTGCACCAGCCACAGGTTTCTATGGTACCCCGGGATTGGGAAAGAAGGAAGTTCGCCTGGCTTACGTATTGAACCTTACCGCGATTGATGCGGCTATGGATTGCCTGGAAGCGGCATTGAAGGAATATCCCGGACGGCAATAAGGTTATTCTCCTCGTTTACACTTACACAGCATCCTACACAATCTTAAAAGCAGCGTTTTCAAATGCCCACAATTTCTGACATCACAAGAATACTGGAAGAACTGGCGCCCATTAGCTACCAGGAAAGCTATGACAATGCGGGCTTGTTGACCGGCACCGGCGCATGGGAGTGCACAGGCATTATTTGCACTTTGGATGTAACCGAACAGGTAATTGAAGAAGCAAAGCAGAACGGGTGCAATTTGATCGTTGCCCACCACCCGATCATTTTCTCAGGGCTTAAAAAACTTACCGGTAAAACTTACGTTGAGCGAACAGTAATTGCAGCCATCAAAAACGATATAGCCATTTATGCCATCCATACCAACCTGGACAATCTGCTAACTGGCGTAAATGGAAAAATGGCGGATAAGCTACAACTCCAAAACCGAAAGGTTTTATTGCACCGCCAAAATAACCTGATTAAACTTGCTGTATTTGCCCCTGATAAAGACGCTAACGCTATTAGAGATGTCATATTCAAAGCAGGTGGCGGCAAAATTGGCAAGTACAGTGAATGCAGCTTCAACATAAAAGGTACCGGCACCTTTAAGCCTGAAGAAGGCACCAACCCACACATTGGGGAAATTGGCAAAAGAGAAGAAGCTAATGAAGAAAAGATTGAAGTGATTATGCCCGTCTACCTAAAAGATCGGGTGATTGAAGCTATGTTGGAGGCGCATCCTTACGAAGAGGTAGCCTATGATGTGGTTGCGCTGACAAACTATTTTCAAGAAGTAGGCGGCGGATTGTACGGCGAACTTCCAGAAGCAATGGCCGAGCGGGATTTTCTTCAACTGGTAAAAGAACAGTTCAAATTAGAAGCAATAAAACACACGCCTTTGCCCGGTAGACCGGTGAAAACGGTAGCGCTTTGCGGAGGCGCGGGGAGCTTCCTGTTGAAAAATGCAATAAACGTAAAGGCCGACATGTACGTTAGCAGCGATTTTAAATACCACGATTTTTTTGATGCTGAAGACAAGATTGTAATTGCCGATATTGGCCATTATGAAAGTGAGCAGTTTACGATAGACCTTTTACATGATGTTTTGCATACAAATTTTCCTACCTTCGCCGTCCTTAAAAGTGGGGTAAGAACCAACCCGGTTCATTATTTCATGGGTTAAGGGAAAGAGCGGAGGAATAGAACAGGTAAAAAAGTTGAGGGGCGCACAACAGATGAACGTAATGCGACGCAACAATGAAACATCGGAGTTACGATGCCGGTTCCCAAGTTCTTCTACTCAATATCAAACTTTCAAACTTTAAAACTAGATATGGCAAGCGTTAAAGAATTTTCTGTACAGGAAAAATTAACCAACCTGGTAAGGCTGCAAAAGATTGATTCTAAACTGGATGAAATCAGTATTCTGAAGGGGGAACTGCCCATGGAAGTGAGCGACCTGGAAGATGAAATACAGGGTTTGCATGCACGCCAAACACGTGTAGAAGAAGAGATCAACGGCATTTCTGAATTCATTGACAAGAAGAAAGAAGTGATAAAGGAGAGTGAAGCGTTGATTGCGAAATATGAAAAACAAAGCGAGAACGTAAAGAACAATCGCGAGTTTGAAGCCATTAACAAAGAAATGGAAATGCAGCAGCTGGAAGTGAAGCTTGCTGAGAAGCATATAAAGGATGCAAACGAAGAGATTGCAGAAAAGATAAAATTGCTGGATGCTGCAAAAAAGCAGATTGCTTCAAAAGAGGGTGTGCTAAACAATAAGAAAAGCGAACTCGAAAAAATTATTGCTGACACGGAGAAGGAAGAAACGCAGTTTAGAAAAGTGAGCGATGAAGCCCGTGTTTCTTTAGATGAGCGTTTGCTGTTTTCCTACGATCGTATTCGCAACAACTACCGCAATGGTTTGAGCGTAGTACCGGTAGTAAGAGATAGTTGTGGTGGATGCTTCAATGCAATACCACCGCAAAAGCAGAGTGAAATAAAACAACACAAGAAAATACTTGTGTGTGAGAACTGTGGCAGAATCTTGGTTGACCAGGAACTGCATGAGAACGTTGAGACTAAGTAATCGCAAGCGATAAATAAAGACTAAAAGGGTGCTTCACAAGAGCGCCCTTTTTTAATGCACTGCCATAAAACATTACCTTTAGCCCGATGAAGAAGTGTGTAGTTACGTTGATCGCCCTGATCTTTTTTGCAAATAGTTTTGGCCAGAAAGTGTACGACTTCTCCCCTGTTTGCCAGCAAGCCTATGCGGAAATAATGAAGCTGAGGCTTGAGCCGGGAAAAGCGTTGATTCAACAAGCTCGCAAGCAAAATCCAAACAATCTCATTCCTGAATTACTGGAGGGTTACGCAGATTTTTTTGAATTGTTCTTTAATGAAGATCCAACGATGTATGCTACCAAGAAAGAGGCATTTTCCGATCGGATAGATGTATTAGAGGAAGGACCACAGAGCAGTCCGTTTTATAATTATTGCCTTGGGCTAACTTACATGCAACGTGCTGCCGTGCGGATAAAATTTGGTGAGCGATATTCCGCCGGCTGGGACTTTAAAAAAGCCAACTCATTTATAAAAGACAATCGCGGTAAGTTTCCTTCCTTTCAGCCAAACAACATGGTGTACGGACCACTGAATGTAATTGTGGGTACGGTGCCCAAAGGTTATAAGTGGATCACGAGTTTGTTTGGTATGCGCGGATCGGTGGCAAGTGGCATGCAGATGATGCGCAATTTTTTGAACAGCAATGACCCATATGCAAAACTGTTTGCCAACGAAGCCACATTTTATTATTGCTACCTGATGTACTACATCGAGAATAAGCCCGAAGAAGTATTTAAATACATGCAGGCAAAAAAATTGGATGTAGTCAACAATCATTTGTTTACTTATATGGCTTCTAACCTGGCGATTAACGACAAGCAAACCGACTACGCTGAAGCAATCATCAACAAAAGAAACCTGGCTCCCGGTTATATGCAAACACCTGTCTGGGATTTGGAGATGGGATATATTAAACTCCATCAATTACAATTGGATGCTGCCATCGCAAACTTGCAAAAGTTCACTGCCAATTTTAAAGGAAACTTTTATGTAAAAGATGCTCTGCAGAAAATTGGCTGGGCATATTATTTAAAAGAAAACATGGCGGAGGCCGAAAAGTACCGGCAGCTAGCGATCAGGAAAGGGAACGTAGATTCCGACGCTGACAAGAAGGCCTACAAAGACGCGAAGAGTGCCGTTTGGCCAAATCCACTTTTACTAAAAGCACGAATTTTAAATGACGGCGGATACCATAAGCAGGCCCTGGCCCTATTAGCGGGCAAAGAAGCTACCGTTACCAACAATCCAGCCGAACTGCTTGAATTTAGTTACCGGTTGGCGCGCATATACGATGACCTGCAACGGGACGATGAGGCTCTTCAATACTATCAACGTGCCATTAATTTAGGGAGGTCACGTACCGAGTATTATGCTGCAAGGGCTGCGCTGCAGATGGGATACATCTATGAAAAGCGCGGACAAAAAGCATTGGCCATAAAAGCATTTCAGAGTTGCATTGACATGGAAGATCATGACTACAAAGACTCGCTGGACCAGCGGGCTAAATCTGGAATAGCCAGGTGTAAGGGTGAATAGTCTGTAGCTGAAATCTGCAGGTTAGATCAACTGAGGTAATTTTTTTTCTTGGATGCTGCACGGATTCATTTACTTCAACTGCAGCCATCGGCTGCTTATGCGGCATTATTAATGCGACCTTGACCTCGCTGCGCTGCATTTTTTTATACACTTCTAAAGTGAAGTTCTATTCGCAAACTATCTTTACCGCATGCTACAAAAGCTGCACATTCAGAACTACGCCATTATTGATGCACTTGAAATTTCCTTTTCGGATAACCTTAGTGTAATTACGGGAGAGACTGGTGCAGGTAAAAGTATTTTGATGGGTGCCCTCAGCCTTATTTTAGGAGAACGAGCAGATACTTCGGTACTGCAAAAACGCGAGAAGAAATGTGTGGTAGAAGGGTTTTTTAAAGTGGATGACAAGGCAGCGGTGAAGCAGTTTATAGCAGCCCATGAATTGGATAACGAAACTGAATTGGTAGTAAGAAGAGAGATAGCCGCCAATGGTAAATCACGTGCATTCATCAACGATACTCCTGCAACACTACAGCAACTGAAGGAACTTTCTTCCTTGTTGGTTGATCTTCATCAGCAGTTCGATACACTTGAATTGGGCGATAGTGATTTTCAACGGGAGGTGTTGGATGCACTGGCAAATAACCAGGAACTGCTATTGAAATTTGTAGGACATTACAAACTTTGGCAACAGCATAAAGCACAGTTAAAAAAGTTGCTCGATCAAAAGGAAAGCTTTAAAAAAGAATTGGATTATCATCAATTTATCTTCAACGAATTAGACCAATTACAGCTAGTTGAAAATGAACTGGAGCAACTGGAGACTGAACTAAAGTTGCTATCAAACGCTGAAGGAATTAAAACCACCCTGACCAAAGTATTTGCCGAATTAAAGGAAGGAGAACAGCCACTTGTTCAACACCTGAAAATACTCGCCAATCAAATGGTTCCTTTTGCTGACTTTCATCCTGAACTGCCTGCTATTGTAGAAAGAATGTACAGTGCGCAATTGGAGCTGCAGGATATTGCCGAAGAGGTGGACAGCATCAATGAGCAAGTACAATTTGACGAGCAGCGCATCGAGCAAATCAATGAACGATTATCGTTAGGCTATAAGTTGCTGAAGAAGCATGGTGTGCAAACGACCAATCAACTCATCGACATCCGAAATGAAATCAGCAGCAAACTGGAAGCGGTTTTAAATATTGATGACACCATTTTGCAAAAGCAGAAGGAAGTGGAAGATTCTTACAACGCATGCGTCAAAACATCTGACGAAATATCTAAAAGAAGAAAAGCACAGACTGCTTCGCTTGAAAAGAATGTAAACCGTTTGCTGCAACAAGTGGGTATGCCCAATGCTAAACTGCTGGTGCAAATTGAACCTGCTGAACTAAATATGTTTGGCACTGATGAAATAGAATTTTTGTTCGACGCCAATAAGAGTAATCGTTTTGAACCCATCCGAAAGGTGGCGAGTGGTGGAGAACTGAGCCGATTGATGTTATGCATCAAGTCACTGGTTGCTGAATCAATCGATTTGCCAACGCTGATATTTGATGAAATTGACACCGGCATTTCCGGCGAAGCCGCAAAGCAGGTTGGTGCCATCATGAAGAATCTTTCTACCAGTCGCCAGGTCATTTGCATTACCCATCAACCACAAATTGCAGGCAAGGCAACTGCACACTTTTTTGTGTACAAAGAAATTAAAGGCGACGCCATTACCACTAACATTCGACTGCTATCGCAAGATGAAAGAATACTAGCTATCGCACAAATGCTGAGTGGGGAGAAGCCAACTGCTGCTGCCTTAGAAAATGCACGTGAGATGGTCATGAACTAACATGAAACAACTCTTCATACTACTGCTGGCGTGCATCTTTGCTGCTTCGTGCAACAATCAACCAACAGCAGGAAAGGCCATTCCTGAAACTACGAAAGCCGTTGAACCATCTGATACTACAACACGCCCTACAAGTTTGCCTGGTTACGAAATATTCAAAAACTTTCCGGATACGATTGATGGTTGCAGTGGCGTATTTGCACTGAGCGAAAAAGCTTTTAAAGCGCAACAGTTCATCTTCATCAGCAATCTTGAAGGGCTGGGAATGCTGCAGGTAGATGGTAAAATTGTTTACCTCCACTTGTCAAAAAGAACGGAAGGAACCGAAGGCACCTACACGGATGAGTATGCAGGCGAAGGGTTCACTTTAAAAATTAAGATTACTAAAGTTGGGCTAACAGGCGATGAATTAAACAGCAATGAAGGCACGCTTGAAATAAGGAGTGGCAACGAAAAAAAAGCGGTGACTATTTTTGGCGAAACAGGTTGTTGATTTATGAAGAATGTACCCCACTGGCATTGGCTTGTAGTGCTCTATTTCATACTGGTGGCAGTGCCGGTATATTATATTCATCTGAAATTAAGGGGCCGTGCTTATGCCCACCGCACGTTTATCAACTTGCTATTTTACTTCGTGGGAGTTATTGGTGCTGCTTACCTGATGCATTCTTTTAGCATGTGGCTTTACTTTACATTCTTTTTCGGGGTTAGAAATTGAATTTCTATTTTTACCGCAATTCTTACCAAATAACAAAACGAATTCACAATGGCTTACAACTTATTGAAGGGAAAGAAAGGGATCATCTTTGGCGCGTTAAATGATCAGTCGATTGCATGGAAAACAGCGCAACAATGCTATGCTGAAGGCGCGCAAATAGTGCTGACCAATGCGCCCATTGCATTGCGGATGGGTGAGATTAATAAACTGGCAGAGGCGTGTGGCAACGCACCCGTAATTGGTGCCGATGTAACCAACATGGATGACCTGAAGAAGTTGTTTGAACAGTCGATGGAACACTTTGGTGGCAAGGTTGATTTTGTTTTGCACAGTGTTGGTATGAGTTTGAATATTCGCAAAGGTTTCCACTACACTAAGTTGAACCACGATTTTGAACACAAGACCTTGGACATCTCGGCAATGAGCCTTCACCGTGTATTGCAAACTGCTTATGAGCTGGATGCGATTAGCGAGTGGGGAAGTGTAGTAGCCTTAACTTATATAGCAGCACAGCGGGTGTTTCCTGATTACAACGAAATGGCAGATGCAAAAGCTTTGCTGGAGAGTATTACGCGCAGCTTCGGTTATCATTATGGTGTAAAAAATAAAGTACGGGTAAATACTGTAAGCCAATCACCCACACGTACCACTGCAGGTAGTGGCGTAAAAGGATTTGATGGCTTTATTTCTTTTGCAGAAAAAATGAGCCCACTGGGAAATGCCGAAGCCGTTGATTGTGCCAACTATTGCGTAGCCCTATTTAGCGATCTCACAAAGTATGTTACCATGCAAAATCTGTTTCACGATGGCGGGTTCAGCTTTACCGGCGTGACGGCAGAGGTGATTGAGCAAATGGAGAAATGATTTTCAAAGTCAAAAGTCAAAAATTGAGGTTTGATCGTGTTTCAGCTTTTGACCTTTCAGCCATTCAACTTATTAACCAATCAACCAATCACAACTCAACTAATCAACCAAACCAATGCCCTGGATAGAATACGTAGGATTATTTGGCGCTTTCCTTTCTGCTATCACTTTTATTCCTCAAGTGGTACTAGCCTACAAAAGCAGAAGTGTGGGCGACCTCTCACTAGGAATGTTGTTGATTGTGTTTACCAGTGTAATTGTGTGGTTGGTGTATGGATTTTACTTGAATTTACTTCCCGTCATCATTGCTAATTCGGTAATACTGGTGCTATCGTTGGTGCTGCTATACTTTAAATATGCCTTTAAAAAAGGAAGTAAAGTATAGTTGGAAATGGGTAATGCAGGTGCACTACAAAACATAATAAAAGAAAATTAAAGAGATACTGTATAAGAGTGCGACGCAACGGACGGTGAAAATTGTTTTGATGCCGGGCACAAAAAAACCATCCTGTAAACTAGGATGGTTTTTTTTATGCTGAACTGTTTTTTAGTACTCGTCTTCATTAAACATGAAGTCATCCTGGCTAGGGTAATCAGGCCAAATGTCTTCAATACTTTCGTACACCTCTCCTTCGTCTTCCAACTCCTGGAGGTTCTCAACAACTTCGATGGGCGCACCAGAACGAATAGAGTAATCAATCAACTCGTCTTTGGTTGCCGGCCAAGGTGCTTCTTCTAAATAACTGGCTAATTCAAGTGTCCAAAACATCGGCGATCGATTTATAATTTTTGCAAATGTAGGTGTATAAACGAAATAACCAAATGAACCTTTTAGAACACCAGGTTATATATTTCCCTAAAATTATCGGCCTTACCCCGTGCTGATGTAGGTTTGCAACTCATTACCAAATTATCACTAAACACACCGAATGCTTACGTGTAAGAATATCCATAAAAAATATGATTCGCTTGAGGTACTTAAGGGTGTAGACCTTACAGTAAACAAGGGCGAAATTGTAAGCATTGCCGGGTCGTCTGGAGCAGGTAAAAGCACGCTGTTGCATATTTTGGGTACGCTTGACAATGCAGACAAAGGCGAGATTTATTTAAACAATAATCGCGTTGATAAGTTAGGCGGAAAGCAACTGGCTAAATTTCGAAATAAGCACATTGGTTTTGTTTTCCAGTTTCATCATTTACTACCTGAATTCAATGCGTTGGAAAACGTTTGCATTCCGGGGTGGATTGCCGGTACGCGCAAAAAGGATGTGGAGGAACGAGCGAAGCAATTACTGGCCACCCTAAACCTTGGGCATCGGCTGGATAACAAACCCAACCAACTTAGCGGTGGTGAGCAGCAACGTGTAGCGGTGGCGAGAGCATTGATCAATAGCCCGGAAATTGTTTTTGCAGATGAGCCAACAGGCAATTTGGATAGCAAGAATGCTAAGGAACTGCATGAATTATTTATTCACCTGAGGAATGAATTCAACCAGACGTTTTTAATTGTTACACATAATGAAGAACTGGCTTTATTAAGTGATCGCGTTATTCATATGAAGGACGGCAGAATAATAGAAAATGAAGTGAGTAATACAGAGGTTGTTGTTTAGAGAAAGGTGTTATGGAAGCAATCCGGCTTATCGCTTTCTTTTGCGATGCAGATCCCGGTAAAATTGAAGTGCTTGAAAAATCTCCAAACCTGAAATGCCACTTACTTCTTTGTCATTACCTGTTCAAACCGTTTCAAATCCGCCAGGTCTGCTGCCGTTAAAAGCTCGTTGTTGGTATACTTAGCTTTAAGAAATATAACACGCTTGTGCTGCGGATATTTAAGTAAAATATCATCCATTAGCTTTCCCATCCGCTCATCTTTTTGTACTTCCTCTTTTGGCTCAGGCTTATCAGACTTAAACCGGTTTGGCATTTTTTTGATGAGTGCCTCTAATGTTGCCAGTTTGCCCGGCGATAAGTCTTCAATTTTTGAAGCCTTACCATACAAGCCCTCCAACTGTTTTTTGCTAAGACTGCCCCTAATCTGGTATTGCTTGTACAGGCTAATGACAAACGAAGACACAGGGTAGGCAAGAATACAAGCTTCCAATACTTCGTTTACTACATCGAAAGCGGCGTTCTTATTTTGCATGTTGTTTACAGGTGATAAGCAGTAAAAGTAAGTTGATGAAGGATACTTCGTTGCGTTTTACAACTTAATTGATTGCCTGGCGGAACACTCCGTCAAGTGGAAGATGTTTCTTTTCGTTTTACCACCAGCACCCAGTCAGCTTCGAGCAGTAGATAGCCATACTCGTAACAGAAAAAATAAACATTGCCCTTTTTATTGGTGTAAGTATGCGTATGGTAAGTAAATGAAAAGCCCTTCAGCAACATTTTTTGTCGGGTTGTTTTACTCATCTCTTCATATTGGTGCAACGCTTCCTCAAGAATACGACGGTTACGTTTCAGCGTGTTATTGATGTTTCGAACATGGTTGCTGGTGGTACTGTTCAGTTTGTTGTTATAGGTATTCCGACAACCATCGTCGCAAAATTTTTTATCAACCCTTCCTTTGATTGGACGGTTACATTCGATGCAGTTGTGATTTTCGGAAGACATACAATAAGCTTTAGAAATACTAACATAGTATAAAACTTATCCGTTTGCAAACGCTTACAAATGACTATATCTGGTAGTAAGCGACTAAATACCGATTCGGGCTTTTCCTCAACCCCACCTTTGTTTGAGTAACGGCAGCAAACCTGCCACCATTTTAAACGAATAAAATCTTAGTTATGAACAGCATGAAGAACAAAGTACAACTGATTGGACACCTTGGAGCTAATCCTGAAGTAAAAACATTAGACGACGGCAAAAAAATGGCAAGGATCAATCTCGCAACAAATGAAGTGTATACAAATGCGAAGGGTGAGAAAATAACCGAAACGCAATGGCACAATATCATTGCCTGGGGTAAAACAGCCGAGATTGCAGAAAAGCTATTCACCAAAGGAATGGAGGTTTTGGTACAGGGTAAATTGGTGAACCGGAACTATACAGATAAAGAAGGAACTAAAAAGTATGTAACAGAAGTGCAGGCTAATGAATTGTTGGTATTTGGAAAAAAGACTGCTTAAGTTGAATGTTGAATTTAGCAGTTGGTGACATTTATTACAACCAACAATTTCAAAGTGTAATTCTTTATCGTCCAAGACCGGCATCTAGCGCCGGTCTTTTACATTTCGGCATTAATGGCTGCCCTGCTTTCGGGTGGTGAAAAATAAGTCCAACGCAGATGAAATTATTGTTTCAACAATGCCATAAACATACAAACCCAACCCGCAATTAACGCTACTCCACCCAGCGGGGTAATAGCGCCAATCCAGTTAAGCGAAGGCTTGTCAATCATCTTGATGTAAGTAAGAAGGTATAAGCTGCCGCTGAAAAGTATAATACCAAGTATGAATGACCAACCGGCATACGTCATCCACCTATTTCCAAAATCTTTAAATAATATACCTACAGCCAATAAAGCAATTACATGATAAAACTGGTAACGTACAGCGGTTTCAAAAATACCCACCGCATACTCTGAGGCTCGTTGCTTAAGTGCGTGTGCGCCAAAGGCACCTAGAGCAACAGAAAGAGCTCCGATAATCGCCGCCAGTTTTATAAATGTATTATGCATATTCTACTTCTAATTTCTTATAACCACCTGCCTCCAACTCTTTTGATGTAAACTGGCAACTGGCCTTTTCGTAAAATGATCTTCTTTGTGCCAGCGTTTCCTGTAGGTAGGCCTCTAGTTCAGAAGCTGATTTATCTTTCAATAACGGACGTTTCTCTTGCTCGTTCACCAAACGTTCAACGAGTACTTCAACTGGTTCATCAATAAAAACCGTTTGACCGTTTTTATTCATCCAATCTATGTTATCGTGAAAACAGGGTGTACCTCCACCGGTACTGAGTATAAATTTCTTCTTCTCTTTAAATAAACGCAGCATTTTCGCCTCTAATTTTCTGAAGGTTTCTTCCCCACCTTCTTCAAAAATTTCGGTGATGGTTTTTTCTTCCATCATCTCTACAAGTGCATCCAGGTCGTAGGCAGGAATTTTGAGTTTCTTTTTTAAAAATTCTGCTGCGTGGGTTTTGCCGGCACCGGGCATGCCGATTAAAAAGAGCTTCATGTTAAAGGTTTGGTTGGGTTAAAAACACATAGTTACACTAGAATTTCCATAGAAAACATAGAGAAATATTCCTAAGGCACATATGCATAAAAATCACTGAGAAACGCTACAGTCAAACCTTTCACACGATCTAAGAAATACTCCCCGTCCACTAAAGACGAGTTTAACCCACAAATATTGTCAGGTCTCAAAACCTATTTAAAAGCATTCAATCCGGTTACATCCATACCTGTGATCAGCAGGTGAACATCATGCGTTCCCTCATAAGTAATTACACTTTCCAAATTCATCATGTGGCGCATAATACTGTACTCCCCTGTTATGCCCATGCCGCCCAACATCTGCCTGGCATCGCGGGCAATATTGGCGGCTATCTCACAACTATTTCTTTTTGCCATTGAGATTTGCGCGGGTGTTGCCCTTCCTTCATTCATCAAAACGCCTAAGCGCCAAACCATCAGTTGTGCCTTGGTGATTTCTGTAATCATCTCTGCCAATTTTTTCTGTTGCAGTTGAAACCCCCCGATTGGCCGATCGAACTGAATGCGCTCTTTGCTATAACGTAAAGCAGTATCGTAGCAGTCCATTGCCGCACCGAGTGCTCCCCAGGAAATTCCATAGCGTGCCTTACTCAAACATCCCAATGGCCCTTTCAAACCTTTTACATTTGGAAAAACATTCTCCTTTGGCACTTTCACATTATCAAATACAAGCTCTCCGGTAGCACTAGCTCGAAGACTCCATTTGCCGTGGGTTGTGGGTGTACTAAAACCTTCCCACCCTCGTTCAACCACCATTCCGCGTATATCTCCTGCTTCATCTTTCGCCCATACAACCGCTACCTGCGCATAAGGTGCATTGCTGATCCACATTTTTGCGCCGTTTAAAATATAATGATCGCCTGCATCTTTAATGTTGCTCAGCATTCCTGAAGGATTGCTTCCATGATCGGGCTCGGTCAATCCAAAACAACCCAGCCATTCGCCACTACCCAGTTTTGGCAAATACTTCATTTTTTGTTCTTCGCTACCATAAGCAAAAATTGGGTACATCACCAATGAACCTTGTACCGAAGCTGTACTACGTACTCCACTATCGCCACGTTCTAACTCTTGCATCATCAATCCATAACTAATGTAATCCATGCCGCCACCGCCATACGCTACCGGCACTGTAGGTCCAAACACACCAATGTCACCCATCTGCTTAACAATCTGCTGAGGAAACTCAGCCCGCTGTGCATAATCTTCAATAATCGGAGAGATTTCCTTTTTTACATAATTGCGTACGGTATCACGCACCATGCGTTGTTCTTCTGTAAGCAATTCGTCAAGCAGGTAGTAATCGGGGGATTGAAATAAATCAGTTCTGGCAGCCATCTCGTTTTGTTTTATAAAGATTTAGTCTTTTTAATATGGCGGTAAAAATAACCCGCCGCCTCGTCACACCAACGAATTGTTGTATTTTTCTTATGCAAATACAATTCAACATGAAAACAATAACATTCCTTCTTGTACTGTTTGTAACAGCTATTTCCTCTGCCCAAACACCTGCCACCAAAGACGCCATGGTCAAAAAACCGGTGAAAGAATTTAAGGCAGGCGAGTACACCATGAAGCAATACTTCTTTGTAATGCTTACCAAAGGAAACAGGCGTGGTGAAATTACCGACACTGCTATTATCAATAAAATTCAG
Source organism: Segetibacter sp. (assembly GCA_031425015.1). Lineage (GTDB taxonomy): Bacteria > Bacteroidota > Bacteroidia > Chitinophagales > Chitinophagaceae > Segetibacter. The sequence goes on along the minus strand of JANPIM010000013.1, from coordinate 172,311 downwards.
CAAGGGCATATGGATAACCTGAACCGCCTTGCTAAAGAAGGTAAAATTGTGGTAGCAGGACCTTTTGGTGACGATGGTAATTGGCGCGGCGTTTTTATATTCGATGCGGAAACAAAAGAAGAAGTAGTAGAGCTATTGAAAACAGACCCGGCCATTGTTGCCGGTCGTTTAGGATACGAAATTCATCCGTGGTGGACAGCGAAGAATGCTGTTTTTAAATAATGGCTTGTGATGAATGATACCCTGGCTCGCCTCGGATCTGCCAATCAACTTTTCAACCTTTCAACCATTGAACAAATCAACTATTCAACACGCTGAACTCCATGTCAAAGCATCTCTACTCTTACCTTGCGCTTGGCGACTCCTATACTATTGGCGAAAGTCTTCCAATTTATGAAAGCTTCCCCTACCAGGCAGTGCAAAACCTGAGACAAACAGGACATACTATTCATGCGCCAGAAATTGTGGCAAAAACAGGTTGGACCACCACTGAACTTGCTGAACACCTCATTCACAATGTATTGAATCAGCACTACGATTTTGTGTCGCTGTTGATTGGTGTAAACAATCAATACCGCGGTTTGGCCGCTGCAGATTACGAAAATGATTTTGGGTTCTTGCTGAAAAAAGCCATCCACTTCGCCGCTGAAAAACCATCAAACGTTGCTGTACTGTCCATTCCTGATTGGGGTTGTACACCGTTTGCCGCAGGGAAAAATAAAAAGGAGATTACGAAGGAGATTGATGCCTTCAACGCAATTAATAAACGGATTGCTGAAAAGTACAGGTGCCCCTACATTGACATTACACCCGGAACCCGCGAAGTTGCAAATGATGCCAGTTTACTGGCTGCAGACAAACTTCATCCGTCTGCGAAAGAATATGAAAGATGGGCAGATCGCCTGGTTCAAGTTTTTAGCACAGGTATGTAGAGTTTCCTCACTTCAAAAAATATTTACTCATCTCTTTAGCGTATTCGCTGGCTACTGTGGCAGCGGCTTCTGCAAAATCTTCCCCTGTTGATGCATAAATGATCGCCCTACTTGCATTTACCAACAAACCTGCTTCGTGGTTCATTGCCGCACGAGAAACTTCTTCCAAACTTCCGCCCTGCGCCCCTACGCCAGGCACTAAGAAAAAGTGTTCGGGAAATGATTTACGTAGTTGCTCAAGTTGTTCTGTTTTAGTTGCTCCAACTACAAACATCAGGTTATTGGGCGTTCCCCAACCAGCAACTTTTTCCATCACTTTTTCGTATAGAAAAGGCTGTTGATGCAAAGCATTTTGTCCGCTGGATGGATCGCTTGAAACTTTCAGTTGTTCAAAATCTTCGCTGCCTTTGTTGGAGGTAAGCCCCAACACAATAGTGGACTTATCTGCATAATCCAGGAACGGACGAATGCTGTCCTCACCCATGTAGGGCGCTACCGTTACAGCATCAAATCCATATACCTCGAAAAAGGTTTTTGCGTATTGAGCCGATGTATTACCAATATCGCCGCGCTTAGCATCAGCTATGGTAAGGTGTGTAGAAGGAATATAGTCAACCGTTTCTTGTAGTATCTCCCATCCTTGTATGCCCATTGCCTCATAGAATGCTGTGTTCAGTTTATAGCTAACACAGTAGTCCTTAGTTGCATCAATCATCCGTTTATTGAACGCCAGCACACCATCCTCTCTTCCCTGTAAGTGAAATGGAAGTTTCTGCGGATCGGTATCCAAGCCAACACATAGATAGCTTTTCTTGTCAAATATTTGCTGAATGAGCTGCACACGATTCATAGATACAGAATAGTTTTTGCAAACGGATTATGCATGGCCCTACATTGGGAAATGCAGGAAAATCGTTGTCTGTTGTTGTAGGAAATTGGGGAGAAAGAAAATCACATGACGGGAATATTTACGAAGCAGAAGAGTTCTTTAGCACTTTTTCTTCCTCGATAAACTGAATGTACAGTTTTAAAGACTTTAGTTCTTTGTCACGTTCTGTTTTAGGTTTAGAGGCGAAAGAAACATTTTTCTTTAATGCACTCATCATTTGATTGAGAATAGATGCCGAAGCAATCTTTTCAAAGTTGGGCACCATTAGCACTTTATCAATGGCGGTGATGTGAATGATATTTTCACGCCAGTTAAGTTGATGCTTTGCCTTCAACCATTCTTCAAACATTTGAAACTTTTCCATAAAAGCAAATTTCGGGAATTTATCTTAGGTATGATGCCTTCTGATGCATCTTATATCAAAAACCTGTAGCCGGGCCAAAACAAAATCGATTGAATACCGGGGTGCCTCAGCGAAAAAAGCCCGCCAGCACTCTATTTCAAAGACTTATAAAGCAAAACAAAATGACCTGATTATTTTAGCGAAAACTATAAAATTAGTTATTGAAACCGCACTTATAAGCCTCCATTTTCTCTTTTAGAGCTGCTCAAGAATACGATTCTCAATTTCCTCACTGTCCCACTTTTCTGCAATGCCGTCTATGCTCATCACTGTTTGCATAATTGCTTCCTGACGTTGTCCTCTCAATAATGCTTCAGAATAACGGATGTGTGGCGAGAACGTTACCTGCGAATAAGCTGGTATCCATTTATTCGGATGGCGTTCATGCAGGCGTGCTTCTATCTTTTTTTGAAGCAGGAAAATTGGATCCGCTGTCTTTTCGCGCATTTCGATAAAGTTGTTTACTGCCAGGTCTGCAATGGCATCTGCATCCGGTTTTCTCATGGTTTGAAAATCTTGTAACAATGCAGCCCAATCATCCCCATGTTTATCCATCAATTCATTCAACACAGAACAATCTTCAAAACCGGCATTCATGCCTTGTCCGAAAAAAGGAACAATGGCATGAGCCGCGTCACCGATTAAAGCGAATCGATCATCACGTACCCAGGGAAAACATTTCACCGTCACCAATGGCGATGTGGGGTTCTCAAAAAACTGTTCCGTCACGTTTGGAATGAGTTGCATGATATCAGGAAAATCTGAAGAGAAAAATGTGTGTACTTTTTGTGGTGTATCCAGTTTTTCAAATGACGTTTCGCCGTGATACGGAAAGAATAAAGTGCCTGTAAAACTTCCATCAGTATTAGGCAACGCGATTAGCATATAATCTTTACGCGGCCAGATATGCAAAGCGTTTTTGTCCAACAGAAAACTTCCGCCTTCCCCTGCGGGAATCGATAATTCTTTGTAGCCGCAATCAATGTAAAACTGTTGGTAGTCAAACATTGGATGCGTGGTCATGTGCTGCAATCGTCCCGCTGAATATGCTCCATCAGCTGCAAATATCACATCAGGGTATTCAAACTCCTGGTTGAGCGTAGTGGTGTCGTCAAAAGCAATTTCGCGTTTATCCCAATTGATGGAAGCACATTTTTTATTGAAAATGATTTCTACATTATTGGCTTCTGCCAGGTCCATTAGTTTCTTATTCAACTCACCACGCGAAACAGAATTGATGGCCTGCCCTTCTTTACCATATGCCTGAAACACACTAGCGCCATTCAGGTTATGAATCATTCTGCCGGGCATGGGAATAGCAATCTCCATTAAGTCGTCGGCTATTCCAACTTCTCGCAATGCCTTCAGACCGCGATCACTTAATGCGAGGTTGATAGACCTGCCTGCCTTCACTATTTCTTGACGCATATCGGCACGGCGCTCAAATATTTTTACCTGGTGTCCGCGCTTAGAAAGATAAATTCCGAGCAACGAACCAACAAGTCCGGCGCCGATTATTACAATTCTCTTTTCCGTCATGTTCTAAATTTTTGAACGCAGATTTTTATGACTGAAAGGATGAATACTGATCTTTTTTACGAATTCCACATAATCCATAACAAATCATAACAACCATAAAAATTTGCGTACCATTTTACGTTCCGTTTCATTTCAAAATAGTCCTGACCACTTCTCCAAAGCGCCACACGTCCTCAAACGAGTTGTACAAAGGTGCCGGCGCTACACGGATAACATTAGGTTCGCGCCAGTCGGCAATTATACCATGCTGTATCAATTCATCAAAAAATTCGCGGCCATGTTCCAACATAAGCATACTTACCTGGCAACCTCTTTCGTCTTCATTTTTTGGTGTGATTACTTCAATGATGGGTTGATTCATCAACTTATTTATTTCATCCAATACAAACAACAAATAACCCGTCAATTGTTTGCTTTTAGCAACAAGATTTGCAAAGCCTGCTTCTTCAAAAATATCGAGCGATGCTTTGTGTACAGCCATCAGCAAGATGGGCGCATTGCTAAGTTGCCAGCCTTCAGCAGTTGGTATCGGGTTAAAGTCCTGCCCCATTTTAAACCGGTTCGCTTTATCATGTCCCCACCAGCCGGCAAAGCGCGGCAACGAGGTATTGCTTGTATGCTTTTGATGAATGAAAATTCCAGCAACTCCACCGGGTCCACTATTTAAATATTTATACGAACACCAGCAGGCAAAATCAACATCCCAATCGTGCAATTGCATCGGAATATTTCCCGCGGCATGGGCAAGATCGAACCCCGCGATAGCGCCAGCATCGTGCGCAGCTTTTGTGATGGATTGCATGTTGAATACCTGGCCCGTGTAATAATTGACGCCGCCAAAAAGTACGAGCGCAAGTTGATCTTTGTGCGTTTCTATGGTGGCAAGAATATCTTCGTGGCGAATGGAATGTTCTCCATCGCGGGGGAACACTTCAACAATTGCATCATTGAAATCGAACCCATGAAAAGTAGCCTGGGATTGAAAAGCATACTGATCAGAAGGAAATGCCTTTGCCTCGCAAATGATTTTGTATCGTTCTTTGGTAGGTCGGTAAAATGAGACCATTAACAGGTGAAGGTTCACGGTTAATTGATTCATAGCTACTACTTCCCCTGGTAGGCACCCAACAATTTTGGACAAGATAGCAGGAAATGCTTCATGGTAACTGACCCATGGATTTTGCGCATGCACATGTCCTTCTACCCCCAGGCTTGCCCAATCATCCAGCTCCTGGTTAATGTATGATTTCGTTGTTTTAGGTTGAAGTCCTAAAGAGTTTCCGGTAAAGTAAACTGCCTCTTTACCATTTACCTGCGGAATGAAAAACTTACTTCTAAACTCTTTCAATCTATCGTTCTGGTCTTGTTGTTGGGCGTATTTTAATGTGTTTTGCATGGAAGATTGTTTGGCTTTCGCCCTTGGGAAACAGAAAATTAATTAAGCGTTGCAATCACTTTTAGTTCGATGGCAATGGGTGTAGGCAGGCTTTTTACTTCTACGGTTGTACGGCAGGCTTCTACGTGTTTAAAGTACTCGCCATACACCCTGTTGTAAATAGGAAAATCTTTTTTCATGTTGGTAAGGAACACCGTTACATCAACCATATTTTCCCAACTGCTGCCACTTGCTTCCAGCACGGCTTTTACGTTGGCAAATACTGAATGACATTCAGCTTCTATATCGTAAGCCGTGATAGTCCCATCTGCATCTTGTTGTAAGCCCGGGATGGTATTATCGCTAGCGCTGCGCGAACCAATGCCGGACAAGAATAAAAGATTGCCCACTTTCCTTGCATGCGGATAAGCGCCAAGCGGCTTGGCAGCGGCGTCGGTTTTAATAATATTACTCATGGGCAAACTGATTTTCAACATTGAACCATTAGCGGCGGCTTGATCAAAAGCAGACTGCTGAAACGATTGCAACTGTTGTTAGTAAAGATGAATATTTTTGAAACATTAATTTATCTTTTTTGCTGACCCAAATACCACCTCAATTACTCCACGATTTACAAGGACTGCCGGGCTTTGATGAACCAGCCTTTTTGCAGGCACACGAAGTAAATAAGCAGGTTATTTCTATTCGGTTAAACCCAAAAAAGCCTTTGGTAGATAACCATTTTCCCGATACAACAGCAGTTCCCTGGTGTGCTGATGGAAGGTATTTGCAGGCGCGTCCTTCGTTTACCCTCGATCCGGTTTTTCATGGTGGGGCATACTACGTGCAGGAGGCAAGCAGCATGTTCCTGCACCATGTAGTGCATCAGTTGTGTGCGCAGGACGTGCCCAAACATGTGCTTGACCTGTGCGGCGCACCGGGTGGCAAAAGCACACTGTTAGCGGCAGCCTTACCCAATAGCTTTATTGTTTCTAACGAAGTAATAAAAACCCGCGTAAGTGTGCTGGCAGAAAACATTAGCAAATGGGGCAGCGAACATGTTATAGTTACCAACAACGATCCTAAAGACTTTGCACGTCTTCCCGCTTTCTTTGATTTATTGGTGGTAGATGCACCATGCAGTGGTAGTGGATTGTTTAGAAAAGATCCAAATGCAATAGAAGAATGGAGCGAAAATAATGTGCAACTGTGTAGTATGCGGCAGCAACGAATTCTAACGGATGCCATTCCATCTTTGCGACAAAATGGGCACCTTGTTTACAGCACCTGCAGCTATAGCCGACAAGAAAACGAAGACATCTGTGATTGGATCGTGGACACTTTTGATCTCACGTCGGTAAAAATTGAAGTGGAGGAGCCGTGGGGTATTACCGAAACTATTTCTGAAAGAAATGGTGCCTTCGGCTATCGGTTTTATCCGGATAAAGTACATGGTGAAGGCTTTTTTATCGCCTGTTTCAAACAAGAAAACCTGGTGGAAGAATATTATGCCCCCGGAACAAAATTGCAAGCCATCACCAAGAAGGAGCAGGAAATTTTAAATGCATGGCTGAGCAATCCGGACGAGTATTTTCTTTTTCAACAAAAGGATAACATCGTTGCTATCCCCCATCGTTGGTCTGAAACATTCTCGATTATTCAAAAGCATTTAGGGGTTAGAAAATCAGGTGTGGCTATCGGCATGTTTAAAGGCAACGATTTGATTCCACACCATGAGTTTGCTTTGTCCCGTTTGTTGAATAAAAATGTCCCATATCTTGAATTAAACAAAGAAGATGCGTTGAAGTACTTGAAGCGCCAGGACCTCACCGCATCATCTGAAAAAAAAGGCTGGATGCTCATGCAGCATGAAGGGCTAAACTTAGGCTGGGCCAAAGTTTTACCCACACGGGTGAACAATTATTACCCTACCAACTGGAGGATTTTAATACCTTAACTTCGCCCCGTTTTAATCACCTGAAAACCCAAACACAACTATGAAAAAGTTGTTCCTGGCCATTGTATTTTTTTATACAACTACCCTTTTTGCACAGCAAAACCTGGTGGTAGAAGGCATTACTCCTAATCTCTACCTTACACATATTGTAGCAGCAAAAGAAAATTTCTTTAGTATTGGAAGACTATACAACCAGGCACCGAATTCGATTGCAACCTTCAACCAAACAAAACTAGAAAAGGGTCTTGCCGTTGGGCAAACGTTGAAGATTCCTTTAAACACATTGAACTATGATGTGAGTGGCTCCGCTGCAAATGACGAAGTGCTGATACCTGTTTACCACGTCGTATCAAAAAACGAGACGCTGTTTCGCATTGGCAACAATCATTCAACTCCGTTAGAAAGCATCAGGCAATGGAATAAGCTAACTGCAGATAAAATTGAAGTAGGCAATACATTAATGGTTGGACATCTGCGTGCAAAGAAAGAGCAAGCAGCCGCGTTTAAATCAGCGGTAGAACGCCAGAAGGCTACTGCCCCAACAAGCACAAAAGCAGAAACGCAGCAGCTTGACAAAACAGTTGATTCAGCAGAAAAATCATCAGCTACTACTAAAGTGTTTGTTCCGGAAAGCAGCAGTTCTACAGAGGTAAAAATACCGGCACCTGAAGTGTCAAAAGAAAACGTTACGCCTGCAAAAGAGAAGCCTGTTGAGATAACACCGCAGGGTGTCGCTAGTAAAGAGGTAGCTCCAAATAAAACACTCCCGCCGGTTGCTGAAGAAAACAAAAAAGAGGTCGTTAGCCAAAAAGACGAAGCTGTGTCTGTGGCGAAACCTGTTACTGAAAAAATAACGACGGAGGCCAGTGTTCCTTCCATAGTATCTGCTGAAGAAGGTGCGTTTGGAAGTTTATACTCGACAGATGTTGCCGAAAAATCTTTGGTAAATAAAGCAGGAGAAGCAGGCACATTTAAATCTACCAGTGGCTGGCAGGACAAAAAATATTACGTGCTGATGAATGAGGTAACACCCGGAACGATAGTAAAGCTGAGTGCCTCTACCAACAAGGTTGTTTATGCTAAAGTACTGGGTGCAATGCCCGATACAAAAGACTCTGGGTCGCTCCTGTTGCGGATGAGCAACGCCGCAGCGTCTAACCTCGGAATAATTGATCCACGTTTCCCGGTGCAGGTTACCTTTTACCAGTAATGCAACCTCGTTATCGGGCTAAGGCAAAACAGATGAAATGAAGTGCATTGAATTGCTTTATACCCCACCCCTAAAGCCACGCAAAAAATCCGAAATCAGCATACGCTTCTTTCCTTCGAGTTGCAGTTCAAGCAGGTGTATATAGCCATCTGTGCAGGCTAACTTTAGAAAGGTTTTATGGTCGGTCGTCCACGTACCGGGTGGGTTTGTTGGCGTTCCTTTTTCCTTACTGCTTTTATAAATTTTCAGCACTTTATCCTGCAGTGTCGTAAGCGCACCGGGAAAAGGAGATAGTCCACGGATGTGGTTGTGAATATGATCAGTTGTAGTATTCCAATCGATCTTGCAGGTGTCGGTAAAAATCTTCGGCGCATGCTTCAGCGCATTCATGATGGCAGTTGCCTGCGGTGTTTCTTTTAGTGAACCATCTGCCAAACCTTTAATGGTTTTTACCAACAAATTAGCACCCGTTTCTTTCATTCTATCGTGCAGTTCGCCGGCGGTTTCATCCGCTCCTATTGCTATGGTGTCCTGCAGTAAAATGTCACCGGTATCAATGGCATGCTGGAGTTTAAAAGTAGTCAAACCGGTTTGCGTTTCACCATTCATTACAGCCCAGTTAATAGGAGCCGCACCACGGTATTGAGGCAGTAATGATCCATGCACATTAATAGTACCGAGTGGCGGCATATTCCAAACCAGTTCGGGCAACATGCGGAAGGCAACCACTACCTGCAAGTCGGCATTCAGCGCTTTTAGGTCTTCCAGAAAGACAGCATTTTTCAGCTTCTCTGGTTGCAGCACATGCAATCCATTTTCCACTGCATATTTCTTTACTGCACTCTCCGTTAACTTCATTCCGCGGCCGGCAGGTTTGTCGGGTGCTGTTATCACCCCAACAATGTTGCAGCCTGCTTGCACCAATGCATCCAACGATGCTACTGCAAACTCGGGCGTGCCCATGAAGACGATACGGAGGTGGTGCATGGGGTGTTTTATAGTTTCGAGTTTGAGGTTTGAGGTTTGAAGTTGCTGCCGCGTTTGACGTTGTGAACTATTGAATAGTGATTGATTACGGAAGTAGGGGCTTTATAGATTAGAGCTCTAATAACAGCTTATTCTTCGTTTTTGTTGCCTGAAGGTTTACAGTACAAGTGAGTGACTCAACGGTGCCGCTATAAAAGACAAATGCCTGCAAAGAAAAAAAGAAACAATATTGAACAAGCATATAAGTTACAGCGGACCGCTTAAGATGTTTGGAATACAATTATTCAAAGTCAGGGTACAGTAAATACTTCTTGCGTATTTTTTTAAAGGCATCGAGCTTGGGTTGCCAGCTGGCACGTATTGCTGCTTCCGACTTACCATCTTTTATCTGCTGCATTAACGCTGCATTGCCCGCCAGCTTATTGAAGAAATAATCAGTGGCGCGCAGGTTTTCTTTTTTCGGCTTAATAAAGAAGTTCTCTTTATCAGGAAATAAGCGGTATGCGTCCATTAGATATTTCAACTCAAGTTTGTTGGATGGTGAATGATTGATGGGTTCGTTCACTAGCGTCCATCCGTAGCAAAGTTTATCCTGCAGCTTTGGCGACTTAGCGCCATCCCTGCTGGTAGGTGTAAAAGCATACAGTGTATTTGGCAAAGATGGATGCCCGAATATTTGGAAAGGATGATCGGTACCGCGACCTTCACTCAAAACAGTTCCCTCAAAAAAACAAGTAGAAGGATACCAATATACAGTGCCTTCATCGGGCAAATTAGGAGATGGTTTTACGGGTAATACATACTTGCTTTTGTGCGTGTAATTTTTATTCCTGATAACTGTGATTTTTGCTGATGCATCCTTTGAATTTTTGCCGTTCGCACCTGCGTTACCCTTTACACTTTTACCCACCAAACGCTCACCCAACAGGTACTTTGCATATTCGCCTATGGTCAATCCATACACCACGGGCACAGCCTGCATTCCTATATAACTTTTAAAGGCAGTATCGAGCACCGGGCCGTCCACATAAAATCCATTTGGATTTGGCCGATCTAAAATAACCAGTGGCTTTTTATGTTCGATAGCAGACTCCATAAAATCCTGCAACGAGGAAATGTAGGTGTAAAAACGAACGCCTACATCTTGTATGTCAAACAACAAAACATCCACATCAGCGAGGTCTTCCTGGGACGGTCTTCGCTTTTTTCCGTAAAGCGATATTACTTGTATGCCGGTTTGCTCATCCGTATAATTGCCCACCTTTTCACCGGCGTCTGCGGTTCCTCTAAAGCCGTGCTCTGGACCAAAAATTTTAGCGATGGTTATGCCGAGCTTTTGCAAACTATCTACCAGGTGAACCTTACCTATGGTAGAAGTATGATTGGCAAAAACGCCTACGCGCTTTCCTTTTAGCAAAGGCAAAAACTCAGCCGTTTGATGTGCCCCCGGTAAAACGACAGTGGTGGATGTGATAGCTCCAACACCTTTTTTTACAGGTTTCCCTTTCAGCTGGCGAGGTTGAGCAAACGCTGGCGCTGCAAGTATTACAGCTATCAGAATGTATAAAATGTGCTTCATGTGTTTGTATTAAAGCGATGAAAGTACCCAAAAAATATGCTGTTCGTGTTAGAGAAAGGCTTTATTTTGACCTCCTTTAAATAAGTCGTACTGCTTCATCCCCAAACTGTATCGTACCTGGAAACTACCTGCCGATGGCAAGATTGTTGTGCGACTTTCAACCAATGGAATGTTGGTATTCTGCCCATGCGATGTAAGCAGAATGCTTTTATAAACGAATAAACAAGTAAACATGCAACAAGTAAAAAACGGTGATAAGGTGAAAGTACATTATCATGGTAAGCTCACTGACGGATCTACATTTGACAGCAGCGAAGGAAGAGAGCCTTTGGAATTTGAAGTAGGCAGCGGCGCTGTGATCCCTGGCTTTGATGCGGGTGTAACTGGGATGGAAGTGGGTCAGAAAAAGACTGTAACAATACCGGTAGATGAGGCTTATGGTCCTAAGCAGGACGATATGATTATGGAATTTCCGCGTGATCGTTTTCCTGAAGACATGGTGCCCGAAATAGGCATGCAATTGAATATGAGTAATGGTGCCGGTCAAAACTTTCCGGTAGTAATTAGCGAGGTGCAGGAAACTACTGTGATGCTGGATGCCAACCATCCACTTGCCGGCGAAGACCTCGTTTTCGACCTGGAGCTAGTTGAAATAGTTGGCAGCAAGTCGCTGATCATCATGCCTTAAATCAAGTAAAAAAGCAAAAAGCAAAAATCAAAAGTCAAAAGTCAAAAGTCAAAAAAGAGGTCAGCCTCTAATTTGACTTTTGACTTTTTTTATTATCCTGATCTATGCTAAAATTTTGGTACAAACTTTAGTGCCCAGGTTAAGCATCCTTGCGTCGCATTCCGTTCAGCAGTTGTGCTACTATGTAGCTTCTTTCAAAGCGAAAAAGCAACATTACTTTCTCTATTCTGATTTTATTTTTGCTTTTTGCTTTTTGCTTTTTGACTTTTGACTTCAACATCAAACCTACTTCACGCTCCTCCTATTCAGCCACCATCCCAACCAAAGACCCACCAAGCCCCAACCGGCAATTAAATCGTATAACTCGGCTTGAAGTACAGGCCATGGCATATGCCACCAAATATTTTGCGGATACCACGCTGCCAAAAAAATAATGAAGCCGGTAACCAATGATTTTGCCAGTACTGTACCATAACTACCCGGCGATTTACCCAGCACCCAAATGAAAAATGCCAATACTAAAAACATGGTTGCAACTTGCCGGATCATAGGCATGGCCATGTCCGATTTCCATGCAGTATGATAAGTGACAAATGCCCATGGCTTACCTTCCATGTTTTTTCCTATTTCTTCTTGCTCCGCTGCGGTAGCATTCACATTCATGTCAGGTAAAAAATATTGTCCATCTTCTTTTATGCTCGAAGACAGTAATGCTAAAATGGCCGAGCTGTTTGGAGCCTGCTGAACATTCACGTGGTGGTATACAAAAAACATGTGCGCAACAGCCTGCCACGCAAACATTAAAATAGCACCAACAAGGGCGCCGACAAGTATTCTTTTCATCGTTAGGGTTTTTGGTTGATGAAATATATGTAGAAGTGTGTACTTAAACAATCCTTGTGTACAAACACTTAAATAGTCGTTGCCGTCGGATATTTTTGTGCAAAAAGATATGTCCAAATCAATATTGCAGCGGCTAACAAAATGGTGCAGATCAACGATCCTTCAAAACCAAATTTTCCACCGGTCCACAAGTCGCTACCGGTTACATATTGCGTGAGCACACTTTGCGTTTCTATACCGCTAACCTGGTAGCCCAGAACAGGGCCTTGCAAATAGTTCCAGGCAAGGTGAAGCATTACGCCAAACCAAATATTGCGTGTATACATAAAGTTGATGCCCAACAAAAATCCTGCAAGTACAATGTTGGCCAATGGAACTGCAGAGATGCCTGGGTTAGCTCCGTGAACCAGTGCAAATAAAATAGCAGAAATCGACAAGGCAACCCATTTATTTAAACTGGCCATCAGGTTGTATAATAGATACCCGCGAAAAACAATTTCCTCGCTAAGGGCAACTACAACCATCAGCAATAATTGCAAACTGAGTGCAGCCGGATCGAAGGCAGTGCCTGTGATCGTAATCTTTTTTGTGGTCAATAGAATCAGTGTTCCCATTCCCATCAGTGAAACAGCAGTAAAAAAACCAAGGCCTGCATCTGCCTGGTATCCGTTCCACCTAAACCCCAATTCCATAAACGATTCACGATCCAAAAACAGCTTACTTAACCAGGTAAATAAAATAAACACTGTCGCCATTAAACTGTATGAAACCATAAAGTGCTGCTGAGGGTCTTTGGTGATCATGGATGCGGCATTGGTAACAGGCTGTTGTAAGGTGAGGGCAAGGGCAATAAATAAAAGAAAATAGATGAGGGCTCGAAGCCACCCTTGTTTGATTGCTGCCGATTTCATGGTTTGATGGGTTTTGCTCAGTGTAAGGCTAATGACTAATTTGCCGACAAATTAAACGATATGTTACAGCCATACAATTTTACCTGTGCAGAAAGATTTGTGCGTTACGTGCAGGTAGACACGCAAAGCAATCCCCAAAATCCGGCCACTCCTTCTACCGAAAAACAAAAAGATCTAAGTAAAATTTTAGCAGAAGAATTACTGGCAATGGGTATAGCCGATGCGCATACGGACGCGTATGGCTATGTTTATGCATCCATACCTTCCAACAGCGAAAAGAAAGTACCGGTGATTTGTTTTTGCAGCCATGTGGATACCGCACCCGATTGCAGCGGCACCAACGTTCAACCCATCATTCACAAAAATTATACGGGCGAAGACATTGTGCTGCCTGACGATACAACCCAGGTGCTTTCATCAAAAGATTTTGCTTACTTGAACGAACACATTGGAAATACCATCATCACGGCAAGTGGCAATACTTTATTGGGCTCGGATGATAAAGCAGGCGTAGCCGAAATAATGGATATGGCGAATTACATCATGTCACATCCAGAGGTAAAACACGGTACCATCAAAATCCTTTTCACCCCCGATGAAGAAGTAGGACGTGGCGTGGCAAAGCTGGATATGCAAAAGCTCGGTGCCGATTTTGGCTATACCTTGGATGGTGGCGAACAAGGCACCCTCGAAGATGAAACCTTTAGTGCTGATGGCGCTACGATCACTGTACATGGTGTGAGTGCACATCCCGGCTATGCCAAAGGCCACCTGGTAAATGCCTTAAAAATTGCAGGTGAGATACTGACTGCATTACCCACCAAAGAATTCAGTCCGGAAACAACAGAAAACCGTGACGGCTTTGTTCACCCACTACGCATAGAAGGCAATGCGGAAAAAGCAACCATTGAATTCATCGTAAGAGATTTTTCAAGAGAAGGGTTGAAAGCAAACGCAGAACGCTTGCAAAATATAGCAGAGAAAATATTGCAACAACATAACAAGGCGCGGATGGAGTTTAAAGTAACTGAGCAATATAGAAACATGAAAGAGATGCTGGACCAACATCCGCAGGTTGTTTCACATGCTGAAGAAGCTTACCGAAGAAGCGGTGTAACGGTGCGCAAACAAAGCATCCGCGGTGGTACAGATGGCAGCCGGCTAAGCTTTATGGGCCTGCCTTGCCCCAACCTTTTTACCGGCATGCAAGGCATCCATAGTAAGAAAGAATGGATCGGTGTAAAAGACATGGAAAAAGCAGTAGAAGTAATGGTGAATTTGGTGCAGGTGTGGGAGGAAAAAACATAACCACATGAAAACACTCCTGCTGCTTTCTGTAGTTACACTTCCATTGTTATCCTGTAAAGCATTGAAAACAACCTTCGGCAAAACAAAAAAAATTGATTGGCAAGGCCACCGCGGCTGCCGTGGCTTACTTCCGGAGAATACGATACCTGCCATGTTGAAGGCTATTGATCTAGGCGTAAATACCTTGGAGATGGATGTAGTGATAACCGCTGATCAGCAAGTGCTGGTGAGTCATGAACCTTATTTTAGCCACGAAATAACAACCTTGCAATCGGGTGAATTTGTGTCGAAGGAAAACGAGTTGAAGTTTAATATTTACCGAATGAACTACAGTGAGGTTAGCATATTTGATGTAGGGCAAAAATCACATCCACGTTTTCCTGAGCAGAAAAAAGTACCCGCAAGCAAACCAACACTGATCGATGTTTTTAGGGCAACCAAACACAACAAGACCCTTCAGTACAATATTGAAATTAAAACCAACCCCGCTACAGATGATCTTTTTCACCCGAAACCAGGCGAATTTGTTGACCTATTGATGAAGGTAATTAAAGACGAAAAAGTGGAACGAAGAACAACGCTTCAGTCGTTTGACAAGAGACCACTACAGTATCTGAACAAAAAGTTTCCCGCAATTGCATTGGCCTTTTTAATAGAGGGCGAGACGATCAAACCGATTAAAGACATCATAAAAGAATTACGATTTATACCCACTACGGTTAGCCCTCATTATTCACTTGTTAACAGGCAAGTGGTTGAGCAATGCCATTTATATAATATCAAAATCATCCCCTGGACTGTAAACGAAAAGAAGAAAATAAAAGCGCTCATTCGTATGGGGGTGGACGGAATAATTACGGATTATCCAAATTTAATTCAGAGGTAAGAAATGTTTATAAGCCCAGCCAATTCTTCGCATTTTGATACCATAATTTTTCTTTCACCTGTTGCCCGATGTTCATTTCCTGGATCAATTTGCCGGGACGGTGCTCCCCCAGAGGAAAAGGGTAATCGCTACCGAGACAAACTTTATCATCACCCATTACATCCAATAAATAATGAAGAGTTTTAGGGTCGTGAACAAGGCTATCCACCCAAAACTTGCCAAGATAACTGCGCGGCGAGTTTGAATTATCAACGGCTACCAAATCAGGTCGAACATCAAAGCCATGTTCTATTCGGCCCAGGGTATACGGAAATGATCCGCCACCGTGTGCAAAGGCTACGCGCAACTTTGAAAACTTTTCAAACACGCCACCAAAAATCATTGAGCAGATGGCACGTGTAGTTTCAGCAGGCATTCCTACCAACCAGGGCAGCCAGTATTTTTGCATCTGGTCCTCTCCCATCATTTCCCACGGATGAACAAATAAGGCGCATCCCATTTTTTCTGCAGCTTCATAAAAAGGAAAGAAAGATGGATCGCTTAGATTTTTGCCGTTGATGTTGGAGCCAATTTCCAGACCAGGCATTTTCAATTCGTGCATACACCGCTCCATTTCTTTTATCGACAAATCAATATCCTGTAACGGAACTGTGCCAATACCTATGAAGCGATCGGGTGCCTTATAAACTTCTTCAGCAAGGTGATCATTTAAAAAACGCGCCGTTTCATGTCCATCATTTGCATTCGCCCAATAATTAAAAAGCACCGGGATAGTTGAAAGCACCTGCATGGATACCTCTGTTTCGTCCATGTCTTTTATCCGCACCTCAGCTTTAAAACAATTCGGTTCCACTACCCGAAATAGCTTATCACCTTTCATCATGCAAGCCTCGCAGTTGCGATGCTCCAAATGAATAAACTCGCCGTAGCCAAACTTTCTTGTCCAGTTAGGCATATGCTCCGGCATGATGTGGGTGTGGATGTCGATTTTCATTATTGTATTGGAACGCAGATTTTTATGATTCTGATGATGCGTTATGATTTTTGAATTAAGATGAGAACACCTTTCTTTTCAGCTCTGCTTTCTTACCGAAATTCAAAAGTATTCCTACGTCTATATTTGTTGCTCTCAAATAATTCACAAGCTGTGCTTCATGTTCTTCACATAAAGCTTCAGCGGCTTTAATTTCTACAATAACTTTGTCATTAACTATCATATCAGCTACGTAATAACCAACTTGAACCTCATCATAAAAAACTTTGACCTGCAGCTGTGGTTGACAAACTAATCCCTGTTTTCTAAGTTCAAATAGCAGCGCATTTTCATAAACCTTTTCAAGAAAACCATAACCAAGTCTATTATAAACTGTATAGAACCCTTTTATTATTAACGATGTGATATCAGAGTGTAAATAAGTGTCCATAAAATCATTTTAATCATCACAATCATAAAAATCTGCGTTCTAATCTTTTTTAATTGGAGGCTCCATCACCACCCCGCACTTATCACAAGTCCGCAATGATTCATTCGAATAAAACTTCTCCATTATAGGCGGAAGCTGTTGTACAATATCGCTGACGAAAGCAAATTCTTCGTACAACTTATTGCCGCAATTTTCGCAGAACCACATGAATGCATCTTTCTCATTTTCCTCGTCTTCACGTTTTTTTTCTATGACTAAGCCAACGGTATTTGCTGGGCGCTGGGGTGAGTGTGGCGTTTGTGGCGGAAGTAAAAACATGTCGCCTTCGTTGATGGGAATATCACGTGGCGTACCCTCATCAATAATCTTCAACACAATATTTCCCTCTACCTGGTAGTACAATTCTTCACTTTCATTGTAGTGATAATCTTTGCGTGCATTCGGGCCGCCCACAACCATCACTATAAAATTTTCTGCATCCTTATAAACGCATTGATTACCAACCGGTGGTTTTAAAAGATTACGATGTTCATTTATCCAACCCTTTAGGTTAAATGGGGAAGCTACTGGCATGTGCAAATGTTTTAGGTGAAGATGTTATGACATGGAAACCTGGCCAAATTACAGCAAATCTGACTAAGTTTGAGGGTATATGAACTTATCACTTGAAGGCAGAAATGCAGTTGTTTGTGGCAGTACACAAGGTATCGGATTAGCCATTGCACAAGAGCTTGCATTAATGGGTGCCAGTTGCACCTTAATGGCGCGCAATCAACAATCGCTGGAAGAAGCATTGCTTCATCTAGACACCTCTCTAATGCAAAACCACCAGATGCTGGTAGCCGATTTTTCTAAGCCCGATGAAGTGAAAGCAGCCATTGAAGCGCATGCAGAAAACCATGCAGTGCATATACTGGTGAATAATACAGGTGGCCCTGCTGCGGGACCGATTGTGGAAGCAAAAGAGGAAGACTTTATTGCTGCCTTCAATCAACATCTTATTTGCAATCATATCCTTGCAAAGGCAGTTATCCCGTTCATGAAAGAAGCTGGTTTTGGAAGGATCATTAACGTTGTATCTACTTCAGTAAAGATACCCTTGAAAAACCTGGGCGTATCCAACACCATTCGTGGAGCGGTGGCTTCATGGGCTAAAACTATGAGTAATGAATTGGCACAGTTTGGCATAACGGTCAACAATGTGTTACCGGGCGCTACCAAGACAAAAAGATTAGAAACCATTATATCGAACAACGCAAATAAGAAGCAGCAAACGATAGATAAGGTTGAAGAAGAAATGATGCATGAGATACCAGCAAAACGCTTTGCTGAAGCGGAAGAAATTGCTACCGTTGCCGCATTCCTAGCATCGCCGGCAGCGGCTTATGTTAATGGCGTAAGTATAGCGGTGGATGGTGGGAGGACAGGAAGCATTTAACGCCGTTTGAAGTTTGATGTTTAAAGTTTGAAGTTGACAAGCACAAACATTGATTTAAATATTTACCTGCTGTCGCTTTCTACAGAAATAACCTCGAACCTTAAACTAGATACTAGAAACATCTTTCTTCAAACCTCAAACTTCAAACTTCAAACATGCCATCCCTCTCTATTCCATTCTACCTCGAGAACTACATAGGTGGCAATTTAATTGGGCCGCTGAGTGGAAAGTATTTGGAGAACATTAATCCAGCGACGGGTGAAGTTTTTTCTAATACACCTGACAGCAATGAGAAAGATGTAGAGCTGGCCGTGAACGCAGCTAAGCAAGCTTTCCCTGTTTGGTCAGTGATGGCGGCTGAAGAGCGGTTTAAGATTTTGAATAAGATTGCAGAACTGATCGATGAAAACTTAGATGCGTTAGCGATAGCCGAAACAACTGACAATGGCAAACCACTATGGCTGAGTAAACGTGTTGACATACCAAGAGCATCTGCCAACTTCCGGTTTTTTGCAACGGGTATTATGCACTTTAGTACAGAGAGTCACCACATGGAAGACAAGGCGATCAACTATACGTTACGCCAGCCGATTGGTATTGTTGGATGTATCTCGCCGTGGAATTTACCCTTATACCTTTTTACATGGAAGATAGCGCCGGCTTTGGCAGCCGGTAATTGCGTGGTTGCAAAACCTTCGGAAGTAACGCCGGTCACGGCTTATCTACTCGCAAAGATTTGCAAAGAAGCAGGCTTGCCGGATGGCGTATTGAACATCGTTCATGGAACCGGGCCAGGCGTGGGCGAAGTAATTGTTTCGCATCCGGCAATAAAAGCCATTTCTTTTACGGGAAGTACACGTGCAGGTGAGCGCATTGCGTCCATTGCTGCACCAAAGTTTAAGAAGTTATCATTGGAGTTGGGTGGAAAAAATCCCAACATCATTTTTGCTGATTGCGATTGGAACAAAATGATGGAAGCAACCTTGCGATCATCTTTTAGCAACCAGGGACAAATCTGTTTATGCGGTAGTAGAATACTGGTGGAAGAAAGTATTTACGAAAAATTTAAAGCTGAGTTTGTAGCACGAACAAGGGAGCTTACGGTCGGTGATCCAATGGATGAAACTTCAAAACAAGGAGCAGTTGTGAGTAAGCTGCATTTCGATAAAGTAATAAACTGCATAGAAGTGGCAAAGCAGGAAGGCGGAACAATATTGACTGGTGGAAAAGCAGTAAAATTAGAAGGTCGTTGTGCTAACGGATTGTTTATTAAGCCAACGATTATAGAAGGATTGGGGCCTGACTGCAGCACCAACATGGATGAAATATTTGGACCGGTTGTTACGCTACAATCATTTACAACTGAAGCGGAAGCATTGCAATTAGCCAATGCCTGCCATTACGGATTAGCGGCTACGATTTGGTCGCAAGACATTGGCAGGGCCAACCGTGTAGCAGCGAAAGTGGAAGCAGGAATCATCTGGGTGAACTGTTGGCTTGTTCGGGATTTGCGTACACCTTTTGGCGGCACAAAAAACAGCGGCGTTGGCCGTGAAGGCGGTTGGGAAGCGCTGCGGTTTTTTACGGAAGCAAAGAATGTGTGTGTGGAGTTGTGAGTTTGGGGTTGGGGTTTAGGGTTTAGGGTTTGAAGTTTAGTTGCGAAGAATAATTCCCAAAGGTGACGTACGAAACAATTTGCTCTAGGTTCATTAAAATTTCACGCAAAGACGCAAAGGAGCAAAGATGCAAAGAACCATATCTAGAGGTTTTTCTTTGCGCCTTTGCGTGCTTCACTTTGCGCCTTTGCGTGAAATCATTTTCGCCCCATTGCGACAGGTACAATTTCACGCAAAGAAATCAAAAGGAGCAAAGACGCAAAGAACAATATAAAGAGGCTTTCCTCTGCTCCTTTGGGTGGAATTCCTTTGCGCCTTTGCGTTAATTCTTACCAAAAACAAAGCATAGAAAAAGTTGAATAGAGATTATCCGTACAAGAGTGCGACGCAAGAAAAGCTCCATCCATGTTCCTTTGCTGGCCCACAATAAAATCGAATTATAAAGTTGATCATTGAAGCTTTACTGGAAATCTATAAAGCTTTAATTTCCGTTACCAGCTTCTGCAATACGCCCTTTGCATCACCAAATAACATTGACGTTTTCGGTTGAAAAAACAACATATTCTCGATTCCGGCATACCCCGGTTTCATGCTTCGTTTGTTTACAATCACGTGCTTGGCCTGCTCAACTTCTAAAATGGGCATACCATAAATGGGCGATGCCGTATCTGTTTTGGCAGCAGGATTTACCACATCATTGGCACCGAGTATCAATACTACATCGCACGAATTAAACACTTCATTTGCTTGTTCCATCTCCATCAACTTTTCATAACTCACATCGGCTTCAGCAAGCAATACGTTCATATGCCCAGGCATCCGTCCGGCTACGGGATGTATTGCATATTGCACCTCAACCCCTTTTTCTTCCAGCAACTTCTCAAGCTCGTGACAAACGTGTTGTGCCTGTGCAACCGCCAAACCATAACCCGGTACGATCATCACCTTGTTAGCATAGCTCATTAAAACCGCACTATCCGTTAGCGTAATCTCTTTGTACGTTCCACCGGAATCTGTGTTACCACCCGAAGTAGCTGCATTGCCACCAAAGGCACCTAGCAATACATTCATCAGGCTTCGGTTCATTGCTTTGCACATCATGATGGTGAGCAAAGTACCGGCAGCACCTACGAGTATTCCACCGGTAAGCATCACCTGGTTGTTGTATAAAAATCCACCACATGCAGCAGCTACACCTGTAAAGGAATTCAGCAGTGAAATGACAACCGGCATGTCAGCTCCGCCAATGGGAAACACAAACATCACCCCATACAATAAAGAAAGAATGGCAATGCCGTAGAAGAAATAAATCTGCATTGAGGTAATGCCTAACACCGCTTCATTTCCTGGTGCCGTAGCCGGTGTGATGTAAATAAAATAAGCAGAGCCAAGCACGAGCAATGCCAGCAAAAAAAGGTTGACATACTGCTGCCCTTTGTAGGTAAAATCTTTTACGCTGCCGTTTAGTTTACCCCATGCAATCATACTGCCTGCGAAGGATACACTTCCAATAACGAGACCTGCAATTACGATCAACATATGCATGTGACCAATGTTGGCAGTAATCTGAAAAAAGCCGGTAGATGTTTCCGGGGCATGGTCTATAAGATGCTTAAATTCAAGAACAGAAATAAGCATTGCACAGGCGCCACCCATACCATTAAAAAGACTAACCATCTCCGGCATTGCCGTCATTTTTACCCGGCGAGCAGCCACTGTACCAATTACGGTTCCAATAAAAAGTGCTCCAAATATCCAGGTCAAATTACCGAGCTTCTGGCCTGCTTCTTCGTACAGAAAGATGGTTCCGAAAATGGCGAGGGTCATGCCGGCAGCAGCAATCAGGTTGCCGCGCTTTGCAGATTCAGGATGCGACAGCATCTTTAGCCCCAAAATAAAAGTAACCGACCCAATGAGATATATAATTGATAATAGAATCATGAACAGCCTTGTTTTTGCTTAATTATTTTTTCCTTTCTTTTTATTGAACATGCTCAGCATTCTGTCGGTCACCACGAAACCGCCCACCACGTTAAGCGTGCCTAACACCACCGCTAAAAACCCAATAATAAGTGCCAGGTAGTTGTCCGCTTCTACCCTACCCATCACGATGATGGCGCCAATGATCACAACGCCGTGGATCGCATTTGCCCCACTCATAAGCGGGGTATGCAACACACTTGGCACACGCCCTATCACCTCTATTCCTAAAAAAATGGACAGGATAACGATGTACATCATGCCCATGTTCAGGCTAAACCAATTGAATATTTCGTGCAGTGTTGTTGAAACCATAACGTCAATTATTTTTAATTTTTTAAGGTAGCTGGCATTTGCTTTTCATGGCTGCATCGTTGTGTCACTCACTTGTACAGCAACCCACAGTTCATCTTTTGCCAATTTTTGCTACTTAGAAATCGATTCCCTTTTTACCTAATAACCTTTGTCTATAGCAGTTGGCGCGGACGCCAACTGCAGCCCATCAGCATTTGCTTTTCATGGCGGCATCGTTGTGTCACTCACTTGTACCGCAATTCACTTTTCATTTTTTACCAAATTTTGCTTCTTTGAAAGCAATTTCTTTTACACCTAATAACCTTTGCCTAGCAGTTGGCGCGGACGCCAACTGCGGCCTCAGCATCGTTGTGTCACTCACTTTTACCGAACACTACTATTCAACTTCTATTAAGTTTTGCTTCTTGATCTAAGAGTGATGTTGACTTATTTACCGTCGTTAACTATAGCAGTTGGCGCGGACGCCAACTTCGGCATCAGCACATGTTTTCTATAGCGTCATCAACTGCAGGATGCAATTCATACAATCAACTTTTCAACCACTCAACTCTTCAACCTTAACCCTACAACCAATCAACCAATCAACCAATCAACTCATCAACCCATCACCCACTCAACCGATCACCAATCACTGATCAACCCACCAATCCGCTCACCCGGTCATTCACCACATTGCCATCGAAGGTGATGCAAGTCCCTTTCACCAAATCATCCTCCCAATTCAGGTTCCATTTACCTTCCTTATCAATCATCAGGTTAAGGAAATTCAGGATATTCTTTCCATACAATTTACTGGCGTCTGAAGGCATGCCTGCAGGCAGGTTACTGTTGCCAATGATGGTGGCGCCTTTATAAACCACGGTTTCATTGTTTTTGGTGAACGGTGTATTGCCCCCGGTAGCTGCAGCAATATCAATAATTACGGAGCCTGCTTTCATACTCGCCAGCATCGGTTCGGTAATTAAGATGGGCGCCTTCGTGCCCGGAATTTGTGCTGTCGTAATTACTACATCTGCTTTCGCGATGGCGTCCGCAATTCTCTGCTGCTGTTTTAGTTTGTATTCTTCTGTTTGTTCCACTGCATACCCACCTGCAGTAGATGCATCGGCCGCTCCTTCCACTTCCACAAACTTTGCACCCAGGCTCATCACCTCTTCTTTTACAGCCGGACGCGTATCAAATACTTCTACTACTGCTCCCAACCTCCTGGCCGTGGCAATGGCTTGCAAACCAGCGACACCGGCACCTAATATCAGCACCTTGGCAGGGGGAATGGTACCCGCTGCAGTCATAAACATGGGAAAATATTTAGGGAAGGTATTTGCTGCCAACAACACCGCCCGGTAACCAGCGATATTGGCCTGGCTACTCAGCACGTCCATACTCTGGGCACGTGTAGTGCGGGGGATCATATCCATGCTAAAAGTGGTGATTCCCTTAGCCGCCCATTGCTGGATGACCGCTGCATTGTACAGTGGTTGATAAATACCCAAGACAACTTTGCCCGCTTGCAACTGTGCCACATCATCGGTGGAAAGCATTTGTATAGAAAGGACCACATCACTTTGTTGCAATACCTGCTGGCGGTTGGCGATGGTAGCACCCGCCGTAGTGTAGGAGGCGTCGTCTGCAAATGCAGTATTACCGGCATTTGTTTCTACCAATAATGCTACATTCTTCTTCACCAAAGCTTGTACTTGTTCAGGCAATAACGATATTCTAGATTCTTCCGTTGGTTCTTTTAAAATTCCTATCGTCATGTTTTACTAGAGTTGATGCGCATGAAATTATCGGGTTTTAAAGACATTGCAAAATGCAATAAGATGTAGGGACAACTAAATTCAAAAGTCAAAATTCAAAAAATTGTCATTACTTCTTACGACACTAATAACAGCGAAGTCTCCTTCCCGTTCAATTTTCAAAAATAAAACATGGCTAGGTTGGGATGTATGAGCCACGTCAGTACCAAAAACTTTGTTCAACTAAAGAACGCTAAAAACGAATAGAAAAGTGTTGCTTCACTTTTTGTTCTTTACGAAAGAACACGATGCCAATATAAAATAAATCGATGGTAAGGGTAACAGAAGGATGTTGCTGAATGGCAGCCCAGGCCTCCTCCATCTCTGCGCTCCAGTGTATATCATCAAATACAAACACCGATTGCTCATTTGATTTGGTAAGCAACCTATCAAAATAGCGGAGTGTTGGTTCCTTACGGTGATTGCCATCAATGAATGCAAAATCAATATGAGATGTGTTGTCCAGGTAAGGCTGCAGTGTTGCATCAAAGTTGCCGCGGATCAACTTAATGTTAAGCAGGCCCAGCGATATGAAGTTGCTCTCAGCGATATCTGCCACTTCATTAGAGCCTTCGAAGGTGGTAACTTTTGTAAGCGGATTAGATGCGCCCAGGTAAGCCGTGGTAATACCCAAGGAGGTGCCTAACTCCACTATGCCTGTTGCCAGGTAATAGTTAATCATCCGATGCATTAGCTGCGCGTACTTGGCTGGCTTTAGCGATGTTCTTGCAATGGTTCTAACCCGGCGGGTATTCGTTTTTGCAATAGAAGATCCAGCACCAAAATCCTCGATAGTCAGGTAATCGGTATTCCTTTTTATAGCGCGCCGCTGTTGCTCAATGCGCCTAAAAATGGCAGGCTTTCTTGTGTCGTTGAGTACCTTGGAAATAAACTGGAAAACGAATGGAGAATGGACTCCGTGACCTTTACTATTAGAAGCTTTTGTATAGTATTCCAGGTATTTTCTGGCAAGAGTAAAAGCTGAATACATGTAAGCGGCTTGTTCGTTTAACAGATGACTAAAAAATTATACCGATTACTTGCGCTCCCAGGTTTCAAATGTAAAATCAAACAGATGCTTCTCATCTTTAAAGCACTCGCGTGCCGTAGTCATGCTCCAAACTGATGGATTGATTTCAGGGAAGAAAATATCGCCCTCAATGTTTGTGTGCACGCGGGTCATATAAATTTTTGAGGCATCATTCATGGCCATCGAAAATATTTCTCCTCCACCAATTACAAATGCTTCCTTACAATCGGTTTCAATTGCGGCCTCTTTTGCTTCGGCCAAAGATGATGTGCTGATTACGCCTTCAGCCTTCCAATCATCTTGCCTGGTTATTACAATATTAACTCTGCCGGGAAGTGGCTTGTTGCCCATGGATTCGAATGTTTTTCTACCCATGATAACCGGCATACCCCAAGTAGTGTTTTTGAAAAATTTCATGTCGGTTGGTAGGTGCCACGGAAGTTGATTATTGATTCCAATAGCATTATTAGCCGATGCCGCAACGATGAGTGAAATAGTCATTTAGTAAGTGCAAAGTTTGAAGTACGAAGTACGCGGATTGATGGGTCTATACAAAAAAAGATTTACAGCATGCATTGAGTGGTTCACTCTATTTTACGATCCTATAATGCGCAATGATGCAGAGTGAGCCACTCTAACCAGGCCTTTATAAAGAGTGAAATACCCGGTTATATTATGATCAGGTAGTTGAAAATAGTGAGCCAGTGGCTACACGGCTACCGGTGCTTTAATAGCAGGATGGTATTGATAATTTTCAATAGTGAAATCTTCAAACTGGAAGCTGAAAATATCCTTAACCGATGGGTTAAGCTTTACCTGCGGCAATGGAAATGGTGTACGTGAGAGTTGCAGATCCGCTTGCTCAAAATGATTATTGTACAAGTGCACGTCGCCAAAAGTGTGCACGAAATCGCCAGGTTGCAGGTTGCAAACTTGCGCCATCATTAATGTAAGCAAAGCGTAAGAAGCAATGTTGAAAGGAACCCCTAAAAAAACATCGGCACTGCGTTGGTACAACTGGCAACTCAATTTTCCATCAGCCACGTAAAACTGGAATAAGGAATGGCACGGCATCAAAGCCATTTGCGAAAGCTCACCCACATTCCAAGCACTTACAATCATGCGCCTGCTGTCGGGGTTGGTTTTAATCTGGTTTACTACATATGTAATTTGATCGATCACTTTTCCATCTGCACCTTCCCAACTGCGCCATTGCTTGCCATATACGGGACCAAGTTCGCCCTGATCATTTGCCCATTCATTCCAAATGCTTACCCCATGATCATTGAGATATTTGATATTGGTATCGCCATTTAAGAACCACAGCAACTCGTAAATTATGCTTTTCAGGTGTAGCCGTTTGGTAGTCACCAGCGGAAAACCTTCAGCAAGATTGAAACGCATCTGGTAACCAAAAACACTCTTGGTTCCCGTGCCGGTGCGGTCGGTTTTGGCAGTGCCATTCGTTAAGATATGCTGAAGTAAATCGAGGTATTGCTGCATGGATGCAAGGTAGCTTTATGGTGGATTAGTTGATGAGTTGATAGGTTGAAAAGTTGAGTGGGTGAGCATTGATGCTTACGTGCTCGCGAGACAATGATATATCGTACAAGTGAGTGACACAACGATGTTGAGACGATCTCCAAAGCTCGCTCCCAAAACTACTTTCCTTTTCTCCGCTCTAATTCTTTTTCAATCAGCATCAGTTCCCTTCCGGTTTGGCCGGATACGCTGGTGTTCTCTTGTGCACGCCGCATCAGGTAAGGAATTACTTCTTTAATTGGCCCGAAAGGAACGTACTTGCTGACAGAGCATCCGGCTTTTGCCAAATTAAAAGTGATGTGATCGCTCATGCCCAACAACTGCGAAAAATGCAGATGCTCATGATTGAGCGGAAGTTGTTTTTCTTCCATAAGTCGAACGGCTTCCAGGTTGCTATCTTCATTATGACTGGCAACAATACAGGCAATATCTTCAATCCGATCAATGCAGTATTTTACTGCCGCATCGTAGTCGCGGTCAGTGCTTTCCTTATCAGGTTGAATGGGTGACTTGTACCCGTTTTCTGCAGCTCTTGCACGCTCTTTTTCCATGTAGGCACCGCGTACGAGTTTTATACCTAACACAAAATTTTTCTGCTTTGCAATACGATAAGATAGATCCAGAAAATGCAAACGGTCGTGGCGATACAACTGAATAGTGTTGTATACAATTGCATAATCTTTATTAAAAGCTTCCATCATTTCCATAGTGAGCCTGTCCACTGGATCCTGTATCCAACTTTCTTCTGCATCTATCAATACACCTACTTTTTTATCGGAAGCCACCTGGCATATGCGAAGCATGCGACTACGTACCCGCTCCCATTCTTCACGCTCTACTTCATCATCATGAATGCCTGAGCGAAGGCGCGGTGCTTCATGCAAAGTTTGCAACAGCCCATGACGCGATAAACCCGTAACTTTTATACTGATAAAAGGGATATGCGGCTGGGTAGCAGCGTATTCTATCACTTTTATAAACTCGTCGGTTGCGTGATCAAAATTTGCTTCACCTTCTTCTCCTTCTACGCCATAATCAAGAATCACTTCCACACTATACTTGTCCAGAACATTGGTCACTTGAATGGTTTCTTCCATTGTTTCTCCACCTACAAACTGGCTGAAAATGGTTTTGCGAATCAAACTATTTACAGGTAATCCTAATTTGATGGCCAGGGGAGTAAGGCGCGTACCAACGGCTACAAGCCACGGCATATCCATGGTCTTAAAGAGCCATTTGGCCTGCTTTAATTCTTTAGTAGATTTATAAGCGAAGGCATTCTCAGTGTTTTCGAAAGCAATGTTCATAGCAAGACTAATTCGGTGCGAATATCGGTTAGGCGGGTTTAACTAAAAAATCCAAAAAACAATTGATGGGAGAAGGCGCACGAAGGTTGCTACACAAAGCAAATGACACATCAATCAACAAAGAGCCAAACGGTTTAAGTTGACCAGCAAGGTGATATATGCATTTGAGCAGACAATTGAACCCGTGCATGCTACTTTGCGCAACCACCAATAATCCGTTAAGCTTTGATGGCGGCAGTAGCAACAAACACAATCCGATACCTTTGCGCAAAATTTAGCGCATGCCCGAGAAGAAAGCGAGTGAGAGTTTTACGATCATGAATGAAATTGTTTTGCCTAACGATACCAATACTTTTGGAAACCTTATGGGTGGTCGCCTAATGTACTGGATGGATATTGCAGCTGGCATTGCAGCAGGCAAACATTGCAACTTTCCCAGCATGACGGCTAGCGTGGATAATCTTAGTTTTAAGAACCCCATAAAGCTTGGCAACGTAGTGCATATAGAGGCAAAGGTTTCGAGGGCATTTACTACTTCAATGGAAATACATATACAAGTTTGGGGTGAAGATTTATTGCATCAATACAGGTATGAGAGCAATGAAGCCTACTTCACCTTTGTAGCCCTGGACCCTTACAATAAGCCAAGGCCGGTACCACAGCTTATACCCGAAACAGAACACGAGAAGAAGATTTATGAAGGCGCATTAAGAAGAAGGCAATTGAGACTTATACTCGCCGGAAAAATGAAACCCGATGATGCGAGTGAGCTGAAGGCGTTGTTTGTGAAATAGGAGTCGGTGGTTGGTGGTGAGTGACTTGTAATCAGTGATTAGTGATTGGTAGAAAACTGAACTTGCAAAGCTTCCTGGTCACCAGTCACTGATCTCCGCTCACTTATCCGTCGCCGTAATCTTATGATGCTTGCCTTTCATCATGAACCTTTTGCTTTGCTCAATGGCATCCATTACCTGCTCCAGAATTTCTTCGGAAGGCGCATCATAATCAATAGACAATGGCTCCTTAAACTTTACAGAAAGTATAGAACCTTTCTTTTTAAATACCAATCCTTTTTTATTGAAGGCACGCCAAAAACCATTGATCACAATCGGCACTACAATGGGTCGATTTTTCTGAATAATAAACGATGTGCCTTTTCTTCCCGGCGCAAATGGCTTGGTAGTACCCTGCGGAAATGTAATGATCCAGCTGTTGCTTAATGCTTGCGTAATTTTTCTGGTATCTGATGGGTCAAGGCCGCGCCTTACTTCCTTTCCTTCTGAACGCCAGGTACGTTTAACCGTGAGTGCACCGGCCAGTTTAAAAAGGCGGCTGATAAAGCTCCCATTCATTGTTTCTTCAGCAGCTACATAGTATAAATTAGTGAATGGATTTAGCAGGTAATAGGGTATTCCAAGCTTGTTACGTTTGCCCCACTTCACTGCACAAAAAATGTGGAGGAACGTAATAACATCCGCAAAGTAAGTCTGGTGATTGCTGACAAACAATACATTTTGCTTCGGCAATTTTTCAAGATGTTCGGTACCCTCTATTTTGATCGTGTTTATAATAGCCAACCCAGGATATGTTATCACGCCAACCATCGCATACACTATCTTACGAACGATCCTTACATGTTTTAGTTTATCGGCAAACGAACTCATCTATGGGTATTTATTACAATCAATAAAGCGGGCTGCAAAATAAGGAATGTAAACACAATGTTAAGAGTTGATTTGTTTATTTTCTTTGTATGTAATTGCTCAATGCTCAACATCTGGTAACTAAAATAAAGATCATGAAACGCATCCTTACTACACTACTCATCGCCTCCACAATGCTTACTGCGCAAGCATTCAGCCAGGAAGTAATCAAACAAAAAACAATTAATGTAAATGGCTCTGCCGAAATGGAAGTAGTGCCCGATGAAATTTATGTGCAGGTTGAACTGCGCGAATACGACCGAAAAGGCGGCAGCAAAGTTGAAATTGAAAAGATAAAGAGCGACTTCATTAAGGCGGCAATGTCCATCGGCATTGCGGAGACGGACTTATCAGTTCAAAGCTACCAGGGCTGGGACGGCAACTATTGGTTGTATCGTAAAAACAAGAAGAAGAACCCCGACCTGAAGGCCAGCATCACTTACCAGGTAAAGTTATCCTCAACCAAAAAGATGGATGAACTGGTAGAGAAACTGGATGATGAGGCCACACAAAACTTTTTTATTGCACGCGTGTCACACAGCAAGTTGCAGGAGTTTAAAAAGCAGTTGAAGATCCAGGCGGTTAAAGCAGCAAAAGAAAAGGCTACGTATTTATCAGAAGCAATAGGCGAAAAGGTTGGTGAAGCCCTCACCATCAACGATCCAAATGAAGTGCGCTTCTATCCACAGCCCATGATGGCCAACCAAATGATGAAACAGGAAATGGCGGATGATGGTGCCGCAACGCCAGAGATCGGTTTCAAGAAAATAAAGTTACAGTTTGATGTCAATGTCATCTTTGCTTTGAAGTAGTTTTTGGTAGCCAACATTTGAACATGAATGATGCATCGTTGCGTCGCACACTTCAACTATTTTTTCCGTCTTCATCGGGTCATAAACTCACCCGCTTCAATACTAACTAAGAAGTAAGACATAAAAGGATAGCAGTTTAAAAACTGCCGTCCTTTTTTATTGCCCAGCCTTTTTACCTCATTTCATCTCAATAGATCCTTCAAGAGCTAAGCCATGTGTCCACCTATCTTTGCGCTCTTAAAAAAAGAGCATGGAGCTGAATACGGTAATATTTGATATGGACGGCTTGCTGATTGACAGCGAACCTCTGTGGAAGGAAGCAGCAGAAGAAGTATTTGCTTACTACGGCAAAAAACTAAGTAAAGGAGAGTACGAACAAACAACCGGTTTACGCACCAGCGAGTTTGTAAGCTGGTGGCTCCGCGACTATAACTTTGACGATGCTGAATTGAAGCGTGCAGCCGACAACATCATTGAACTGGTGATTAGAAAAATACAACGCAATGGGCAGGCCTTACCTGGCACGCGCTACATTTTCGACTTCTTTCACCAACGCGGATTTAAAATTGGGTTAGCTACCTCTTCACCTTTATCGCTGGTTGAAACGGTGGTGGACATGCTACAGATAAAACCCTATTTGCTCGCCACCACTTCAGCAGAAAACATGGATTTTGGCAAGCCCCACCCGCAAGTATACCTCGACTGCGCAGCCGCCTTAGGTTCTTCACCCTTGCAATGTATTTGCTTTGAAGATTCCGTTAACGGCATGATTGCAGCCAAAGCAGCCCGCATGAAATGTGTAGTTGTTCCGGTGCCTGCACAGGCTAAAGACGAACGCTGGAGCCTGGCAGATTTAAAAATTTCATCGTTACAAAACTTTAGTGTGTTGCACATGAACTTGCTATAACCCGGTTGTCAAAAGCACTATAAATAAAATGGCCCACAGCATTACGCCGCAGGCCATTACCATTTAAAACACATCAACTATTTTATCAGCACTTTCTCCTGGAACGATCCCGTAGCAGTTACCACGTGAATGAAATACATTCCTCTCGACATTTTCATCAGGTTAAACGGCACACTTTGCATCTCTCCCACAACATTTAGTTGTTTGGTGGCTACCTCTTTTCCGTTGGCATCCAATACCCGAATTTCTACTTTACCATTTGCAAATCCGTTCAACAGTACATTGAAAATACCATTGGTAGGGTTAGGCGACACCTTCATACTTTCTATCACCACCACAGGAGCAGCAGGCACCTTAGCCGCTATCACTTCTGCCATCACTTTTACAGTCAGGCTTGCCGTTGCTTTGCAACCGACTTCATCTTGCACAGTTACGGTATAATCAGTAGTAGTGGCAGGATGTACTGTGGCTTTAGCATTTCCGTTCGCCTGCAAACTTTCGTTTGCATTCCAGGTGTAAGTATACTTGCCCGTACCACCAATAGCTTCAGCATTCAAAGTAGTAGAAGTAATGCCTGAGCTAGCTACCAGTGTATGCCTGTCGGCTGTCACCATCACCTGCAGTCGGTTATCTTTTACTTCAACTGTTTTTGTTTTTTCACAACCCAAAGCATCTATTACAGTTATCGAATAAACTCCTGCCGAAAGTTTTTGCATGTTGAAAGTAGCGGCTACTCCATTAAGCATGTAACGGTATGGAGCTAGGCCACCGGTTACTTTCACAGCAATCGATCCGTTTGCATTATTGCAATCAATGGAACGTACAATTGATTCTATTGAAACACTGTTTGCAGGCTCCGTTAAGTTGATGCTTTTTTGCACAGGACATTGAGCTTCATCCTTTACTACTACGGTGTACTTGCCCGCCGGTACATTGGTGAGGTAAGCAGTGGTCGCTCCAGTATTCCAGCTATAGCTATAGTCACCCACTCCACCTTTTACTTTCAATTCTATATTACCGGTCGCGCTGTTTTTGCACGTCACGTTGTATCCTTGTTGCTGAGGACTTGACAATGTCACCAACATCTTTGCGGGATTTTTCAACTCAACTGGTTTAGAGGTGACTGAGCATCCAGTAGCATTTTCCTGCACCGTAAGCGTGTATGTTCCCGCTCCAACTGCTAACAAGTTTGCACCTGTGCTTCCGTTGCTCCAACTGTACGTAAGCGCATTTGTATTGCCGGTTACTTTCGACATTATTTTACCGGTTACGTGACCACTACACAATGGATGTGTTAATTCAAGTGCAACTTTAAGATCGCAGAAGGTAAACGCTGGTGAAGATTGTTGACGTAAACCCGGGTTGTAATAACCAGCATCTACATTTAGGCTACTTGTGTTTGGCGAAGTTGCAGATGGCAGCGCCAGCGTTACCTCTACTTCTCCATCCGCATTTAGATCGCTGTCTATGGCATCATTAAAACCCTGGTTGGCCAATGTGGCAACAAAACCCGCAGGTGTACTAAACGATACTGTATAAGTACCTGCAGGTAAATTAGAAAATGCATATTGTCCATTGTTACCTGAAGTAGTGGTTTGTGTAGATCCGTTGGGTAAAGTCAAAGTAACGGTTACACTAGGTAAACCTGGTTCACCAGCATCCTGAATGCCGTTTCCGTTTACATCGTTGAAAACGAAATCACCGATTTTACCTTTAGAAGTTGGGACACATGGGGCAGGAGCTACATAAACACCACTTGTGCCAGAAGTCATACTGAACTTAGTAGTTTTTGAATACCATCCACCCACAAATATTCCGTTGCTTAAAGAGGATGTTTCTCCATAAGGCTGTCCAGACCCTGTAATGGTAGGCGCACCGGTAGTTAACCAGTATCCTGTAAAGAAACCACCACCATTAAAGTCGCTACCACCGTTTATAAGATCTCCGGTACCATTGTTTTTACGTGGCCCTTGTGGGTAAGGAGAATTAGGTGTTGAACCGCCGCCGCTACTATTAATATCCCCAGCAACATGAATGAAGTTAGAAGCCTTCAATCCACCCATAGGTACAATAGCACCGCCACTCTGAAACTTTACCTGCCCATTGTAACCATTGCTAAAGTTCGCATCTTCATCCCAACGTAGAATGAAAATATCATTTGCATCGCCAGTAATATTTATTTTAGAAGATACTCCAAACCCGCTGGTAACATTAATTACAAATGTTTGTGCTACCCCATCTTGCGTGTTTAATCCATTTAATGATGAAGCGGAAACACTTGAATAACCAGCACTTGCAGGGAAGGCATTTATTTGTGCAAAAGCATTTTCAAGTTCAGTTCTAAAAGAATTTATTTTAGTTGATTGGTTTAAAGAAGAAAATGCCTGTCCAGGATTATCATTTACAATTTTCTGCCAGCTACTCAAAGTATTGTCGTTAGTAGAGATAGTTCCTGAATAAGGTACAGTTCCTGAAGTTCTCTCAGAAGCTTTTAAACCATCAATTGCTACGTCCCCAACATATCCTTTGGATGCGCTTTGCCAATTGGCGTCTACGCTACCGTCAGTAAATACAAACAGTTGTTTAGTTAAATTAGAAAGCTGAATTCCACCAATTTGGCCCGGAGGACAATCTGAAATTACCTTCAAACCAAAATCTATTGTAAGATTACTTTGATCGGCAGCCAATGTTACAGTAACTGATCCATTTATCGGATCACTGTCTTTAGCATCATCACTCCCCTGGTTGCTAAGTGTAGCAGCAAAGCCCGCAGGGGTGCTGAACGTAACGGTATAAGTGCCGGCTGGTAAGTTTGAAAATAAATATTGACCATTGCTACCTGAAGTGGTAGTGCGTATCGTTCCATTGGCTGCAGTTAAGGTTACCGTTACACCACTTAATCCTGGTTCGTTGGCATCCTGTATGCCATTCCCGTTTAGATCGCTCCATACAAAGTCGCCAATTGAACCCGTTGTGGGACAATCGCCCGGTACTACTACTTCTGTGTTGTTGCCCGTTTTGCTTGGACTTGCATGTACTGAAGCTATCATCGGATTTTTAAATCCTGACGTGCCAAATGCACTGGCTTTTACAGTTACCTCGTACCATACCTCGAATATCCAATTTGGATAGGATGGATTAGGCGTATAATTTAAATCAGTAACCGGGGAGTTGGTGGTTAGCACATATCCAAAGCCATTGAGGTTTGAGTCAATGGATGTGCGCACACTTACTACATCCGAAGCATTACCTAGAATCATCTGGCCTTCGCCACCCAATACGCCTAATGTTTTATAACCTGAAGGTGCCGTATTGGAAGCAGTAATATAATCGAGCTTAAACTCAAGCTTCTTTGTATTTGAATTATCAAACAGGGCAAGTTGTACATGGTCTGATCCAACAAGATTGCTGAATGTATGACCTTTGGTACCCCATCCGATAGCATTGGTGCCATACGTATTGTCAACAAAAGTTTTGGCAAATGTGCTGCGGATGGTAATGGTGCCATCTGCATTGG
The DNA here is from genome assembly GCA_031425015.1 of Segetibacter sp. Classification (GTDB taxonomy): domain Bacteria; phylum Bacteroidota; class Bacteroidia; order Chitinophagales; family Chitinophagaceae; genus Segetibacter. Next base: position 137,414 of record JANPIM010000013.1, on the reverse strand, counting down.
TCACCCATCTTAGTTTCGCATTTACAATGTTGGGAATAGTAGGGCTAACTAAGCAAATTTCGTTGCAATTTGTATTTCCCGGTAGCACGGTAATTGGCTGCAAAAGTTTAATGCAACCTTTATTAAAATCGCGAACATAAACTGAGTAGGTGCCTGCAGGTACCGTGAAAATACTACTATTCTGAAAAGTAATATCATCTAAACTGTATTGATAAGTACCGCTTCCGCCAGTAACGTTTGCAGTAAGGGTAGTAAGACCATTTATGCAATTGATTTTTCCTGCTGTTAAGGTTCCTCCTATGGTCGTACATTGTATTTGCAGATCTGGATCTACCATTCCAGTGCATCCCCGGCTATCTATAAAGCTTACCCAGTAAAAACCATCGTTCAGGCCACTTATAGTAAGTGGATTAGCAGTTTGATTGGTTACAGTACGTATGGTCACATATCCTCCTGAATTCTGGCCCTTTTGAATGGTGTAGGAATATGGTGGAACCATATCTAAAAAGCTTACTGTAACGGAGCCATCATAGTTAGTTGTAGTAGGCATTACCTGCGAAACCAAATTTACGGTGAAAGTACATGCATTAACTGTTCGCACATAACCCGCATCCACAGAAAAATCGCTTGCATTGCTTATTACTACAGTAGTAGATCCATTCACAGGATTACTGTCTTTTTCCCTGTCGCTGCCCTGGTTTGCAGGACTAGGCGTAAATCCTGGAATAGCAGGAAAACTGATAACATACGTACCTGGACCAAGATTTCTAAAATTATAATATCCATCTTGCCCGTTGGAGGTGGCTGTAGTTGTTTCGCCTATTGTGCCATCTGAAAAAGTGATGCGAACAGTAATACCGTTTAATCCACCTTCACCTGCATCCTGGATACCGTTTCCGTTTAAATCATTCCAAACAAAATCGCCGATGAAGAAGACACCGCACTGAGCCAGGTCAAGTGTTAAGTTTCCGTTTGCATCATCGCCATCATTAGTTGGCTCCTGGCCTGGATTCAGGATAATAGCATTTGTATACAATTCCCCCCCTACACCATTTGGACCTACTAATCTTACAAGGTTATTGTCATCATCAATATTTTGATCCGGATCAAGACTACAACAACCTGATTGTGGTGAACCTATAACACCTCCGGTAGCAGTATTTGGACTTTGCTGGTAACCTTGCAGTATTGGCATGGAAGCTATATACCTTCCCTGGCTTAGGTTAGTAAATAAATATTTACCATTAGCATCTGTAGTAGTGGTAGCAATTGGTGCACCATCGGGTAAGTTATCATTGTTATTATCCCTATACAACCGTACAGTGGCACCGGGAATTCCAGGCTCATTCAAATCTCTTCTTCCATCGCCATCATAGTCGTTCCACACTTGGTTACCTGTGGTTAAATTAGCCTGGATACCATTTTGAATAAATGCAGCATCAATGGTAAAATCGCTTTGATTGTGTGTTAGTGTTACAGTTACGCTGCCATTTACTGGGTCACTGTCAATGGCATCATTCGATCCCTGGTTAGCAAGGCCGGGTATAAATCCTGGCGGATTTGTAAATGAAATGACATAAGTACCAGGGCCCAGGTTTACAAAATCGTAATATCCATCCTGCCCATTATAACTATGCGTTGCTTCTTCTGCAAAGGTGCCATCGCTATAGGTGATACGTACTACTACACCATTAATACCAGGTTCTCCGGCATCTTGTATGCCATTGCCATTTAAATCATTCCATACAAAATCACCAATGGCTCCATTACCGCATTGTGCAAGGTCTAAGGTTAAGTTACTATTAGCATCGTCACCATCAGTGGTAGGTTCACCACCTTCAGAAAGCGTAATTCCATTAGTATATACCACGCCACCTGGTCCATTTGGTCCAACAAGACGAACAAGATTATTATCATTATCAATATTAGCATCGGGATCCAGGCTGCAACATCCAGGCTTTAGTGCACCTACTATGCCTCCGGTGGTATTATTAGGAGTTTGCGTATATCCAGGTAAAATAGGCATAGAAGCTATATACCTGCCCTGTGCAAGATTGGTAAAAGCATATTTTCCAAACTGATCGGTTGTAGTTGTTGCAATACCCTCACCATCCGGTAAATTATTATTGTCATTATCGGTATATAAAGTAATAGTAGCACCTGCAATACCTGGTTCATTCAAGTCTCTTTTACCATCTCCATCATAGTCGTTCCATACCTGGTTACCCAACTTCAAGCTTCCCCCGCCCCCGCTTGTACAGGTATTATTTCTAGATGGTGTTAGAAATGCATTTAAATACATTCTCTCACCATTGATGACGGTAATATCTTTTTGATTATCAAATTTGTGATTTCCCAGGTAAAATATTAAACCACCTTTACCTGCGGTTGATAATTTAGAAACAGCTGCGCCAATATTAGGATTGGCAACAGGTCCTCTCACATGGTCATGCTGGTTGTTTTTTAAACTTCCACTATAAGTCCAGTTTTTTAAACTTCCTCCATTATCAATATTAATAGCACCTTGAAACTGTGTATAACTTAGATCAGCATTCGGATAAACTAACGTAGATAATGCTCCATTAAATTTATTTTCGGTAGCTGAATTAATACCACCTGTAGAATGAAAACGACCCGCATTTTCATAAGTGCGTACTGCAGCACATTCTGCCAAGGCATTACCGCCTGCAACTAAAAAAGCTTTTACAGCATCTGTGGCAGCCTTGGCTTCCACTTCTTTTGATTGCTCCCAATGTGCCTCTGAGGCAAATGTGTAGCAAGAGCTCAGTAAATCAGCTGCCATGGCTTTGCTCCAGTTGGTTGCTGCAGTGTTTGCAGTATTCATTCCACCTGTAATTCCGGCATCTAAAAAGAAGTCGCGATGTATATCCCAATTTCCACCATTATTGAGCAAAGCCGCTTTTGGTTTAAACCCGGTAAGATCATATCGCTCATCTACTAAAACGGCAGCATTGGTTTGGTAAACTTTTACACGATCAGCTACAGCCAATGTATTATTATAAGCATCGACCAACGCACTTACTCCGGCAACATCAGCACTCTGAATCACAAATGGCCCGCTTCTAAAATCGAGCACCAAACCTGCTGCAGTAGTAGGTTTTATACGGGAAGCATTTACAGAAAAATCAATTCCGTCCTTTGCTTTACCAGCCTTAATAATCCATTTTACTTTTACCTGATTGTTTAAAAGATGGACTACTAAACCGTAGGCTTTCAGGTTAAAATAATTGGCACCATTTGACTGGTTGTTGTTATCCATGGCAATTACAAAACTGCCTGTTGCAAGCGTTTTATTATTTGGTGCCGGATTGGGCAAATCTTGCGACAAGGCATTGGTGCAAATACATAAAAATGCAATTACAGGTAAAAATATACCTGCCAGTGTTTTTATCGAATGCCACCAACAAGATGCATTTGTTTTGTCTTTGGATTTACTACCATGGGTAAAAATGCTCATAGATTCTTAATTAGAAATGTTTACAATACCATCTTCTTATTGATGGGTAATAAATCCGCTGATGTCTCAACAGATAAGGATTTAAAAAATAAGCTCCCAGGAATCCTGGATACTTTCAAGGGGAAGGTTGACTAAAATGTAAAGAGGTGGATGCTGTCAATTTGGTTGCAGCATTCGTTAAAATTTTGGGAAGTTTCCCAAAATAAACAGTAAACTAAAATGCTATAAATAAAATACGACATGAGATGAAATCAAAAAGCCTCCCGGAAAACCAGGAGGCTGCTTTTATTCATGTTCGATCAGGTTCTATTTAATTCGGTTCTTCATAGATCGTCCTGGATTGAAAATGAACGGTTTAACTGAATATTGGATTGAAACAAGGTTTACTGGAAACCTTTTACTAAAACGGATCAACATCTTTTTTATTGTGTATTTATCGTTGGAAACTTAGAGGCTACTGCGGCCCTTAGTTTTTATTTATTCGCAGTATCATTTCACGACCACCCTAAACAGAACCACCCACTCATTTTTCAAGTGGGCAGTATTAAAAAAGTCGTTAAATGGGATCAATTAACTTGAAATAGTCATCACAGTTTATAGGTTGCCGCCAGTCCTCTGTAGCCTCCACCAATCTCCGGCACAACGCTTAGGTTTTTGATCTTCTTCCTGTGAAAATGAGGCACCAAAATACCAGTGGCAGCACCAACCGCGTATCCCAAAATATTATCACTTAAAAAGTGCATTCCGGCTTTGTGCCGATAATAACCAACTACTGCAGGAACTGCCGCAGCTGCAATCCAAACATAGGTACGGGCTTTGGAGTCGGGGTTAAAATCGTTGAATACTTTAGCAGTGTAAAAAGTGGCTGCGGCTGTTGCTGCGGTATGACCTGCAAAAAACGAGCGTTGATTGTTTCCATTTCTTTTGTATTCGTCGTCTAAGCCATTATTTCTTCCATAAACAAATGGCCGGGAGCGCTGCACCGTACCTGCTGCCATGGTAAAGGCTGCACCGGTAATCGCCATGGTTTCCATATATAGCACCATCACCTGGCCGTAGTTCTTACGGTGATTTTTATCGAGCAGACCAACCAGTACCGGCATAGCAAAAGAAGCATGAAAAGGGATATAACTGATTTCATCTGCCCTTTCGGAATACACGCCTGCGTTACCCCTATCAAAACCCCACACATTTGCCGGGACTTTGGTTGCGTATTCAGCTACTGTCAGGTCCTTTTTTTGACCAATCAATTTCACGCCTAACACCGTTAAACCAACGCCGGTAGCAATAATGGGGGCATCTACCTTCCAGCTTATTTTATACGGCGACACACCCGGAGTGAGCGGCGGCATCGGCATGGCCATTTGCGGATGCGACAAAGTATCTATCATTGCGACAGATGAGGAATGTACATTTTGAGCTGAAATATTCGCTGCACAAAATGTTGTGATAATGAAAGTAGCAATGATGTTCTTCATAAATTCAGTTTATTGAATAAGGGTGAACTAAAAAACTATGCCGTAAAATAAAAGAGAGGGTCAAGGAATTTACCCTAACCCTCTCCAATACAGCCCCGTGCAGCATTACTGTTTAACGACTTTTATGTTTGTGGTTACATCCGTTGTTTTGATTTGTACCATATAGAGGCCTTTAGAAAGTCGCTCTACTCCTTCCACTAAAAATTTGTTGTCTCCTTTTTCCAGGTAAACTTTTTTCACCAATACTGTCTTACCAGAAGCGTCTGACAATGTTATAGTAACCTGTTGACGAGTAAGTGAAGGAACAGCAACAGTCAATACATCTATCACCGGGTTCGGGTAAGCCGAAGGCGTAAGCACCATGGTTTTGCCCAGGTTAAATAAAAGTGTTTTTGTATAGTAACGCTGTCCGTCTTTGTTTACCTGTAGCACCCTGTAGTAAACAATCGGATGTATATAGTTTGTAAGATCATCTGCTACTGAATAGCTGGTGGCTGGTAGATTATTCGACAACCTGATTGCCTCCGCTGAAAAGTTGACCCCATCCATACTTCTTTCCACTACATACTTGTCTACCACCTGCTCATTCTCCACTTTCCAAACCAGGGTTGCTATGCTATTATTTAGCGAGCCTGTAAAGCTGATAATATTGATGGGAAGCGTGGTAGTGTTTCTCCAATCACGGTCCGGAGCTGTTGGAGAAGAACGAACCAATTGAACGGATGATCCGCCTGGAGCAGGGCCGTTGAAGTTTCCATTGGTACCCATGTTGCTCATGCTCACATTGGTGAAACCAACACCGCACAGTTCGGAACGAATATCATTGATGTCAAAACAATCCATCAGGCCATCACCATCACTATCAAGGTCTCCATTGATCAAAGCCTGGGTCATTGTTTTGTTCCTGTAATCACCTTCATTTCTATCGGGCGCTCCATCATTATCGGTATCGGTATCCCGGTAATCTGGCACTCCGTCCGCATCATGATCATACGGGGTTAATCCATTACCTCCAACGCCACCAAAAAAGTCGTACACATTAATTAACCCGTCACCATCTCCATCCAGATCAATAGGAATTATATAACTGTGGGTTGGTTGTGCTTCAATATTATCTGTAATTCCATCGTTGTCGCTATCAATATCGTAGACATCAGGACGACCATGGCCATCTGTATTGCGTAAGTTCAGGGCCGGCAATGAACGAATGGTAGAACACCATCCATTGACCAAAGAACATCCCGACACCATTCCCCTGCTATAACTTATGGCTAAACCACTTTCTGTTGCATCGGTAACTCCATCGCCATCACTGTCCAGGTCAATAAAGTTTGGAAATCCAACATTGTCTGCATTACCATTTAAAGGATAGCAACCTGGTCTTCCAGTTCCGGGACTCGCACAATTAATGTAGGCAGGGTCGTTTCCGGTAACAATGAGCACATTTGCTACGTTCTCTACGATGCCATTTCCATCTGCGTCGCCGTCAAATTGATTTGCCCATCCATCGTTATCTGTATCGGTGAACACTTCTATCCTGCCATCGTTGTTTAAGTCTTGTCCATAAGATTCAACAATGTCCGGTATGCCGTCGTTGTCGCTATCCACATCGTCTGCGTTCGGTAAACCATCATTATCAAAATCAGGAGCACCTAAACCAAAACCGCTACCCATTGCTCCTGTATTATTTGCATCCACGTTTTGCGATAGTCCATCAGCATCGGTGTCGCAGTAGTTATCAATTATACCGTCACCATTTGCATCTACACCGAGTGCTTCCACCACATCGGCAATACCATCGTTATCGCTGTCTAAATCCAGGTAATCTGGCACTCCATCTCCATCAGTGTCCAGGAATATGGAGCACCCATTGCTATTCAGTGGTGCCCATTTACTATCTCTAAAATTTAAAATACCATCATTGTCCTCATCACCTGAAGGGTCACTTCCGGCAGGAGTACAAGAGAAGGATGTAGCACCTGCACCACAGGCTTCTATATAGTCTGTTATACCATCATTGTCGTCATCAATGTCGATCTCGTCTGCTACGCCATCGCCATCAGAATCATTCCCTATTCTGATGTACACAATTGCCGTATCGCAATTACCAAACGCATCGCAGATACGGTATACCAGTGAATCTCTACCGAAATAATTGGTATTTGGCGTGTAAGAGAGGGTATTGTTTGCCTGCACCGTCGACCCGTTTGAAAGCACCGATACAGCACCTCTTGTTGGTGCAGTTACGATTGATATTGTTCCATTGGCCGGACCCCATGCACCAAATAAATCGTTATTCAAAACATTAATGGTAACAGGGATGTTTTTGCTCGTCACGGCCAAATCCCAATTAGCAATGGGTTTATCCTGCACCAGGATGTACACCCATGTTATAGAACTAAGTGCCGGTGCTGCAGGACAACCACCAATAGACATGATGGTATCATACACACGGTATTGGAATGAGTCGCGGCCAAAGTAAGAAGCATTTGGAATGTACTGGATAAGGCCATTTTGAAGAGGCAATACAGAACCATTTTTTGGATTGGTTTCAATGGTTAGTGGCAACCTGAAATCATTCTTATCCGGGTCGTAATCATTGGTTAATACGTCTGCGTACAGCACACTGTTCAAGGGCACTCTAAAAGTATCGCGAACGGCTACTGGTGAAGTGTTTATAGCAGGTAGCGGCCTGATGGTTACGTTTACTGTAACCGTGTTGCCGCATAGTGAAGGAGTAGCATTATCACAAGCTCTATAAGTAAAGCTGGTAGTGATATTACTAATGCCGCTTGGTGGTGTAAAGAGAATTTCCGAGTTATTGTTTATAACAGCAACGGAACCAATACTTGGCTGGGTCACGATCTGTACCGTCATGTTGCCCGCTTCAGGATCCATATCGTTATTCAACACCGAAATTCTCACTGCCTCACAGGCATTGGAGGTGAAGTTGTCATTAACAGATATTGGCGGACGATTGGTAATCGTGATCACAATAGTACTGGTATCTCTAAACCGGACACAACCGTTACCAGCCATCTCTGTTATCTCGTAGGCAAGTGTATCGTTTCCAAGAAAGTTTAGGTTTGGTACATAAGACAACAAGCCAGACCCATTAATGGTGGCTATGCCATTACGCGGATCTTTTATGACCACTGGAAGGGAGAGCGCCGCACCTTCTGGATCTGAGTCGTTTACCCTGATGTTGGCGTTTGAAAGTGAAGTGGGCGTAGTTGCCGTATTTGACTGCAAAATATAGCTGTCGGGATTTGCTTTGGGCGGCGCATTGGTCACCAGTACAAAGCAGTTAGCCGTATCAGAGAAGGTGCCGTTTATCATACGGTAAGAAAAAGTATCTACACCATTGAATGAAGGTAGAGTTGCAGGTGGCGTATACAATATCTTATTGCCCGCAGTTAGGCTTACAGTGCCACCTTTGGCGGTAGTAGTGCCTAACAGAGCAATCGAACAACCGGTATTGTTGTAATCAAAATCATTACTCATTACCGTTAACGTTACCGGCTGAACTGAATTGGTAGTGGCGGTATCTGGCATAGCCAAAGGCGCATAGGCCGGTATATCGGTACATGCAAGTGGTACCCGGTACGATATGTATAACAATGGCCTGTTCGATCCATTTTGTACAGAGTTGAAGGTAATGTCGCTGGTGCCTGCATTCTCCGGGTAGCGTGTTGCCACCACTCCGTAATTAGGATAGGTCTGGCTTACCCAATCCTGTACAACCGATCTTATGTTGAAACTCTTATAACTATTGGTCGGGCCAGTTAAGAATCCTGCAGCAACAATTACATTACTGAAGTCACCACCGGGGTTTGTCCAAAAGGTTGTTGCGTTGTTTCTGCCCCATGTACTGGTCATTTCCGCCCATGGAGTTGTAACACGATGGATCTTTAAAGCTTCATCAGTTGGTCCACTGGTTTGGTAGAGGCGCAAAGTGGCCACATCAATGATGGCATTACTTGGTATTAAGGAAGTATTGAACTGTAAAATGCCTCTTTTAAAGTCATTGGATTTTCCTTTGATAACAATGGAGTTATTGTTACCGTAATTGGTCCCGTTATTATTCAACCGCAAATAATTATCTGCTGTAGGATTTATTGTAGATGAATAGACACTATAGGTTCCCGGGCGGTACTTGCCTGGCGCGCAGTTATCTTTTATGATTGTGATGTAGACCGTATCCAATGAACACAATTCTGCGGTATTGCACGTACGATAAACAAAGGTATCTCTGCCATTGCCCACCTGGTCTTTGTAATTGAGGTAGGTAATTGTATTATTCAAGTTAATGGATAGCGCACCATATTTTGGCTTTACTACGATCTGGGCAATCCTCAACGGCAAACCACGTGGGTCAATATCATTTGCGTCAACCTCTATAATCACTGGCATGTCTTCCAGCGTCTGCACATCATCGTTTGTTGAAACGGGTGCTGCGCTTACACAACTTCTAACGAAGTATTGCATGGCATCTATTTGCACAGAAGTTGTTTGAATAGTAACCTTAATAAACCTTATTCCGGCGGAAACCGGGTAGGCGTTTGCCCTTGAGGCCAGGAAGTTTTCCGTTCCCGTTAATGTAAATTGAATAGGGTTAGTCCAGCTTAAACTGTCTGAACTCTGACTTACCGTATACGCTGCATTTGCTGATCCATCAACATAAAAGTATAAAGTATCTGCCTTTGGTATAGGCGCACTTAATGCGTAATTGACAATATGATTTTTGTTAGAGAATAGTGCATACGTGGCCGCGTTGCCCACTATTCCGTCAGGGTCACTGGTAGAAGCACCAATGGTAGTAATAGCAGTTCCCCCTACACTAGTGCCACGCAATGCTGTAATATTACCAACGATCGTGTAGTACTCATCAGGACTACACCCGTTGGCATCCATCAACGCAACATTTACGGTAAGTGTAGCAGTGCAACACATTCCATTCGGATTACAAACGGAGTAATCTACTTTGTCTGACCCTGAAAATGCATACCCCGGAGTATAGGTGATCGTACCGTTACCATTATTCGTGAAAGTGCCATTGGTACCCGAAGTAAGCAGTGTTACCGATAATGCACCACCGTCAGGATCTGAGTCATTAGCGAGTACATCCACCGTCATGTAATTACCATCACAAGGATTGTATATAACCGTTTCGCTGGCACACAATGGCGCTTTAGGACCCGGTGTTACAGTCAACGGTTTCGTTTCAAATACTAGTCTTCCACAGTTGTCGGTCACTTTACAAGTAATTGCACAAGGCGTTGCAGAAGCAACGGTAGGTGCAATAAATGTTGTAGAAGCCCCATAAGGATTAGAGAATACACCTCCGCAATTTGATGTCCATTCGTAGCTAAACGTAACATAGGTCGATATCTGTGATGAAGCCACTGCATTAAGCGCATACGATTGACCGCTGTACGCAATTTTGGGTGCTCCACTTACAACCACAGAAGGTTGTTTATCCCTGATACTAAAGAAGCCAAAGTTAAGGAAGGTCCGCATGGCTGCTATTCCATCAGGGTTGCTTACATTGATATTGTGTCCGCCTTCGTATAGAACCCAGCCCCGCTGATCATCGCCAAATGCACGTCCAAAAGCAATTTGTGCTGCCGGACCATTTGATAATGCAGGAACATCAGCCTGCGATGGATCAAATACCCCAATCATTGTAGAACTTCTCCAGCTTCCTGCCTTGTTAGGCATAAAAACCTGTTCAGATCCACCAGTATGTGCAAGGTCAGTTTTGCCCATAAACTGCATAACGGGAGTACCGGGATATTGCTGGTTATTAGGTGGTGAAGCATTCGCATGGTCATTAAATAATACTGCTGAGTTGCCTATGCCCGGACCGTCATTCATAAGAAAATTCATTCGGCGTGTAACAGCGGCATTTGCAGTATCTGGTCCGTATACGTTTTCCAACACACTCACTGCATGACAACCTGCCCAAATACCGCCCTTATTACTTAGGTTCCAGTAATATAAATTTTTATGAGTTTCCCATGTTGGATCGGCATGTGGCATTACATAGATATCATCACAATTATTTAGCTGGGCAGGACTTTTAAAAATGTACGCTGTTGATGGTATTTCAGCATTTTGCAAAAATCCTACTGCTATGTTTCCATTTTGGTCATCCATCACCCAAAAAGGTTTACTCCTTAATGTATTCGCTACTTCCACATCAAAGGCGAATAAGGTGGTATTTACTACCACCCCCTTTGCCTCCCATGTTGAAATCAACGAATTGATTGCAGGTGTTAAGAAAGGCGCAGTAATAATAAAGGCACTTCCCCGGTAGGTAATTCCATTGTGAACGAGATCAACTCCATCCTTCAGTTTCGATTGATTGAATACCCATCGCACCGGTATCTGGTTAGCCAGAAGTTGGTACACCAGTCCGTAAGGTTTCAATGCATTACCGATAGTTTGAGGTACTATACCCATGTTGATGATCTTAGAGCCCGTGGGTATTCGTTCGATAGTGGCTTTATCGAACATGGTAAATGCGCAGGTATTTGGCGTGGTAGTTATGGTATGAACGGCAACTCGTGGTCCTGTACAACCTTCTGCAGTAGCGGTGATGGTTGAGGTGCCACTCCAGGTAGAAACAAAGTTAACTCCACCCGTAGATGGATTGATTACATTTCCTGCAGCAAGGCTTGCATTATCTAAAGTAAATGTGATGCCGGTAGCATTTGGTGCTGAAGCTACGTAAGTAACAATGCCTGCACCTCTACATCGTGTAGAAGCACTTCCAAGTGCAAAAGAAAGACTGCCCATGACACCATTGGTAACAGCACTATGCGTACCTACCGAAGGACCATTACATCCGCTTGCGGTTGCGGTAATGATTGATGTACCGATCCATGTACTCGTGTAGGTAACCACCCCGGTAATAGAATTAATTGTATTACCAGCCATGATACTAAACCCATCGAGGCTGTAAGTAAAGCCTGTAGCACTGGAGGCGGTAGCTGCATAAGATACCGGGCCGGCCGACTGGCATCTTGATGATGTAGGTCCAAACGAAAAAGTTACCAAACCAACCGAAGCTGTAGTGTTTATTACATGAGTTGAAATTGCGGGACCATTACAACCATTCGCAGTGGCAGTTACAGTAGAAGCACCACTCCATTGAGGAATAAAGGTTACAACACCTGTAACCGAATCAATAGTATTTCCGGCGATGATACTAATGGAGTCAATACTGTAAACAATGGAGGTACTAAATGCAGCAGTGGCTGTGTAAGAAACGGTGGTCCCTCCCTGGCAGCGGGTAGATGATGCTCCTAGCGCAAACGAAGGAACACCCACAGAATTATTTACGCTAACCACATGTGTAGCTGTCCTCGGACCGTTACAACCCGCGGCGCTTGCCGTAACAGTTGTAGTGCCGCTCCATGATCCTACATAGGTAACGTCGCCTGTAGTGGGATTGATTGTGTTGCCGGCGGCTATACTGGCCCCGTCAAGTGAGTAAGTGATGCCGCTTGCATTTGCAGAGTTCGCAGTGTAGTTAACTACTCCTGCGCCACGGCAACGCGACGAGTTTGCGCCCAGCGTAAATACCGGTGTAATTACTGTGATATTAATCGTGACCGTATGTGTTGCTGTTCTCGGGCCATTACATCCTGACGCGCTTGCAGTAATAATGGATGTACCGGACCATGCTGCAGTATACGTGACTGTGCCAGAACCAGAGTTAATAGAATTACCTGCTGTGATACTTGCTGCATCTAAGCTATACGTTATGCCGGTTGACGATGCGGCTGTTGCCGTATAAGCAACGGTACCGGCTCCCTGGCAACGTGTTGAACCTGCTCCGAGGCCAAATACCGGTGTACCCACAGTTGCACTTGTAGTAACTGTGTGGGTCGCTATAATGGGTCCGTAACAACCCGCTGCACTGGCAGTAATGATGGAGATGCCGCTCCAGGTAGCAACATAGGAAACGGCACCAGTAGTACTATTAATGCTATTGCCTGCTGTGGTGCTACCAAAATCTAAAGTGTAAGTAATGCCTGTAGTATTAGATGCCGTAGCCGTATAAGTAATCGTACCTGCTCCCTGGCATCGTGTACTGGTAGCACCCGATGAAAACACAGGCGTAGTTACAGGTGCGCTGATCGTTACAACATGCGTGGTAGTTCTTGGCCCGTTACAACCTGCCGCAGATGCAGTAATGGTTGTGGTTCCACTCCATGATGAAACAAATGATACGGCACCAGTTGCTGCATTAATACTGTTGCCCCCAGTGATGCTCGCAGCATCTAAACTGTAGGTAATACCTGTAGCATTGGTAGCGGTAGCCGTATAGGAAATCGTTCCTGCTGCCTGGCACCGAGATGAGGTTGCCCCGAACATAAACACAGGAGTACTTACCGTTGGCGTAGTGCTGATTGTATGCGTGGCGGTTGATGGTCCATTACAACCTGTTGCATTTGCTGTAACAACTGAAGAACCACTCCAAGTGGTTACCCATGTTACCACACCCGAAGATGAGTTGATTGTATTACCTGCGATGACACTTGCTGCGTCAAGCGTGTAAGAGATGCCGGTACTAAATGATGCGGATGCATTGTAGTTTATGCTTCCTGCTCCCTGGCATCTAACGGAGGTAGCACCCGAAGCAAAGATGGGCGTAGCTACAGTCGCTGTGGTAGTAATTGTATGGGTTGAAGTTCTGGGACCATTACAACCCGTGGCGTCTGCTGTAACAGTTGAAGTACCACTCCAACTTCCGACAAAAGTTACTGCACCTGTCGACGTATTAATAGAATTTCCTGCAGCAATACTGGCAGCATCCAGGCTGTATGTAATGCCTGTGTTGTTGGTTGAAGTAGCAGTGTAGGTTACCGAATTAATACCCTGGCAACGGGTAGATGAAGCACCCAATGCAAATACGGGCAATCCAACCGTTGGCGTAATCGTAACGGTATGTGTGGCAGTTCTTGGTCCGTTACATCCTGCAGCTGATGCGGTAATGGTAGATGTCCCACTCCATGTATTTACATACGTAACCATTCCAGTTGAGGAATTGATCGTATTACCGCCAGTGACACTCGCACCATCTAAACTATACGTGATACCAGAGTTGAACGATGCAGTTGCGGTATAGGTTACAGTACCAGAACCCTGGCATCTTGTGGTAGTACTTCCCAGTGTAAATACCGGGGTACCTACAGTGGCTGTAGTAGTGATCGTATGAATAGTAGTTACGGGACCATAACATCCGGCGGCACTTGCCGTTACAGTTGTTGTTCCACTCCAACCTGCTACATAAGTTACGGCACCAGTAGTGGAGACAATTGTATTTCCAGCTGCTGCGCTGGTAGCATCAATTGTATAGTTAATAGCAGTGCTGTTGGCAGCAGTTGCTGAATAGCCAATCGTACCTGCACCCTGGCATCTTGAAGAAGTAGTACCTAATGTAAATACGGGTGAAACAACCGGCGCATTTACCGTAATGGTATGGGTAGCAGATCTGGGCCCATTGCAACCAGTAGCGGTGGCTGTAATCACTGTTGTTCCACTCCAACCGGCCTGGTAGGTTACGTCACCTGTAGCTGGGTTGATTGTATTACCTCCGGCAATGCTTGCAGCATCCAGGGAAAAATTTATGCCCGTTGAATTTGTGACAGTAGCAGAATAACTAACTGTACCTGCAGCCTGGCAACGTGACGATGACGCTCCTAATGCAAACACCGGCGTACCCACTGTTGGTGTAATGGTAATAGTATGCGTAGCTGTTTGTGGCCCGCTACATCCTGCAGCGCTGGAGGTTATTATTGTTGTTCCACTCCACGCCGCAGCAAAAGTTACGGCACCCGTCGCAGCCACTATTGTATTTCCACCCGCTATACTAGGTGCATCTAAACTGTACGTAATACCTGATGTACTAATGGCAGTCGCCGTATAAGTTGTTGAACCGGCACCCTGGCATCTTGTAGATGTAGTACCAGCTGCAAACACAGGAGTGCCAACTACTGGGGTAATTGTGATGGTGTGATTAACGGCAGCAGAAGGTCCATTACAACCTGCGGCAATCGCAGTTACGATGGACGTACCAGACCAACCTGCAACATAAGATACTGCGCCGGTAGCTGTGTTAATACTATTTCCTGCAGCAATACTTGGTGCATCTAAACTATAAGTGATACCTGTGTTATTTGTAGCGGTTGCTGTATACGTAACAAGGCCTGCAGCCTGGCAACGCGTACTGGTAGCGCCTAGCGAAAACACAGGTACACCCACTGTTGGCGTAATGGTAACTGTATGCGTTGATGTCCTGGGACCGCTACATCCTGCAGCACTTGCAGTAATGGTAGAAGTTCCACTCCAACCAGCAACATAAGTAACATCGCTGGTAGTAGCATTGATGGTATTACCGGCATTGCGGCTAGTTAAATCAAGCGTATATGTAATGCCCGTTGTGTATAGGGCAGTAGCAGCATAGTTAACAACACCGGCTCCCTGGCAACGGGTTGAAGTAGCCCCAATAGTGAAAACAGGAATTGCAACCGGGCCACTTGTAACCGCGGTGTGTGTCGCAGTTTGCGGACCGTCGCAACCTGTAGCAGTTGCGGTAATAAACGCGGTTCCTACATAACCTGCCAGGTAGCTCACTCTGCCGTTTGCTGTATTGATGGTAACGCCAGCCGCGATGCTTGCTGCATCAAGTGAATAGGTAATCCCGGTAGTATTGTTAGCAGTGGCAGTATAAAATATGTTAGCACCTGCCTGGCAACGTGCAGAATTATCTCCGAGGGTAAATACTGGTATAGAAACAAGGCCGGTGGTGGTTACGGTATGAGTAGCGGTTCTTGGTCCATTACATCCGGTAGCACTTGTTGTTATGGTAGATGTGCCATTCCACGTATTGGCCCATGTTACACTACCCGTGTTTACATCAATACTGTTTCCAGCTGAAAGGCTTGCAGCATCTAAGCTATAAGTAATTCCAGTATTGGTCGTGGCAGTGGCACTGTACGAGATCGTTTCCGCAGTTTGGCAACGGGTAGAAGTAGCGCCCAGAGCAAAAACAGGAACCCCTAAAGTTGGAGTTATGGTAACCGTATGCGTAGCAGTCTGTGGTCCGCTACATCCGGCTGCGCTCGCAGTAATGATCGTGGATCCACTCCACCCTGTCGCCCATGTTACCACACCGGTGGTAGCATTAATGCTGTTACCACCCGTAACACTCGCAGCGTTTAAGCTGTAGGTAATACCGGTGGTGTTGTTCGAGGTAGCAGTATAGGTTGCTGAACCGGCACCCTGGCACCGAACGCTGGTAGCACCAAGTGTAAATACAGGTGCACTCACCAATCCATTTATCGTGACTGTATGGCTTGAAGTAGATGGTCCATTACATCCTGTAGCCGTTGCAGTAATCACACTGGTACCGTTCCAGTTGACATCGTAGGTAACTATGCCGGTTGAACTATTTATGCTATTGCCTGCTGCAATACTGCTTGCATCTAAACTATAAGTGATCCCTGTATTATTGGTTGCACTAGCAGTGTAGGTAACCGGGCCTGCAGCCTGGCATCTTGTGCTTGTTGCACCTAAACCAAATACTGGTGTGCCCACTGTTGGCGTGATGGTAACTGTATGGGTTGATGTCCTGGGTCCGTTACATCCTGCAGCACTTGCAGTGATGACCGTTGCGCCTGTCCATCCTGCTGCATAGGTCACTACACCCGTACTTGCATTAATAGAGTTTCCGCCTGTGATAGCAGCTCCATTTAAGCTATAGGTAATACCCGTAGTATTGGTGGAAGATGCATCATAGCTTAGGGTGCCTGCTCCCTGGCAGCGTATAGAAGTTGCGCCTAATGTAAATACAGGTGTACCTACAGTTGGCGTAACCGTTACTACGTGTTGTGCTATTTGCGGCCCGTAACATCCGGCTGCACTGGCAGTGATCGTAGTGGTACCGCTCCATCCCGCAACATAGGTTACTGCACCCGTAGCGGCATTGATGGTATTACCAACTGCTATTGAACTTCCATCTAAAATATAAGTGATACCAGAAGTAGCTGCTGCAGTGGCTGTGTACGTAACTGTACCGGCACCCTGGCAACGCGTAGTAGTTGCACCTAGTGTAAACACAGGTGTGGCAACCGGCGCATTAATGGTCACGGTATGTGTAGCTGTCCTGGGACCATTACATCCTGCAGCACTTGCTGTAATTATTGTTGTTCCTGTCCAGCCGGCTGCATACGTAACATCGCCGGTAGTTGCATTAATGGTATTACCACCTGTAATGCTGGCAGCATCGAGTGTATAAGTTATTCCCGTAGTAGTTGTGGCGGTGGCACTATAGGTTACTGTACCTGCAGCCTGGCAACGCGATGAGGTAGCGCCCAGTGCAAATACCGGTGTACCTACGGTGGGCGTAATGGTAACGGTATGGGTAGCTATTTGTGGTCCACTACATCCTGCTGCACTGGCAGTAATGATGGATGTTCCGGTCCATGCAGCGGCGTAGTTAACTACACCTGTTGTAGCATTAATGGTATTACCACCCGTGATGCTTGCTGCATCTAAACTGTAAGTGATACCGGTTGAATTGGTAGCTGTAGCTGTATAGGTTACCGAACCTGCTCCCTGGCACCGAACGCTGGTAGCACCAAGTGTAAATACAGGTGTAGCAACCAATGGTGTAATCGTTACCGTATGGTTAGCTATTGATGGTCCGTTGCAACCCGTTGCGGTTGCAGTAATCACCGATGTACCACTCCAGGTATTCACGTAAGTAACAGCACCAGTTGCCGAATTGATGGCATTACCGGCTGCAATGCTTGCTGCATCCAATGAATAAGCGATGCCGGTATTGGTAGTCGCTGTAGCAGTATAGGGTACTGTGCTTGCAGCCTGGCATCGCGTGCTCGTTGCACCCAGGCCGAATACTGGCGTGCCCACTGTTGGCGTGATGGTAATCGTATGTGTTGATGTTCTGGGTCCGTTACATCCTGCAGCACTTGCAGTGATGATCGTAGTACCACTGTAACCTGCAACGAAAGTAACGTCCCCCGTGGTGCTGTTGATCGTGTTGCCTGCTGCAATACTCGGCGCATTTAAAGAGTAGGTAATGCCCGTGGTAGTTGTAGCCGTCGCTGCATAAGACACCACGCCTGCTCCCTGGCAACGTGTAGTGGTTGCTCCTAAAGCAAACACAGGTGTACCTACTGTTGGTGTTATCGTAACAGTATGTGTGGCTGTTTGAGGTCCGTAACAACCGGCTGCACTAACAGTAATAATGCTGGTGCCACTCCATCCGGCAACATACGTTACCGCTCCTGTAGAACTATTAATGCTATTGCCGCCCGTTATACTGGCTGCATCTAAACTATAATTGATAGAAGATGCATAAGCAACAGTAGCAGTATAAGTAACGGTACCGGTTCCCTGGCAAATGGTAGATATATTTCCTAAGGCAAAAACAGGAATTCCAACAGGACCACTTGTTACTACAGTATGGGTTGCGGTAGCAGGACCGCTACAACCTGTTGCTGACGCTGTAATAACGGAAGTACCAATCCATGAAGCCTGGAAAGTAACCTCTCCGGTTGTGGCGTTTATGGTGTTTCCGCCAGTAATGCTAGTTGCATCTAAACTGTACGTAATTCCTGTGTTGGTAGTTGCTGTAGCATTATAAGTTACAACTCCTGCAGACTGGCAGCGGGCTGAGGATGATCCAAGTGCGAATATTGGTGTGCCTACAGTGGCCGTGGTTGTAACAACATGTGTTGCTGTTTTCGGACCATAACAACCAGCTGCACTTGCAGTAATTGTTGTGCTTCCAAACCAGCCTGCAGAATACGTCAAAACTCCGGTTGCAGGGTTGATACTATTTCCACCGGCAATGCTTGCAGCATCAATAGTGTAGGAGATGCCTGTGGAATTGGAAGCAGTGGCTGTATAAGTAATAGCGTTTGCACCCTGGCAACGATTGGAAGTTGACCCAACGGTAAACGACGGCATTCCAACTGCGGGGTTTGTATATATTGTATGCGACGCAGTAGTTGGTCCATTACAACCATTGGCTGTTGCAGTAACCACCGATGTGCCGGTCCATGTGGCAACATAGGTAACAATACCGGTTAATACATCTATGCCATTTCCACCTGCTATGCTCGTTGCATCGAGGCTATACACAATGCCTGAAGCATTGGCTGCCGTGGCAGTATAGGTGACAGAATTTGCCGCCTGGCAATTATTACTAATGGCACCTAATGCAAAAACCGGTGTAGCTACATCCGGCGTAATGGTAATAGTGATAGCTGCTGAAGTTGCACTCCACGAGTTGGTAATATTGTTTCGTGCACGCAGGTAATATGTCCCACTCGAATAAACTGTCCAACTGCTGGTTGCATTTGTTGTGCTGGTACCCAATGCAGTGGTTTGCCAATACCATGTCTCGTTTATGGGCGGCGCTGCTGCATTCATGGTGACGCCTACATTGCCGCACTGTGGTGAATTTGAAGTAGGTGTTAAAGGAGTCGCAGGTAACAAATTAGCAACACCGGTAAGTGTTACATCATCCATTAAAAACTGCGCATTATTGCCATTCGCATCTATAATATAAAAGCGAAAAGTTACACCAGGTATGTTGGCAAATGATGCCGGCAATACAATGTTACTGGGTTGAACTGCAGTAGACGTAATCTGTCCGCCTGCAATGTTTGCAACGTAATTGTCGAGGCTGGAACGAAGTATCCAACCACTGGTGCCTGTAATAGAACTTAAGCTGAAATTATAAGCAAGGTTAGTCAGTGTAAGATCATATCCGCTGTTAGGTGTAATGGTAAACTGGTTGTAACGGGTAAGGTCAATCGAAGGGTTTGTATTGACAGCCCTGGTAACAAATCCATTTGCAGTAGCAACACAAATAGTACCTGCATTGGCAAATGTAGAAAAGGCTGCATTGGTTGGTTGTGCAATTACTGCAGGGTTCTGGTTAGGGCAAACACCCGCACCTGTAAAATCATATACGCCTAGCTGAGCATTTACGCTTGTTTGTTGAAGTAATAAAAATATAAAACCGACCAGGCTAATACGTAAATATTTGCCGCCAGCAAAAGCATCAATCAACTGCTTCACAGCAATGCCTGACAGCGCTCCTATTTTTTTTGTGTGGAATAAAGGTTTCCTCATAGTAGATTTTATTTGCACCTAACCAGCAGTATTTCGTCAGGGTTAATTAAAGAGAATAGTAGCGGTGTAATCGCAGACCAATGAAAGCAACAGTTAGCGGTTTGTTTTACTAAAAGCGCCGCGCAGGAGATCAAACTAATAAAACCACCCGCAACCGTTGGGCGTGCTGCGACCACATAACAGATGGGAGAAACCAAGTGAAACATAATTACATTTTTCATAGACATTGGATAAATTGAACGAGCCCGTGCTCTTTTTGCAGGGCACACTTTTAACTATTACCTATATGTCATAATCTTAAACGTAAGAGATTCATCTAAATTGCCTTAAACGGAAAATGTTTCAATTCGGGAAACCGGCCTTCACTCGGGAAGTAAACTATTTCGGCACGCTATGGTACAGAATTAATAAAATGTATTCTGCAATTGCTGAATAACGGTATACGAATAACGATTAAGTAGAAACGCACTACTTTATTGAAACGGGAAAATTTCTTTACCTCGCACCATTCAAAAAATTTGACGGGTAGAAAGTTGCTAAGAATTTTTTAAAGCAATTCAACTTTGTTTTGATGAGCCATCAATAAATCAACCCATATTTCGTTATTTCACCAGCGGACAATTCCTGTTTGAACCTGTTAACTTTTTGCATGAAAATTTTCATCTACCTCCTTATTATTTTTTCCATTTGCACTTCAGTTGCTGCACAAAAAAATCCAACTGTGCAGGTTTTTACAACCAACAGCACAAGCAGCTTTAGGGGCATGAGCGTACCTGATGACCACATCGTATGGGTCAGTGGAACGAACGGCACAGTGGGTAAGTCAGTGGATGGCGGTAGATCATGGCGATGGTTTACAGTTAAGGGTTTTGAAACAAGTGACTTTCGGGATATTGACGCATTTGATAGCAGCACAGCCATTGTAATGGCGGTAGACAATCCTGCTCGTATTCTTAAAACAACAGACGGCGGATTTACCTGGAAGCGTGTCTTCGAAAAAAACCAAACCGGAATGTTCCTGGATGCGATGGACTTTAAAAACAGCAATGAAGGCATTTGCATAGGCGACCCCTTAAACATTGGCGAAGCAGGAGCCGGCAGAAGATTGTTCTACATTATAAAGACTTTTGATGGCGGTGATACATGGGCGGAAATGCCCATGTACCAGCTTCCACCGGCAGCGCCCGGCGAGGCAATATTTTCTGCAAGCGGAACCAACATATCCTTTTTAGATCACCCTGACTTTGATTTTGCTTTTATTACCGGTGGAACACTTGCTAACTTTTTCATGATGGGCAAACCCGGTAAACCAAACAAGGTGTTGACACTGCCGATTGTTCAGGGCAAAGAGTCCAATGGTGGATTTTCCTTTGCTACGGATCGTATCAATCGGTTTTATGTAATTGGTGGCGATTATAAAATACCACGAGACTATTTTGATGTGTTTGCTTTTACAACAGACGGTGGAAAGAAATGGGGCACGCCGTCCATAGGGTCGCCATTTGGTTACCGAAGTTGCATCCGGCTGATCAACGACAAAACAATGGTAGCCTGCGGAGTAACCGGTGTTGACTTTGCACTGAACGGTCAAAAAGAATGGCTGAAAGTGAGCCTTGAAAGTTTCAACGTATGCATGGTGAGTAGGGGAAACAAAAGCGTATACCTGGCCGGCGATAAAGGAAAAATTGGCAAGCTCATTTACCAATAATTTTTTCAAATAATCTTTGATTTTAATAGGGAAACACATTCATGAATTCGTCCAACACGGGCTTCTTTCCAACTACAAAAACATCGAAATAATAGAGGCCTCTATTCCAGGCAAAAAACGATTTATCAGCTTGGTGATAGCAAACATGTTTCTTATCTCCGCTGGTTCGTACATGCCGCTGTTTCCATTCAGGTGTACGGCTAATGTCCTGGCTGGCATCCACCAAATACATTTTCATTGCCCGCATGTTTTCGAGCTTATTAAAGGAAACAAGAATAACATTTTTGTTTTGTTTGTAATAGACTGTTCCGTCTTTCTTATCAGTTGGGAAATGGATTTTTAATCGCTGGTAATTTCCAATCGTTGGTGGCAATAAACTACTCCATTCCACCCCTTCCGGCACTGGCTTTTTGTGCCGTTCGTATGGGTGTTTTGGAAGTGTGCTGCAACCTGCCAGGTACAAACAAACCAATACGAAACAAAGACAGCTGTACAAATTTAATCTTGAGATAAGTGAGGGATTGATGGGTAAACGTCTCCAAAGCATTGAAAAAAT
Source organism: Segetibacter sp. (assembly GCA_031425015.1). Taxonomy (GTDB): domain Bacteria; phylum Bacteroidota; class Bacteroidia; order Chitinophagales; family Chitinophagaceae; genus Segetibacter. Next base: position 115,014 of record JANPIM010000013.1, on the reverse strand, counting down.
TCTAGTGAAAATGAAGTTAAAGCATTTAAAAATGGCTGCCGTGTTTAAACCCTGCTTGCAGTGCCGGGTCTACCATTCAGTTTAGTTTAGTTACTGGTTTAGATGTATGGTTTTTTGTTTTAGTAGATGGTTTTTAGAAGAAGGGTAAAAGGGTGTTCCATTGGGACATCCTTTTTACTTACTTGACTATTGCAATATTTCAAACCATGGCTAGTCCTTATATTTTCGTTTTCGCTCGTTGGTAGTTTCCTGGAGATCATCGGGTTGATTTTTACCTGTAATAAAAATGGCGCTAACGAACAAAAGGCTAAAAACTGTAGCCCCGGCTAATAACTCAGGCAGCTTGATCCAGTAGGCAAAAAAGGTATAGAGCGATCCTTCTGATGGAATAGTGGGATTATAAATCACCGTTACCTTTTCTCCGTTTGAGACCTGGCTGGCACCCCAACCCTCAATGGGCACTGTGTACATTTCTTGCCCTACAGGGTATTCCACTGCTTTTATTTCGATATCCGTTGTATCGGGTAATACAACTTTTCCCGGAGTGAACTCTGCCTCAAAATAATCGGGTTGCCGGGTAAAAAGAATGTAGCAGGAAAAGCAAACAATGAATAAGATAGCCGCAGCTTGATACATTCCGCAAAGAAAAGTATTTATACATCCGGAAAAGTGTAATCCTATAAAATCAACAGGTCTCTCCTGCTCCGTTCATCAAAGCAAATTATTTTTCGTTTGCTATTTCTATACCTTTCAACAAAAATGAAGCGGATGCTTAAGTTATTTATACTCGGGTTTTTCATGTTGGTGCTGTTCGGTTCAGCGTACTGTCAAAATGCAAAGTCGAGGGAAATCACCACGATCATTATTGTGAGACATGCAGAAAAGCAAACCGGTAATGACCCTGCACTTACACCTGCAGGAATGCTCCGTGCTGAAAAGCTATCCTCTTTATTTCAGGGGGTAAAGCCTGATGCGATTTATACTTCGCCCTACATACGTACCCGGCAAACAGCTACACCGTGGGCAAAAGAGATAAGGTTAGAATTAACGGAATACAATCCTCAAAAGTTGGATGAATTGGCGGATTACCTGAAAACACAAAAGGGAAAAACATTTTTAATCGTTGGACATTCAAACACTAACCCAGGGCTGGTAAACCTGCTGATCAACGAAGACAAATATAAAAACCTGGATGATACTGACTACGAAACCATTTTTGTGGTAAGGGTAAAAAAGGGCGTTGCCACTGCGTCTATTTTGAAGCGTTAACGGTTCCTTTAATTGGGCAGGGCATAGCTTAAAAAAAGCAATAAAGGAGTACAGCCGATGAAGGGTGCGACGCAACGATGTAACATTTGTGTTCATCGGCTGGGCTCCAAAAAATTTTCATTTAAAAACAATTACAGACTTGTGGCAATCTAATAACCGCCTTGCGCAAGACTGCTACCAAACACTTTTTTCAGCAGTTCGGTAGTGCGGGCAACAGGTTCTTTCCTTATTCTTTGCTCTTCTAATCCAACCTGGTAAAAAATACCATTCATGGCTTTTTCGGTAACGTAAGCAGTAAGATCAGGATTGACTTTATTGGTAGCGACCATATTGTAGGCATTGATGACATCGCCCCAATATTTGGTGGCATTTACATTCTGAAGTGAGCGCTCAATAATTGGGCGAAAGGAGTTGGTGAGTGCACCGGTTGTTTTGCCTTTGAAGTAATCGGTAGCAGCAAAATCTCCTCCACGCAAGATGCCTATTGCATCATTAATACTCATTTGCTTTACGGCATCAATAAAAATTCCGCCGGCTGTTTTCGCAGCATTTTCCGCTGCGCGATTGAGCGAAAGCACCGCTTTGTCGACCAGGTTACCCATACCTACACTGCGTAGCGTACTTTCTACTTTCTGCGCTTCCGGTGGCAGCAGCACTTTGATGGCGGCGTTCTTAAAAAATCCATCTACAGCAGACAGTTGGGAGGCAGAGCGGTTGGTTCCAACGGTGAGGGCTTCTTTTAAACCAAGGGCTACTTCTGAGGAAGACAATTGTCCTGAATTAGCGACTACGCCATCTAAAATTTGACGGGCAGTATCGCAACTGCTAAAAGTGAGCGATGCAAAAGCAGTAAGTAAGAGTAATTTTTTCATCTGATGTTTTTATGTATTCACCAGTATGCCAATATCGTTCCACATGTGGTTGACCAGCAGTGGATACCATTACTTTGCAAACACTTTTTTCATCATATCTGTGGTACGCGATACCGGATCCTTACGTATGAGTTGTTCTTCCTGGGCCAATTGGGTAAAAATACCTGCGAGTGCTTTTTCGGTGACGTAGGCGGAAAGATCGGGGTTCACTTTATCTGCGCTAAAGCGATTGTAGTTGGAGAATACCGTATTCCAATGTTTGGTTGCATCTACTTTGGCGAGCGATTGCTCAATTACCGGGCGAAATGCATTGGTGAGTTCTGCGGTCGTTTTGCCTTTCAGGTATTCAGTAGCTGCATTATCATTACCGCGTAAAATACTTGCAGCATCTGCAAACGTCATTTGCTTAATGGAACTGATGAAAATGTTTGCGGCACTTTTGCTGGCATCTTCGGCAGCGCGGTTCATGCTAAGTATTGCCTGGTCCACCTGCTTGCCCAGTCCAATGCTGCGCAGCTTTTGTTCGGCTTTCTGCGCTTCTGCAGGCATCAATATTTTAAGTGCAGCATTTGCAAAAAATCCGTCTGCTGCCGAGAGTTTATCTGAACTTCTTTTTGCTCCTGCTTCCAATGCATCTTTTAAACCAGTGGCGATTTCTGAAACCGATAAGCCATTTGCCTTACCACCAGTAAGCGCCTCAATGCCCTTAGTAATTGTTCCAGATGAAGCACTATCTTTTTTCATTGCATTCTTCATCATTCCCTTTAAACCTTGTGATTGAGCAGAGCATGCTACTATTGCAAACGCGGCTGCGAGCAGGAAATATTTTTTCATTTTAGGAGGTTTACTGAGTTTTGACAAATATAAGTTTGACGTTAATGAGCCATTTCAAATTAACGTTTCACCTAATAAACGAGTACATGCCACAGGTAAGTCTTTGGGAGGCTGAAAGTTTTTTTGCACCGCAGGATTTTGTAATCGCCGGAGCAGGCCTTGCGGGTTTATGGACGGCAGTTGAGCTAAAGACCTTGCACCCATCAGCCAGTGTATTGGTGTTAGAAAGAGGGCATATCCCCACTGGTGCATCTACACGTAATGCAGGGTTCGCCTGTTTTGGTAGTCCAACTGAAATGATCAGTGATGCAATACTTTTTGGTGAAGCTACCATGTGGTCGAATGTTGAGATGCGGTATAAAGGCATATCAAAAATTCGGGAATATTTTGGCGATCGCGTGATTGAGTACGACAACTGCCGGGGCTATGAATGCTTTGCAGCAAATGAAGAAAGAATAGAAACGGTTACAGCAAAGCTAGGCTGGCTGAATAACGGTATGAAGACAATCACCGGAAAAAGTGAGGCATTCAAATGGGCGAATGAAAAGATTATTCCCTTTGGTTTCTCTGGTTTCGGTGCTATGATAGAAAACAAACTGGAAGGTGGGTTACATTCCGGCAAACTGGTACAGGCACTCCTTCAAAAAGCGCAACAGGCAGGTGTACGGTTTTTGTTTGGTACCTCCCTTCAGGCATGGCGTTCTGAAAGTAGTTCTGTAAAACTTAAAACCGACCATGGAAACTTTGTGGCAGGCAAACTGGTTTTAGCCACCAATGCATTCCTGTCGGAAATGCTGGACGAACCTTTGGTTACACCTGCACGTGGGCAAATATTGGTAACGGAACCAATACCAGGTCTACAATTGTCCGGCACTTTTCATTACGATGAGGGATACTTTTATTTTAGAAATGTTGGCAACAGGATACTACTGGGAGGCGCAAGAAATACTTCGCCCGCCACTGAAGCTACGCTCGAGATGGAGATCACAGCACCTATACAGCTAAGGCTTGAGCAATTTGCAAGCAAACACCTTCTCAATGGTAAAGCAATCAACATTACCCACCGCTGGAGTGGAATTATGGCTTTTACAAAAGATAAGCGTCCGATTATAAAACAGGTAACACCAACTGTATATGCCATTAGTGCGTGTAATGGTATGGGGGTAGCATTAACGCCTATCGCAGCAGCAATACTGGCCACAATGGTGGCTGGTACTTTTAACTTAAATCAAAATGCATCTTGCCTACATTTGTCGCCAACCATTTAAGAAACATGAAACAGCTAACGGCAATTCTAATATTCATAGTACTTGTGGGCGCATGTAAAAACGATAATAAAGGCGACGAGACGGTAAACGCAAATCCTACGGCGATTGCTGCACCACAAAATATCAGTTACAATGTAATTGCCTCGTACCCGCATGATACGGCATCGTACACGCAGGGACTTATTTGGCATAGCAATACTTTGTTTGAAGGAACAGGCTTGGAGGGGCAAAGTAAGCTGATGAAAGTTGACCTTGCGACCGGCAAACCGCAGCAATCCATTGATTTGGTCAACGAGGATTTTGGGGAAGGGATAACGATCCTAAACGGAAAAATTTACCAGCTCACCTGGATGAACAACCGGGTGTATGTGTATGACTCCGCAACTTTTAAAAAGACAGGAGAATTTGAATGGCCTTACCAGGGTTGGGGCATTACACACAATGGAACCGACCTGATTGTGAGTACCGGTAGCAACAATTTGTATATAGTGGACCCGGCAACCTTCAAAGTAAAAAACGTGTTGGGTGTGTTTGATAATAATGGCCCTGTTGGCAACCTGAACGAATTGGAATTTGTAGATGGATTCGTTTATGCCAATGTGTACACCTCAAACTTCATTTTAAAAATTGACCTTGCCAGTGGCCATGTAATTGGCAGAATGAACCTGGAGGGATTGTTGCAAAAAGCCGGCAAAACTGCAGATTTTAACGCTGGTAACGTGCTGAATGGAATTGCCTACGACAGTGCAAAAAAGTCCATGTACATTACCGGTAAAAAGTGGCCTTTGCTCTTTGAAGTGAAGTTGAATTAGCTGTAGTAAATCAAGTGCGCCGAAAATATTTTAATAAGCGGATGCGATCTATTTCTTCTTCATAACATAAATAACCGAACTGCATTTATTGATATCGAGGAGTGCTTTAATGTTGGACACCAAACCAATCCAAATGGCGCGAAGATGATTGTCGGAACCGGTTCTATATTTTTCACTCAGCATACTCACATAAAAACTATCGAACCACATGGGTTTCAAAGCTTCTATCTCAAATCCTTTTTCATTCACCAGTATTTGCATGCTCTTTGGTGAAAAATGATAAAGATGACGCGGCACATCGTACGCAGCCCAATATTGCCTGTACACCTGTGCGTCGTAGCTGGTGTAGTTTGGTACGGCAATAATCAATCGTCCATTGGGTTTCAACAAATGCTCAAACGTATGCAGGTAGCCGTGTAGGTCGTGCACATGTTCCAGCACATGCCAAAGCGTAATTGCATCATAACTTGCCGCAGGAAGATCTTTTAAGTTTTGCAGCGATTGCAGCTCAAGGTTAAATTTATTCAATGCCGTTGCCCGTGCATCACTGTCAGGTTCTAACCCCGTCACTTTCCATCCGCTGAGTTGCATGGTATTAGCAAATGCTCCTGTTCCGGCGCCTACATCCAGCAATACGCCTTGTGTTAACCCAGTCACCCTTTTTACCAATGCCCGCTTGCTTTGCATGGTATATTTCCGTACCTGGTGGTACAGCTTGTTAACCAGTCCATCTGTTGTATCGCTATGCGAAACATAGGCAGATGATTGATAGTATGAAACACTCAACTCCGGATCTGGTGCATGCTGGGTAAACGCAAAAGTGCAGGTGGTACACTTCCAAACCTCATAATGCTCGTGGGTTACCGTGTGATCTGTACAAACGAATACTTTGCTGATAGCAGCGCTTCCGCAACAAGTACACTGATCGTAAGTAATTTTTGAAGCCATAAGTAAGGCTGCAAAGAAAGTGAAAAGGCGGTTAAAAAATTGCAAGCCAATTGTATCTCTTTTACAATCAGGTGATCTTTCTTTACCTTACTTGCGAATTTAAAATATGACGCTTTCACGAATTCAGGGTAACATCAAACAAGCCGGCTTTTACATTCCTTTCACCATTTATTTTGTTGTTTTTGCGGTAGCATCTTTTCTTGCTTACAAATGGATTCAAATCAACCCGCTGCAAGCCGATACAGCGTTTGGCAACATCTTCCTGTTACTGCTAAAGGTGGCTTTATGGTTTGGAATAGTGATGTTAGTGATCGCTTTGATATCTGTCCTGGTTTCGATGCTTTACTTCTTTTACGATAAACGCAAGCATGGCATTTCCGTTATCATTAAAACAGAATTGAAGGAAAGCGAATTGGATCAAAAGCAACGGGTTCATTTACGTATTGCTCCTATTCTAAAGCCCATTTTTGGTTTCATAAAAATCAGGCTTCAGTACGATGAAACACATTACTCTAAAAAGTTCTCACTGCTAGAAACCAACCGGCGAAAATTCTTCAACCAGGAAATTGAAGGTGTGTACCACTGGCCATTACCCCAAATAAAGGAATACCAGGTTGAAAAAGCGATCATCTATTTTGAAGATATTTTCCAGTTCTTTTCGTTGGCAATAGATGCACCCGCCAGGAGTAATTTCTTTACGCATCCAACCGCCAAAGCGGCGAAGGATTTAAATGTATTGCCGCGCAAAACAGAAGAGACCACGACACGTATAGAAGAATTGCACAAGGTGGAAGGCGAATACCTGAACTACAAGAATTTTGAGAACAACGATGATGTACGCAGGATTGTTTGGAAAATATATGCAAAGAACAAAGAACTGGTGGTGCGCATTCCAGAGGTCATGGATCCATACGCCTCACACATTATCATGTACACTTCGTTCTACAGCATCTTTAACACCCAGGGAAATTCAGCTACTGAAATTCCATTTCTGAATTATTACAAAGTGATGGCATGGACGGTTTATCAAAGCCTGGTGAAGAAAGGATTTGAAGTGAAGTACTTACCCGACCAGGAACCTACCGTGGCGAACACTGCAGATGCGCAGCAACTGGTAAAATACCAGGTCAGCACCAGTAAATGGCACGGAGATAAAGAGCTTAAGAATTATGTGCGGGCCAAAGATGCTTCGGTTGTATTGGTATCTTCCTTCAGCGATGTAAATGAGGTGAAGCAGTTGGCAGAACAACATGGCAACGACATCCAGTTTATCTTCATCAAGCTAACCGATGGTCTTAGACAACAAAACTTTTTCGATTGGGTACAATGGTTGTTTATTCAAAATGATACGAACGATCTAGATGTATATAAAAGAGCGTGGGCAGTATCTGCTATCAGGGGACGAGTGATCGAAAATGAGAAGCGTTTAGCAGCCATTATCAATACATATGCAAGCCCGGTGGAAGTGAAGGGGTAGGCTTTGATAGCGAGCTGAAGTTTTCCAATGGGACATCGTTGTGTCACTCACTTGTACTGAAAATCTTTACGCAGCATTAACGAACGCTGCAAGAAGTTGGGTTCCAACTTTGCTCCTCGACTTGCTTTTTTGCAGATCGAAGCAGAAATAAAAAAATAGGGAGTTCAATCTCCACAAAGACACTGATAGTAATAATGCAAATCGGAAGAATACATAGTTGGAAAAAAGTAACGGCGCAATTGTTATTGCTCGCTTTACCCACCATTGCCTTGGCGGTGTATTTACTATGGGATGTGAACGCGTACTATAATTTGCTGCAGAACCGCTACCAGGAGCAGAGCCTTTTCTTCGCTACGGGTATAGTTACAGCCATTATCTTTTATGCTTACCGTTTTCGTTTCATCACTACGGCTGCCATCCTTGGCCTCGTTTATTTTGCGGTATATAAATTCATCGATACACTGGCCGTAGGCGAGTTTGATGCATTCTTCATTTCTGTTCGCTTCCTCACCTTTGCCATTCTATTTTCTTTAGGATGGGTTGCGGGATATGGATTTTCACGCTCCCGGTATTTTACCATTTTTTGGTCGGTGTTTCTATTGGCCATGCAAATCATTGTGGTCAGCCGCACCGTAGCCATCAATTCCAACACTCTCATCTTTGCTTTTGCCCCGGTGCTGGCTTACGCCTTTTACGTTATCTACACTGCCGAGCTCATTCGCAATATGAACGAAGACGAGCAAGGCTTCACTTGGTTTATAGGCAAACGTTTGATTGGATTTTTAATGCTGGCAGGCGTGGTATTGTTTGCATTGCTGTTGGTATTTCAAAAGGACTTCAAAGCAATTGAGCAAGACTGGGGAGGTGCGCAGGGAGGAAAAGACAAGGGCGGAAAAGAGAGCATGACCAAAGACAACAAGGACGGTAGCGTAAGTAACAAGGACCAGATGCGCATGACCAGTTCGCTGTCGAAAGATAAGCGACTCGTATTTGTCGCCCGGGTCGATAACTTCTTTCCGGATGGCAAAACGCCCAACCCATTGTACTTCACCTCGCGGTATTACACACGTTTCGATACGCTAACACAAACATTCGAAACCGATGATAAAATTCCTTCGAATGATCTGTTTAGTCCTGACCCCTCTAAGATTCCGTTGTACTTCGCCAAGACTGATTCAACCGTACTCACCAATACCAAAGCCACCAAAAACCGCAAAGTAGTAACAGCAGATGTATACCGCGTAGCACTTTCCCCACACGAGTACCTCGCTCCCACCACCGCTTTTTACTGCCAACCAATTGCCGTAGAAAACAGTTACAAAGACCAGTTTAAAAGTGCTTACCGTGCTAAGATGTGGGTGAGCGATTTAAATAGTGCCTACTTCATTTACAACCCTGCGGGCAACAAACAGTTGGAGGCGTTTCAGGAAGAGCGATTCCTGGAGTTACGTTCTGCTTCTTCGTATGCTGGTGTAGATAAAATGTTTATGGATTATTACACCTTCATGCCACGCGATGAAGAGTACAATCGCATCCGTGAGCTGGCTACCCGCATTACCAAAGATGCGAATACACCGGTAGACAAAATGGTGGCTATCCGCAATTATTTTACCAGCAAAGACGAATTTGGGCAACCGCTGTACCGCTACAGTGACAACCCCGGCATTCCTGGTTTACCCAGCGCAAGCAAGCTGAACTACTTTTTATTCGAAAACAGGAAAGGCTACTGTGCCTACTATGCTGGCGCTACGTTATTTCTATTGCGTTCACTGGGTATTCCGAGCCGTATTGCCGCAGGTTTTCTTACCGTAGATAGAAGCAGCAAAAACCCGGGATGGTATTGGTTTTATGCAGACCAGGCGCATGCATGGGTACAATTGTATTTTCCGGGTTATGGGTGGATTGATTTTGATACGACCGTTCCCGATCAAAATACACAGCAAGCGGCACAGCCGGATGGTACGCCGCCCATGAATACACAACAAGCATTATTGGTTGCCGACGGGCAGGCAGTAAGCATTGATACTGCTGCAAAAAAAGTAACCATGAAGGTGAAGAAGCTGATGTATCATGATGAGAACTTTACCACAAGGTTGCCAAAAGAATTCTTTATGGATGTATCGCTTGCATCTATATCACGCGATACCGGTGCAGCTGCGCTTAGCGACATTAAGCCCGGCACCAACATAGTGGCAGTGTCTTTTGCTGAGGCGTATAAAACCAAAAAGCCAACTGATACCGATAGCCTCGAATCTATCCTTGCTAAATCCCCCAAGCCTGCACCCATAGATGAAGTAAAAATTATGGAAACAGAAGAACAGAAAAAAGACAGGCAGGCCAAACAAGAGGCGGCATCAAAACCTTTTGATTGGGTGAAAGCTGCCTGGATTACACTCGCCGTAATTGGCAGTTTCCTTGTCCTGCTATTTTCTTTGCCATGGCTAATCTGGTTGTTTGTAAGCAGCAAAGCAAGGTCAGGTAATACCCCAAAGACGAAGGCTTACAATGTTTTCAATGCGTCCACGTATTACCTAAATCAATTGGGCTACACCCGGCACCATCAAAGCCCTGCTGCCTTTGCCGCCGAAACAGATAAAACTTTCGGAACTGATTTTAGTCGCTTCAACAATGTTTACCAAAAGGTGAAATACAGCAGCCTTCCATTATCATCCGGCGAAGTCGAAATGGTAAATCAATTCTTTCCATCATTCATTCAAAAAGTAAAACAGCGGGTACCTTTAAAAACAAGATTGAGCCGCTTTCTGAATATTTACAATACCCTTCATTTCTTTACGAAACCAAAAATTAAATAGCATGGATCAACCAATAGTGTTAGAAGAAAGTATACAAGTGGACCAGGCATTGGAGAACATTCAAAGGCTGATTACAAACATTGAAACGGTGATACGTGGTAAACGCCACCAGATCCAGTTTATATTAACGGCACTGTTAGCAAAGGGTCACATACTGATGGAAGATAATCCCGGTACCGGTAAAACCGTAATGGCAAAAACGCTGGCGCAAAGTATTGCAGGCCGTAGCCATGAGGCAGGCGTAAATTTTAAACGCATACAGTTTACACCTGACCTGCTACCAATGGACCTAATCGGCTCACATATTTTTGATGATGTAAAAAAGGAATTCATTTTTAAACGCGGCCCGTTGTTTTGTAATGTGCTGTTGGCAGACGAGATCAATCGTGCGTCGCCAAAAGTGCAATCGGCATTGCTGGAGTGTATGGCCGAGCACCAGATAACGATTGGCGAAACAACGTATCCGTTAGAAAAATTATTCTTCACCATCGCTACGCAAAACCCAGTAGAGATGGAGGGCACCTATCCCCTTCCTGCAGCGCAGCTCGATCGCTTTTTTATAAAGATTGTATTTGGGTATGTAGATGAAGAAACGGAACTGGAAATCTATAACAACTACCTGGGCATTGCCAACAACCTGGATCATATACAGCAGGTGTTAAGCATGGAGGAAATTCTATTTCTGCAAAACGAAACTGAGAAAGTACAAGTGCATGAAGAGATTGTAAAAGCGGTGCGCAACATAGTGTGGGATACGCGCCGGCACATCGATATTACACTGGGTGCCTCTACGCGGAGCGGTATTACTTTTCTAAAATGTTTAAAAGCATTTGCATTGGTAAATGGTAGAACATTTGTAACGGAAGATGACCTGCAAATGATTACTTCTCCTGTATTAGATCACCGCTTGATTTATAGAAACAAAGAAGCGAAAGCAAAAGCGCTTTCATCCATTTTAGATAAAGAAATGAGCCGGTTAGGAAAGTTGAAAATTTTGTAGAAATTCAAAAGTCAAAATGCAAAATTCAAAAAAAGAAGCAACTGGGTTAATGATGATTTCACTTATCAAAAGTCGTTTTTTGATGAGAGCATTCCCCTGCTTTTTACTTTTGACTTTTTACTTTTTACTTTGCTTCTCCCAGGGAAACCCCGCCGCCCGTTACGAAATAGATGCGAAGCGCACCGGCATCAATCCAACAGATAAAGATGCGCTGCCACGCAGCCGCGAGTTCATTCGCCTAGACAGCACATACTACGTGGGCCACATGTTTGAAGGCATGTATAAAGCGGATAAAAGCAGTGATTATTTTGGTTATAGAAATGCGATTGTTCCGCTGCGCAAATCATTCATGGTTTTTCAGCGAGACTATGGCAAGAACCTGAAGGGCATGTTTAACTCGCCGGAAAATTATATGGCATCCATTAACCGGTATGTCGATTTTTTACAACTCAGCAATAGTTTGAAAGAGTGCTACGATAATCTCGAAATGGCGGATAGCGTGATGTGGGTGCTCGACCAGGTAGACCGGTACAGCTTTCCAAAAGAGCATTTAACTACCACTACTACCAAAGCTTGGACCTATCACCGCAACCGCTTTTTCACTGCTGAAAAATTTGCTTTTCTAAAAAATTCGGTAGAAGAAAATGAGAAGATGGCTTTCTCACTTTGCTACACCGCACTACAAAAAATTCAAAAAAATCGCCCACAAAATGATGTTTGGTTTGGCCCCGGACAAGCGGAGGTTGATAAGATGAATGTGTACCACTACCTGGCGCTGCTGCATGCCTACAACAAGCACTACGACAGCAGTGAATATTACTATCAACGCATGATAGATGGCGGCAGTGTTTCGTGGAATAACTATGGCAACATGAAGCATGAAATTGGTGACATTTCTACAGCCTACGAATACATCAACCGAGATAAGTACAAGGGATATCAGAAGATGCTGCGTGAGCCTTTTTACTTTGTACCACTTTTGGATGTATACGCCGGCCGCACAAAAGAAGCTATGAACCTGAGCAAGGAAGCAATTGAATTTGCAGGTTCTACACCGGGCTTTGGTTGGTACAATCTTGCGTTGGGTAGAAGTTATTTGTACGATGGCCAGTTAGACAGCGCCGAATATGCGCTGACTAAAGCAGCAGATTTTAAAGAGATTCATATTGGAACAACGCTTACCCAAAGCCAGTATGATTTTACGGTGAACTTGCTTCGGTTGCAGGTAATAGAACGAAAAATCGGCCAGGAAAGATTTTTGAAAAAGGGGTGGTGGTACTCTCCATCTTCGCTCTATAAAATTGCTACGCTTAAGCTTGAAAAAATGATGTTGCAATATGTACTCATCAACCAAATGGCAGCCAACCCTGAGCGGGATAGAACGGTATATGACTTGTTTTGCGGCGAAGCAACCACCACCTTTGATGAAGCGTATTATTTGATCAAAGACTTTAGCCCAAACTTTTTTATCCGCAAGTATAAAACCTACCAGGAAAAAGACCCGAGGCCATTACTCAATCGTTACTTCAAACTATTTACCTACCAGATGGAATGGGGTAAAGGCAACAAGCAAGATGCGTTTGAGGGATATAAATCTTTAACGAGAGATGTGCTGCTGGATACTGCCAGGGAAAAGCTTTTTATGGCGCGGTTGTATGAAGGAATGTACAAAGGGCACAAATATGAAAGTAACACCAAAGACCAGGCGTTTTTTGCAAACAACCTGTACGAAACCTATCCACAACTAATTCCTTTCGGCAATGTGAAAATGAAGATGAAGCTAGCAGTATCAGGCACGGATGATGAAACAACCAAAGCGGTGGTAGACGAATTAAAAAACACCAATGTTGAATGGACGGAAGAGGCAGATCGCAACACGGCACTTGCCTACGTAAACTTTGCTAAAAAAGGAGATCGTTATGAAGCGACTGTTTCAACTCAAGGCGGTTCGGGCAAGGCGATCGTAATGAACGAAAAGATGGTATTTAAAAACGCGCCAAGTACCGGCAGAGAATTAGCACTGCGTATGTTTGGCAAAGGCGGCGCGATGGTGTTTGAAACGATTGATGCGGAGAATTAGGGGAACGCAGATTATTATGATTTTGATGATTGACGCTGCCAGAGTGAGGTTGCGAAGCTTCGGCATCAAAACGCAAATGCCAATTGAGCTGTAGCTTTGGATCTCATCACAGGCATCTTCACTTTCAATCCCGGAGCAGTAATGCAGTACACCGGCGTTTCTTCGTACCGCGAGGCCACCACAATATTTACCCCGTTAGCATGTGAAGTAAACAACTCTCCTACCAACTTGGGGCAATTGTTATTCTTTGACAAATGCGACAGCAGCAAATGGCTCATGTGCGACGGCTTGTGGGTCAGAAATAATTCCAAAGCCTGTTTGTTGCTCAGGTGGCCTTTACCACCCCGTATGCGTTGTTTTAAAAAATAGGGATAGCCGCCATTGTCCAGCATGGCTTCATCGTAATTCGCTTCAAGAAATGCAGCATGACATTGTTTAAAATGTTTCACCAGCTTTTTACAGGGAACACCAATGTCTGTGAATACACCCACATTTACGCCATTACAACTAATGGTAAAACTGTAAGGATCGGCGGCGTCGTGGTGTTTGGAAAATGCCGCAATGGAAAGCGTACCGATGCGCACGGGTTCTTCTTCGCAGAATGAAACAACAAGGCTTCTGTCCATTTTTATCCTGCCATTCGATAAAGTACTTGCGGTAATATAAATTGGAAGCTGGTATTTTCTAGCCATGGAAGCAATGCCCCTGACGTGATCGGTGTGCTCGTGCGATACAAACACTGCTTTTACTGTTTGCATCGATAATCCCAGCCTGTGCATGCGCGTTTCCACCTCTTTGCACGATATACCGACATCAACTAAAACAGCCTCTTGCTGGTTGCCTACATAATAGCAATTACCATTGCTACCAGAGTTGAGTGAGGTGATGAATAACGCCATATACGGACAAAGTAAGTTGGTTTGCTACGACCTTACAAAAGCATTTTATTTACAAGTATAGTCGAGGGATAAACAAGCGCTTTACAACACCCTACCCTTTCGCAAACTGGAGTGCCAAAATTTTACTAGGAAACTATTACAAACGTAAGCCACCATGTTGCACGTAATACACCACGATGGCAGCAATAGCGACCACAGCTAAAATAACTGCCGCAATTAGCCACCGCGTCTTCTTTGTTACTGTTACCTCATCCACCAACATTTCCTGCATGGCGGTGTTCGTAGTAGACCTATCCCCTACCAGCAAGTTGTGTTCAGCTTGTTTACGAACAATGCGTTCGGCCGGGGTAGCTGGAAAATATTTTGCAACAATTGCTTCAGACTCAAAAACCAATTTACCTTTTTCGCTTCGTTTTAATGTGCCTAAGCCCGGTAAAGTGGTTTCCTCGTTGTGATGTATGGAGTCTTTAAATCGAAAAGCAAAATCGTGGAAACGCCTGATCGCTTCTACTTCATCAATGCCCTGTTCTTTACTGGCAAACGTATAAAAACGCTTGTCGGCTTGTACTGGTTCTTCCTTAAAATAGATGGTATGGACCGGTGGCTGAAAAAGTTTGTTGGAAAAATCCAGCTTGGCAGGCTGCCGTTCTTTATAAAAAATACCAACACCGGGGATGCATACTTTTTCGTGAAGCATCAGGTATTTATACATCAATGGAAACATGTTACTTGCCTTTTTGAGCAAACGAATATACAATTCCTCCCATCACATTGAAGCCGAGTACATCATATTGATTCCAGCGCTGGTAGCGGTTGTTAAGAATATTATTGAACTGGAGCCATACACTCCACTTAGGCATCACCTTGTATTCAATACCCGCATTCAAGTCGATAGCCGGATCAAGCTTTCCGCTGGTTCCCTTCAACTTTTTATACCGCGGCCCATCCCAAAAGAAAATATCGCCTTTAAGGTGTACACCTTTTAAAACCTGCCACCGCAGCGCACCGGTAATTTCAAGCGGAATTAAACCCCATGCCCTTTCATTCTCAGCCAGTCCACTAAACTGGTTGATGGTGGCCCCGGCAAGTAAACTGAATTTCTCTTGCACAGTGTATCCTACTTCGCCATGCAGGCGTAATGCCTTCATTCGGCTTTCGTACAGCGTCACGAATGATTTACCATCTGAACTATCGTTTACAAACAAGGCGGCGTTATTTAATGTAAGGGTTGACACACGCGCATTATACGTAAAATGACTGGCTACAGACCCCTTGAAACCTGCATACTGTTCCCTGATCCTTGTATTCCTTAACTGGTTTGGCTGCTGTATAAAAGGATTGATGGCGGCCAATGTGCGGTAATCATTCTTTTCAAAGTACCCTACCCAACCTGCCAACAAAACAAACTGTTCATCTTTCATTTTTGCCTCAGCAGTAAAATTTGGAAGCAAGCTAAATAATGAGTTGTCCCACGCTGGCGTAAAGCCAAAATTCAGCGATAGATTGGTTGTTTTTAATACAGCTGAAGGAGTCAGGTAATACAAGTTGTTTTTAATGGCGTCGCCTTTGCCTGGCTTAAAAGTGGTTACATCGGCTGTAAGGCCAACGTTAAAACCAAACGCTTTACCAAACGTTTTTGAGATGGGCGCATTCAGTTTAAAGTTGGTTTCAGTACCGCTCCTGTTGTCAGAAAAAATGTTGATGTTAAGGGTTGGATCGTACGCTACCCCATACTCATTTGCTTCCTTATTTCTAAAGCCTACCAACGCACTCAAGGTCGTGAATCGCTGACGTAAATTGTCTTTCGTAAACTTTAAAGTATCTGGTTGAAAGCCATACAAATATTGTGTCTGATTATCGAACCCAACCTTGCCGCGCCACTCATTATTCCCCGGAGAATTTAATACACCCAGTAAATCGATCTTGGTATGACTGTATTGCTGAAAAGGCAAATTGCCCTTTTGAGAAATATGGCGTGCATGCACATTCATGATCGATCCTTTGTCGTCACCAAAGGAGAAACCCGCTTGCGCATAAGGTGTCCGAAAATTACCAAAACCAAGTTTCACATAATTATCATTATCCCAGGCTGAGGCGGTATCAATCGTTAGGGCAAGTGGCTTTAATACTGCCGGTTGGTAAGTGAAATAAAGATTCTGTGCAGGAACATTGTACATAAGCACCGGGCGTGCGGTATCCAATATTGGACTAGCTGCACTAAAGTTTACTTTGACCGCAGGTTTCACCTGCGGCTTGTAAGCCGATGTAATTACAACTGTTTTCTTGGTTGTATCAATTCTTTGTGCGGATGCGTTGTACGCAAGGCCGAACACCAAGACGAATGAAAATATTTTCTTCATAATAGGATTAATCTTACTGTTGAACTTTTGTATTACGGTTCTTTTCATCCACTACTGCTTCCAGTTTTACTTTTGCCTCTTCTTTTAAATCAGCAATGGTGGCATTGTCTGCTACACTTTTTAGCGTTGCTTCAGCATTAAAATAATCGCCTTGCTTCCAATACACATCGCCTAATAATATGTAGGCTTTGGTTGTCCAGTATTCGTACGAGCCTGCTTTATTTACTACGTCGAACGCTGCCTTTTCTGCTGCTGCATAATTTTTTTGTTGGAAGAGTATAGCCGCTAACTGGTAGCGTGCTTCCGCCCCAAATTCAGACTTACCCGACGCTACGACGCTTCGATAGGCTGAGGCAGCCTGGTCGTATTGATTATTCGCATGATAGCTTTTTGCCACAACCATATTCGCCATCATCCTATCATCCGTAGCAATAGCTTTTTGCGTAAGCAAATCCTGCGCATTGGGCACCGCCTCTTTCCATTTGTTCAGGCGATATTGAGAACGTAATAATCCACGCATACTTTCTAAACGGATGGCCGGATCAGTAGCCAGGTCTTTCAGCTGCGTAAAATATTGCTCCGCTAAAACGTAATTTTTTATTTCAAAGAAATTAATACGCGCTGCCTGCAACACTGCCTTGTCCGCATACTTGTTGGGTGCCTTTGCAGCCACGAACTGGTAACCGATTAATGCATTCTCAAACTCCTTTTTACCATTATACATCTCAGCCAATGAATAGCTCGCATCTATGGCATATCGTCCATTGGGGAAACGGTTCAGGTAATCTTTAAACCCAGTGGTGGCACTGGTATAATCCCTGCTTTGATAACGATTGTTTGCAGAAGCATACGTTAACGAATCTTCTTCGTTGTAGCTTACCTCTTTACCATTCTGCCGCATGAAGGCAACAAAGTCGCCGGGCTTTTGCTGCTCTATAAAAATGTTGCGAACGTATTCAACTGCAGCATCACTTTCAGGAGAGTTTGGATAGGAAGAGATCAGTGTTTTAAAACTAGTGAGTGCATCGGGGTTGTTATCTAAATTAAAATAAGCCACTCCTAATTTTAAATAACCCTGTGGATGTAATGCCGCGGCCTTTTTATTCCGCACCAGT
This sequence comes from Segetibacter sp., assembly GCA_031425015.1. Classification (GTDB taxonomy): domain Bacteria; phylum Bacteroidota; class Bacteroidia; order Chitinophagales; family Chitinophagaceae; genus Segetibacter. Next base: position 97,267 of record JANPIM010000013.1, on the reverse strand, counting down.
TTGGTTAATGGGGCAATAGCAGCACGATAGTTTTCATCAGCCAAATAAGTATTGGCAATCTCCAGGTTTGCATCTGGTATAAGTGCAGACGAAGGATAACGTTGCTCTATAGACTGAAGCTGGTTTACTTTCTCTGTGTTACGATTGGCTGCGCCGGAGATGATAGCGTTTTGATACAAGGCGTAATCAGCGGACGGCAAATTATTATTCATCACCGCATTGTACATGCTTTGAGCCTGGCTATAACTGCGGTTCATAAAGTAAGCATCAGCACTCCGTACAAAAGCATCCTGCTCAATAGCCGAAGCGTTTGGTCCGATCGTCTTTGTCACCTGTTCAAAATAGCCTAGTGCCTGGCGATAGTTTTCTTTTTTAAAGTAGGCATGTCCTAAATTATACTTTGCATTTACCACGTTCACTTCACCGTTGGTAGCCGGGCTTTTTAAGTATTTCTCCAGGTATTCAATCGCTACGTCAGTATTATTCTGCCGGTAGGCAATCTCTCCTTTCCAGAAATAAGCAAAGGGTAATTGCACCGTGTTGTAAGGCTGTGCAAGCAACTCATTCAGCATAGCATCCGCCTGCCCAAGTTGCTGATCGTTTATTAACTCAACAGCGCGGCCATATAGAATTTTCGGGTACACACGTTTTACATTTTCACTCTTACCCTTCAAACTTTCGTAGAGTGACAGCGCATCTTTATAATTGTTTGTGTTGGCCAAAACACTCACCAATAGTTCTTTGGCTTCGGGCAAATACGATGAAGTGGGATATTGCGTAGTGAAGTTTTGGAACTCTGTTAAGGCGATGTCCTGGTAACCCAATTCGTACGAAAGCTTGGCGTAATGAAAGCGGGAGATCTGCCGTTGGCGCGCATTGCTTGTATTTGAAGCCGAAAACAAAAATGCGTTTCTTGCATTAGACTTCTGCCCCGTTTTTAGGTAAGCGTCAGCCAACAAATACATACTATTCTGCGCCAGCGAATCTTCTTTACCACCTAACTCTTTTAATTCTGCAATGGCTTTGGTGTATTGTTTGGTTTCGTAATGGGTGTAAGCCAATTCATACAAATCTTCACGCCTTACTTTTTCTGCTTTGTTTGCAAACTCTTCCAGGTAAGGAAGTGCTTTGGTGTAGTTCTTCTTTTCGAAATAAGCGTGACCGATTAATTGCTTCAACTCTATTTCATAATACTGTCCGCCGGCTGCTACTTTTTCCTCACCGTATTGGATGGCTCTATCCTTTTCTCCATTGAAGTACAAAATTTCAGCGATGTAATATGGTACAATCTTAGCGTAGGTGGGTTCATTTTCCACCTTCCTAAAAGACTCTAACGCTACTTTGTAATTCTTCTCATAAAAAGATATAAAGCCGAAATAATAATTGGCATCTAAATAATTCGGATCACCGGGCATTTGGCGAATAGCATCAAACAGCGGCTTCGCTTCCGTAAAACGCTGCAGTGTAAAGTAGCTATAGGCCTGGTTGAAATTCATTTGAGCTATCTCGCGATTACTTAAGTTATCAATACCTGCTTGCTCATAGTAACTCAATGCATCTACAAATTTTTGCTTCCGGTAGTAATACTCGCCCAAATGATAGCTGAGCATTTGTATGCGTGGTGTATTGTGCTCAAGGTTGATGAATTCAATGGCTGCAACCTCCGATGTAGATTCGTTCACTTTTAGGCCGCACACCAATGCATAATACCGCGACTCCACCTGCACACTGACGGGTAACTTACTGTTGGGTGAGTTTAATAACGATAGGTTTTTGAACAACGGATAGGCAAGGCTAAACTGCTCCTTTTGAAAAAGTTCTTTTGCAAGTTTGAAGTCGGCATCCGGGTCTATGTTAGCCTGTGTAGCCTGGGAGAAAGATGTATGCTGCAACATCAAAACGAGTACTGCAGCACACAAGGTTTTTTTTATTGAGATCATAGTACCAGTGTATCGGTGAATATTTGTGGAATATTACAATTGTCTGTCTTAATGAAAAGTAAAAGTATTGCTTGACGCAGACAGAAGGCAGTGAAACAAACTGCATTCCAACATGATGTGGATAAAGAGAAAACAGCAGGCTAGTTTCGCACAGGAATATTGGATGAGTAAGCGTTTTTCTTTTAGCCGTCGGTAGTACATCAGTATTTTTGCGGCAGTTCTAAATCAACAATATGTTTGAGTCAACATTTCAGGTAAGGGTGAGATATGCAGAAACGGACCAAATGAACGTGGTGTATCATGGCAATTACGCTACCTATTTTGAAGTGGGTCGTGTAGAAAGTATTCGCAAACTTGGATTTACTTACAAGCAGATGGAGGCCATGGGTGTGATTATGCCTCTGGTAGAGTTGCACATCAAATACATTCGCCCGGCCCATTACGACGACTTGCTGACCATCAAAACAATGGTGAAGGAATTACCAACTGATCATCGCATCGAATTTTACCAGGAGGTTTATAATGAAGCAGGTAAACTATTAACTACTGGTAAAGTAGTACTGTTTTTTCTGGAAGCAGATACGAGGCAAAAAACAAATATGCCAGCATTGCTAAGAGAAAAAATAGTAGGTTATTTTTCGGGGAACAATGTTCAGTCTTAACCGCGTTACTCAACTGAAGATTTATCATTTTCTGCATTGCTGTCACCGGTTAATTTGAATTAGCGGTGAAGCAAATAACATCCTTCTATTCGGCTACCAACTTCAAACAGGCATCAATCATTTTGTCGTAACCGTCTTTTGTAAACGGTTTAGGTAAAACAGCGGATGCACCTTCGGCGGTACAGGTTTTTATAAGCTGATGGTCAGCATAGGTTGAATAAACCACTACCGGTATGGTATGATACCGACCTTTTTCTTTAAGCAACTTTAATGTATGCAAGCCATTTCGCTTCGGCATGTTTTGGTCAAGAATGATTAGGTGCGGTAATTCATTAGAGTTTAAAATGCTGTCGAGAGCTTCAAAAAGAACTACCCCATTCTCAGCAAACGGCATCAATTCTATGTCATTACGATGCGCCAAAAACTCGTTGAAAAGCAATTGATCATCAATATCGTCATCTGCTAAAAAAATTCGGGTTGGAGTCATAAAAGAAGCCTATTGAGATTGGGTTAATGGTAAAATAATTTTGAATTCGGAACCTTTATTTTCTTCACTTACTGCCGTAATTAAACCATCATGTTTGTCTATAACTTTCTTAGCTATAGCCAATCCTATGCCAGTTCCTTCGAACAAATCTTTTGCATTAAGCCGCTCGAATAAAGCAAAAATATTGTCCACATATTTGGGGTCAAATCCAATTCCATTATCAGCAATTGTAATTAAACAATATTGCCCTTTTTCATTTTCTATGCTGTCAAAAGATTTTTCTGCAACCAGGTATGCATTGATACGAACAACAGGAGCTATACCCTGTTTTGAAAACTTTAGTGCATTGCTCATTATGTTTTGAAACACTTGCCGTACCTGGCCTTTATTAACCACTATAAAGGGTAATTCTCCGACCTGGATAACGGCATTTTTATCCTGTATGATCAATTCGAAATCTTCCTGCAATTCATAAACCAGTTGATTTAAATCGATGCGTTCAATCTGCTGTTGATTGGCAGAGAGCCGGGAGTAATTGAGTATGTCAATAATTAAATTGCGCATCCGTGCAGACGACTCTAAAACTTTGTCAAGATATTTCTGCGAATATTCAGAAAGGCAATTTTCTTTTTCTTTCAGCAAATTTGAAAACACCTGGATCTTCCGAAGCGGTTCCTGCAAATCGTGCGAAGCAACAGAAGCAAATTGCTGCAAGTCGTGGTTGCTGGCTTCGAGTGCTTTGTTGGTTTCTTCCAGTTGCTGATTGTTGTTACGGAGCTGCTGCTGCACTGCTTTCAGATTGGTAAGATCAGTTAAGATAATGCTCAGGGAAACACCTTCTTCTAATTCCAATGTAGTAAGCGACAATTGAACAGGTATGGATTCAGAACCCAGCAGCACTTCTGCTTTACAATCGTGCTTCCAACATGCGGCAAACAAAGCAGCATATTCCATTCTGCTTTGGTGTGCTATAAACTGGTAAAAAGGCAACCCAATCACGTCAGAAAGTGGCCTATCAACCATTCGTGCAAACTGGGAATTCGAGTATAAAATAATACCCGCTGAATTCAACGTTACCGCACCTTCTGTCATTTTTTCGATGAAGACACGATAGGTTTGATCCGCGCCTTTAAGCGTGTACAATTGATGCCCCTTGTCACCTTGGACCACCAGTGCATCAACCTGCCCTGTTCGAATCGCTTCAATCGTTTCATTCGCCTCCTCCAATTGGTGGCGTAATTCTACCAGCTCCTCTTCCAGGTTTTCTATGCTTTTATATGATCTCTTACTAGTTTGCATTAAGATAAAACTCCTATCCCTTTTAATACTTTTTCTGTGTCTGATAAATCCCCGATCATCCTGCGCTCAGGCAAAGGCAGTTTTTTCACGAGCAATGGAAGTGCCACCAATTGTTCCTGTTCTGCCAACGATTGCTGTTGGTATACATCGATGATCTCAAGGGCATAATTACCGGTGAGATGTTCATCGCAAATTTGCCGGATATGAGTGATGGCCCTGATAGAATTTGGTGTAGCACCGGTTACATATAGACGCAGCACATACTCCGGCTTTACTTGCTCAACTTCCCTATCCTTTTTGCTAGAATGTTCTTGCTTTTTACCCATCTTCTTACTTTACCGGGCGAATGTTTAATCCTACTAATACCTTTTCTTCGTTCGACAAATCACCAATGATCTTTCGTATTGGTACCGGCACTTTTCGCACCAACGTGGGTATAGCCAATATCTGGTCTCCCTCGGCCAATTGTGGATGAACCAATAGATCTATCACTTCTATTTTGTACTGATCTTTTAAATGTTCTTCGCAATATTTTTTGAGATTGCTAAGAGCAGCAATCGACTTTGGTGTGTTGCCTGCTATGTACAACCTCAACTCATATTTGTAGGTCTTATTCGCTGGAGCCTTACCCGCTATTGCCTTACTTACTTTTTCCATTCGATGAATTTTTTGAGGGCTGCTTCTCAGCCATCTGTTTGCTGTTTTTTTCCATGACCTGTTTGCGCAAGTCTTCTTCTATATATGTCTTATTGAGCTCATCCCGCACCGATTCAAAATCTTCCTGCAGGGAGGCTATTTTTGCATCTACCACGCTCCGCTTACGTTTAATTGCTAAATCTTTTCTTTCTACTGCATACGATCGTAACACTTCACCTGTAGCTTCCATTAATTGCATTCTTTCCCTGGCTGAGCCAGTAAGCACGCCTTCATCACCGAGGTATACATCCATCAAATCAAGACCCTCATCGGTAATGATAAACTCGCGTACCTGGTTACTGTGTCTCATGCCTCTGGACTTCATCAGGTACATACCCCTATTCCTTTCTCCATTAAATTCTATATCTCTTACCAGCAACCATGCATCTACCAGAGAGGATACCCCTTCATCCGTTTGCTCGTTCACAATGGTATTTAAAGACAAAGCTGTAAACATCACGGTTACTTGCTCGGCCTGCAAAAAGTCAATCAACCGAATGAGCATGGATTTCACTTCGCTTACTGTACCTACCGTTACCAGGTTTGTAATTGGATCGAGTATTACAATATTGGGTTTATACTTTCGTATCTGTTTAATGATAGATACAAGGTGCATTTCTAAGCCATATAAAGTTGGCCGCGCTGAATGCATACGTAACAATCCTTTATCGATGTGTGTTCTCAGGTCAATGCCAATCGACTGCATGTTTCTAATAATCTGCTGTGGCGATTCTTCAAAGGCGAAGTAGATGCACCGATCTTTTCGCAAGCAGGCTTCATTTGCAAAACATGCTGCAATGCTGGTTTTGCCAGTTCCGGCTGTACCGGAAACCAGGATGGAACTTCCTTTAAAAAATCCCTTACCGCCCAGCATATTATCTAGTGCAGGAATGCCTGAACTAATCCGATCGCTGGATACTTCGTAATCTAATTGCAGAGAAGTTATAGGTAAAACCGAGATACCTTCTTCATCAATCAAAAATGGGTATTCATTAGTGCCATGCACCGATCCGCGGTATTTTACAATTCTTAAAAGTCGTGTTGAAATTTGGTTGGATACTCTATGATCGAGCAGTATCACACAGTCAGATACATATTCTTCCAATCCCTGGCGGGTTAAACTTCCCTCGCCTTTTTCACCGGTGATAATTGCGGTTACACCTTTCTCTTTAAGCCATCCAAACAACCGCCGTAATTCAGCGCGTAAGATTGCCTGGTTATCTAAGCCCGCAAAAAGATTTTCAATCGTATCCAGCACCACACGCTTTGCGCCCACACTGTCAATGGCATAGCCAAGGCGAATAAAAAGGCCATCCAAATCATACTCACCGGTCTCTTCTATTTCAGATCGATCAATGTGAACATGGTCAACCTTTACCATTTTATCCTTCTGTAATTTGTGCAAGTCAAAACCCAGCGAAGCAACGTTCATCTCTAATTCATCAGCCTTTTCTTCGAAGGCCATGAACACACCCGGCTCGTTGTACACTGTAGCTCCACGAATAATAAACTCAAGAGAAAACAATGTTTTGCCACTTCCTGCTGCACCGCAAATAAGCGTAGGCCTGCCTGTAGGTAACCCGCCGCTTGTAATCTCATCTAAGCCGGCAATACCGGAAGACGTCTTCGGTAATAATTGAGGTGTTGGTGAAGTTTTCCTTGTTAATCGTGCCATAGCTAGTGGTCGTATTTATAAAAATAATTATGGGCTTTACGTGGCGCATTTATTCGAGCCAGAAACAAACCCTTTACGGTTTCAATACTAACCGCAATAGATTTTTAAAGAAAAAAATTGTGCCTAAAGTGCCTGGCAAACTACTTGATGAAGTTTCAATATTCTATTAATTAAAGAAAAATTATATGGGATAAAGTGATCGGTTTAGAATTGTGCCACAACATTGAATAATGTTGAAAAAAATTACTCAAAAATTATGACTAAATAATTGAGGATCACTTTGAGATTAGCGCAAGAAAATGTTCTTGATGATGGGGCGATTTGATAATGATTTGCAATGGAAATTACTGTACAAGAACTCGCTCCACAACATTTCCCTTGGTACCATTTACCTGCAATAAATATATGCCAGGTGGCACATGCAAATTTGATTTGAACAAGGTTGTTCCTGCGGGCAGCGTGTAACTAACAATTGTCCTTCCCATCAAATCTAACATTCTGATGTATTTAAAACCTGTAGCCGGGAGACTAACATTGATCTGCCCATTGGTAGGATTGGGATACATACGAATACCTGCCTGGGCAGCAGATAAATTGGTGATAGAAGTTACGATCGATCCCACTTTGTTGATGATCCAGTTATTCGGATCCACCTCTAACCCTGAAGGTGTCTTCTTGTACAAAAAAGTATACTGCTGGTTGTTGACTGAATTGTTTACAACGATGGTGGTATCACCCTGGGCAGACCTGATTTTCAATTCAACCAAGCCTTTAAAAAATGGTGTAACTGTAGGCATCGAGGAAGTTTGGCTCAACGTAATGGTAAGCGAATCGTTCCCTTGTTTACCAAACAGTACGCTGTAGGTAGGATAACCCTGTCCGTAATACCACTGATCGAAAAAATCTGCATAGCTCCTGCCGCTCACCTGTTCTGCCACCTGCCTGAAATTATCACCTGTGGCAAAGGTGTCTTTATACGTTTGTTGAAAGGTGCGCAAGGTTCTGAAAAACAACGTGTCACTTTGCATTTCAAAACGCAGGTTGTGAATAATAGCCGAGCCTTTATCGTAGGATAGCCTGCCACTGAAAATTCTGCTTTCATTATACGCATCAACTTGCGGAACATACACACTTCCGCCAGTTGCACTCATTACACTTGTATGAACGGCATCCATCTTAGCGGCCGCCGTGGTAGTTGACAAAGCAGGTAAGTATTGCATGGTCAAATATTCCCCATACGATGCAAAGCCTTCGTTGATCCATATATCATTCCATGTAGCGCAGGTAACGGCATCGCCCCACCATTGATGCGCCAGTTCATGTGCTATTAAACTCGTTCCAAAGTTCTCCATAGTGCTCATGGTTTGGTGCTCCATTCCGCCACCAATACTCGCCTGGATATGGCCATATTTTTCTTTGTAAAAAGGATACAAACCGTACAGCTCACTAAACTTCTCCACAAAGCGCGGCGTTTTATCAATGTTTGCTTTGTTGGTTGTAAAATAGCTGGTGTTGTTTACAATGTAATGCAGGTTAAGAATAGAATCATTTGGCAGCATGACCGGCTTTGCATAATTGCTATACTCCATATAATTTGCCACGGAAAAACATGGCAGGTAATAGTTGATCGGATAACGTGTGGCCCACCGGTATTGCTTGTTGCTGCCCAGGTCAACTACTTGCTTCAGCACACCATTCGATCCAACTTTATAAAGCGAATTGGTGGTAAACCACAGATCACAGGAGTCGATTTTATCGGTTAACAACTGCTTCGCCGGAAACCATTCGCGAGCCTGGTAGGCTTCTGAAAGAGAGGCGGTAAACTGAAGCCCTGTAGCTGTAACTGTACCTGAAAATAAAGCTGATGAAGAGGCGGTGCCATTATAAAAATAGGTAACCCTAAGTGTGCTGCCTGCTGCTGCATTTACCGGAATGTACACATGATCGCTGGAGCGTGTAAAGGTGCGTTTGGTATTGTTTACATAAACGGAGTCGAGGGTCATGGTTTGTTTAAATTCCATTACAAAAGTGTCGAGTGGCGCTTTTACAAAGGCATTGTAGGTGCAGTTTCCACTAACAAACCGGCTCAGGGGCTGCACCGTTACATCCAATTTCAAGTACTTTAAATCGTACCCGTTCATCTTATTATTCTGGTAATAATTTGCACCCTGCGCACCCGCAATAGAACGGTGATTACAGTTGGGGTAACAATCCTCTTTTAGCTGGGCATTTGCAAGAAATGATACGAATAAAAGTAAGAAGGCTTGAAGTACACGCAACTGTGATGTCATAGTACTGCAATGTAAAATTTTAATCTGTTAAACGGCACGCTGCAATCTTCAATTAGTTTTGTGTTATGAAAATCCAATTTTGGTCGATAGGGAAAGCACATGACGATTACGTACGCGATGGCATTCTTGAGTTTACCAAACGGATCTCGAAATACTACCCCGTAGATTGGCGCATTATAGCAGCAGCAAGGCAGACGGTTAATTCATTGGAAGCAGACATTCGTAAAACAGAATCAGCATCGGTGCTAGGCGCTTTACAAAAAGATGATTTCCTGGTGTTACTAGACGAAAAAGGAAAATTGATTAGCTCGCCCAAGCTAGCTTCAAACATTGAACAATGGACCAACAACGGAGTCAGGCATTTGATATTTCTAATTGGCGGTGCTTTTGGTGTAGATGAGTCTATTCGAACCAGGGCCAATTATACCTGGGCATTGTCGCCACTCGTTTTTCCGCACCAGTTGGTGAGGCTAATTATTGCTGAGCAAGTTTATCGCGCTTGCACCATACTGCGCAACGAGAAGTATCACCACGAATAATTATCTTGCCCGCATGTTCAGTATGACTATTATTATCGCGATTTTAACCGCTATTGTTTCCATTACTTCGTTTAATAATCAAAAGGTAATCAACGACCTGATTTTTTACCCGCCATCCATCAGCAGGCGAAATGAGTGGTACCGCTTTTTTACGTGCGCACTCATACATGCCGATATTGCTCACCTTGCTTTCAATATGCTCGCCTTTTACTCGTTCGGCGAAATACTGGAGCAAAATTTTAAAGAATTATTTGGAGATAAAGGAGGGCTAATGTTTGTTGCACTCTACCTCATTTCTCAGTTTGTCTGTCTTATTCCAACCTACCTCAAACACAAAGATGACTACCACTACCGCAGTCTTGGGGCATCGGGTGCAGTGTCTGCAGTGGTATTCGCTACTATCTTTTTGTTTCCACTTACAGGTGTAGGATTACTCTTCATACCCATTCGTATACCCGGTTTTATATTTGCCTTTATTTACCTTGGCGTAACCATGTATATGGCCCGCCGTGGGGGTGACAATATTAACCACGACGCCCACTTTTGGGGAGCTGCTGCAGGCATCATACTGTTGTTTTTATTCTGTTACGGCTTTTCCAATTTTGATCCCGTAGCCAACTTTGTATCGCAGATAAGAATGTATACAGGAATGTAGATTGATTATTCGGCCATTGCACAACCCTACTTTACGGGCCACACAAACATTTCTTTTTGTATCAATTACTAACCTCAAGTGTAATCTTTAATACGGTGGCTGTTGACTGCTTCATTTTAAAGCGATCATCTATTCTTTGGCCCACCACCCATACTATTCGTTTATTGCTCTCCAGCACCCACACCTTTTCTTTGTCGATGGTCGATAGCTTCTGATCAATAAAGAAACGATTCAGTTTTTTCTTTTTTTGCATACCTAGCGGATAGAAATAATCCCCCTGTTTCCATTTGCGTAACAGTAGCGGAAAAGTAATTTCACTGTCATCCAGCAATGCCATTGTTTTATCTGCAACAATAGTAAGGTGGGCGGCAGGTAGATTGTGCTGCAGAACTAAATTCCCTTCGGCAAAAAGTATGTTTTTGTCTGTGGCTTCTATCGAAATAAAACTATTCTCAACAATCCGCTGTACCGGTGAAATGATGAACCATCTTCTATTCTTAATAATGCGATACAAGGACGTTTCAATATAGCTCCCATTGCCGGCATCCATCAACTTTATTACTTCATCCACTTGTGCAGCAGTAAATCCGTAGTCGCTAATAATTTCCCACACAATGGTCTTAAGCGGTTGGGCTTTCTTCAGTTTTAAAATAGGGATGTGTATTTCGCTGCCGTTTGGTTCTAACAAGTTCAATTTATGCTGATCCACCGCTTGCCTATACAACTGTTCTGCTTCAGTAAATCGGCTTATATTTCTCTGGATATTTTCAGACACAGCCGGGAACACTTTAGCTACCGCGGGCAGTAATTCGTTTCTAAAGTAATTGCGCGTATAGTTGCTGGTGGCGTTAGATGAATCCTCTACATGTTCAAGGGCATTTTCTTTGGCGTAAACCAGCAGTGTTTGTTTTGAAAAAGGTAAGAGGGGTCGCCAGATCTTTTCAAAATGTTCATCCATTCCAACCAGTCCTTTTAAGCCCGTACCGCGAAAGAAATTCATGACCACCGTTTCTATATTGTCATCTGCATGATGAGCGGTTACAATGTAGCTGGCCTTGCCTTCGGTCAGCAGCTGCCTGAACCAAGTGTATCGTAGCTCACGAGCTGCTACCTGCGTTGATAGTTTGTGCTCCGCTGCGTAGGTGGCCGTGTCGAAATGGTTTACGTAAAGTTGTCTTTGGTACTTCTCTGCAAGCTGATTCACAAAATTTTCATCGCGTTCACTTTCGGCTCCCCTTAGTTGAAAATTACAGTGTGCCATGATGAATTGAATGCCGCATTGATCCATCAAATCGCACAGCACTATACTATCAACACCACCACTAACCGCTACTAAAAATGTGTGCTGGTTGGTAAACCCTTGCTTGCTTTGAAGGTGAGATTTAAAGGCCTGTAACAACGACATAGTAAACGCTGGTTTGAACAGCGGCTAAGCTAAATCAAAAAGCGTGAAAGCATTGGAAAGTAGTAGTAGATAGAGTTAGAGAAGGAGGTGCCTGCAAAGTCACGATCGGAAAATAAAGAGGTGACATAAGGGCGCTAACGTACGGAGATTCGATAGGGCAAAAAAAATTGAAGCGATACCATGGCACCACTTCAATCAATAAGTTTTAGAAAAGGGCGATTACCGCTGCTTGCTTTTCATGTTGTCAATATGCTTCACCATCATGTCGAGAGTCATGGTCTCCAGGCATACTTCACCTTTCTCACGCCATTTCTGTGCGTCCATTACGAGGTTGAGCAAGTTGTCGTATTGCTTGGTAGCTTCTGCGGGTAAACTTAGCGTTCTAAAAAATTTCACTTTTCTATTGCTTAACATTTTCAAAGGGGTTTACAATAGATAAACGCGAATAATGGCACTTCATTGTTTAGGACATGAAAAATTTGGGAATTTTATCGGTAACGGAAGTGAGGTGGAAAGCGCCGGAGCTAATTCGTTACATCCTCTACATCGCCATCGGCTACAAAAACAGACCATAAACCATTTTGACTCGCTATTGCATTTGCCACCTAATGTTTGTACTTATACAACCAAAACTATATAACATGCCTAATTCGCCTATTGTGCCAAAACCGCAAGCTGGAATAAGCAAAATTCCAAAACAATACCAATGGTTACTCAATGAAACAGGACCCAAAATGTTGTTAGAAGGTCTGTCGCATATGGGTGTTCTGGAACATAAAGGCCGGGACAACAACCCCGACATTACAGACTGGGCCAAGGAAATTGGTGGGAATGTAAAGGACGTTTACCGAAATGATGAAATTCCCTGGTGTGGACTTTTTATGGCCATTTGCGCCAAGCGGTCGGGATATGCCGTACCAAAGGACCCGCTGTGGGCATTGAACTGGGGAACATTTGGAGTAAGCCAAACGCAAGCTATGCTGGGTGACGTACTCACATTCATCAGGAAAACTGCCGAAGGAAGAACGGCCGGGCACGTGGCCATTTATGTGGGCGAGGATGATGCTGCTTACCACACACTTGGTGGCAACCAAAGTGACTGTGTATGCATTACGCGGATGATGAAAACAAGATTATATGCGATCAGGCGTCCGGCCTATAAAATTGCACAGCCGAAAAATGTGAGAAAGATTTACCTGGCTGCAACCGGCAAAATTTCCATCAACGAAGCATAAATAGCTTTGCATTGAAAAGCCGCGAAAACATCCTGTTTCGCGGCTTTCTTGTTTGTAGTGGCTTATTCAAATCCGAATCTTCTATGGAGTTACGCATTACGAAAAAGGCCTGGCGTTGTTGGGGAATTAGTATTCCGTCAGCCGATAACCGAAGCCCAATAATTGCAATATTGCAGCTGTTTTATTCATAAGCCAAATTATAACGTCAAGCCCCACTAATGCCAAACCATATGTTGTTTGTAGCCTATTTTATCCAAGGTATTTCAGTTCTTTCAGTCTTCTTTTCTGGGTCGTGAATATTGTCACAAAGCGTACTTGCAGCACTTGTAAGAACAATATTTTTCTTATCAATATAAACTGTGTCAATACAAGATAATTTGTCCCCACAAACCATGTGAGAAATTACAAATTCTTTTTGTCTCGTAAAATTAAAGTCAGCAATTGTTAATGTGTCAAAGCAATTGTCGTTATGATATTTTTCATAATTCTCAAACAAAATCAATTGTCGAATTGTGTCAATGAAGATTGGTGCAAAGTATTTAATGCTTTCGTTTCTATTTAATGGTAATAAAGTCATTTCTCTTGAGTTCATACATTCATTATAAAGAGCAACATATTTGTCTGTGCCATAAAATAAGTCTGGTGTTCTACAGTTAGTGGTTGGCACTCCGATTTCATAAACAAAAATGCTATCGAAAATTTTATTGCCATATTTTATATAAAGATTTTCGTCTGTAGTGTCGGTATTTGCAAAGAATTTAATATAAGTTCCATTGGTCAAAACTTTGTCTGCAATGTGTCCATATTTATAAACTTCAAAGTAAGGAAGTAGCTTTTTGATTTTTGGGGCTTTGTCTGTTTGTTGAATAATTTTTGTCTCCTTGTCCTTTGTCTTACAAGAAAATAAAGTGAACAGAAATATGATTGTTAGAAGCTGTCTCATTAGGTTACACACAACACGTAAGCTGCCGTTCCAAGGTTATACTTTTATGTAAATCTTTTTTCGATCCAACAAGTACACAATCAGCCAATAAAAAATAATCATACAAATTGCATACATCAGTGAGCCTGCTTTTAAGTCGGTAAATAAAGGCTTACACACGTGCTGGTAAAACCAGGGAAACGCAGAAATAAAAACAGGTTTGCCATTTTCATCGGTTCTATCTACCCATCTAAATAATGCTACCACACGCGGCAAAAAACCACTCAGCACAAAAATGAACAACGGATTTTTTCCAAACACATCGAAGAAGCGGCTCCATGCACCACGTGCAGTTCTAAACTCAAGCAAATAAATAAAACAGCCGAGGATGATGAGGCCAAGACCAGAAGTGAAGACCACATAAGAACTGGTCCATATTTTTTTATTGATGGGAAACGAAAAGTGCCAAACATAGGCAATGATAACCAGTAAGGTTCCGGCTAGCAGTACATGGCTGAGCATTTCGAACGACTTTCCTTTTTCCCTGATGTACTTACCTGCAAGGTAACCCGCAACCACTTGCACAATGGCCGGTAGCGTACTCATCAAACCCTCGGGGTCAAACACGGTACCTTCACCTTTGTACATATGACTTTCCCCCAGTATTGCTTTGTCTATAGATGTTCCAAAAAAACCTTCCAGCGAATAGGGATCGGGTGGCAACCCAAACACGTAGGCTAATACCCAATAAACTAAAAGCATGACAACACCAATGCGAAGTGCCCAGGTAGCCGAAGAGAAATAACAGATAAGTGACGCAAAAAAGTATGCGATGGCGATGCGTTGCAGCACGCCCAGAATGCGAATGTTCTCCCATGTTTTTGCTACAAGGTTTTCGCCATCCCACTTTACAAAAGGGCTCCAATTGAGAAATAGTCCAATAGCAAAAATGAGTAAGGCACGCTTGAATACCTTACGCAGAAAGTGCGCATTTCCCTGTTCTCTAAATCGCGGCATTACAAAGGCCATCGCGTTTCCTACGGCAAATAAAAAGAAGGGAAAAACAAGATCAGTAGGTGTTGCCCCATGCCAGGGTGCATGAGCCAATGGACTATAGATATTTCCCCAGCTCCCGGGATTATTCACCAATATCATGAGGGCTACTGTTGCACCTCTGAATACATCAAGCGAGTAATAGCGTTGGTTCATGTCTTAAAGATAAAGGCTGGCACAATGCAGCATTTCAATTTATTTAAGGATAGTGATGAAGGTGGATAGGGATACTGTTGTATCAAACTTCCTCTTTAAAAAAAAGCCGCTTTCATGAGCGGCTCGCGTGTTGAAATCAGAATGCTTTCTATTTTACCAAACGCCAGGTAAGCGGGTAACGATACATTTTACTTTCGCTGGCTTTTATGGTGGCAAGTATAACACATACCAATACAAGAATTCCAACGATCCAAATTAAGAGTATACCAATAACGGTTATAACCAACAGTATAGACAACAGCGCCATGGTAATTTGAAAATTGAGCGACTCTTTAGCATGCTCGGCAACAAATGCTGAGTCATCTTTCTTTACCAAATAAATAATGAGTGGTGCAACGATCGGTGCAAAAAAGGTGAGTATGTGAGCCAGGATGGCCATCGTTCTTTCATCGCTGGTTGGGGTGTAGGGTGGTTGCACTTCAGTGCCTAAAAAGGTTTGTTCCATGTTGATAGTTTTAGGCCATGAAATTAGTTGAACTGTTCAACAATTCATAACGATGAAGGTTGGATTTGGAGACTGCATGTGGAATATGTGCTAGCGTAGGCTCGGCGATTTACAATCACTGATTTCAGTTGCAATATTTATGGTTTTGTTTTTTTGCTTAATTCAAAAGATTTGAGACTTGATGAATTAATACCGTTTGCAGCAGTGTTGCTAGTTATGGAAAAGATAATCTGCAATCGTTTGAATTTCTATACCACGAAAAGGATCCAAAACCAGCAAGTCTTTATCTCCCGTCAAAAGGTGAGTGGCCTTTCCATCAACTGCAAGCGACAGCAGGAAGTTGTCTTTTTCGTCACGGCAGTCGTTGACTTGTGAACTTACGTCTACAAATTCAGCACTTTGCCTAAGGCTGACCAAGAAATTCGTGAGCTCAATAAGTTCAAAGTATTTTCTAAACTTCTGACGCTCAGCGACCTCAATAATTTCCTCAAGTAACTCTAGGCTAATTAATAAAGTTGCCCGGTCTGCAGATATAAGGCTGTCAAATTTTGAAAAGTCCTTAGTAAGCAAAAGACTAATCCAGAGATTTGTGTCAATGACAATCCTATGCTTTTCTTCTTTCATAGCGTTCGGATCTTACTGTCTCCACCTCTTTGGTAATTTCTTCCATTGTAGGTAGTCCGATTTGCTCTGCCTTTGAGCGAAGCCTATCTATCACTTGCATTAATCCATCCTGATCGGTTTTCTTGATGGCAATCAGGTTCATGTCTGCCAAGTCTTTCAGAAGCCGGTCAGCTTTGGGGTCTAAGATATCTACTTGATATGTTACCATAATCAAATTTAAAGAAAGTTAGCTGCAAAAAGTAAGTAGGCCGTCACAAGACCTTCAGATCAGTGAGGCGATGATACACTGGCGATTCTTAACTACCTACTGTTTCAATGACCTAGTTAGAGTTTGTTTATACTCATGTTGGAAGCCTGCCTTTCTTCTGCTACAATTGAGTCAATAAAATCATTAATCGTCAATTCTTTTAAAACAGCGTAAACTTTCCTATCCTGGTTGGCTTTTTCAGCTAATGCGTATTTCATTTGCTGATATTTTATCCTGGCAGTATTATCTTTTCTTAATCTATCGCGGGATAATAAGTGTCTTTCTAAAGCATTACTGCTACTTGGGCAAACATACAAGTGATGCTTTACTGTATCCAGAATTGCATTTGCAAGTTTATCATTTCTTTTGAATACCTCGCGACCTTCTACGCCCTGATTGCCATGATGAGCATATCCTATTCTTTCAAGCCTCGATTTTATATGATCAAAATCTGGCTCTGCAGCGTAAATAATGTCGATATCGATGATAGGTTTTGAATCTAGATTTGGCACAGAGGTACTACCGACGTGCTCAATAAAATATTCAAGTCCATCTAGAGCGATTTCAATTTCACGTTTTATATCGTCGAAATCCTTTATCCAGCTTGAGGTATATTTTTTGAGTATCATTCTTTTTTAACAGCGCACGATATTATTACAGACACTCACTTTAGTCCAAGTCCGAAAACCAATTCAACGTTAAACACCTGCTCAAATTTTTCCTGCACATTTCTCTTTACTTCGTCAAGGTTTATTGTGCGACCCAATTCTTTTTGCAGAGATGTAACCTGTTTGTTTTGGATGCCGCAGGGTATTATGTGGTTAAAATAGCTGAGGTCGGTATTTACGTTGAAGGCCCATCCGTGCATGGTAACCCAGCGGCTGCAGCGAATACCCATTGCACAAATCTTTCTCTCTTTTCCTGGGATGGAAGCGTCTAGCCAAACACCGGTCTCGCCGTTGCTCCGTTCTCCTTTCAAACCATAATCTGCCAAGGTTAAAATGATCACTTCCTCTAAGCTTCTAAGGTACCAGCCAAGATCAGTTTTAAACTGCTCGAGGTCTAACAATGGGTAGCCCACCAATTGGCCCGGACCATGAAAGGTGATATCGCCGCCCCGGTTGATTTTAAAAAACTCAATCCTTTGTTTCAATCGCTCTTCTTCTGTGATCAGCACATTCGAGATATCGCCACTCTTGCCTAAAGTATACACCGGCTGATGCTCTACAAATAACAGGTGATGCACAGGCCCTGAGCTTTGCCCACTATCTGCGGCTGATCTTTTTTGCGTCACTTTTTCCTGCAGCATCTTTTCCTGCAGATCCCACACCTTGCGGTAAGTCGATGCAGTGCCCAAATCAACAAAATATACCTGCTGTTTCATCGGCATCAAAAGTAGCGCATACTAGGTGTTAGTGCCGCACAACGGGTTCCTATAACTTCAACAAAATCAATTTTTGATGACCTACACCCGTTCGCCTCTTTCGTTTCACCAGAAAAACATTGCGTAATGATCTGATTCTAGGAATTTTTCTTTCTACCATTGCACTACATTTTTTGTAAACATATGGTGCTATATTTTGAGTTTGAAGACCGGCGGGTAATGGCCGATGTACAATGGGCGGATGATGAGGCGCCTATTGCTGTCCACTTAACCGACCCACAGCTTAAACGTGAACTACCAACTGATTTGCTATTTGAGATTGGAACGGGCAGAAAAGTAGTGTTTACCATTGAAAGCCCAGATAATGAGCGACTAGTGGAGTTGCAATCCATTATTTCGCGCAGGTTACAAGAATTTGTAAACAAAGAATAACATGGACGGTATGCTGTGATAGCCAGCGTATGCAGTTTTACCGCTAATATTGCAGCCACAAAATGTTGATTATGAAAAAAGGGCTTTTGGTTTTAATGATTTCGGGGATGCTTGTTGGCTCGTGCAAGAAACAGGAAACACCTCCCTGCCCGGAAGTAACGGATACGGGGGCAGCTTCAGAACTACCTACGCTCCGCGCTTACATCACAAATAATAGCATCATTGCTACCGAACATCCGAAGGGATTTTTTTATCGAATAGAAACTGCAGGAAGCGGCAATAATCCAACGCCTTGCTCCAACATTACAGTGGCTTATGTTGGAAAGTTAACCAACGGCGGCACCTTCGATTCAAACGCGAATGCATCGTTCAATTTGGGTGAATTGATTTCCGGTTGGAAGCTTGGCATTCCATTAATTGCCAACGGTGGCAAAATATTTTTGTACCTGCCGCCAAGTTTGGGTTATGGCCCTTCGCCGGTTAACACTATTCCAGGAAATTCTATTTTAATATTTGAGATTACACTAAGAGCCGTGCGTTAGTAGTTCTTGCAAACACTCATACTAACAAAAAGCCGGAAAGCTCATCTATGAACTTTCCGGCTTTTAATGTTAATGATCCAAAAACTACATCATGCTTCCGCGATGGATTACGCCGCCAGCTATCACATCATCTCCTTCATAAAACACTGCACTCTGTCCGGGAGCAATTCCTTTTACATTTTCATAAAAAGAGACCTTCATCGTGCCATCTTCAGGATAGAGATTGCTTAGGCTGCCACCGTCTTTGTAGCGTATTTTGGTAATTGCTTCCATACCCGCCGTTACCTGGTCGTATTTCATATAGTTGAGTTTGCCAACCGTCATGGTATTTTGTTGCAAGTCAGATTCATCCCCCAACACCACGGTATTACTCTCAGGAATTATTTTGGTTACAAAAACCGGCTTTCCAAAAGTTACTTCAAGGCCCTTACGTTGGCCAATGGTATAAAACGGATAACCGCGATGTGTACCTAATATCTTCCCTTCTTTGTCAACAAAGCTTCCACCCTGAACCCTTTCTTCCAGCCCATCTACTTTACGCTTTAAAAAACCACGATAGTCGTTATCCGGTACAAAACAGATTTCATAACTCTCACTCTTTTTTGCGAGTTCAGGATAGCCCATATCGTGCGCCATCTGCCGGATTTCCGTTTTATGGTAAATGCCCAATGGCATAATCGTTCTACTCAGTAATTCCTGGTCCAGCCCCCAAAGTACATAGCTCTGATCTTTAGTGGCATCTTTCGCTTTGCTGATTACATAGCGGCCATTATCCTGTAAACGAACCTTAGCATAGTGCCCGGTGGCAATAAAATCGCAATTCATTGCATTGGCACGCTTCAACAATGCACGCCATTTAATGTGCGTATTACACATCACACACGGGTTCGGCGTACGCCCGGCGAGGTATTCATCCACAAAGTTTTCAATTACAAAATCACCAAACTCTTCGCGTATATCTAAAATAAAATGCGGAAACCCATGGTGAACAGCAGCGGCCCGAGCATCGTTGAAGCTGTCCAGGTTGCAGCAGCCAGTTTCCTTTTTACTTCCACCGGCGCTGGCGTAGTCCCATGTTTTCATGGTGATGCCTACCACTTCATACCCTTCGTTGTGGAGCATGAGGGCTGTAACGGTACTATCAATACCGCCGCTCATCGCCACCAAAACTTTTCCTTTCCGGCTCATAGTCAAAAATGATTAAGCTGCAAATGTACAATGGTGAATGTAATTGGTTTGTCAAAGTTGCGTTTAGTGGAATAGGTAGATGATCCTACACCCCTGCCTACTGCACAGCGAAATGAAATTTGCTCTAGCTGATTTCAATGCGGATTCCCATAATTCATTGAAGTAAGCCGAAGACCAATATAACTGGTGCAATTGGTTCTTAGACTTAATACTGCCTTAATTAGGATTGATTAGTAGCTATGCAAATGTTTCACCAAGCCGCCATGTGCTTCTTTAATGGTACTTGCAAACACAAATGCCTTTGGATCGGTCTCGTGAACCAACTTTTCCAGTCTTCTTAGTTCAAGGCGTGTAACTACCGTAAAGATGATGTCGCACTCGCTGCTTATTTCAAATTTTCCGGGCAAGAATCCCCTTTCACCTTTGTACACCGTAATGCCTTTGCCTAACTCATTTACCAGCCTGTATTTAATAATGTCACTTTCCCCAGAAATAATGGTTACCCCGGTATAGGCTTCCAACCCCTCTACCACATAATCAATAACGCGTGATGCAGTAAAATAAGTGAGGATAGAATACAAGGCAGTTTCGATACTTAGGTAAATGGCAGCCACGCCAAAAATCATTACATTAATGGCCAGTATAATTTCTGATATGGTGAAGCTGGTTCTTTTAAGGGTGAACAAGGCAAGTACTTCAATGCCATCGATAGAGCAACCGGCTCTCATAACAAGGCCCGCACCTAACCCAAGAAATGCACCTCCAAAAATAGAGATCAACAACTTATCTGATGTAATTGGAGGATGATTGATAAAGAGTAAACACAGGCCCAATAACACTACTGCAAAGAATGTTTTATAAGCAAATTTTTTGCTTACCACAAAATAGCCGGCTATTATAAGCGGAACGTTGGCAAGTATAATGACATAAGCAAGGTTCCAATGATACAGCTCGTGCAGTAGCAACGAAATGCCGGTAACCCCTCCATCAAAAAAGTGATTGGGCACCAAAAGTCCCTTCAATGCAAAGCCTGCCGATATTACACCGAGAACAACATAAATTAAATCGCGAAGATTATTGTAAAAAGCAACAGTGCCGGTTGGTTGTACAACTTTGCGATTAGCGAGGTGTACATCCTCAATATTTTTCCGCTTCCCATCGTTTAATTTTTCGATTGCTGGTTTTGTGTAATACTTATGGGTTAATAAAAAATTGAGTTGCTTATGCAGCCACTGTTTTTTATTTTTTAATTGCATCGAATGTTTTAGCTCTGTGTATAATTTATCGCAACGCTCAGCATAAGCAGAGGTCCCCAGGTAATACAGATCAGCATCGCAAATAATTTCCTGCAATTTGTTTTGTGGTTTTGCTTCAGCTTTCGTGGCCATGATGATGTCGCAAATTTCGTTTACCTGCTCAGCGTTGTAAGCATATTCAGGAAGATGACGCCTGGCAATTCTACAAGATTCCTCTTCGTGATCTTGTTGACCTTTTAAAAAACCGGTGTCGTGAAACAAAGCGGCAGTCCAAACCAGCAAATGTTCATCATCAGATAAGCTTTCAGCTTTTGAAAACTCTTCAGTAGCAGCAACCACTTCGCGGGTGTGATTTACATCGTGATAGGTAAGGTAATGAGGCAGCCCTTTTTCAAGCATCGCTATTACATGATTGTACAATAGCTTACGATCATGTGATAAATGAATATTTTCAACAACCGGAGCGTTCATAGATTTAATTTAATTTTCTCATCAATCAATAACCTCGTACACTACAGTGCTTCCCCGCTTATTTTTCAAAACCTCCTCTCCTAGTTTTCTGCAGTTAAATGAATTTTTTATTTTGGTGTAACAGTCTTCACTTAAAACAATTTGCCCTTCTTTGGCTACCGACTGTAAACGTTGCGCAGTGTTTACCGTGTCGCCTATTACTGTATAGTCAAGCCTCTTCAGCGTAACGGAACCAATATTTCCTGAAATCACTTCACCCGTATTAATGCCGATTGATATTTTTGGTAAAAACGAGACTCCATCCATATTTACAGGTAGCTCATCAATCGCCTTTCTAATGGCTAACGATGCATCTACCGCACGGTCAAGGTGAAAGTCACCTTTGAATACAGCCATCACTGCATCGCCAATAAATTTATCTACACCACCACCTTGCGCTAATATCTCTTTTGCCATTACATCAAAGTATCGGTTCAATAAAGTAACAACTTTATCGGCCGGTTCGCTTTCGGTGAGTGCAGTAAAACCGCATAAATCCACGAATACAATTGAAGCCTCCACCGTTTCGTTCACCATCAAGGTCTTCTCATACTCCCGATGGTTCATGAAATTTAAGACCGTTTCGTCAACATACATTTTTAGGATGTCGTTTTCTTTAATGGCCTTTAAGGTATTTTTTGTTTGAAGCACATGCTGTAAAGTTTTCTCGATGGTTAATTCAAGGTCTTCAAAGTTTACAGGTTTGCACACAAAATCGAAGGCGCCTTTGTTCATGGCAGATCGAATGTTTTCCATATCCCCATAGGCAGATACCATTACTGTTTTAATGAGCGGACTTACATCATTCAGCCTTACGAGTAGGGTAAGCCCATCCATTATTGGCATGTTAATGTCGCTCAGCAATACATCAATGTCGGGGTGCTCCTTCATCTTCTCCAATGCTTCGCCACCATTTAGTGCGAAAATGAATTCGTATTTGTTCTCCCGAATTTGACGACGAAATTTTTGGCGGATTAGCATTTCCAAATCCGATTCATCATCTGCCACTAATATTTTAGCCATTGGTTGATAGTTTTAGTTTTTCCTTCAATAAATTAAAATCGAGCGGCTTGGTTAAAAAATCATCCGCACCCAGCTGCATTGCCTGCTTGTAATTCTCTTCATCGCCATAGGCGGTTACCATCATCACTACTGGAGGTGGCGCTCCGTATTCCTGCTTAATATTTTTTAGCAGTTCCAGGCCGCTCATGCCGGGCATATTGATATCGCTTAGAATTAAGATTGCCTCATGGTGATGTCCTTCCATATACGTCAATGCCTCTTCGCCTGAACTGGCAAAGGCAAAGTTCACTTCACCAGACCTTATCTCTTTTCGAAACCGTTGTTCAAAAAGCGTTTGCATATCTCTTTCATCGTCTACTACTAATATGTTCATGTTGTAATAATTTAAGATTTTTATATAGATAAAATAATTTTAAAGGAAGCAAACTCGCCTTCAGTACTCGTCACCTGCAATTCGCCATTGTGACCTTTTTTAATGATGTCGTAGCTCATAGATAAACCGAGGCCTGTTCCTTCGCCGGTGGGCTTTGTAGTAAAGAAAGGCTGATATATTTTATCAATTACTTTTTGCGGTATACCCATTCCATTGTCGCGAACTTCTATTTCAAGCCCCCCCGCCCCTAAAGGGGAGCTAATACGTTTCGTAGTTAACGAAACCGTAGGGTGATAGACTTCTCCTTTTTGCAAGGCAATTTTTTTCTTTTCATTTACTGAATAAAAAGAATTATTAAATAGGTTGAGCAATACCCTGCTAATTTCTTGCGAAACAACATGTATGTTTCCGACTGTTTCATCTAGCGAGGTTTCCATTTTCACATTGAAATCTTTATCCTTTGCACGCAGCCCATGATAGCTCAGCCGCAAGTATTCTTCTGCCAGTGCATTGATATCAGTTGCTTCTTTCTCGCCACTGTTTTTGCGTGAATGTTGGAGCATATTTTTAACAATCGAATCCGCTCTTTTTCCGTGCAGCGTAATTTTTTCATTATTAGCTTTTATATCGTTCGCTACTGACTTTGCCTCTTCTATATTTTCGGTATCGAATGCTTCGTGCATTTCGTCAATTAATTCATTGTTGATCTCTGAAAAATTATTAATGAAGTTTAATGGGTTTTGAATTTCATGTGCAATGCCGGCAGTGAGTTCTCCAAGCGATGCCATCTTTTCGGATTGGATGAGTTGGGCCTGAGTGGTTTTTAATTCACCCAATGTATTTTCTATTTCTTGCTTTTGAGTTTGTAATAAAGTATTTGCTTTTTGTTTGTGTTTATTGTTTCGGTATAAAACAATTGCCAAAACTACAAACCCAGTAATGATACTGATAAGCCCATACAATTTTAAATTGGTTTCGTACCGTTGTTTTTCTTCCCTGCTTTGCTGCTCTAATTGCAGGCGGCGGTTAGATTCATTAAAACCGAGTGTTTGAAATTGCCTGAGTTTATCAGTATTGTATAAACTATCTTTTATTGCAATGGAAAGTTTTAGGTATTTATAAGCGCTGTCCGGCTGGTTATTAGATTTATACAACTCAGCTAACAGCGGACTTAATTCAGCAATATAATACAATGAATTTTCACCCCAGGCCCTTACGTTCATTTCATTATTCTGATAATAGCTCAAAGCATTTCTTCCATAAAACAAAGCAGAATCAATGCGGCCGGCCTTTTGAAAAGCTTTTGTCATTCCGGTTTGAGCAATGGCAATAATATTACCTGCCCAGGACGGCGAATTGGCAATAATAAATCTGTAGTTTTTCATTGCTGAGTCGCTTATACCCATCGCTGAATAAATGTCAGCAATCAGTTGACGGCCATTAATTTCTCTGCCCCATGAGGCAATAATAGTACTATCGAAGCTATTATTTTTCAGCGCCTCTTTTGCATAATCCAATGCAAGAGAGAGTTTGTTTAAGCGGTAATAGGCTGAAGCAATATTTAATTTTGACCAAAAGTAATTCAGTTGCAGCCGTTGGTCATTTTTGTCTAATGTGGCCAGCACTGAATCCTGTTGATTTGCATAATTCAGCATACTCGGGTAGTCCTTCATTGAAAGGTAATCTGTAGTGATATTACCCAATGCCCAAACCAGCTGAAATTTATCCTTTTCTTTTTCAGCCAATTTTAAATTCTCCAGCCTTATTTCTAATGCCTTGGGATAATTTCCTAATGAATGTAGCAATGCCGCTGTTAATTCCTGCAGTTGTATAAGGGCTGTATTATTGCCATTTTCAATGGCTTTATTATTGGATGATTTCATTTTTTGCACTAGTTGCAAAGCCTGTTGTGCATAATAAAAAGCCGAATCCGTATTGTAATAATCCAAATTGAAAGCATATAAATTGGCAAGTGAACCTAAAAACTTCATACGTGTGGTATCGGGAATTTGCAGGGAAAGTGTTTTCCATTTATCTATTAAAAACTCATCCCGCCAGGCATCTATTTCATCTGTAAAAACAGTGTCTTTCCTTATGTTAATTATCCTGTCTGACACTTCATCTCCAATAAATTTCTTTTCTACAGTAAACCAGCTACCCCGGTGAAATTTATAACGGATATTTCCGGGCTTTAAATTAAGTGTGATGGATTTTTGTTTTTCACCATGGGGCTTCATTAAATATGCAGGATTGGAAGTGGAATCCCAATTGCTGAAACTGCCGGTTACAAAAATGCTGTCATGTTTTATGATGGTGTTTTCTTTTACAATAAATGTTACCTTAATCTGCGCCTGTAAATGAGACAGGGAAAACAGAAGGGATAAAATTGAAAGGATTTTCTTCATGTAATATGCGATTGAATGGAATAGTAAATATGAACTTTGTTTGCAGATTCTAATTATTTGGTAACTCGATAATGAATATTGAACCCTCACCCTCTTTCGTTTCCACCTTCAAATCCCCGACATTTGCTTTTATGATATCGTAGCTTAAGCTCAATCCCAGACCTGTGCCTTGCCCTGTTGGTTTGGTGGTAAAGAAGGGTTGAAAGATTTTATCTATTAAATGAGAAGGGATGCCATTGCCATTATCACTAACAGAGATCTGAAGCCCCCCCACCCCCAGAAATGAATTCGGGGTAGTCTCTAAAAGGGAGCTAATACGCTTGGTGCTTACGGTAACAGTTGGCTCGTAGTTTCCTCCCTTTAGGGTCGGGGCCTTCTTTTTTTCATTCACCGCATAAAATGCATTGGTAATTAAATTCAATATCACTCTTCCAATATCCTGCGGAACGATGTTGATGTTTCCGATGGCTTCATCAAAATTTGTTTTTAAAGTTGCATTGAAAGATTTGTCTTTTGCTCTTAAGCCCTGGTAGGCTAATCTTAAATACTCATCGGCCAAAGCATTGATATCAGTCATTTCTTTTTTGCCGCTATCACTGCGCGAATGCTGCAACATACCTTTTACAATGCCGTCAGCACGCTTGCCGTGATGTAAAATCTTACTGAGGTTTTCTTTCACATCCAGGGCAATGGCTTTTACTTCATCGAAGTTGTTGTTGTCTATTTCTTCCTGCATTTCCTGTAGTAATTCTCCGCTTACTTCAGAGAAATTATTGACGAAGTTGAGCGGGTTCTGTATCTCGTGTGCAATGCCAGCAGTGAGCTCACCAAGCGATGCCATTTTTTCGGATTGTATCAATTGCTTTTGTGTGGCTTGCAGTTCTACCAATGCTTTTTCTGCATTCAGCCTTGCTTTTTTAATCTCCTGCAAATCCAGCTCGGCACGCAGGGCCTGTGCTTCTGCTTTTTGCAAATCGTTAAAGCGTGTATAGGCGAGTGAGAAAACAGAGGTAGCCCGGTGCAATAAATTCCAACTTTCATTGGAGATGTCGCCGGACGATGCAGCACCCATAAAACCATGAGAGGACTTTACTAAATGATAGGTGCGTTCCGGTATCTCATCGCCATAGTAACCTTGCAAGAGAGTTGAATGCAGTGCGCAATAGTTGATCCATTCTTTCCTGTTTTCACCCTGCATTAATATGGAGATTTGCTTTTTCCTGGAATGTTGAAAGGCTAACATTTTACTACCAACCCACGTATCCTTTAAGTGTATCGTCATGTGATCGGACACAAGGCTATTATCGTTGTTACGAATATCTTTTATGGCGTACCAGCATTCAGTTTCTCCTGCATCTTCATTGTGTATGTAAATAGAACTTGTTTCTAGTTCTTCTACACCAAGAAGGCCCATTTCTTTGCGGAGCAACTGAGCAACTTCTACCAGTTCATCGGGCTTCTGCATGGCCATTGCCCGTCCTCTCACTTTCTCCATTGCGGCTTCTATCTTTGCTTCCCTTGCCTGTGCTTCGGCTTTTTTAAGGTCCAAAAAACGTGTATAGGTTTGTTCAAAAACAGCTGCAAATCTT
Source organism: Segetibacter sp. (assembly GCA_031425015.1). Classification (GTDB taxonomy): domain Bacteria; phylum Bacteroidota; class Bacteroidia; order Chitinophagales; family Chitinophagaceae; genus Segetibacter. The sequence continues at coordinate 70,174 of JANPIM010000013.1, read as the reverse complement.
TTGAAAACATCGTGGAATTCAGGACAAGGCTCGAGCGTAATAAACATGAGGTTACCATACGAAAAGTTTGCCAGGTGATGTATCTGAGTTTCAGGCATGGGAAATCCTGCTTTAACTGACTCCTCGAAGTATGCTTTGAAAACAGGAATTGTCTTGATCAGGTATTGATAATGCTCCTGCATCCTTTCACCACGCATTTCTAAGACATAAAATAACTCATCATTCTTTTTCGACTCAACGAAATGAATAAAATTGGCATCTTCCGTTAATGGAATCTTTAATGCAGGATTTATACCACTACCATCATGGGTACTCATCCATGAATCACATTCTTTCTCCCCTTGTTCCCATATATTATACCCACAGGTGTATGCTGGAACACCCAATGCTTTTACTTGTTGAAACAATAGCGCAGCTGCATCTTTCAAATCCTCACTTGTTTGCATGGCCATTGTTCTTGCACGAATCCTTTCCATTGCCAGTTGAATTTGCGATTCCCTTGCCTGTGCTTCTGCTTTTTGCAGATCGAGGAAACGGGTATACGTTCGTTCGAACTCGATGGAAAAACGACCCAACAGTTTCTTTTCTTCTTCACCTAATTCATGTAACACCATTACCCCAAAGCAGCCAAAGGCCATGTACGCTTCTACATAATGCAAACCTTGCTGAAAGTTTGCTGGTGTCAGGTGCTCCACACCCTCCAGTAATTCTTTCCATGCGGCGAAATAATCATCTATGCCTGCAGGCGGTACGGCATACGAAAAAACACGTTCACCACTTTTCCAGTCAATTAAACATTGCTTAGTGGCGGGCTCTTCTCTATCGAGCGGGTAGTTGATTGACTTGCTTTTAAAAACATTTGTGCCGGTTTCGTGTTGGCGCCATGCAGCCCAAAAAATATGGCGGTCTTCGGCTTCGTCGGGTAGCCACAAAAATGAAAACGCGGATCGTATACCAAGCAAAAGAACCTGCTCATGAAAAACACGCAACGTAGTATCCAACTCCGAAGAATGTTGCATGAGCATACTTTGTGTACGTGTACGTTCTAAAGCTGCTTCAATCCGGGCTTCACGAGCCTGCGCTTCTGCTTGCTTCAGATCACTGAAGCGGGTATACGTTTGTTCAAACACCCGGGTAAAGCGCTTAAAAATATCATGAGATGCGGGCACTTTTTCGTACGTGATAAAGAGCAGAAATCCCTGGTTGAATTTACAGAGGTGGTTGATTTGGTAAGTAGGTAGTGTTAGTCCGAGTGCATCAATTTGGTCAAAGGTGGGTTTAAGGTCAGGAAAGGATTTCATAAATAAATAATGCTCGTCCAGACTTTGGTCAGCAAGTTCCTGCACCAACATTGTTTGGTCACTATGCACAAAGTCGCCCCACTCATCAAAGGAAGCTTCACCAACTAAGCGAAGCTTAAACGGCATTTGAAGCGTTCCTTCACTACTCATACAACAGGTAGCGGACTGCTTATCCTCTGCAAGAATATTATAGCCACAACTCCAGGCAGGAATGCCCAATGCCTGTATTTGCAGGAACAACACATTGGCCACTTCAGGCAACTCGTCACTGGATTGCATACTCATACTGCGCGACCTTGCCTTTTCAAGTGCAGCTTCAATTTGTGCCTCCCTCGTTTGGGCTTCGGCATTCTGCAAATCAAGAAAACGGGTATAGGCCTGTTCAAAAACTTTGGAAAATCGTCTTAGAATATCAATTTGATTTTCCGAGAGTTGATTTCCTGTAATACTGTTTATGATAATTGCAGAGTTCTTCTCCAGCGCAATTGAATGTGCATATGTTTCACTTTCCATAAGGAGTTTTTTTAACTCCCCTGGAATATGTTTAAGATCTGAAAACTTAAAGGCGAAGTTGAACCAGGTATTTTTTTCTTCAAAAGAATAAACCTTGGCAAAAAAGTCATGTCCTTTTTCCCTGGCATCCCAGAATTCAGATAGTATAGGGAGATCCGTATAAGGAATGAATGATCTGACAGGATGTGGAAGGGCCGGGTCTGCTGTCCATTGAAAAAAATCTTTTGTGCCTTCCGAAAATATGGCAAGGTGGGCCGCTGCACCCCGATCAATCAAATAACCTAGCTCCAGCAAATTATTTAATACAACGGTAACAACTTCTCCCAGCTCCCCACTGGTATGCATAGCTAAAGACCGTGAACGAACTCTTTCCAAGGCTGCTTCAATCCTTGCTTCTCTTGCTTGTTCTTCGGCCTTTTGCAGGTCGAGGAAACGTGTATAAGCCTGGTCGAAGACTTTCGCAAATCGTTTGATGATGTCCACTTCATCATCTGCCAAAACCTTCCCTTCAAAATCGTTGATATTGAAAGTAGCTTTATTAACGGCCATCATCGAAACTGTATAGGAAGGGCTGTCGAAGATGATGCGTTTTATATTCTCCGGCAATTGCCTGAATTCAGGAGTGTGATCTAAAACATAGGTGTAGAATGCATCTTTTTCTTCTTTTGAATAATGGCCAACAAAATAATCCAATTGATTTTCCAGCACATGGTTGAAGTCGTTCGATATTTTATTATCGAAGTACGGTAGCCGGTAATTGGTAATGACTAAGCCAGCCTCATTCTCTCCGCAAACAAAAGCATTCAAATCTTTTGAACCCGCAATGCTAATGGCAATTCCTACCGCTGTAAAAGGAATGTGCAGGTCTTTTAATCTTTCGAAAACAACAGATACAACCTCGTTTAACTCATCACTCTTGTGCATGGCTAACGAGCGTGAACGCACTCGCTCCAATGCAGTCTCTATCTGTGCTTCCCTCGCCTGCGCTTCTGCCTTTTGCAGGTCGAGGAAGCGAGTGTAGGTTAAATCAAACACCTGTGCAAAGCGTTTAAATATTTCTTCTTCATGGCAAGGCACTCTTGTGATGATACATAGGTAGCCTTTGGAAAAATAAGCGCCATGCAGTTTTTGCCATACAGGTCTTTCAAAACCGGCAGACTCAAAATCATCAAAAATTTTCTTTGCAACCGGTATCTTCATAAGCCACTCGTAGTGTTGTGCAAGGTCGGCCCCGTCAACCTGCTCGGCATGAAAAGATTTGCCTTCTTTCCAGGCACTATAGAGATTTTCATGTGCCCTATCGCCCACATTGGGCAAATAGAAAGAAGGTATAAATCCACTTTCCGTACTAAGCCACCATTCATCTTCTGCCCGATCTTTTTCGCATAAAACAAACCCACAGGTCCACAGGTTTTCTACTAGTTGATTTAGTTCTTTGAATAGAACAGTAGCCACATCCCCCAACTCATGGCTTTGCCGCATACCCATCGTTCTGGAACGTACTTTTTCCAATGCTGTTTCTATCCTTGCATCTCTTGCCTGTGCTTCGGCTTTTTGCAAGTCGAGGAAGCGGGTGTAGGTTTGTTCGAAGACTATTGCAAACCGTTCTAATAATTGAAGTGATCCTGCCGGTCGGGATTCATTGGTTGACAACGCCAGCATTCCTTTGGAAAAATAAGCGGCATGAATTATCCATCGATCACCCGGAAGCAGTTTTACTGGAAATGTTTCTTTACCTACCAGTTCATTTCGGTATTGATTGTACTTCCTCAGTTCTTCTTCTTTCAGTTCCAATAACAATGTTCTTTGCTGATCTTTCCAACCTCCGAATATTTTATTCATTACGAAAGGCTCATCTATTTTATGTCTGAAAGTTTGCTGCATTATACTTCCGTGAAGCGTCGCAGATATCTCAACCACACCTTCTAATTCCTTTATAATACCAATGGTACATTGCTCTGCAGGTTCTCCTAACTCTTTTAGTTGCTGAAAAAGTACGAGGGAAGTTTCCTGCAATTCCTCGCTATGCTGCATAGCCATTGTTCTTGCACGAACTCTTTCCAGTGCCAATTCTATCTGTGCTTCCCTTGCCTGTGCTTCTGCTTTTTGCAGGTCGAGGAAGCGGGTATAGGTTTGTTCAAATACACTTCCAAACCGCTTCAATATATCTATCTCCTGTTCTGAAAATCTATTTCCATTATGATTGGTTATAACGATACTAGTGTTTTGGGATATGGCTGCGGTCCTTGTTAAACCACCTTCACGAGACAACAGTTCGTCCCTTCTTTCTTTCGAAAGTTCATTCCATGGACTAAAATGAAATAAGTGATGAAACATTTCATCCTTTTCTTCTTTGCTGTAGGTTTCATCAAAAAAATTATTTCCCTTTTTTACAGCATCCCTTAGTTGGGTGAAGATGGGCCTGTCAAAAAGAGGCACGAACACTTTCTGTACGTAATCGGCTGCTCCTAACGATGCCCATAATTGTATATCCTGATCCAGTTCTTCATTAATGGTTATGAACACGCCCCCATTGATGTTTAAACCCATGTGCTGAAGCTGCTGCGCCACAACTTTAACGATTTCCTGTAACTCGGATGTATGGTGCATGGCCAGGCTACGGGCCCGAACTCTTTCTAAAGCCAGTTGTATCTCCGCTTCTCCTGCCTGGTCTTCTGCTTTTTGCAAATCAAGGAAGCGGGTATACGCCTGGTTAAATGCCCCGGCCATTTTCAATAAGATGGTTTTTGTATCATCATCGGGAGGCTTCATCAGGTCAATGGATAATATGCCATCCGTAATTCTTGCAGCCGGGTTCCATTGATGTGATAAGGCTCCGCTTTCTACCGCATTTTTTAATGCATTGGCTATGGTGATATTTATGTCCTTTAATTCTTCGATTCCCTGGAGCAAGCTTGTTTTTGGAAAGTCGAGAATGAAATAATCATGTTGTGTTGTCTTTAGTATTTCAACGAACCCACCCAAAGCGGGGTATTTTTTCGAATCAAATTTGAAGGAGAAACTGTTGGGATCGTTCATACTTCCGGGACTTGACAGGTCCCAAACGGTAACGATTTCGTCCTCGTCAACAAAGTAGAAGCTCACGCCCGATAAGCCATCGATCTTTAGTTTGGTTAATTGATGAAGCAATTCTTTATTAACCTTTTCTAAATCGTTGGGATGCTGCATAGCCATCGATTGCACCCTCACCCTTTCTGTTGCTGCCTCTATTTCAAGCTCACGGTTTTTATGCTCGAGTTCAATAGTCCTTTCGCTGATGGCTTTTTGCAGCTTAACGTTTTCACTCTTTAGTGTATCAAATGCAAAGGCTTCTCCTTCGGTTGTTTTAGAGTCAGGGTAGGAGCCATGCTGGTGCAATACCTTCCATTCACCATCGATTTTTTGGATTAGTGAAGAGAGCCTGAACTTTTGGTAGAACGTCCATTCGTCTTCAATTTTTATATAGATGTCTAGCAGTTCGTGCACCATCATATAAGGGTCGTAGGGGATGATCTGCATTTGTTTATTGCGCAACTCTGTGGTGCCCTGCATCTGGTCCATTACCCGGTTGGTATAGTCGAGTATTTCTGTTTTACTGTTCCATATTTCTTCTTCAGTTCCTCCAATATTTCTATAATCTTCAACGAGGTAATTCCCCCAATGATCCAGCTTTCCTTCAAAGTAGGAATTCCAGTAATCTTCCATTACCTCTTTTATTTCTGCTTCCAGTTGTTTGGTTATTTTCATTGATTATGCTTTAAAAGGAGTGTCTACTTGTTAGGAAAGCACATTTGTATGATCGCTGGGCTTTTCATTGTTTAATTCTGCTGACGAAACACGGTTCATATTAACCAAAGGACTTTTTAGTAAGTACCAGAAAGTTTGCTTCTTGTCCTCATCAAATTCTTTAAGTCCAAATGTTATCTGTGAAGGTGGCTTGTATTTAAAGGTGCCGAAAATTCGATCCCATAAAATGAAGATATCGGCATAATTAGAATCGGTGTAATACTGGTCTTGCTCATGATGCACTTTGTGCATGTTGGGTGTGGTGAACACGAGTCCTACGGTCCTGTCGATCCATGTAGGAAACTTCAAGCTAGTATGTTCCAGGAAGAATAAGGGTGTTATAATAAGAAAGTATAACCCCAGGGAAAGATTGCTTAATCCAAAGATGGCGGCCGCTACAATATTAGAAGGGCCGAACCAGAAAATAAACTCAATTGGATGTCCCCTGAAATTCGTGGAAGCATCCACGTTCGTATCGCTATGATGCACCCTGTGGAGCCGCCAGATCAACGGTAACTTATGTGCGGTTCTGTGAAACCAGTACGAAACAAAATCAAATAACATCACACTCAAGATCAATTGTACCCATGTTGGAATAGATACAATATAGAAGAGGCCTATTTGGTTTTTATTCAACCAATCAATAGAAGATACTGCTATTGTGGCCCAGAAAAAACTAGCCACAACAAAGATGAACCCCATCACAATATTGTGAAGTTGATGCTGTGGCTTTTGCCTGAATTTATATTCAACAGGCAATAAAAGCTCCAGTGAATAGAACAACACCATCAGACCTACGAGGATGTAATTCGGATTGATTGCAAGCAGTTGTTTTAGTAGTTCCATATGAGCACGGATTTATGGGGTTAAATGATTACACTGGTATTGATTACGTATTTACATCGATTGATGGATTGAACGGATTTGGACATCATAAATCAACTCTTTTAAACGTCAGGCTTTTACTTCCGAAATTGATGAGCAGTGCGACTTCTAACCAGTAAGCTTTGAGGTAATTGAGTACTTGTGCCAGGTGCACATCTTCCAGTTGAATAATTGCTTTCAATTCCACCAACACATTTCCATCCACTAGAAAGTCTGCACGTCTTTTACCTATTGGTTCAGGAAGTTCTTTGTAGAAGATATGTTGTTCTATTTCCCTGGTGAATGTTAGTCCTGTTTGAGACAATTCCCAAGCTAAAGCCCTCTGATAAATTACTTCAGGAAAGCCGTTGCCAAGAAATTTATGGACCTCAAATGCCGCACCGATGATTTTCTCTGTAATGTCTTTATGTTTTAATTCGTGCATATCTGTGTAATCATAATGTCCTTCTAACCCGTGATCTTTTTTTATTCTGTGTCATCCTTTAATCCCCCTAATCTGTGATTGAGACAATGGGCAACTGGATAATAAACGCACTTCCTTCTCCCTCCTTCGTCTCCACCTTCAACTCACCACCATGCGCCTTCACAATATCGTAGCTCAGACTTAATCCAAGGCCTGTTCCTTCACCTGTTGGCTTGGTAGTAAAGAATGGCTGAAAGATTTTATCCAATACCTTTTTAGGAATACCATTTGCGTTATCACTGACTGAAATCAAAACCTTGTCGTCTAATTTCTTTGTACTTACTGAAACAGTTGGTTCATAACCGACCATGTTTTGTTTCTTCTTTTCATCAACGGCATAAAAAGCATTGGTGATAAGGTTGAGAATAACCCTGCCCATATCCTGCGGAACGATGTTGATGCTCCCAATGCTTTCATCAAATTCTGTTTTAAGTGTGGCATTAAAAGACTTGTCTCTTGCACGCAGGCCGTGGTACGAAAGACGCAGGTATTCATCGGCCAAAACATTAATGTTGGTTGGCTCTTTTGCATTGCTGCTACTACGACTGTGTTGCAGCATGTTTTTTACAATGGCATCGGCACGCTTGCCATGATGATTTATTTTTTCTTCGTTTTCTTTTATGTCTTTTGAAATGGCCACTGCATCAATAATTTTTCCAGCGCTCAATGCCTCTTGCATTTCATCAATTAATTCATTGTTGATCTCCGAAAAATTATTGACGAAATTTAATGGGTTTTGTATTTCGTGTGCAATGCCAGCAGTCAGTTCACCGAGGCTGGCCATTTTTTCTGATTGGATGAGTTGCGCTTGTGTCGCCTTCAATTCGGTATAGGCCTTTTCGATTTCTTTTGCCTGTTCCAATTCCTTTTGTTGTGTTTTTTCCCTCTCTCTCTTTACGATATAATATTTTTGATACTTGTAAATTAGGTATCCTGATAGGATCACCAGGAGCGCATATATCCCATAAGCCCACCAGGTTCGCCACCATGGGGGTGATATAACAATAATAACACTTGCACCGGTTTCATTCCAAATGCCATCACCATTAGAAGCTTTTACTGTAAACGTGTAATTGCCCGGCTCGAGGTTGCTGTAGGTAACCGACCGTTGTGTGCCAGCCTGTATCCAGTCTTTATCGTAGTTCTCCAACTTGTAGGCATACTTGTTTCGTTCCGGGTTGGCAAAATGCAAGGCCACGTATTGAATTGTGATCCGGTTCTCATTATACTTCAGTTCAAGCTTTTCCCTTCCTGCGGTAAGCAGCAGCGTATCGTTTTGTTCTCCGGGCAACCGGTAACCAACAGATTCGATGAATACGGCGGGCGGTGTTTTACTTTCATCTAACTGTAGCGGGTTAAACCGAATGATACCGTTTCTTCCCACCAGGTTAAAAAATCCATTACGGTCAGATATATTTCTAATTAAATAATCTCCGAGCCAGGGTTTTGCGGCTGCGAAATTTAAAATAGTATTAGTCGCGGGATTAATGCGGGACATACCCCTTGAAGTGGCTGCCCATATATTACCCGCTGCATCTTCCTTTATACCAAATACGGAGTTTTGTATCAGCCCTTCCTTTTCTGAATACTGTTGAAGTGCGCCTGTTTTGGTATTAAGCAGGTACACACCGGTATTAAAGGTGGACACCCAAAACCTTTTCCGGCTATCCTCATACATGGTGTTTATTCCAAAAAAACCCTTTTCGTAATTAAGGTATGACCTGAATTTTTGGGTACGCGGGTCAAAACTGTTTACAGATCCACTACCGGTGCCTACCCAAATGATACCATCTATATCAGTATGCAAACAGGTAGCGGTGCGGTCGTCCAAAGAATCTTCTACCAGTTTTTTGCCATTGTTGGTAACATAGGGATACTGAGTAAACTTCTTTGTCTTTGGATTAAAACTATTTATTCCTTTATCTGCAGTAGCGATCCAAATAATACCTTCTTTGCTTGCAGCAATATCAAGTACGAATAGGCCGGGTTGTGAATTGCTGTCTTTAGGATCATTCCGGTACCTGTTTATTTTGCCGGTAACAGGATCATAATGAACCACCCCATTTAAAGTGCAGGCTATCCATAAACTGCCATCTTTACTTTTTGAAACACTAAATATTGATTTGTAAAGACTCTTATCCTTCAGGTCAATGGATGTGAACTTATTTGTAATTGTATTCCATGCCAACAAGCTTGCCGTGTCTTTTAAATAACAAATACTGTCACCCTCGGTACCCGCCATTTCATACTGCTGTGGCAATTCTTTTATAGCACCTTTTTTCAGAAAGGGATTAATGGCAACCGGTGCAAAAAGTGTTTTTTGCCTGTCCACCCGTGCCAGTCCTTCTCCAGGTATTTTTACCCAGAGGGTGCCGGACCTGTCGAAAAAAACTTGATCTAACCTTCTGTTCGTGGGCAAGTCGCCGGAGCCGCCGTTGGCTTCGTACGTGTGGGTGATGCCAGTTTTGATATCAATGTAAAAAAATCCTCCTTCTACTCCTGTTATCCACAAATTTCCCTCCTTGTCGGCGGCAATATTTTCAGCATGTGTTTCTTTATTGGGATAATTGATCGAATAATGCCAAAAGGCATCTTTCTTACGGTCGTAAAGCGAAATACCGTTCTCTGTTGATATCCATACCCTTTTAAGCGAATCAGTAAGCATGTGAAAACAATTGGCGGGAATGGTACCCACGCCTTTACTGCCGGGAAGAGAAACCTTAAAACTTTTTGTAGATACATTGAATTGCAAAAGCCCACGGATTTCTTTGAGCGCCGGAATATTTGGATCGACACTAGATGAGGTATTTACCCAAAGTATATTTTCATCCACCGGGTCGGCCGCTACAGAATAAAATCGTGCAACATCGGGTAGTTTGGGCAAAGCAAAGAATGGTTTAAAAGATTTGGACGCAACATCAAAAACACTAAGGAGCGAATCAGTATGCAGCCATACCTTGCCTGTGTTACCCATACTGAAACCAAGGCTTCTGGAATCTGGAATAAAATGTTCACCCTTTTCAAGATGATTGTATCGCTGCAGTTTTTTACCCTCAAGGTCAAAACTAAACAGCAATGGTTTTTCCCTTTCCTGGTCATAAGTAGTTGCCCAATAAAGATTTTGTATTTTATCGTAAAGCAAATCATCACGGGGCGCGTATTTTTTTAAGAATGCATCATCCTCGCCGCTAAAGCCTACCCGCACAAAAACATCCTTTGTCCGGTCGAACTTGTAAAATCCCTGGAGGCGAACGAAAGCCCACAATACTCCTTTTCTATCCTCGAAAACTTGCGCAATGCCAGCAGGATTTGCCGGCAGCCCTTCCTCATTTAAAATAGGATATTGTTTCATGCGATACCCATCATACCGCACCAGTCCATTGCCCGTACCAAGCCACAGGTACCCAGCCTTGTCCTGGTGGATTGAAGAGACGAATGCCTGTGGCAGACCGTCTTCAACGGTGAGCATGCTGAAATAGGGCGGTTTATATTGGGCCTGCAGGCTTGCAGTCAAAAACAGCAGGCAGACTAAAAAAATCTTGTTCATAAGCAACATATTATGATGCATTTAAGGGTAATATTATGATGAAATCAGATCCCTTCCGTCGTCCGTATGCGTGGCTTTATGACGCAGCCGGGCGTGCGTGATACAGAGAATTGGCAATTGGATAATAAACGCACTTCCTTCAGCGGAGCAAAAAAAGAAGGAGGATTTTTAGTATGGTTTTCATCTCAATCGTTTTTATTGTCTTCTTCACTTTGCAGTGTATTGTTTACAATTTTTATCAAGTCATCTTTATCGGGCAAGTACAATTGGTATTGGCTTACAAATAACTGACTATTCATTCCGTAAGTAGCGTACTCTACCAGCAGTTCATCTTTATCTTTTGAGAGTATAATGCCGACCGGAGGGTTATCACCTTCTGTATTTTCTTCATTAGCAAAATAGCCGAGATACATATTCATTTGACCAATATCATCATGCTGTACCTCATTTATTTTCAAATCAATCAATACAAAGCAGCGAAGAATGCGGTGGTAAAATACCAGGTCAACCCGGTAATGTTTATTATTGATTGTCATTCGGTATTGCCTGCCCACATAGGTAAAGCCTTTACCCAATTCCAGTAAAAACTGCTGAAGATTATTACATAAATGAGCCTCTAATTCCAGTTCGGATGGAAGTTGTTCTTCGGGTATTTTTAAGAACTCAAAAACATAGGGATCTTTTAAAATATCTTTTGCTGTTGTTATATTTTGGCCTTGTGCAGCAAGCTGCAAAATTTCTTCTTTGTTTTTGCTTAATGCAAGGCGTTGGAATAAGGCTGTGTTTTTTTGCCGTTTTAATTGAGGCACCGACCATTTTTCGGCAATGCTTTGGTTTTCATAAAATCTTCGTTCCAAATCATCTTCAATTTTCAACAACTCAACAAAGTGTGACCAACTCAATTGGTGAGAAGGCTTCTGACTTATTGGGTAGCGTAGATATAAAAGCCTCATGTACACCATATTGCTGCGGCTAAACCCCTTACCATGTAGCAGTGAAAGATCTCTGGCCAAATTGCTAATTAATGCCTTACCATATTCAGCCTTTGCATTGCCTCCCTGCTCAAACTCTACAATATGCTGACCAATTTGCCAATAGGTTTCTAGTAATTGGGTGTTTACCGCTTGTATTGCCTTTCCTTGCCCTGAAACATAAGTATTAGAAATAGCTACCAGCAAATACTGATAGCCGGGTTTGGGAGAATTTATTAAAACATCATTTTCCATAAAAGAAATTTTAAGAAACTATTACTGGTAAAGTGATGATGAATGTTGATCCCATTTCTTCCTTCGTGTCCACCTTCAACTCGCCGCCATGCGCTTTTACAATATCATAGCTCAGGCTTAATCCTAAACCTGTTCCTTCGCCTGTTGGCTTGGTGGTGAAGAAGGGTTGAAAGATTTTATCTACTACATGAGAAGGGATGCCATTACCGTTGTCGCTGACAGAGATCTGAAGCCCCCCCGCCCCTAAAGGGGGGCTAATACGCCTGGTGCTAATAGTAACTGTTGGTTCGTAGTTTTCTCCCTTTAGGGTCGGGGCTTTCTTTCTCTCGTTCACTGCATAGAATGCGTTGGTGATAAGGTTGAGAATGACCCTGCCAATGTCCTGCGGAACAATGTTGATGTTGCCGATGGTTTCATCAAAATCTGTTTTAAGTGTGGCGTTGAAAGATTTGTCCTTTGCACGAAGGCCGTGATAGGATAGGCGCAGGTATTCATCTGCCAATGCATTGATATCTGTTGGTTCTTTATTGCCGCTACTGCTTCGGCTGTGTTGCAGCATTCCTTTTACAATAGCATCGGCTCTTTTGCCATGATGGTTTATTTTTTCTGAATTTTCCTTGATACCAGCAGCAATCAATTTTGCTTCTGCTGTATTTCCCTTATCAACTTCGTCAACCAATTCACTAATCAATTCATTGTTCAGCTCAGAAAAATTATTCACAAAATTCAACGGGTTTTGTATCTCGTGTGCAATGCCAGCGGTGAGTTCGCCAAGGCTGGCCATTTTTTCAGATTGTATGAGTTGGGATTGGGTTCCCTTCAAAGTTTCCAAAGATGTTCTAATTTCTTCCGTTTGGCGGGCGACCTCTAATTCTAATAGGTTTTGTTGCGCCAAAGCCTGTTGCTTTTTCTCTTCGGATAATTGAACAACCTGTTGGGCATTGTATTGAACTTCTTTTATAAACTCTTTGAACCGAAAAACAATATAGAATAACAGGGATATTGGAAGAGATAAGAATATACCAGTAAATAAAAGACCAACCACCGTGTTATTAATAATTTCAGGTTTTAAAATAGTAATCCCAGCAAATGTCAAAATCAGCAAATAGGTTAGCACAACACCACTAACAATAAACCACTGAGCACCTTTCAATGATTTCCAGGAAGAGATGATGTAATAGGCATTGATGATTAATGCCAGCAAAAAATATATAGGAGCCATCTGCCCCAATGTGTTTGGGGATAAAAAATCTACCAAAGTGCTTAGCACGTATAAACTGAGAATCACCTTTAGGAACAAGGTTATCCTTCTTTTAAAAATATTGACAACCAGTAAAATGCTAAAAACGAAAAATAGTTTCAAAGCAACTACTGATAGGTATTCACTCGCAATTATCATTACAAAAAAGGTTGCAAAAGCATTATGGGGCATCCATACAGTAATAGATAAGGCAAGCAAACAGGTAGAAGTAATTGCAATGAGGCGGAGATTTTTTTCATCCCGATTTTGAAATGCCAATGCCCAAAATAATAAACACAACAAGGCACCAACAGTGAGCCAAAGTGTATTAAAGAAAGGTTCTTCCTCTACATGTTTGGCATAGTCATCAGCACCTACCTTATCCCAAATTCCAACCACCCAACCTTTACTGTACTTTTCATTTTCCAAGGGAACCAGGTAGTCAACAATGTGCAGTGACAGCTCATGTACCCCTGTAGTATCTAGTGTAAACTGTATAGGCACCCGGTGGTTCGGGGTAAACTCTTTATAGCTATTTTTATCGGTACCAGCTACGCCATAGCTTTGAATCAGCTTCCCGTCTATATACAATTCTCCCGCACCAAACAATGCAAATTTGAAGTGAATCGGATTGTACATCATGGATGAATCCACTCTCAAATATGTTTTGAACCATCCTTCCCGTCGGCCGTTTTTGTCAGCCAGGCTTTTGTCTACATCAGCAGGACGAAACTTTGTCCAGCCTGATGTATCTATTTTACTTCGGTTTACATCAACTGCATTATTCCCTTTTTTAAAATACCAGCAATTCAAATTGCTGAGTGGAATACCCTTGTTTTCTTTAATGATACTTTCTGTAATAGTAAATACAGGCATGAAGGGCAATTGATCTTTCCATGCTTCAATAACAAAGTGGATGACTGTATCTTTTTGAATATTAATCTTCCAACCCTTTAATCGAAATCCTTCAAGCGTTGTAGCCTCAGTCCCTTCGGCTCCCCTGTTAAAATCAATTTCATGTGAACCCTTTTTTAAATCGATCGTAATCGTCTTTTCTGTTGAAGAAGTTGAAGTCAGCAAATATTTTGGATCAGGTTCTTTCAAATAACTATTGAATGCGCCGGTGATATAAATACTATCTGTGGTTACTCCATTCAGCTGAGTTACATTAAAAGTCACTTTATACTGGCTGTACAGCGAAGTATTTAGCATCAACAAAACAAGGAGGGCAGGTATTTTTTTCAAGTAATTCATTTGCATAATTATTTGGTCATTTTAATTTGGTCATTCAGACAATAGGCAATTGAATGATAAACTCACTGCCTTCTCCTTCCTTTGTTTCTACCTTCAACTCACCTCCATGTGCCTTCACGATATCATAGCTCAAACTTAATCCAAGGCCTGTTCCTTCGCCAGTTGGCTTGGTGGTGAAGAAGGGTTGGAAAATTTTATCAAGTATCATTTAAATTCAGTTTATACTAAATCCTGAAAAATATATTGCTCTTCATAACCAACTTCAAACTCTTTCAATAACTCTACATATTCCTGCCTGAATGATTGTTTTTGATGATGCTCTTCCTGGTTCTGCACATATTTATAGATCATTTCAACATCACGCTGGCGATAAGAAAATACTCCACAGCCCTCCTGCCACTCAAACCTCTCTTTGGTTAGTTTATGATCATTGATGTATTTGGATGATTTGGCTTTTACAGTTTTCATTAATTCTGATATTGAAACAGCGGGTCGCAATCCCAGGAAGCAATGGATATGGTCTTCTACACCGTTAACGATGATTGTTTTGCAGCCGGTTTCGTTGACCAGGTTACCAATTACACCTTGCACTTTACCTCTCCAGGTTTTATCAAGCACAGCTTGCCTGTATTTTACAGCAAAGACTGTTTGCAGGTAGATCTAGTGATAGGTGTTGGCCATGCCGTGTTGTTTTATATCAGCCGAGCCTACGGCTCTTGTTTTGTTTCATTTCTTACCATGGACTGAAGTCCATGGTTACAAAATATACCCGTGGCTACGCCACTGGCTTTTTATTATACTCCACCTTGTTTTATACTATAGAGCCATAGACTCTTTTTCATTTTGTAACAGCGGACTTCATTCCGGTGTAAGCCCAACTACGCCACTGTCTTATCATAACACCCAGCTTTATTTCATACTCGAGAGCCGTAGGCTCGGTTCTGTCTTGTAAGGCTGGACTTCAGTCCGGCCTAAGAGCAATGACACAACTAAGTACCATCGGCACGGCACATCTCACGCCGGTAATGATATTACAAACACACTTCCTTCACCCTCCTTTGTCTCCACCTTCAACTCGCCTCCATGTGCCTTCACAATATCATAGCTCAGGCTTAATCCTAAACCTGTTCCTTCGCCTGTTGGTTTTGTGGTGAAGAAGGGTTGGAATATTTTATCCAATACCTTTCTAGGAATGCCGTTGCCGTTGTCGCTCACAGAGATATGAAGCCCCCCCGCCCCTGAATGGGAGCTAACACCCCTGGTGCTTACAGTAATAGTTGGTTCGTAGTTTTCTTCCTTTAGGCCCGGAGCTTTCTTCTTTTCGTTCACTGCATAGAAGGCGTTGGTGATAAGGTTGAGAATGACGCGGCCAATGTCTTGCGGTATGATGTTTATTTCGCCTACAGTGGTATCGTAGTTTGTTTCCAACGATGCATTGAAGCTTTTGTCTTTTGCCTTTAAACCATGGAAGGCAAGGCGCAGGTATTCATCTACCAGGGCATTGATATCGGTAGGTTCTTTTGCGCCGCTGCTGGTTCGGCTGTGTTGCAACATGCCTTTTACAATGCCGTCGGCGCGCTTGCCGTGGTGTAAAATTTTAGATAGATTTTCTTTCACATCCTGCGCAATGGCTTTCACTTCGTCGAAGTTGTTGTTGTCAATTTCTTCCTGCATTTCTTGCAGCAATTCTCCACTCACTTCGGAGAAATTGTTGACGAAGTTTAGTGGGTTCTGTATTTCGTGTGCAATGCCTGCGGTGAGTTCTCCAAGGCTGGCCATTTTTTCTGATTGGATGAGTTGCGCCTGGGCTGCTTTCAGTTCTTGCAGCGATTGGTGTAGGGTTGCATTGGTTTCTTCAATCGCTTTTCTTTTTTGTTCCAGCTCTTCAATCGTTTCTTCTAAAAGTATGGCGGTGGTGCGTTTTACTTTTTCTGTTCTGTCTAGTTTAAAGGCAGTTATTTCAAGTTCTTTGTCAGCAGCTTTTATTGATTTTATAAACAACTCATTTTGTTCACCTGTGAAGCTTTCACATTGTTGGATAGCGTTCAGAATGTTTTGTAAATGCTGGTTCATTTATTTGGTGTTTGCCTGTCGTTGATTTTGCTGAATAGAATTGGAATGGTACAAGTGAGTGACACAACAGAAGCCTAATAGTAGCAATGCGGCTAAGTCCATCATTACTTTTCTTTTAATGCCACCACGCAGCAGGTATTATTGTGAAACTCGTATTTGCCCTTCTTTGATTTACCGAATTCGCCATAGGTGAAGAAGCCGATAAAGGGTGCTTTGAATACGTCGATCACCCGTTCAATTTCTTCGCTGGTCATAACGCCGAAGGATAGATAGCGGCTGATGCACGAAAACATAATGACCGCGTCTGCATCATTTTGCATCTCATCTTTTAAGTCAGTACATTCTGCCACTACGGTGTCCATCACATCAAAATCAGGTGGAAGTGAAAAGCGAATTTTGGCACCCTGCGGTACAATGCCTGCACAAATAAGCGAACGATCTTGTTTGTTGCCCAGCATGGCGGTACGCATTACCGGCGGTGCATTTTCTCTCTCCAATTGCAAGGGGTAATAAGCGCCTAGATTGGCCACCGTATTTTCACTTACCTCGTTGTCGATGTTGAGGCCGAGGTATTTGATCACGATATCCAATGCCGGTTGATCATCGATGGTGTACACAATATTCTGGTGGCTTTTGGTAATGGTCTTCGTGATGCCGATGGGCTTCCAGCCGCAGGTGGCAACTCCTTTAATGTCTATTTTATCTTCATCAATAATGAGTGCAACGAGGCCGGTACTGCTATGCTTACCGTACGTAAAAACAATGGGTTCACGCAATGCCTGGTCGTCGCCGGCCATGCCGCCAAACACGGTTATTTCTGAACCAAAACCATCTTCAATTCCTTTCACGATCAACTCGCCATCGTAGTGCAACCAGCCAGATGCAATGATGAATGCGGGGTGCTTAAAAACATGCTTGCCTTCCGCGCCCATTTGTTTTGCAGTGTCGTATGCTGAAGTTTCTTTTGTCTCGTAGAACATCAATTTGAAGTGGTCGGGATGAATGTCGAGCAGCATGATGGCGATGCCCCCTTCAGAAATTTCACTACTAATAAATTCGCCCGATGTACTGGCGCCAAAGATGCTGATGCCTTCTTTATTTAGAATGGAGCAAACCGCATGCCTGTCCTGTTTTACAGAAATAAAGGCGATGGCCAGTGTTGGTTTAAATCCATCGACCATGCTTTGTTGTAAAGCGGATTCGATTTCATTGACGGATTTCCCTTGAATAGTTCTTGCTTTCATGTAGTTGTTTGATGGTGCACTTGAATTGTCGAGAGCGCTGAATAAAATGGTGACCCCTCCGGTAGCAAAATTTTGAAGATCGGCAGCCATAGCCTTTCCTTCAGGCGAACCCATTGACTGTTGCAGTTCAGCTGGGCCGGCAAAGTATAAATCTGCTATGCGATAGAATGCAGCAACCGATCCATCGGGGTTGGGAAGGCATTTACTGAATTCTGCCTTTAAAACGCCCTGGGTTTTTGCAGCAAGGCGCAGATGCGTTTCGCTGTAATATTTTTCAAACGCGTCAGCATCGGTTGGTTGTCCATAAAGGACAGTTGCTTTGATCATGATGGTTGGTTTTGGTTTTATTGTATTACTGTTAAGTGTTTCTTTAATCTACCCTCACCAGCACTCTCCTGGTTGTTTTGCTATCGCCAATGATTGCTGTATCTCCTTTCAGTTGAATTTGTCGTGGCTGTTCGGTATCGGTGTACCAGGGAATGGTGCCACCTTTTACATGATGGATGACCCTGCCTTTCTCAGGCTCTAATGTGTAAGTGCCAAAATACCCGAAGGAATTATTTTCGATGTAGTCAGATAAATTAACCGTGTATTTCTTCGCTGCTTCTTCTGACATTTTGAGGGGATTATCAGAAGAAATATTGATGCTTAAGACGCCACTTTTTGTATAGGTAAAATATCCACGTGGGCTTTTCCCGTAGCGAAATTTCCAGGAGTTAGTGGTCGTATCAAAATCTGCAAAATATACCAATCGCCAGGTGCCGACAATGCCTTTGCCTGGCTTTGTTGTTTGCGCATTTATTGCTGTTGATAGAAATAAGATACAAACAGTTGCTAAAAATAATTTACACATGTAGCCGGGTTTTTAAATGTTAGTTGTTGGTTGCTTTTCTATTTTTCTTTTAATGCAATTACGCAGGTGGTCAGGTTATGCATTTCTAAATTTCCACCGGTGGCACGAGCGGATACAATTTCATTGGTTGATGTTCCTTTAATTGATTTTGCTGGAGAATATTATTTAAAAAAATTTCAACAATTATATCATTGCATCTGCCACCTGCTTTGTATCTGCATACTGTTGAAAACGTATTGCTTTTTCATTGTTCACAGTCCATACATGCGTAAACTGAGCTTTTATGATTTTGCCTGTGATTTTATGTTTTGCATTGTACCTGCCGGTTACGATTATTTTATCACCACTGCAATCATGGTACTCATGGTCTGATAGAGTCCAATATTCCCAGTCAGCAGCAATACGGCCAAATACGCCACCAGCAACAGCATTTGGTCCTATATATGGATTGCCGTCTGAGTAGGGGAAATTTTCTGCTTCGTTCCATTCAATAGTTGCATCCATGCCGTTTAAAAATGCAGGGAAGTCGCCACTGGCCACAGCCTGATACATGTTTTTAATTACTTCTAAATTTTCCATGGTTTTGTTTTTGGTTTAATAATGAGTTGATGTTACTTCTCTTTTAATGCAATGCAGCAGGTGGTCAGGTTATGCATTTCCAAATTTCCACCGGTGGCGCGACCAAGTTCTGCGTTGGAGAACATGCCAATCATGGGCACATTCCAAATGTTTTTCAGTCCTTCAATTTCCATATTCATCATAGGGCCGAATGACAGAAGTCTGCCTGCGCAACTGAAGATGACTAATGCATCTGCATCTGGAATTTCAGTGTCTTTCATATCCTGTGCAGCTTTGACTACTTTTTCCATCACATCTAAATCAGGAGGTAACGAGAAGCGCACTTTTGAACCCTGCGGCACCGTACCACTGCATACAAACGAACGATCTTCCCACTTAACTAAAAGACCAGGACGCATCACAGGATCACCCACTTCACGTTGCAACTGTAACGGGAAATTGACTGCTATCTCCATCGCTACATCTTTGTTGCCTTCTTCTATGTTTACGATCCCTCCATATTTAGTGGTGATGTCCAACACCGGTACATCATCTACCGTGAACACATGGTTGCCTACACTCTTGGTAACAGTCTTTACGGTGCCCACTGCCTTCCAGCCACATGTTGCTCTTCCCTTTATTTTTATCTTGTTTTCGTTAAACACCAATGCCACCATACCACGGTTACTTTCCTGGTTGTTCGTAAATACAAACTGATCTTTAAACTGGTAGTCGTCGCCTGCCATGCCGCCAAATACATTCACCTGTTTGCCTATTACATCTTCTATTCCAAACAGTAATTCTTCAGCATCTGTTTCCATATGACTGCCCGCTACGAGGAAAGCAGGATTTGTAAAAGTTTGTTTCGCTTTTTGCGCTACTTCTTTAGCTACTTCGCGGTAATTTTTTTGTGGGTATTCGGCAAACAGCACAGTGAAATAAGAAGGATTGATATCAAGCAGCAGCGCTACAATCGATTCCTTACCTAAGCTTTCATCTATAAACTCGCCGTTGGTGGTAATGCCAAATATTTGGATGCCTGCATCATTCAATAATGCAGTAACTGCTTTTCTATCTTGTTTTACGGATGCAAAAACAATGGCTAATGTTGGGGTGAAATCACCTGCACAGATTCTAGTTAATGCAGCACTAAATTCTTCTGTAGAATTTCCTTTGATTGATTTTGCGATCATTTTTTTTCAATTATTAAGTATTAGAACAATTATTCCCCTTTAGGGGTTAGGGGCTTTTTCTTTTAATGCTACCAGGCAGCATGCATTATTATGATAATCATATTTACCATTTTTCGACTTTCCATATTCGCCATAGGTAAAGAACCCAACCATGGGCGCGTTCTAAATATTTTGCACCTGCTCTATTTCTTCTTTTATTACCATTCCAAAAGATAAATACCTGCTTACGCAAGAAAACATGATCAAGGCATCAGCATGCTGTTGTGCATTGTCTTTAATGCCTTTACATTCTTCAACCACTTTATCTATGGAATCGAAATCTGGGGGCATCGAGAATTTTATTTTTGAACCTTGAGGTACGTTTCCGGAACAGATAAGTGATCGGTCTTTGCTATTGGCAAACATGGCTGTACGAATGACAGGATCTACATTTTCCCGTTCCAATTGCAGGGGATAATACCATGAACTAAGGAATCGAACGACTTCGTTGTCCGCGTCTACCTTTATTTCAACACCGAGGTAATTCATCAACATATCCAAGGCTGGTTTATCGTCTATGGTATACACGATATTACCTTCGCTCTTCGTCACTGTTTTTGTGGTGCCAATAGCATTCCAGCCGCAAGTAGCAATACCTCTTACATCAATTTTATCTGCATCAATAATGAGCGCGACAACGGCGTTGTCCTTGCTTTTTCCGTTGGTAAAAACAAAGGGTGCTTCAAGTAAAAGGTCGTCTCCTGCTTTGCCTCCAAATACGGCTACTTCACGGCCGGGCGACGAGGTAGTTTTTCCAAAACCTTGTATGATGCCTTCAACAATTTGCTCACCATCTAAGGACACGCCACCGGTCGCTATCATAAACGAAGGGTTGGTAAAACTTTCTTTACCGGTAATACCTAATTGGTTTGCGTCAGCTAAAGCGGTCTGTATGCTGGTTTCAAGAAATTCAATTTTAAAATAAGCTGGATTCATATCGAGCAACATCATTACTATGCTACCTTCTTCAATGTCGCCATCAATAAATTCGCCTGCAGTAGTAGCACCAAATATCTGAATGCCTTTTTCGTCCAATAATTTTGAAATGGCTTCCCGGTCCTGTTTTACAGATAGGAAGACAATGGCAAGCGAGGGCTTAAAACCATCAGCCATACTTTCATCCAATGCAGCGTTGATGTGTTCGTTAGAATTTCCTTTTATTGATTTTGCTTGCATGATTTGATTTTATTGCCGGGGCAAATTTTTACAAGGTGAGGTAGCTCCCGCAGAACTGGCTATTTAATTAATCGTAAAAACTTTGCTGCGTTATTGTAAAGTATATCTTCTTTATCCTGCTTTGTAAGGAAATCAATACTATTTAAAAACTGGATTGATTTTTCAATAGCCCCCGGCCAAATCATTTGGTCAGAGCCAAACATTACCCTGTTTAAATAGCCTGCATGTTTTGCATTCTTTAAAAAATCTTTGATGAAGCGTTGTGTATTGGGCTCTACCCAAAGCATTACAGCAACGTCAGTATACAATTGCGGATAATACGCCATCAGCCTGATGCCATGCTCTGGCCAGTCTTCGCCACCGGCGTGCATCATATAAATTCTAAGCTTAGGATATTTTACCAATACATCTTCTATCAGGTAAGGATCGCCGAATGCAAGTCTTGCTTTGGGCGACCACGAATAAGTGCCCATTGGATCGCCACCGCCTGTATGTACGGCTACGGGAATATCGTATCGTTCGCAGATGCGCAGGTAAGGCTGCCAGCCGGAATCACTTAGCGTACCACCACTGTAGTAAGGTGCAATTTCACCAAACACTTCAAGCTTCTTTTCTTTGATCATTTGTTCGAAGCGGACGGTATCCATGCCATAATCATTGGGGCTGAACATTAAAATACCTTTAATTACAATTTGTTTGCTATCACTTGTTGCCCATGCTGCCACGCTTTCAGGATTGCCGCTTACAACTGCTTTTACAATGTTCCATTTTTTAAATGCATCCAGAGTTGCTTTGCGATGTTGTTCAGCATTTTCCGAACCTTTATTGCCATAATGATCTGCGGCGGGTTCCCTTTCACCAAAGTCGGTTTTGGAGTAGGAATGTATATGCATGTCGATGACTTTTGGTTTGGGTTGAGCCAACAAAAAAAATGGAAGCAATGTGGATAATGCAGCGATCGTTGTTTTCTTCATCCTAAAATGTTTTGTTTTTACTTTTCTTTTAATGCTACCCAACTACAAGTAGTGCCATGAAATTCTGGTTTGCCACCAGCTACTGTTCCAAATTCGCCCATGCTAAAGAAACCAGCCATCGGTTCATTCCAGGTGCTTGCAAGGCCTTCTATTTCTTCCGACATCATCGGGCCTAAAGTTTCATGTCTTCCTACACAGGAGAACACAATGAGTGCATCCACATCGGGCAGTTGGTTTTCTTTTACTGATCTTGAACTTTCAATCACGGTTTCAATTACATCAAAATCGGGCGGTAACGAAAAGCGAAATGTAGTGCCTGGTGCTAATGATTGCGAACACATTACTGCACGTGTTTTTTTGTTTAGGAACAACGTTGGTATCATGGCCGGGCTGCTACCGTTGCGTGTTACCTGCAGGGGATAGGTGGTCGTTAGTTTTACAATGTTGTTGGTGTCCGTTTCATCAAATCTTACATCACCCACATATTTTTCTACCACATCCATTGCCGGGCTGCCATCAATTGTATGCACCCACACGCCTTCGCTTTCGGTTATTGTTTTAAAAGTGCCTAACGGTTTCCAGCCAGAGACGGCAATGCCGGTTACATCAATTTTATCCTCGTCAATCACCAGGCAGAGTATTCCATGATTGCTTGATTCATTGTTGGTAAATACGGTTCCTTCAAGGTTGATGAGATCACCGGCTATTCCCCCAATGATGCGGACTTCTTCACCTGCTTTTTCAGTAATGCCTTTAATGACTTCATCGCCGGGTGTTTTGCTATGGGTTGTCAGGAGAATGAATGCGGGGTGCGTAAAACTTGCAACGGCAGATGCTGCCATAGCTGAAGCTGCTTCGTAGGAAGAGGATTGACTGCTGTCGTTAAGAATGAGCTTAAAGTACGCCGGATCCATATCCAGCAGCAGTATTGTTATGCCTGCTTCTCCAATGCCAGCTTCTGTAAACTCAACAGCAGTGGTGGCGCCAAATATGGCAATGCCCTGATTGTTCAACAACGATTGCACTTGCTGCCATTCATCTTTAAGCGATGTAAACACAATAGCAAGTGTTGGTGAAAAGGCATCAGTCATTGCTTCTTGTAATGATGATTGTATTGCCTCGACTGAGTTAGCAGTTATTGATTTTGCTCTCATGGTTTTGGTTGATTGCTGCGCAACAAACTTCACAGCAGGATTTATATTTTTAGTAGTCCATGGGCTGAAGCCCATGGCAATTCAATGGTTTTGCTTCATGATTTCCCTCCATGAATTCCCTCCAGCTTTAGCTGGAGGCCACTAACAATAATTTAAACGAAAAAAGGCTCAGCAATGAGACGCCATTTATACAGCATCTCATCGCCGATACCTTTAAGAAATTAACGGTGAGTTGTTTCTATTTCTTTTCAGCATCTTCATTACCGATGTCTCTTATGCAAATCCATTTACCATTTCTTTTTTCCCAAATGGCCATGTACTTGCCGGCAGAAGTTACTTTACCTGTGGAGTCTTTCCGGGTGGTTTTACCAACCTCAGTTACATATTTGTCGTCGCCATATGCATCCATTACATCGTAGGTAACCGTAGAGCCTTTAGTTCTTTTACCCATATACTCTTCTATGTTTTTCTTAATGGCTGCATTGCCCACCAGCATTGGCTTGCCATTCTCCATAGATATTGCATCGTCTGCATAAAAAGCAGTCATTGCATTTAAATCACGGGCATTGTCAGCAGTTGCCCACGCATTTTCCAGCTCTTGAATCTCAGCCTTCAACTTTGCCGGATCTGTTTTAGCTACAGTCGTTTCTGCGGTCTCAGATTTTTTTTCTGTGGCTTCATCTTTAGCAGCGTCATTGCAGGCAATTGCAAAAAAGAAAAATACAACACAAGCGGTTGCAAATTTGAAAAGCGGGAACTGTTTCATTTTGTTTTTGGTTTAATTAAAAAAAGAGATTTGAAAAATTTTAAGACGTTAATGAAAATGAATTTAATTTTTTTCTTTTAATCGCGACATTATTTTAGTGGGAGTGTATCCACATTCCAAATGCCATGAGTGGATTTCCATTTGCCATCCTGGCCGCGTTTCAGCAGTTCAATGTACTTGCCTCTTTCTGTTGTTACTTTTCCAGATGAATCTTTAGTGCTCATCTGAAAACGGCCAACTTCGTATCCTAAGTCGCCATTGCTGGCGGTAGATATGGTAGCTACATCCACATCAAAAGCACCAGCTGCAACGGCACCTTCCCAATATTTTCGTATGGCTGCTCTGCCTTTTAATGGTGCCTCATTGGGCGGAAGCACTGTCGCATCTTCGGTATAACAATTGGCTGCAGCCACTGCATCTTTGTTGTTAAGAGCAGTTGCAAAATCCCTGTTCATTTGCGATAATTCCTCTGCTGTTGCCTGTGTTGAACTGCTGTTATTGTTGCACGCCACCAGCAGCAAAAGAATGATGCAAAAAATAGCATTTATCAATTTAAAACTTTTAATTCTGTTGACTTTTAATTCGATGGATTAGGTTGTTTTATGTATTTGAGTATTCTTATAATTGGGGCAGGCCTTGGGTAGTCGCTTTCCCTTTCGTCCGCCTCTATGCAGTCCAACCGGTCGAGGTGCTTTTTCAAACGTAGCAGTAAGATAAAAAATAGCGAGGCTAAAGACAATATACCTACCGCAAGGATTGCATATTCCCAACCGAAGTTTTCTTTCAATGGCCCAAGCAGCGAGGCTCCTAATGCGCGGCCCATATTGGAAATTGCCATGTAAAGTGTAAACTGTGTGGCCGATACACGGCACCAACATAATTCCATTCCTATTGCAAAGCAGGCGATGGAAATAAAGACATAAAATACATAATACAAGGCCATAAAACCAGTAATTACCAAATCATGATTCCAATATGATTTCAACAAAACCATGGCTACAAAAGCCGCCACATATACCATGAGGTATATTGTAACCATTTTTCTTTTGCCAAATCGATCTGCAAGAAACCCCCCGGCAACCATGCCAAGTACACCACTGATGATATTTATGATAGAGAAAACATGGGAAAAAGCTTCATTGGTCCAGCCTGCTTCCTGTATGGTAAATACCGGAAGAATAGCATCGCATAATCCAACACCGGTATTGAATGAAAAGAAAGCAACGCCCATGAGTAAACTGGATGGCAATACAAATACTTTCCAAAGGCTTTTAAAAATTTTTTCAAAACTGTGCAATTGAATTTTAGCCACCTCGGGTGTTGTTTCTCCTGTAGTCCATGGCAGCAACTTTTCACCCGGACGTTCACGTAAGAAAAGTGGCACTAGCATAATGAGGCAAACACCAATGGATAGTGTAAGTATGGCTTGCTGAAATCCGTAATGATTAATGATCCACGTACCTGTAACCAACGAAAGTGAAATGCCTACTGTTTTCGCACCCCACATCAGGCCATTGGCCCTTGCTTGCTCATGAATGGGTACGATGTCTATAGCCATACCATCCGTAGCTACATCCTGGAACGCACCAAAAAAACTGATCCAAAAACCTGCGATCATTAAGGTAGCCATATTATTCAGAGGGTCGGATATCATTGACATTGCAATAAAACTGAGTATCAATCCTAATTGGCCAAACAGTACCCAAGGCCTGCGTCTTCCCATAGGTAAAAAACTAAACCGATCCATGAGCGGTGCAACAAGAATCTTAAAACTCCAGGGTATCCCAATTACGCCAATAAAAGAACCTATTTCGCCGGGCGTTTTACCGTTCATGGCCATCCAGGCAGGAATACCAAAATAGGTCATGCCCTCAGGTATGCCTTGCGCTACATACAATATGCAAAAACTGAAATAACGGAAAAATCTATGTTGGGAAAGTGCAGGTAATTCACTTCTTTTCTTCAGCACAACGGTGTGGTTCATTAAATTAGTTTTACCAGTTTAAAAGTAAATCGTGAGTTGTGAGGCGTTGAATGCATGATGATACAGGCCAATTATCAACTATCATTTGCTCACATCCGGCTGTCAGCAAAGGCGTCAAGTAAGAGGTGCTTCAGTACCCTTTCTTGCAGCTATTACATTCACAGTTTCAGCGATGTCATCCTCTTCCAAAGCATTCACTTTTCTCTTTTTAAATGCATACATTTTTTGATAGCTAAGGCTTCTCCAAAGCCATTCTGCCGGACCAAACTGGAAATACTTTAACCAGATGGGACTAACGATTAATTGAAAAATCCAGATAGAGAAGACCACGTATAGTAACTCATAGCGATGCAGCTTCCCAAACATGCCAAGCCCCGCACCAGTAAAAAAGAATAACGAGACGATTGAATGGCTGAAGTAATTGGTGAGCGCCATTTTTCCTACAGCTGCAAGCCGGCTTTTCAGCCATTGAAGTATGGGCAATTTGCAAAGAAGCATAATGGCAGCAATGTGACCCATGGCAATCGGAACTCTTCCGGCATCGTAGGTAAGATTTGTTTTTGAATACGCCAGGAATGAGAAATTGCTGTTGATGATGGTAGTCACTTCATAGTAGTTGACGGTTAGTCCTATGCTGTAACCAATCAAGGCCATAACAATATAAAATCGATAGGATTTGGCAGCGGAAAGTACATTCAATTTGAACAATGCGATACCGAGCAACATCATGCTTAACACATCAAACACATCGTAGCGGTAAGGATCCTCCTGGTTGTAACTTGTGTTTTTTGGGGCAAGAAAACCAACCACATGAAAATACCCTTTGTGCATATTGCTGTTGTATTCGTCAACCGATGCAGGTAATCTTTCTTCTACTCGCCTTTGCCATCTTTCATC
Organism: Segetibacter sp.; assembly: GCA_031425015.1. Classification (GTDB taxonomy): domain Bacteria; phylum Bacteroidota; class Bacteroidia; order Chitinophagales; family Chitinophagaceae; genus Segetibacter. The sequence continues at coordinate 43,048 of JANPIM010000013.1, read as the reverse complement.
CGCTTTCTTTAGCTCTTTTGTAAGAGGTTTACCTTCCGCTTTAAATGCATTTGCCTGCGTTACCTGCTCGCTATACTTTACATCGGCCTTGTATTCAAAATACGTCCACACGCTGCCTGCGGCAAATAAGAATGCAGCAATCATTATCAGCTTTTTGGGTGCCATGTTTCTGAAAGAAAAAACAAGGAAACCCATTAAAGCATAATCGAATAAAATTTCGCCCACCCAAAGCAAAAGGTAGCCGTGTATCAATCCAAACACAAGCATCCATGTAAGCCTTCTAAAATAAATATTGGCAGCGTTAATCCCCGCACCTTTTTTCTCTAACCTGTCCAGCAGTACAAACATACCTACCCCAAACAGCAACGAAAACAGGGCACGCATCGTACCTTCAAAAAACATATTGGTGGTTATCCACGTATACAAATCCCACCCGGTTGCACCGCCGGAAACTGTAGGGTCAGAGTAAGCATGGTAAAGTCCCATACCATTGATGTTCATCAATAAAATACCGAAAAGGACAATGCCTCTCATTACATCCAGCGATTGGATCCGCTCTGAATGTTTTAGCGGTTCAAATAAATTAGTTGAATTCGACATCTCGGTTAAATTTTGGTTGGATAGATTGGTTATTACTCGGTTTTGCTGTTGTGTTCTTCAAAGGCCATTTATCTTTCGTCAATTATTGTTGGATGTCTTTGTGTCGCCCACACTATTTATCTCTATCCAATAACCATCCGGATCCTGGAAATAGATTTGCTTAACGCCATCTGCACGAATGTTGACGGTATTTGGTTTTCCGGGCCAGTCGGAATAAGGGACTTTTAATTCAACCAGCCTTTTTAAAATAACATCAAAAGCATTTGTAGTTAAACCAATATGAACGGCTTTATTGATGCTTACATTTTCTTTAATAACAGAAATGAGATGTAACTCCGTGCCATCAGCCAATGCAAACCAGCGAATGCCTTCAATTGCAGAGCGGTTGGTTATTTCCGTTAGCATCATTATGTTTTTGTAAAACGCCGCAGAACGGTTAATATCTTTTACTGAAAGGGCAAAGTGGTTGTAGGAAATTTTAAATGCGGATTTCTCTTGTGCTTGCACTAACCCGATTCTTGGAATTAAAAAAAGAAGAAATAATATTTTTTTCATTTTGACTTTTGACTTTTGACTTTTGACTTTCAAACGATCCACTTCCAATATTGATTTACAAATAGCTCAACCACCATTTTTCTTTATGATTGTTTTTGTATCGATCGTACCATTTACAAAGTGGGTAAAGCATTACCACCACAAGCAACCACACCAGGTATGTTTGCCACAAATTGAAACCATAGCCTTTTAGCCACGGACTGTCTTTTGCATTGATGTTGGTGATGGAAATCATATCCGTCCATGGCCGACCGCTTGCTACAACAGCGAGTGTTGCCAGGGCATGTATCAGGTAGAGATGGAGGATATAAAAAAACAATGGCACCCGCCCAAATACAATGATTATTTTACCAAGCCTGTTCAGTGGCTTTTCAATGAATGCAAGCAAGATGAATGCAGGTCCGAGTGTCATTAAACTATACAGTAATGAAGGTGGATATTTGGTAGCATTCAGGAAAGAGCAAATCGTAAGAATAGCAGAACGTTGTAAAGACCATGGCTTCATATCGCCATACATGTTTATTCCTCTTACTAAAAAGAAGAGTGCTATAGCTACGCTACCTAATCTCAATAAATATTTTTTGCGTAGCGCAGCATCCATTCCCTTTCTATAAAAATATCGAAAGCAAAAACCTAATGCCATTATACCGAACCACGGAAGAATTGGATATCCCGTTGCAATAAAACGGTTGCCGATTGCGAACCTTTTTCGCTCATGCAACTGACCCCATAGAAGATCGGGCAAGCTGTTACCGGTAGTGTGAATATTATCCAGCAGGTTGTGACCAAAGAGAATAATCAGCCCAATAGCCAGGATGGCTTTTGGCGGTAGATACACCACGGCCGACATCATGACCATGGCCAAACCAAGTGCCCAAATAACCTGAAGCCGAAACATTGGATACGCCGGATTAAAACTCCACGCAAAGTTGATCACCACCGTTTCCAATAGCATCAACCATAGGCCACGTTTCAATAAAAAGGAAGCCAGCTCATTTTTTGTTTTTCTTTCTCCCACCAGAAATGCGGAAGTGCCAGCAAGCAATACAAATACGGGTGCACAAAAATTCGTAACCCATCGAGTGAAAAAAATTGCCCCATTTGTGCGCTCCAGGTCAGTTGGGTCAAAGAAAAAATAATCAGCATGAAAGTAATCGCGTACATGGTCCAGCGCCATAATTACAATAGCAAAGCCACGAAGCAGATCGATTGATTCTATTCTTGATTTTTTACCTGCGGCAGCAGGGATAGAATATTCAACAGGCGCTTTAACTACATGCAAATGTTGTGGAGGATGTGTTCTTTGAGATAACATCGGCTGATTAGAATTTTGTATTTATTTCGCTTTGTGCGCTTCCATATCTATCTCTATCAATTGGCCCGGCAATGCAAGCCCTTTTACCTCTAGCCAAGTACCTGTGGGAAATTGTTTTTTGTAAATGGAATTTCTATAAGCGGATGCATTGATGAAATCGGCCATATTGGTGGTAAACACATTTTCCACCACCACATCATCAAAAGTGTAGCCATAGTGCTGTAATATTTTTTCCAGGTCGCTATAGCAGTTTTTCATTTGTTGTTCCATACTACCTGGTGCAGTAAGAATTCCTTTATCATCCATACTAACTGCGCCGGATATTTTAAGATCGTCTCCGATTCTTACTGCATGAGAGTATCCATACAATTTTTCAACTTCCGGGCGCAATAAAAAATATTCTGGCGCACCAATCTGCGCATTGGTAACAGCTACAATTGCATCCGTCTGCTTTGCACGATTGCAGGCAATGAATGTTAGGGAGCAAATTATCAGCATGACTGACTTTAAAACTAGATTGATCATACAACCATTTTTGGTGTACATGATAATTAGGTTTAAGGTTAAATAATAGAAACCGATGGTAGAAAGCATCGAAACACCAGGGTGCCTTATCACTATATCAGATAGTCATCAGCAATTAAGATGGCAGATAAAACCATAGCCGATTTAAAACAAGCTTAGTTGTTTTGACTTTTATTTACCAGCAGAATCAAGCGAACAATGATTTCAAGATTAACCTAAAAAATATCGTCTCAACCGGGGTGGTTTGAGACGATATTAATTTTCTATTTATTTGAACTTAGCGCAGGCTTATATATCAACAATTCAGACCAACGCATCTGCACTGCATCGGCGTAATCTTTTAGCCAGGTATCCATAGCGCCGGCTCCGTTTGCAGCGTTAAATCTTTCTGCCATTGGTTTACGATAATCACTTGCCAGTTCTTTCAAACCATTTTTCAAACGGGTTACTGTTATGTAACCGGGCTCACCGGAATTGGCAACAGAATAAACAGCAACAGATTCTTTATCAGCCACCCACGCTTTTTTCATTTGCTCAAGCAGCGCTTTGCAATGATTCATTTTACCTGGTTTCGCCGTCATGTGGTTGATAACAATCTTGTCAGCATAATCGGTGAGTTGCACGGTACTTAGATCAGCCACAAAATCGTAATAGCCACTTTGACCGCGACCGTCTGTTAGTGGCAACACATTTTTTTGCCAGTCGGTCATATGCTCTGCGCTAATGTCGCCCCGGTTGTCTACGGTGGCCCAGGTGCTCGGACCTTCAGTGATCATATATCCTCCAGCATCCGGGCCCGATTGAATGCTCCACACCCGCCAGGCAACATCGCCCGTATGGTATTTTTTTGCGTGATTGGCGAGTGCTTTTTCAAACTCGCCTACCTTATCTACTTTGGCAGATACACGATTAGAAGTAAGCAATGTTTTGTTTTGACTGATGCCTAACATTGGGATAAGCATACAAAAGAGTAGGAACGTCTTTGCTTTTAAAGTCAGATTGTTGTTCATGATGTTGTTGGTTTTGGTTTTGATTTTAATTTGGGTTATGTTAAAAAAGTGGCAGTGGTTTTGGTTGCGGCCCGAAACTTATTTTGATACCGGTCGTTTCAGTAGGGTAAAGCTCCCCTGCGAAATGAGTTCGAGTGAGTAAATAATCGCCAAAGACTGGTACTTTTTCAGCTTTTAATCTGGAGATTTTTCGAACCAGCCGGATTATTTCAGCTTTAGGACAATTAAATTGACATAATAAACAGGTGTAGCAAAACTTGCGGTGATCAATTTTTACGCATTGCACACACAACCATTTTATCAAACACATTGAAGTGCGGCACGATCGCACAGCTTGCACTTAGTAGTAATGCTACAGTGCTGAGGTAACAAGTACCAAATTGATAGGTGCAGGAATGGAAAAACTATCGGTAAGATTTCGTTACCAATACAAAGGGCAGTCCAATTTCAGTGGCTAAGGCATCCAGACCGGTACACTTTTTACTTCTGGTTTGCCTTATGCCGATTGATGTGGTACTTCATGGGAAGAAGCAGCATCAACTTCTTTGTAAAACGCAGTTTGTTTCTCATTTGTAGCATTTTTGGTATCAAAAAAATTGTTTTGACCTGTGGTGTAACAAGCCTACAAAGCTCATATAAGCAACCTATACAGATGGGTAAACAATCACCAGAACCTTGTACAATTTATCCTTTGTTCAGGACTTTTTAAGCATTTTCAGGATTAATTCATCATTATGAAATGACCGTGGCTTTTTTTAAAGTACTGCGTCTCAAAAGTTGATGGCTGCAAGTATCTTTATCTCAAATGCGCAAGCCTTTTATCAAACTAACAACTTCACTTTCACTCTTCTTAATTTTTGCGGATTGCACTTGTGTTGCGCAAAACATGCCCGGCTATCAAACCATTTCCACTGCACAAGGATTATCGCAGGGTATGGTATTCGATCTGCTACAGGATGCGGAAGGGTTTATTTGGGTAGCTACTAAAAACGGATTAAACCGCTTTGACGGTTATGGCTTCAAAGTTTTTACTAACGATCCATACAACGATAGGAGCCTAAGCAGTAACACCACTGTTAAGTTGTACGAAGACCCAAAAAATCGGATTTGGGTAGGGACGGAAGATGCAGGGCTAAACGTTTATGATAAGAAAACCGGCAACTTTTTTCGTATCAAAAATCGCCTTGCAGATGCAAGCAGTATTTCGGGCAATGCCATCAGGCTGATAGAAGGGTTGCCAGATGGAAGAGTACTGGTGGCCACAGATGGTGCCGGCTTAAATGTAATAGACCTGAAAACAGACTTTGTTGAGAAAGGGTCCAACCCCGTCATTACAAGACTGTCCCTGCCAAACGATGCGCAGGTGTATGGTATGGGAAAAGATAATAATGGTACCATGTGGATTGGTGGCATGGATGGTTCGGTATATAAATTCAACCCGATCAAGAACAGTTTTACAATTGCAAAAAGCGCCATTCTTTTAAACAACGGATATTTTACACCCGACAAAAGCATATTAATCAACGGAAGCCTTTTTCTATATAATGGAAAGGATGCAGTGCCCCTATTTGATACCAACAAAGTAATTGCAGGCAACATTCTATTTAAGCCAAGAGAAAAATTATGGGAGAACTTTCACCGCGAATTACATTTTTACGATGTAAGTAAATGGGAACCTGGCAGGCAGCCGGTTTGGAATGTACAATTGCCGGAAAGTACGCGCACCATTTACCCATTTATTGCTGATCGTTCGGGAATAATCTGGTCGGGATCTGTAGGATACGGTTTACGTAAATACAATATTGCAACGAGTAAATTCAACATACAAAACCCTGGCATTAGTGTGCGGTGGATTGTGCCCGTTTCTGCAAATGATATTTTTACCGGCGATCATGGGTACGGATGGAAGCGAATACAAAACGGAAAGATAGATCATACCCCATTCAGTAAGGTTCCGGCACTAACCCAGGTGGATAATTTCATTATCACAAAAAAAGGTGACTACTGGCTCAAGTGTGATAAAAAAGGATTTTTCAATTACGACCCACCAACAGGTAGGCTAACCCACCATCCTGAAATAAATGATCTTGAAGGTGCCGGTGAAAAACAGCCAATGTTGGAAGACAGTAAGGGTATAATCTGGTTTCCGGCGAGGGGCGGCGCATTCACGCGGTTGCACATAGCCACAGGCAAAATCGATAGCTTCAATATCAATAGCAACCCGGCGCGACCTATGTCTCCTAAGTCGCTATGCACAGCTTTATTCGAAGATAAACAAGGCACTTTTTGGATTGGTACACAAGATGGATTTGCTCATCTTGTTTTCAATAACTCCAACAACACTTCGCCGGCAATCACCTGGTATTACAACAACAGCAGCAGTAAAAATTCGCTTAACTACAACCAGGTGTCTTGCTTAATGGACGATCCCTTAGAACCGGGAAAATATATATGGGTTTGTACAAAAGGTGGTGGACTAAACCGGCTGACAAAAAAGACAGGCAATTTTTATCAACTCACAACCCGGGACGGGTTACCGCATGATGTAGTCTATGGTATTTTACCCGATGATGAAGGCAATATTTGGGGCAGCACCAATAACGGTATCTTCTGTTTACTCAAGAATAAAAGCAGTGATAGCAGCCAATGGAAATTTAGAAACTTTTTAAAATCGAATGGCCTGCAGGATGATGAGTTTAATACAGGCGCTTATGCACGGCTGCCCAATGGGCATCTTGCATTTGGCGGTGTCAATGGATTGAATACGTTTGATCCGAAAGAAATATTAAGTGTCAATTATAGTCCTCCCGTCTTCATCACCAACATACTCATTAATAATGAACCGGTATTGCCTGGAGATAAAACAGGCGTATTACAAACGAATATTGAACAGAGCACTGGTGTAACGCTTGACTACAAACAGGATATTCTTACGCTCGAGTTTTCGTCACTCGACTTTACATCGCCTGCCGAAAACAAATACCGCTACCAGTTGGTAGGTATAGATAAAGGCTGGGTGGAAAGCGGCAACAGGCGCTCGGCTACTTACCTGCACTTGCCTGCTGGCAAATACACCTTTGTAGTGCAGGGTAGCAATAGCCAGGGTATTTGGAGCGAAAACAAACAACAGCTACAAATTACAGTATTACCGCCATGGTGGGGCACCTGGTGGGCCTATTGCCTATATGCCTTGCTAGTTGCCGGTGCTATAAAAACCTGGTTTACATTCTCTGTAAATAAGGCCAAACTTCAATCGCAACTTAATTTTGAAAAACTTGAAGCAAAAAGAGCAAAGGAATTAGATACCATAAAAACACAACTGTATACCAACATTACCCACGAATTTAGAACACCGCTTACTGTAATACTCGGCATGGCGAACCAGGTAATTGATAAACCAGCTGAACACTTTACAAACGGCATGGACATGATTGTACGCAATGGACAAAGCCTGATAAACCTCGTAAACGAAATGCTGGATCTTTCCAAGTTAGAAACCGGTAAAATGCAATTGCAACTGGTAAAAGGCGACATCATTAATTTTCTATTGTATGTGGTAGAGTCCTTTCATTCACTGGCCGAAAGCCAGCAAAAGCAATTACACTTTTTATCTGAAGTGGATTCACTCTACCTGGAATTTGACCAGGAAAAAATAAGACAGATAGTATCAAACCTACTATCTAACGCACTAAAGTTTACACCAGAAAAAGGCAATATCTATATTACAGTTTCAGCTCTTTCGTTAACACCGCAGGAACAAAAAACCACCGTTGCTATAAAAGTAAAAGACACTGGTATTGGCATTCCTGAAAACCAGTTGCTGCATATTTTCGATCGTTTTTATCAATTGAATAATACACAAACCCGTAAAACAGAAGGCACGGGAATAGGACTGGCACTCACCAAAGAACTCGTGAAATTGATGGAGGGTGAGATCGCGGTTAAGAGCCCACCCACCGGAGCTAATAAAGGAACCGAGTTCATCATTACATTGTCATTACACAATGCAGTACCACTAGAAAACGAACTAAAATTTACTGAGCAAGAAAACACCTACATAAAAGAAGCTATTCCAAAGCTGCCGGCGGTAATTGTGGAGACTGTTGAAAAGTATCCCACCGGCAAACCTTTGATACTATTGGTAGAAGACAATGCCGACGTAGTGGCTTACACGGCATCTTGCCTGCCTGAGTACAGGCTTGCAGTAGCACAGGATGGTAGAGAAGGTTTTGACATTGCCTGCCAGGTAATTCCTGACCTTATAATTACCGATGTAATGATGCCCTTTGTAGATGGCTTTGAAATGTGCAGGCTGATGCGCAAAGATGAACGCACTAGTCACATCCCCATCATTATGCTTACGGCAAGGGCAGGTAAACAAAGTAAGATAGAGGGATTGCAACACGGGGCTGATGTGTACCTCGAAAAACCTTTCGACCGCGAAGAACTGCTGGTGAGAATAGGAAAGTTGCTGGAAATGCGCCAAACACTGCAAAACTATTATCTCAAAAAAGCAGGTTTGGCTTCTAACACCGTCACCACTCAACCTACCGGCGAATCCACCATCACCAGCTCCGTAGTGGAAGATGAGTTTGTAAAAAAAGTGAGAAAGCTTATTGAAGAAAATTTGGGAGAACCCAATTTCACCGTCGAGCATTTGTGTAAACTGGTATTCATGAGCCACTCTCAATTACATCGAAAATTAGAGGCGCTCACGGGATGCCCTCCAAATAAATTCATTCGAATAATCAGGCTGAACAAAGCAAAAGCATTATTACAAAATACGGCTGATAGTATTGCATCTGTTGCTATGGATTGTGGCTACAATGATCCGGGATATTTTGCCCGGGTATTCAAACAAGAATACCAGGTAACACCGCAGCAATGGAGAGGTAGTAAATAACAGTGCCCTCTACTTAGCTACCCTTGGTGAGCAATCACCCATTCACAACTATTTAGTATTAAACCAAAGTGGGGTTTTATCATCCGGGTTACCATTATAGCTAAAGAAAAGCTCTTCCCCTTTTTTAATCGCTTTAATGGTTTTGATGGTCATGATCTTCTCTTCATAATCCTGCTCGTAAGCGCAGTTAGGTTCAAACGAGTGATTGTACATAGACACGTAGCCCAAAGCCATGCATGCTTGCTTGCGTGAGTTGCCCCACTCAAAAATATAGTGATACAATTTGGTGCCCTCAATCTGCTTACGTTCTTTGGTGGTAAGATCTATCACGGGAGAAATTTCGATGGTCGTTCCGGCGGGTATGTTTTTAGTGGTAAATACACCGCGGCCACCTTTATCAGATGGGGCAATAACTAAATAGGGTAGCAACATATTTTTCGATTGGCCGCGAATATAAAAAATTGCAACTGAATAATAAGACATAGTTAATTTGCGCCGGCGATGGAATTAGAAGAACAAACGATACAAGAACAGTTTGAACAGGTAATTGCTACCGAAGATAAACTTGCCATCCGTGAGTTTTTGGATGATCAAAATATAGCTGACGTAGCGGATCTCATTAATGAAAATGAAGAGTTCGCAGCGCAGATTATTGCAAATCTTTCCATCCATCGTGCTGCCAGCACTTTCAAAATTCTAGACTTTACCATCCAGAAAAAAATAGTTGGCGACCTACCCTCTTTTAAAACCGCTGAATTACTTAACGAGCTCCAGGCCGATGACAGAACAGACTTCCTTGAAGACTTACCAAAGGAAGTTTTGCGGGATCTAATAAAATTACTCGACCCCGAAGAGCGTATGGTTACGCTCTCTTTGTTAGGATACCCGGAGGATAGTGTGGGTAGATTGATGACGCCTGATTATGTGTATGTGTATGAACACAATACCGTATCTGAGGTTTTCGACATCATAAGGAAGTATGCCAAAAGCAGCGAAACCATCGACGTAATCTATGTCATCAACGAAAGTGGACAGTTGATGGATGACCTAAGAATTAAGGAATTCATTTTGGCTTCGCCAGAAAAGATGGTGAACGAGTTGATGGATGAACGAGTGATCTCGTTGAATGTAAATGACGACCAGGAATATGCCAACCAGGTGTTTAAGATGAACAACCGTGTGGCGCTGCCAGTGGTGGATGATAACAATGTATTGCTGGGTATTACTACCATTGACGATATGCTTTGGGTAGCTACCGAAGAGTATAGCGAGGACATGCAAAAGATGGGTGGTACCGAAGCTTTAGACGAACCCTACCTGGATATGCCTTTGATGCGCCTGTTTAGAAAACGTGTTGGTTGGATGGTCATTTTATTTATTGGAGAATTACTAACCGCAAGTGTGATGAGACACTTTGAAGATGAGATTGCCAAAGCGGTGGTACTAGCTTTGTTTATTCCCTTAATCATATCCAGCGGCGGTAACAGTGGATCGCAGGCATCAACGCTTATCATCCAGGCAATGGCGGTAGGCGAGATTACTGTAAGCGACTGGTGGCGTATTATGCGAAGAGAAATATTGAGTGGCCTAATGTTGGGAACGGTACTTGGCCTGCTAGGTTTTGCGCGTGTCATCTTGTGGCAGCAGTTTATCAATATTTACGGCGAACATTATATCTACATTGGCCTTACTGTTGGCGTGTCTTTAATGGGCGTAGTATTATGGGGTACGCTGAGTGGATCTATGCTGCCATTGGTATTAAAAAGGGCTGGCGCAGATCCTGCCGTTTCATCTGCGCCGTTTGTAGCAACATTAGTAGATGTAACGGGTTTAATTATTTACTTCAGCGTAGCGTACTTGTTTCTTCAGGGGCTGCTGTTATAATCGCAGTAGTTTCTTGTTTAGTTGTTGCCTGGCGGAGCAAAAGACTCTTTGGGAACTCCCGCTGATTGCTGAAATTTTCCCCGCCACAATGCCACCACGTGTCGTGTTTCATCCTTCTCTAAAAATTAAACCTGTACCGATAAATGTAAACGCCCGCCAAAACCCTCTCTAATAATTCTCATGAGCGTGGATAATCGAATGTCGCTTGCATTATTCTCAATTCGTGAAATGTAGGATTTAGTTGTTCCGCATTTTTCGGCAAGTTGTTCCTGGGTTAAGTTTTGCTTTTCCCGCATTTCTTGGATAAGGACGCCTAATTTAAAAGCTTCAAATTCTTGCTCATAAGCCTCACGCTTTTTTGTTCCCCTTTTTCCATACTGCTGGTCAAGAAAGTCTTCAAAGGCGGTAAGATTTTTATTTTTACTTATTTGCTTTTTCATCGAAATATTCATTTTTTAATCTTTCAGCTAATTCTATTTCGTTCTTCGGTGTCTTCTGCGTTTTCTTCTGAAATCCGTTCAAAAGTATGACCAAGTTACCCTCGTCAAAAAAGCTGAACACTCTGAAAATGTTGTTACCTACTTCTACACGAATTTCAAAAAGTCCGTCCGTGTCCTCCATGTGGCTGAAGTACTTTTTCGGAACTATTTCGATTGTCATTATCAGTTCAATCGTCCAGTTCATTTTTTTCTGCACTGCTGACGTTTGCTTTCTATAAAAGTCCGTAAAGTAGTGCTTGTAAAAAAAGATGTTCCGTTTAAAGTTTTCTTTCACCACACGAAGTTATCTAATTCGCTAACATGGTCAAAGTCCATTTTCAGAAGATTTGAATTATTCGCGCAAATGATTCCTAACCTTTTGGCGTTTCTCAGGTATTCAATCAAAGCATCCCAAACCGCTGCGTTATGCGATGAATACTACCATACCCCAAATACTTTCAAGCTAATTTGCACAAAATTTTAAATGTCTAACAGCTACATTAGACGCAGCAAAACTTTCTCATTCTCCAATATATAATCCAACGCAAAATTTAAATCCATCTTTATTCGTTTACCTGTTTTCTAACGGGTTGCGTACAAGCTTTATTGACTAAAAATAATGATATTGCACCCTTAATTTTTTAAATATGTGTGGAATTGTTGGATATACGGGACCTAGAGAAGCTTACCCTATTATCTTAAAAGGACTTAAACGACTTGAGTATCGTGGGTATGATAGTTCAGGCGTTGCGCTGCTGGACGAGAAGTTGAAAGTGTATAAAAAGAAAGGCAAAGTTGCAGAACTGGAAGAGTCGGTTGTTGGCAAAGACCTGCATGCCTTTACAGGCATTGGCCACACGCGTTGGGCTACACATGGCGAGCCAAGTGACCGCAATGCTCATCCACACTCCAGCAAGAGCGGAAAGATTGCGATGATCCATAATGGCATCATTGAGAATTATACTTCCATCAAACAAGAGCTGCTTAATAAAGGATACACTTTTACCAGCGATACAGATACTGAAGTACTCCTGAATTTTATTGAAGACATCAAAAACAATAACAATTCTACTTTGGAAGAAGCATTACGTATTGCCTTAAAAAGAGTGGTAGGTGCCTATTGCATTTTGTTGGTGGATGAGGAAAATCCAGGTACAATAATAGCGGCACGAAAAGGTAGCCCACTGGTAATAGGTATTGGAAAAGGAGAACATTTTCTTGCCTCTGATGCTTCTCCCATTATTGAATACACCAAGGAAGTTGTGTATGTAAATGACTACGAAATAGCCATTGTAAAACCCGATGAGCTGATCCTGAAAAACCTCGGTAACGAAAAGCAAACACCTTTCATTCAAAAGCTCGACATGGAGCTGGCGAAAATTGAGAAAGGTGGTTACGATCATTTCATGCTGAAGGAAATTCATGAGCAACCCGAAACCATACATGATTGTCTGCGTGGAAGACTAAACAATGAAACGGGCACAATTACCATGGGCGGTGTTGACAGTTATCTTGATACATTAACCAGCGCAAACAGAATAGTAATGGTGGCCTGCGGTACTAGCTGGCATGCCGGGTTAATTGCAGAATATATTTTTGAAGAGCTGTGTCGCATACCGGTAGAAGTAGAATACGCAAGCGAGTTCCGCTATAGAAACCCGGTAATAAATAAAGGCGATGTAATTATTGCCATTTCGCAAAGTGGCGAAACGGCCGATACATTGGTAGCGTTAGAAAATGCAAAGGAAAAAGGCGCATTGATTTTTGGTGTGGTCAATGCTGTGGGCAGCAGTATTGCACGATTGAGTCATGCTGGTGCCTACACGCATGCCGGACCGGAGATAGGTGTTGCAAGTACCAAGGCATTCACCGGCCAATTGGTAGTGCTTACCATGATTGCTTTGAAAGTTGGTTTGGCAAAAGGCACCCTCGATAAAGATCGCTACATGCGCCTGGTACAGGAACTGCACGACATACCGGAAAAAGTAAAACACATTTTAGACAACACGGCCAACATAGAAGCCATTGCTAAAAAATATAAAGACGCTACCGATTTTCTATACCTCGGTCGCGGTTATAATTTTCCTGTAGCACTAGAGGGAGCATTAAAGCTAAAAGAGATTTCTTACATACATGCAGAAGGTTATCCTGCCGCTGAAATGAAACACGGCCCCATTGCTTTGGTGGATGAGAATTTACCCGTTGTATTTGTTGCAACCAAAGACTCTTACTACGAAAAAATTGTATCGAACGTACAAGAAATAAAGGCGAGAAAAGGTAAGGTGATAGCAGTAGCTACTGAAGGTGATACAATTATTCCAGGCATGTCGGACGACATCATGTTTGTACCGGATACAGATGAAATACTAGCGCCATTGCTCAGCACTATTCCATTACAATTACTGAGTTACTACATTGGTGTTGCTAAGGAACTGGATGTAGATAAACCACGCAACCTTGCAAAAAGCGTAACGGTAGAATAGTTACTACGGAATGATATAGAGCCGGGACTTTTGCTCCCGGCTTTTTTATGCGTTATGTATTTACCTTTAAAAAAATCTGGTTCCTATTATGTCAACGCTTACCAACGAAATCAGGAGAGTGAGTTTGTCTTCCCTTGGATATAATTTTGTTGCAAAGGATTACTTACCTGCCCAGGAAGATGAGTATTATTTGCGCAACATGCAAAACCGCAGCGGCATCAATTACCGCCAATTATCTGCCTACGAAATAGAAGTGTTAGTAAGGAATAGCAACACTTCCGACGACTGGAACAAGCTGTTGGTTTCTGATGCTTTCAACCCTGAACTGGTAAAGAATTGTAAGTTTTTTGGGCTGGTTCGCATTGGCAAGCTGGAGCCCTTTTGTCTTGAGTTTTCTGATTTGCGCGTACCGGTAGGTTTATATAATTCTACCATTATCAGTTGCGATTTTGGCGACAACGTGGTGATTGATAACGTCAACTATTTGTCGCATTATATCATCGGTTCAGAAGTAATCATCACCAATGTAAATGAACTGGTAACTACAGCCTATGCAAAATTTGGTAATGGTATTGTGAAAGACCTGGAGGAAGAATCTGTGCGTATCTGGATGGAGCTCTGCAATGAAAATGGTGGACGTGGCGTGATACCATTCAATGGCATGCTGGCGGGCGATGCCTGGCTTTGGACAAGGTACAGAGACGATAAGAAATTAATGAGCCGCTTCAAAGAAATGACCGAAGCTAAGTTTGATAAAAAGCGTGGCTACTACGGAAAGATTGGCGACCGAACAGTCATCAAAAATTGCAAGATTGTAAAGGATGTTTGGGTAGGAAGCGATGCTTACCTGAAGGGTGCCAACAAACTTAAAAACCTGACCATTAACTCTGGGCCAGAAGGCAAATCACAAATTGGCGAAGGTTCCGAAATGGTGAATGGGGTAATGGGGTACGGATGCCGTGCTTTCTATGGTGTAAAGGCTGTACGCTTTATTATGGCTTCGCACTCTAGCTTAAAATATGGTGCACGTCTTATCAACTCTTACCTCGGCGACAACTCTACCATTTCTTGTTGCGAGGTATTAAACTCTTTAATTTTTCCGGCGCATGAGCAACACCACAACAACTCTTTCCTAACGGCGGCAATGGTGATGGGCCAATCGAACATTGCTGCGGGTGCTACCATTGGTTCCAATCACAATAGTAGAAGTGCAGATGGAGAAATGGTGGCCGGCAGAGGCTTTTGGCCAGGATTATGCGTTAGCCTCAAACACAATTCAAGGTTCGCATCGTACACCATTATTGCCAAAGGAGATTATCCCGCAGAACTCAATATTCCTATTCCATTTGCATTAATAAGTAATGATGTAACCAATGATGAATTGGTGATTATGCCCGCCTATTGGTTCTTGTACAACATGTATGCACTTGAAAGAAATGCGTGGAAATACATTGATCGGGATAAGCGCAAAGAACGCATCCAAAGTATTGAATACAGCTACCTCGCTCCGGATACCATCAACGAAATTCTAGATACCATTCAGTTATTGCAGGCATGCACCGGTATAGCTTTTTTCAAAAAAGAAAAGCCGGATGAAACGCCGACCAATGAACAATGCATAGCATGTGGTAAAAAGTTGCTAGAACAGGAAGACGCCATTGTAAGCGAACTAAATATCGTTGCAGATGGTTTTGAAAATTCAAAACGCAGAGTAGTGCTGATCAAGGTTCAGCAATCGTACAACGTGTACAAAGAATTGATTAACTATTATGCAGTCACTTGTCTGCTGGATTTTTCCAAAGCAAATAGAACAGAAAATATAGAAGCACTTTTATCAGCAATACCAAAAAGACTAAGTGTAAATAAATGGCTGAACGTTGGCGGACAATTAATGCCTGCAGATGATATCACCCAGCTAAAAAAGAAAATCGTCAGTGGTAAACTTAATTCATGGGATGACTTGCATGTTTTTTACGAGCAGCAAACAATCGTTTACCCGCAACAGAAATTCATGCATGCAATGGCTGCTTTGAAACAAGCAACCGGCATTAGCCTGTCAGCTAAAAATTCCGGAGACCTGCTTAAGCTTTTGAAGGAAGCTATGGCCACCAGGCAATGGATGACCGATGGAATTTATACCTCGAGAGAAAAGGATTACAGTAATCCCTTCAGGCAAATGATGTATGAAAACAGGGAAGAAATGGACGCGGTTACGGGCAAGCTGGAAGAAAATTCTTTCATCAGTTACCAACAAGATCAGCTAAAGCGCTTTAAGGCAAGCGTAAATAAATGGGCGAGAAAATTGTCTGCTTAGTCGTGTAGGTATTTGTTGTAAAAAAGAAAGGCACAAACATTTTGCGCCTTTCTTTTTTATCATTTCTATTCTATCCTGTCTCTACTTTCGATTGCCACTATCTGCACTTGCTGACGACACCGTATCTACCCCGTTTTCAATGGAATCAACCAATCTCAAACTGTCAACCAAATGCGTGCTATCTGCTATGCGTGTTGTGTCCGCATTAATAAAAGCCGAGCCTTCATTGCCACTGTTGCAGGCTGTCAGTGCTGCCATCAAAATTGATAGCAACACTAGCTTAGGCATTCGGTCTAACGGCATAATAAGCGAAAGCTATTTCTTTCTAAAAAATATTCTAACGGGCACTCCAGTAAAGTTGAAATTTTGTCTCAACTGGTTTTCCAAATAGTGTTTGTATGGAGCACGGATATCATCGGGGTAGTTGGTAAAGAATGCGAACGATGGCACATGTGTAGGCAACTGCGTGATGTACTTAATCTTCACCTGGTTACCACGAACCACCGGCGCATGGTAAGCCTCCACGGCCTTCAGCATAATATCATTCAATTGCGACGTGGCAATTCTGCGGGTCTTATTTTCATACACTTCCAGCGCAAGCTCCATTGCTTTCATGATTCGCGTTTTATCCTTCACCGAAATAAACAAGATGGGAATATCATTAAAGGGGGCCAACTTATCTTTCAGTTGCTTTTCATAATCGCGGGCAGTGTTCGTTTCCTTCTCTACCAAATCCCATTTGTTCACCAATACTACAATGCCTTTTCCCTTTTTGGCAGCAAGGCCAAAGATGCTCAGATCCTGCCCGGTGATTCCTTTAGAAGCATCTAGCAACAGCAGGCAAACATCCGCCTCATCCATCGCCCTTATAGCACGAATGACAGAATAGAATTCAAGGTCTTCGTTCACTTTCGTCTTCTTGCGAATACCGGCTGTGTCAATCAGTACAAATTCTTTTTGAAACATGTTGTAATGCGTGTGAATGGTATCACGGGTAGTGCCGGCAATATCACTTACAATGGTACGCTCCTGCCCTACCAATGCGTTCAGCAGAGAGGATTTACCAACGTTGGGCTGACCGATGATCGCAAACTTTGGTATCTCCATGTTCTCGAGTACATCGTCCGAGTCAGTTATCTGTTCGGCAATGGCATCGAGTATTTCACCTGTACCACTGCCACTAATGCTGCTCACAAAAAATATGTTCTGAAAACCTAGCCCATAAAATTCAGAGGCCTCCATTAAGCGTTCATTGTTGTCTACTTTATTCACTACCAAAAACACTGGCTTGGTCGTACGGCGCAATACATCTGCCATGGCCTCATCCAGATCAGTAATACCCACCGCAGCATCCACTAAAAAAATAATGGCGTTCGCTTCTTCTATCGCGATTTTTACCTGCTTCCTTATTTCGGTCTCAAAAATGTCTGCACTGTTCGGCACAAATCCACCCGTGTCAATCACATTAAAATTCTTACCGGCCCAATCAGCCACACCATATTGTCGGTCGCGGGTCACACCGCTTACATCATCCACTATCGCTTTACGCTGCTCAAGTAAGCGGTTAAAAAATGTACTCTTGCCCACATTCGGGCGTCCTACTATTGCTACTGTAAATGCCATTGTACTTTTTACTATAAATTATAAATAACCTTCAAGAAAAGTCGAAAGTCGAAAATCAAAAACTTCGACATCCAACTTTTAACTCTGAACCCAAAACTTAAAACTTGAAACCTCCAACTTCCAACTACCCATTATATCCGTACTCTCTTAGCTTAAATTCATCATCGCGCCATTTGTTCTTCACCTTTACAAACAACTGCAAAAATATTTTTTGGTCCAGAAACTTCTCAATGTCCACTCTAGCAAGTGTGCCCAGTTGTTTGATCATCTTTCCTCCTTCACCTAAAATAATCGCCTTTTGGCTTTCGCGTTGCACCACTACATCTGCCTGAATTTTTATGAGTGTATCTTTTTCTTTAAACTCATTTACTAATACGGTAGTGTGGTAAGGAATTTCATCTCCAAACAACTGGAATATTTTTTCCCGCACTATTTCTCCAACAAAAAATTTCGTGGGTAGATCGGTCAGGTCTTCTTCGTTATAGAAAGGTTCGCCCACCGTTAAGTAGCGCAAAATGCTTTGCATCAACAAATCGAGATTAGCGCCCGTTGAAGCAGAAATTGCAATGCACTCTTTACAATAAGGTTTGGCTGTAAAAAATTCTTTCACTTCTGTAATCTTCCCTTCTTTCGCCGTATCAGTTTTAGTAACCAACACAATAGCCGGAACCTTTAGGCGAAGCGCTGAAAAAATCTCATCTGCTTCCTCGCGGCTTTCCTTTACATCTACCAGCAACAACGCCACATCCGCATCTTCAAGGCTGTTCTTTACCGCCTTCATCATTTTCTCGTGGAGCTTATACTTCGGCTCAATAATTCCGGGCGTATCAGAAAATATGATTTGGTACTCACTCTCTTTGTTTAGAAAACCCTTAATTCTGTGCCGGGTGGTCTGAACTTTTGAACTTACAATCGCCAACTTCTCACCCATTAACGCATTGAGCAACGTGCTTTTACCCGCGTTGGGCTTACCAAATATGTTTACAAATCCTACTTTCATAATGTTGCTATAGCCAGTGCTAACCACCGGAGAAGTTGGCAAAAGTAAGTCTTTAGAATTTAAGGGTGATTGCATGCAAAACCGGCTTCATATTGGAGCCTGCATGTAGACCCATGAACAATTAGGTAGGAATGAAACGAAAGCCGTCAAGCATAGCACGCTTAAAATAAAAGCATCACCCAGCCATAAAGCGGGATGCTACTTAAAACTAAAACACTACAATGTAGCCATGTCGATCACAAAACGATAGCGCACGTCTCCTTTCAGCATTCTGTTATATGCCTCGCTTACATCCTTCATGGCGATCAATAGAACACTCAAACCCTGGAATAAAAAGAGTTGGAAAAAAAAGCCAGGCTGGATTGCCATGTAAAACTTTACGGTAATAGCATAAACAGTTTGCCACTGATATTCGCCGGGGGCTCAACATGTTCAAAAATCACTGTTTGAAAAAATTACTGCTTTACCACCGTACAGCGATCTATAATGGACTTGCCTGACTTTAGTGCAAGTTTATATGCCCCTGCTGCTAAATGAGCAGTAGGGATGGTTACAGTTGAACCTACTGTTAATTCTACTTTTCCAGAATAAACCAGGTGTCCACTCATATCGGTTAATTCAATAGTTGTATTACTTACACTTTGCAATGCCTTTAAGTGTAATTGGCTTTTAAATGGGTTACCAATTAGCCCAACATAATTTCCAGATTCATTAAAGGCAATATGCTTTACCGAAGAATAATTTTTTGAACCGTCTTTATCCACGATCTCTACTTTATAGAAATTGCTTTTGGCTGGATGGTTGTCTTCCATCCTATACACATTTGTTCTGTCATTTTTTGCGGCAACGCTGTTTAGCAGTGAAAAACTTCTTCCGTCACTGCTCTTGAGCAAGTTTATTCTGGACACATTTTCTTCGTTGCTGGTTTCTAATAAAAGATTTACGCTGCTTGCTTCTTTCCTGGCAGTAAAGTTTACAATATGCAGCGGCAGTATCGTGTTGACTGCAAAGTTGGTACTAAAGGTTTGTCCATTGTAGGTAATTGCGTAGCGCCATATTCCTGTTGGGGAAGGTATAGGTAAAGTGAGAGAATACCACCAATAAGACAGGCTGAAATTACTGGTGAATGTTTGCGACCAATTAGTGTAGACCGAGTTATCCGGGCGGTACACCGTATGTATTACAGATTGGCCAATTTGCTGATCGCGATAATACGTACCGAAATAAATCACCTCTCCATTTACAAAATTTACTTTAGCATTTACCTGCTCGCCCGCCGCACAGCCAGGCATTTGTGGTGGTGCACCATGTGTCATGCTTTTAATAAATGTAGACACGGTATAAGGCTGCTGCGTTGACCACCATGATACAAGCCCGTTTAAACTGTTACAGTTACCTGCATAAGGATCGATAAGTGTGGTATAACTAGAGTTGGTGTACACTTCTAAATGCAAGTGAGGACCGGTTGAATTTCCGGAACTGCCAACTATGCCAAGGTATTCTCCCGCGGCCACTGTTTGACCAACTGCTTTACTTGTAATGGAATTATTTTTTAGGTGGCCGTACCACGCAACAGATCCATCAGTATGCATAATGTACACTGCATTCCAGCTACAGGCGCTAGTACAAAAAGCACAACTCTGATCGTTGTTTCCGTTGCTCTTGAGTAGAATGGTGCCTGCCGCTGCAGCTATAATTTCCACCTGGTCCTGGTTCATCTTCTGCCATGGGAAAGGCCAGGTAGCTATATCCGTTCCCGCATGTTGATCATACGTCCGGTTGCCACAATTATAATCGAGTAACCCGCTCGATGTACGATTTTGATCCACATAATTCGATAGACCGTAATAGCCATTGTCAGTAAATCCTGCGGCGGTACGCAATGGCCATTGAAAAGAGGTGAGGTTTACGGAAAGTGGAGCGGCTAATTTCCCTTCATTCCGCAAATGATCTTCACTCTGCTGTAGAGTTTGTACGATGGAGGCACGCTGTTCCGGACTAAGTTCATCTCTAACTGCGCTTAAATGATAATTGCCCCCACCATCTGGAGCCTTTTCCTGAATTTGCGCGTCGGCAAAAAGAGCGTGACAAACGATAGAGATAAACAATACATATTGTTTCATGGCTAGATGTTTTGGTTGTTCTAAAAATGACCGCTAATACTCCCCAACAAATTATAGTTAACAGATCAATATTTCTATTGAATCAGATAAAAAGTGAAAAGTCCACGGAATTTTTCGGGCAGTAAAGGCCTTTTTTAATGGAGACATCTGCGAAGAATCGACGCAATATTTTAACAGCTGACTTCATTTTTCAGCATTCAGTACATCAAATTACAACTGGTCGTACTTGCTTAAAATAAATGCGACCAGGAAACCCACCACAGTCACAATCCCAATAAATTCATGGGCCTCTTCGTAGGCTTCAGGAATCATGGTACTGCTAAGCATTGCAAGAATACCGCCTGCTGCCAGCGCAACAGTAGCCGAAATAATTTCTGGTGAAAACTGACTGAACAGGGTGTAACCGGCAAACGCGGCTATACCAGACAACAGTGTAATTGCGATCCAAATAGAAAATATGTATTTGCCGGAACGTCCCCCTTTTTTCATTCCTGCAGTGCTTGAAATGGCTTCGGGTACATTGGACAAAAAGATGGCTACAACAGCGGCAATGCTTACTACTCCACCGTGTATCATACTTACCCCAATGGCAACAGATTCAGGTATTCCGTCAATCAAAGCCCCAATGGCAATGGCCATCCCGCTGCCGGGGTGTTCCTCTTCCTTTGGTTGTTGTTCGCCCGAGCGCTTTCGATGCTTCGCTCCTCTTTTGTTCAGTAAATAATTTGCACCCGAATAAATAGTAGCACCCAAAATGAATCCTACAGACGATGACATGAAGCCACCACGTTCATATGCTTCATCCATTAGCTCGAACGCCAATGCAGAAATGAGTACCCCACTTCCAAAAGCCATAATAATGGCAATCAACTTTGCTGGAACCGTTTTGAAATAAGCGATCAATGCACCTAGAATAAGTGCGGAACCGGATACCAGCCCCCAGAAAGTTGCCATAAACCATAAAGGAAAACTCATAAGCCTGCATTCAATTTGCGATGAATGTAGTGCAACAGTCATGCCCCCTGCTCTCTTTCTATACAAGGATTACCCGGCGCTATTATAGCTGGGGGCGGAGAATAAAACCGAAAGAGTCTGAACTATTTCTATGGCTTTCAACCTGTGGTGTATTTGTTTCATGGTGGTTGGCTGCCGCTGCTTTTGGTTTTATGTCTTGTGTATTTTTTGGCTGAGTTGTGTTCGTTTGATTATTATCAACTGGCATGTTAGTCTTCCTGCTAACGTTCGGTAAATCGGCAACAGCTTTTGCATTTTCCTGTACGCTATTACTGCCAAATTCTACCCATCCTGCCAATATAAATCCAGTGATTGTAGTATCCTTTACAGGCGACAGGTACACATACTCTCCGTGCCTGCCATACACCACTACTGCCTCGCCTGATTTAAATTGGTAGACAGGATTTTTTGTTCCGAAATAACTATCCCACATAATGATTTTTTTCTCCTCCGTGTAGTCCGCTCCTTGCAAAATGGTACCCACTTTTCGGTACGCTTTAACCGGTGCCGGAGCCTGCTCGATGGGCACAGTAGTAGGTGTGATGGGGGAAACATTTGGAATGGGTGGTTCTTGTTCTACACACGAAAAAAGTAAAAGAACAAATAGGAAAGCAGGTATAGTTTTCACACGCAGGTTTTGTAATAGTAGTACAATTAAGTTTATGGAAGCAGCTAGTCGCATCGTTTTCCGCATTTAAATATAGTAAATGATAGGGAGCGATTTCAACAGTTTTACCACAAACCCTAAACAATAAGACAGATTTTTTTAGTAGCATAAAAACTAGTGTGTCAACATTCTACAGGTCGCTCTATTTACCTTTTTGCCAGCCGCTACTTGTGGGACAGCATGTTTTGTTTTATCTTAAACCACTTAAGACACTACACATGAAAAAGTTATTGTTATTACTGCTCTTGCTTCCATTAGGCCTACTGGCGCAAACCGGGCTAATCTTTGAGCACGGGCTTAGCTGGGAACAAATACAAGCGAAAGCCAAGGCCGAGAACAAATACATTTTCATGGATGCATTTACCACCTGGTGCGGTCCATGTATGCAAATGGCAAAAAACATTTTCCCGCTTGATGAAGTTGGCAAAGCCATGAACCCAAAATTTCTGAACGTAAAGGTTCAGCTGGATACGACGGACAAGGATAATGAAGAAGTGAAGCAATGGTATGCAGATGCCCATGCCATTATGAAGCAATACAACGTGCGGGCCTTTCCTACCTATTTATATTTTAGCCCCGAAGGAAAGATTGTACACCGAGCAATAGGCTCATCCACTGCAGATAAATTCATAGCCAAAGCTGCAGACGCAACAAACCCTGAGAAGCAATATTATGTTTTACTGGACCAGTACACCGCTGGGAATAAGGATCCTGAATTTTTACGCAAGTTGGCCATGGCCGCACAAGAGGCGTACGATGTAAATAATTTTTCCAAGCTGGGAAAAGAATACCTGGGTACGCAATCCAACTTGCTAACAGAAGTAAACATTAATTTTCTCGATCGGTTTACTGAGTCTTCTAAAGATCCCGGGTTTGCTGTGATTATGAAGAATGTTGCAGCTTACGACAAAGTAAAAGGCACTGGCGCAGCCAATAAAAGAGCGGTAGACATCATTATGCAGGAAGAAGTTTTCCCGGTAATATATTCTCGCGATGGTAAAAAACCGGATTGGAACACGTTGGAAACGACAGTGTCCAAAAAATATCCAAAGCAGGCTGCAGAGGTGTTATCTACAGCTAAGGTTACTTACTTTCAGTCTAAGGATGATTGGGCAGGATTTCAAAGTGCGATTGTACACCACATGAAAAAATACGGATCAAACGTATCGCCCAATCAACTGAATGAATTTGCATGGGCAGTATTTGAAAACTGCAAAGACATGACGTGTGTAACAGAAGCATTGCAATGGAGTAAGCGTTCTTTCAAAGGCACCAACGACCCCATGTACATCGATACTTACGCAAACCTTTTATACAAAATGGGCAAGAAAAAAGAAGCCATTCAATGGCAGGAAAAAGCCATCGCATTGGTTCCTGCAACCGGAAGAGAACAATACACCGAAACACTGGAAAAAATGAAAAAGGGCGAGAAAACCTGGAAGCACGACTAGTGAGGCAATAGGAAATAAATTGAAAAGCCGCAGTCTAAAAAACTGCGGCTTTTATTTTTAGAAGGTCTTGCAAACCGAATACCTACACACTCCAGCGATCACAACCCGCAAGGAAAGCTTCGTCTGCATCAGCACCGATACCTGGTGCGTCAACAAGATCGAGAAAGAAACCATTGTAGGTAAGTCCACCCACCACAGGGTCTTGCAGGTGGCCCAGCATACAAGTATCTAAATCAAAAAATTGAACGTTGGGGCTTGCGTAGGCAAAATGCAGTTTTGCTGTAGCGGCAAGCCTGCTTTCCAACATGCCGCCAATCATACAGGGAATACCAGCTTGCTGTGCAACATCATGAATTTGCTTTGCACCACTAATACCACCTGATTTCGCAAATTTGATATTGATAGAATCGCACGATTTTGTTTGGATGAGTTTGCGCGCATCATGATGATTGTAACAGCTTTCATCGGCCATAATAGCTATTGGTGATTGCCTGCATAATTCAGGCAGCGCGTCATCGTTCCATGCGCGCATGGGTTGTTCGCAAAATTCAATATCCAGTGGTTCCATAGCTGTCAATATGAACAAAGCATCTTCAAAGCTCCAGCCCTGGTTAGCATCTAACCGCAACTTAATTTGGGGGCCTACTGCTGCACGTATTTGTTGCACTCTTTGCAAATCTTCCTGTACCAGCTTGCCTAGTTTTATCTTTAAAATTGTTGCGCCTTTATCTTTCCACTGCACTGCTTGCATGCTCATCTTTTCCGGTGTTCCAATACCAATGGTAATGTCTGTTTCTACCATTCGTTTTTCTCCACCCAAATATTTGTACAACGGTTGGTTGGCTGCCTTTGAAGCAAGATCGTACAGCGCCATATCGAACGCGCTTTTGATGGTTGTGTTGTGCGCATACGCATTGATTTCCTGTAAACGTTCGGCCATGTCTAACGCATCTTTTCCCTTCCAGAATTGCGCAAAGTCTTTGGCAACGGCAATGCAGGTGTCTTGCGTTTCTCCAACAATCATCGGGAAGGCAGAGCACTCCCCAACACCATATATCCCGCCACTCGTATGCACCCGTATAAACACGTTTTGCGCATAGTGCATCGTGCCGGTGGCTATTACAAATGGCTCCATTGGGATACTAAAACGGTAAATGTCGGTTTGTGTAATTGTCATGTTAAAAACGGTTGTTAGGGTTTATGGAAACAGCAGGAAAGCTACTTATAAATGAACAGGCGACAAATGGAAACAGAATTATACGGGGGTATTACATGTTGATGCTCCCCTGGTCATCTTCCCGCAGGTCTGCATATGTTTCCTTTCTGAAGCAAGGCACCTATATTATTTCTTCTTGGCTTTATCAATAGACCAAACCGAAAAAATAAAACTTGAAAAGGAACGAAAAAAGCGACAGCATCAATTGACCGAAGCGTTACTTAACGCCCAGGAAAATGAGGCAGCAGCATTATCAAAAGAATTTCATGATAATACAAATCAAATGCTCACGACGACCCGGCTATTTGTAGAACGCGGGTCGTCTGATAAAATGAAGCATGAAGATGTATTTCGTTTAAAATATCAATATCGGACAAAGGCCATCGACGAAATCAGGAAACTATCACAAATATTGATGCCTCCGGAACTAACCTGTATTACCTTAGAACATACCCTAAACGATCTTATCAAATTATGGCACTTTCAATATTTTTCAAATTAAGAAAGCGGTAGAAGTATTTTAAAAGTAGCTCCTTCTCCAGGTATACTCTCAGCCCAAACATATCCCTGGTGATTATCCACAACTTTTTGTACAATACTTAAGCCCACACCACTGCCTGTATAATCTGAACTGCCATTTAACCTGGTAAAAACTTTAAAAATCTCTTTTGCCTTTTCCTGTTCAAAACCAATTCCATTATCTTTTACCTGTATCAGATGATACATTTTATCTTCCACTTCAACAGGCAGTCTTTTAACTTCGGAGCCTTTTATTTGATATGCAGAAATTTCTATTTCGGGTGTTACTCCCGGCTTGGTATACTTTAATGAATTGCCAATCAAATTCTGAAACAATTGCTGGCATTGTTGCTTGTTTCCCTTAATTGCGGGCAGCTTTCCTACCTGGCAATTGGTGCTTTTTTCAGCAATCTCAAGTTCAAGGTCTTCTAATACTTCTTTCACTTCCGTGTTTAAATCAATTTCCTGCAAGTTACCCATGCCCATTTCAATAGACGAGTAGTTCAACAAGTTTTTAATGAGCGTTAGCATCCGAACGGTTGACCTGTTTATACGGTTGAATGAATTCCTTTGCTCATCGTTCAATTGTTCCGATAACTCGGCCCGGAGTCGCTCTGTAAAAACACTTATTTTCCTAAGCGGCGCTTGCAAATCGTGAGAGGAAGCATAGGCAAATTCTTCAAGGATAGCATTTGATTTAATTAACTCGCTATTGATCACCTCCAATTTTTCATTGATCGCTTTGGTCTCTTCAATGTTAGCATTCAGTTGATCAAGGCATGCTTTCTTTTCGGTTTGATCTTGTGTGATTTTAATAAAACCTGTATGCTTTTCATTATCATCATACACTGGCGTTAAGACGACATAGGCCCAAAACAGTTCTCCACTTTTTCTTTTACGCCAGTTCTCAGTTTCATATCTGCCATTCTCTTTCGCCAGTTGTCTTTCTTTTTCATGTAGTCCCTGCTCTTTCAAAAACTCGGGAAAAAGAATATCAAAGTTCTGCCCGATAACTTCTTCAGCTGTATAACCTTTCATTAATTCACATCCATTATTCCAGGTTTTAATGATACCATCGGCATCTAACATAAAAATGGAAAATCCCTTAACCTCAGCTACTGCCTTCGTAAAAAAATACTCGTGGTGTTTCTCGCTCATCTACTTCACTTATTAAAAAATAGGTTTACAATTATGGTACAGCTTCTTACGCCAAGCAAAATGAATTGATTGTGAGCACGGTTTTTAGAAATTTAGAAAAATATCGACAATGGATAAACTCAATTTCATCACTTCAGTACGCCTCCCAATCTTGCCCGAATGTTTTCTTTACACCACGTTTTAGATTCTTGTAAAAGTTCTTTGACTACCTCGTATACCGACTACAAAGACTTCGTATATCGCATAGCTATTCGTTCACGAGTATGTTTAGGAATTTTCATCCACACCACGTAGAAAAATTTCCCCGCTGACACAAACGCCACTCCTATTGGCCCATAAAATATGGTGTGCGACAAAAATTTTGCCGCACCAAAGCCTAGCACACTTTTTTTAATCCATGTATTTGTCTCCTAAACTGTTCGCGACCAATGACCAATTCTTCTCCTGGACTGTATAAATACCGGCACCTGCCCCTGTTGGCGAAATATATTTCCGACCATCATATTCACGATTTTGCAGTTGAGCAACTACACTATTCCAGGCAATACAATGTGCCACTACTGAAGTTTTTAAGTCATCTTACCGATGAGGAGTTGTTGCAAATTTCGAAAACATCACTTCTCGAATTATTCAATTTTTTGATAACCAACGAAGCAGGTGAACAAATTGCAAACTCAACTGAAAAATGGCTGAGCAATCAATTGGATATTGTCACTAAGCATGACATAGCTGCCGAAGACATCACACTGGTTTTTCATGTAAGGGGTAAATCACTAATCAACTATGCGTTTAAGTTTAGCAACGATAAGCAGCAGATCCAAGAACTTCTTGCAGAGATAAACGATTTTTTGTTGGCATCTATTACAGCCTCGGTAAATACTTATATCGGTATTTTAAAAGAACAAATTAAGGAGGAGGAAGAGTTTAGATCTAAACTATCGAATGCGCTTCCAGGTTTTATTTATGTGTACGATGTAAGGTATAAAGTGCAAACCTTTACAAACGATAAGTTGAAGGACATTTTAGGATACACCAACTCCGAAATGAAAAGCAGGAGTGACAACTTCTATCAATCCATTACGCATGCTGAAGATTGGGATAAAACTTTTAACTGCCGCTTGAAATATTGCATTGAGGACACCGAAATATTTGCTTTTGAATGCAGGTTGAAAGATGCGAATGGCGTGTATAAATGGTTGCGCTATTATGAAACCATTTTAAGGGTTGACCCCGATGGTGTGATCCGTGAAATCATAGGCGTCGCTTTCGATATAACGGGCGAAAAAGTAATTGCAGAAGCACTTGCCAAAAGAGAAGAGCAGCTTCTTGAAGCCCAAAGTATAGCCCATATAGGTAGCTTTGAATGGGATATTACCGGCAGAAAGGGCACCACAAATACCTCAGAGATTTACCAGATTTTTGAAATGGATGAGTTTGAAAACTTTGAAACGTTTATGAAGCACGTTCATAAAGAGGATATTGAAAAGGTGCAGGATGCTTTGAACCTATCTTTCAAAACCGGCCAATACGAGTGTGTCTACAGGTATTGGAGAAATGGAAAGAAGAAAATTTTATGGTCGAAAGGTGTGGTAACAATGGAGGACAGTAAGCCGGTAAAAATGGTAGGCACGGTGCAGGATATCACGACCATAAAAAGCATTGAGGAAGAATTAAAACAGAAGACCATTGAACTAGAAACATCCAACGAGAGTCTTCAACAATTTGCCGCTATTGCCAGCCATGATTTAAAAGAGCCCCTGCGGAAAATAATGGTTAACGGTTCTAAAGTGTTGGCAGCTGAAAAAGATAAGCTCACCGAAATTTCACAGGTGGCACTATCGAAAATTTTTGATAGTACCGGTAGAATGCGCAACATGATTGACGACATTTTACAATTCTCTCTCCTGGATGGCAAACAGATGAAAACCCGTGTAAGCTTAGAGGAAATCGTTTCAGAAGTGCGGGAGTTGTTATCGGAATCCATCCTTGCGAAAAAAGCAGCAATTATTACCGATGGGTTGCCGGAAGCCTTTGCAATAGCCCCACAAATGCGGCAGCTTTTTCAAAACTTAATAGCCAATGCACTAAAGTTTTCTAAAGCCAATGAAACTCCAAGAATTACAATTACCCACAGGCAGTTGATTGATGCACCCACCGAAACTGCAGTGATCCGTAAGCTGGAAATTTGCGTTGCAGACAACGGAATTGGTTTTGACGATACCGATAGTAAAAAGATATTCGGACTATTTTACCGCTTACACAGCAAAGAAAAGTTTGAAGGCACTGGACTGGGGCTCTCCATCTGTAAGAAAATAGTAGATAAGCATGGAGGGACTATACAAGCTACCTCTAAACCTGGTGAAGGGTCCCGGTTTATTATACAGTTGCCACAATAATTACGCAGAGCACAGATTACCGATCATCGTTCATGGGGTCTCTATTCAGGGCCTCAGTTGATCATCTGCTAATCAATTCAATGACGTAAATACCATTGTTAAAATGAAAAAAATAGCAGCAGGAATCATTTCCTATTGCAAATAAACATGCCGTTAAATCACGTACTTGCTTTCGCCCTGCATAAATGGTAATCTTTAAGCTACCTGTATTATAGCACCGCAATAACCTTCCTTTTTCGCCGCAATTATACCTTTCTTTTTTTGTGGTTTAGCTGTACGTTTGATCTATAACAAATCAACTGTAACAACTATGGCACTTATCAATCCTCACATTAATTTTAATGGAAATGCAGAAGAAGCATTTGCTTTTTACCAATCCGTTTTTGGCGGAGCATTCGCTAATGTGGTACGATTTAAAGATATGCCCGGGGCCGATTTTCCAGGAAAAGAAACGCAGGCCGATAAAATCATGCACATTGCTTTGCCGATTGGTAAGAATGTTTTGATGGGCAACGACGTTCCTGAATTTATGGGGCGGGTAAACGAAAACGAGAACAGGTCTAAAATATCGATTGGTGCTGAGAGCCGCGAAGAAGCAGATAAATTATTCAACGGACTCTCTGTTGGTGGCACGGTTGAAATGCCCATTCAAGACAGTCCTTGGGGTTCTTATTTTGGAATGTTTAGAGATAAATATGGTATTGAATGGATGGTAGATTTTGACCCCAGGCACAGGGGACAGATTTAAAGAAACTGACTACAAATTTAAAATGATTTTGAAAAGTCTTATTGAAAGCAAACCCTGGTTCTACAGAGCAAGCAGGTAAACAACAACATAGAAATCCTAATTCCCGGTACAAGGGATAACAATAAAAAAAGTGGCCCGTTTCCAGGCCACTTTTCTATTGTATTATTTTGCAAAAAACCAAACTACGCCAAATCAAATCGCCCAAGGTTCATCACCTTTGTCCATGCTGCTACGAAATCTTTTACCAATTTCTCATCGCTATCAGCACAGCCGTACACTTCAGCTAAAGCGCGCAACTCAGAGTTTGATCCAAAGATGAGATCGACTCGAGTGCCTGTCCATTTCGGTTCGCCTGTTGTGCGATCGCTGCCAACAAACAGGTTTTGCGTATCGGATGTAGCTCTCCATGTTGTGTTCATATCAAGCAGGTTCACAAAAAAATCATTGGTTAAAGCACCTGAACGCTTGGTAAACACACCATGCTGGGAACCATCGAAATTAATATTGATTACTCGTAAACCCCCGATGAGTGCTGTTAGCTCTGGTGCGGTTAGGGTGAGTAATTGAGCTTTGTCAATTAGCATTTCCTCAGCTGTAGCCTTATGGCGTGTGTTGATATAATTGCGGAAACCATCTGCGCCCGGCTCCATGGCTGCAAACGATGTTACATCCGTTTGTTCCTGCGATGCATCGGCTCTGCCGGGTGTAAACGGAACCGTTACTTCATGCCCAGCATTGCGCACTGCCTGCTCTACCCCTACACATCCGGCAAGTACAATTAAATCTGCCATTGATACCGTTTTGCCATTTGATTGGCCCGTGCTAAATGAAGCTTGTATTCCTTCCAATTTATTAAGTACTACAGAAAGTGCTTCAGGATTATTTACCTCCCAGTCTTTCTGCGGAGCAAGACGAATGCGGCTACCATTGGTTCCACCACGTTTATCAGAGTCGCGGTACGTTGATGCGGAAGCCCATGCCGTTGAAACCAATTGCGAAACAGACAAACCCGATGCAAGAATACTGGCTTTCAAGCCAGCGATGTCCTCAGCATTGATGAGTTCATTCTGTACCGTTGGAATAGGGTCTTGCCACAACAATTCTTCGGTTGGTACTTCTGGTCCGAGGTAGCGTTCCTTTGGTCCCATATCACGATGGGTTAATTTAAACCATGCACGTGCAAACGCATCCGCAAAATCTTCAGGGTTTTCGTGAAAACGTTTTGAGATAGTTCCGTAAATGGGATCGACACGCAATGCCATATCAGTAGTAAGCATAAACGGCGCATGCTTTTTTAATGGGTCATGTGCATCGGGTACCGTACCTGCACCACCATCGTTTACCGGTTTCCATTGGTGGGCACCTGCGGGACTTTTGGATAGTTCCCACTCGAAGCCAAAAAGATTGTTGAAATAGTCATGTCCCCACTGTGCCGGCGTGGTGGTCCATGCACCTTCCAATCCGCTGGTGATGGTGTCGGCACCATGTCCTTTACCGTAAGTATTCTTCCAGCCAAAACCCATTTCTTCCATGCTGGCACCTGCGGGCTCTCTACCCACAAACTGGCCGGGGTCAGCAGCGCCATGCGTTTTACCAAAGGTGTGACCACCTGCAATAAGCGCTACGGTCTCTTCATCATTCATGGCCATGCGGCCAAAGGTTTCGCGAATATCCCGTGCTGATGCAAGTGGGTCGGGTTCACCATTCGGGCCTTCAGGGTTTACGTAAATAAGACCCATCTGAACCGCACCTAGCGGGTGTTCCAAAACACGGTCGCCGGAATGACGTTTGTCACCTAACCATTCTGTTTCGGAGCCCCAGTAAATATCTTGTTGAGGCTCCCAAACATCTTCGCGTCCGCCGCCGAAACCAAAGGTCTTAAAGCCCATTGATTCAAGGGCGCAGTTACCGGCAAGGATCATAAGGTCAGCCCATGAAATCTTGCGGCCATATTTTTGTTTGATTGGCCACAGCAGGAAGCGGGCCTTATCGAGGTTAGCATTGTCGGGCCAGCTGTTTAGTGGAGCAAAACGTTGTGCGCCTGCGCCGCTACCACCGCGGCCATCGCCTATGCGGTAAGTGCCAGCGCTATGCCATGCCATCCGTATCATAAAAGGACCGTAATGGCCATAGTCTGCGGGCCACCAATCTTGCGAGTTGGTCATCATTTCAACCAGGTCATTCTTTACTGCCTGTAAGTCGAGTGATTTGAATTCTTCTGCATAATTAAAGTCTTCGCCCATAGGGTTAGACAACGATGAATGCTGACGGAGAATGTTCAGGTTTAATTGATTTGGCCACCAGTCGCGGTTCGATCGGCCGCCGCCTGCGGTTCGCTGAACGGATCCGCCACTAAAGGGACATTTAAGCGCCGGTTCATTTACTTCGGATAAAATTGAGCCATCTCCCTGGGGGGCTGTTGTACTATTGTTCATACTGTAAGGTTGATTGATTTGTAGGTAAAACGTTTCGCGAAGTTAAAGGTTTGATTTATCAGATGAAATGACGAAAATGTTTTAGTAATAAAGCAGGATGGAGAAAGGAACAAAACGGAGCGTAGAATGAGTCTGTATATGTGCCTATCATCAACGCTTGAAAGGAAAGAATATCTAAACAAAACTTGCTAATTTCAAATGCAAGACTGAGACTTGCTAACAACGAGTTGCAAGGATGCCATCCGCTAAATGTAGAAAGATTTGTCATGAAAGTTGCACCAGTTTATAGTCAATATTCACAACAAATAAAACCATCACTATAAAGTCAAAAGCAATGTTTACAATAGCAAAAATTGATACCCTACACAGCAAAGTAAAATCAGGAGCAGATTTTCCCGATTACATCCACCAACTGAAGCAATTGGGCGTAACATCATTTGAAACATGGGTGAAGGATAGCCATACCGAATATTTTGGGGCAATCGATTTTCACATTCAATCGGCACCAAAATATGAGCTATTGACCATTGCGAATTCCAGCAACAAAGAGCAATTCACCCACGACTTAAAAATTCACCAGAAAGGTGAAACAGACTATATCACATTCTGCCATGATTGTGCTACATCCGGAATTGAACGCTGGTTCGTTAATCTTGAAAAGATGACATGTACCTACTACGACAAAGCAAACACAGAGGTACTGGTTGAGTTGGTGCCCGGCATTGTTTGAGTGTGCGATTCCCGATACATTAAGTCCGCTGGCTGTTGCAGCTACTTGTTCATTTTTTTTGCGTACGATTTCTTGAGCAAATTCTTTCTATATTTCTCTTTAGCATTTTCCAGAAGTGTTGATTCTCAACATAGTTTTCCTATTTTAAACTTTCTTTTCCAGTCTTGTGCGAATTGAATAGTGGCAAACGGTCGATATCCTATGTAAGCTGCGAATGCTTCTTCAACCTTTACTAAACTAAACATTGCTCATGCAACTAACCATCTCGAATCTTTCCAAGACCTACCCCAATGGTGTGCAGGCACTCAAGGGAATTGACCTAACTATCCACAATGGCATGTTCGGCCTACTCGGCCCTAATGGCGCAGGTAAATCATCGCTCATGCGTACCATCGCTACCTTACAGGAAGCAGATACCGGAAGCATTTCCCTTGACGGGTTGGACGTATTGAAGGAAAAAGATGTGGTAAGAAGGATGCTCGGTTACCTGCCCCAGGACTTTGGCGTGTACCCACGTATTTCTCCCGAAATGTTGCTGGATCATGTGGCCAGTTTGAAAGGCATCAGTAATTCGCGTGAACGCAAACAAGTAGTTGGGGCATTGCTCAACAAAGTAAATCTGTACGCCGACCGGAAGAAAAACCTGGGCACTTTTTCGGGTGGTATGAAACAACGCTTCGGCATTGCGCAAGCACTCATTGGCAATCCCAAATTGCTGATTGTAGATGAGCCTACCGCGGGTCTCGATCCTGCAGAGCGTAACCGCTTTTACAACTTGTTGAATGAATTGGGCGAGAACACGATTGTCATTTTATCCACCCACATCGTAGAAGACGTGAGAACATTATGCAGTGATTTTGCCATCATCTGCAAAGGCGAACTCTTGCGCCACGACCAACCCGACGAAGCGGTTAACAGCATTGAAGGAAAAATATTTACCAAAGCCATTCCAAAAGGCGAAATAGAACAATACAGGCAACAATACCAGGTAATATCGGAGCAGATAAAAGGTGGTAACCTAAACATCAGGATATATGCCGACACTGAGCCCGGTAACGGTTTCGCCCGAACACAGGCAGTGCTCGAAGATGTATACTTCCACCAAATTGCCGGGCTTTCCACCGCTGCTGCTCTATAACCCTAAAACCTTGTTGTATGTTCTTTCAAATTTTTCTTTTCGAAATAAAATACAGGATAAAACGCCCTGCTACCTGGATATATTTTTTCATTTTCTTTTTAATTGGATTTCTTTCTATTGCTACTGGATCTACTCCCGCTACGGAAAAAGTGATGCACAATGCACCGTGGGTTGTAACCAGTGGTAATATTCTTTTTAGCATGGTGGCCATGCTCGTTTGCTCCGCCATCATGGGGGTACCACTGTACCGCGACATAGAGCACAATACCCGCAATTATTTTTTCGCTTATCCCATTACAAAAGCCGCCTATTTCTGGGGTAGATTTATTGGCTCGTTTGTGTTTGTACTGCTAGTTTTCTCCGGCTTCAATTGGGGTTGCATGGCAGGTGCTGGTATAGGACCTGCCTTAGGTTGGGTACCTGCAGAGCGCATCGGCGACTACGGTATCTGGAATTATTTCTATCCCTACTTCACGTACAGCTTTACCAACCTGTTGTTGTCGTCCACCATTTTTTTTGCATTGGTTTCGCTTACGCGAAATATAAAAGTGATCTACTCAGCCAGTATCCTTTTGTTCATTGCTTACCTGTTGGCCAGTTTCCTTGTTCGCGATGTGGAGCAACGTGAGTTAGTAAAATTATTAGACCCGTTTGCCAGTAATACGTTTGACCTGGAGACACGCTTCTGGACGCCTTTTGAGAAGAACACTTTGGCGCCACCGTTTACACAAGTGGTTGTACTTAACCGGGCTATTTGGTTGGGTGTGGCATTGCTCATCATCGGGTTCGCCTATTACCGGTTTAGCTTCCAGAAATTTTTACAACCTGAGCAAGTCAGCCGTAGCAAAAAGAAAAATGAAGACAAAGAAGAAGCGCCTGAAATGAAATGGGATGTAGAGAAAAATTTCACCCAAGGTTATGGCCGCAAAATATGGTGGAGCCTTACGAGGCTCGAGTTCTTCAACATTGTAAAGGATAATTATTTTAAAGTAATTCTCGGCGGTGGAGTCATATTTCTTTTCATTGATTTTTGGATTGGGAATACACAATTTGGAGTAGGCAACAAGCCACTTACCATGGTGCTGATGGATTATAAAAATTACAACTACTCAGTTTTCATTTTTATCATCCTTCTTTTTTATACCGGCGAAGCAGTACACCGTGAAAAAACTACGCGGTTCAATATCATTAACGATGCGCTGCCGGTTTCTAATACTGTGCTTTACTTGTCTAAGTTGTTTGCCATTATCTGCGTCGCATTTCTACTGGTGCATATTCCCATAGTAGTAGGTGTGTTGGTGCAGGTACTAAAGGGCTTTTATGATTTCAACTTCCCCGTATATTTCACTGAAATGTACCTGCTTACTTTCCCATCGTATGTTCTGATGGTGTTGCTGGGCTTTGCAGTTCATACTGTGGTGAACAATAAATTTGGCGGACATGGTATTGCCATGCTTATCTGGGTTACCATGTTCCTGCTGCGCAGCTATGCCGAAATGGATTACAACCTGCTATTCTATTTTTATACCCCCAATTATATGTGGAGCGATATGAATGGTATCGGTCACTTCATGAAGCCACAAACGATGTTCAATCTATACTGGTTTATGCTAGGTGCGTTTCTGGTTACCTTGGCCTACCTGTTTTTTCAACGTGGAATAGTAGGTGGGTTTAAAGAAAGATGGCGTGTGGCTATGCAGCGGGCTAAAGGATGGCCACTGGTCTTGTCTACATTTTTCCTGGTGGGATGGCTTGCATTAGGGGCCTTCATCTACTACAATGTAAGCATGGTAAACAAATACTACACTGCCAAGGAAACACGTAACAGGCAGGCTCGGTACGAGAAGACGTTGAAACAATACCAGTACCTGGCTCAACCAAAGGTTACAGCTGTGTACATGAATGCTAATATTTTTCCGGAGGAAAGGAGGGTCGACATCCGTACCAAACTTGTCGTCTACAATAAGAGCAATGAAGTGATACCTGCCCTGCACATGGACGCAGAAACAAACATAGACTACTCACTCCTGTATAACGGCCAACCGCTTGCCTACACCAATCCACTATCCTACCCGCATTCTGTTTTTTCATTTATGAAGCAGGCGCATGACACCTTTAATTACCGCATTTACAAGTTGCCCATACCAATGCAGCCCGGCGATTCTGCGGTGATAAATGTGCATTCAAAAATTGAGAACAAGGGTTTTGTAAACAGTGGGCTAACCCGCGAGATATTGTACAACGGCACCTTTTATAGTGGTGGTCTTCCATCATTTGGCTATAACGACCGCCGCGAAATAGAAAGCCCGGAGAATCGTAAAAAGAATGGCCTGCCACCGCAAGAAGATGACCTGCCCAATCATGATGATCCGAGAGGCATCAACCGGTTAATGTTTACTAAAGATGCTGACATGGTGCATTTTGAAGCAACAGTAAGTACGGCTGCAGACCAAGTGGCAATTGCACCGGGCTACTTACAAAAAACATGGGAGCAAAATGGAAGAAAGTACTTTTCGTATGTTCAAGATTCACCGATCAACTACTTCTTTACCATTGTATCGGCACGGTACAAAGTGCTGAAGGATGTAGTGACTTTAAACACTGGAGAGAAGGTTGACATTGAGGTATTCTACCACGAACAACACCCGTTCAACCTCGATCGCTTTGTTGCCTCTTATAAAGATGCGCTTACTTATTTTTCCGAAACATATGGGCCATTTCAATTCAGGCAAATGCGTTTGTTAGAGTTTCCACGCTATGCCGGTTTTGCGCAAAGCTTCCCCAATACTGTCCCTTTCTCTGAGAGCTTTGCATGGGTGGCTGACTTTAAGAGCCCTAACGATTTCGACTATGCGTACTACATCACGGCACATGAAGTAGCACATCAATGGTGGGGTCACCAGGTAGTGCCAAACTATACACGTGGTGCAAACTTATTATCTGAGTCGCTGGCGGAGTACACGGCACTCATTTTAGCAGAAAGAAAATATGGCAAAGACAACATGCGCCGCTTTTTGAAAGATGAGTTGGACGGTTACCTTTCCGGCCGTGCCAATGAAGCCAAAAAAGAGAACACGTTTATTAATTGCAACCGTGCCTATCAATGGTATCAAAAAGGTAGCCTGGTGCTGTATGGCTTACGAGATCTGATTGGTGATAAAACACTCAATACAGCATTGCGTGAATTCCGGGACAGTTTTGCGCTTCGGCAAAAGCCGCCGTTCGCTGGCAGCCATGATTTGTACACGGTGCTGAAAAAATACACACCCGACTCGCTTCAATATTTCTTAACCGATACATGGGAGCGAATAACCTTGTACGAGAATAAGCTGGTGAAAGCCTCGGCAAAACCTGCGGGCAACAATTGGTACGATGTCACACTGGAATACAATACACGAAAGATGTATGCAGACAGCACTGGCAAAGAAAGTGTAGCACCCATGAACGACTACATAGACCTGGCTGTATTTGGCGAAGAAACAAAAGACAAGAATGGCCGGCGTCTGGTAAATACATTAGTGTCGCAAAAGTATAAGCTGACGCCGGGGCAGGGCAAGATTACGCTGCGCGTAAAAGGCAAACCAATAAAAGCCGGCATCGATCCAATGAATAAACTAATAGATAGAATACCCGCTGATAATATGGGAGATGTAGAGGTGATGTAGGTACCGAAGAACATAAACCCTCACAAACCAACACGAAATACTATTACACTATGGCAACCAAAGGTCAAATATTTGATATGACACCGCTGGGTATGCGTTTTACTGTATTGCAGGCAGGAGCTGATACCGCGGGCAAATCGTTGGATCTGCACTGGGAATTATTACCGGGCTGCAACATGACCGACCCTTTGGTGCACATTCACCCACATGCCATAGAAACCTACGAGGTGTTGGCGGGTGAAATGGAGTTTTTTGTAAAAGACAAATGGATCACTGCAAAAAAAGGAGATCAATTGAGTGTACCAATTGGCGTTACGCATGCCTTCCGAAATCCATCAAATGAAGTGGTAAAAGTTTTTAATACACACCAGCCGGCTTTTCACATGGAAGACTATTTTGAAGACGTGTGTAAAGTGCTGGATAAGGTGACGCAAAACAGGACCAGGAAGTTTGAAATGAACCTGAATACGAAATTGTATATGGGTGTGCTCATGAACAACTATCGAAATGAAATCATCGCCAAAAGTCCGCCGGATTTTGCCATTAAAATTTTGGGATTTGTTGGCAAATTAATCGGAGTAAAATATTAGTGGAGGTTGCGTTTGCTGGCCACCCAATGGTCCATTTTAGTCGTGCTGGTGCCTCCCTGCATACCTTTGTGACGAGCAAAATTGGTCCCTGCAATTTGATCCTTTATTACCGGCCGCCACACAACTGCTGAGTTAAAAAGAACACGCTGTAGCCAATAAAAGCTTACCGAATAAATTAAATAAAAGCATATGCATTTCCGAAAATTCAGTTTCGTAATCTGTTGCGTTTTGTTTGCACATATTTCACTTGCACAAACCAAGAAGGCTAAACTGTCCGAGCTAATGAAAACGTATCACCAATACAATATGTTTGATGGAGCAGTATTAGTTGCTGAAAATGGACGAATAATTTATAAAGATGCATTTGGGTTAGCAAATAGAGAATGGAACGTCCCCAATTCTACTGCTACAAAATTTATGATAGGTTCTGTTTCGAAACCTCTAACCGCAACATTAATATTAATACTGGTACAAAAAGGGCTGATTAGATTAGATAAAACCATAGCGGACTATTTACCTGAATTTAAAAATAAACCCGCAGCAAAAATTACGATTAGACAATTACTTAACCATACTTCAGGCATGCCGAATTACGAAATCATCAAAGACTTTTTTCCGAGAATTAGCAGGCAAAGTTTTAGCAGAGAAAACTATTTGAAAATATACCAAGACTCGGCGCTTGTATTCAGTCCGGGAACTCGTTATATGTACAGTAGTTGGGGTTATTTTACTTTAGGATATATCATTGAAAAAGTTACAGGTAAATCTTACGAACAAGCAATGAAAGATGAGATTTTCAGTAAAATACAAATGGTCAATTCTGGTTCTTATTTACATACGAAAATAGTTTCGAATAGAGCGTCAGGTTATGACTACGGATTTGGCAATTATGTTAGTGCCGATTTCAGAGATCAATCCAATACGATGGGAACAGGCGATATTTACTCGACAATTGAAGACCTCTTTAAATTTCACCTGGCACTTGGCAATAACACTTTTCTAAATAAAGAACTAACTAAGGAAATGTTTGCACCAGGAATAAAGCCGGCACAATATGGTTATGGTTGGTTCAATCAAAATTTTAAATTTACAACGACAGATAGTATACCATCAAATTATCATCTCGGCTCAACAGAAGGATTTATATCTTTTATGATTCGATTACCTGAAACAAATAGTATGGCGGTCATTTTGTGTAATAGCGCTCCTACAGATTTTTTTGGTATAATCAAGAACTTGTTGAAAGTGCTGTACGATAAACCCATCGTATTAAAAGAGCCGATACACAAAAAAATGGAGACCATTATTGCAGAATTCAATGCTGAAAAAGCAGTACTGGAATATAAAATAATGAAGCTTGACACTGCTCATTATTATGCTGATTGGCTGCAAATGTATTATTTGGGAGAAAAGCTATTAAGCCTGAAAAGATATGAGGATGCCAGAATAGTTGGAGAGAATAATGTGATCGAATTTCCGGATAGAGATTTCATTACCCTATCAATGGCAAACATATATTTAGCCCTAAACAGGCAAGAAGAGGCTAAAGCATTCTTTAAAAAGACCATTCAATTAAACTCCGAAAACGAGGAAGCTAAAAGGAGATTAAAAGAATTAGCGCACTAATTAAGGCTTCGTAATATATTGGTTTTTGGCTTGGAAAGGTTCCTCCTAAACCAACTCGGCCAGTGTTTGCCGCTTGGCCAACAATCATGTTGGCAGAAATTAGACCGAGGACAATACCTCAAAATTCAATTTTAAAAAATGAAAATTGCAGAACGAATTCGAAAGATAATAAGCATAGACATTTCAGAACAAGAGTTGACAAGTTTGGACTTAAAGCAGAGCGGCTTTCCTTTTCCGACTTTGTGGACATGGTGAGCCGTAAACTTTGGCGCCAAAACTTAGCCAAGATGGTGGAACTTGCCGAACGTTACGGGCTTTCCTGTATGACCATGAAGGAAATTTCCGAAGAAATAAAAACCGTAAAAAAAAGGAGAATCGTTGTACTTCTCCCCTTCTAATTATTCTTCCCTTTCCCCAAAGCAGCAAGCCTTTTTCTATCAATTGCAAAAAAACGTGCAGGGCGTTTCTTGCCTCCTTCGGCGGTTAGGTAAATCATATTATTGCTACCGTAAGTAA
This sequence comes from Segetibacter sp., assembly GCA_031425015.1. Classification (GTDB taxonomy): domain Bacteria; phylum Bacteroidota; class Bacteroidia; order Chitinophagales; family Chitinophagaceae; genus Segetibacter. The sequence continues at coordinate 2,365 of JANPIM010000013.1, read as the reverse complement.
TGCCTTCTACCTGTAGTTCCTGCTCTTTGTTACCCAGGTTAATTTTCTGGTGGTTCCCTGAAAACAAATCGTTCTGCTTGAAGTTGCTGAAGAACAAGACGAATGGTTTTACGTGGCCTTTATCATAGCCGCACAAAGCCAACTCCTGCCCATTGGCGCTGATGGCTGCATCGGTGATTAATCCCTTTGCATTAAAGGTGCTGATGTACTTAGCCTCATACCTTCCGGGTAGGTTCGGTAGCTGGTAGAGTTTGGTTTCATTGTCTTCCCGATCTTTTGTAAACACATACAGCACACCGTTGGCAACGGCAATTGCTTCGCAATCAAAGTTGTTTTTTTTCTTTTTGTCCACCTGTTCCTCACCAGGAAAAGTGAATACAATTGCGGAACCCGAAACAACGCCTCAGACAAACTGCTTTTAGCAACTTTCAGAATAGTGCGGTCCTTTCGGGTGCCTTCATTATCACCCACGTCTCCAATATAAATGTTGTCTGCATCGGATGTAATTGCCTCTACATCGTTCGCAATAAAATTATTGATGGTGATCGTTGACCGTAATTTCCCAGCTTCGTCCAGTGTAAACATTACTGGTCTGGGTTTATCGCTCACTGCGTAAATCACTCCACTACTAAAAGTCATCCCCGAAATTTCTCTCAACTGGCCTGGCAGTTCCGTTTTTGTTTTCCAGTCTATGTCGGCAGTGTAAGCCATACAGCCCACGGCTAATGTGCTAAGTATAATAATGAGTGATTTCATGTGTGGCATTTAATTGCATACAAAGTAGTGCAAATGCCATTCCGCCGATGCTGGCCATTTACTATTAGTAAATACCCAGCATGCAGAACACTGACAGCGTAACTATGGTGGCAGTATAAGGCTACACGTAAATAAGTCTCTCTGCTCTTACATCAACCAAAATAATCGCGAAAAATAAAGCGAGTGAAATTTATTCTTTCTTAAATCTGCCCGCATTCACGTCTTTTATAAAGCTGATTAAACCGGGAAAATAGTGCGGCTGATCATCCCACATGCTGGCGTGGCTACCCTGCGGACACAATACATACCGGCCATTTTGCACTTGCTTGCTCATCCATTGCATATGCTGCGGATCCATAGAATCAAACTGCCCGCCAATGGTAAGGGTGGGAACCGAGATTTGCTTCAGGTCGCCGGAACGATCCCACTTAATGAGGCGTCCGCCTGTTTTAAATTCGCTTGGGCCCTGCATGGCCACATAGATACCGCTGCTAAGATGCTTGAACATTCTGCCCAAAGGTTCCGGCCATTCCGCAAGGCGGCAAATGTGCTTCGCATAATATTCCGTCATAACCAACCGCTGATACGTTGTATCCTGGAATTGCCCGTTTGCTTCGTAGGCTTGTAAGCTATCTACTAAAGACTTTCTCATTTGCCCCCGCAAAACTGCATTGTACTTTTCATAGGCAGGAATGCTGGACATCATGTTAGAAATGATTAGCCCTTTAATATGCTGTTGGTATTTCAGCGCGTATTCAATCGCTAGGATTCCTCCCCACGAATGACCCAGTAAGTAGAAGTTAGATTTATCCAGTTTGAGGGCTTTACGAATTTGTTCCACTTCTTCTACATAGTGATCCGTTGTCCATAAACTGCTATCATTGGGCTGATCGCTATAATACGAATCGAGTTGATCGTAATAGATGTATTCGATGCCTTCCTGTGGCAGAAAACTATCGAAACTTTCAAACGCCTCATGCGTTCCACCGGGTCCTCCGTGAAGCAGCAGCACCTTCATGGCAGGATTGTTCCCTACTCTTTTCGTCCACACTTTAAAGCGGCCCTTTGGCGTTTCAATCTCTACCATTCTTACTCCACCGGCTTGCACGCCACTATCCTGCTGCGCAAAATAATTAGTGGCGGACTTGTCTACCGTTTGTTCGCTCTTGCAAGAAACAAATACAATTAAGAAAAGAAGTGAAGCAAGCAGTTTCATCATTTAAGTTTTGGGTACGTATGAAAGTAGGCAAATACCGTCGAAAGCTCCTCGTATCATTGCTATACCTTCAAAAAAAATGGCAAAGAAAAATTTTGTCCGGCGAAACGTCAACGTGCAATTTTGCCCACTGCGAGAATGTTAGTGCCAGTGTTTGTAAGCTTACTTATTCATCGTTATCCCCAATCCATTGTAGTTTATATGCATTTTTTTATTTTGACCTAGTCAACACCTATTTTTTTGCCGCATTTCGCCCTTGATTTCTATGATAAAAACAAACCTTTTTTAAGCTGCTTTTTTCACATATTCTCTGTTGTTATTCACAACCGAAACAACCCTTGCTAACAATTTACATTTTACAGCATTTAGTACACTCATTTTATGTTTGCCTTC